>NZ_QXEC01000003.1 GCF_003583405.1 Micromonospora radicis
TTAGGTCAGTCCACCAGTTCACCCAGCGCGTCGGCGAAGACCTCATGGTGCCGGGCGACGTCCTCGCCGGTGGTCTGCGGGCACATCAACGCCATGTTGTGGAACGGAGTCATCAGGATGCCCCGGTTGGCGAGGTAGACGTGCAGGTAGTCCTCCAGCACGGCGTCGGCGCGGGCGGCCGACTCGGTGCCGGTACGGGGAGCCGGGGCGGCGAACCGGTACTCCACCCGCGCGCCCAACTGGCTCACCGACCAGGGCAGCCCGTACCGATCGATGATCGCGCCGATGCCGTCGGCGAACCCGGTCGCCACGTCGATCATGCCGGCGAACGCGTCGTCGGTCAGCACCTCCTGCAGGGTGGCCCGGGTCGCCGCGATCGACACCGGGTTGCCGGCCAACGTGCCGCCCACCCCACCCATGTCGACCAGGTCGAGGTCGGCACGGCCGTTCAGCGCGGCGGCGAGTTCGGCGCAGAGGCCGTACGCGCCGACCGGGATGCCACCCCCGATGGCCTTGCCGATGGTGACCACGTCCGGCGTCAGGCCCCACGCGGCGGTGGCACCGCCCGGCCCCGCGGAGAAGGTGTGCGTCTCGTCGTTGATCAGGTACGTGCCGTGCTGTCGGGTGAGGGCGCGGACCCCGTCGAGGTAGCCCGGTTCGGGTAGCACGATGCCGATGTTGGTCAGCGCCGGCTCCATCAGCACCGCGGCCACATCGCCGTGGGCCAGTTCACGGGCCAGGCCGTCGAGATCGTTGAACTCGGCGACCCGGCTGGTGGTGGTCACGTCGCAGGGCGCGCCGACGTTGCCCGGACGGCTGCGCGGGCGTCCGTCCGGGCCGACCACGATCAGCGACTCGTCCACCGAGCCGTGGTAGCAGTAGCTGTTGACCAGGATGCGGGGCCGGCCCGTGACCGCCCGCAGCAGCCGGATCGCCCACCGGTTGGCGTCGGTCGCGGTGAGCGTGAAACTCCAGGCCGGCAGGCCGAAACGGCGGGCCAGTTCAGCGCCGACCGGCGCCGCCTCCTCGGTGGGCAGCATCGTGGTCGCGCCGCCGAGGTCGGCCAGCCGCCGGGTGACCGCGGCGGTCACCGGCGCCGGAGAGTGCCCCGCCATCGCCCCGGTGTCGCCGAGACAGAAGTCCACATACTCGTTGCCGTCGATGTCGGTGAGCCGGGCGCCGCGGGCCCGGTCCACGTACACCGGGAAGCCCGCGGCGTTCTTGTTCATCCAGGTCATCGGCACCCTGCCGAACAGGTGGGCGGCGCCGGCGTACGCGGCGGCCGAGCGCGGGTTGCGGTCGACGAAAGCGGCCCGCTCCCGCGCCAACAGCCGGCGCAGACGTGAGCGATCAATCCCGTCAGCTTCGAAATCCGTGGACATCGCGCGACAGTACCAACGATATGAGTGCTCGGACAGAGGCTGCGCGACTGATTCCCGCCGTTGAGATGGGCGCGGGTGGACCGTCCGCCAGGACGACCCACCCGGCCCGAACTCAGTGCGCGACGTCGTAGACCGCGAGCTGGACCCCGTTGCCGTAGGTGGCGTGCTCGACCAGCACCAGCTTCTGCTTGTCGGCGCCGTCGGCGGCGAACAGCCGCCGACCACCGCCCAACACGAGCGGGAAGATCAACAGGTGGTACCGGTCGACCAGACCGGCGGCGGCGAGCCGCTGCGCGAGGGTGGCGCTGCCGTGCACCAGGATCGGGCCACCCTCGCCGCGCTTGAGTTCGGCGACCTCGTCGAGCGAACGCAGCACGGTGGTGTTGTGCCACTGCGGGTCGGTCAGCGTGGTGGATACCACGTACTTCGGCATCGCGTTGTACTCGGCGAACTCCGCCATCGTCGGCCAGACCGGCGCGAACTCGTCGTAACTGACCCGGCCGATCAGCAGCGCCCCGGCTTCCTGCTGCTCCCGCCCCTTGATCTCGTACGCGGCCTCGTCCATCTCCACGTCCTTGAACGTCCAGCCGGCGTGCGGGTGGCTGCCGCCCCCCGGGGAGTCGACGACGCCGTCGAGGGACATGAACTCGGTGACGATCAGCGAACGCATCGGTGGATCTCCTTCATCAACATCGGGTGCTTCCACCACCACGTCGAACGGGGCCGGCCCGATTCGACAACTCGGCCACGAGAAGTTTCGACCATCCGACGGACGGCGCGCCGCCGGTACGCAGAACCGCACCGACGGCGCGCCGCCGGTATGCAGAACCGCACCGACGGCGCACCGCACCCCGCAGACCCGATGCGACCAACGCCTGCCCGCGGCGGCCTGGTCGACGATGCAGTTCGGCTGGCCGGAGGCAGACCCGCGGGTAGGCGTGATTTCACCCTGAAATTTTTATTTCACCATGAAATCAGCGCTCTGGAGGTAACCCACTCCCGGACTGCCAGCCACAGCGCCAACGCCAGCGCCAGCGCCGATCATCCAACGCTGTCTATCGATCACCGACCCGCCGCACCCGACTTCGAGACACGACCTAGTTGCTGATCGTGATTGTCGCCTTACGGAAGTTGTTGCGCGCCTCGCTCTTCGACGGGTCGTAGTTCTGCTCGATGTTGCCCGCGGTGTCGACCGAGAACCAGTGGAACGTCGTCGTCTCGGTCACGTGGAAGACCTCGCCCGGCTCACGGAACTCGGTGGCCTTGTAACGCGGCGAGTCCAGCGTCGGCCGGCTGCCGTCGGTGGTGTAGTAGATGCTCACCGGCTCGTCGGCCTCGAACCGTACGTCGACCGGACCGGAGTAGGTTCCACCGCCCGGCACCAGCTTGGAGGTGGGCTTCTTGTGGTCCTTGCCCCACTCCGCGGCGATCCGGAACATCTCCATGATCCCGTTGGCGTACTCCATGGTCTCGGCGTGCCCGCTCACCAGCTCCGGGTTGCCGACCCACGGCGGCTGGAACGAGCCGCCCTGCCAGTTGCCGGTGGCCGGGTTGTAGACCGATCCGCCGACCTCCCAGCCGAACGCGTAGATCCCGTACGTGTGGTACAGGTCTTCCCGGACGTTGCCGGCCGACGAGTAGAGCACGTCGGACGAGCCACCGACGTTCTCCGGCGTCACGACGGTCTCCCGGTGCGCCTTCACCTGGGACAGGATCCGGGAGGCCGACTGCCAGTAGAACAGCTCGTCGCGCAACGGCGGGCGGGGCGTGGTGACCCGGCCGTTGGCGATGTAGGCACCCGGCTGCCAGAACAGCTGACCGCCGTTCGAGTGCACCGACATGAAGAACTTGATGTTCGAGTAGGTCTCGGCGAGCCAGACGATGTTCTTCGCCTCCGGCTCCGACAGCTTCTCCGGGCCCTGATAGGTGTCGCTGACGCAGCTGAACGAGCCGCCCGCGTAGCCGTCCTGGGCCGAGCCCACCCGGTAGTTGCGGTTCAGGTCGACGCCCCAGGAGTTGCGTCGGGCCGGGTCGGCGTTGTCGTCCGGGCAGTGGTTGGTCAGGTTGCGCCGCTGCGAGGCGTTGTTGTAGAAGCTGTAGTTCGCCCCGTCCGGGTTGTTGGTCGGGATGAGGAAGATGTCGGTGTTGTCGACGATCTTCTTGGTCTCCCGGTCGGTCTGGTAGTTGTGCACCAGACGTTCGGCGGTCTCCAGCGTGGTCGTCGCCGGCACCCACTCGCGGGCGTGGTCCTGGGCCTGGATCAGCACGCCCGGGTTGCGGCCGTCGCGGTGCTTGCCGATCCGCAGGGCGCGAATGGTGTTCGGGCCACGCGGCACCTCACCGTCGGGGGCACCGGCGCGCTTCTGGTCCAGGAAGTCGGTCAGCGCCACCGGCGCGGAGGGCTGCACGATGCCGGTACCGGCGTTGGTGCGGTACGGGTGCGCCCGGTCGATCAGCCCGCCGGACTGCGTCTTGAGCGTCTGGGCGACCTGCGCCGCGGTGCTCGCCAGCCCCCCGGCGGCGTTCTTGGCGAGCAGGACCCGCACCGCCTTGCCGTCGACCTCGACCGCCAGCGGCAGGTCGGCGCCGGGCCGGTCGACGAACTCGACGGTGATCTCGTTGCCGCCCTCGTGGCCCCAGGCCGCGGAGCTGACCACCACGGCGGCCTGACCGGTACCGCCGATCGTCGCCTGCGCCTTCCGCTGGTACCCGTTGGTCTGGTACGGCAGGTAGACGATCTCGGCGATCTTCGGGTACTCGCGGGCGATCTCCTCGATCCGGTCGTGGAGCTGCTGCGGGTGCTGGTAGCCGTCGACGAAGTCCGACTTGTAGCCCGGGTTCGCGGTCAGCGGCGGGACACCGTCCTCCAGCCAGTTGGAGACGTGGCCGGTGGCCACGCCGCCGGTGGAACTGGTGACCCGGATCTGGCTCGGACGGGTGTCGAGCTTGAACAGGTTCCGGTGGAACATGTACTGGCCGGAGTCGACGAACCGGCTCATCGTCCGGGCGAAGGCGAAGTCGCTGCCCGGTCCAGAGTCGTTCTCCAACTGCATGGTGACCACCGGGCTGGTCTGCTGGCCCTGGGTGGTGCGCGCCTCGACGTAGAGGAAGCCCTGGCCCTTGGTGGTGAACCAGTCGGCCCGGGCGACCCGTACCGTCGCCTCGTGGCTGAACGTCTGGGCGGCCCGGGCGGCCGCGGCGCCGACCGACTGCAGGCCGCCGTCGGCCTCGTCGCTCCAGGTGAAGCTCTCGTGGTCGGCGAGGATCTCCACACCCATCGCCGCTAGTTCCGCGCGCTGCTCGGCGGTGACCACGGCCTCGCCCTCGATGCCGGTCGGCACCCGCTTGAGGCCGTGTTCGAGGTCGAATCCGGCGGCCACGACCCGGTCCAGCAGGTCGGCGCCGCTCAGGTGGATCCGGACCAGACTCACCTGGTCCGGGTTCTCCAGGTGTGACCGGACGGCTTCGGCGCTCGACCCGGCGGGCTCCGCCCCGGCGGGCGCGGTCGCCAGCAGGACGCTTCCCACCAGGACGGGCAGTACGAGAAGAGCGATGCGTTGTCGGGTGCGCCGCATTCTTCCCTCCTTCTGCTTGTGGCATGTATGGGGAGAAGCTATCGGCACCGGTCGAAGTCGATCGGTCCCGACCGGACCGTTGAGCGAATCTTGAGCTTCGGCCCGGACCGCGGATACGGCGACGGGGCCACCGGAGTGCTCCGGTGGCCCCGTCGGACGCGATCTCAGTGGATGACGACCGGCGCCTTCGGTTGTTCGCCCGGCTGGTCGTCCAGCAGGTGCGAGCGTTCCCGGCGGCGGGGCAGGAACGCGGCCGGGATGAGCGTCAGCAGCACCAGCCCGAACGCCACCCAGAAGGTCTGGGCGAACGCGTTGGCGGCGAAGTCGAGCCCACGCTCGATGAGCGACGGCTCGACCGGGAACTGCTGGGCCAGCTCCGGCCGCTGCTGCACCGCGATGGCCAGCCCCGCCTCGCTGATCGGATTGCCGTTCGGATCGGTCACGCCGGGGATCGGCGACGAGGAGTTCAACTCGCTGGTGAGCATCACCGACATCACCGCGGCGCCGACCGAGCCGCCGATCTGCTGGAGGATGTTCACCAGGGTGGAGCCACGCGCCACCTCGTGGCCGGTCAGCGTACGCAGCGCCGAAGTCATGATCGGCATCATGGTGCCGCCCATCCCCAGACCCATCACGAACAGCGCGCCGCACAACACAAGGTACGGGGTGTTCGCGTCGACCTGGGTGAAGGTGGCGAACCCGGCGATGATCAACAGCAGCGCGAACGGCACGGTCCGGCCGACCGGCACCTTGTCGGCCAGCATGCCGGCGATCGGCATGGTCAGCATCGCGCCGATGCCCTGCGGCGCGATCAGCAGGCCGGCGGCCAGCGTCGACTCGCCCCGCACCTGCAGGAAGTAGCTGGGGAACAGCAGGCCGGCGCCCATGAAGGCGATGATGAAGACGAACATCGTCACCGCCGCGACGGTCAGCCGGCGGTTCCGGAACAGCCGCAGGTCCAGCAGCGGGTGCCGGGGCTTGAAGGAGTAGACGACGAACGCCACCACCAGCGCCGCGCCGACCAGCATCGGTGCCCACACCCCGGCGTCGGCGAAGGTGCCGACCTCGGGCAGCGACGAGACGCCGTAGAGGAACAGCGCCAGACCCGGCGAGAGCATCAGCATGCCGAGGAAGTCGAACGACTCCGACGGCTCCGGGTTGTCCTTCGGCAGCGCCAACTGCGCGTAGGCGAGGGCGACCAGGCCGATCGGCAGGTTGATCAGGAAGATCCAGTGCCAGCTGGCGACGTCGATCAGCCAGCCGCCGAGGATCGGGCCACCGATCGGCCCGAGCAGCATCGGGATGCCGAGCACGGCCATCAGCCGGCCGATCCGGTGCGGCCCGGCGGCCCGGGTCATGATCGTCATGCCGAGCGGCATGAGCATGCCGCCGCCGAGTCCCTGCAGCACCCGGTAGGTGATCAACTGGCCGATGGTGTCGGCGGTCGCACAGAGCCCGGAGCCGATCGTGAACAGGGCCAGCGCGACCATGTAGAGCCGTTTGGTGCCGAACCGGTCGGCCGCCCAGCCGGCCAGCGGGATGACCGTCGCCAGGGCGAGGGTGTAGCCGGTCATCGTCCACGCGACGCGCGCGTACGAGGCGTCGAACTCGTTCTGGAACGTCGGCAGCGCCACGCTGACGACCGTGACGTCGAGGATCGACATGATCGCGCCGAGCACGACGACGCCGGCCACCTTGAGAACCGCGGCGTCGAGCTTGTCCGAGGTCGGAACAGGCTGTGGCGCCGCGACAGATTGCTGTGTCACGAGGTCTCCTGAATGACTGTGCCCAGTTGGGCGGTGATCGCGGCACCGGCCTGCGAAGGCGGGCGTGACCTGCGGGGACGAACCCGAAGCGCAGACTAGCCTGCGGCACTGACGCAATGCCGCCCGATTAACGCTCAGCAGACGAACTTGGTCGCGTGTCCCTGATCACTGGGCGTCGGAACCGGTCCAGACCGGCGGATCACCCCGCGACGCGGCACCGACGCGGAAGGTGACCGAGCTCATTCCTGCCCCCGGCACCGCCGACGCCGGATGCGGTGCCCGCTTCGCACCGCACGGTGCCCGCACCCGGGCACGGCAACCGGCCACCACGACGCCCCGTACCTGGGCCGCATCCAGGTCCTTTCTCCGCCGAGGCCGGCAGCGACGCGTCAACCCCCCGGGCGACGACGACGGGTTCACCGACAATCGGGCGGGTGTACGCCCGCCGGATCCGTCCCGGATCAGATCGGCCAGCGTTGTCTGTACGGATACGCGTGTGTACGGTGGGCCCGTCACGCTCAGGGTTCATGGCTCAATTCCGTGGGGGAATCGAACGGTGCCCAACGAAACAGGGTCCGCGGACGCCGATCCGATTCCACGCATCCTCGGCAGCACCCCGCCGAAGCCGGACCGCTCGACCCGCACCCGGCAATGGGTCGGCATCGGCACGCTGACCGGTGCGATCGCCCTGGCCGCGATCGCGATCCCACCACTGCTGGCCACCGACGAGACCCCGCCGTCCGGCGCTTCGGAGACCGTCGACGCCCCCGCCCCGCCCAGCGGTGCGCCGGAGCCGGCCGCGGCCACGCCCGACGACACGCCGGCCGCCACCGTCACCCCGCCCGCACGCCCGTCGTACACCCCGACGATGGCGACCCCGGACCCGCAACCGCCGACCAGCACCACCGCACCGGACACACCGCCGACGACGACCGCGCCCGCACCGGCCGGCACCAGCCGCTCCGCGACACCGGCCGCACCACCTCCGATCACCGTGCAGGCCGAGGACCCCGACAACCTGCTCGGCGACGGGGCCCGGATGACGGCCTGCGCCGCCTGCGACGGAGGCGCCCGGGTGCGATACCTCGGCACACTCACCGCGTACCTCGACAACCCCACCGCCGGCCGGCGCACCGTGACCGTCGACTACACCGTCAACGGCGACCGCGAGCTGAAGATCTCCATCAACGGCGCGGCGCCGACCAGCCACATCGTGACCGGGACCGACTGGAACATCCCCCGCACCCTCCGGTACACCGCCACCGTCCCCGCCGGGCGGGTCAGCTTCACCTTCTTCAACGACACCGGACCCAGCCCGGACATCGACAAGCTCACCATCAGCTGACCGCAGCCGGATGAACCGCTTCGTCGCCTACGTCGCCCTCTGCCGAGCCCTGCTGCTCGGCAGGTTGGCCCTCACGGTGGCCGCCGTCGGCGTCGGCATCCAACTCGTCGACGACACCTGGCGCGCGGTCGGCACCCTGGTCACCATCGCCGTCCTCACCGCGATGCAGGTCACCGTGCTGAGCCGCTGGCCGGCCGTGATCCGGTGGCGGCTGGGTTTCCTGGCCGTGGACGCCGCCATCATGGTCGGCGTACTGGTGCTCAGCGCGGGCGGGGTGGCGTTCTTCTGCTACGCCGCCGGTTTCGCCGCGCTCACCGGCGCTCTGCTGGGCACCCGCGCGCTGCCACTGTGGATCGTCGACGCCGGGCTCGGGCTGGCCGTGGCGACCCGACTGCTGCGTACCGACGGTACGGCGGAGTCCGTCGCCGCCCCGTTCGTACTCGCCTTCCCGATGATCAACATCGTCTGCGGGTACGGTGCCGCCGTGGTGACCGCCGCCCTGGCCCGTTACCTCGACGCCACGGTCGCCGCAGTGGCCGGCGCGCACCACTCCGCCGCGGCCTCCGAACGGGCCCGGTTGGCCCGCGAGCTGCACGACTCGGTCGCCAAGACGCTGCGCGGGGTGTCGTTCGCCGCCGTCGCGCTGCCCGCCATGCTGCGCCGCCATCCCCACCTCGCCGAGGAGTTGGCCAGCACCGTCTCCGCCGGTGCCGACACCGCCATCCGGGAGGCCCGCGACCTCCTCTCCGGGCTGCGCCGCGACGCCCTGGACCGACCCTTCCCCGACTACCTGCGGCAGGTGTGCCGGAACTGGTCGACGCAGAACGGGGTGCCGGTACGACTGGACGTCACCGCCGTCGAACCGGCCCCGGCCGTCCGTTACGAACTGGCCCGGATCGTCGACGAGGCGCTGGAGAACGTGGTCCGACACACGGACGCGACCCTGGTCCGGGTCGGTCTGCACGAACAGGAGGGACACGCGGTGCTGACCATCCAGGACGACGGTGCCGGCTTCACCCTTCCCGGTGAGCTGACGGCGCTGTCCAGCGCGGGCAGCTTCGGCATCATCGGGATGACCGAACGCGCCCAGGCCGTCGGCGGCACGCTGTGGCTCGACGCGCGTCCGGGCTCGGGCACCACGGTCACCGCCCGGGTACCGCTCTCGGCTGCCCCCGTCCACTCGGCCTCCGGCGGGTGACGGCGTGATCGAGGTCCTGATCGTCGACGACAACCCGATCGTCCGGATGGCCCTGCGCGGCTTCCTCGCCGGCGCCGAGGACGTGACCGTGGTCGGCGAGGCGCCCGACGGACGTACCGCCGTGGCCACCGCCCAGCGGCTGCGGCCGGACGTGATCCTGCTGGACCACCGGATGCCGATCGCCGACGGACTCAGCGTGGTGAGCAAACTCGCGGAGTCCTCGCGGGTGCTCGTCCTGACCAGCGACGACGCCGACGAGCTGATCGCCGGGATGCTGCTCGGCGGGGCCCGGGGCTACCTGGTCCACGGCGAGTTCGATCCGACGGAACTGCTGCGCGCGGTGCGGGCCGTGGCCGCCGGGCAGGGTTGGCTGTCCCCGCGCAGCGCGTCGGTCACCATCGCCGTGCTGCGTGAGCAGGCCAGCCGCGAGCAGGAGGACGCACACCGGGCCGAGTCCGCCCGCGCGACGCGCGAAGGGTTCGGCCTGACCCGACGCGAGCAGGAGGTGATGGCGTTGTTGTGTGCCGGGCATTCGAACGCGGCCATCGCCCGCCGGCTGCTGTTGACCGAGAAGACGGTCAAGAACCACCTGGCGAACATCTTCACCAAACTCCAGGCCCGAAACCGCACCGAGGCGGTGGTCCGGTGGACGGGTCAGCCGGAGCCCGGCTGAGGTTTCCCATCCGGGGGTGAACGCGGCTGAACGCCACACCCCGTGCGGTCGTTGTAGTGGCGACGGGTTGTTCCACCCGCCACACCGCCCGGATGGGGGTAGCCATCAGCGACGCCAGCGGACAGCCGAGAACCCACACCGGTGTACCGGCCGACGGCGGGACCGCCCTGGTCACCGCGTTGATCGCGCATCCGTGCCCCATCGAGCGGGCGGCCCTACGCGCCGCGCTCGACGCCGACGACCGGATCCGGGTCGTGGCGATCGCCGGTGACGGCGACGAGGCGGTGGCCCTGACCCACCGGCTACGTCCCGCCGTGGTCCTGCTGGACGACCAACTCGGTACGCCGGAGGGCGGGTTGGTCCGCGCCCTGGCCCAACACGCCGGGGTGCTGGCACTGACCCGAGCGACCGAACGGCGGGCGATCACCGCGCTGCTGCGGGCACCGGTGCGCGGCTGCCTGGTGTACGGCCAAATCGAGGGCGCCGACCTGCACCGTGCCGTGCGCGCGGTCGCCGCCGGGCTGGGCTGGCTGTCACCGGTGGCGGTGGCGGCCGCTAGTTTCGAGCTGCGGGCCCGGACGAGACGCACCGGCCAGCCGGGCCCGGCCTACCAGGGGTCATGACGCCCAGGTCGTCGACGTTGTCGAGGAACCCCCGGGCGGCCCGCAGGGCGTAGAACGACCGGGACCGCACGGTCCCCTCCGGAATGCCGATCCGGGTGGCCGCCTCGGCGACCGAGGCGCCGCCGTAGTACAGCTCGACCAGCACGGCGCGGTGCTCGGGAGTGAGCCGGCAGAGCGCGTCGCTCAGGGCGTACCGGTCCACGATCTCCTCGAACGCGTCGTCCGGGGACGGCATCCAGGCCACGTCCACCCCGTAGATCTCGGTGGGCCGGGCGGCCCGGGCCCGGGCCGCGTCGATGGTCAGGTGTCGGGCCACGATGAACAGCCACCGGCGGACGGTGTCCGCCTCCACCGGCAACTCCCCCAACCGGCGCCAGGCCCGCAGCATCGTCTCCTGGAGCAGGTCCTCGGCGAGTTCGCGCTGCCCCCGGGTCAGCCGGAGCAGGAAGTGGTACAGCGGCTGGGAGTTCGCGGCGAAGATGGCCCGCATCCGGATAACCGCATCGTCGGTGTCGGTGTCGGTGTCGACCGGCCGGGTCGGGCACACGTCGATGTCCACAGTTGTCGTCTCCTCGCCCCGATGATCCATCCGGCGAGTGCGACGCTAGCCAGTGGCGGGGTCGGTACGCCTGAGGCGAAGGGCCCAGGACGGCCCAGCGGTCCCGGGCCGACCGCGGCCGGAATCCCGGGACCGGCTCCGGCGGGTCGGCTCAGCGCACCTCGAACTCGTAGATCGAGTACCCGTATCCGGGCATGTCACGACCGGTGGCGACCATCCGTACGTGCCGGGCCGGCGTACGGGTGAACGACAGGTCGGTGGTGCCGCCGACACCGCTGCTGGTCCGGTGGACGGTGCGCCAGGTCCGCCCGTCGGTGGACACCTCGATCCGGTACGCCGTCGCGTACGCCCGCTCCCACCGCAGCCTGACCTGGCTCACCTGCCAGAGCTCCCCGAGATCCACGGCCAGCCACTGTGGGTCGGGCGCGAAGGCGCTCGCCCACCGGGTCTCCGCGTCACCGTCGATGGCACGGTGCGCGCCCAGCCGGTCCACGGCTTCCACACTGGAAGCGGTGGCGGTGCCGGTGAGCGCCAGGTTGCGGCCGGAGCTGTTGACCCGGCCAGCGGGGGCGGACGACGACGTGGGCCGTGGTGTCGCCGTACTCGCCGACGGTCGGGGGGCTGCCGTGCTCGCCGACGGTCGAGGGGTTCCCGATCGGCTGGTGGCCGGTCCGGGGGTTCGCGTGACGGCGCCGGTCGCGGCACCCCCGGCCGGCGCCGCGACGGGTGGACCGGTGGCGGGCGGAGCGACGGTGGGCGGCGTGGCGGACGGCGGAGTCGCGCTGCCCGGACCGGCGGGATCCTCGTCCTGGTCCTGCTCTGGGGCGGTGGGTGACGAGGACTGTGCCGACGGGGGCACGGACGGCAGGACGATGTCGGTGCCCGGCTGCTGGGCGTTCGACCGGGCCGCGCTGGGGTTCAACGCGTATCCGGTGGCCGTCGCGACCGCCAGCGCGGCGATGGCGGCCAGCGCGGGAACCGCCCGTCGACGGGACCGGGCCCACCGCTCGGCGGGCCGTCCGAGCGGCAGCAGCTCCGTCACCTCTTCCAGTGCGCCGGTCCCGGCCGGTCGCGCCGCATCATCGCCCGTCGGACCGACGACGAACGTCGGCGCCTCGGGTGCGTCCGACGGTGTCGAGGCGGCGGTGCCGGGCCGCTCCCGCGGCGCCCTCGACGCCGGGTTCGCCGGGCTGCCCGGCGAACCCGGCGATGCCACCTGCCCGGTCGCCGGAACGCCGTCGACGCCCAGCGCCGACGACACGGCGAGGGCGGATGGCACGGACGGCGCGGCCGACGGCGACGCGGCGGGCGCGGTCTGGGCGGGCGAGCGGGGCGGCACGGCCCGGGCGGACGGCGCGGGCGAGATCGGCACCGCTCGAAGCTCGGCCGAGCCGGCGACAACGGGCGGCACGGTCCGCGTGGACGGCGCGGCCGGTGCGGCGGGCATCACCGGCACCGGGGGCAGGGCCGGCACCGGGGGCAGAGCCGGCACGGAAGGCAGAGCCGGCACCGGGGGCAGAGCCGGCACGGAAGGCACAGCCGGCACGGCGGGTGGCGTCTTGGCGGCCCGCCGTTCGGCCCGGCCGAGCCGGCTCCTCCGCAGGTCGGCCGGGCCGGGCGTGGACGGCTCCGGCTCGCCGGTCGGCCCCGGTGGCGTACCCGGTTCGTTCGGGTTCGGCCCGACGGTGTCGATCTCCGGTTCGCGTAGCACCAGCGCCCGCCGGACCGCCGGCCCGGTTCCGGCCACCGCGGCGGCGACGGAGGCCGGGTCGACCTCGACCGCGTCGGCGAACTGGGCGGGTGCCAACTGCACCCGACCGCGGGTCGACGCGGGCAGCCGGGCCAGCAGGGCACCGAGCAGCGGCAGCACCTGTGTGGTGGGCGGCTTGCCGGGGATGCCGACGTAGATCCGGACGGTGCCGAAGTCCCACGGATGCGCCCGGACCAGCCGCGCACCGCTCTCCTGCCCCACCGGGCGTACCCAGAGGCCGGACTGGGTCACCTCGGCGACCCACTGCTCGTTCAACCGGAACAGGTGGTCGTCCAGAGCCGGGTAGCCGTCGAGCCCCCGCACCGGTCCGGTGGGCCGGACCACGCCGTCGGGCGCATGGCCGAGGGCCGTGGCGAGCGGCTCCCAGCCGGTGCCCGGCTCGTCGACCGCCAGGCTGCTCGGCCGGTCGTCGGACGCCAGCACCGGCAGTCCGGTGCGGACCGTGACGGTACGGGTGTCGGTGCGGGCCAACCGCGCCGCGACGGCGGCGGTCGCGGTGGCCGAACCGTACGGGGCGAGAACCAGGTGCCGGCGCAGCCCGGGCGGTAGCAGGCGCAGCAGCGTGTCGAGTTCCGCCTCGGTCGGCTCCGGCTGGTCGGGTCGGCCGAGGACGAGCAGCGGCCGGTCGGGGTCGGCGGGTACGCCGTAGACGAGATCGTCCAGGTCCGGCGTGGGCGGCTCGCCGATGTGCCGCACCAGCCACAGCCCCGCCGGGATGGGCAGCACGGTCAGGTCCGCGCCGACGGACGCACAGAACCGGTCGGCGTCCGGTGCCCAGCGGGGCTCTGGGCTGCGGCTTCCGACCGGCGTGGCCGTACCGTCCGGACTGTGCCGCAGCCAGCCGTCCACGGCGAACACCGAACCGCCGGGCAGCAGCAGCACCTGCGTACGGGGGGCCTCGATGACGGCGCTCAGCTCGCGCGCGAGTCGACCGGCCTGGGCCGCGCCGGCGCCGGCGCCGGGCATCACGAGCCGCGCCCGGGTGCCGGGCGGTACCGCGATCGGCAGCACCGTCTCGACCACCGACCGGTCGTCGACGGTGTGCAGTGGGCCGATGACCGTGACGACGTCCGGTTCGGTCGGCAGGTCGGCGGCCAGCGCGGCGACGGTACCGGTGGGGTCGGTGCCGACGACGACCACCCGCTCCCCCACCCAGTTCAGGGCGGAGCCGATCCGGCGGAACCGGCCGGTGTCGGCGAGCCATCCGGGGGACGTTGCCGGCGTCGACTGTGGAGCTTGCTCGGCCCGCCCGCCGGAACCGGCCACGGTCGGGTGTGCCCGATCGGCCCGGTCTCGATCTCCACTCGTCATGCCACCAACTACGCAGCCGACCGGCGGCGTGTTCACGGCTGACCGCGGATCGGCTCGCGCGCGTTCGGTCACCCAGCCAGGAAGCTGTCCTGCTCGACAGTAGGTCGTTCCTTCGGCCGGTGCAGGCCGGGCTTGCAGCCGGCGAACGGGCCGTTCGGGCTACGCAGCATGTCCATGGTCGGCCAGAGGTAGTTCTGGTGCCAGTGTGCCGGGTCCGACGCCTGCGCATCGGCGCCGGTGCGTTCCTGCCAGGCGAGCCAGAGCCCGTGCAGGTAGGCGATCGCCTCGGGGTGTTCCCGCCAGCGCGGGCACCAGGGCGACGAGGAGCTGACCTCACCGCCGTACACCGGGAGCAGGAGTCCCTCGACCCAGAAGGATAGTCGGCGGAGTTCCTCGACGTACTCCGGTCCTTCGAGGTAGAGGATGAAGAAGGGGCCGGCATCGTCGTCCGGCTCCGACTCCGGCTGCACCATCGGCTGTTCCAGGGCCGGGTCGCCGTGCTGGATCATCTGGGTCATTACCGGGCTCCATCTCGTCCTAGCACCTGAGGGTGCCCTCGTCGCCGGGGTCGACACCGAGGGTGGCGGCGAACCGTTCGTACGCGTCAACCCGGGCCTGCACCTGGGCGGTGTTCCGGCCTCCGCACTCCAGGGCGCCGTTGATGGTGCGGATGGTCTCGCCGAACCCGCCGCCCCCGGTGATCGCGGAGTGCGCGGTCATGGTGCCGGCGCCGGACTGGGTCATCCAGAACCACAGCGCGGTCTGCCAGGCCACCGAGGCGTCCTCCTTCACCAGGTCCGGATTGTTGAGCAGGTCCAGACCGAGCGCGTCGCCGGCGGCCTTGTAGTTGGTGTTCCAGCTGAGCTGGATCGGGCCGCGCCCGTGGTAGGCGCGCTGCCCGGCGGGGCACCCGTACGGCTGGCCGGTGTCGCAGTAGTCGCCCCACGCCGCCTGGTTGATCTCCTCGACGTGCACCAGGCCGCCGGACTCGTGGTCGATGTTGGCCAGGAAGGCGGCCAACTCACGCTTGCGGGTCCGCTCGTCGCCGGTGCCGGCGAAGGCGGGGAACTTCGCCATCGCGTCGGTGAGTCCGGAGTAGCTGTAGAAGGAGTTCCGGTTGGGGAACATCGCGCTGAAGTCCGACGCGCTGAGCAACGACGACGCGTCGCCGCCGCCCGCGTCGTCCGAGCGGTCCCGGGCGGGAAGCGCGGTGGCGGTGTCGTCGGGCTCCGGCTCCGAGTCGTCGGAGTCCGAGCCGGCGTCCTCGTCGGACTCCGACTCCTCGTCCTCACCGGTGTACTTCGGAAAGAGTCCCCGAACCTGGAAGGGATAGGTACCCAGGGCGAGGACGGGCATGCCGCCCTGGGCCTCGACCGTCTCCAGTCCGATCTCCCAGGCCATCAGGGTCAGGCTGAGGTGGTCACCGACCACCTTCTTGTCAGTCCACAGCTGCCCGGTCTTGTCGGCCAGGTGGCAGAAGTACCGGGCGTGGGCGTGGATCGAGTCCTCGGCGTCGAGTACGTCGGCCTCGCCGCTGTCGTCGTCGTCCTCGCCGAACTCGTCGAACACCTCGTCCGTCAGCTGCGACAGTCCCTTTCGGCCCTGCGGCCCCTTCTTCTCGGCGTCCCACTCGGACGCGTAGTCGATCTGTGCCGCGAGGATCACCGGCGTCAGCAGCTTGCACTTCTTGGCGGCGGCCTTGATCGGCGCGACCAGATCCTGGTCCGGCACGTTCGTCGGGTCGAACTCGCCTCGGCCGTCACCGCCGGACAACTCGATCAGGGCGGTCGCGTGGGTCTGGCCACCGGCGTCGTCCGGCTCGGACGAGTTCGAGGCCATCTGCGACCCGCCGGCCATGGCGAAGATGACCAGCAGGATGATCAGCGCCAGCAGCGCGAGGACCACCAGCGGGAACGTCCCGACGATCGAGACGATCAGCCAGAGGATCTGGGTCGCGTCGGGTTTGAAGATCGACGTTCCGGCCTGCTGTGCCGCCCGGGCCTTACCCACCACCATGGCGGTCAGCCGACCCGACGGGACTCGCGGCGGCTCCAGCTCGCCGCCGCGCGGTCGGTGATGGCCTGCACCTCGGCCTTGGCCGCCGCGGCGATCGACGCGGCGTTCGGCTCCTTGTACCAGGGCCGCAGCCGGATCAGCGCGGGCCGGATCCCGGTGGCCAGCAACAGGGCGGTGCCCTTGGGCAGGGCGCGGATCTTGTCCGCCGGCAGCACCTGCTCCTGCCGGTACGACACGGATCGGGACGAGCCGTCCTTGGACCGGGAGTAGCTGGAGGTGCGTACGTCGTGCTGGCCGACGAGTTTGGCCACCTTGTCGACGAAGTCGGCGTCGTCGAGCCCGGCACCGAGCAGTTTGATGGTGGCGGCGCTCCACAGCGCGTCCATCCCCGCCTCGCCCCAGACCCGTACGCCCTGCCGGTAGCTCTGCAGCAGGGTGACCACACTGATCCCGCGTGAGCCGAGGTGGCTGTAGAGGTCGGGCAGGTCGGAGATTCGGCACACGTTCGCCGCCTCGTCCAGGATGGCGGTCATCGGCGGGTCGAGCCGGCCGCCCATCCGTTCGGCGGCGACCACGCCGGCGCGGATGATGGCGTCGGCCAGGCCCGCGATCACCCCGGCGGCCGAGCCGCCGCCGTCCTTGGAGAGCAGGTAGAGGGTGTCCCGGCCGAGGACGTGCTGGTCCGGGATGAACTGCGGACAGTACGGGTCGGGGCTTACCCAGGCGACGATCTCCGGGTCGAGCAGGCACGCGACGCACTGCCGGGCGGTCTCGTAGATGCCGTCGCGGGTCTCGACGGCGCCGCGTACGGTGCCCTGGAGCTGGTCGGCCATGGCCGCCATGCCGACGTCGCGGAGCAGGTCGACCGGGGTCCGGTCGGCCGGGTCGGCGAGCCAGCCCAGCAGTTCGTTCACCGAGGAACCGCTGCGGGAGGCGGCGAGGAAGAGTGCGGTGAGGGTGTTCTGGGCCGCGGCGATCCAGAAGTCCTTCTTCGACGAGTCGTCGTTGACGGAGCTGACGAAGTGGCCGGCGAGGCGCCGCGCGCCTTCGATCGTGTCGCAGCCACTGAGCATGTCCCACCACATCTCGCGCTCGGTGTACGCGATGCCCTGCGGGTCGAAGGTCCACACCCGGCCGACCTTCGTACGCTCCTGCCGGGTGACGGTGAACACGTCGGACTTGTTCGAGGTCAGCAGGACCGGCCCCGGTGCCCGCAGCACCCGCGGGATGGCGATGCCGGTGGACTTGCCGGCCCGCGGTGCCATCAGGTCGAGTTCCACGTCCTCGTAGGAGGAGCGCAGTTCCGGTCCGGCGGGGACCAGGTCGCCGAGCAGGTTGCCGGTGTCGTCGGGGCTCAGTTTGACGGTGTCCTTGAGGCCGGGCCGCAGGTCGCGGGCGCGGGCCTCGATGCCCTTGCCCGACATGGCGCTCAGTTCGCCCGGACGGGCCAGGCTGCGTGGTTCCCGGAGCCGGCGGACGATCCCACGGGCGAGCATGGCCACCGGGGACGCGCCGAGCAGGACCAGCGCGATCGCCCCGCCGTGGACCAGGTACGACGGCATCCCCGGCCAGAACTTCCCGGCGCCGCCGCCGACCAGGGCGAGGTAGGCGTCCAGAGTGAACGGCGGAGGCTGCCAGCCGTACCCGCTGATCAGGGCGGCGAAGGTGCCGCCGAGCCACAGCAGCACGAAGATCACGCCGTTGAGCAACGCGAAGCCGGGGATCAGCCACGGCAGGTACTCCGAGCCGATCCCACCCTGGCGGCTCATCGGTTCCCCGGCTCGTCGTGCGGCAGGTCGTCCCGACCTGCTCCGGGGGCGACGGCCACCGGCAGGTCACCGCCGGTCACGGCGCGTACCACGGCGGCGCGTTCGGCCAGTAGCCGTTCCGCCTCACCGTTGGCGATCCAGCGGGTGTTCGTGTCGTGCAGGTGCCGTTCGGTGTCGGTGATGGCGACCCGGATCGGGATGCCGGGGCGACCACCGACCTTGATCAGGAAGCGGCCCCGGCCGGGCGGCTCCTCGTTCCCGCCCTCCTGCGCCCAGCCCGGCGGCGAGGACCAGGAGGAGACCAGCTCGATCTCCCGTCTCGACAGCCCCACCACCCGGCCCAGTTCCTCCATCTCCGCCCGGGGCAGTCCGGCGCAGGCCACCATGCCGGCGCGTTCGACGAAGCCCCGGGCCTTCGCCTTGTCGGCCTCGCTGCCGAGCGCCTCGGCGTCCTTGAGGGTGTGCGTGATCTTGGCGTCGGCGAGGCCGAGGGATCGGTTGAGCCGGGTGAGCGCGTCGATCCGGTCGACGATGCCGGAGGCGGCGCGCAACGGGCGCCACAGCTCGTCGAGGACGGTGAAGAACCAGCGGCGGGGCGCCAGTCCCGCGTCGGCCAGGGCGTGCGACGCGGCCACCGTACCGAGCCCGTCGGACCAGGCGGCGAGCATCGCGGCGGCGGTCAGCTGCCCGTCGGCCTCGCCGATGCGGGAGATGTCGATGCAGACGGCGGTGGCGTCCGGGTCGATCCGGGTCGACGTGTCCGAGGCGAAGGTGTCGCCCAGCGGTCCGTCGAGGATGCCGAGCAGCGACCGGTGCAGCGGATCGACGGCGTCGCGGTAGCGGGCCTCCTGGCCCCGGTCGAGGGTGACCTGCCGGACCCGGGGCGGCCCCTCCGCCAGCACGCTGAGCAGCTGCGGCAGCCGGAACGTCTGGCCCACGGGGGTACGTTCCCGCAGGTGCCGCAGGCAGGCGGAGAGCACCGACTGTTCGTGGTCGCTGATCGGCACACCCCGGACGATGGTGAGCAGCGCCGCCATCATGTTGAGGACCCGACCGTGGGTCTCGGCGTCCAGGGCCTGCCCCGCCTGGCCACCGATCTTCACCGCGGCGGCGCCCATGGCGCCCGGGTCCAGGATGTTCAGCCCGCCGACGCCCCGGGCGATGGAGATGACCTGCCCGCCGAGGGCGCGGACCGTGTCGGCGTAGTCGGGCTTGAGGTCACCGAGCACCAACGGTACGACGCCCTGGGCGCTCAGCCCGATCAGCATCCGGTTGATCAGTGTCGACTTGCCCAGGCCGGGCATCCCGAGCATGAACAGCGAGGGGTTGGAGATGTACCGGGCCCGGGTGAACCAGTTGAGCGGGTCACCGCAGACCGTGGCCCCGGTGTGGATGTGCTGGCCCAGCGGGATGCCGGTCATCGGGGCGCCGGAGCCGGAGGCGAAGGGCCAGAGCCCGCAGGCCTGAACGGTGGTCGCCCGCCACATGGTGGGCGGGTCCAGCGCGGCCACCCGGCCGCCACCGAGGGCGTACGAGCCGCGGTGCGGCACGTTGTCGTCCGCGTTGGCTCGGGCGAGTCGCTTCAGGTACCGCTGCTCGGCCGCCGCCTCCTGCGCCTGGCGCTTGCGTTCGCGGCGCAGCGCACGTGCGGTCTGCCTGCCGGTCTCGTCGATTTCCCGGTCCTGTTCCTCGGCCGGCGGGACCACCAGGTCGGACATCGCGGTGCGCGGTCCGGAGGCGTGCCGCGGCCAGCCCGCGCCGAGGTCGAGCAGCCGGGCACCACCGTCGGGGGTGGGCGTCACAGCGCCTCCTTCAGTTCGTGCGGCACCATCGTCTGCTCCCAGGGCAGGATGCCCACGGGAAGGGCGCAGGAGAACGCGGCGGCCTGCATCCGGTCGGCCGGCCGCATCGCGATGCGGGTGGCCCCGAGCAGGTTGCGCATGGTCACGTCGGCGTCCCGCACGTCGGCGGCCGAGTCGACGGTCAGCGTCACCAGCATCGAGAACTCCACCAGGCCCGCCCCGGAGGCCTCCTCCGCCGCGGTCTGCTCGGCGGCCTCCATCTCGGAGGCCGCGCGGGCCCGGACCAGGCCACGGGTCGAGTTGGCCATGAACTGCGCGGACCGGCGGTCCGACTCGACGATCTTCGCGGAGGTCGCCGGGTCGATCGGTCGGTAGACCAGCGCCACCCGCTTGCGACGGATGCCCATCGCCGGGTCGAGCAGGCTGCGCAGCACGCCGGAGCGCACCGTGCCACGCGGTGCCAGGGTCAGCAGCCAGCTTCGGGAGACCCCGGAGTCGTGCTGGTAGTGGGTGACGGTCTCGACGGTGGCGGCCGGCCCGGCGTCGGCCCACTCCAGCCCGGTGCCGCCGTGCTGGGCGCGTACGTCGAGCACCTCGGCGGCGACGGCCGGGTCGTACGCTACCCGGACCACCTCGGCGATCCGCTCGGCCGACAGCGGCTCCGCCGACCCGCCGCCGGCCGCGATCAGCCCACCCAACACGCCCGGTAGCCGCAGCGCCAGGTCGGCGAGCATGGTGTCGTGGTCACGCCGGGCGCCGCCGGGCGCCGAGTAGGTGAGGGTGAGGAACGTGTTCATCTCCGACGACGCGTCCGGGTAACTCTGCACCACCTCCTCCATCACGGCCCGCGCGGCCGGCGGAGCGTCCGGCCGGATGCGGTGCAGTACCTCGGTGGCGAGTCGAGTGCCCGGGTCCGGTGCGGTCTCGATGACCACGGAGGCGCCCCGCAGGCCCGGTTCGTGCGCGAGCCGGGACAGCCACTCACCCCAGAGCGCCACCCAGGTGTCGACCTGGTCGGGATCCACGAGCGAACCGCCGTCCGGCTCGCAGCTGAGCACGATCGTGTACTGGTTGCGGTTGCGGTGGTGGAGCACGCCGAACGGGCGGTCGTACGGGTCACGCCCCTCCAACATGGTCACCCGGCTGAGCAGGCCGGGTGGCCGGAACCGGCCACCCGGGCGCGTCGACAGCGGCCCGGAGGCGTACAGGTGCTGCCCCTTGGACTTGCGGCGCAGCCAACCGATCCGGACGGCGGCCATGTCGTAGACGTTGCGGCCGTCGGCGGTGCGGACCGCCAGCGGCCCCAGCAGCAGCACGAACGGAAGTCCCATCACCAGGGCCGCGTTCAACGAGACCATCGAGGAGATCAGGACCAGCACGAGCCCGCCGAACAGGCCGATGGTGCCGACCAGGCCCAACGAGCCCAGTCCGGCCTTACGGGGACGTCGCCAGTTGCCGTACGTGGGTGTCTTGATGGATTCCGCGCTCGTACTCACGATTTTTGTTCTCCTCGTCCCGGCATCGGCTAGTCACGGTCCCGCTCTGGCAGTGCTCCACTACCGAGGTTGCTGGCGTGCTTGTGGGTGCTGGCCACGACCTGCGCCGCCGTGGCGGCGACACCGACCGTCTTGGCCGCGATGCCGATCGCGCCCCGGGCAGCCCGGCCAGTTCTCGACCCACCACCGGACCCACCACCCGAACCGCTGCCGGACCCACCGGAACCACTGCCGGAACCACCGCCGGACCGGCCACCGGACGCCCCACCGGACCCGCCGGCCGACCGGCCGCCACCCGATGCGCCGCCCGCCGCCGACTTTCCTCCGCTCGGCCCCCGGGAACCGCCGCCGGAAGCGACCGCACCCCCGGCCATGCCGGCGAGCTTCTTGGCACCGGTGGCCGCAGCGGCACCGGCGCCGACCCCCGCACCGACGCCGCTGCCGGAGCCGAGGCTGGTCATCGCCGGCACCACCAGGCGCATCAGCGCGGGCAGCGCAACCGCGGCCATCAAGAGGACTGCGACGCCGGCAAGCTTGTAGTGGCGGGCGTCGTTGCCGCTGGCGCCGATCATCGCCGCGCCCGAGTACATGATCAGCCCGACCACCGGTTTGAACGCCAACCAGGCGACCATCCAGGCGATGTGCTTACGCCACCAGTTTCCGCCCCACTCGGACATCGATGCCGCGGCGGCCAGCGGAAGCGTGCCAGTGAGCAGCACCATCACGCCCAGCCGGATGTACATCAGGATGACGTGGATGCAGCCGGCGATCAGCAGCAGCAGGCCGACGATGATCAGCAGGAAGGCGGTGAGCCCGTCCGTGCCGCAGTTGGCGATCAGCTTGAGCTGTGCCTTGATGCCCTGTTCGTAGAGATGCTCGGAGTAGGAGTCCGCTTCCTTGGCGAGCCAGTCGGCCACCCACCAGGCGGCACTCACCGCGATGATCAGGCGGACCAGACCCATGAGCGCCACGGTCAGGGACTGCCCCTTGCGCTCCAGCGCCATCCGGAAGGCGGCTACCAACAGCGACGCGACCGCGATCGTGACGACCAGCCAGTTCGTCTGGGAATGGATGCTGCCGTTGATCTCCGGACTGCTGAGAGTGGGGACGTTGCCGAGCTCGGCGAAGAGTTCGACCGCCGCGCCCAGGATGGCGCTGGCGATGTCGCTGAGAATGCCGTCGATACCCCGTTCGAAGAAGCCGACGACCTGGCCGATGGTGCCGATGTAGACGGCGTCGCCGGTGGCGCAGTCGCTCACGTCACACCTCGTCCCACAGCACGAAACCGACGAGCGAGACAACCGGGTTGGCCCGGGTGTGCAACCCACCGGAGGTCAACGGGCGTAGCCGCCAGTCCACCCCGTTCCAGTCCACCGTGTAGTCGACGGAGGCGTAGAGCACGTTCGCCTGCCGGACCAGCACCCGGACCGTGGCGGTGCCCGGTGAGTACCTCAGCACGAGGAACCCGGCCAGCGAGTTGACGGTCTGCATCGGCCCGGTGTCGGGCATCGACGCGCGCATCGCGTCGAAGTAGTCCCGCCCCATGCCGGGCACGAGCTGCTGGTCGCTGACCGTACGCCAGTCGGGGCCGCTCATCTGCCGGGAGATGGTGTGCACGGCCATGGCCGCCCCCAGCGGGGTGTGCGCGAAGCACCAGAGCAGCGGACCGGTGGTCTTCAGCGGCCCTGCCGTAGCCGACACCGGCGTGTCCGCGCCATTCAACGGCCGCCAGACGATGTCCTTCGGTGCCTCGCTCGGGAGCTGCTGCGCGGAGTCGTCGGTGCGGCAGCCCTGCGGCCGGGTTCCGTCCGGGCCGAGGTCGCCGATCACCGGGCCGGCGGCCGTCACGCTGGAGTTGGCGTCCCGGCCGCCGCCGAGCGCCACGACCGTGCCGGTACAGAGGGCGAGGGCGAGAAAGGCGGCCGACAGTTGCCACCGGCGGTGCTGCCAGAACGGCTGCTCCCCGGCCACCTCGTCATTGGAACCGAATCTCATTCTCATGGCACCTTTCCCTCTCCGGCTGACCACCGTCCGGGCTTGCGATCCACGCGGATCAGGGATTCGACGAGGCGCTCGACGACGGGCCGGTGAACATCCAGCTGACGATCGGTCCGGCCATGGCGACCAGGATGCAGCCGCCCAGTACCATGCCGAGCCGGCTCATGTGCTCCGAACTCTCGCCGCGCTTGTGCGAGATGGCCATCACCGCACCGGTGATCAGGACACCGACCACACCGGCCGCCGTACCGGCCCAGGCGACGAGGCCCAGCACCTGCTGCACCTTCACGGCCAGGCCGTCGGGCAGCTGGCCGTTGATCGAGGGTTGTGGTACGACGTCGCCACCCTCCGGTCCAGGCGCCGTGAGGAAACTGGAGACCCGAATCAGGCTGCTGTAGTACAAGTCGGTGAGGAACACTGCGTCTCCTTATGAATCGGGCATCTTCCAGTCGGCCGGACCGGCGTCCGGCGCGATGATCATTTGACGAGAGCGAGCCAGCTGACGATCGGGCCGGCGGTCGTCGCGAGCAGGCAGGCCGCGACGACGAACGCGAGGTGCTTCGTGTACTCGGTCCGCTCCTCGAGAGCGCCGCGACGAAGCTGGGACGCCAGCGTCGCACCGGTGATGAGCAGACCGGTCACGGCCGCGGCACTCACCAGCCACGCCATGAAGTTGAGCAGCTTCTGGACCGATCCGTGCTCGTTGGTGTTGATCGTGTACGGCTCGATGGCCGGCGGCGAGAAGTTCACGCTGTTGATCGGGCTGTCACACTCGAACTTCCCGGCATGGACCAGACCCGACAGCCAGCACGTCCTCGCACCGGTGATGTTGATGTTGTCCTTGGTCACGGATTCGCCGGCGAGACCGGTGAACATCTCGACGTCCATGTAGATCGAGTCGCCCTCCTTGTACTCGGTCACCAGCGGGATCGGAATGGGCAGACCGATCGTCATCTTGGGGATGCAGTGCCGGTCGCTGCCGTCGCCGCGTGGCCTCGCCCTGACCGTGTCGGACTTGATGCAGAGCCGGTAGTGGTAGTGGACGTCCTTGGTCTCGACCTCGACGAGGTAGATGCCGTCGGGCGGCTCCGGCGCAGCAGCGGCGGCGGGCGGCGTCAGACCCAGCCCGAGCAGCCCCAGCAGGGCGCCGACGACGACCGCCGCCGCGTTGCGGGCCACCCCGGTCACGGCTGCCTCCGTGGTTCGACGCGCGGGCCGACCAGGGTGGACAACCGGACCAACTGCCGGGGTGGGTGCTTCGGCTCCTCGCCCACCCGGTACGACGGGATCCACGGCACCCGGTGCACCGGGGCGACCGAGCGCAGCAGGCGGATCCGGCCGAGCAGCGGCGGCGGCAGGCGGCCGGGCGCGTCGGCGATCAGCACCACGCCCAGCAGCCGCATCCCGGCCGGGTGTCGGCCCTCCTTCATCGCGTGCAGCGCGCGGGAGACCGCCCGTAGCCCGTCGTGGTTCGTCCGCCCGGCCACCATCACCCGGGCGGGTTCGGCCAGCGCCGGGTCCGGCCAGCGGCAGCCGATGTCGGTGCCGCCCAGCAGCCGGGTGAGCGTGGAGGCGCCGGCACCGCCGTGGGCGCCGATCCACCCGATACCGTCCTCGGAGAGGCTGTCGCGTCGCCAGTCCGGGCCATCGTCGAACATCGGTATGCCGAACGGCTCCGCCAGCCCCGATCTCATGGCCGAGACCTCCGGTCGTTGTACCGCCACGGATCCGTTGCCCATCTGCCTCGCCCCCTTCCCTGCTCGCCGCTGCGGTCATCGGCCGTACCACCGGCCACTGGTGACGGCCGCTTAACGGCGCTGCCGGGCGCTCGGTTCAGGACGAGTTCTGGGTTTTTTTTCTCGGAACATCGGCCGCCCGGCGAACCCAGCGCCGTTGCGCCCGTAGAGCACGGGTGGAGCCGACCCTGGAGGAGACCGATGCGTCCACCGCGTGCCCACCAGAACGAAGCCGTCCGCGGCCCGACCTCGCGACGTACGTGGCCGAGCCCGACTCCACCGTCCGCGGTGGTGGCCGCGGCGGCACTCGCCAGCCTCCGTCGCGCGCAGCACACGCAGGCCACGGCGACGCCTACCGCCACCGACGAGCCTCGGCGGGTGGAGCAGCCGCAGGTCCGGGACATCGACGGACGCACCGCCGAGCGGGACCGTGCCTGGGCCCGCGCCAACCAGGCCCGCGGTCTGGCCGCCAAGGAGTACCTCGACGACCGGGCCACCCCGACCGGACACGCCGCCGCGGCCAAGGAATCACACGAGCGGCACTGGACCGCCGCCGATCACTCCCGCTGGCGGCGGTTGGCCCTGGCCGCGCCGGCCGGTCCACGGTTCGCCCCGGCGGCCCGACTCACCAGCGTGCGCAACGCCGGGGGAAGGAGCCGAACCGGCCTGCTCCCGTCACCCGCCGTACCCCGCCGCCGCCGCGCCGGACGGTCCCGATAGCACGGCGGGACTGCGGCGCAGCCGACGGCGGACCGGGGGACCCACCACCATGAGTAGGTGGACGCGGTCTCCGACTACTACTTGCCTCGCCGCCGGCCGCCGTGGCTGTTGCGGCGGATCGGTTCGGACGGACCTGCCGTCGGATTCTGCTGGTATCCGTAGCCGCCCGGCCGGTAGTTCACCGAGTTGGATCGGCCGGTCGACTTGTGTTGCGACACTTCCTTGGCGGCCGCTTTCCTGTCCACCTTGCTGTAGTAGTCAGTCAACGTAACCTGCACCTTTGGGGGAAGGTCGGTCCAGTTCTCCTGCTTTGTGATCTCCGCCCGATGTTCGACCAGGAAGTTCTTGCTGCTCTCGTAGGGATCACCACGCTTGTCGTTGAACGCTTTGACCGCCTCGACGACGCCACTGACCAGGGTGCCGGCAAAGGCGATGTCCGTCCTCCCCCCGGCGAGTGCCGATACTGCGGTGACGAAGCCGCCGGCGGCGCTGACCAGATCAGCCACGATCTCGACGCCCGGCTTGCTGGTCCCACGCTTCAGCTGGGAGACCGACTGCTGCAGGCCGGTCTCCACGTCAATCTCCTTCTCCTTCGCCGATTTGGCCTTCTCGTACGTCGAGTAGACCCCGCTCACGGCCGTCATCACTCCGCCAGCGCCTTGCACGTACTGCCCAGCGGTCTCGAGACTCGGAAACGCCCCCTGCAGGCCGGCGCCGACGAGACTGGTGACCGGCCCTGCAGTTCCCAGCCAGTAGTACGCCTTCTCACCGAACCTCGCCAACAGCGAACCGTCGGTGGCCTCGGCGACCACATCCCCGCCCACATCCCTCAGCGAGATGGAGCTCGACGACTCGTGGGATCCGCTCGGTGACGGCGGCGAGTCGTCCAACAGCTCGCTTTCGACAATCGGATCAAGCGACTGGTTTCTGGTCGGGGGAGCCACCGGCATGGTGGTGGCGCGGTGCGGGTAGGGCCGCACTTCCTCCCCTAAGCCGTCTGCTGGTGCCGACCCTCGCCGTCGGCGAAGATCGCTCAGGCTCAGGGCGTCGAAGTCGAAACTCGGATCGGACATGAGGACTCCTGACTGGCAAGAACAATCGGCGCCAGCAGGACGGCTGCCACCCCTCACTGGTTCACCCCTCGACGGTCGAGAGACGGGAACCAACAGGAGTCATGGTCCGGTCGAGGTTGCGACCTGGTCGGGGCGGAACCCATGTCGGACGACAAGGCTGGCTGACGATTGATCGGCGCACTGACCCGGTCCGCCGGACCGGGCCGAGCCGCGAGGTGTCAGCCCGGTCCCGCCGGCGGGGGCCAGGTCGAGCGGAGCTGGGCGGTCAACGGGGGGAAGCGGGATTCTGGGCGATCGGTGCGGTCACGATCGCGGAACCGTCGGTCAGCCCGACGGTGATGAACGACAGCTCGTCGACCGGCAGGGACGTCTCACCGGCCACCTCCTGCGGCCCCGACGACGCGGTCCAGTCCCGGACGGTGTGCGTGGCGCCGTCGCGGGTCACCGCGAACAACCGGTATCGGGTGCCCTGCCGCAGGCCGTTGGCGGTGATCCGGATCGTGGCTCCACCCTGGTCGCCGACGGTGATCACGACAGAGAGGCTGGCTCCGTAGCCGGGTGCCTCCCCGGTGGCGGTCAGCACCGGGTCGGGCCGGGCGGTCCATCCGTTGACGACCGCCACTCCACCGGCCAGGGCCAGGACGAGTGCTGCCGCGCCGACCCAGAGCCCCCGGCGGCGGCGCCGTGCAGCTGCCGTCGAAGCCGGTCGCGTGCCGGCGGGACGCCGGGCATCCGGGCGGCTGCCGGTCGGGCGGACCGTGCCGGCGCCCGTCTCACCGCCGCGTCCCGAACTGACCGGTGCGCTGCCGGTCCCGTCGGCGGTCGTCGGCGCCTCGGTGTGCCGGGAGCTGTCGACGTCGGCGAGCGGGGAACTTTCGACGGCAGGAGCGGCACCGACGCCATCCGTCGGCGCATCGGTGCCGGCTGCGGTCGGCGGGACCGCCGCGACCGCAGGCGTGGCCGGCGGCGGTGTGGGGTCGACCGGCGGCGTGGACCGGGGCGCATCGGCGTCGGCCGAGGCCGTGGGTACGGACGGTGCCGGTGCTGCGTCGGTGGAGAGCGATGGCTCGTCGGTGGGCAGTGCCCAGTCGGCGTCACCGAGGCCGGCCAGGCCGCTGACCGAGGGGCCGATCGCGGCCGCCTCGTCGAGGCAGTGCCAGCAGCCGGCGAGGTGCGTCTCGAACGACTCGCGTTCCGCGTCGTCCAAGGCACCCATCAGGTAGAGGGCAAGCCTCTCCTGCTCGGCCATGGCGTGATCCCCGCCTGCGCGCATCCAGCCCTCTCCTCAACGGGTCGGCACCACGCGGTGTGTCTGTCTGGGTCCGGGGCGACCTTGGGATCAGGACGACTCGGTCGAGCCGATCGCGGCATGCAGCGCGCGTACCGCGTAATAGGCTCTGGATTTTACCGTACCCTCGGGTATCCCCAGCCGCACCGCCGCCTCAGCCACTGAGGCGCCCCGGTAGTACATCTCGATCAGCACCGCACGGTGCTCTGGACTGATCTTTCCGAGCGCGCTGCGCACCGCCTGCACGCTCACCACCCGGTCCATCTCGTCGTCGGTGGTCGGAACCCGGTTCAGGTCCGGCAGGCTGACCTCGGGCGGCCGGGCCTGCCGGGCCCGCATCGCGTCGATCGCCACGTGCCGGGCCACCGTGTAGAGCCAGGGTGCGATCTTCGACGGATCGGCGGCAAGCGTCTGAGCGTTACGCCATGCGCGGAGGAACGTCTCCTGCACCAGGTCCTCGGCGAGATCCTGTTGACCGAGCAACAGCCGGGTGAGGAAGCGGTGCAACGGCCGCCGGTATTCGTCGATGATCCCCTTGAGTAGGGCCTCGGCGGCGGACGGCCCAACGACGGCACCGTCCGCAAGACACGGTCCAATGGACTCGTTGGGCACCGCCGACACAGACCGCCTCCCTGACGGACGGATCGCATCCTGCCGGCCGGGTGAACGACATGTGTCCTCGCGGCCCTGACCGCGAGCATAGCCGTACCGGGATGGTGGTGCCCTGCCCAGGTCACCCAGCCACCCGCCACCGCATCGACAGAGATCGCACCCGGCGCAAAGCGCCTGGTCAGCATGACCACTCTCCAATCTCGACGGTTTCGGTCGGCGGTCGGGGCCGGCAGCCACGGTGTGGCGGCGTTGCCCGGTTGACGGCTGCACCGGGCAGTCGGTTCAGTCCCGGCGACCAGGAATCGAAAAAAGATCGGGCCGAACCTGAACGCCGGACGGCGGAGATCCGTCACGACAGGTGTCGCCACGCCGAAAGGGATGGCCCGTGACCACCGATCTCATCTTCGACAAACTCCGACTCGGCCGGACGCCGCGCAAGGTGTTGGCGGCCGCGCTGGCCGCGCTGGCGATCCTCTCCGCCGTCGTCGCCACCATCAACTGGGGCGTCGCCTCCGCCCGCGACGACACCGTCGTCGGCGAATCGGTCACCGAGAAGCAGATGACCGCCATCGTCGCCGCGGCCCATTCCTGTCCGGTGCTCACCCCGGCCCGCATCGCCGGTCAGCTGATGGCCGAGTCGGGGCTGGACAACCGAGCGCGGAACACCGCCTCCGGCGGACGGGGCATCGCCGGCCTGGACGACGAGGACTGGACAGCGTGGAAGCCGTGGCCGGACGCCCGCCGCTCCGACATCTCCGCAAGCATCCTGGCACTCGCCCACCAGATGTGCGACTTCACCGGGCAGCTGCGGATGGCCGGGCTCACCGGTGACCAGTGGCGGCTGGCGGTGGCGGCGCACCACAGCGGGCTGCCCGCGGTCACCGCGGCCAACGGCGTACCCGCCGACGCCATCGAGTACGTCGACCAGGTCAGCGGCTACGCCGGGTACTACGGCAAGCTCAAGCAGTTCGGCGGCCCAGGGCTCGCTGCGCCGACACCCCCACCCGCCAGTGAGGCCAAGGGAGTACCCGCGCCCCACGTGCCCCTGGTGGTCAGCGCCGGGTCGGTCTGCGAGCCGGTGACCCCGGCGATGGTGGCCGCGCAACTGATGGCGCTGTCCGGCTTCGACGCCAACCTGCTCGGTCCGTCCGGGCAGCTGGGCATCGCACAGTTTCTTCCCGAGGTGTGGCGGACCTACGGCCCCGACGGTGGTTCCGCCTGGGATCCCGCAGCCGCGATTCCGAGCCTCGGCAACGCCATGTGCGGCCTGATCGACGAACTGTCCGGTCTCGACGGTGACCCGTACCTGCTGGCGCTGGCGGCGTACCGCAATGGCCCGACCGCGGTTCGACAGACCGGCGGCAGCTTCGACCCGCCGACCGAGACGTTCCTGCGGGCGGTGAAGGCACTCACCGATCTCTACGCCCTGGACGGTCGGCTGACCCGGCCCGCGCCCACCGAGCCCGACGAACCGGGCGCGCCGTCGGCGACACCGCCCACCCCGGACCCGTCGGACGAACCGTCGAGGACTCCGAAGCCGTCGGCGACGCCGTCGGCCACCGAATCCGCCACCTCGACGCCGGCCCGCTCGGCCACGCCGAAGCCGACGACCGCCGCACCGACGACCGCCGCACCGAAGCCGCAACGTCCCGCCGGGTTCAAGCAGATCTTCCACCCGCGTACCGGCCAGTGCATCAGCTCCGGCAAGACCGGCGACGGCACCCGGCTGTACCTGCGCACCTGTACCGAGGATCCGGCGCAGTGGTGGGAGGTCCGCAAGGACGGCACCATCCGGGCCCGCGGGCTGTGCATGGACATCGCCTGGGCCGGTTCGGAGGACGGCACCGCGATCCAGGTGGCCGTGTGCAGTGGCAACCCGGCCCAGTCCTGGAAGATCAACGACAAGGGCGGCATCATCAGCCAGCTCAACGGCAAGTCCGTCGACGTGGACATGAACACCAGCGGCCGGCCGCTGGAACTGTGGATCTACGTCGGCAACGCCGAGCAGACCTGGCGACTGCGCTGACCGGCGAGCACCGGTAGGCAGGCACGAGAACGGGGTACGGGCGCTGCGCCCGTACCCCGTTCTCGTGCTGGTGCCCGGACCTCAGCTGTAGGCGCGGCGCCGGTGGAAACCCAACGCCAGGAACGCCCCACCACCGACCAGGGCGATGCCGATCAGCACCAGGGTGGCGATTCCGCCACCACCGCCGCCACCACCACCCGCACTCGCCCCGGCGCCGGTCTGCTGCTCGCCGTCGAGGGTACGGGCCAGCGACACCGCCGGGTTGATCATCCCCGAGCCGTACCGCTGGTCGGGGTTCTCACCGCCCACCGCGTCGGCGGTGTCCCGGATGCGCTGCTCGACCTGGGCCGCGGTCAGCTCCGGGTAGGCGGCCCGGACGAGTGCCGCCTGCCCCGCCACGAAGGCCACCGCGAACCGAGTGCCGGTGTAGCTCAACGCCCCGGCCCCGCCCGGCCCGACGCTGGTCACGTCCGCACCCGGAGCGACCACCTCCACCAGGTCGGGCTGGTACTCCTCGACCAGCTGGTTGTTGGCGCCGACACCACCGACCAGCAGTAGGGCGCCGGTGGCGGTGGACTCGGCCGGAGACGGCAGCGTGACCGGCGTCGTCGGTGCGCCCGCCACCACGACCACATCGTGGTTGAGCGCGGTGGCCAGCGACGCGGCGACCGCGGGGGCGGCCAGGTCCACGTGCCCGCCGAGGGCCACCACCGACGCGCCGGCGCTCACCGCCACCTCGATGGCGTTGGCCGCGTCGGTGGCCCGACCGTTACCCGACGTGCCCACCATCCGGACCGGCAGGATGGTGGCGTCGGGCGCGAGCCCGGCGGGGATCTTCTGGGTACCGGGGTTCGCCGCGATGATGTTCGCCATCGCGGTGCCGGTACCGAGGCAGTCGGTGTCACCACGGCCGTTGCCGACGGTGACGTCGGCGCCGACAGCGACCCGACCGCTGAGCTGTTCGAGGCCGCCGTCCACCCCGGAGTCGACCACCGCCACCATGACGCCGTTGCCGCGGCTGAGATCCCACGCCCCGTCGGCGGCCAGCCGCAGCTGGGCCCAGTCGGAGCGACTGCTGGACGCGGCGACGGCGGTGCAACGCGGGGCGTTCCTGGTGCCGGTGGGCGACGGGCTGGCGCTCGGCGTGGGACTCGGGCTGCCCGACGGCTCGGCCGTCGCGGTGGGTCGCGGCGTCTTCGTGAGTGCCTTCGTGGGTGTCCTGGCCCCCGAGGGGACCTGCCCGTACTGCACCCCTTCGCCGACCGCGTCCCACGGCAGCACCAGGTACCAGCCACGGTTCAGGCGGGCCGGATCGGTCAGGCTCGCGCCGTCGGGCTGCACCCGCCCGGCGTTGAGGTTGTAGATCTCCGCGGACCGCTCGCCGCTACCGAGAAACCGGGTCGCGATCTCGGTGAGGTTCTCCGGCTGCCCCTGGTACGCCGCGGTGACGACGTAGTACTTGACGTAGGCCTGCGGATCCGGCGGTGCCTTCTGGGCCGTCGCCGTACCGGCCATCGCCACGACCAGGCAGCAGGCAACCACCACGCCCGCGATCAGGCGTCCAATGTTCGGGCGCTTCGCCAGCACTGATGTTCCTCCTTCAGTAAGCCTGCGGCCGATCCTCGCGGCCGACATCCTCTACAGCGGATTCCGGCCGCGTTCGTTCAATCTGATCGGCAAAAACGTTGGGATCGAGCTGAACCAGAGTCCGACGGTCCTCGTCGTGAAGACGTAAGGGCCACGAGACCAGGTGACATGCCGGGTCAGCGGCCGCCACGGCCGAGAGCCGCACGCTGGACCCTGCGGACGGTGGTGATAGCGCATGACCGCGACACCCACGACGATCGACGCGGAGGTGGACCGCCCCTCGGTCACTCACCGCTTCGACCCCCGCCGACACCGGCGGGTCCCCGGCCTGTTCGACCTGTGGCTGGCCCCCGGTGACCGTGGGGGCCTGGTGCTGCCCCGCAAGCCCGACCGGCCGCTCACCGCGCGGGCCATCACCGACCTGGTCCGCCGCTCCGGCGAAACCGCGGACGACGTCCGGATCCTGACCGCCGACGGCGCCCGGCACGCCGACCTGTTCAGCGAGGTCGCCGGGCTGCTGGGCCACGACGTGCTGGTCAGCCCCGAGGGCGCGGACATCCGCCACCACGACCGTGGCGACGGTCCGCTGCACGCGGTGCCGTTCGACCGGTCCAGCAACCGGGCCCGAGACTGGCTCGTGATCCAGCCGCCCGAGTTGGCCACCCCGCTGCCGGGCTGGTTCACCGTGGACCGTGGCCTGGTCCGCCCCCGCCGGGGCGTGGTGGGGCTGTCCCTACGCGGCGGCCTCGTCCTGGCCACCCGCGCCGACTTCGTCACCCGACGCGCCACCGCGCACCGCCTCGGCGCGGCCTCGGAGGGCCTGGTCACAGTCGCGGTCACCGCCCGCGCCGGTGGCTTCCTGGTCGGCGACTACGGCGGCACGCAACGGGTCTACAGCGGCGGTCAACTGGCCGCGCTCCTCGGCGACCTGCCGCTCTACGGCAGCGACCTGCGACTCTGGCTGACCTGGCCGTCGGACGCCGACGAGCAGCAGAGCCTCGGCGCACAGGCCCGGGAACTGGCCGAGACGACCGGGGCCACCGTCTGGACACCGCCCCCGGGTGGCAGCGCGGAACTGGTCGATGGCCGTCGGGACCTGCGGGCCCTGGACTACGCAGGACAGCCGGCCGCCTGGCTGGCGCACCGGCCCCGGTTCGCCCCCGGCCCACCGACGTTGCACACCACCTCGGCCGGTCTCCTGCTGTCGACCTCCACACGCCCCAGCATCATGGTGGACCTCACCGCTGCGCCGGACACCGCACCGCCGCAGCCCACGCAGGGCAAACCGACCGCACCGGCGGACGAGCGGGAAGAGCAGTCGGCGGAACCACCAGCCGAGGCCACACCACCGGCCGACCCGCCGTCGGCGGAGGCCACACCAGCGGCGGCCGCAGCGACAGAGTCGACGCCACCGGCAGGCCCGCCCGCCGAGTCCACGGGGGCGCCGACAGAACCCACGGGGCCGGCGGACCCATCGGAAGAGCCGGTAGCGGAGCGGGCAACCACACCCGTGGCCGACGAGGCATCGCAGGCGACCGCACCGGCGGCACCAGCGGAGCCGGCCACCAGCGCGACGGAGCCCGCCGCGGAGCCCGCCACCATCGCGACGGAGCCCGCCGCGGAGCCCGCCACCATCGCGACGGAGCCCGCCGCGGAGCCCGCCACCATCGCGACGGAGCCCGCCGCGGAGCCGGCCACCAGCGCGACGGACCAGCCTGCGGAGCCGACCAGCGGACCAGCAGATCAGCCAGCCCAGGCGGCCGTGGCGGGGTTCGTGAGCGAGTCGGGGATCGTGCCGGTGATGCCGCTGCCCCGGCCCGCGTTGACCGTCGACGACCGCCGTGCCGCCGGGTACGGGGTGACCTGGCTGTCGCCGGGGCAGCAGGTCAACGCCGAACAGTTCGAGGCGTACGTCGTCTCGCCGGGCGACGCCCGGTCGATCACCGAGGGTGTTCCCGCCGCCGAACTCTTCCTGCTCGCCTTCCTGGACGCCCGGTCGGTGCCGGAGGGCCGGCGACTGCTGCGGGTGAGGATCGCTGCCGGCGGCGCCATCCCGATGGCGGCACTGCGCGCCCACCTGCCCGCGCGCCTGCAACACCTGCGCGGCCTGCGCGAGGCGTACCTGCTGCCGGCGGCGCGGCTGGACCGGACCGTGGCGGTGTCCGTCTTCGACCTGGACCGCGCGGGCCGGCTGACGCCCGCCGGCGAGTGCGACGGCACGGCGCTGCGGATCCGCTGCGCCGCCCCGGCCCGGACGATCGCCGGCCTCCCCAACGAGCAACTGCGCTGGCCCACCTTCGGCACCCGCCGCGCGTACGCGCTGCTGCCGGCCGACCAGGCCCGCCTGCCCCGCAACTGGCTACGGCTGTACCGACGGCAGCCGCCGGTTCGCGCCGGACGGCTGTTGCTGGAGCTGCGGGTGCCCCGCAACCGGGCGATCGACGTGACCGCCACCGCCGACCTGCTCGCCCCGCTCGTCCGGATCCGGTCCCGGGCGCAGGCGCTGCGCACCGCGCAGGTGGAGTTGATCCTGGCGAGTCGCTCGTATCGGCGGGTGCGGGTACGGCGTGTCTTCCGGGCCGAGGCCGACGCCTGGCAGCGGGTACCGCGACTGCGCTCGGGACCGCTGCCGGACGTGGTGCCGCAGCTTCAGCCCTCGACGCCCAGCTGAGCCGACCAGCGGCCGTCCGGCACCGGGCCGATCACCATCGGTACGCACCCGGTGGCCGCGGCGACGGCGCGGATTCCGGCCCCGGTGCCGTCCGGCATGCCCCCGATGATGAGCACGTACGGTCCGGTGGCCGGCTGGTCCGCCGTCGGGAGTGCGGTGAGGCGACGGCAGCCGTCGACGTTCTCGCTGCCGAGGGCGTCGTCCAGTACGGCGACGTCGATCCCGCCCGCCCGCAGTTGCCGGGCGTACGCGGCGGCCAGCAGCTGACACTCCGCCACCGTGCCGACCAGTGTGAACACGTCCGGCGCCCGGCCCAGGTCGACCTGCAACCGCCATTGTCCCTTGCGGCCGAGCACCAGTGGGACGCCCGCCTCGGGCGCCGGCTCGTCGTCGGCGAGCCAGGCGTAGGCGGGCGCCGGGCCGGTGGTGACTCCGACCAGCCGTACGACGGCGGGCCCGGCCTCGGTACGGACGTCGGCGCGCACGTACGGCACGTCGCCGTCGACCGGCAGCGCCGGCCGGGGCAGGTCGACGGCCTGCGGGCGCTCGCCGTCGGCGGCCGCGGCGGATCGCTGCGGTGCCGTGGCGGGTACGGGTGCGACACCGGCGAAGGGGGGCCAGTCGGGTGGCGTCGCGGCGGGCACCCGGGGCGAAGCCGGCTTCGCCAGGCGCAGCTGCGTGTGCTCCGCCGTCCGCAGGTCCGCCAGCCGCGGGCCGACCAGCTCCCATTCCGCAGGCTCGTCGTCCGGTGCCACCGGCGCGGGGGGCCCGGCATCCGGCGCGGCTGTCGCCCCTACCACGGCAACCGGCACCGGGTGGTCCGCCGCCCGGGCCGCGCTGGCCGGTTCTGGTTCCGGTCGGGGCGCGGTCCCCGGCGTCGACGGCGCGGACGGGTCCGACTTCGCCGATCGCGGTGCCGGGGTCGCTTCCCGGCCGGCCGCTACGGCCGGCGCGGTCCCCGTCGACGGCGGCGCGTCCGGACCGGACGGTGCGGCTGCCGCGAGGGCCTCGACTTCGGCCGGCGTCGGGGTGTGATGCCGGTCCGGCGGCCACGGGCCGTCGTCGAGCGTCACCGACCGCATCTGCCGGACCCGCCGGGGCAGCACCAGGATCGCCACGATGGCGAGCAGCACCGCGAACACCGCGGCACCGACCCGGACCGGGTCGGCACCCAGGCCATCCAGCCCGGACGACTCGGACACCGACGGCGGGCTGGCGGCCGGGATCCCCGGTTCGCCGGCCGGTGCCGCGGTGCTGGGCTGTGCTGCCGGCGGAGCGGTAGTCGCGGCGGGCGGAGCGGTAGTCGCGGCAGGCGGCGTACTCGGTGCCGGTGGCGTCGTGCTCGGCGCGGGCGGCGCGGAAGTCGGGGCGGGCGGGGTGGCACGGGGCGTCGGCGGCCCGGCCGCGGGCAGGTCCCCGGTGCGCACCCCCGGCCCGTCGGCGTCGCGGGGCAGCACGAGAACCCAGCCGGGGGCGAGTTCGACGCCGTCGGTGAAGGTTCCGCCGTCGGACTGGACCCGCCCCCGGTTGAGCTCGACGATCTCGCGGAACCGGTTGCCGTTGCCGAGGGTGAGCAGGGCGATGTTGTAGAGGTACTCGCGCTGGCCGTTCACCGGTGGCCCGACGACGTAGTACTTGCCGGTCTCCGCGGGCGCCGCCGCAGAGCGGGCCGCGACGGCGACGGTGGACGCGACCGCGCCCTCGACCGTGGACCGGGCCACGCCCACCGCACCGGAACCGGCGGCGGTGGACGTCGGGACGACCGGCGCGAGTATGACCGCCAGCAGCAACGGCGTCGCCCACCGCAGCCTCGCCGCCCGTCGACCGTCCGCTCGCCGGGCCGCCGCACCCGACGCCGGTGCCCGGCCCAGCCCACCTGACTTCATTCGCGTCCTTCCGTCTCGGATTCCCGCCCACCGCGTGCCCGGCCCGGCGGCTGCGCCGCGCCGGTGACCCGTCCGCCGGTCACGGTGGACCGGGCGGGCAAGCCCGGTCCACCGTGGTCGCTCAGCGGCCGACCGTACGCCAGGTCTGGTTGCCCTGCCCGGGGTTGCACTGCCAGATCTGCAACGGAGCACCGTCGCCGGTGTTCCAGTCCCGCACGTCGAGGCACTTGCCGGAGTGCGGGTTACGCAGCATCTCCCGCTCGGTGACCCAGACCTGTGCCGGGCCGCCGTTGCAGTGCGCGAGCTGCACCTTGGCGCCGTTGTCCCGCGAGGCCCAGGCGACGTCCATGCACTTGCCGAGCGCCACCAGGGAGCCGTTGGGACCGCGGGTGAAGCGCTGGGCCGCCGTGCCGTTGCAGCGCCACAGCTGCAGCTGTGCACCGTCGGCCGAGACACCACCGGGCACGTCGACACACTTGTTCACGTAACCGCGCACCGAGAAGGCGGAGTTCGAGCTGCCGGGCCGGTTGGCGGGCGGATCGGCGGGTCGGTTGACCGGCCGGTCGGCGGGCGGCGCCGCCGATCCGCCACCACCGCGGAAGGTCACCACGAAGTCCGGGCAGCCGGGGCAGTTGAAGACGGTCTCGTTACCGGCGACCTTGTCGTGGGTGGACCAGAGGTAGGCCCGCGCGCCGAACGGGCGCAGCGCGGCGGTGTAGGCGCTCTCCGCGTCCCGGTTGGGGTTGACGCAGTTCACCCTGTCACCGCGACCCGGGTCTCGCACGGCGTGCGCGGCGGGACACGCGGCCAGCATCTGCCCGCCGGAGCAGTTGGTCTGGACACAACTGCCGGCCACCTTGCCGTGGGAGTTGCCGGGTGCGTCGATCGTGATCGTGGTGGACAGCGCGTCGACGTAGCTGACGTTGTACCAGGGGGCCGCGGGGTTGTTCTGGTCGAAGTTGAACTCGGCCAGGCTGACCGGCTCGGCGCCGAGTACACACCGATCGGGGAAGGGGCCGCAGTCACCCACGAGACACTTGAAGGTGCTGCCGGGCTCGCCGCTGCACCGTTGCCGGGCGAAGAAGCGGCCACGCCAGTGGCCCGGCTGGCCCGAGTCCGGGATGACGATCGTCTTCGAATCGCCGGGGCGCAGCACCGGCAGGTCGGTGATCCGCCGTGAACCGTCGGCGCTCTCACCGGCACCGATCCACAGCGTCTCGCCGGTCGCGTTGACGAACTTCACCCGTTCCCCGGCGACCGCGTCCGAACTGCTCGACATGACCACGACCAGCCCGAGCGCGAGTGCCGCGATGGCCAGCAGGGCGACCCTCCTGCTCGTCCGGCCCTCGCGGCCCCGGAACAACCCTGTACTCACCGTCATCTAGCCCTCCACTGGCCGACCAGGCGGACCCGTCAGGTCCGCGAACAAGTGCGGCAGGCGCACGCCCGCATGACGGCACGAGAGCGCCACCGGTTCACCGGTGGCGGGCCCGGTTTGGAAAATCGGTGGGTACTCCGTCGTCACCGCGGGTCGTCTCCTCGTCGCGATCCTGCACCGGGCAGGCACGCCGGGCTTCGACTCCACGACGGTCACGACCATCGGCGCGTTCATCGGCGGCGGCCGTCCAGTACGAACGGGGATGCCGCGGACCGCCGGCGGGGATCGGGTCGGCGGATGCCGCGAGGGTCGCCGACCCAGGACATCCTGTAGGCATGACGACCCCGCCCGCCCGCCCACCCTCGGCCGACCCACCGGCCACCCCCGATCCACCGCCCACGGCACCGCCGACGTCCGCGCAAGCAGGGGCTACCGGGCCACACCCACCGCCGTACCCGCACCCGCCGGCCCATCCGTACCCGCCGTACCCGCCGCAGGGGCAGCATCCGGCGTATCCGTACCCCTATCCGCCGTATCCGTACCCGTATCCGGCCCCGCGCCCGGCCCGGCGGATCGAGTCGGCCCCGGCCGGGACGGCGTACCACCGGTTGGCCCGCAACCCCGCGTACCGCTGGTGGCGTCCGCTGGTCGGCACCCTGCTGGTGCTGGCGGGCGGCGCGTTCCTGCTGATGCTGATCGCCGCGCCCTGGCTCGTCGCCGCCGAGCTGACCGGGCAGCCGGAGGGGCCGGACGGGATACCGAGCTTCGGCCCGATCGCCGATACGGCGTACCTGCTGCTCGGCCTGGCGGCGCTGATCCCGGTGGTCCTGCTGGCCGCGCGCTGGGTGCAGGCGCGCCCCGCCGGCACGGTCTCCTCGGTGACCGGCCGGTTGCGGTGGCGCTGGCTCGCCATCTGCCTGCTGGTGGCACTGCCGACGGTCACGCTGATGATCGGCGGATTCCTCGGGTTGCTCACCCTCACCGGCGACGGCTCCGACGCCGACCCGGAGGGATCGGGTTGGGTCGGCGTCCGGACCTTCGCGATCAGCATGGCGATGCTGCTGGCACTGGTACCGCTGCAGGCGGCGGCCGAGGAGTACCTGTGCCGGGGCTGGCTGCTACAGGCGACCGGCGCCTACCTGCGAAGTCCGTGGCTGGCGATCGTGCCGCAGGCGCTGGTCTTCGCGGCCCTGCACGGCTGGGGCACCCGCTGGGGCTTCGCCGATCTGGTGTTCTTCGGCCTGGTCACCGGGTGGCTGACGATCCGCACCGGCGGGTTGGAGGCGGCGATCGGGTTGCACGTGGTCAACAACCTGGTCGCGTTGGGTCTGGCGGCGGCGACCGGGGAACTGGCCAGCGAGGTCACCGCGGCCGACGCCCCCTGGCAGCTGCTGGCCGTGGACCTGGTCGTGGTGACCGGCTACGCCCTGGTGGTGGCACGGCTGGCGGCCCGCCGCCGACTCGCGGACACCGTCCCGGCCTGACCGGTGACGTCGCCGGGTCGCACCACCGACGCGCCCGGCGCGGCACGTGGACCCTGGCGCCACGGCCGGGTGACGCCCGGCCGTGGCGCCGGTTCAGCCGGCGACGACCGCAGCCGTCCCCAGCTGGAACTCCGGGTCGATCTGCGCGGTGAGGTCGACCCCGGTGCGGTCGTTGGCCCAGGCCGCCGCGTTGCGCCGGTGGAACTCGTGCGCCCAGCGGGTGCGGGCCGACCAGTCCTGCTCGGTGCCGTCGACCGCCTCGACCAACCGGTCCAGCGCGGCCTGGTTCTCCTGCTCCAGCTCCCCGAGCGGGCCGACGTCGCCCCGTTCGGCCCGGCGCACGTACGACGAGCGACCGAAGCAGGCGAGCAGCTCCGCGCCGACGTGTTCGCGCAGGAAGTCGTGGTCGGCGGCGTCCTCCACCTTGTTGCCGACGACCGACAGCGCGATGCCGTAGTCGCGGGCGTATCCGGTGTACTGGTGGTAGACGCCGATGCTGCGCACGGTCGGTTCGCAGACCAGGAAGGTGCGGTCGAAGCGGGTGAACAACCCCGAGGCGAACGAGTCGGCACCGGCGGTCATGTCCACCACGACGTACTCGCCGGGGCCGTCCAGCATGTGGTTGAGCAGCAACTCCACCGCCCCGACCTTGGCGTGGTAGCACGCCACACCGAGATCCTCCGTGCCGAACTCGCCGGTGACCGCCATCCGCAGCCCACCGACCTCGCGTACGCAGGCGGCGTACACCGGATTGTCCTCCACCACCCGCAGCAGCCGGGAGCCGCGGCCCGGCGGGGTGGTCTTCACCATCTCGGCGGCGGAGCCGATCCGCGGGTTGGCGCCGCGCAGGTACTCCTTGATCGCCGGCAGGTGCGCACCGAGCGGGGCGATGCCGCTCGCGGCGTGCACCGGGCCGCCGACCGCCGCCGCGAGGTGCTGGTTGATGTCGGCGTCGATGGCCAGCACGGGCCGGTCGGCGGCGGCGAGACTGCGGGCGAAGAGCGCGGCGAGCGTGGTCTTCCCGCTGCCGCCCTTGCCGACGAACGCGACCTTCATCGCCACCACTCCAGCCAAACGTTTATGACAACCATTTCCATGAAGGGATGGTACCCGGCTCGTCGGCCCAGCCCGCACCGAACCGCCGATCGCGTCGGCCCCGGATCAGCCCGGCACCCGCCCGGCGCCGGTCCGCCCGTCCGAACGACCGCCGACCGATCCGCGCACCGCCGTGCTCGGGTCCGCGTCACCGCGCCGCGCCGCGCCGACAGCGAGCCGCCCGATGTTGTCCAGGGTGGGCGCCCGCCCACCGGCGGCCTCCACCGTGAACAGCAGATGCCGCACACCCGGCAGGAGCGACGCGCGGGCGACCAGGTCCCCGCATCGGCGGGGCGAACCGACCGGGAGGATGTCGATCAGCCGACGCAGGTAGGCCGCGGGCTCGTGGCGGCGCGACCCGTTGGTACTCGTCGACCGGGGCGCCGCCCGGCGAGCAGGAACAGGTGCGCACGCACACCTCGCTCCGCCCGCCGGGCGCCGGTCGGCTCAGCAGTCACGCAACTCGGGAGACTGGTTGAGCAACTGACCACGGACGGAGACGAACCGCCGGTACGCGTCCGAGTCGACCGCCGCCGGCCGGAACGCCGCGACCCGGTGACAGTTCTGGAAGGCGAGCTTCACGCCGAAGTGGCGCTCCAGGCCGCCACGGATCGCGTCGCTGGCCAGCGCGCGCAGCAACTGGCCCCGTTCCGCCTCGCTCGGCGGCGGCACCACGTTGTCGGCGTACTCGTCGTCGGACGCGGCCAGTTCCGCCGCCACCCGACTCACGGTCTGCCAGGCGTACGGCAGCGACTCCCGTACGCAGGCCACGAACTCGTCGTCGGCGACCGGTCCGGACTCGGCGGCCCGCAGCAACTCCGGTGACACGGTGAGAGACATGCTCCTCCTCGGTGAACGACTACCCGCTTCGTTTAACGACTATGATTTTCGCTGTCGTTAGCGTTGAGCACATCACGGCCGAGACCCTGCGTCAATGACCGACCACGGAAAGCCACCATCAGGGGCGCCGGCGACGGGTGGTCGTCATTCCGACATCCCGAGGTGATCATCGGCGACTACCATCCGGCTGTGCCGATCGAGACGGGGCCTGGCGCCCGACGAGGCCTGCTCGACGTTCTCCTCGGCGCCGCCGACCGGACACCCGACCAGGTCATCGTGCACGTCCGGGAGGACGGCACGGAACGCACCGTCTCTTTCGGACAGTTGCGCGACGAATCGCTGCGGGTGGCCGGCGGCTACCGGGCCGCCGCCGTGGCACCCGGCGCACCGGCGTTGTTGCTCGCCGACGCCGGGGAAGACTTCCAGCCGATGTTCTGGGGCGCACTCGCCGCCGGACTGGTGCCGGTACCACTGCCACCGGAACCGCACCGGGTCCGGACGGTACGGGAACTGCTCCCCGACGCCGTGGTGGTCACCGACGACGCCAGCGCCACGGTGGCGGCCGGACTACCCGCCCCGGTACTGCGGTTGGCCGCGCTGCGCACCGGCACCCCGCCGGACCGGCTGCCGACGCCCGCCGGGCACGATGTCGCGTTCCTCCAGTTCTCCTCCGGCAGCACCGGCGCGCCCCGCGGGGTGGAACTCACCCATGACAACGTGCTGGCCAACCTGGAACAGGCCAGGCGGGCCAGCGGCGCGCAGCCGGACGACGTCCTGGTCACCTGGATGCCGTACTTCCACGACATGGGACTGATCGGCACCCACCTGACCCCGCTGGCCATCGGCCTCAAGCAGGTCCGCATCGGACCGCTGGCGTTCGCGAAGCGACCCGAACTGTGGCTCACCACCGCCCACCGGCACCGGGCCACGCTGCTCTCGGCGGCGAACTTCGCGCTGGCCCTGGCGGTACGCCGGATCCCGGCCGACACCGTCGCCCGGCTGGACCTGAGCGCCGTGCGGTGCATGGTGGTGGGCGCCGAGCCGATCTCGGCGGCGGTGTGGCGCAGGTTCCTCGCGCACACCCGCCCGGCCCGGCTCGACCCGACCGCCCTGCGACCGGTGTACGGGCTGGCCGAGGCCACCCTCGCGGTGACCTTCCCTCCGCCCGGTGAAGTGGCGGCACCGGTGGTGCTCGACCGCGCCGAGCTGAGCCGGGGCCGGGCCGTGCCGACCGACCCCGGTCCGCACGCCGTCGAGGTGATGGACCTGGGCCACCCGGTCGACGGTTGCGCGTTGCGGATCGTCGACGACGCCGGACGCCCCCTGGCCGAACAGCGGGTCGGACAGATCGAGGTGCGCGGGCCGAACGTGGCCCGGGGCTACCACCGGGCGCCGCAGGCCAGCCGGGACACCTTCGTGGCCGGCTGGCTGCGTACCGGTGATCTGGGTTTCCTGCGCGACGGGCGGCTCTGCGTCACCGGCCGGGCCAAGGACGTGGTCTTCGTCAACGGCCGCACCTTCCACGCCGCGGACCTGGAAGCGGTGGCCGTGGCCACCCCCGGCCTACCGAACGAGCTGGCCGCGGTGGTCGGCGCGAGCGACCCGGGCTCCGGCGGGGAACGGATCCTGGTGTTCGTGCCGTGGGCCCGACCGCCGCAGCACGCGGCCGAGGTGCTCGCCGCGGTGCGGGCGCGGGTGGCCGAGGCCTGCGGCCACGACGACGTCCGGGTGCTGCCGCTGCCACCGGGCACGTTCGCCCGGACCACCAGCGGCAAGCTGCGCCGAGGCCGGATGCGCGACCGGTACCTGGCCGGTGACTTCGCCGACCGGGAACGACGCTGGTGCTCACCGGCCGCCGACGCCACCGGTCCGCGGCGACCCCCGGTCGCCGACCCCGCCGGACTGCGGCTGCCACCGGTAGTCGCCGTCGGGCGCTCCCGGCGGGACCTCGAAGCGCTGATCCGGCAGGTCTGGGCCCGGGTACTGGACCGACCACCGGCCAGCATCGGTCCGGACGACCGTTTCCTGTCCATCGGCGGCTCGTCGCTGAAGGCGATGGAGGTGCTCGCCGGTCTGGAAGATGCACTGGGCACCACTCTGCACCCGGCGGACCTACGCGACTGCGCCACCGTCACGGCCCTGGCCGACCGGCTCTACGCCGGGCCGCCCTCCCGCCCGACGCCGCCACCCGACCCGACGCCGAGGCCCGACCCGGCTCGCGGCCGGCACACCGACGAGACGCCCGACCCGGCCCCCGACGGCCCGACGATCGCGGTGATCGGGATGGCCTGCCGCTTCCCCGGTGCGGACACCCCCGAGCAGTTCTGGCAACAGCTGGTCGACGGCGTCGACGCCGTCGGTCCGGTCCCCGCACACCGCTTCACACCGACGGCGGGCCGCACCCGGTGGGGTTCCTTCCTCGACGATCCGATGCTCTTCGACGCCGGGTTCTTCGGTCTCACCGAACAGGAGGCCCGGCTCACCGACCCGCACGCCCGGCTCTTCCTGGAGCTGGGCCACGAGGCGCTGGAACGCGCCGGGTACGCCGGGCCACGCCGCCACGGCCGGCGGGTCGGCGTCTTCGCCGCCGTCGGCGAGAGCGCGTACCCCGAACTGCTGACCGAAGCGCAGACCGGCCCGGCCCCGGCCGACGGCGCGGCGGCGCTGGTCGGCAACCTACGCAACCTGGTGCCCGCCCGGTTGGCGCAGGCGCTCGACCTCACCGGGCCGGTGCTGGCGGTCGACACCGCGTGTTCGTCGGCGCTGGTCGCGCTGCACCTGGCCACCCGCAGCCTGGCCGCCGGCGAGTGTGACGTGGCGGTGGTCGGTGGGGTGAACCTCAACCTCACCGAGACCGGATACCGGCTGCTCGACGCCGCGGCGGCGCTCTCCCCCACCGGGCGGTGCCGCGCCTTCGACGCCGCCGCCGACGGTTTCGTTCCCGGCGAGGGCGGTGCCGTGTTGGTGCTGCGCCGCGGCGACCACGCCCACGCCGACGGTGACCCCGTCCTGGCGCTGGTCGCCGGCACCGCGGTCGGCAACGACGGGCGCTCGTTGAGCCTGCTCGCGCCGAACCCACACCGGCAGTGGGAGGTGATCGCGCGGGCGTACCGGGACGCGGGCGTCGACCCCGCGCAGGTGTCGTACGTGGAGGCGCACGGCACCGGCACCGAACTCGGCGACCCGGTGGAGGTGCGGTCCCTGGCCGCCGCCTACCCGCCGCCGGCTGACGGGGTGCCGCGAGGGCTGGGCTCGGTGAAGACCAACCTCGGTCACCTGCTCAACTCGGCGGGACTACCGGCCCTGGTCAAGGTGGTGCTGGCGCTGCGGCACCGGTACCTGCCGCCGGTCCTGCACCACACCCGCACCTCGACCCGGTTCGACCTGGAAGCGGCCGGGTTCGCGGTGGTCACCGAGGGACGGGCGTGGGCCGCGTCCGGGCCGCTCGTCGCCGGGGTGAACGGGTTCGGCTTCGGCGGCACCAACGCGCACGCCATCCTCCGGGAGGCACCGGCCGATCCCCCCGCCACGGACGCGCCGCCGCCCTCTCACCACCTGGCCACCCTCACCGCCCGCTCGGCGGACGCGCTGCGCCAGGCCGCCCGGGAGTTGGCCGCGCACCTGCGCGGCCACCCGGAACTCGCCGAGGCCGATGTCTGCGCCAGCGCCGGCACGGCCCGCGACGACGCACCGTACCGGCTGGCCGTGGTCGCCGCCGGGGATCTGGCCCGACGGCTCGACGTCGCCGCCGACACGCTCGGCACCGCGCCGATCGGCCGGCGGCCCCGCAGCGTCTTCGTCTTCCCGGATCACGACGCGATGCTGCCCGCGGCGGCCGTACGCGACCTGCACGACCGGTTGCCGGTCTTCCGGAACCTGCTGGTCGCCGCCGACACGCCGGTGGCGGGACGCGCGCTGCTGTCCTGGTGCCTGCGCGGCGACCGATCCGATCCACAGGTCGCGGCCCCGGTGGCGGTCGCCGTCGGGATCGCCCTCGCCGGCCAGCTCGCCGCCTGGGGCGTACGGCCGGATGCCGCGCTCGGGAACGGCGTGGGTGAGCTGGTGGCCGCCGTGGCCCGCGGTGAGCTGGCGCCCGCCGAGGCCGTCCGGCGTGCCGGGGCGACCGACCGGCCCGCCGGGCCGACGTGGCAGGAGACGCGGGAGCGGCTGCGTCACGAGGGCTACGACACCGTCGTCGACCTGGGCATCGGCCGGCTGGTCGCCGCGCTGCGGGCCGACGGGCCCGACCCGGTCCGGGTGCTGCCGCTGTCGGACGCCGGGGAGCAGTCCGGCACCACGGGCCTGTTGGCGGCGGTCGGGAGGCTGTGGGCCCTCGGTGGCCCGTTGGACCGGGTCGCGCTGCACGCCGGTCGGCGTCGGGTGCCGGTGCCGACGTACCCGTGGCAGCGACGGTCGTATCCGCCGCCGTCGGCGGCGCCGGTCACCGGGTCGCCGCACCCGACGGTCGGGCCACCGCACCGGGAGACCCTGCCGCTGCACCGGGTGGCCTGGCGGGAGGCGCCGGTCGACGGCGGCGGGCTACCGGCCCGGGTACGGCTGTGCGGTCCCGGACTCGGCGGTGAACTCGCCACCCGGCTCGCCGCCACGCTGACCGGCCGCGGCGTGGCGGTCGAGACCGGAGTCGAGCCGGCTGACGACCTCGGAACGCCGCAGGTGACGGTGCTGCTGGCGGGGCCCGCGGTCGATCCGCCGGACGTGGCGGCGCTGGACACCGCGCTGGCCGCGCAGGTGCACGCGTTGCGGGCCGTACTCGACGAGCCGGACGGGCGGCTCGGCCGGCTACTGGTGTCGACCGAGGACGTCCAGGTCACCGGTGCGGCGGAACGACCTCGGCCGGTACAGGCGGTGCTGACCGGGCTGTGCCTGGCGCTGGCCGACGAGCGTCCCGCCCTGCGCGCCCGGGTGGTCGACCTGTCCGCCGTGGACAGCGTCGCGGTCCGGGTGGAGTCCCTTTGCCGAGAACTCTGCGGCCTCGGCCCCACCACCACGCCGGCCGCCGGCTCGGGTGCCGCCGGGTCGACGCCGGCCGCCGGGTCGACTGGTGCCGGAGCCATCCCGGCCGTCGGTTCGGCCGACGGACCCGCGCTGGCCGGGATCGCCTGGCGGGCCGGGCGGCGGCTCGGACGGCACCTGGTGCCGGTACCGGAGCGCGCCGGACACCCGGACGCGGCGCGCGCCGTCCGCCCCGATGGCGTACACGTGATCGTCGGCGGTGGTGGCGCGATCGGCGCCGAACTGGCCCGGTTCCTCGCCCACCAGGGTCGGCCCACCCTGCTGCTGGCCGGACGGTCCGACCAGGCGCCGGACGGCCTGCTGGCCGAGTTGGCGGCGGCCGGTGCGACCGCCAGGTACCAGCAGTGCGACGTGACCGTGCCGGCCGAGGTCGACGCCCTGCTCGCCGGGGTGGACCGGGTGGACACCGTGTGGCACGCCGCCGGCCGGGTCCGACTCGGCAGCCTCGCCGCCAAGTCCGGCACGGACGTCCTGGCCGTGCTGGCGCCCAAGGTACACGGGAGCCAGCTGCTGGCGCAGGCGCTGCGCCGGCACGGCCACGACGAGGCGGCGCTGGTCGGTTTCTCCTCGGTCAGTGCCGTGGCGCCCGGCCTGGCCGGGGCGCTCGGTGACTACGCGGCAGCCAACGCCTACCTCGACTCGTTCGCCACCGCCCAGCGGGCCGTCGGCCGGCCTGTCCAGTCGGTGGGGTTCGCCGCCGTCACCGGCACCGGGATGGCGGCCGACACCACCGCCCGCGGCAGCGTGGGTGCGGTGACCGTCCACGCCGGGCTGCGGGCCCTGCTCGCCGCCCGGCAGGTCGACGCCGCCCACCTGGTCGTTGCGGACCTGGACACGCTGCACCCCAGCGGCCCGACGCATGCGCCTACCGAGCCTGCCGCCGCACCGGCCCTCCCGCGTGCCGCCACCCCGGCCCATCCGCGTGCCGCCGAGGCGGCCGTCGGCCGGTCGGTGCGGGGCGGGCCGGAGGCCGAGGAACTGGCCGGGTTGCTGCGCCGGCTGCTCGCCGAACCGTTGCACCGGCCGAGCGAGGAGATCGCCGACGACATCTCGTTCCTCACCCTCGGGCTGGACTCGCTGGCCGCCGTGGACCTGGTCAAGCGGTTGGAGGACGAACTCGACCGACAACTGCCGGTCACCCTGTTCTTCGAGTACACCACCGTGGCCACGCTGGCCGCGTACCTGGCGCGGTCCGGTGGCGCCCCGGCCGCGGCGTCCGGCCCGGCACCGTCGACGCCCGTGGCCGGGGCGCCACCGACCGGGGCGCCTGCGCTCGGCGACGGGGTACCGTTCCCGCTGACCCCGGCGCAACGGGCCTGGTACGTCAACGGGCGGCTGCACCCGACGGTGGCCGGCTACGCCTTCGTCCGGCAGACCGTCAGCGGACCGCTCGACCCGGAACTGCTCGGCCGGGCGCTGGCCGGCCTGGCCGCCCGGCATCCGATGCTGCGGGTCCGGTTCGCCCCCACGACCGGCACCGACACCCCGCGCCAGGTGGTCCTCCCCACGGCCCACGACGCGATCGGTTTCGAGGTACGTCCGCTCTCCGGTGCGCTCGCCGCGCTGACGGAGGAGTTGTGCAACACGCCGGTGGACCTGACCCGGCAACCACCGCTGCGGGCGGTACTCGTCCAGGACGGTCCCGACCGGTCCCACCTGCTCCTGGTGGTGCACCACGCGGCCGCCGACGGGTTCAGCCTCAACCTGCTCAGCGAAGAACTCTGGACCGACTACACCGCCCTGGCCCGGGGCCGCACGCCCGCGTCGCGCGCCGCCGCGGACGGGTTCGCCGGGTACGCCCGCACCGCCGCCGCGGGTACCACGGCCGACCTGACGTTCTGGCGGCAGCGGTTCGACGATCCGGGTTGGACGCTGCGGCTACCGTACGACGGTGATCCGGCGGGACTACCCGCGCCGCCGAACGTCACGTACCTCGACGAACTGGACGACGCGCTGGTCGCCGGGCTGCGGCAGCGGGCCGCCGAGGCCGGAGTCTCCCTGTTCCACCTGCTCCTCGCCGGGTACCTGCGGTGCCTGGCCCGGTGGAGCGGGCAACCGCGGGTGCCGGTGAACGTGGCGCGGGCCGGGCGGGACGCCCGGCTGCCCGGCATCGAGCGGATCGTCGGCCCGTTCGCCGACACGTTGCCGCTGCTGGTGGAGGTGGATCCGGCCGAGTCCGCCGACCGGCTGGCCGACCGGCTACGCCGGTCCTGGTCCGAGGCGCAGCGGCACGGCTCGGTGTCCAGTCTCGACCTGGCCCGGCTGCTGCGGCGCGGCGGCGACGGCCCGCGTACCGCCAGCCCGGCCGGGTTCAGCTTCGCCCGGTTCCCGGTCACCGTCGACCCCGACTGCCCGGTGACGGTCGTGCCGGCGGCGGCCGGTTCCGGTTCGGCCGCCACGCAGCTCAGCCTGCTCTGCTGGGAGTCCGGCACGACGCTGCGGCTGTCCTGGAACTTCCCGCTGCGGCTCTTCGAACGGGCCACGGTGGCCCGGCTCGCCGCCGAACACCACCGAGAGCTGGCCGACCTCGCCGCTGGACGCCCGGTGGAGACCGCCGCCGGGCAGTCCGGGAGGTCCGCCGCCGGGCGGCGTACACCGCAGCGCGTCGGGTCGGCGGGTACGGACGTGACCGCCCGGATCCGCGCGGTCTGCCGGCGTGCCCCGGACGTGGTGGCCGTGCGCGCGGACGACCGGACGGTGACCTACCGGGAACTGGACCGGGCCGCCGACGCGGTGGCGGCGCTGCTCGTCGCGCACGGCGTACGGCCCGGTCAGCACGTGGGGATGCTCACCGCGCCCGGTCCGGATTCGGTCGTCGCGGTGGTCGGCATCCTGCGCGCCGGCGCCGCCTGGGTGCCGTTGGACGCCGCCCATCCCCCGGCCCGCCTCGCCGATCAGCTGCGTCGTGCCGGTGCCGAGGTGGTGCTGCACGACGGGGCCGGTGCGGCGGCCGTGGACCGGTTGTCGGGTGCCGCCCGGCCGGTACGGCTCGGCACGGACGCCCCCGAGTTGCCGACCGGGGTGCCGGCGGCGGCGCCGGAGGACACCGCGTACGTCATCTTCACCTCAGGGTCGACGGGACGACCCAAGGGGGTGCCGGTCACCCACCGGGCGATGACGAACTACCTCGACTGGGCGGTCGACACGTTCGGCTATCGCCCCGGCGACCGGCTGGCCCAGACGTCGTCGATCTGCTTCGACGCCTCGGTCCGGCAGATCCTGGCGCCGCTGCTGGTCGGTGCCACCGTGGTCACCTTCCCCCGGCCGGTGCTGCGGGATCCGCAGGCGTTGCTGTCGCGCATCGCCGCCGAGCGGCTCACCGTGTGGAGTTCGGTGCCGACGCTGTGGGAACGGCTGCTGCGGGCCGCCGAGGAGCGTACGACCCGCGACGGCACGCCGCCGGACCTCAGTGCCCTGCGCTGGGTGCACGTCGGCGGGGAGGAACTCTCCCCGGTGCCGGTGCGTCGCTGGTTCGACCTGTTCGGCGACGGCTGCCGGATCACCAACCTGTACGGCCCGACCGAGGCGACGATCAACGCAAGCTGGCACCTGATCGACGCCCGCCCCGACGACGCGGTGCACCGGCTGCCGATCGGCCGGCCGGTCGGCGGGGCGCGGGTGTGTGTCGTCGACCCCGACGGGAACCCCTGTCCGCCCGGGGTGGCCGGGGAGCTGTACCTCGGCGGCGTCGGGATCACCGACGGCTACCTCGGTGAACCCGAGCTGACCGCCGCCGCGTTCGTGCAGCACGACGGAGAGCGGTACTACCGCAGCGGTGACCTGGGCCGGGTCAACCCCGACGGCAGTCTCGACTTCCTCGGCCGCCTCGACGACCAGGTGAAGATCCACGGGTACCGGCTGGAGCCCGGCGAGATCGAGGCGGTGCTGCGAACCCATCCGGCGGTGACCGCCGCGACCGTGTTGCACCAGGCCGAGCCGCATCCACGGCTGCACGCCTTCGTCATGCCGGCGCCGGACACCGGGCCGACGGTGGCGCAGCTGCGCGGGTTCCTCGCCGAGCGGCTGCCCGAGCAGTTGGTCCCGGCCCGCATCCACCTGCTGGACCGACTCCCGCTGACCCCGACCGGCAAGGTCGACCGGGACGGGCTGCGCGCGCACGCCGGGTTCGCACCGGCCGCCGCCCACCCGGCCTCGGCCGTCGCCGCCGACCACCCTCCCGCTCCCGCCAGCAGCGGCAGCGGCAGCGGCAGCGGCAGCGGCAGCGAGGGGAGGTTGGCGCGGATCTGGGCGGAGCTGCTCGACCTGCCGGCGGTCGCCGCCGACGACGACTTCTTCGCCCTCGGCGGCGACTCCATCCTGGCGTTGGAGGTCTTCGCCCGCGCCCAGCAGCAGTTCCCGGCCGTGCCGAGCCCGGCCGTCATCTACCAGCACCGGACCCTCCGGGAGCTGGCCGCCGCGATCGACGCCGCCGCGGGTTCCGCTGTCGCGGACAGCACCGGAACCGACCGCACGGGCGTCGATCCCGACCGGGCAGGAGACGCCGCCGGCAACGGAGCCGACCGGCACCCGGCGGCCCCCGACCCGGGCGGGCCGTTCCCGGTGACGGCCACCCAACGCGGGTTCCTGCTCGCCGACGCCGTCGCGCCGGGGGCCGGCACCGCCTGGCTGGCCCGGCTGCGGCTGCGCGGGCCGCTGCGCCGTGAACTCCTCCAGCAGGCGGTCGACCTGCTGGTGGCGCGGCACCCGATGCTGCGTACCGTCTTCCCCGCCGGGGTTCGTCCCCCGGTCCAGCAGGAACTGCCCGCCTCGCTGCGGCTACCGGTCGGCTACGAGAAACTCACCCACCCCACCGAGCTGGCCGCCCGGGTCGCCGAGGAACGGCAGCGGCCCTTCGAGCCGTGGGCGTGGCCACTGCTGCGGCTGCGGCTGCTCGCCGTCGGCCCCGACGACCACGTCCTGCTCGTACACGCCCACCATCTGATCGGTGACGGGTACAGCGCCGCCCTGCTCGGGCAGGAGCTGTTGGCCGGCTACCACCGGTTGGCCGCGGGCGCCGCCGACGAACTGCCCGCGCTGCGTACCCACTTCCGGGACTACGTCGCGCTGCTGGCCCGCCGCACCGCCGGCCCTCCCGAGCCCGACGCGCACAGCTGGTGGACCGAACGTTTCGCCATCCCGTACCGGCCGCCGGTGCTGCGCCGCCGCGACGGCGTACCCGCCACCGACGTCGCGGTGCGGGGCTTCACTCTCGACGCGTCCGCGGTCGGCGGCCTGCGCCGGCTGGCCGCCGCCGCCACGACGACCCTGTACGCCACGGTGTTGACCGCGTACCACCGGGCGGTGGCCCGACTCACCGGCCAGGACGACCTGGTGCTCGGACTGGCGTTGACGGGCCGGGACCATCCGTTGCCGGACCTGCACCGCGTCTTCGGTCCGTGTGCGGCGATGCTGCCGCTGCGCTTGAGCGGGTCGCCCGACTTCGCGGCGCAGTTGGCCCGGGTGGCGGCCGAGGTGGCCGCCGCGCGGCGCTACGACGATCCGCCGTCGATCGCGGCGACGGTGCCCGTCGGTGCGGCCGGTGCCCCGGCCGGCGCACAGTTCTTCTTCAGCTTCCTGGACTTCGCCGGGCTCGGCGCGGCCACGGCCGCCCCGGTCGACAACCGGTCGACGGCACCGGCCGGCCCACCGCCGGCCGAGGTGGTGGACGCCGACCGGCTCACCCTCAGCTGGGACGCCGAGAGCGAGCTGACCCCGCCGCCGTTGGGCACCGACCTGTTCCTCACCGCGCGGCCCGGGCCGGACGGGCTGCGGGTGACCCTGCGCGGCGCACCCGGCGCGCTGACCCCGGCCGAGCTGGACCGGGTCGCGCAGTGGCTGCGCACCGACCTCACCGAGGCCGCCGCGACGGCAGCCGGGCCGCACCGCGGCGCGCGGCGTACCCGGTTGGCCGCGGCCATCGTCGGTTACCTACCGGCCCCGGCGCAGCTGGCCGAGATCGCCGGGTTGCCCGCCGGCAGCCTGCCCCGCGAGCAGGTACGCGAGCTGCTCTTCCCCGCTGGCCGACCGCGGTTGTTGGAGGAGCTGACCACTCCGCTGGGGGTCTCCGGCTTCGTCTGCCTGCCCCGGTTCGCCGACGAACTCGCCGCCGCCGGGGAGGCGCTGGCCATCGAGGCCGGGGCGGCGGTCGACCTGGCCGCCGACCTCGGCGCCCGCTGCGTGTCGCTGGCCGGCATGATCCCCGCCCGCACCGGTTACGGCCTGGGTGTCCTGCGGGGTACCCGCAGCGGGGTGGCGGTGAGCACCGGTCACGCGGCCACCGTCGTCTCCGTGGTGCGTACGGTGGAGGCCGCGCTGTCCGCCGCCGGACGCGACCTCGCCGGTCAGAGCCTCGCCGTGGTCGGCCTCGGCTCGATCGGGTTGTCCTCGCTGCGGCTGCTGCTGGCCCGTGCGGCGCGTCCGCCCGCCCGGCTGGTGCTCTGCGACGTGCCGGCCGCCGCCCCCCGCCTGGCCGCGCAGGCCGACCGGCTGCGGGCCGACGGCTTCGCCGGCACCATCGAGGTGTGCCCGTCCGCGCCGGGGATCGCCGCCGCCGGCTACACGGCGCAACTGGTCATCGCCGCGACCGGCGCGGCCACCGAGCCGATCGAGGTGGATCGGCTGGCACCGGGCACGATCGTGGTCGACGACTCGTTCCCGCCGGCGGTGGATCCGGTGCGGTCCCTGGCTCGGATGCGTCGTGACCGCGACATCCTGGTGACCGGTGGTGGGCTGCTACAGGTCGGGCGGACCCGGCGCGAGATTCCCGCCGGCCTGCCACCGGTCGTCGGGCACGAGGCCGTGCTCGGACTACCCGGCACGATCGCCTCCTGCCGGCTCGAATCACTGCTGTGGACGGTCGTCCCCGACCTGCCGCTGGTGCACGGGCTGGTGGACGACGCGACTGCGGCGGCGTACGCCCGGGCGATCGCCGGTGCCGGGGTCGGCGCGGCACCGCTGCACCTGCGGCACCATCTGATCGATCCGGATCTGCCGGGCACACTGCCCGGGTAGGCGCGCGGCCTACGCCGGGCCCGACCGGTCACCGGTCGGCGAACACCGCCCGCGGGTCAAGGCGCGCGCCGCGCGCGTACTCCTCGGCGAAGTCGGTGCGGCCGAGCGCCTCGGCCACGCTGGCGCGTACGCCGTCGAGGTCGGCCGCGTCGTCGGGATCCGGCACCTGGCCGAGCGCGGCGAAGGTGGCGTCCGCCAGGCCGACCATCCGCGCCGCCCGCCGGTGGTCGCCCTCGGCGGCGGCGAGCGCGGCCGCGGCCACCCCGACGTACGGCACGAACTCGGTCCAGTCGTGCCGGAACACCTGTTCCCGGCTGGCCGCGAAGAGTTCTCTCGCCGCGTCGAGGTTGCCCAGGCGCAGCTCGCAGAAGGCGAGGTTGTGGGTTTCCGAGTTGACCATCTCGGGCTGGTCGAGGATCTCGTTGAGGACGATGCTCTCCCGGTACAGGACACGGGCGCGGGTCAGGTCGCCGGACATTCGCGCCACGCCGGCCAGCACGTGCCGGGGCCGTTCCTCGAGGCGCCGGTCGCCGGAGCGCAGGGCGACCGCGAGGGCTTCCCGGGCCCGCGCCTCGCCGCCGGTCAGGTCGCCGCCGCGGATGGCCACCCGGGCAAGGCTGTACCGGGCCTCCACCTCGCCGGCCGGGTCGCCGGCCGCCTGCGCGCGCACGATCTCGGCCCGGCTCATCCGCGCGACCTCGTCGGTCTCACCGCGCCGGAAGGCCGCGCGTACCTGCTCGCTGAAACTCGTCATGACCCATCACGGTACGGCCGGATGTCCGGTGGAGCCCGCACACCACGCAGCGTTACGTTCCGTGACGCACCGGCCGGACAAGGTGCTGGGATCACGGAGCACTAATGCGCATTAGCAAGAATTCTCCTCGCATGTTGCGCTGCCTGGCGGGCTGCTGTCAAGGGGCCCGGCCAGAAGTGACCCGCGGGCCGCAGGTGACCGTCCAGGTCACCGAGGACGGTCGGCTAATCCGCATTAGTTCAGGGAGTTCACCGCCCGGAAATCTGGCGTCATGCTCTTGACATCAAGCGGGTCAGGCCGCCAGGCTCCTTCCGACCCCGAACGCTAATACGCATTAGCGGCAGCGGAAGGATCCACCGTGCCCCCTGCCCCCCGCCGCGTTACCCAACGTGACATCGCTCGGCTCGCCGGCGTCAGCCAGGCGACCGTGTCGCTGGTCCTCAACAACCGCTCCGACGCCGACGTACGGATCGCGCCGGAGACCCGGGACCGGGTGCTGCGGGTGATCGCCGAGACCGGCTACGCCGCCGACCCGGTCGCCCGCCGGCTCGCCGCCCGGTTCAACCGGATCATCGGCGTCTTCACCTACGAGCCGGCGTTCCCCAGCGGCAGCCGGGACTTCTTCCACCCCTTCCTGCTCGGCATCGAGGAGTACGCCGAGCGGGTCGGCTGCGACCTGCTGCTGTTCACCAGCGCACCGGTGGTCGACGGGCGCCGACGCATCTTCCACCGGGACAACCGGCTGCGCCTGGCCGACGGGTGCATCCTGCTCGGGCGTGAGATCGACGGGGCGGAACTGGGACGGCTCAACCGCGACGGCTATCCGTACGTCGCGGTGGGCCGGCGCGACGACGCCGGTGGTCCGGTGCCCTACGTCGGCACCGACTACGCCGCGGCGGTCGGCCGGCTGGTCGAGCGGGCGCTGGGTCACGGCCACCGCCGCCTGTCCTTCCTCGGCCTGGGCACGACCGCCGAGTCCTCCGCGGACCGTCGCCGGGGTTTCGACGCGGCGGTCGCCGACGCCGAGAGCGCCCGGCACCTGAGCGGCCCGGCCCGCGCGGCCGACAGCATCCTCGACGACCTGCTCGCCGACCAGAGCACCGTGGTGTTCGTGGAGGACTTCGCCAGTGCCGTGGCGCTGGAGACGGCGGCCCGGCGACGCAGCCTGTCGGTCCCCGGCGACCTGTCGATCCTGACCCTGGGCGACCCGACGGCGCCGGTACCCACCGAGACTGCGTTCACCGGGTTCCGCATTCCCCGCGAGGAGATGGGCCGGCAGGCGGTCGAGGTGCTGACCGCCGTGATCGACGGCAGCGCCGCCGGTGTCCAACAACGACTTCTCCCCTGCGAACTCGTCGAGGGTGACACCCTCGGCGCCCCCGTTCCGGCGGTCGACCGCCGCTAGGCGGACCGCGCAACTGGAAGGAAGCACGTGGTACAGATTCGAGCGGACGTCCTCGTCGTCGGGGGCGGACTGGGCGGTGTAGCCGCCGCGCTCGCCGCGGCCCGGGCCGGTCGGTCAGTCGTCCTGACCGAGGAGTTCGACTGGCTCGGCGGGCAGCTCACCAGCCAGGGTGTGCCGCCGGACGAGCACTCCTGGATCGAGCAGTTCGGCGCCACCGCCAGCTACCGGGCACTGCGCAACGGGATCCGGGACTACTACCGCCGGCACTACCCGCTCACCGCGCGCTCCCGCGCCTGGACCGACCTGAACCCGGGTGCCGGCTTTGTCAGCCGGCTCTGCCACGAGCCACGGGTGGCGGTCGCCGTACTGGAACAACTGCTCGCCCCGCACCGGGGCGCGGGCCGGCTGCGGGTGCTACAGCCGTACCGGCCGGTGGCCGCGGCGACCGACGGTGACCGGGTCACCGGCGTCACGCTGGCACACCGGGACCGCGACGACCGGATCGAGGTCACCGCACCGTACGTCCTGGACGCCACCGAGACCGGTGAGTTGCTGCCGTTGACCGGCACCGAGTACGTCACCGGGTTCGAGGGCCAGGGGCAGACCGGTGAGCCCAGCGCGCCGGCCGAGGCGCAGCCGATGAACATGCAGGCGGTGTCGGTCTGCTTCGCGATCGACCACGTCGACGGTGACCACACCATCGACCGGCCGGCCGCGTACGAGTTCTGGCGCGACTACAAGCCCGACTTCTGGGGCGACCGGATGCTGTCCTGGCGCTCGCCGCACCCACGCACCTTGGAGATCGTGGAGCGCAGCTTCACCCCGAACCCGGACGACGACCCGTTGAGCGTCAACGCCGACCAGCGGGTCAACCCCGGTGACGGGAACCTGTGGACGTTCCGGCGGATCGCCGCCCGGCGCAACTTCGTCGACGGGGCGTACGCCAGCGACATCACCCTGGTCAACTGGCCGATGATCGACTACTTCGAGAGCCCGGTCATCGACGTACCGAACGCCGCCTGGCACCTGGCCAAGGCCCGCGAGCTGTCGTACTCGGTGCTGTACTGGTTGCAGACCGAGGCGCCGCGGCCGGACGGCGGCACCGGCTTCCCCGGGCTGCGGCTGCGCGGCGACGTCACCGGCAGCGCCGACGGCCTGGCGCAGGCGCCCTACATCCGGGAGTCGCGCCGCATCCGCGCCGAGTACACGGTGGTGGAGCAGGACCTCTCCCTCGCGGTGCGCGGCGAGCGCGGTGCGGTGCAGTACCCCGACTCGGTGGGTGTGGGCATGTACCGCATCGACCTGCACCCGTCGACCGGCGGGGACAACTACATCGACGTCGGCTCCTGCCCGTTCGAGATCCCGCTCGGTGCGCTGATCCCGCAGCGGATGGAGAACCTGCTGCCGGCCGGCAAGAACATCGGCACCACGCACATCACCAACGGCAGCTACCGGCTGCACCCGGTCGAGTGGAACGTCGGCGAGGTCGCCGGTCTGCTCGCCGACTTCTGTCTCGCGCGGGGCGAGTCCCCACGCGCGGTCCGCAACTCCCCCCAGTTGCTGGCCGAGTTCACCGACCGCATCACGGCCGCCGGTGTGGAACGCCGCTGGCCGCGGATCGCGGGCTACTGACCCCCCGGTGAGGAGAAGAACATGAGTTCAGGAAAGGGAACACGGGTTGCGGCCGCGGCGCTCGCCGGCATGCTGGCGCTGTCCGCCTGCGGCGGCGGTACGGCGCAGGACAGCGGCCCGGCCAGCCTGCGGGTGACCGTCTGGTCGGCCAACGAGGCGCATCTCAAGCTGTTCAACGAGATCGCCGACGAGTACCGCCAGAACAACCCGGACGTCACGGCGATCACCTTCGACCCGTTGCCGTTCGAGAACTACACCACCACGTTGACCACCCAGATCGCCGGCGGCAACGCGCCCGACCTGGCCTGGGTGTTCGAGAGTTCCGCGCCGGACTTCGTCGCCTCGGGCGCGCTGGTGCCGCTGGACGAGACGCTGAAGAAGACCGAGGGTTACGAGTACGACGACCTCTCCCCCGCCACGCTCAAGCTCTGGCAGCACGACGGGCAGTTGTACGCCTACCCCTTCTCCACCTCGCCGTTCGGGGTCTTCGTCAACACCGACCTGCTCAAGCGGGCCGGGCAGAAGACGCCGGCCGAGCTGATCGACGCTGGCCAGTGGACCTGGGAGACCGTGTTCGCCGCCGCCGGGGCCACCCAGGCCGCGACCGGCAAGGCCGGCCTGGTGATCCGCGACTTCGACTACAAGGGCTGGGACTACCTGTCCACCTACTGGACCGGGTGGGGCGCCGAGGCGTGGAGCGAGGACGGCAAGACCTGCGGCTTCGCCAGCCCCGAGATGGTCGAGGCGATGACCACCCTGCACCGCGCCATCTTCACCGGCAAGGCGTTGCCCGGCCCGGGCACGACCGCGGACTTCTTCGCCGGTGACGCGGCGATGACGGTCACCCAGATCTCGCGGGCCTCGCTGCTGGAGGACGACGGCTTCGCCTGGGATCTGGTCCCCCTGCCGGTGGGGCCGAAGGGGCCGTACGCGGTGGTCGGGCAGGCCGGCATCGGGGTGCTCAAGAGCAGCCCGCACGCCGAGGCCGCCGCCGACTTCCTGGCGTTCCTCACCAACCCCACCAACTCCGCCAAGCTCGCCCAGTTCTTCCCGCCGCCGCGCCAGTCGCAGCTGACCGCGCAGACCCTGGCGAAGACGAACCCGAAGCTCAAGCCCGAGCAGCTGCAGAGGGTGGTGATCGACGGGATCGCCAGCGGCGTGGTCAAGCCCAGCCACACCGGGCAGGCGGAGATCAGCCAGCAGGTCCGCGCCGGGCTGGACCCGCTGTGGACGCCGAACGCGAACGTCAGGGGCGTCCTGGACGACGTCTGCGCCAAGATCCAGCCACTGCTGGCGAAGTAAGGCGACCCATGACCCGTACGGACACCAGGGTGGGCCCGGCCACGGCCCGGCCCACCCTGGGCCGGCGGCGGCCGTACTGGACCGGCCGCCGCCGCGACCAGCTGACCGGTTACCTGTTCATCGCACCGCAGCTAGTCGGCAGCGCCGTCTTCGTGATCCTGCCGCTGGCCCTCGTGGTCTGGTACAGCCTGCACGAGTGGAACGTGCTCGCCGGCACCTTCACCTTCGTCGGCGCCGACAACTACGCCACGCTCGCCGACGACCCGAACCTCGGGTCGGTGCTGCGGGCCACCGGCCTGTTCTCCGTCGGACTGGTGGTGCTCAACCTCGCCCTGGCGTTGCTGTTGGCCGTGCTGCTGAACCAGAAGCTGCGCGGCACCACCCTGTTCCGCACCCTGTTCTTCTCCCCCGTCGTGGTGTCGCTGGTGGCCTGGACCATCGTGTGGGGCTTCCTGCTCCAGGACAACGGGGGCATCAACGGGCTGTTGGACACCATCGGTGTGGCCGGCCCCAACTGGCTGCGCGGCGAGGGCACCGCCATGTTCTCGGTGGTCGTCGTGCAGGTGTTCAAGAACGTCGGCCTGAACATGGTGCTGTTCCTGGCCGCGTTGCAGGCCGTACCCGGCGAGTTGTACGAGGCCGCCGAGGTCGACGGGGCCAGCCGGATGCGCCAGTTCTGGCGGATCACCGTCCCGCTGATCAGCCCGACGATCCTGCTCACCTCGATCATCACGGTGGTCGGTTCGCTGCAGGTCTTCGCGCAGATCGCGGTGCTCACCCAGGGCGGCCCGGGCACCTCGACCACGGTGCTCGTCTACTACCTCTACCAACAGGCGTTCCAGTTCCATCACTTCGGCTACGGCGCCACCCTGTCGATCGTGTTGTTCGGCATCGTCCTCGCCCTGACCGTGCTGCAGTGGCAGCTGCGCAAGAGGTGGGTCTTCCATGAGTCGTGACCTGTCGCCGCGGACCAAGCTGGTGCTCTACGGGGTGCTGCTGGTGCTGTCGGTCCCGTTCGTCTTCCCGACCTGGTGGATGGTCACCTCGTCACTGAAGCCGGTGTCGGAGATCTTCTCCTTCCCGCCGCAACTGCTGCCGCTCAACCCGCGGTTCGGCGCCTACCAGCGGGTGTTCGACCTGCAACCGTTCGGCCAGCAGTACGTCAACAGCCTCTACATCGCGCTGCTGGTCACCGTCGGCACGTTGGCGGTGTCGGCGCTGGCTGGGTACGCCTTCGCGCGAATCCGGTTCCGCGGCCAGAACGTACTGTTCCTGGTCGTGCTGGCCGGCCTGCTCATCCCGAGCGAGGTGACGATCGTGCCGCTGTTCCAGATGTTCTTCAAGCTCGGCCTGATCGACACCCACTGGCCGTTGATCCTGGTGCCGATCCTCGGCGCACCGAGCGTGCTGGCGACGTTCATCATGCGCCAGTTCTTCCTCGGCCTGCCCGGGGAGTTGGAGGAGGCGGCCCGGGTCGACGGGCTGGGCCGGTTCGCCACCTTCTGGAAGATCGCCCTGCCGTTGTCCCGGCCCGCGCTCGGCGCGGTGGCCATCTTCACCTTCCTGCACAGCTGGAACCTCTACCTGGAGCCGATCGTGTTCCTCTCCTCGCCGGAGAAGTTCACCCTGCCCCAGGCGCTCACCCAGTTCGTCGACGCCTACGGCGGTCCGATGTGGGACGTCCAGCTGGCCGCCGCATCGATGACGGCGCTGCCGGTGCTGGTGGTCTTCGTCATCGCGCAGAAGCAGTTCGTCGAGGGCCTGGCCCACACCGGCCTCAAGGGGTGAGTGCGCGCCCGTTGCGGCGGTACGGCGGCGTCCGGCTGGGCAGGTAGCCCCCGTACCGCCGCGACGGTGGCCGGCAGAGTTCGACCAGGTCCGCGGCGGCACCGCCGCGCGGTACACCGGCCTGGTCGGCGACGCCCAACGCCTCGGCGGCGGTGCGGGTGTACGCCGCGAGGGCCGCCTCGACGGTCAGCGCCTCGTCGGGATGGACGATCGCACCGCCGGCAACCCGGAGGGTCACCGCGGCCTGGACCCCGACCACCCGTACGCCCGCGTCGACGAGTCGACGCGCGGTGGTGGCATCGGCGACCATGGCGTGCTCGACGCGAACGGGACGTGGGATCGCCGATCTCGGCGGCACCGACGCGGGGGCAAGCTCGGTCCTCGCCGACGGTCGGGACGGACGGCACCATGGCTACCGTCCGTCCCGACCCTGGAGCACCCGACGGCGTACGCCGGGAGGCCGGCGACTAGACCGCGCGGGCCACGCAGATCCGGGCGTTGAGGCGGGGGCCGGCCTCGTAGAGCATGTACGACACGCCGCCGTCGGTGCCGAACGTCGGCGACGCCACCCGGCCGTTGTCCGAGGCGATCGGCCGATGGAACACGCCGAGGTGGACCTCGCGGTCGAAGTTGTTGCCGACCTCGGTGAGGTACATGTTGCCGTTGTTGCCGTGGTAGGCCACGTAGGTGGTGCCGTTGCGCTTCAACAGGTGCGGTGCCGAGATGTCGGTGAGCCCGTCACCGGCGGGCGACACCAGCGGGTTCGGGGCGAACTGCCAGTCGCTCCAGCCGTTCGGCGACCAGCCCCAGAAGATCTTCCGGGTGCCCGGCCCGATGGTGTGCGCGCCCATGAACACCATCACGTAGCGGTTCCCCTTACCGGCCACCGAGTGCTCGAACACCCGGGCGTACGAGGTCTCGGTGGTGTTGGGCACCAGCCGCGTGGACAGGATCGGCGTCTCGTTGGTGAAGCGGACACCGTCGGTCGAGCGGGCCACCCGGGTGGTGTGGTTCTCGCCGTGGAAGTACAGGTAGAACTGCCGACTCGGGGCGTCCCAGACGACGTGCGGGGACGACACGTGGCTCACCGTGGTGGTCGGCAGCACCCGGTCGACGACCGGATTGCCGGTGTACTCGGTGTACGGCCCCTCCAACCGGTTGGCGTAGGCGAGGCAGATGCCGCCGGGCGCGTCGTGTGGCGCGTAGTACAGGTAGTAGCGGCCGAGGTAGCTGCCGATCTTGTCGTAGACGCCGCGGACACACGGGAAGATGAACTCGCCGGTCGGGTTGTAGCGCAGCGGTCCGGCGAGCGCGTCGCGGACGTACCGGTAGTTGGGGAAGCCGGCCGGGGCGGCGAGGGCCGGAGCCCCCGCGGCGGTCAGGCCGGCGCCGGTGGTCGCGGTCGCCAGGCCGGCGGCCGCCGCGCCACGGAGCAGGGCGCGTCGGGAGAAGGGACTTTCCGGGGTACGACTCATCGTGTTCCCTCCGTTCGGGGACGGTCGACGGGGAGGGCAGGCGTGACCGGGCTCGCCGGACCATCGGAGGCGGCGCCTCCTCCGAGTTGGACACCGGACGCGGACCGGTTCGTTGATCGATGAGTCTGGGTGCGCCGCGAGGTCGGCGTCAAGACGCTAATACGGATTATCAAGGAGTTTCGCGCTGGGCGACCGACCCGGCACACGCCAGGTCGACCTGGCGTATGCCGGGTCGGTCCACCCGGGGCCGGGGCCGGGCGGGGGTCTGGGCATGGGCAGCACCCCGTCCAGCGGCTGGATGTAGTCCTTGGTCTGCGTCACGAGCAATCCACCCGGCAACGCCGTGCAGAGGCAGCGGTGGGTCCGGTATCAGGGGCTGGCCCTGATACCGGACCTGCCACCTACTTGCGCTTGGGGCTCTGACCGGACCGTCGCGAACTCTCACCGGCGGTCCGCCGCGAACTCTCACCGGCGGTCCGCCGCGAACTCTCACCGGCGGCTCGCCGCGAACTCTCACCGGCGGTCCGCCGCGAACTCTCACCGGCGGTCCGCCGCGAACTCTCACCGGCGGCTCGCCGCGAACTCTCGCCAGCGGCTCGCCGGGAACCCTCGCCGGTGGATCGCCGGGAAGTGGAGCCGCCGGTGCGCTGACGCAATTCCGAGTCACGACGAGACTGACCCGATGCGCTACTAGTTCGCCGGGCCTCCTGGGCGAGCGAAAGGTTGGACACTGCGGCTTCCAGGTCTCGCTCGCCACCAGCCGTCCTCGACGGCTGCGACCGACCCGCCGACGGCAGCAGGCTACTTGTGAACTGAGCGATGCCCGCGGCTGCGGCACCGTACCCGGAGGCCTGCGGGTTCGAGGGCGTCAGGCCGCCGTACGCGGCCTGGGCGGCCATGTTGGCCAGCGCGACCACGGCCTGCGGATAGTCCGGAAGGGCATGGGACCGCGACGGATCCCGCTGTACCTGCCAACGGTTCCAGGCCGCGGTCAAGACGGTGTTCAGCGCCTGGGCCCCACCGAAACCGACACCGGCAGCGTAGGCATTCGTACTGCCCGCCAGCAGCCCGCCCGCCTGCATGATGAAGGAGGTGCCGCTGAGAATCTGGCCACGCCTCTGCTCATCGAGAACGCTGGCACGCGCGTTGTCGCGCAACCAGAGCAGGTCGAAGCCCCGCCGCCCACCGGTTCGGTCAGCAAGCGCCAGCGTCATCCGCTCGCCCGTCCGGGCAAGCTGGATGTCCCAGGTGCCGCCTTCGAAGACCTCCGCCAACCGCTGAAGATTCGGGTCGTCCATCAGCTCGCTTACCGTGTTCTCGTACGCCTGCTCTTCCTCGCTGCCACTGCCGTTGCCGCTGTCACCGCCGGAGCCGCCGCCGGAGCCGCCGCCGGAGCCGCCGCCGCTGAAGCGGCTGCGTGCGCTCTCCCACTCACTGCTGTTGGGGCTGTCTGATGAAGACATCTCCGCTCCTGTCCACTCGACGAGATGCCCGCTCTACGGCATATACCGGCCGTTGGTTCGACCGTTCCCGCGAAAACTTTCGCGACGGTGCGCGACGGTTCACCGAGCAACCTCCCGCACGCTGCCCCGTTGGCCGCCCGACGCGTCGGGCGCATTGCCCGGTGGCCCGGTCCGCCGACCCACGCGGCCCTGCTCAGCGCCGGCCGCGGCGGGGGCTCGGGCTGCCCGAACGCGTGGATTCGGGCCGATCGACCGACGGCGACCTCGGGCTGGCCGGCGACGGCGAGCGGGTATCGCCGTCGCGTACCGAGGCCACCCGGCGCGAGCTGGTCAGCCCGGCGGCCGTCGTCCGATTCGACGTGGTCGACGAAGCCACCGACGGCGATGGGCTCACACTCCGCTCCCGCGGATCCGGCCGCGACGACTCGCGCGTACTTCCGGTCGTCGCCCGCGACGGCTCCAGATAATACGTGGACACCCGTTGGAGGTCGCCGCGTTGCCACAGTCGTCGCAGGTCCGGGTCGCTCGTCAGTACCTCACGCAGCCGCTCGGCCACCAGGCTGCGCTGGATGGCCGTCATCACCTCCGGCGACACGTCCGACTGCGGTCGGTCGACCTGCGGCTGCCGGCCCGCGCCGAAGTCGTACCCGCCCTGCGCCGCCCGGTAGCCACCGGGAGCCTGACCGAACCCGCCCTGGCCCATGTTCTGTCCGACCGAAGTCGGGGCGTACCCACCGGGGGCCGCGCCGTACCCCCGGTCGTGGTTCACGTCGGCGGCGCCGGCGGTGGGTTCGGGGTCGATCCGGCGGAGCGCCTGGCGGAGCATCCACGCCGTCAGACGGGTCGCAGTGCTCCGTCGCGCCCCGTCCGCCTGGCCCGGTGCCGCGCCGTACCCCCGGTCGTGGTTCACGTCGACGGCGCCGGCGGTGGGTTCGGGGTCGATCCGGCGGAGCGCCCGGCGGAGCAGCCACGCCGTCAGGCGGCTGACGATGCTCCGTTGCGCCCCGTCCGCCCGGCCCGGCGCCTCCTGCTGCGGCGCCACCCACCGAGTGGCGTCCGGCTGAGGTGCCCGATGCAGCTCGCGGAGGTGCGAGTCGACGTACCGGGTCGCCCGCTCTCGCTCGATACGCATCGGGTCGCCGTTGCGGCTGGCGTTGCGATCGAGTTGGGCCAGGTCCTGCCGGAGGATCTGATAGACCAGCCGGTCCAGATCGCGTTCCGCCGCACCGGAATTGCCGGGTGCAACCAACTCGGGCACGACACACCTCCGAAAGAGAAACCTCGGTCACCCGCTGTCCGTGGCTCTACGGCGGCCACCACCCCGCGGTTCACCCGAATCTCAACCCCGGCAGATCTCGTGCACGAACCGCCCCGGGCGGTTTCGCGGTGGGGTGCCGACGGTCGCCGGCACCCCACTGGTGGCTCTCGGGGGTCAGCCCGTCGAGCAGGTCGCGGTCGGTGTGGTGTTGTTGCCGTTCTTGTAGAGCGTGATACCGAAGTTGTTGCCGTTGCCGTTCGGGCGTGCCGTGAGCGTGCCACTGGTACCGCTGATGGAGGCGTTCCAGCTGTTCTGCAGGCTCTGGCCGCCGTTGGTACGGATGCTGACGACCCAGTTGTTGGTGCCGCTGACCGAGAAGTTCACGTTGAAGCGGTCGCTCCAGTCCTCGGCCCGACTGACGCTGACCGAGCAGTTGCCACCGGTGGGCGGCGGGTTGCTGGTGCCGCCGCTGTTGACCGTGATGTTGGAGCTGCCACTGCTCTGGTACCCCTCGGTGGCCATGATCTGGTAGTAGTGGTTGCCGAGGTTCATCCCCCGGCTGGCCCACGCGTCGAAGTGGTTGCCCGTGGTGATGGTGCCGCCGACCCGCTTCGAGGTCCGGACGCTCCAGTACTGGTAGAAGGTCGCGGTCCCGTCGATGGAGGGCTGGTTGACCCGCTGGGTGCGGTAGATGTCGTAGGTGCCGCCGTCGGTGTTGACGGTGCCCATGGAGTTCGCGCCCGGCGGCCGCCAACTGCCCCAGCTGTCCACGATGTAGTACTCGACGAGCGGGCTCCTGGTCCACCCGTAGAGGGTCAGGTACGAGTTGCCGTTCGGGTTGTAGGTGCCGGAGTAGCTGACCGTCCGGCGAGTACCCGGGTTCCAGCCCTTACCGGCGACGAAGTTGTTGACGTTGCTCCACTGGGTGCTGTACTGGCCGCCGTTCCCCATGGTCATGGAGACGTTGCCGCTGTCCTTCCAGAACGAGAAGAAGAACCCGTTGTGGTTGCCCTCCTGGTTGGACGTCACGGTCTGGGCGTGGGCGGGGCTGGCCAGGATCGCCGTGGTGCCGGTCGTCGCCAGTGCCACGGCGCAGGCGGCCCCGATGAGCGACCTGAGGCGTACGCGCCCGCGTCGTCTCAGCTGGACGAGTCCCTGGTTCATACTTCCTCCTCATGACGGCTGGCCGGGGCCAGCGGCGCTACGAGCCGGCGAGGTCACGGTGGCCGGGCGACCGCCGTCGACAGTCGGCGTCGTACCGCGGGTGGTGGGATGGCCGATCGATGTCTGTGGTGACCGGCGGTGTGGGTCGCGTTGGTCGACAATCGAGCTACGTCGATGGGCACAGTATTGGCCTGTCACGGTCGGGCCGTCAACAACTTCCGGAAATACTCCCGAAACCTTTGAGGGGACAGGGCCAGCAGGCGGCAGAGCGTTGCTGCTGCTCAACATCTGCGACTGGGCGGCGGGTTCGGGCTGGCGTCATGCCGATTGCCGCCGGGCGACCATTGCTCGATGGGTTGACGAGCGGAAGTTTCCAGGACTCTTTCCGGTGGATTCCGTCGACCGTCCCCCGGCGACGCCGAAGCCGAGAAATGTTCGCCACGTGGCGTGGGTACTGGCGCCGGAGGAACGGAGGTGGGAACGTATGCGCCGCAATCTTTGATCATCTGTCCGGGCGGGCGCGTGCGCTGGAAGCAGCAGGAGACCACCATGTCCCAAGGCAACGACCAGTCTCGCCTGCGGGTCGGAGGCTGGATCTCCGAGTCCGGCAGGCTCGGTTCGGACGCCGCCGCCCCGGCGACCGACCAGCCGGAGAACGGCACCCTGCGCCGCCGTCCCGCCGGCCTCCTCCGGCGGACCGCGTCGTCGACACCGCTGACCACGGTCGCCCCGCCGTCGCCCGCACGTCACCCGGGCGGATCCATCGAGGCGGGCCGTACCATCGCCCCCGACGCCGCGAGCGACCCTGCCACCTTCGGCCGGCCCTACCGGCACACCACCCCGCACCGTACTCCGGACGACCTCGGCGAGCCGACCGACCGGCCGGGCCCCCGACGCGCGTTGCTGCTCGGCGGCGTGGCCCTGGTCACCGTCACCGCCCTCGGCGGGGTGCTGGCACTACGCGGCGGCACCGCGCAGGAGACGATCCACGGCGAGTTCGTGGCCGCGGTGCCACGCCCCGGTTACCCGGCGGACGGCCCCGGCGACACCGACGTGCCGCCCTTGGTGGACGGCACCGGGTCGGCGGCCGCCCCCAACGGCGGTGTCGCGCCGCCGGCCCAGCGCGGCAACCCGGTCGCCCTACCCGGTCTCAACCCCCGCGCCGAGGGCGCCGGCGGCTCCGGTACCGCCCCGCCCGCCAGCACCCCGACCGGTGGCGGTGGCAACGCTCCAGCACCGACCGGCGCCACCCCGACGACGCCCGGTTCCGTGCCGCAAACCCCCGCCGGCACAGCGTTGGTTCCCGGCGCCCGGATCGGTCTGGAGGTCGCGGGCCGACCCGGTCATCGGGTCCGACACTTCGACTTCCAGGCCCAGGTGGCACCGGTGAACGCCGCAAGCGGTAGCGACACGAAGGCGGACGCGGCGTTCACCGTCCGTCCCGGGTTGACGGGTACCGGCTGCGTGGCCTTCGAGTCGGTCAACTTCCCCGGCCACTACCTGCGCCACTCCGGCTTCCGGGTGTTCCTGCACCGGGCCGAGAGCGACGCCCTGTTCCGCGCCGACGCCACGTTCTGTCCGGTCACCGGCCTCACCGGTGCGCACACCTCGCTGCGTTCGTACAACTACCCGGACCACTACCTTCGACACGACGGGCCCAGACAGATGCAACTCTCCCCGGTCGGTGACGTCGTCCCCGCGTCGGCCACCTTCGTCGTCCGCCCCGCACTGTGACCGCCTGTTGCCGGGCGGCACGAGTCGACATTCCTCGCGTTGGTGGACGACGGACAACGTAACGGGCATCGGCGCGGGGCCTCGACGACGACGTACCCAGGCCACAGCTGCCCGGGTCGCGACGATCAAGATCGTCGACGTTTCCCACAGCGAGCTGGTGCTATACGGTCGGGGGGTGAAAACCGAGCGCCACTGGTGGAACGGCAACCGCACCGTACGAGGCCGCCGCGACGTATACATCCGCACCGACGGCGAGTCGTGGGAGGTGGAGGCCCGAGCCGGCGGCGACGCCGGCCGGTCGAAGATCTACCCGTGCCCCGGCCGCCAGTCGGCGGAGATCCTGGCCCGGGCATGGATGGACGGGCAGAGCCGTTGGCAGGTCATGACACCGTGACCGACAGGTCATGACACCCGGACCGGCCGCTGCCCGGCACCGTCCGGTCCACCGCCCTGCCGCGCGCAGCGGGATCCGGCGGCGGGTTGGAGTAGACTGACAACACGGTCCGCCCCTAATGGCGGCCCGGTTCGATGTCCACGTCACGCGCCGCGGGCCCTACGCCACGCGCCGCGACCGAAGCGGTCAGCGCCGGGCGAGACATCCCTTCGACGTTCGGAGCCTTCATGGCGGCACGCCGCCCAAGCCAGACCATCTCGTCAGACTCTCTCACCTTCGCCGACCTCGGCGTGCCCGACACGCTGAACCGCGCGCTGGCCGCGGCCGGGGTGGACCGGCCGTTCCCCATCCAGGCCGCGACCCTGCCCGACGCACTCGCCGGACGCGACGTGCTGGGCCGGGGCCGTACCGGCTCGGGCAAGACCTACGCCTTCGTGTTGGCGGTGCTGACCCGGTTGGCCGCCAGCCGCACGTCACGGCGGGCCGGTCGTCCCCGGGCGCTGATCCTCGCCCCCACCCGCGAACTGGCCACCCAGATCGACAGTGTGATGGCGCCGCTGGCGCAGGCGCTGTCGCTGCGGACGATGACCGTCTTCGGTGGTGTCGCCGCCCGGCCACAGATCGCCGGGTTGCGGGCCGGGGTCGACATCCTGGTGGCCTGCCCGGGTCGGCTCGCCGACCACGTCGAGACCGGCCACGCCCACCTGGACGCCGTCGAGATCACCGTGCTCGACGAGGCCGACCACATGGCCGACCTCGGCTTCCTGCCCACCGTGCGGCGACTGCTGGACCAGACCCCTCGCGGCGGGCAACGGCTGCTCTTCTCCGCCACCCTGGACGCCGGGGTCGACGTGCTGGTGCGGCGCTTCCTCACCGACCCGGTCGTGCACAGCGTCGACTCGACACTGTCGCCGGTCGCCGCGATGGCGCACCACGTCCTGCACGTGAACGCCGACGAACGGTTCGCCGTGCTGGTCGAGCTGACCGCGGCGCCGGGCCGGACGGTGGTGTTCACGCGTACCAAGCGGGGGGCGAAGACGCTCACCCGCCGCCTGGTCGCGGCCGGCGTGACCGCCGTCGAACTGCACGGCAACCTGGCCCAGGCCGCCCGCACCCGGAACCTACAGGCGTTCTCCGACGGTGCGGCGCAGACCCTGGTCGCCACCGACATCGCCGCCCGGGGCATCCACGTCGACGACGTGACCCTGGTCGTGCACGCCGACCCACCCGTGGAGCACAAGGCCTACCTGCACCGCTCGGGTCGTACCGCTCGGGCCGGGGCGGCCGGAACCGTGGTCACGTTGATGACCGACGGGCAGGTGCCCGAGGTTCGGGAACTCACCCGCAAGGCGGGCATCAAGGCCACCACCACTCGGCTGCGTCCGGGTGACGCGCTGCTGCGCGAACTCGCACCGGGCGAACGGACCCTGGTCCCCCAGCCCGTGCCACGCGCGGCCGGGACCCGGCGCGAAACCCAGCCCACCGGGACGCGACGCGAGGCGCAGCCCACCGGGACGCGACGCGAGGCGCAGCCCACCGGCACGAGGCACGAGGCGCAGCCCACGCAGGGCGGCCGAGGCCGCCGCGGCGGCGGGAAGTCCACGCCGGCGGCTTCGACGACACGATCCGCACCAGCCCGATCCGGGGCGGCTGCCTTCTCCGCCCGGGCCCGGCCCGGCGCCCGGCGCGGCGGGCGCTGACCGCTCCCCGGACGCGCGGGTGGCCGGCGGCGACGGCTTCGGCCGGTTCGTGTCCGATCAGGCGTTTCCGGTAACCCGCGAGCCGCGCTGTCGAGGAATCGGCCGGGGTGCCGAGCTGTGCCCGGCGGGGTTGGCCTGTCATGATGCGGCCCATGTCACTGCACCGTCGTACCGTGCTCGGCGCCGGCCTGGCAGCCGCTGCCGCGGTCGTCACCGGCTGTCAGGCCCCGCCGCCGGTGGTGGGCGCCGACGGTACCGGCGCGCCGACGACCGGACCGGTGCCATCGGGTGGGGCGGGTGCCGGGCCGTCGGCCAGTGCTCCGGCGGTCTCCCCGTCCGCCGTCGAGGCGTTCGGTGCCGCACCGGGCACCTCGGCCAGCGCGTCGGCCGGCGGCGCCACCAGGCCGACCGGTGCCGAAGGGTCGCCGCTGGGCCGGGCGCTCACCGCCGAACTCACCCGCCATCTCAAACCCACACCGCAGAACCCGAAGCACCCCGGATACGCCGGCGCGGTGGCGTACTGCCAGGTCGACGGCGAGCTGTCCGCCCGCGCCACGGTCGGCAAGGCCCTGCGCTACGGCGCCGGCCCGGTCCTGCTGCCCGAATCCAGGCAGGTCGCGATGCGGGCCGACTCGATCTTCGACACCGCCTCGCTGACCAAGGTCTTCACCGCGATCCTCACGCTGCAACAGGTCGACAGAGGGCGGATCGCCCTCGACACCCCGGTGGTGGAGCACCTGCCCGGCTTCGCCGGTCCCGGCAAGGACAAGATCACGGTTGCCATGCTGTTGGCCCACACCAGCGGCCTACCCGTCGGCGCCAAGGTCACCGGGCTGCCCGACGACGCCGCCCGCCGGGCCGCCGTCCTCGCCACCCCACTGGTCAAGGGCGCCACCCCGGGCACCGTCTTTCGGTACTCCAGCGTGGGACTCATGGTCGCCGCCCAACTCGTCGAGAAACTCACCGGCCAGCGTCTCGACAAGGCCCTCAAGAACGGCATCACCGGTCCGCTCGGCCTGCGCGACACCGGCTTCAACCCGAAGACCTGGCTCGCCAACGCCGACCAGGCCCGCCGGCTCGTCGCCACCGACGCCCGATCCTCCCGCGGGCTGCTGCGCGGCACCGTCCACGACGACGTCGCCAACCACCTCGGCGGCATCGCCGGACACGCCGGCATCTTCTCCACCGCCGCCGACCTCACCGTCATCGGTCAACTGCTGTTGAACGGCGGTACCTACCGGGGCACACGGGTGCTCTCCGAGACCATCACCAAGCGGATGCTCACCAACGTCAACCGGGGTCTGCCCGCGGTCGACGCCGAACGTCCCAACCGGACCTCCGATCACGGCCTCGGCGTCGTACTCAACCAGCCGTGGTTCATGGGCCGGCTCGCCACCGGCAAGACCTTCGGCCACACCGGTTTCTCGGGCACGTCCCTGCTGGTGCACCCCGGACGCAGGATGGTCGTGGTGCTGCTCACCAACCGGGCCCACCCCAACTGGAGCTGGGCCAACCCCGACCCGGTCCGGGTCGCCGTCGCCAACCTCTGCGCCTGAGACACCGCTCACCGGTGGGCGAAGACGAAACCGCCTGTCACGTCCGGTGCCGGATGGTGCGCCAGTTCGGCCTCGACGGTGAAGCCGGCGGCGCGCAGCCCGGCGGCGACCCGACCCGTCGGACGGTGGTGCACATGGACGTTCATGGGATGGCCGCCGTAGCCCTGCGTCTTGAGCCGGCTGCCGTCGCCGCCGTGGAACGCGAGCAACACGACCCCACCCGGCCGCAGCACCCGGTGGAACTCGGCGAACACCACGGGTACCTCCTCGTCGGGGACGTGGATCAGGGAGAACCAGGCGAGCAGGCCGGTCAGCTCGCCGTCGGTCAGGTCGAGGCGCGTCATCGTGCCGACCTCGAAGCGCAGGCCCGGGTGATCCCGTCGGGCCACCTCGACCATGGCGGGTGACAGGTCGATGCCGAACGCGTCCAGGCCGATGTGGTGCAGGTGAGCGGTGATCCGGCCAGGGCCACAGCCGACGTCGGCCACCGGCCCGGCGCCCCGGGCGCGGACCAGCTCGGCGAAGAGTGCGAGGACGCCCCGCTGGAACGGCTCACCGGCGAGGGCGTCGCGCAGCAGGTCGGCGTAGCTGGCCGCCACCGTGTCGTACGAGGTCCGGATGTCGTCGAGCCAACCGGGAACACGCATGCGCTGCACGATAGTCCGCATCGCGGGTCGACGGTGTCGCCAGCCGTTCGCCGGCCCTGTCGACGTCAGTGCCCGCGGACCGGATGGTCGCCGGTCAGGTCGGCGACGAGTTGGACGACGCGGTCGCGGATCTGGTCGCGGACCTCACGCACCACGGGCAGGGGTTGACCGGCCGGATCGGTGAGCGTCCAGTCCTCATAGCGCTTGCCCGGGAAGACGGGGCAGGCGTCGCCGCACCCCATGGTAATGATGACGTCGCTGCTCCGGGCGGCGTTCCAGTCGAGGATCGTGGGCCGTTCGGTGGCGATGTCGATGCCGACCTCGTGCATCGCCACGATCGCGACGGGGTTGACCTCCTCGACGGGTTCGGAGCCGGCGGAGCGGACCTCGATCGCGTCACCGGCGAGGTGCCGCAGCCAGCCGGCGGCCATCTGGGAGCGACCGGCGTTGTGTACGCAGACGAACAGGACTGCGGGTACGGGGCTGTTCATGGTTATCAGTCCTCGGTCGGGTGGATGAGTCAGGGGCGATCCTCGTACCGATCACGCCGGCACCCGCTGCGCGCCGGTCGGCGTGGGATCGACGGGGGCGACAGCCCGGGGCCGGGTCGGGTACCACCATCGGATCGCGGCGAGTGTGCCCACGGTGGCGACCAGTTGGGCTACGACGAAGCCCATCGCGGAAAGGGGGGTGATGCCGGTGACGGTATCGGTGAACATCCGGCCGACGGTCACCGCGGGGTTGGCGAACCCGGTGGAGGCGGTGAACCAGTACGCGGCGCCGATCCACGCGCCGATTGCGACCGGCGCCAGCGCCTCACGACGGGCGTGGCGCAGGGCGGCGATCAGCAGAAGCAGGCCACCGGTCGCGATGATCTCGGCGAGCCACAGCCGGCCGCCGTCGCGGTGCCGGGTGGCGACGGCGGCGGCCGGTAGCCCGAACATCAGGTGGGCCAGCACGGTTCCGCCGGCCGCGCCGAGCAGCTGCGCGCCCAGGTAGGCAATCAGATCCCGGGTCGACAGGCCGGTCCGGGTACGGCGACCGAGCCACCAGTCGGCCAGCGACACCGCCGGGTTGAGGTGGGCGCCGGAGACCGGGCCGAAGATGACGATCAGCGTGCCGAGGGCCAACGCGGTGGCGATGCTGTTCGCCAGCAGTTGCAGCCCCGGGTCGTCGGGTGCGAGCCGGGCCGCGGCAATGCCGGAGCCGACGACGGCGGTGACGAGCAGGCCGGTGCCGACGAGTTCCGCGGACGCCCGCCGCAGGGTCGTCCAGTCGTCCCGCGGTGTCACGGTCGCGCAGTCGCGGTCGCACCGGAAACGTCGAGCAGCTGGGACAGCGCGGCGAGACGGGCCGGGACGATCCAGTAGTAGACCCAGGTGCCCCGTCGCTGGCAGTCGATCAGCCCGGCCTCCCGAAGCACCTTGAGGTGGTGGGAGATCGTCGGCCCGGTCAGGGTGAACGCGTCGGTCAGCTCGCAGACGCACACCTCGTCGCCGGCCCGGGAGGCGATCAGGGACAGCAGCCGCAGTCGCACCGGGTCACCGAGGGCCTTGAAGCCCCGGGCCAGGGTCGCCGCCGTCTCGTCGGTCAACGCCTCGTCGACCAGTGGGGGGCAGCACGGGGACGTGTCCGGGATCGCCGGCACCTCTTGTCTCGACACCCGTCTAGTTTGACAACTGTCTAAACAGAGTGCAACTCTCTGGCTAGACGGTTGTCTAAACAACGGGAGGTACGGGATGTCCCGCGTCCAACTCGCCCTGCGCGTGGCCGACCTGGAGGCGTCGGTCGCGTTCTACTCGAAGCTGTTCGGCGCCGAGCCGGCCAAGCGGCGACCCGGCTACGCCAACTTCGCCATCGACCAGCCACCGTTGAAGCTGGTCCTGCTCGAAGGCGCACCCGACCAGCCCACCGCGCTGGATCACCTCGGGGTCGAGGTGTTCGACGGCACGGAGGTCACCGCCGCCACCGACCGGCTCACCGCGGCCGGTCTGATCACCCTGACCGAGAACGACACCTCCTGCTGCTACGCGCTACAGGACAAGGTGTGGGTGCGCGGCCCGGGTGACGAGCGGTGGGAGGTGTACGTGGTCAAGGGCGACTCCGACCAGTACGGCAAGTCCGCCCAGACCGAGCCGGGCGCCCACGACGCCTGCGCCTGCGGCGAGGTCACCGCCCCCACTCACGCCGAGCCCGACCGGGTGCGCCCGGTCGGACTCGGCGGCGGATGCTGCTCGTAGCCCCACAGGTACGCGTCGGTCGGTGCGGGCTACGAGGGCGCGCCGGCCGACGCGTCGCGGGGGACGGCCCGCGGCGGGGATGGCCCGCGGCGGGGATGCGCCGAACCGCTCACGACGCTGACCGGCCCAGTGCCGCCCGGACGATCCGAATCGCCTCGGTGGGGTCGATACCGAGGCTGGAGACCACCGCGGCGTAGTCGCGGGCGGCCCGGTGGGCCTGTTCGAGGGCCTGCTCGCCGGCCGCCGAGACGAACGATCCGGCCCGCCCCCGGGTCTCGATCAGACCGGCCTCCTCCAGTTCCCGGTACGCCCGAGCGACGGTGTTCACGGCCAGGCCGAGGTCGGCCGCGAGGCGGCGGATCGGCGGCAGTCTGGTGCCGACGGCGAGCGAGCGATCCTGGATCTGCCTCGCGAACTGGGCGCGCAGCTGCGCGTACGGCGGCGTCGACGAGGCCGCGTCGATGACGATCATCGGGCCGGCCGCGGCTGATCCGGCTGGCGCATGGCACCACCTCCAACTGCCTCATGACAATGGTCACCGGATCCGACGACGTCAACACGCCACGTCAGGCGTCGCTTGGTCCGGGCGTCCAACCGGTCTGCTATGCCCACCCGTCAGCCCGCCGAATGATGTTCCAGACGAACGGGCCCTTCGCCTCGACGTAGGCCCGGCGGTCGTGGCGGAACTGTTCCGCACATCGGCGCTTGAACTGAGGCGTACGCACTCCGGCAGCCGACCGCCGACGTCCCGTCGCCGCTGGCGCGGCTACGGGTTCTGTAGCAGGTCCAGCAGTCGGATGACCAGGGGAATCAGCGCGATGCCCAGCAGCCCGACCGCCGCCGCGACGGTTCCGGAACGGATCGGGCCGGCCGTCCAGGTGGCGCTACGCATCCGGATCGCCATGAGCACGATGCCGATCGTGCTGCCCAACACGAAGCCGAGCGCCCCGTAGGCGATGGCGGCGAACACGATCAGGTCTTCCCAGCCGTCGACGCCCGTCCTGGCCTGCCAGGCGACCCAGCCGACGAAGGCGAGGAACAACAGCGCGTACCAGGCGGGAACAGTGACGATAGCGGCGACCCGGTCACGGGTACTGCGGTGCGCGGCGGGAACCGGAGCCTCGGGTGCGGTCATGCCGTAACTGTGGACGCCGACGGCCAGTCGACGCATGAGTAGCGCTACCCAACTTCGCCCCGCGTCCGGATGGCGACAGCGACGGGCGTGCGTCAACGGCCCCGGGTCAGCCGGCCCCGGCAGCCAGCGCCAGGCTGAGGACCGTCGATGTTGCCGGAGCGGGTCCCGGCGTGCTGGAATGACACACATCGCCGCAGCGCGGGGGCAAACGCGCTGAGACACGGCCAGCACGGGAGCATCGCAGTGCCGGCAGCGCGCGCTCGGCAGGCCCTCGCGCGCCGCATCGCCGGGCCATCGCCACGGCGGCGGGAACATGTCCGCGCCGTCCACACCCTCCGGTACGTGTCCCCGCGACGCCTGAACGGCGCCACGTGGATACGCCGGAGCGTCCGATGCGGTCTGCCAGCGCACCAGAACCGGCGACGAGGTGAAAGCGATCATGGTTTCCCGAGCAGATCTCGCGGGATGGCTCCGCCACCGCTACCTGTGGGCGGCGGTGACCCTGCTGGCGGTGTCGATCACCGCGGTGGCACTGGTCAGGTCGGCCGACTCGAAGGCGCAGCCGGCGGACCTGCGGGCCCAGGTCACCACCTGGATGCGGACGACGCTCGAACAGGCGGACCCGGAGCAACACCAGCATGCCGGGCACGACGTCCCGCAGACCGGCACCGAGGAACAGACGGAGCCGGCGGTGATCTGCGGGGTGCACGTCTACGGCTACGAACCGGCCGCCGCCGACACGCTCGCCGACGTACGAACCGTGTACGGCTTCCACCTGTGCGGGATCGCCGAGCAGAAGCGCCCCTGGGACTGGGCGGTCAAACTCGCCGGTCCGGTGATCATGGACCCGTCCACCGATCCGCCGGGCATCCAGGTGGTCGAGGCGACCGAGGACGTCATCTTCGTCGACCGGCTGCGGGAGATGTTCCCAACCCAGTACGCCGAGCCGGCGCTCAAGGAGGCCCTGGATCCGTCGGAGATGGCCGAGCTGCGCCGCCGATACGAGGCCGCAGCCGGGCTCTGAGCTGCGCCAGGCGGGAGACCGCCTGGCGTCGCGCCGGGTGGTCGCGTGCGGGACCACCCGGCGCGCTCGGGTCAGCTCTCGCGGACGGTCACGGCGGCCGCGACCAGGTGCCGCAGGGACGCCTCGACCTCGGGGTAGGACCGGGTCTTCAGGCCGCAGTCCGGGTTCACCCACAACCGTCGGGCCGGTACGGCCGCGACGGCCCGGCGCAGCGCCTCGACCACCTCGTCGCGGGGCGGCACCCGGGGCGAGTGGATGTCCCACACCCCCGGTCCGACGCCCCGGGCGTACCCGATCCCGGCGAGGTCGTCGAGCACCTCCATCTTGGAGCGGGACGCCTCGATGCTGGTGACGTCGGCGTCGAGCGCGTCGATGGCGGTGATCACCTCGCCGAACTCGGAGTAGCACAGGTGGGTGTGGATCTGGGTGTCGTCGGCGACGCCGCTGGTGGCCAGCCGGAACGCGCCGACCGCCCAGTCGAGGTACGCCTGCTGATCGGCCCGACGCAGCGGCAGTGTCTCGCGCAGCGCCGGTTCGTCGACCTGGATGACCCGGATCCCGGCGGCCTCCAGATCCCGGCACTCGTCGCGCAGGGCCAGCGCGACCTGGTCGGCGGTGTCGGCGAGCGGCTGGTCGGCACGGACGAACGACCACGCCAGGATGGTGACCGGGCCGGTGAGCATGCCCTTGACCGGCTTGCTGGTCAACGACTGCGCGTAGGTGGACCACTCGACCGTCATCGGCGCGCGGCGCGCCACGTCCCCGTAGATGATCGGCGGGCGTACGCAGCGGGAGCCGTACGACTGCACCCAGCCCTGTGCGGTGGCGGCGAAACCGTCGAGCTGCTCCCCGAAGTACTGCACCATGTCGTTGCGTTCCGGTTCACCGTGCACCAGCACATCCAGGCCCAGCCGCTCCTGGAGCCGGACGACGTGCTCGACCTCGGCGCGCATCCGCCGGACGTATCCGGCCTCGTCGAGGTCGCCCGCGCGATGCGCGGCACGTGCCCGGCGCAGCTCGCTGGTCTGCGGGAACGACCCGATCGTGGTGGTCGGCAGCTCCGGCAGGCCCAACCGTTCCTGCTGCCGGACCGCCCGGCTCGGGTAGTCACCGCGGCGCCGGTCGGTGGGGCGCAGCGCGGCGAGTCGCCCACGGACGTCGTCGTGGCGCCACGCGGCCGGGGCGGGCGGCAGCGGTGCGGGTAGCGCGGTGGTGCCGTCGCGCAGGGCGCGGCCGAGCAGGACGACCTCGTCGACCTTCTGCCGGGCGAACGCGAGCCGCTCGGCCAGCCGGGGATCGAGGCCGGTCTCGGCGGCCAGGTCGACCGGCACGTGCAGCAGCGAACAGGAGGTGGCGACGACGACGTGGTCGGCCAGGCCGGCGACCGTCGCGCCGGCCGCGACGGCGGCCCGCAGGTCGGTACGCCAGATGTTGCGCCCGTCGACCAGCCCGGCGACGACCGTCCGGCCACCCAGCGGGCCGGCGGCGGCGAGCCGGTGCAGGTTGCCCGGCCCGGCGACCAGGTCCAGCCCGACGGCCTCGACCGGGGTGTCCAGCAGGGCCGGCAGCGCGTCACCGAGTTCACCGAAGTAGGTGGCGACGAAGATGCGGGGCCGGTCCGCGAGCGCACCGAGCCGGGTGTAGGCCCGCCGCAACGCGTCGATCTCGGCCGGGCTGCGGTCGGCGACGTAGGCCGGCTCGTCCAGCTGCACCCAGGCCACCCCCGCCCCGGCCAGCGCGGTGAGAATCTCGGCGTACGTCTCGACCAGGTCGTCGAGGCGGGCGAACGGGTCGTCGCCCTTGGCCAGCAACAGGAACGTGGCCGGGCCGACGAGTACCGGTCGGGTGGTGATGCCCAGCTCGCGCGCCTCGGCGTACTCCCTGAGCGCCTTCGCCGGGTCGGCGGTGAAGACGGTGCCGGCGTCGATCTCCGGCACCAGGTAGTGGTAGTTGGTGTCGAACCACTTGGTCAGCTCCAGCGCCGGCTCGGCGTCGACGCCGCGGGCCATCGCGAAGTAGGTGTCCAGCGCGGACAGGCCCAGTCGGGTGAACCGGGAGGGGACCGCCCCGACGGCGACGGCGGTGTCGAGCACCTGGTCGTAGTAGGAGAAGGTGTTCGACGGGATCGCGTCGAGGCGGGCGTCGCGCAGCGTCCGCCAGACCTCGGCTCGTAGCCGCGCGGCGGTGCTCTCCAGGGTGTCCGCGTCGACGGTTCCGGCCCAGTACGCCTCGACGGCCTTCTTCAGCTCACGGTCGCCGCCGATGCGCGGATAGCCGAGCACGGTGCTCTGCCCGAATGCGGTGTGCAACAGGGGGTCCTTCCCTCGAAGTGCCCGGCGGGCACGGGCAGGGGAAGGCGGGTACGCCACGGTACCGGCTTCCGCCCTGGCCCTCCCGAGAGGCCGCCGGCGGCGCACACCGGCGGTGTGCGCAGTGCCGGCAGGTCTTCGGACTCGTGGGCATGACACCAGGTCGCCTACTGGCCGTCGCTTCCCAGACCTCGCGGTCCAGTGCTCTGTTGACGGCGGTCGTTCCCACTCACCGCTGCGGGGCAGTCCCGGTCTCGCACCGGGTTCCCTCTTACGACGTCCCGCCCTCACGGACGGGACGAACCAGCACCACCGGCCATGGTACGGCCGCCCGACGGCGTCCGGGTCCAGGTGTCCGCCGTACGGGACAGTGTCGGGATGCCCGACGTCACCGCGGGCGCGTTGCCGAAGGGAAGGTCGTCAAGAACCGGCTGCACCTCGATGTACGGGTCGGCACCGGGCTGGTGGGTGAAGAGCGGCTGGCCGCGCTCGAGGCCGACTGCGCACGGCTGATCCCGCTCGGTGCGCAACGCGTACGGCTCCTGCGCGCCGATGGCGAGAACGAGTCGTGTCTCGTGATGCGGGACGTCGAGGGCAACGAGTTCTGTCTCGACTGAGCGGCACCGGTCGGACGGCGTGTGGTGAGGCTACTGCTGGGCGGCGAGGTCGCGCAGGGCGAAGCGGAGGTGCTCCCACTCCTCCCCCATGATCACGTGGAGGCACCGCAGGACCGACACGTCGTGCTCGGTCGACCAGGGGTGCTGCCGAAGCTCGGCGAGCAGCCGCGGCGTGACACCGGCGAGGAAGTCACGCATCATGGCCTGCCGGTCGGCGCGCAGTTCGAGCACCTCGGCGAAGGTCGGCCGGGTCACGGCGAAGATCGACATGTCGAATCCGTCCGTCTCGTACTCCGCGTGGGGCTGCCCGAGCGGATGGACGGGCTGCGGCAGCCGCAAGACCGTCCTGCCGAGCCAGATGTCGGTGGCGAACGCGAGGTGGCGCAGGGTCTGCGCGAACGACCACTCGTCGTCGACCGAGACGTCCACGGCACCCGCGGGCATGGTCCCGACCTGGTCGACCGCAGCCGCCCAGGCCCGCTCGATCGCAGCCCAGGCCGACCGCAGGGCGTCCGGATGCTCGGCGCGCCTCAGCTCACGGCCGGGGAAGCGTCGGTCGAGTTCGGCCTCGACGAGCGGCACCACGTCGACACCGTTGACCAGTAGCGCGCCGTCGGCGAGCCACGGCGCGTCGATATCGAGGTCCCGAACCTCGACGCCGCGCAGTACCGCCCCGGCGAGCGTCGAGTTCCTGAACCGGGCACCACGCAGGTCCCGGTCGGTGAAGGTGGTGCCGTCGTCCTGGGTCACGCGTGGCTCCTCCGGTGAGCGATTCGCGACGATGGTAGGTGTCGGGTGTGACGCCGGGCAGCGGCCGGCCGGAGCAGCGTCGGCATCGCGGGCGCACCGCCGGCAGCGCCGGGGACACGGGGTCAGCGGTGTCGCGACGGTGAGGCCGCTGAGGTGCAGGATCGTGCTGACCGTCTGTTCGAAGGTGCTGGTCTCGGGGATGACCGTCTCGTCGGCAGCGCCGAGCAGGTCGTGACGGGTGTACCAGGTGCGCATCTCGTCGGGGGTGACCGGGATCGGCTCGACGCGGCGGAGGTGACGGCGCACGGTCTCGTCGAAGGACACGTCCAGATAGAAGATCGCCGTCGGCCCGGGATGGCTCTCGATGAGCTGGTGCAGCACGGTGGCGTAGCGCTCGGTGTGCAGGATACCTTCGAGGACGACGTGGTAGCCCAGGTCGAGGGCGGTACGGGCGGTCGCGGCGATGAAGGCGGGAGCGACCGGGTCGATGTGGACGCTGTCGTGTTCGCGGAGCACGGTTCGGCGTAGGTGGTCCTGTTCCAGCAGCGCGGCTCCGCGTCCGAAGCGTCGGCGCACCTCGCGGGCCGTCGTCGTCTTCCCGCTGCCGGAGTTGCCGCGGATGATCACCAGTGTCGGCGCGGTGGTCGCCGCGGGGTCCACAGCTGACATCGTCGGCCTTCAGGCGGAGGCGGGTTGGCGGGGTAGCGTCGCGGCGGCCCCGGGGGTGGTGTCGTAGCCGGCGGCCTGGAGGGTGAACAGGTCGGCGTACCGGCCGCCGGTGCTCATCAGGTGGTCGTGGGTGCCGGCTTCGACGAGTCGGCCATGGTGCAGGACGTAGATGCGGTCGGCGTGCCGGACGTTGGCCAGGCGGTGGGTGATGAGGATGGTGATGCCCCGTCCCTGCCGGTCCCGGATGGCCTGGAACAGGGCGTCCTCGGCCCGGGGGTCGAGGGCGGAGGATGGCTCGTCCATGATGAGCACGTCGGCGTCGCGCAGGAAGCCGCGCGCGGCGGTGATCCGCTGCCACTGCCCGCCGGAGAGGTCCTGACCACCGGCGAAGGTACGGTCGAGCAGGGTCTCGTAGCCGTGGGGCAGTTCGCGGATCATGTCGTGGGCGACCGCGCGGGCGGCGGCGGCCTCGATGCGGTCCGGGCCGGGCGTGGTGGTGATGTCGCCGATCGCGATGTTCGTTGCGGCGGTGAACGGCCACTTGTGGTACTCCTGCGTCACGACGGCGATCCTGGCCCGTAGCGTGTCGGTGCCCCAGGCGTGGGCGGGCCGGTGGTTGTAGCGCACGGTGCCGGCGGTGGGGGTACGCAGGGTGGCGATCATCGCGGCGAGGGTCGACTTGCCGGAGCCGTTCTCCCCGACGAACGCCACCGTCTGCCCCGCCTCGATGGACAGGCTCACCTCGTCGACGGCGGCCGTGTCGCGGTCGGGATAGCGCAGGCTGACCGCGTCCACGCTGATCTCCCGCAGTCGCTCCGGCATCGGGGGCGGCGCCACCGGATCGGCGGGCGGCGAGTCGGCGGGATCAGCGGTCGAGGCCAGGTCGGCGCGCTCGGTGGCCGGCGGCAGGTCGGCGGAGTCTGCCAGGTCGGCAGCCGGCGGCAGGTGGTCGATGGCGCGGGTCATGAAGCCGGTGTAGTCGCGGAAGTGTTGCCCCTCGGTGTAGACGCGGTCGACCTGGAACGTGACCACGGCGAGGGAGCGTTGCGCGGCCTGCACGGCGATGACGCACGTCGCGGCGGCGGCGAGTGGGATCTGCCCGTCGATCAGCAGCAGTCCCAGCAGTACGTAGACCACGGCGGTGGCGATCCCGCCGATCATCGCGCCGACCGTGGTGGTCGTGGTGACCCGCCGGGCCAGTGCGAGTTGGATGCCGGTCTCGACGCTCATGACCCGGTCGTACTGGTCGAGCAGGAAACTTCGCAGCCCGTAGGAACGCAGCTCCGGGGCCGAGTCCCGTTCGGCCATCAGCCGGTGCAGCAGCCACAACCGGCGGCGTCGGACCGACCCGGCGGCGTAGGTCTGGTAGCGCAGGTGCCCGGCGCGCAGCGACGCCCAACCGTTCGGCACGGTGGCCACCAGCAGGGCGAGCAGCAGCAGCGGATGGACCACCACGACGGCCACCGCGACGGCGAGGACACCGGCCAGACCGGCGAGCAGGTTCATCGAGGCCTGCACCAGGCCGGTGGTGGAGTTCGCGCCGCGCGAGGCGCGTTCCATGTCGTCGGCGAACGCGTCGGCGTCGAACGCCTCCAACCGCACCGCCGTGGTCACCTCGAACAGGCCGCGCTCGACCTCCCGGTCGACCTTCGGGGAGAGGCCGTTCTGGGCGTACCCCATCGCGGCGGCGAGTCCGGCGCGCAGCGCGGTCACCGCGGCCAACGCCACCAGGGCGGGCAGTGCGGCGAGTACCTTGTCCGCGGTCGGGCCACCGGCGAACAGTTCCACCAGCACCCGTTGCGCGGCCAACAGCCCGAAGGCCGACATGACCCCGGCACCGATCGTGGCGGCCGCGACGATCGACGTCCGGACCCGGTCGGCACGCCAGCTGACCACGAGCGCGGACCAGACCAGGCGCGGCAGTTCGGAGAAGACGGCGAACAGGCCGGCCTGGGCCCGCGCCCGTACGCCGGTCTCCCACCACATCTCGCGCAGCTCCGGCAGGGCCGATTTCCACTGGGGCGGGGGTGCGGCGACGGGTTCCTGCTCCGAGCGGGCCGGATCGGGCATGGTGGTTCCTCCCAGCGGGTGCGGGCATGGAGGTGTTCGGTGGGCGGCGCGGGCGCCATCGCCCCGCCGGTGCGGTCGGCCGGTGTCGCCGGGTAGCTGGTGCCGGAAGAGAAACCGCCCGATCACGTGCGGTGTTCGGAGGGCATGCAGGGACGGTAGGACGCGACCGGGTCGACACGCCCGTAACGCCGTGCGCCGACATTGTCGGCAACTGCCGACACCGCTGCGACACGCCACCGGCACGGCCGGACGTCGCTACCCCGCTCTGCCGCCCGTGGGCGCCATGGCCTGGGCGTTCATCGGCTCGCCCGGGCAGCCGGGCGGGTGGCGGCGGCTCGGAAAGTGTCGGTGGGGGTCGCTATCGTGCCGGCCAATCGTGACCGCGTCGACCGGGGGGTGGCAGCGATGGGCGACCACGACGAGGTCATCGCCGCACCTATTGACTGGGCAACTGAGGGATCCCTAGCGCTACCGGCCGAAGGCCTTCCGTGGCGCTGGGGCGTCGCGACCCTGCCGGGTCTGCCGGAGCTGCCGTCGGCGCCCAAGGCACCGATCATGCCCGACACCGCGGCGCTGAGCGTCGACTCGCCGCAGACCCTCCTGCAGTCCGTCTCCGACGGGGTCGCGCCGGGCGGCTACGCGGCGCTGCCGAAGAACACGGTCAAGATCAAGAAGGTCAGTCGGAACTCCTCGAAGGTCTCGGTGGAACTGCAGGTGAAGCAGGCCGGCACCGCCCGGGTCTTCATCTGGGACGGCGAGCGGGTCGTGGCACAGACCACGGCCGACCTGACCAAGAAGCACACCCTGACCCTGCCGCTGAACGGTCCCCTGCCGGCCGGCACGTCGCTGCTCGTCTCCTACGAGCGCGGCGACGCCACCACCGGCCTCGCTCACCGGCTGAGCTGACGGCAACGGGCACCACACCGATCTGACGCACCACCCCGATGGGCCGGACCGCGAGGTCCGGCCCATCGGCGTCCGCCGGGGTCCGATCAGTGCCGGCGACAGGGCCACAGCTGCTCGCGGTGGCGCGGGTGCGGCAATCCGACGGCGGTGGTGTCCTCGTTTCTCCCAACCAATCGATGGTGTTGGTGGAACGATGTAGGACGTGGGAACTGCGAAAACAACTGGGCCAGCCGTCTCGCCACTGACCGGTGAGCCGATCAAGCGTGCCGACGCCGAACGGCTCGCGGGAGTTCTGAAGGCGTTCGCCGACCCGGCCCGACTACGGCTACTCAGCCTGATCCAGGCTGCTCCGGACGGCGAGGCGTCGGTGAGTGACCTCACCGCACCGTTGGGGCTGTCTCAGCCGACGGTGAGCCATCACCTTCGGATCCTCACCGAGGCCGGCCTGCTCGAGCGCGACAAGCGGGGGGTCTGGGCGTACTACCGCCTGGTGCCGTCGGCGATCGCGGCGATCGCGGAGCTGTTGACGCCGCCCCGCAAGCGGGCGGCGAAGAAAACCCGCTGACCGGTACGGTCGGCGCGGTTCGGCGCTCGACCTTGGGCGGGCATCCGCCTCGCGGCGGTCCGTCCGGCATCGGTCGCAGATCCGGCCGGGCCGCCACCCGGGGCTCGACCCGGTGGCGGTGGCCCCGGACCGCCGTCGGGGTCCCGGTCTGCGGGCGCGAGGCGCTCAGCGGGTCAGGTGGGTGGGCATGCTGCTGACGACGATGCCCGGGTGCCGGCGCAGGGCCCGGCGCAGCCGCTGTTCGGTGCGGTAGTGCAGCAACCGCTGCCAGGGATGGTCGACCACCACGTCGGGGACGACCACGGTGAGGGTCAGGTCGGGGTGGTGCAGGCGCAGCGCGCTGGCGTACCCGGCGAGCGGTTGGATGACCACCCGGTGCGGTGACAGGATCGTCTCCAGCGGGATGTGGTCGCCCCAGGTGGTCCACTGCGCGCGGAACCGATCGGCCTCCTCCTGCTCGGGGCTGATGTGCAGCGCCAGCGCCGGCTGGCCGAGCGAGCCGACGTAGGCGAGGGTCCGCAGCGCCGCCTGGTTGAGGCGGGCCACCGGGACGAGGAAGAGATGCCGGACCTGCTGCGGGACGACCGCGGGCGGCTCGTCCGCGGCCGGCTCCGGTCCGCCGCGGCCGGTGGTCACCGGATGCAGGCCGAGGGTCTGCTCGACGTGGTCGTAGTGGCGGCGTACCCGGCGGAACAGGTAGATCAGCAGGGGTACGGCCAGCACCACCACCCAGGCTCCGGCGGTGAACTTCGTGATCGCGGCGGTCACCAGCACGACGGCCGACAGCGCGGCGCCGACAGCGTTGACGGTGGCGCGGCGCCGCCAGCCGGGTTGCCGGCGGTGTCGCCAGTGGTTGACCATGCCGGTCTGGGAGAGCGTGAAGGCGAGGAAGACGCCGACCGCGTAGAGCGGGATCAGGGAGTGCGTACGGCCGCCGAAGGCGACCAGGATCACCCCGGCGGCGACCGCGAGCGCAAGCAGCCCGTTGCTCAGCGCCAACCGGTCGCCCAGATGGAGGAAGCGGCGCGGTACGTAGCCGTCCCGGGCCATGAAGTACAGCAGGCGTGGTAGGTCGTTGAAGGCGGTGTTCGCCGCGAAGAGCAGCACCAGCGCGGTGGCGGCCTGGATGATCGCGTACCAGGGGCCGGTGGGGAACGTCAGCCGGGCGAGTTGGGACAGCAGGGTCTGGTCGGCACGGGGCACCAGTCCGTTGAGGTGGATCAGCAGGGTCAGGCCGGCGAAGAGCACGATCAGGATGCCGACCATCCAGGTGAGCACGGTGCGGGCGTTGCGCCACTCGGTCGGACGGAAGACCGGCACCGCGTTGGAGACCGCCTCGATGCCGGTCATCGAGGTCGCGCCGGAGGCGAAGGCCCGCAGCACCACCAGCAGACCGAGCCCTTCCACCGCGGGCGTCGGCGGGGCGGCGACGACGGTGAAACCACCGGCCGCGGAACGCGCGACCCCGACGGCGATCAGCCCGAGGACGGCGGCGAGGAAGAGATAGGTGGGTGCGGCGAAGACATGGCCGGCGGCCCGGATGCCGCGCAGGTTACCGGTCAGCAACACCCCGATCACCGCCAGCGCGAGCGGCACCCGGTACGGTCCGAGCCCCGGCAGCGCGGAGGTGACCGCGGCGACGCCGGCCGACACCGAGACCGACACCGTGAGCACGTAGTCGAGGACCAGCCCGGCCGCGGCGGCCAGACCCGCGCGCGGCCCGAGACTGTCGCTGGCCACCAGGTACGACCCGGCCCCGTGCGGGTAGGCGTACACGGTCTGCCGGTACGACGTACCGACGGCGATCATCAGCAGCACCAGGGCCGCCGCGATCGGCAACGACAGCCCGAGGGCGCCACTGCCGGCGAGGACCAGCACGGTCAGCATCGCCTCCGGCCCGTACGCCACCGAGGACAGCAGGTCGGAGGCGAGGACCGGTAACGCGACGAGTTTCGGCATCCGCTCGCGCAGGATCGACGCGCTGGCCAGCGGTCGACCGAGCAACACCCGGCGCAGTACGCCGACGGCCCGTCCCTCGGCGGTGTCCTGCCGTTCGGCGATCGGGGTGGCGGTCAGCCGGCCGGGCCCGTCGGGCAGGAACAGCATCCCGGCCCGATCCGCCGTGCCGGCCGGCCCGGAGCGAACCTCCCCCGACTGCGGGTCGACTGGCAGCGCGCGTACCGCGTCACCGACCTGCCAGCGGGCGCCGACCCGACGCAGCGCGCGCAGGTCGTCCGGGGGCAGCGGCGGCAGCTCGGCGGACGGGCTGAAGGTCGGCGACCCCGCGTCCCGTTCCGGGTCGTGCCCCGACGTGCCCACCGTGCCTCCGCCTCGCCCACGCTGCCAGCACCACCGACGATTCCAAAAACGCGGTGGCGGCAACGCCGATCGGCGGAACCCGCACGGTGGGCGGTCGAGGCTCGCTTGTGGGGAGCCGGGCTGTCACTCGTCGGCGCGCGCCGCCGGTGGGGTGGCCATCCGGTGGTTCTGGCCGGGTACCCGGAAGTGGTGGAAGGTGACCGTGGCGCTGAGGTCCAGCGCCTGCACCCAGTGCCACCAGCCGACCGGGATGAGCAGCATCTGCCCCGGTTCGAGCGTGGTCTCCAGCACCGTGGCCTCGGCGTAGCGGGGATACCGGTCGAGGTCCGGCCGGGCCGCGTCCACCGCGCTGAAGGTGCCGCCGCGCGGGTAGACCAGGTGCCGTTGGTACGACGGGACGAGCCGTACGTGCTTGCGGCCGAGTACCTGGCAGAGCAGCACCGAGCTGTTGTCGACGTGCAGCGGCGTCACCGTACCGGCCGGGCCGAGCAGCAGGTGCCCGCCGCCGGTGGGGTCGACCAGGTGCAGCGGTGGGCGGACGTCCTCGGCGAGGGGGCGCAGCGGGCCCGTCCAGTTCTCGTTACGCGGCACCATGTAGTAGTCGTTGGTGCGGGTGTGGGAGCCGAGCATCGCCAGGTACTCCCGGAACGGCATGGTGGTCCGGTGCCGGTCGTACTGCCAGGCGTGGTCGGGGTTGGCCTCCCGTCCGGTCATCACCTCGACCACCGCGTCCGGGCAGCGTTGCGCCATCCGGTCGAGGGTCCAGTCCCGTGCCGGCCAGTCGGCCATCAGGCCGTCGAGCACCACCGGACGGTTGCCGTAGTAGTACCGGGCGAAGAACTCCTCCGCGCCGAGGTCGGCACGGCGTTCCAGCTCCTGCCCGCCGTCGTCGTCGCGGAGCACCCGGTAGGTGTCGAGCAGCGACTCCATCCAGTCGTAGCGCAGCGCGAGCCGCCGGCAGACGGCGAAGTACGGGTGCGTGTCCAGCGCGGCCAGTTCGGCGTCGACGGCGGCGGCGTCCGCGCCCGCGGCGACGGCCGCCGCGCGGGCCTGCTCGGTGGGGACCCCCATCGCCAGGTTCTCGGCGAGCCACTCCCGCGCGGTGGTGAGCAGGCCCGGCGCGGCGGCCACGGTCACCGGGTCGCTCCGGTGGCCGGCGTGACGGTGCCGGTGCTGTCCGCGAAGGCGCCGGCCGGCGGCGGGGTGAGCTGGGGAGCCCGGGTGTACGCGGAGCAGTTGACGTAGGTGTTCTTGACGTGGGCCGGGATGTGCTCCGGCGAGTTGTCGGTCATGCCGGTAGTCAACCGGCGTGGCGTCCCCGCCGGCCAGGGACACCCGTCCCGGCCCGCCCGGGATCCGGTCCCACCGGGCCGGGCTGCCTGCACGGCCCTGCTCGACGTGGCGGGGCGGTCAGCGGTCGAGTTGCAGCCGGGCCCACGCGGTCATGGTCAACATGGCGAAGCCGGCCGGCACGACTGCAACGAGGGCGAGTTGTGCCATGCTCACGGTGTCGGGTTGCATCGCCCACAGGGCGGGTGCGGCGACCGGGAACCAGGCTCCGGTGCCGACGATCGCCATGAACTGTGCGATGACGATCAGGCCGATGGTGGCGACCAGCACCGCCCACAGCCGCCAACAATTCTCCGGTCGAGGAGACTCCGTCGCCCTTTCGCAGGAGACCGGCGCGGGCTGGAGTGATCGCGGATGGGCGGGGAAGCCTGCTGGGCCGTGTCGCCGCCGACCGGCACCCGACCGGCGTCGACCCGCGACGGAGGCCCCTGTGTCCGATACACGTCAGGCGTCCCGTTCAACGCGGCATGGGCGATTCGGCCGGTGGGTGTCGCTGGAGACGACGAGCGGTGCGCTGCTCCTCGGCGCGGCGGTGACCGCGCTGGTGGTGGCCAACTCCCCGTGGCGCGACCACTACCGCGCCCTGTCGAGGACGGTCGTCGGGCCCGCCGCGCTGCATCTGAACCTCTCCGTGTCGGCGTGGGCCGCGGACGGGCTGCTGGCGATCTTCTTCTTCGTGGTGGGCGTGGAGCTGAAACAGGAGATCGTCGCCGGGAGTCTGCGTCGGGTCGGCGAGGCCGCCGTCCCGGTGCTCGCGGCGGTCGGCGGCATGCTCGTACCCGCTGTCCTGTTCGTGGTCCTGGTGGTGGCGCTGGGTGACCCGTCGGCGCTGCGCGGATGGGCGATCCCCACCGCCACCGACATCGCGTTCGCCCTGGCGGTGCTGGCGATCTTCGGCCGGGGCCTGCCGGTCGCGCTGCGGACGTTCCTGCTGACCCTGGCGGTGGTCGACGACCTGTTGGCGATCATCGTGATCGCCGTGTTCTACACCGGCAGCCTCGACTGGGGTGCCCTTGCGCTCGCCGGTGCGGCGATAGCGGTGTTCGGGGTGGCCGCGCGTGCGGCGCGCCCCAGGTGGTGGCTGCTGCTGCCGATCGCGGTGCTGGCGTGGGGGTTCGTGCACGCCTCCGGAGTGCACGCGACGATCGCCGGGGTGCTGCTCGGGCTCTGCGTGGCCGCGGTTCCGGTGCACGGCGAACGCACCGCCCGCACGCAGCGGTTCGAACATGCCGTGCGGCCGGTGTCGTCGGGCTTCGCGCTGCCGGTGTTCGCGTTCTTCGCCGCCGGGGTCACCCTCGTCGACGGCGACGGCATCGGCGCGGTGTTCGCCCAGCCGGTGCTCCTCGCGATCGTCCTCGCCCTGGTGGGCGGCAAGCTCGTCGGTGTACTCGGGGTCACGGCGCTGGTCACGCGGTTCACCCGGCTCCGGCTGCCGGACGCGATCGGCGTCCGCGACCTGTTGCCGATCGGCTTCCTGACCGGCATCGGGTTCACCGTCGCGTTGCTCATCGCCGAACTGTCGTTCGCCGACTCGCTGCACACCGACGGCGCGAGGATCGGTGTGCTCACCGGTACGCTGCTGGCCGCGATCCTCGCTGCGGCGACCCTGCGCTGGGACGCGCGCAAGGCCCGGGACCGGGACATGAACCGCGACGGTGTCGTCGACCGCGACACCCGTCCGATCCGTGATCCCGCCGAGGAGGAGTCGGATCCGGGGTTCGGGGGCCGCTGAGCGAGGGCGCCGCGCCCGGTGGGGGCGGTCCCGGGTTCAGCCCGTCCGCTGCGGCTGGTCGGCGAACTCGCCGCGATCGGTGTCGGTGAGCTCGCCGGTGTCGGTGTCGGCGCTGAACCGGTGACCGGAGAGCACCGCGGAGCGGGCGATGACCATACCGCCGACCGCCGAGGTGGCCAGTTGCAGGGCGATGGCGATGACCGCCTTGACCGTGGTGGACAGGTGCGGATCGATGAGGGCGGCCCCGGCGACGATGAAGGTGACGCCCAGTCCGGCGGCGGTGGCCACCGCCGAAGTCCGGGTGTAGGGATCGGGGAGGCGGTGCAGGCCCACCGCCGCGGCGACGAAGATGGCCGCGCCGACGAGGGCGAGGATCTGTCCCACTGTCTGCAGGATCATCGGCGTCCGTTCGCTATCGCTCGGGCCAGGGAGACAGCGGCCAGGAACGCCACCAGGGTGGCGACCAGGACCAGGTCGAACGTCCCCTGGCGGTGGGATCTGACCCCGATCAGCGCGATCAGGCCGACGACGGCGAAGGTGAGCAGGTCGGCGGCGATGGCGCGATCGGCGGGGGTCGGCCCCCGGGCGATCCGGTACGCCGACACGAGGAAGGCGAAGCCGCAGCCGACGATGGCGATGTCCAGAGCGATCATGGGGTGTCTCCGAGGCTCACGGCGAGGAGCATGCGTCGTTCCATGTCGTGCAGGTCGGCCAGGGCGCTCTCGGCGTCCCGGTGGTACATCGAGTGGACGAGCAGCGCCTGGCCGTCCTGGTCGTGTGCGACCACCCCCAGGGTGAGGGTTCCAGGGGTGAGGGTGATCAGCACACCGATGAGCGCGGTGTGCAGGTCGGTGCGGGATTCCAGCGGCATCCGGACCACGCGAGGGGTGCCGGCCATGCCCGGGGTGAGGATGTCGGCCAGGACCGCCCAGGAGGACCGGAGCACCTGGCCGGCGAACCAGCACGTGAAGAGTGTGAGCCGGATCGGCAGGGTGAGCAGGCGGGTCATCGTCGCACCGCCTCGAGGTAGGAGGTCGGGTCGAGCAGGCCGTCGGCGGCGGCGGACGCCAGGCCGAGCAGGACCTCGCCGCCGACGCCGAGGCCGACGGTGACGACGGCGAGGACCGCGGCGGGGACGGCCAGGCTGGTCCGCACCGCGGTCCGCCGCGCGGTGAGCAGCTGCCCGCCGCCGGCGACCGGGTCACCGGGACCGTCCGCGCGCGATGGCGCGGCGAAGACCGCGTTCCAGATCTTCAGCATCGACAGCAGGGTGACGAGGCTGACGACGAGCGCGATCGCGACCACCACCGGTTGGCCCGCGTCGGCGGCGGCCATGATGAGGGTCAGCTTGGCCACGAACCCCGACAACGGGGGCAGTCCGGCCAGCGACAGCGCGGCGAGGCCGAAGCTGATCGCCAGCACCGGTTCCCGGCGTACGGCTCCGCGGAGCGCGTCGAGCCGGCCGGTGCCGTAGTGGGTCTCGACGGCCCCGGTGGACAGGAACAACGACGCCTTGACGATCATGTGATGCAGCAGGTAGAAGATTCCGGCGGTCAGTCCCGCCGGGGTGAACAGGGCCACCCCGAGCAGGATGTAGCCGATCTGGCTGACCATGTGGAACGCAAGGATCGAGCGCATGGTGTCCGCGCCGACCGCCGCCATGACGCCGACGAGCATGGTCGCGCTGAACACGACGACGCCGATCCACAGGTAGCGCTGGTCGCCGTCGAACACGACGGCGTAGATCCGGTAGATCGCGTAGATCGCGACCTTGGTGTGCAGGCCGGAGAAGAGCGCCGTCACCGCCGGTGAGGTGGCCGGATAGGTGCGGCCCAGCCAGCCGTGGGTCGGTATGACGGCGGCCTTCATCGCCAGCGCGAACAGGCAGAGCGCGGTGGCGGCCGCGACCAGGGGCGAGTCGGTGGCGGCACCGGCGAGCTCGGCCAGGTTGACGGTGCCGGCCGTGCCGTAGACCAGCGCCACCCCGGCGAGGAAGACGGTGGAGACGAAGAGGTTGAAGGTGACGTACAGCCGGGAGCCGGTCACCGCGGCCGGGTCACCCTGCCGCTGCCGGGCGAGGATGTACAGCCCGTACGAGGGCAGCAGCATGACCTCGATGAAGACGAAGAGGTTGAACACGTCGGCGGTCAGCAGCGCACCGTTGACGCCCGCGGTGAGGGCCAGCACCAGCGGCGCGAACAGCCGTAGCCGGCCGGTGCCGCTGGCCAGCGCGAACAGCACACACACCAGGGTCAGCAGGCCGGTGACGGTCACCATGAGGGCCGCGAGGGTGTCGGCGACGAACGGGATCGCGATGCCGGGCACCCAACCGCCGACGCCGTGGGCGAGGACGGTGCCGTCTCGGGTCTCGGTCACCAGCGCGACTCCGGCCAGCAGGTTCGCGGCCAGTACCGCCACGAGCAGCCGGATCGGCCAGCGGGTGCCAGGACGGGCGAAGGCGGTGACCCCGGTGCCGGCGAGCGGAGCCGCGACGAGCAGCGGCAGCAGCGTACTGGTCACCGGGTCACCTCCTGCGGTTCGGTGGGCTCGCCGGTCCGGTCGGTTCCGGTGGTCGTGGTGCCGGTTTCGGCTGCTGGTTGCTCGGGCGGTGCCGGCTCGGGCGGCCGGTCCTGCGGGGTGCGGGGCCTGCCGGTCACCGCCAGGGCGAGCAGATAGATCGTGATCGCGAAGGCGATCACGATGGCGGTCAGCACGAACGCCTGCGGCAGCGGGTCCGCCGTGTCGGTGGAGGGTGGCCCCCCACCGAGCGGCTCGGTGCGCCGGTTGATCCCCCCGGAGCTGAACAGCAGCAGGTTGATCGCGTGACTGAGCAACACGAAGCCCAGCACGACCCGCAGGAAGTCACGTTGCAGCAGCAGGTAGACCGCTCCGGTAACGAGCACCCCGATGGTCAGCGCGAGAATCACGACACGGCCCCCTCGGCCTCACGTACCTCGGCCCGCTGCGCGGTGCGGGGTTGGCGTGGATGGTTCCGTGCCGGCCCGCCCGGCAGGTCGGCGGACGGGGTGCCGAGCAGGCGCAGTGCCGCAAGGATCACCCCGAAGACGGCCAGGTACACACCGACATCGAAGATCAGGGCGGTGGTGAGTTTCACCCCGAGCAGCTCGGCGTGCAGTGGCCGCAGGAACGAGGCGTCGAACAGACCCAGCAGGCCGGTGCCGACCGCCACGACGATGCCGCTGCCGGCGATCGCCAGGTAGGGCCGGTGGAGCAGCCCGCTCCGGTTGGCGGCGGCCGACAGATAGGCCAACGCCAGCGCACACGCCCCGACGAGCGCGGCGATGAAACCGCCACCGGGTGCGGTGTGCCCGCGCAGGAGCGCGTAGAGCGAACCGAGCAGCATCAACGGTACGAGGAGGCGGTCGAGCACCGTCAGGAACACGGCGTTGCGCAGCGGGTCGGACAACGGGTTACGTGCCGCGGTCAACGGATTGTCCGCGGCCGGCGGGTTGGCGGTGAGCAGGGCGGTCACCGCCAGCGCTCCGACGGCGAGGACGACCAGCTCACCGAGGGTGTCCAACGCACGGAAGTCCACCAGGATGGTGTTGACGATGTTGGTGCCGCCGGTCAGGCCCGGCGCCTCGCGCAGGAAGTACTCCCCCGCCGGAGACAGTGGCCGGTGGCCGGTGAACGCCAGCGTCGTCAGGGTCGCCGTGGTCCCGGCGGCGAGCGCGACCCCCGCCGCCAGGATCGTGCGACGCGCCCGTACCGGGGCGAAGTGCGGGCGCATCCGGCGAAGCACCAACACCATGATCACAACGGTGAGGATCTCGACCAGCAGCTGCGTCAACGCCACGTCGGAGGCACCGAGGACGAAGAACCACACGGCGACGGAGAACCCCACGACACCGGCGGCGATCACCGCCGTCAGCCGTACCCGGGCGCGGACGACCGTGACGACCCCGACCACCAGGACCACCAACAGCCCGACGTCGATCGCGTGGGGACGCATGGTCGTCGGCCAGCCGGGCCAGATGGCGAGCACGCCGAGGCCGGCCGACCCGAGCAGGGCCACCGGCACGGCGAGGTGGGCCGCGGGAGCATCGGTACGGGTCGCCGCACCCACCCGGCGACCGACGGCGATGGTGCCGTCGTGCAGGGCCTGGACGGCCCGCACCCCCGAGCCCGGGAACAACCTGCGGTCCAGCAGGCGGTCGGCCGGGCCGCGCCACACGGTCAGAAGTACGCCCGCCGTGATCGCCGCGACCGACAGGAGCAACGGCACGCTGAACCCGTGCCACAGGTACAGGCTGCCGACCTGGTCGACGGTGGTGCCCGCGGTGCCCGCCGCCGCGGCGGCGACGAGGTCGGTGAGCAGCCAGGCGGCGATCCCGAAGCCGGCACCGGCGAGCGCCGTGAGGCTGATCGCCGCGGACATCGACGCCGTCTCGCGCCACGGCCGGGCCGCCGGTGCCGGGCCGGGAAGGATCGTGAGGATCAGCCGGGCGCTGTAGGCCATCGTCAGCACCGCGCCGACGGTGGCGACCAGTGCGGCCAGCCAACCGATCGCCGCCGCGGCGGGCGCGCCGAGCAGGGCTTCGAAGATCAGCTCCTTGCTGATGAACCCGAGGGTCGGCAGGATGCCGGCCATGCTGGCCGCGGCGAGCGCGATCATCGTCGCCGCCCAGGGCATCGACCGGCCGAGTCCGCGCAGTCGGCGCAGGTCGCGGGTGCCGATCCGGCGTTCCATGAGCCCGACGTGCATGAACGCGGCCGACTTGAACAGCGCGTGCGCGACGACGTGGACGCTGGCCGCCAGCATCGCCTCGGTGGTGCCGATGCCGATCACCGCCACCAACAACCCGAGCTGGCTGACGGTCGAGTAGGCCAGCAACTCCTTCATGTCGTGCCGTTGCAGCGCGAACAACCCGCCCAGCAGCGCGGTGAGCAGTCCGACGGAGACCAGCAGTACCGGCCAGAGTGGCGAGTGCGACGCCGCGCCGGCGAACACCATCAGCAGGTAGATCCCCGCCTTGACCATCGCGGCGGCATGCAGGTAGGCGCTCACCGGTGCGGGCGCGACCATCGCGTCGGCCAACCACGAGTGGAACGGGAACTGCGCCGCCTTGGTCATCGCCGCCACCGCGACCAGCGCTGCCACCGTACCGGCGAACAGCGGGTCGCCGGACCACGACGGGTGGGCCAGGGCGGCGGTGAGATCGGTGGTCCCGGTCTTGGCCGCGACCACCGCCACGGCGCCCAGTAGGGAGAGCCCACCGGCCACCGTCACCAGCAGGGTACGGGTGGCCGGTCCGCCGGCGTTGGGGCCCGATCGCGCGATCAGCAGGTACGAGCAGACGGTGGTCAGTTCCCAGGCCACCCAGAGCACCACGAGGTCGTCGGCGAGCACCAGCAGCAGCATCGCCGCGGCGAACCCGGTCATCAGGGCGTAGAAGCCGGTCGGCCGCCGCCCGGTCAGGTAGGACGTCGAGTACACCATGATCACCGCGCCGATCCCGAGGACCAGCAGCGCGAACAACATCGACAGACCGTCGAGGCGCAGCCGCAGCGACACGTCGACCGTGGGCATCCAGGCCACCGACTCGGAGATCGTCCCCGAGCCCGGACCGACCCGCGTCAGCAGTACCGCGGCCAGCAGCAGCCCAGCGCCCAGCAACCAGCCAGCTTGTCGCCCGACCAGGCGGGTGAGCACGGGAACCAGCGGCACCAGGCCCGCGACGAGGAGGAGGACCAGGATCAAGGACATGGCAGGACCCTGTTCCGGGCGACGGGTATGCGTGATCTCAACGCGAAGGTGGCAGGGTGCACGGAGTCTCTTTCGGGGTCGGCTCGACATACCGCCGACCAGGCTTCCCGGCACACCTGGCGATCAGGGTAGTACACATCCGGTCTACTGGGCGAACACCAACTGGCGCCGGGCCCGCCGACACGCCCGCGGGCCGGCCGGGGTGGGCCGTGAGGTCTTGTACGTTCGGGACGCGAGGATGGCCCGTGCCGCATCCTGCTTCAGGATTCTCCGCCCGGCAGTGTCGTATCGAGGCAGGGCCGTTCGTGGAACTGGTGTGCGGCCGCCCGGCCGCGCACCCCCTGCCGAGTCGGTAGCACCCCGTACCCGGGGCTGAGAGGAGACGACCATGACGGAGTACCTGATCGCCTTCAACGACGAGTGGGTGCCCCCGCACACCGCCGACGAGATACGTGAGAAGAGCCGGACCAGCCGGGCCGTGATCGCGGAGATGCGGGCGGAGGGAGTGCTGGTCTTCTCCAACGGCGGGCTCGACCGGTCCACCGCGGTGTGCAACGTCGAGTTGGTCGACGGCGAGCCCGTCTTCACCGACGGCCCGTACGCGGAGACCAAGGAGCACCTCGGTGGCTTCGCCGTGGTGGACGTGCCCGACGACGCGGCGGCCCGCTACTGGGCCGGCCGGCTCGCGACGGCCCTGGACTGGCCACAGGAGGTGCACCGGTTCGGGGGGCCCGGTGAGGCCCGGGGCGGCGGCCCCGGCGAGCCGGCCGGCACACCCGGGCAGCCGTGACCGCTGGCACCGTCGCGCAGGCGATCACCCGCGCCCACCGGAACGAGTGGGCGCGGGTGGTGGCCGGCCTCGCACGCCGCTTCGACGACCTCGACGTCGCCGAGGAGGCCGCGGCCGAGGCGTTCGCGGCGGCCGCGGAGCGGTGGCCGCGCGAGGGCGTACCGGCCAATCCCGGTGGTTGGCTCGTCACCACCGCGACCCGGAAGGCGATCGACCGGCTGCGTCGGGAGTCGCAGCGCGACGCCCGGCACCAGGCGGCCCGGTTCGGGTACGACGCCTCCCCCGCCGAGCCGACCGGGCCGGTCGAGGACGACCGACTCAGACTGATCTTCATCTGCTGTCACCCGGTACTCGCGTCGCAGGCGCGGGTGGCGCTCACCCTGCGTCTGCTCGGCGGGCTCACCGTCGCCGAGATCGCCCGCGCCTTCCTGGTGTCGGAGACCACGATGGCGCGCCGGATCACCCGCGCCAAGGCGAAGATCAAGGCGGCGGGTGTCCCCTTCCGGATACCGGGGCCCGACGACGTCCGGGAGCGGCTCGCGGGCGTGCTCGCGGTCGTCTACCTCGTCTTCAACGAGGGCTATCTCGCCAGCGCGGGCGACGACCCGGTGCGCAGCGACCGCACCGACGAGGCGATCCGGCTGGGCCGCCTGCTGCGGACCCTCCTACCGGACGACGGCGAGGTGACCGGCCTGCTCGCCCTGATGCTGCTCACCGAGGCCCGCCGGTCGGCGCGGGTGTCCCGCACCGGCGAGCTGGTGACCCTCGACGAGCAGGACCGCGGCGCGTGGGACCGCGCCCTGATCGCCGAGGGCAACGCCCTGGTCCAGGAGCGGATCGAGGCGGTGGCCGCCGGCGCCGCACCCGGGCGCTACCAGTTGCAGGCCGCGATCGGCGTGGTCCACACGGCTGCCCCCTCGGCCCGGGACACCGACTGGTCCACGATCGTCGCCCTCTACGGACGCCTGGTGCTGCTCGATCCCTCGCCGATCGTGCGGCTCAACCGGGCGGTGGCGGTCGCCGAGGTCGACGGCCCGTCGGTCGGGCTCGCGGAGGTCGACCGGCTCGGCGCGGGCCTCGACGGCTACCACGCCTTCCACGCCGCCCGCGCCGACCTGCTGCGGCGGCTGGGGCGCAGCGGCGAGTCGCGCACGGCGTACGACCGGGCCGTCGAACTCGCCGGCAACCCCGCCGAGCGGGCCTACCTCACCCGACGGCGCGACCAGTTGGCCGGCTGACGGACCGGTGGCGGGTCACCGGGCGGCGAGCAGCCCCCGCGCGGCCATGAAGGCACGCAACGTCTCGGCGTCCTGGGCGGACATCAAGCAGCGTGGGATCACGGTGGCCGGCATCGCGCCGACGTACACGATCCAGAAGTCGGCGGTGTCCTCGACCCGGGTGACCCCGTCCCAGGCGATGCCGCCGGACTCCAGTCCGCTGCGCATCATGATGTTCTCGTCGGTGATCTCGTAGCCGCCCTCGACCGCGTAGCCACCGGAGCGACGCCGCGCGCGGAACCGCAGCCACGGCCAGTACAGCATCGCCAGCAGACCGCCCAGCACCATCGTCACCCACAGCGGTGCGAGGGACGCACCCCAATCGAGCGTCCGCGCGGCCACGAAGCCGGCCGCCCCGACCGCCACCAGCGCGGCGCCGACGAAGCGGTACTTGCGCAGCTGGGCGCCGCTGAGCGCGGCGGCCACTCGGCCCGGGTAGGCGGGGTCGGCGGGAACGTCGAAACGGATCTGCACGCCAGAACCATAGTGCCCGGCCCGCTGCGCGGCACCGCCACCGGTCGCGTCCCACCGGCGACAGGGTGGTACCGGTACGGGTACGGTCGGCGGATGGCGTACGACGTGCTGGCCGAGAGCCTGCGCCTGATCACCTCGGGGTTGCCGGACCGCCCGGTGCGGTTGAGCCGGCGTCGTCGGTTCGCGCCGGTCGCGGTCGACGTGGACGGTGACGTGGCCGCCACCCGGTTCCTGCGTCGGGGCGTCGGCGGTTACCACGACGAGATCCACCTGCTGGCCGTCGACCAGCGTGGCGCCTGGCAGTTGCTCGGCGGGGGCGGGTCGGGCGGCGAGGACGTAACCGCGGCGCGGTTCGAGCGGCTGCGGGAGGGTCTCGGAGCGGACGAGATGACGCTGGACGGGAGTGCCGGGGGGGCGCGGGACGACCGGCTGCTGCCGTGGGGCACGAGGTGGGTACGCGCGTCGACGGTGCTGGTCGGCCACGGGATCGCCGAACTGCGCGTCGGCGTCCGTCGCCTGCCGGTGCCGAACCATGGTCACCTGGTCGTGGTGTGGGGTTCCCGCCGCCCGCCGACGGTGACCGCGGCCGACGGCGCCGGGCGTGCGGTGGCGTCCGCGGTCCTGCGCCTCTGAACGCGGGTCGGCGGCCGGGTCACTGTGCCGGCTTGGCCTTCTGCGGGTAGATCGTCTGGTGGCGGGCGAGCATCGCGACGAACTCGGCGATCTTCCGTTCCCGGGTCTCGGCCCGTTTGACGCCGTTGACCCGGTGGATGAGGGCGAACCGGTTGGTCTTGGTCAGGACGTCGAACATGGCCTGGGCGGCCGGGTCGGCGGCGATGGCGGCGAGCAGGTCGGCCGGCACCTCGGCCTCCGACGGTGGGGCGTAAGCGGCGGCCCATCGCCCGTCCGCCTGCGCGGCCGCCACGGCGGCGCGGCCAGCCGGCTGCATCCGGCCCTGCTCCTCCAGCCGGGCGACGTGTGCGACGTTGCGTTGTGACCAGGAGCTGCGGGCCCGTCGAGGAGTGAACCGGATCCAGGATGCCTCCTCGTCCCGTTTGCGGGCCTGCCCGTCGATCCAGCCGAAGCACAGCGCCTCGTCGACCGCCTGCTGCCAGGTCAGGGTGGTGACGGTGCCGCCGCGTTTGGTCAGGGCGAGCCAGACGCCGGGCGAGGTGGCATGGTGGGCCGTCAACCATTCGCGCAGCGCCTCGGCGTCGGCGACGATCAACTCATCAAGTTCGGCGCTCACCGGTGCAGGCTAACCGTCGGGTACGACTCGTTTCGGAGTCGTCCGGCCCGTGGAGGCACTGTCGCGGGCCGGCTGGCGCGGGCCCGGGGGCGGGGGCGCGGGCCGGGGCGCGGGCCCGGGGGTGGCAGCCCGGACCATACCGACCACGGCGGCGGCGATCGGGTCAGGGCTCGGTGCGGGGGCGGGCACCGACGATGAAGGTGTCGAGCGCCGGCCCGTGCAGCACGCCGCCGGGCTGCGGGTCGCGCCGCGCCCGCGCGTGCAGGCGCGCCACGGGTAGCCGGTCGGGGTGGTGCGCCGCGGCGAGCACCAGGTTGCCGTAGCGCCGGCCACGCAGCATCCGCCGGTCGGCGACGACGCAGACGTCGGCGAAGACCGCCCGCAGGGTGGCCGCCTGCACCCGGGTGAAGACCAGCGGCGGCAGGTCGGTCACGTTGACCAGGTAGATGCCCCGTGGTCGCAGCACCCGGGCGACCTCGGTGGCGAAAGCGAGCGTGGCGACGTGCGGCGGCATCCGGGCCGCCCGGTAGATGTCGGCGAGCACCAGGTCGTACGCGCCGGTGGGGGCGCTGGCGATCGCGTCCCGCGCGTCGGCGACCTGGACCTCGACGCCGGCCGGTCGGGGCGGTAGCTCGCGGTCCACCAGTTCGACCACGGCCGGGTCCCGCTCGACGACCAGCTGCGCCGAGCCGGGTCGGGCAGCGGCGAGGTAGCGCGGCAGCGTCAGGGCGCCCCCGCCGAGGTGCAGCACGTCCAGGGGTACGCCGGCCGGCGCGGCGAGATCGGCCACGGCGGCCATCCGGCGGACGTACTCGAAGTGCAGGTACGTGAGGTCGGCGAGGTCCACGTACGACTGTTCGACGCCGCCGGCCAGGAGCGTACGCCCGGTGGGGCGGGCCGGGTCGACGACCAGTTCGAGCCGGTCGGCGCCGTCCTGGGCCGGTTGGTGGGCCGGTGTTGCCGCCATGACCCGGCACGCTAGCCCACCCCGGGAGGCGGCGGTCCGCCCGGCTCTCATCGGCGCCGTAAGCAGGGGAACTCCGCGCCGTAACAGCCCTGGAACACCCTTGACATCGAAAGGTGCTCCCCGCGACACTACCCCTGCTAATTCGATTTAGCTCAACGTCAGGTCCAACGACTGCCGGAACGGGTCGGATCCGAGAAAAAGACCAAAGAGGAGTAGGTTCCAGATGAGGAAGACGATCGGAAGACGCAGGCTCAGCCGGGCCATCTCGTTGCTCGCGTTGATGTCCCTCGCCACAGGTGCCGTGGTCTCCGCGCCGGCCGCCGCCGCGGGCAAGCACGAGCCGGCGGTCGTGAAGGGCGCGACGGTCACGGCGGATCGCAACTCGCCGACCGGCTACACCGTCAAGTTCGTCTACCACAACCCCAACGCCACCCAGGTCCGCCTCGCCGGTGACCTGACGCTGCTCGACGTCAACACCGGTAACACCCGGTACCAGCCGGAGCAGTGGCAGCCGGGGCGCTACCACGCCGGAGGTACCGAGTTCCTCAGGGACATGACCAGGGACTCGAAGGGCAACTGGTCGGTCTCGCTCCCGCTGCACGCCGGCGGCCTCAGCTACTGGTACCGGGTCTGGGATCCGACCCAGGGCTGGGAGAACAAGCGCATCTGGGATCCCGCCTCGACGAACCCCCGGCCGGCCGGCGACTCGTTCCGGGTCCGCAACAACGACGTGCTCGACGCCGTGTACGTGCCGTACGCCGAGAAGCAGAACGACCCGGTGCTCAAGGAGCGCGCACAGTACGAGCTGCCGATCAAGGACCGCTCGAAGCGGGGCAAGGTCAGTTACATCCCGTACACCACGATCCTCGGCGACAGCGGCCACTACCTCGGCGTCTACCTGCCGGCCGGCTACGACCCGAACCGGGCGCAGCCGTACAAGGTGGCGTACCTGGCGCACGGCATCTTCGGTGACGAGACCGACTTCATGGTCCCGGCGAACGTACCGAACATCCTGGACAACATGACGGCGAAGGGCGAGATCGAGCCCACGGTGGTGGTCACCATGGGTAACCACTTCACCGGTACCAGCCTCGGCTTCGCCTCCTACAACCAGACCAACGCCGCGAACAACCTGGTCCAGACGATCCTCCCGCTCATCGAGGCGCGGTACAACGTCTCGACCGAGCGTGCGGGTCGCGCCTACGCCGGGTTCTCCTACGGCGGCATGACGGGCGCCCACGTGATCCGGGGCTACCCGACCACGTTCGCCTTCTACGGCCACTTCTCCGGCAACCCGGCCCTGACCACGCAGGACTACGACAACGTGGCGGCGGCCGTCGGGAACGACGATCTCTTCGTGTTCCTCGGCAACGGGGTGTTCGAGGGCAACCTCAACGTCCAGAACGGCATCGCGGACAACTTCCGGGCCCGGGGCTACTCCGCCGCGACGACCCAGGTCCCCGGTGCGCACGACGGCATGACCGCCAGCCAGCTGTTCACCATCTTCGCCCGGGACCACCTGTGGACCGGCGTCGACTCGGTGTCGGTGACGCCGGCCTCGGTGAACCTGACGAAGGGCTGGAACTGGGTCCGGCAGTTCACGGCCGAGGTGACGACCAACGACGGTGTCAGCCCGGCCGTGACGTGGTCGGTCAACGGTGCCACCTCGGCGGACACCACCATCTCCACGGACGGCCTGCTCTCCGTGGCCGCGAAGGAGAAGGCGTCGTCGCTGACCGTCGTGGCGACGTCGGTGGTCGACCCGACCAAGTCCGCCTCGGCCAAGGTGACCCTGAAGCCGGCCGGTACGGCGAAGACCGTGGTGAAGGCGAAGGCCGCACCCGCCTCGGTCGCCCGGGGAGGTACCTTCACGCTGAACGTCGACGTGCGGGCACAGCACCAGCACAAGAAGGCGCCCAAGGCGACCGGCGAGATCGCGGTGACCTTCGGCGGCACCACGAAGGTGGTGGCACTGAAGGGCGGTTCGGCCGTCGTCACCCTGCCGACCGCCGGTCTGCCCGCCGGGCAGTACGAGGTACGCGTCGCCTACTCCGGTGACCCGACCTACGCTCCCGCCGCCGCGGCGCACCAGAAGCTGCGGGTTCGGTAGCAGATAGCCACGGTGGGCCGGCGACCTCGCGTCGCCGGCCCACCGTGCGTTCCAGGTCTCGCGGAGTCGACCGGGCCGCCGGCCCAGCGCCGGTTAACGGTGATGGCGAGCCCGGACCGGCGAGGACGATCGGACAGTTTCCGGAAGCAGGCGGCAGCGCGCGATCCCGGCTCCGGTGGGTTGCAGCATCCAGAGCCCAGCATTGGTGGGGCCGCCGGCAGTGAGATCGAAGAAACGGAGTCAGGCCACCCGGGGTACCTCGGCGACGGTGGCGCTGTGCGGCACGTCCAGATCGATCAGCTGGCGAGGCATTACCGGGTCCGGTTCGCCGGTGAGCTGAGCGAGGCGTGACGGTGGGTGCAACAGCTGCTGGACCACCCGGTGCACGGTCCGGGCGACCTCGGCACGTTGCCCCTCGCTCAGGTCGGGCCGGCGCTGGGCCAGGCGGCGCAGCTCGGCGGAGACGGTCCGGTCGGCCCGGGCACGCAAGGCGGCCACGACGGGCCCGGCGTCGACGCCGCGCAGCCGGGCGACCAGTGCGTCAAGCTCGTCGGTCACGATCCGCTGCGCCGCCGCGCGGTCCCGCTCCTCGGCGGTGCCACGTGCCGGCACGCCGAACCGGTCGACGTGGACGATCACCACGCCGGGGAGCCGGCCGACCGTCGGTTCGACGTCCCGGGGCAGCGCCAGGTCCAGGATGAACAGCGGCGTGTCCGGGCGACGGGCCAGTCGACGGGTCAACGCCGGTGCCGCCAGCGCCGCGGTCAGCACCGGGCCGGCGGCGTTGGTCGCGCTGACCAGCACATCGACCGCGACCAGGGCCGCCGGCAGGTCCTCGACGGGCACGGGCGTGACGCCGTACGCCTCGGCGAGCCGACCGGTTCGTTCCACGTCGCGTCCGATCAGGCCGATCGGGCCGGCACCGGCGCGGACGAGTGCCGCGACCGCCAGGCCGCCCATCGCGCCCGCGCCGAGCACCAGGGCCGGACGGCCGGCCAACCCACCCGGCAGCTGTCCCGCCGGCACACCGAGAGCCGCGGTGACCGTGCTGGCTCCGGGCCGGCCGATGTCGGTCTCGGACCGGACCCGCTCGCCGATGCGCAGCACGTGCGGCATCAGCTCGTGCAGCAGCCGGCCGGCGCTGCCGTGGTTCTCGGCGGCCCGGTAGGCCGTGCGCAGCTGGCCGAGGAGCTGTAGTTCGCCGGCCACCACCGAGTCCAGGCCCGCGGCGACCGCGACGACGTGTTCCACGGCCGCCTCGTCGTAGTGCACGTACAGGTGCGCGGCCAGCCGGTCGGTCGGCATCCCGGTCCGGGCGGCGAGGACCGCACAGACGTCGTCCAGGCCGGTGTGGAAGCCGGTGGCCGCCGCGTACACCTCCACCCGGTCGTCGGTGGAGAGCACGACGGCCTCACCGATGGCCGGCCGGGCGAGCAGCGCCCGCAGCACGAACGGCACCTCGCCGGATCCGATCGCGAGCCGTTCCAACACGTCGACCGGGGTACGTCGGAACGACGCCCCGACGACGAGCAGCTTCATGGGTCCACCTCCGGAATCGGCTGCGCCGGTCACCGGCGGCCCTGGTCGTCGGGCCGCCGGTGACCGGTGCGTGGGTGGTCAGCGGGCGACGGGCAGCGCCACCGCGGCGGGCGGTGGTACCGGGGCCAGATTGTTCGTGGTCCGCCGGTTGCGATCCATCAGCCACTTGCCCCACCAGAACAGGCCACGGGCGAGACAGACGATGGTGACCGCGAAGAACAGCGTGTAGACCACGTTGAACACCATCAGCACGCCGTAGACCATGCCGACGCTGGCGCCGAACATGAACTGCATGCGCGGAGCGGACGGGGTGGTGCCCGGATCGGTGATCATGTAGTTGGTGAACAGGACGAAGGCCACCCCGGACATCGGCACCAGCGCGGCGAGCAGCGACACGTCCCAGACGAAGTGCCGGATCAGCGCCTGGATCACGAACGCCCCCAGCCAGCCGACGATCAGGGCCACCTTCTTGGTCAGCATGGCGTTGAGCACCGTACCGGCGGTGATGATGACGACCGGGATGAGGATGCTGATGACGCCCGGCACGTTCTCCGTGAAGTGGTACGGCGGCGCGATGTTGACCCAGGAGAAGGAGAGCAGGGCGATCGTGATGCCGAAGTTGGACGGGTTCATGAAGTGCCGCATCCGGCCCATGATGGGGGCCTGGAGCACCGCCTTCTGACCGATCGCCACGACCACAGCGAAGGCGATGGGCCAGAAGTTGTGGTTGGCGTACAACAACATGTTCACCGCGAGGGCGGTGATGTGCGCGGGCAGCAGGAACGTGTACATGCCCCAGATGCCGTGGCCGCTGAAGGCGGTGGGGCGGTTGTGTGCCCGGGCGGACACCATCTCGATGATGATCTCGGCACCGTAGCCGACCGCCAGGGCCAGGATCGGCCACAGCCAGGGCTGCTCGAAGCCGAGCACCGTGTAGCCGAGGATGTTGAAGATCGACATCGAGATGGCGAAGTTGCGCAGCGCCAGGTATCGCGGGTCCTTGGCGTCCACCCGAGGTACGAGGGGTCGGGTCGTCCCGGGCCCCGGCGGGGTGGTGGTCGCCGGCGGGCCGACGGTGCCGGTGACGGACCCGTTCCCGCCCACCTCCGGTCGTTTGACGTCCGTCATCGCTTCGTCAACTCCTCGGCTTGACTGGTCAGCTTGATGTCATGCCACCCGGCGGTCAGGTCGAGCGTCTGCCGGTGGCTGGCGCCGGAGAGGTCGCGCCAGCTCAGCTCCGCCCGCACCGGCCGGTCACCCTGGGATCCGAGTCCGAAGAACACGTCGAAGCTGCGCTTGCCGGAGTGGCCTCCGCCGCCGTCGAGCTGTCCCAGTTGGGTACGACCGTCGGCGGTGGTGATCCGCACCTTCGCCCCGTACGCCGGAGCGTTGCCGTCACCGGACAGCGCCGGCCGGACGAGCCGCAGGCCCAGGAAGTTGCCGTCGCCGGGCTTGTCGTTGCGGTAGAACACCGGCGGTCCCCACTGCCGGGCGACCGCGAAGTCCTGCGCGCCGTCGCCGGTGGTGTCGCCGACCGCCACACCGCGGGTGGGTACGGGTACGGCCATGCCGAGTTCCGGACCGATGTCGGCGTACCGGCCGTTGTCCTCCCGGGCCCAGAAGGCGAGCGTGTTGCCGCCGGCGATGTCGTCACCGGGCTCCGCCTTCGGCCACATGTCCGGGTCGGAGAGCAGCAGGTCGTTGCTGATGGCCAGCTCCTGCAGCCAGTTGAACCGGTTGATGGTGCCCTTCACGAAGCCGGTGGCCTGGACGACCACCAGTTGGCCGCTGTTGTCGAAGTCGGCCATCTTGGTGTCCCAGCCCCAGCCGACCCAGGCGATGTTCTTGGCCGCCGCCTGGTTGCGGAACGGCGCCTCGCCCTTGAGCATCAGCTGCCGGGCCTCCTGCGGCGTCGCGGCGATGTTCTGCCAGAGGAAGTTGCTCTCCTCCAGACCCCACGACTCGGTGATGTTGCTGACGAACGCGTCGAACCGACCCCGGCCCTCCAGGTCGGCGAAGTCGATGGACATGCCCTTGAAGGAGTCGTGGCCGAGCACCATCGACTTCGGGGTGATCGGGTCGCGGCGCCCTTCCACCAGCTCGAACCAGATCCGTCCCGGGGTGGACCGGTTGTGGAAGAGGCGGTCCTGACCGAAGTCGTTGGCCAGGTACAGCTCGGGCAGCAGGTCGTCGTCGAGGTCGGCCGAGGCGGCGGCGAGCGTCCAGCCGGTGAAGTACGCGGGATCGCCGGCCACCTGCTCCTCGTAACTCACCGAGGGCGTCTCCCCGCTCGTCGCTCCGGTCCAGCGCAGGATGTGCGCGCCGCCGGCGTTGTGCGCGTGCGACATCGAGTGGTTCATCTGCACGTGCGGCAGGCCGTTCGGGTCGAGCACCTGGCTGTCCGGGAAGTAGTTGAACACGCCGATGTCGGGCCGGCCGTCACCGTCGAAGTCGGCGACCGCGACGGCGTTGGTGTTCCACAGCGGACCGCGGTAGACGTCGCCGGTGGTCTGCTGCGGAATCAGCTCGGTCGCGTGGTACGCCGCCCGGCTCAGCGCCGTCACGCCGGGGAGCTGGAGGAAGAGCACCGGCGTGCGGCCCCAGTAGTAGACCAGCAGGTCCATCCGGCCGTCGAGGTTGAAGTCGCCGGGGACGCAGCCCATCGGTGCGATGGCCGGGCCGGTGGCCAGCGGAGCCGGGTCCAGCACGAACGGCGCATAGTCGGCGTCGCTGGCCGGGGCCGGAGTGACGATGACCGAGTCGCTGCGCGGGTCGACCAGGCACAGGTCGTTGGCGACGCCCTCGCCGTCCAGGTCGTTGAGCGCGATTCCGGCCCCGACGGACGAGATCCACGAGCGGATGTGCTCGTACCTGGGGTTCACCTCGCGTATGGTGCGCTCCGGCAGGCCGGGGGGTAGCGCGATGGGCAGCTCGGTGAAGGCGTACCGGGACGCCAGGGCGCTTCGCGTCTCGGCCGAGGCCGAGGGCAGCCGGGCGACACCGAACATGCCGGCGAGCAACACGAGCACGAACACGGGCGGGATGAGTCGGCGCAGGATGCCTACGGATTGCGGTGGCAACAGTCCCCCTCAGGTAAACGGCGCCGGGACGTCCTGATCGGTCCCGGCAGTGGGCGGTCGTGGCGCCCTACGGGCGGGTCGGCGTCGGCTCGCCGCCGGGCATTCGGGAGCCGGACGGTCGGGTATCGGCCGGACTCGGCGTCGCCGGTACGAGCCACCGTCATGCTTCCGTCCGGCCGGTCCCGACGTCTTCTCAGGAATTGCTCTCGAAACACGTTCCGGCCGGTCGAGCACGAATCGATAAGCGTTTGGAGATTGGCGCTTATCACTCTTCCCGGCATTCGCGAGCGCGTTCGGACGTGCCGATGCCGCCCCACCGGACAGGGTCGCGGCGGGGCGGCGTCGGGGTCGGGTCAGCCCGGTGTGCCCACCCGCATGGCCAGGCCGCCGCGCACGCGCAGCGACAGCATCGGCTCGGGCACCACCTGGTGCCCGGGTGGACGGGTCAGCCGCAGGTCGCGCACCAGCAGGGCGGTGGCGAAGGTAGCCTCCATCAGGCCAAGGTGGTTGCCCACGCAGAAGCGTGGTCCCGCACCGAACGGGATGTAGGCGTACCGGGGTCGGTCGACCGCGCGGTCCGGGTGGAAACGGTCCGGATCGAAGCGGTCCGGGTCGGGCCAGAACCGTGGGTGCCGGTGCAGGGTGTACGTGCAGATGAGCACGTCCGCACCGGCCGGTACGTGGTAGCCACCGACCTCGTCGTCGGCCAGGGCCTTGCGGGGCAGCAGCCACACCGGTGGATAGAGGCGCATCACCTCCTCCAAGACCATGGTGGTGTAGCGCAGCCGGCCGAGGTCCTCCATGGTCGGCAGCCGGTCGCCGAGCACCGACACCACCTCGGCGCGCAGCCGCTCACGCACCTCGGGATGCTCGTCGAGCAGGTACAGCGTCCAACTCAGGGTGCTGGCGGTGGTCTCGTGACCGGCGAGCAGCAGGGTGACCAGTTCGTCACGGAGCCGGATGCGTCCGATCCGGGGGTCCGGCTCCCGGCCCGCGGACGCGATCAGGCGGGACAGCACGTCCTCCCGGCCGTCGTCGTCGGTGCCGCGTTCGGCCACCAGTTGGTCGACGACTCGTTCCAGGCGCCGCCGGGCCTGGCGGAACCGCAGTTGCCGGGGCAACGGCAGCACCGGAGGCACCGCGCTGAGCGTCTCCAGCTCGAACATCGCCTGGTCCTGCACGGCGGCGAAGTCGCCGCCGACGGACGGGAACCGGCCCAGATCGGTGTCGAGCAGGGTGCGGCCCAGCACGCCGAGAGTCAGCGCGGTCATCTCGTGTGACACGTCGACGGTCTGCCCGGTCCGTTCGCGCAGCCGGTCGACAAGTGCGGCCGCTTCTTCGGCGACCGCGCCGGCCTGGGCGGCGATCCGTCGGCTCTGGAACGCCGGCTGGATCACCTTGCGCTGTTTGCGCCACAGCTCGCCCTCGCTGGTGAGCAGCCCGTCGCCGAGGGCCCGCCGAGCGTGTACGAGCCCGATGCCCTTGTGGTAGTTGGCCGCGTTGTCGGCCAGTACGTGCTTGGCGTGGTCGGGGTGGTTGAAGAAGTAGAGGCTCTTCGGGCCGACCGGCAGTCGCGCGGCGTCGCCGTAACGGTCCGCGGCCGAGGTCATCATGCCCAGCCGGTCGCGGGTCATCACCAGCAGCATGCGCAGGGCCGCGTGCCGGGCCGGACCGGGGGGAACCCGGCGCCCTCCCCGCACCATGGTCACGTCGTCGCTCCGGTGCGCTCGTGCTCGGGCCGACGGAACCCGCCGTCGACGAAGAGCAGGGCGTCCTCGCTGGTGCGGTCCATCGTCACCAGCCGGCCGACGAAGATACGATGGTCCCCGCCGTCGTACGACCGCCACCGCTGGCACTCGAAGTGCGCAACGGCGCCGACGAGCAGTGGCACGCCGGTACGGGCACCGGCCCGCCACTGCGCGAACTCGAACTGTTCGCGGCCCAGTGGCCGGCGCCGGTCGGCGAAGTAGCGGGCCACCGGTTCCTGACCGGCGGCCAGCACCGACACGCCGAAGTGCTCGGCCTCGGCCAGCGCGTCGTGCATCACCGCCTCCCGACCCACGCAGACCAGGACCAGCGGCGGGTCCAGGGAGACCGCGGTGAACGAGTTGGCCGTCATGCCGTGCGGGGTCGGCCCGCCCACGGTGACCACGGTGACACCGGTGGGGAAGGCGGCGAACGTACGTCGCAACGTCTGCGGATCGGTCACCACCCCGGTCGGGTGGGGATGGACAGTCACAGTGACCTCCTGCTGGTCAGCGTCAGGCCCGCACGCCCGTGGCGTACGGCTTGAGCGCGGCCTCCAACGCGGCCGGCACACGGCTGGGCACGGTGCGGGTGTTGGGGCCGCGCATACACGCCACGCGCTGCGCGCCGCGGGCGACGAGGACCTCGCCGCCGTCGGCGTCCAGCCGGACGTAGTCGAAGCCGAACTCGATCTGGGTCTGCGCCAGTTCCCGCAGGTGCATCCGGATGGCCAACTCGTCGAAGGCGGTGATCTCGGCGAAGAACTCGCAGTCGACCCGCAGCGTGAACAGCTTCAGGTCGGCCTGAAGGTCGGCCAGGACCTCCGGCGCCCGCTCCTTGAGGAACATCTCCCGACAGCGGCCCTGCCAACGCAGGTAGTTGACGTAGTAGACGTTGCCGACGATGTTGGTCTCTTCGAAACCGACGGTGTGGCGGTACTCGAACCAGCGCTCCACGCCGCTCACCGCCCCTCGGTGAGGACTGCGAACACCACCGGGTCGGTGGTGCCGCGCACCGTGGTGACGAAGGTCGCCACCGTCAGCTCCCCCGCTTTCAGCAGCATCCAGCCGGGTCGTGGCGAGGAGAGCAACGTCAGCGGGCCGCTGGGTTGGCCGCCGGCCTTCTGCACGCACTCCATTGCCGTCCAGGTGCGCGTCGCGGCGGTGTCGGCGTCCTCACCGGTCTCGGCGACCAGCAGGCGGGCCAGTGCGGCGTGCCCGCCGAGCAGGTCGTCCCAGACGGCCTGCGGCCGGTTCGTCACCGTCTCGACGTCGCAGCCGAGCGGCCCGGTCCCGGTCCCGGTCACCGCCAGGGTCAGTCCGGCGCCGTGCGCGATGGACAGCGTCCGTCCGCCGGGGATCTCCGGGCGGCCGTCGGGCCGGTAGCTCACCTCGACCGGTTCACCGGTCGCCCGCTGGGCGGCGAGTCGGGTGGCGGCCCGCCGTCGGGCCACGTGGCCACCCGTGGTGCCGGCCGGCACCCGCGGGTCGTCCGGCTCGACCGCCACGGCGACCCGGGCGTCGAGGATGTCGCCGAGCGCCCGTTCCAGGTACGGCCCGAGCAGCGGCGCGGCCCAGGGGCCGCGACCGTCCTGCTTGCGTACCGCCCGCAGGCGCAGGCCCTCCCACCGCTCCACGGTCTCGCCGGCGGCGGTGCGCAGCGCGATGTCGTAGACGTAGGTGTCGCCGTCGCGGCTGCGCTCGGTGGCGCAGTAGCGCAGGTCGCCCTGGCCGGTCAGCTTCTCCCCCGCCGGGTGGATGCGCTCCACACCGGCCGGCAGCAGCGTGGCGTCCGGTACGCAGACCTGGTTGCCGTGCATCAGCGCGTCCCGTACGCCGGGGTCGCCGAGCAGCAGGGTGTCGGGCACGAACGGGGCGAACCACTCGACGTCGGTGAGCGCCTGCACCTCCACGTCCACGTGCCGGGCGGCGGCCTGTCGGTAGCGGCGCAACCGCTGGAACCGGTCGCCCTGGAAGAGCACGTCGCCGTAGAGTTCGTCGGCCGGCGCGAGCCGCACCGCGGCGATCTCGTCGGAGACCTGCGCGGGCGGGCCGTCGGGCGCCGCCTCGTCGGTGAAGCGCAGGGTGGCGGTGAAGTGGTCGGCGGCGAAGGCCGTCTCCTCGCTGCGGATGACCACCCGGACGGTGTCCTCGTCGGTCACGGTGGCGGCCACCCGGATCCGGCTGCGCCCGTACGGCGGGACGATGATCGGCCGGAGGAACTCGGCGCCCTCGATGACCGGCACCCGTCCGTCCCCGCTGACCGCGCCGGCCACCTGGGCCATCGCCTCCATGCCGAACACCGCCGGGAAGAGCAGGTTGCCGTCGAGGAGGTGGTCGGCGAGGTAGCGGTCGGTGCCGACGTTGAGGTCCACCTCGGCGACCAGTTCGACCCCGTGGTAGCGGATCAGGGGGCGTTCCACGAACCGCAGCAGCGGCAGCTCGGGCAGGTCGTACCGGACGGTGTCGATGCCCTCGGTGCGTCCGCTGATGACCACCACGTCCGGTGAGTCCGGGTCGGCCAGCAGTCGGCGCAGGATGGCGATGCCCTGGTCGGGGGTGACCGGGGTGACCCCGTCGCGGGCCAGGGACTCGACGACCGACAGCCGCTCACCCATCCCGACGCCGGACCAGACCGACCATTCCAGGCAGATCGCCCGGCACTGCGGGTGCTCGCGGCCGAACTCCTCGGTGGCCTCGGCCAGCCAGTCGTTGGCGGTCGCGTAGTGCGCCTCGCCGCGCAGTCCGGCCCGGCCGATGATGCTGCCCAGGGTGACCAGCAGCTTCAGCCGTTGCGGGTCGACCGCGTCCAGGGTCGCCCGCAGCCCGTCGAGCTTCGGGGCCAGGGTGGCCCGGAAGGCCGCCAGGTCCAGGGTGGTCAACGCGGCCGGCTCGTTGCGGCCGGCGCCGTGCAGCACCGCGGTCACCGGGCCGAGCTGCGCGGTCAGCTCCGCGACGGCGGCCCGTACCGCGGCGGCGTCGGTGACGTCGGCGCGGGCGTAGCGGACCCGTACCCCCGCCGCCGCGATCCGGGCCAGGTTGGCGGCCAGTTCACTGTCCTGCGCCGGATCCGAACGGCCGAGCAGGGCCAGGCCCGCTCCGCTGTCGGTGGCCATGGCCAGCGCGCACTCGGCGGTGATGCCCTTACCGCCGCCGGTGACCAGCAGCACGTCGTCGGCGCCGAGCACGGAACGGGTCCGGGCGGCGCGCACGGGCAGCACCCGCAGGGTGGGTATCCGCCGCACGCCGGCGGTGTCGTAGCGCACCTCCCGGTAGTCGGCGGTGCCGGCCACCTCGGTCACCACCCGGTCCACCACGGCGTTGTCGTCGGGCAGCCGCACGATGGTCACCCGGGCCTGGGGTGCTTCCAGACGGAGGGTCTTGGCCAGCCCGGCCGCACCCCGGCCGTGCTGGACCAGGACGTACCGCGTGCCGGGCGCACCGCCGACGACCTCGCGGGCGCCGGTCAGCGCCAGGTCGAGCGCCTCCTCCGGGCAGGGGTCCGGCAGGCAGACCAGCACGCCGTCGCCGAGGCGTGCCTGCTCCAGCGCGGCGGCCAGCCGGTCGGCCCAGGGATGCCCGGACGGGGCGTGTACCCGCCACCGGCCGGTCTCCGCCGGGGCCACCCGGGCCGGGGCCGGCACCTCGTCCAGGTCGAGCCGCCAGGGGCGCGCCCAGGCCGCGGCGCCGACCACCACCGGGTCCGCGGCCGACTCGACCGATCCTGCCGTGCCGGCCAGTTCGTCGATCGCCTCGGCGAGCTGGCGGACGGTGGCCGTGGCGAAGTTGGTGGGCAGCGCGGCGGTCGGCACGTTCATCCGCTGGGCGACGTGGTTGACCACCTGACCGACGGTGATCGAGCTGAGGTGCAGGTCGTCCAGGAGCCGGCTGTCGGGCTGCACCGTCTCCAGCGGCAGTTCCGCCCGCTCGGCGGCCAGCCGGCGCAGCAGTTCCTCGGTGGGTTCGCCGGCCACCGCGTCGGGCGTGGCCTCGGCCTGCGGGGTGACCGGAACCGCCGGCACCGAGGTGCTCTCCGGCAGGCGCAGCGGCGGGGCCTGCTCGCAGGGGCTGGCCAGGAACGAGAACTGCTGGCCGACCTCGATCGGCCGGACCAGTCGGCCGTGGAACAGCGCGCTGTCCACCGGCGCGGCACCGGTCACGTACGCCGCGCCGACCACCTTGAGCAGGCTGGCGATCGACTCGTCGTCGGTGTCCAGGGCGACCACCGGCACCTCGGTGGCCCGGTCCGCCAGCCCGGTCAGCACCCGGCCGGGGCCCACCTCGACGAACAGGTCGATGTCCTTGGCGGCCATGGTGACCGCCTGGGTGAACAGCACCGGGTCGGTGATCTGGCGACGCAGCAGCGCGGGTACGTCCGTGTCGGCGGGCAGCACGTCGCCGGTGACCGTGGAGATCAGCCGCCGGTCCAACGGCCGGAACGGTTCCTCGGCCAGCGCCGCGCCGAACGCCTCGGCGGCCGGCGCCACCAGCGGCGAGTGGAAGGCGTGCGAGACGGACAGGACGGTGGCGCTCAGTCCCCCGTCGCCGGCTCGCCGGCAGACCTCCTCGACCGCGTCCACCGCACCGGCGACCACGGTGTGGTCGGGTCCGTTGTAGCCGGCGATCACCACCGGCAGGTCGGTCAGCAGGGTGGCGGTGGTCTCCGGTCCGGCGCCGATGCTGGCCATGGTGCCCGAGGCGCTGTGCTGGGCCATGGTCCGGCCGCGTACGCCGGCCACCCGCAGCAGGCCGACCTCGTCGATCGCACCGGCCCAGTGCAGGCCGGCGATCTCGCCCAGGCTGTGCCCGACCGCGACGGCCGCCTCGATGCCCAGCGCGGTCAGCGTCCGCAGACCGGCGGCGACACCGGTGACGATGCGCGGCTGGGCCACCTCGGTGGCCACCACGTCGGTCCCGGTGGGCAGGTTCGCCCGCAGGTACACCTCCTCCGCCTCGGCGAAGCGGCGGCGCAGCGCACCGCCGCTGACCCCGCGGCCGGAGCCCTGCCCGGGGAAGAGGAAGCCGATACGGCCGGGGCCGCTGACCCGGCCGAGCAGGCACCGACCGTCGCTGGAGGACATCGTGGTCTCGCCGGCCCGTACCGCGTCGCGTACCTTGCGCAGCCGCCGCTCGGCGTCCTCGGGCGAGGACACCACCACCGCCGCCCGGAAGGGCAGTTCCCGCAGTTCGCCGTGCAGGGTGGCGGCCAGGTCGGAGAGCTGGGCGTACGACAGCGCCGGCACGAACTCGACGAGCTGGTCGAGCCGGTCGCCCAGGTCCTGCGCGGTCGGCGCGTCCACCACCAGCAGCTCGGCGTCCTGGAGCCCGGTGCTGATGGCGCGGGCGCGGGTGTCCAGGTTGGCCCGTCGGCGCGGGCGGGAGTTGTCCAGGACGATGTGGGTGTTGATGCCACCGAAGCCCATCGCGGTGATTCCGGCGCGGACCGGGCGGTCACCCGGCCAAGCCTCGGCCCGGCGCAGGGCCCGCAGCCGCGGGGTGCCCTCGCGGAGCAGGTCGTGCGGGTCGACGCAGCCGATGGCCGGCGGCAGCACCTCCTGGTGCACCGCCATCGCCGCCTTGATCAGGCCGGCCACCCCGGCGGCGGCCTTGGTGTGGCCGATCATGCCCTTCACCGAGCCGATGGCGGCCGGCGGCACCGTCGGGTCCGAGTCGGCCCGGGCCTGGGAGAGCGCCGCCAACTCGGTCGCGTCGCCGACCTTGGTGCCGGTGCCGTGGCCCTCGAACAGCCCGACGGTCTCGATACCGAAGCCGGTGCGCTCGTAGGCGCGGCGCAGCGCGAGCCGGTAGCCGTTGATCTCGGGCCGGGTGATGCCGCCCTTGCCGTCGGAGGAGATGCCCCAGCCGGCGATCGTGGCGTAGATGCGGTGTCCGGCGGCGCGGGCCTCGTCCTCCCGCATCAGCACCACCATGCCGCAGCCCTCGCCGGGCCAGAATCCGTTGGAGGAACGGTCGTAGACCCGCATCTCGCCGGTGGCCAGCGCCCCCGTCTTGGCGAAACCGATGATCTCGAACGGGTCGATGGAGAGGTCGACGCCACCGGCGACCGCCACGTCCACGTCCCCGTCGATCAGGGTCTTGCATGCCGTGGCGACCGACAGCAGCGACGAGGAGCAGGCCCCGTCGACCGTGTAGCCGCCGCCCTTGAAGTCGAAGTGGTTGCAGATCCGCCCGGCGATGGTGTTGGACAGGGCGCCGGCCAGCGTGTCCTCGTCGACGTCGGGGAACGGGCTCTTGAAGGTGGCCTCGAAGCCGTCCAGGAAGCCGGCCAGTTGGTCGTCGTTCCAGTCCTGCTCCTTCAGCGCCGCCGCGACCATCCGCCGCACGTACGGCCAGCGCAGGCGCAGCTGGTTGGCGCGGGTGAACTCGCCGGTGAGGCTGTTGCCGACGACCACACCGGTCCGCTCCCTGGGCAGGCCCTCGGCCATCGGGAAGCCGGCGTCGGCCAGCGCGGAAGCGGCGACATCGAGTGCCAGCCAGTGGGTGAGGTCGGTGGAGCGGAAGGTGCTTCCGGCAATCTTGTAGGCCACCCGGTCGAACTCGTAGCCCTCGATGACTGCCGCGTTGCGCGCGTAGAACCGGTCCGGGGTCTTCGGGTCCGGGTCCCAGTAGTCGTCCAGCTTCATCCGTACGTCGGGCAGCCGGCGGAAGGCCCGCCGTCCGGCCAGCGCGTTCTCCCACAGTTCGCGTGGCGACGCGGCGTCCGGATAGCGGCAGGCCATACCCACCACAGCGATTCTCGTCATTTCTTCTACGCCCTTTCCTTAGCCGCCCCACGCAGCAGGTGGCAGTTCTCGTCCGGCCTTGGGTAGATCAGTCGCATCAGTTACTGGCGGCCGCCACGAGCACATTTCTGATCCTTTGTCGCCACACTTCGTACGCTGGCATCCCGTCCGCCGGGCCCACCCCGGTGCGGGTCTCGTCTGTCACCGCCGACGCGGCCTCGGTGGACAGCCCGCAGAGCACCTGGGTGGCGGTCTGGTTGTGTGGCACCACCAGGCCAGCGCGCACCCGTGCCCCGGCGGCGAAGGCCGAGCCCTGGGCCAGGTCGCCCCGGTAGGGCCCGGCCGACTCGCGGAGCCGGCGCAGTCCGGCCTCGTCCGCACCGCCGGCATAGGTGGCGGCCAGCCCGGCGCCGGCCCACAGGTCCGGGCGGCGTGGTTCGGCGAAGCCGGCGAACAGCCGCGCCAGCCGGTCGGGATCGGCACCGACCACGAACCAACTGGCGCGCCCGATGCCCTGGTCGATCGCGCGCACCGCGTAGCCGCCCGGGTCGTCGCCCGGCCAGGGGAACGTCTCCTCCCGGTAGCGCTGGTCGACGTACCGGCGGGTGTGGAAGTAGGCCTGGTGGAAGCCGTAGCCGTCGAGCACCAGCCAGCGCAGCAGCGGGTCCGGCGCGTACAGCCGGGACCAGCGGAACCGGGGCAGCCGGGCCATCGCCCAGCCGACGCCCACGTAGGCCATGTAGACGTGCGGGTCGCCGGGGCCGGCGAGGAAGTCGGCGACCCGGCGGCCGGATCCGGGCAGCGCGTCGCGGATGGCGAGCGCCATCGCCGCGCCCTCGTAGGCGAAGCCGCGCCAGGTGGGCGCCAGCCGGTCCAGGGGAGTCTGGACGTCGGCGGCGACCCGTGCCTGTGCCGCCTCACCGAACCCGGTGAGGAAGGAACTGCCGACGGTCTCCAGCCGCACCCGCGTCGCCTCGTCGGTGACGTGGAATCCCCGTACGTCGCAGCGCGTCTCAGAAATGTCCGGGGTCATCACACGCCGCCGAAGCGTTCGCCAAGCCTTCATTCAGCACTCCCCAGGGCCACGGATGTGATGCCATTATTTCCACCCCGGAGAGAGAGATTCTTCTTCATTGTTGCGGCGCTTCTAGGTAATCGTGGGCATGGTTGACCCGCACCCGGGGCACCGGGCGCACAATAGATAGTGGGAATCGCTAGGAAACGTACGTCGCGGGCATCGGGAAGTGTTCGCGGATCCGCCGGCGCCACACCTCGTAGTCCGGCTCGGCGGGGTCGACGAGGCCCGCGACGGCGACGTCGTCGGCGAGCGCGGCGGCCGCCTCGACGGAGATTCCGGCCAGCGCGGTCAGCCCCACCGCGGTGTGCTCGGGCTGGAAACCGGAGAAGTGGCGGGCCTTCGCCGCGAAGACCGCGCCCTGCGCCAGGTGCGCGTGTTCCGGTCCGGCCGCGTCGACCAGGGTCCGCAGGCTGGTCAGGTCGGCCCCACCGGCGAAGGTGGCGGCCAGGCCGACGCCACTCCACAGGTCGGGTTGCCGGGCCGGGGCGAAGCGCCGTACGGCGGTGGCCACCTCGGCCGTGCGGGCCCCGTGGATGAACCACAGGGCACGACCGATGCCCTGGTCTACGGCGCGCGGGAAGTAGTCCGCCCGCCCCTGCCAGGGGTACGCGGGCAGCAGCTCCTGCCGGTTCACCCACCGGTCGGTCTCGAAGTAGGCCCGGTCGAAGCCGTACCCGTCGACGGCCAGCCAACTCATCGTCGGGTAGTACGGGGTGCCGCTGAGATCGGGCAGCACCTTCTTCCAGAGCGGGCGGGGCAGCCGTGCCATGGCGAACCCGATGCCGATGTAGGTCAGGAAGGTGTGGGGTCGGCCCGGGCCGGCGAGCAGGCTCCGGGCCCGGTGTCGGCGTGGGCCCGGCAGCGCGTCGAGGACGGTGAGTGCCATCGCCGCCCCCTCGTAGGCGAAGCCCCGCATCTCCGGTTCGACCAGTTCCAGCCGGCGCTCCAGCTCCCACTGGTCACGCATGTCGATGCCCCATTCGAAGCCGCAGATGACCGCCTGGGGGATGGCCTCCAGTCGGCGGGTCACCTCGTCCGGCGTCACGGGGAATCCGCGGTGGGCGAAGGTCGTCTCCACCAGGGACGGAGTCAGGACCAGTCGCCGTAGCGAACCAAGGGTGGTCGGCATCGTCGTCCTCCTCACCCGGCCCGGCGACGCGCCGCGGCCGGCGTACTCATGGTCGTAGGCCGGCCGCCCTGCGCGCGCCTTCGTTCATGCGCTGTCGTAGGTCCAGGGGCGGTTCTCGCGGATCTTCGGGCGGCGCAGCAGCACCACCGCCGCCACCAGTACGAGTACCAGGTCCAGCAGGAGCAGCCCGAGGTTGACCGGATCGTCGCTGCCGTGCTGGTGCGCACCCGGCACGATCGACGGGGTGTCCAACGAGGCCGGCGCCGGTGGCATGCCCGTGCCCACGGTGAACCGGCTGAACCCGGACAGTTGCTGCCCGTCGACGAGCAGCACGTGGTACGCGGCCAGGTACTCCCCCGCTGGGGTCGCCGACAGTGGCAGGACCATCCGTTGCGCCTCGAGCCGGGCCGGGCCGGCCGCGACCGGCGGGCCGCCGCCGGCCGCGACCACCGACAGATGGAACTCCCGGGCCACCGCCGGGCCGTCGAAGGTGACCACCACGTCCGCCGGCGCCGTGTCCAGGGCCGCACCGTCGGCCGGGCTCACCTGGGCGACCTGGGCCGTGGGCGGGTCGCTGACGGCGGCCAGCACCACCACCGCGCAGACCACCGCCGCGAGTAGGTAGCCGAACCAGCCGGATCGGCGAGCCGGTCGTGCGGTCGCCGTCACGGCTTTGCGGCGGCGACCGTCAGCCCGGTGGCGCAACTGCAGCTCATCCGGGCCGCCTCGGCCTGGTTCGGCCGCAGGTGCAGGTACATCGCGACCACCATCGGGAGGAAGACCACCGTGTTGTAGAACAGGTGCAGTTCGACCCGGGGGATGACCAGTTGCAGCAGGCTGGTCGGTACCGCCTGACCGAAGAACACGGTGCTGGTCTGCGCCTGCACGAAGAGCAGCAGGTGTTCGATGTGGTGCCAGAACTGGAGTCCGAAGGCGACCATCCACCAGCCCCGGGACCGCCCCACGAAGCCGCCCCGGAGCAGCCACAGACCGACCAGCATCACCAGTGCGTACCCGTAGTGCAGCCACTCGGAGGCGACCAGCCACGGGTACGCCAGGCCGAGCACTCCCCGCGACTCGGGCACCGGCCAGCCCATCACCCAGATCTGGTACGCCTGGGTGAGGTGCTCGGCCCAGTGCGCCAGCACCACGATCATGAACAGGTTCAGCGCCGCGCGGTGGTGCCGGCCGTTGATCGACTCGGTAAGGCTGACCCGTTCGGGTCGACCTGTGTCGAGACTCATGCGGCCTCCTCTCCGTCAGTGCCGGCCGAGCCGTCTCTCGCCGACAGCACGTATCACTGTGCCGGGTAACGACGGAGCGCAGTTTCTTCTCCCGTGCTCAATCGGTGACCATGGGTGACTCCGTTGTGGACACCGGCCCGGGATCGCCTACCTCGCCGACAGCGCCGCCTGCCGGGTGCCGATCAGCGCCGACGCCGACCAGGCGGCCCAGGCCGCCGCGTCCACAAGCGACCGATCGGTCGGATGGTGCCGGCGGAACTCACCGACCACCTCGCCGTCGACCTGGTACGAGGCCACCGCGGTGAGCAGGCACAGCCGGGCGACGGCCCGGTCGGCCGGGGGCAGGTCGGCGATCAGTTGCTCACACCAGGCGGTGCTGATCCCGGTCTCCGCACCGCGCCACCCGGCCAGGTAGTCGGTCAGCAGATCGCGTACCTCGGCGGAGACGGTGCGTTCGGCCGCCAACCGGAAGACCTGGTGGGCTCCGGCCACCGCGGCAGCCACCGCCGGTCGGGGAGCAGCCCAGGACGCCTCCGGCGGCAGTGGTGCCGTCGGCAGCAGGTCAAGGCTGCGTCCCGGAACCCGGGGGTCGCGCAGGGTGGGGCGCATGACCCGGCTGATGCCCTGCTTGAGGCGGCGACGGGACCAGGGGGCCAGGCCGGGCGGGAGCAGGAAGTTGGCCAGGAAGACGTTCACCATCCGGGTCAGGTAGTGGAACGCGACCACCACGCCGAGCAGTTCCGCCCGGTCCCCGGCGGTGAGTCCGGGCGGCGCCGGCACGGCGTCGTCGAGCTGGTGGGCGGTACGCGCCCACGCCGTCACCGCCCGCAACGCCGGATCGACGAGGTCCTGCAGGCGGTCAGCGGCGACGGCCTCGGCGGCCTGCTCGCCGGAGAGGTCGTACATGCCGACGGTGTGCATGTCCGCGCAGTACGGGCAGATGTTGGCCACCGACACGGCGGCGGCCACGGCCTCCTTGGTGCCCCGGTCCACCGGTCCGACCGTGACCATCGGCTCGCGGACCAGCGCCCAGTAGGCGGCCAGCACGTCCGGCGACGGGGAGTGCATGAGCGCGGGCGGCACCACGAGACGCATCTCGTCGGCCACCTGTGCGTAGACCTCGGCGACCACACCGGTGGCCGAGGCGGCCGGCACCGGAGACACGTACCTGACCTGACGTTGGATCACCGAGGACGCTACTCGGCCAGCGACCATCCCTGCCTCCATTCGTTGCGGTACGTGCGGCCAGTATCGACGCGCGGCAACGTGGTTGGGGCGCGATGGCCGGTCCAGCGCACGACCGAAGAAGACGGCGGGTCGGCGCCGCCGGGTGGGTGAGCCTTCTTTCCCTTGCCGGCATCGGCACGAGCGCAACGACGAAGATGCGGGCTCGTCGTACCGCCGCAACGATGGGGCGAACGCGAACTACGAGCGTTGCCCGGCGGGACACCGAAGCGCTCACGGACGGCACCGAAGTCGCCCGTCGAGTGCCTCCTCGGTCTCGTACCCGTTGCGGCGGGTGGCCCGTACCGGCACGCCGATCATGACAGGAGGCGATGCGGTGCAGCCCGACAATCCCGAACGCGACCCGGAACGGACCCTCGTGCTGGAGGCGTTCGCCGACACCATCATTCCCGGTGAGAAGCGGTTCCCGGAGGACCGTGCGGTCGCCGGTGCCACGACCGGCGGCGGTGCGGTGGCGGCCGGTGCCGTCGAACTGTTGGAGACCCCGGCCGGCGGGCTGGCCGAAGCGTTGGACTCGCTGGTGTTCTCGCTCAACGAGCACACCCGTGAGTACGCCGCCGAGCACGGCCTGACCCTCGACCCGGCCGTGCCGCCGTTCGTCGCGCTGCCGTTCCCGGACCGTACCGCCCTGGTGGCGGCGCTCACCCGACCGGACCACCCCGAGAAGCAGATGTGGGTGGGCCTGGCCCTGTTCAGCAACATGGCCTTCGACAGCGCCGCCCACCTGAGCACCCCGCAGGCGCTGGCCGCCGGCCACCCCGGGCTGCTCACCATCGGCTACGAACAGCCGCAGGCGGACGGCCTCTGGCGGTTCGACTCCTTCTCGTACGGCCGCCAGTTGGCCGACCTCCACCCTGACACGACGGCGACGGGCAGCCCGGCATGACGACCATTGAATCGACCGACGTCCTCATCATCGGCAGCGGCTTCGGCGGCGCGATCCCCGCCTACCATCTCGCGGCGGGCGGCGCCAGGGTGACCGTCCTCGAACGGGGTCCGTGGCTGCGCGGCGAGGAGTTCGACCACGACTTCCTGCTCGGCTCGTCGTACACCCGGGTCTTCGACTTCGTGGTGGGCGACGGCATGAGCGTGCTCGGCGGCAACTGTGTCGGCGGCGGCAGCGTGGTGTACTTCGCCACCATGCCGCGGGCGCCGCGCTTCGTGTTCGAGCGCCACGGCAGCATCGGGCGCCGGATGTGGCCCGCCTCGATCAGCCGGGACTCGCTGGATCCGTGGTACGACCGGGTCGCCGAGGCGCTGCCGATCACCCGGCAGAGCTGGGACAAGGTGCCGTACGCGGGTGGCCTGTTCGCCAGCGCCTGTGCGCACGCGGGCCGCACCGCCAACCCGGCGCCCTCCGCGATCGACGTGGACATGTGCACCAACTGCAACTGGATGATGGCCGGCTGCCGGTTCGACGCCAAGCGTTCGCTGCTGCTGAACTATCTGCCGGCGGCGCTCGCCCACGGCGCGGAGATCCGCCCGCTGCACGAGGTGCAGCGGATCACCCGCACCGCCGACGGCGGCTACCAGGTGCACTACCGGATCGTGGACGGCGAGGACTACCGCATCCTGCACGACAGCGGCACGATCGAGGCGAAGATCGTCATCGTCGCGGCGGGGGCCGGGGCGACCCCGGTGATCCTGCAGCGGTCGGAGCCGGAGCTGGGCACGATGCCCGCCGCGGTCGGACGCTACTTCTCCGGCAACGGCGAGCGGCTGAACACCGCGGTCTTCGACGAGGACCGGGTCCGCGAGGTGCTCGGGCTGTCCCGTCCGGACGGTCGGGCCTACCAGGCGTACCAGATCGGTCGGGGCCCGACGGTGGCCAGCTGGGATCGGCTCGACGGCAACCTGCCCGAGTTCGAGCGCTACTCGCTGGAGCAGCTGTACTTCCCACCGGGGCTGGGCACCATCCTGGCGCAGGTCCCCGACGCGACCGGTCCGTCGTGGTTCGGTGTGGACAAGAAGGAGATGCTGCGCCGCTGGCAGTCGTGGTTGACCATCTTCATCATGTCCGAGGACGACAACGAGGGTGTCTTCGGGCCGCCGCCGGAGACCGGCAACGCGCACCGGTTCTCCCAACAGATGCTGGGCCACGGGCCGCTGCGCTACCGCCCCACCGCGAACACCCGGCGGGGGTGGTCGCTCGCCGACGCCGACATCAAGGACATCCTGGAACGCGACGGGTTGGCGAAGGTCGCACCGTGGACGAACGACCTGGTCGGGGCGTACACGGTGCATCCGCTGGCGTCCTGCCGGATCGGCGACGACCCGGCCACCTCGGCGCTGGACGACCGGCACGAGCTGCGGGGACATCCCGGGATCTTCGTCACCGACGGTTCGGCGGTGCCGGGTGCGTTGACGGTGAACCCGGCGTCGACGATCGCCGCCCTGGCCGAACGCGCCATACCAGGCATCGTCCGGGCCGCGCAGGAACGGGGCATCTCCGTCACCTACGGCGCGCCGTCGCCCGACGGTGAGACCGCCGGCCGGCGGGCCGTACTCAACGCCCGATGAACCACCGGTGCGCCGGCTGGTGAGGTGACCGGCCGGCGCACCGGGCCACGGAGGGGTGATCGGTGGGAAAGCTGATCAGGCGAATCGCCCGCCCTGCGACGGCGCTGCAACTGCGCCATGTCGCGCCGGTGCCGCCCGGCCGCGCCGGCAGGCCGGTCACTGCGGTGTACCGGCAGGTCGAGCGGGACTTCGGGATGCTCGCGCCGCCGGTGGCGCTGCACGCCGTCGCACCGCCGGCGCTGGCCGCCGCCTGGGCGATGTTGCGCGAGGCGCTACTCGCGCCGGGTGCCGTCGAACGCGACGTCCGGGAGGTGGTGGCCGCCGGGGTGTCCCAGGTCAACCGCTGCCCCTACTGCATCGAGGTCCACGGCAGTGCGCTGGCCGGCCTGCTGGGCGGGGCGGACGCCCGGGCCGTACTGGTCGGCGGGCTGGCGGAGTTGCGGGACGCCCGGCTGCGCCGCGTCGCCGACTGGGCCGTCCACGGCGGGCCGCCGCCGTTCCCGGCCGAGCACGCACCCGAACTGGTCGGGGTCTTCGTGGTGTTCCACTATCTCAACCGGATGGTGAACGTCTTCCTGCCGGAATCACCGCTGCCGCCGGTACCCACCCCGGTGGCAGCGGCACTGCGTCGGGGTGCGGCTCGGCTTCTCGGCGGGCTGGCCCGCACCGTGGTGGTGCCCGGCGAGGCACCGGGCCTGCTGCCTCCGGCGCCGCTACCGGCGGACCTGTCCTGGGCGGCGGGCCGGCCGCACGTGAGCGCGGCGTTCGCCCGGGCCGCCGCGGCGGTGCAGGCGGCCGGCGAACGTAGTGTTCCGACGGCGGTACGCCAACTGCTGGCCGCGCAGCTCCCCCGGCTCGACACGCCCCCACCGGCGCTCGGTGAGCCCACCTGGTTCGACGCGGCGGTCGCCGCCCTGCCCGTACCCGATCGCGCGGCCGGGCGCCTGACGCTGCGGATCGCGTTCGCCTCCTACCGGGTCACCGACGACGACGTGGCCCGGGTACGCGCCGCGGGGTACGACGATCGTGCGCTGGTGGAGTTGGCCGCCTGGTCGAGCCTGGCCGCGGCCCGCCACCTCGGCGCGCGCGCGTTACCCGGCCCGGCGACCCGGTAGCCACGCGGAGAGTGCGTTTCCCAGTCTTGTTCTGAACCACCGTGATCCATCTCCCCCCTGGCGGAACACCGGCCGTGCGCGCGGATATCCCATCCTCGGCACCTGCTCGGACGACACCTGCCACACGGATACAGATCCTGTTGCGGGATCTGCGACGACGAGAGTCGCAGCGTCGCGCTCGACCGTGATTGGCTCGCCCGCGGCAGCCGGGCGGGACCGATCGGCGGGGATCCCCTCATTGGCGGATGCCTCTGGGTGGCAGGTTGACCGACCCCGGAGATAGTTCGCTTTCCCGATCGACGAACGACTGATCCACTAGACCGGCCCGACGACCGGGGATCGATCAACTGATCCCACCCCACCGCCGACTCGACCTCCGCACCGACGGAAAGGGGTGGGTGAGCTGACCGATCGGTGGAGGTGTTGCGGCGAGATTACGCAACCGGGCCGACGATGTCATCGCGCCGCCGAGCCCTTCGCGGCACCCGCCGGGCACCCACGGACGCTGTCCGCACCCGCCTGCTCCGGGCCAGGACCACCAGGTCTGGCCTGGTGACTGGGAGCGATTCCACGATCCGCGGGATCGGCGCCGTCGGATCGTCGGGCGGAATGGTCCCGGCTCACCGGCGCACCCCAGCCGACCGGTCACCACGTTGTTCGACCGGATTCGCCGCGCATTCCTGGCCGTGCCGACGCCCTTACCTGCGGGCGACGGTGTGGCGAACTCGCCACTCGGGTTCGGGGCATGGCCGCTCATTCTCGCAGCGTGCCGCGGGACGCCGGAGCCAGTTCGGACATGCCGCTTCACGATCGACGGGTGAATTGGAAGTGCAGCCACCGGAGAAGCGCGGCACAGTTCCGTCACCCAAATCGGTTCACGACAATCGGATAGCAATGAGAACGCATTGCCAAACGCATCCGAGCGGACGCGAAGCGCGGATCGCCGCATTCTCGATTCATTTCTTCGGCACTCGGAAGACATCAACATCTCGGCCTGGACCGCGTCGATTATCGTTAACAAGCAGTCATGTCGGACAGCCTCCTCGTCGACGATACGAGAAGTACGTGAACAACACGACCATAGCCGACCTTCCGCCCGGCAGGGCAGGTCAGCGGCGTGCTTACCGCGGCGAAGGACGATCAACTACTTGCCCCGGACAACCCTGGAAAGTGGGTCGCACCGCTATCCGCGCAGAAACCCGAGCGGAGACGTGCACAATGGAGAAAGTGCTGCTCAAGGGCTATCCGACTTCACGATTGCGCTCCGTGGCCCCCCAATGATTGACAGTATTGTCAACTGCTCTGGGCTGGGCTAACCTCGACCCGAAGCGGGGGGCTCACACAGGGGTGAGAGTGACGCAGGAGCGCGCCTTCGGGCCCACTCCGGCAATCACAAGCGTCACTGTAGGGCATTACCGGTACCGTGGCCACGATTCTTCATGCGACAATTATTGACTCAGGTCGCACGGTCAACCGGAAGGTCGACGGGAGGCGTTCATGGAGGAATCAGCCAAGCAGGCTGTGAACCGGGCAATCACTACTATGCGGGAGAATCTCGGCGAGCAGCTGACGGTCGATGACATGGCCAGGGCGGCGATGTTCAGCAAGTTCCACTTCACCAGGATCTTCCAGCGGGCCACCGGGCTGTCACCGGGCCGCTTCCTGTCCGCGCTGCGCCTGCAGCGGGCCAAGCACCTACTCATCTCCACCACGCTGAACGTCGCCGACATCAGCCTGCGGGTGGGCTACAACAGCGTCGGCACGTTCAGCTCCCGGTTCACCCGCAGCATCGGCATGCCGCCGACCGCCTACCGACGCCGCGCCGGGTACGCCCCGTTCATCAGCACGGAGCCGGAGCGGGCCGCGGTGTCGACGGCGCGGGTGCACGGTCGCATCCCGGTGCCGCAGGACCGGCCGGACGGCCCGGTCTTCATCGGCCTCTTCGCCGACCGGATCCCCGAGGGACGCCCGGTCTGCTGTGCGGTACTACCCGGCGCCGGCCGCTTCCAGTTCGACGCCGTGCCACCCGGCTCCTGGTACCTGCTCGCCCAGGCCGTGACCGCCGGCGGGGACGGCGGTCCGGACGAGGCCAACCAGCCGCTCGCGGTGGCATCGCACGGACCGCTCACGATCCGCCGGGACTCCGACGTCCGGGTGGACGTCGAACTTCAGCCGATCCGCGACGTGGACCCGCCGGTCCTGCTGGCCCTGATGGACAGCCGCAAGCTCGCACTGGCTCGGATCGCGGAGGAACAGTCCGACAGGCTGATGCCGGCGCCACCCGGCGCCGTGACCATCGGCCAGTTCTGTGAGTCCGGCCGCACCGCGGCCTGACCGATAAGACCTCCCGCCCCCCGGCTCCAGCGGCAGCCAGCCGCTCCCCGACGCTCATGCCACGACTGAGCGATGGGATTGTCACCCGGCGCGAATGTGCTCACGTGGGACAATCACGCTAGGGATGGTGAGCCAACAGGGGGACCGGTGAGCCAACTGGGGGGAAACTGGATGCGCATCTCCGACCTGAGTCGCCGCACGGGCGTACCCGTCGCCACGATCAAGTTCTATCTTCGAGAAGGTCTACTGCCACCCGGCCGGCCGACCGGCCGCAACCAGGCGCAGTACGGCGAGGCACACTGCCGCCGCCTGCTGTTCATCCGCGCGATGACCGGAATCGGCCAGCTCGACCTGTCCACGGTGTTGGAGCTGCTGGCCGCCATCGAGGACGGCGAGCTGTCGTTGCCCGGGCTCTACCAGCGCACCAATCGGGTCGTCTACCCGGACCTCGACAGCAGCAAAGCCATCGACGACGTCGCTGCCGAACGGGACGAGGTCGACCGTTTCATCGACGAACGCGGCTGGCGGGTCGGCCCCGACGTGCCCGGGCGGAACCGGCTGGCCCAGGTCCTCGCGGCGTTACGCCAACTCGGCTGCGACTGCCAGGTCGACTTCTTCCAGCCGTACGCCCAACTCGCTGAGGAGTATGCCGAGCGCGAGCTGAGCCTGCTCCCGCGCGACGAGGAGATCGAGCGGGCAGCCGCGGTGGCCCGAGCGGTGCTACTCGACGTCGCGCTCGCCGCGCTCCGGGGAATCGCCCAGGAGCACCTGGTCAACCAGCGTTTCGGTGACACCGCTCCGCCATCTGGGACGGTCGAGCCGATCCCGCCGATCTCACCACGCCGCCCCTCCACCGGGGCGGCCAACGGCGGTCACGCCGCGCGCAACGCCGGCCCGCCCGTCGAGGTGCCTCGCCGGCCCCGACGGATCCGCTGACCCGCAGGCGCGTGCTCGACCGGTGGGTACGACGATCGGGCAGGTCTCGCGGTCGACGCGCGAGCCGCAGCTCCGGCACGGCGGCGGGCCGCCGTGCCGGAGGCGCTCAGCGGCTGATGGCCGCGAACTGGCCGGGTCGCCGGCCCTCACCCGCCGGTCCCCGGTACGCCTGTGCGATGTCCAACCAGCCCTCGGCCACCTCACCGGAGGCGGTGAGCGCCAGGTCGTCACGGTGACGTCGGCGCGTGACCAGCAGGCAGAAGTCCACTGCCGGACCACTGATCCGTTCGGCCGCATCCGGCGGCCCGAACGCCCACACCTGGCCCGACGGCGCGGTCAGCGCGAACCGGAACTCCACCTCCGGTACCGCCATGTCCCGCGCCAGGTAGCCGAAGTCCCAGGTACGAACCGCGAACGCCACCAGGTGGCCGATCCGGTCGGTGTACCGCCGCCGTACGCCGAGCGCGTCGGCGACGTCCTGCCCATGGGCGAAGGTCTCCATCATGCCGGCCGCCGCGAGCACGGCCGCCGGCAACGGCCGGACCAGCCACGGCACCACCTGGTCGGGCGCCAACGCGCCGAGGGCCCGCTCCGCACCGGCCCGTTCGGCCCGCCAGCGGTTCAACAACACCGGCGGCGGCTCGGCGAGGAACTCGGCCAACGCCGCGTCGACGTTCGCGCTGAAGTTCGGTGTGAGTCGGGACAGGACCCCCTGGAACGCCTCCGCGTTCGACGCGGCCAGCGCGGCAAGCCGGAAGGTGGCGGCCAGGTGGGCGATCTGGTGGGCGATCGTCCACCCCGGTGCCGGAGTGGACGTGGCCCACGCCGCCGGGTCCAGGTCGGCGACCAACCGGTCGAGTTCCTCCCCATCGGCGATCAGGTCGGTGATCACGTTCGGCTGCTGCGTCACTCAGTTCCCCTTTCACGTGGCACGTCGGTCCGGCGTCGTGATGTCGTTGGCGCCGATCAGTCGATCTAGGAGGCGGACGCCTGGGTCAGTTCGAGGATGCTGGACGCACCGGACGGTGTCTTCTCCCTGGTTGCCGTCCACACCTCGGTCGGTCGCCGGGAACCGGCGAGGTCCAAGGTGGCCAGCGGCGGCCGGCTGCGGCGCCGTTGGTCACCGCTCCCCCACTTCGGTGCCGGGCGACCACGCCGGGTGCAGCAGATTCCGGCCGAGTTCGCGCAGCGTCTCGACGAGTTGTTCGCAGCAGCCCGAGCACACCCGGAATAGGGAACGTCCGCGTCCGGACGTTCCCTATTCCCATTCGATGGTGTCCGGCCCATGAGGGGGAGTTGGGCCAGGCGCCACCGGGTCAGGTGCGACACAATCGTCACTCCCGCCCCACCGGACCGGCATCTCCTGATATGCGACGTGTTCCCCCGCGCTCCAGGTACCCGCAGCCGGTCGATCCGGTCGAGGGCGACCTGGCCGGCAGCGGGCGGGTACCCCGCACTCTCGAAGATGCGTCCAGCTCAGGGCAGATGCGACGGTCGTGGCTGGGCGGCGGAGAGCACCGCGGCGTGCACGACGGTCCGCCCGGCTCGACCACGCCGCGCCGGGCCCTCGCCGCCACGGCACCGTACGGGCACTTCCGGCCGTCCAAGGAGGATTCTGTTGGCGACGAACGTTCCATCACACGACGAACTGCTCGACCGGGTTACCCAGCTCGTGCCGCAGCTGCGCAAGAACGCCGCCTGGTCCGATGAGCACCGGTCGCTCCCAGACGAGTCGATCGACGCCCTCGCCGAGGCGGGGGTGTTCCGGATGCGGACGCCCCGACGCTACGGCGGCTACGAGTCCGACACCCGGACCCTGGTGGACGTTGCTGCGGAGCTGGGCCGGGCCGACGGCTCCCTGTCCTGGGTGGCCTCGGTGTACTGGATTCCGACCTGGATGACCGGCCTGTTTCCCGACCACGTCCAGGACGAGGTCTTCGCCGAGCCGGACGTGCGGATCTGCGGGACGCTGAGCCCGAGCGCGATGGCCGCGCCGGCGCCCGGCGGCATCGTGGTCAACGGCCGGTGGGGTTTCATCAGCGGTGCGCGCCACAGCGGCTGGCAGGAGATCGTCGCGGTGCTGATCACCCCCGATCAGGAGCCGATGCCGGTGATGGCGCTGGTGCCGATGTCCGACCTGCAGGTCGTCGACGACTGGCAGACCTCGGGGCTGCGGGGCACCGGTAGCGTCAGCACCATCGCCCAGGACGTCTTCGTCCCGCAGGACCGGGTGCTGCCGCTGCCGGCGGTGCTACAGGGGCAGTCCGCCTCGCAGCGCAACGCCGACTCGCCGATGTACCGGGCTCCGCTGCTGCCCGTCGCGTCGGCATCCTCGGTCGGCACGCTGCTGGGGCTGGCCCGGGCAGCCCGCGAGGCGTTCCTCGAGCGCCTGCCCGAGCGCAAGATCACCTACACCGACTACCAGAGCCAGGCCGAGGCCCCGTTGACCCACCTTCAGGTCGCCGACGCCACGATGCGGCTCGACGAGGCGGAGTTCCACGCCCACCGGCTGGCCGCCCTGGTCGACGGCAAGTGCGCGAACGGCTCCTCGTGGACGATCGAGGAACGCTGCCGGGCCCGGGCCGACATGGGCGCGGTGGTGGCGCGGGCCAAGGAGTCGGTGGACATCCTGAGTACCGCCAGCGGCGGTTCGTCCATCTACGACGGCGTACCGATCCAGCGGATCCAGCGCGACGTGCACGCCGCCCACCTGCACGCCCTGATGCACCCGGACACCAACGCCGAACTGTACGGCCGGGTGCTCTGCGGCCAGGAGCCGAACACCCTCTACGTCTGACCGCCCGGCCCGCCCAGCGGGCCGCACCACGAAAGTGAGACAGCATGTCCACTGGCACCGCGACCGCGTCGAACGGTCCCGCCGTCGATCCGGCCGAGATCGCCGCCCTACCCAAGCGCATGATCGAGACCTGGGCCGCGCACGACGCGGACGGCTTCGCCGACCTGTTCGTCGAGGACGGCACGCTGATCCTGCCCGGTCGGTTCCAGCAGGGCCGTGAGGCCATCCGGGCGTTCATGGCCGCCGCCTTCCAGGGCCCGTACCAGGGCAGCCGGGTCACCGGACAGCCGATCGAGATCAAGCCGCTCGGCCCGGGGTCCGTCGCGCTGATCACCGAGGGCGGGGTGATCCCGGCCGGGGCGGACGAGTTGCCGGCCTCGGCCGCCATCCGGGCCTCCTGGATCCTGGTCCACCGCGATGGCCGGTGGCGCCTGGCGGTCTACCAGAACTGCCCGCGCGACCTGCCCGCCTGAACCCGCTGACCACCGGTTGCCGCGCCCCAGGGCGCGGCAACCGGTGGTCAGCGACTCCCGGACACACAGACGGCGGGGCGCCGCCGGTCGAGCCGACCGGCGGCGCCCCGCTTTCGGGTCATCTCAGTGGGGAGGAAGCACGCGGACGACAGCCAGAACGGTGCCACCGAGCCGGGTGGGCACGGTCGGTCGGGCCGACGGTCGGCGCGACGTCCGCCTGGCCTCCCCTCCCAGGCCGGATCTCAGGGCCGCGGAGCGGCGAAGAAGTTCGGGAAGCGGGCGGTCAGCCCGAGGTCCCCGCGGGTCTTCAACCGACCCCGCATCACCAGCATCACCGCGTGCGCGTTGCCGGTGACCAGGTGGACGAAGTCGGCCGCGGCGAGGTTCAGGGTCAGTTGCGGCTGCCGGTCGGCGCTCGGCGACAGGGTGCAGGTGCCGTCGGCGATGATCATCTCGTAGGTGTCCACGCCGCCGTCGGGCCGGTCACCGATTCGCCAGTGCACGACCGCCCGGGTGCGGCCGGCGGCTTCGGGGCGGAAGGCGGACGGCATCCCCCCGATCAGGTGGTCGAGGATCTCGCCGCGCCGTTCGCCGCGCAGCACCTGCCGCAGTTCGTCGATGGGCGTGCCCTTGACCAATCGGGCGAACTCGACCGGGTCCATTGCTTCGGCACGTACGTCTTGGATGGACATCGAACTCCTCCGTCGGCGGATGACGGGGCCGCTCGCCGCGCCGCCGGGCGGGCCCGGCGGCACTGCTGCCCACCTCAGTCGAGACCGCGCATGATGTGCGGCTCGCCGTCGTCCTCGCCGAAGCAGCGGTTCATCTGCTGCGCCCGGGCCCACAGGTCCAGGCAGCTCGCCGGGCCGACGGGAGGCGGGGCGGCCGGCTTGGCGGCGGCCCTGGTCGGGTCGGGCAGAACATCGACCACCGGGTCGTTGGTCATCCCCGTGCCCTCCCTTCGCCACCTCATCCTCGCCGTGACTCGCCGGGCTGGCATCTCTCAGACTGCGCAGCTACCCGGCATGCCCACTCTCCTGACCAACGGGCGTCGGCTTGTACGCGATGACCAGTTCCCAGGTAGCGGGAAGTACCGCCACGTGCCGAAAGCCGATCTCCGCGAGCAGGGTGGTGTAGAAGCCCACCTCGCGGAGGCGACTGACGCTGCTGTCGACGCCGATCAGGAAGTAGCTCCAGAAGAATTGCACGGCCAGCCGGTCCGGGGTGCGGAATTCCTCACAGATGAGCAGCAGCCCGCCTGGTTCCAGCGCCGCGTAGGCCTGTTCCAGCAGCCGGCGGGCCACCGCGTCGGGCCAGTCGTGCAGAACCCGGACGAACGAGAGTGCGTCGTACCCGGACGGCAACGGCTCGGCGAAGAAGTCGCCGCCGATGAAGCCCAACCGGTCCGGGTGACCACGGCTGGCCCGGGTGGCCGCCACCAGGGGCGCCACCGCCGGCAGGTTGTACACGTCGGCCCGCAGGTCCGGTGCGGTGTCGAGGATGTGCGCGGCGAGCGTCCCGTCGCCGCCGCCCACGTCCAGTAGCCGCCGGCGGTCCGACCAGAGCCGGTCCCGGTGGCCGCGGACCGCCGCGATTGCCGGCCCCAGTCCCAGCGCCATGCTGCGCTCGAACTCCGCGGTCTGGGCGGCTGTCTTCGGCGGCCAGGCGAACTCGGCACCGATACCGACCTCGCCACGCAGGCTCTCGGCGAGCCGGCCGTGCAGCTGACGCCAGGGGTAGCGGTCCCGATCCTGTTCGATCGAGCCTGGGCCGAGGACCGCGAGGACGGCGTCACGCAGCCCCGGCACCGCCCGGTAGCTGGTCGCGCCGATCTCGTCGCCGGGTTCGTCGCGGGTCAGGAGACCGAGGCTCTCGATGCAGTCGAGAAACTTGTAAAGCCGCAGCGGGAGCACTCCGAAGCGACCGGCCAACGCGTCGAGCCGGGCCGGTCCGGGCTCCAGCGCGTCGAGTAGTCCCAGGTCGAGTGCGGTGCGCAACACGTCGATGGCCTTGGGGCCGTTGGCGAGCAGGCTCAGCAACGCCCGGGGCGAGAGGGTGACGGTCACCGGTGCAGCTCCTCGTGCAGTGCGTCCATGAACGTGTCGACCTCGTCGAGGGTGTTGTAGGCGTGCGGGCCGACCCGCAGGTAGCCGCGCCAGCTACAGATCACGCCGCGGGCGGCCAGCCGCTGTTTGACGATCTCGCCGTCGGGGACGTCCAGGCACACCACTCCGCCGCGGGTCTCGTCGGCGGGGCTGACCACGGCGATACCGGCGGCCTCGGCCCGGTCCAGCAGCCGTTGGGTCAGCGCCAACGAATGTCGCCGGATCGCGTCGACGCCGACTCCCGCCAGCAGGTCCAGCCCGACCTGGGAGAGCAGGGAGGTGAGCGGGTACGGCGTGCCACCGGCGAAGCGCCGTACGCCCGGCGCCCACCCGGACGAGGGCCGGAAGGTCAGGGCGCGGTCGCCGGCCTGCCAGCCGGTCGCCGCCGGAGCCAGCTGCGGCACCAGATCGGGCCGGACGTAGAGGAACGCGGTACCGACACCGCACAGCCACTTGTGGGCACCACCGAGGACGACGTCGACGCCGAGGGCGGTGACGTCCAGGGGCATCACCCCCACGGTCTGGAAGGCGTCCACCACCACCAGCGCCCCGACCTGGTGGGCACGGGCCACCAGGCGAGGCAGGTCGACGGTGGCGCCGGAGCTGAAGCTGGCGTGCGGCACACAGACCAGCAGCGTGCGCTCGTCGAGCTTCGCCTCCAGCGCGTCCTGGTCCAGGCGGGGGCCGCCGGTGCCGACCACGTCGAGGGCGGCGCCATAGCGGCGGTACGCGCGGAAGATGAACGGCACCGTCGGATACTCGAGGTCCGTGATGAGCACCCGGTTGCGCGGCGGGCGGTAGTCGAAGCACGAGGCCAGCCGGGCGAGGAAGGTGCTCAGGTTCGCGTCGGTGAGGACGCTGCCCCGCGGTGCGCCGATGAGTGCGGCCAGCGAGTCGGCGTACCGGTCGAGACCGACGTGCCAGTCCTGCCAGACGTCGTCACGCCAGGAGCGCAGCGTCTCCCAGTAGTCACGCAGCACCTGTTCGGCGCCACGGGGCACGGCACCGGTGGAGTTGCTGCTCAGGTAGACGCCGGTTCGCAGCAGCGGGAACTCGGCGCGTAGCGCGGCCTGGGTTCCGGTGTCGAGGCATCGGGGGTCGGGCGGCGTCACGCGCAGCGCCTCGTATCCCGGCCGCCGGTGGTCACGGCGGTGAAGACCGGCTCGGCGCTGACCTGCGCCAGGTACGGCGTGCCTTCGGTGTAGCCGGTGCCGGACCGTGCGCCGAGCATCCGAACCGCCACCCGCAGATGGGTACGTCGCCACTGGGTCAGGGCGTCGGCGAACGCGGCCATCCGACGCGCGACCAGGGCTCGGTCCGCGCCGGTGAGCCGGCCGTCGGCGGTGGCCGACCGGTAGGCCGTGTCGATGGTGGGCTGGCCGTCTCGTGCCTGGGCGCGCACCTCCGGCACCGACCGGTAGGCCACCGAGTCCAGCCGGGCCCTCTCCGGGGGCCGGCACAGCGCCTCCATGAGCTTGTAGGAGCGGGATTGGATCGCGCTGGCCCCCTCGGTGTACTGACGGAACGTGCGGAAGGACTCCGGTTGCATGGTGGCCAGGAGAGAGAAGAGCGGACCGGCGGCACGCAGCAGGTCGCCGGCGTGGCCGAGCCGGTCGGCGGCACCGCCCGGCGCAGGTCCGACGAGTGTGTCGACGGCCGAGCGGAGTTCGTCGGCGACCCCGGCGAAGAGACACTCGTAGCCCTGGAGCACTCGGATGAACAGGTACTCGTCGTGCGTGACGTGGACGGGCAGCATCGTCAGCCGCAGCGGCGGGTCCCCGGGGGCGGCGAGGTCGCGGGCGACGGCGTGCAGGCCGGCAGCGGCAGCCAGGGGGTCCGCGGCGGCCACCTCGGCCTGCCCGAGACGGGCCAGGGCGGCAGCGGCGGCTCGGACACCGAGTCGGCAGCGTTTGGCGACCACTGCCGGGCCTGGCCGGTGCTGCGGAAGGAGATCGGTGCGCTGCCCGGCGGCGGCCAGTTCGAAGGACAACGAATCTGCGACGAGGCGAACGAACAGCCGGTCCCGGTCCCACCGTCGGGCCGTCAGGTCGGTGGCGGGGACCGGCTCCTGCGCCCCGACGGGCAGCCGCAGCAGCCGCAGGGCGAGGTAGCTGCGGTAGTCGTAACAGCCGTCCCACTTGTCGAGAGCGATGTCCAGGAAGTCGATCAGCTGCCGCGACGCGGTGTCGCCGCCGGTGACCGTCTGCCGGGCCGCGTCGAGCAGGGCGAGGAAGCTCTTGTCGACAAAGTGTTTGCCGACCCGATGGAATTCGTCCAACACCCCCGCATAGGGAAAGCTGTGCGATTCGGCCGCGTCGGACAACCAGAGACTCAAGGCACGCACGCGTCACCCCTCGGAATTGATGAGACGAACCACCATCGAAAGCTGCCGGACAGGCTGCCGGGCTAACGGGGTTGACCGCGCTATTCTTTGGCGGCGGAGTTCGTACGCGCCTGCCATAGTTGGGGAAAGAATCGATGTCCAGCGAGTTTGGCCAGCATGTTCGCCGGGCTGCCGGGACTGCCGGCCGGGGCGTGGCCGCCGATTCGCAGCGCCACCTGGTAGTGCCGGACCCGCCACAGCGCAACCCGTTCGTCCCATTCCACCATCGCCTCGGCGAGCCGGTGCAACGGATCCGACAGGTCCGCCGGGCACAGGTCGGCCGGCGCGCCACCCCGGGCGGCGAGCTGCGCGTCGAACGCGTGGCCGAACTGCCGGCTGCCGGCCTGGACCTGCCGCCAGCCCGGTGACTCGGCGCCAGAACCGTTGCCGAGAGCCGGCTGCATCGCGGCAAAGTCCACAGGGGACAGATGTCGCAACATCTCCAGCTGATCGGTGATCAGCCGGATCGCGAGCGTCGCCCGACCCAGCAGCGTCTCGGCGGCGCCCGGCTCGCCAGCGGCCAGCCGGGCGGTCGCCTCGGCAAGTTCCGCCGAGGCCAGTTTCAGCCACAGCTCAGCCGACTGATGCACTACCTGGAATAGCAGCTCATCACGATGGATCACCTCACTCGGTGACCGCTGCAGACCCAGCAGAGCATCCGTTCGCATATAACGCGCATAGTCCGTGGCGCCGGTCCCGGACAGGACGGGCGTGTGGTCATGCTTCACGGAAAAGCCCTCCGGATCGACACGGGCGCATCGGATCGGCAATGCGTTGGCGGCAATCATCCAACGATGCACAGCAATGCGCTACCCCTCGGTCGCAGCGAGTTTCGAAACTCCCCCGACCGTTCGTCGCGGACGATGCGTGCTCCGGGCGCCGTTCGCACTGGTCTCCCGACGATCGGCCGACTCCATCTCGATCTCGTCGGGTACGGCGCACGGCAGGACGGTCCCAATCCGTGGTCGCCGCCGCGTCTGGCCGCCCGCGACGTGGTCCTGCCTGGCGTCCGGCGGGACCGCCCGTCAGGCGGCGGCCCCCTCCTTCAGGTACGACGGCCGGTCGCCCTGCGCCGTCTGCCGTTCGGCCAACGCGTACGTCCGGACGTCGAGCAGCGCCAGCAGCACCGGCGGGTCCAGCGCCCGCACCGGTCGCAGCACCAGGTCGGCGGAGACAACGGAGTCGCGCCGGACGAAGATCGGGCCGTGGCTGGCCACCGCGACCGGCCGGTCGGGGCAGGCGCAGTCGGCAGCCGGGTGCATCTCGTGCGGGCCGACCGACTGGGCGAGCAGGTACCAACTGCCGAGCGGAACGGCGTCGAATCGGATCCGTCCCGGACGTTCGAGCACGGCACAGCGGACCGGCGGCCCTTCGGGGATCGGTCCGGGGAAGAGGCCGGCGAAGATGAGTGCGCCGTCGTGGGGCTGCGCGGTGCGCAGCCCGAAGGAGAGTCGCGCGTTGGACGGGATCCGGGTACCGGCGTCGACCGGGATCACCGGTGCGTACCCGGCCCGACGTCGGTACGTCGTCGGAGGCATCCCCACGCTGCGCGTGAAGCGGTTACTGAAGGTGCTGACGCTGCTGTAGCCGACCTCGGCGCTGATGTCGGCGACGTTCATGCCGGTGGAGAGCAGCAGGTGTTTGGCCTTCTGCAGGCGCAGGGCAGACAGGAAGCGCCCGGGAGAGATGCCGGTGACGCGCTGGAAGAGTCGGGTGAAGTGGAACTTGCTGAACATGGCGGCCCGGGCGAGGTCGTCCACGGTCAGCGGATCCCCCATCCGGTCCCGCATGACCGCAATGGTCCGCAACACGGCCCGTTCGGCAGCGTCTGACATGACGAATCACACCTCCGGTTACGACAGATAAGATCGCACCCGACCGGCCGGACACCACAATTTTCCGTACCGCCGGAACCGCATTCCTGGCGATCCTGCCGCAATTCACTTTATGCAGATTGCATCTCGATCCCGAGCGTATCCGAGCCGCGGACCCACGGCAACACGCGCCCACTTCAGAGGCGACGGGTGCGCAATATCGAAGCAGAAATGGATATCCGCGCTATTCACTGACCAGCGACCCGCACGGGCGCCGCCGCCAAGATCGATCATGGTGTCGGCCCTTCGGGAACGCCCATGGGCTGCCGGGTCGACCTGAACTCAACCTGGAGTGCGCCAACGGGCACGCGCCCCGCCCGGAGGCCGAGACTTCGACAATGCCGCGTGGGCGGGCGCCGCACGTGCCGCGGTTCACCTCGACGGGTTTCGCCCACGGGCCAGGAAGCCGCACGTCGAATGGCATTCGATCCCCCGATTCCAATGCCGCCGAATGGTTCGGTTCTCGATTCTCGGCCGGCGGTGTGCAGTCGCTCAACTCGCAGAATGCCGTCGGCGACACCAGGTCGACTCACATCGGTAGCACTGTCGGCCATCGTCGGGGTCTGGTTTCATGAACGGCACGTGGGGTGACCCGCTGTCGCTTCCCACGGGCGCCGTTGCGCGGCCCGCCGGCTCGTCCGTCGGGCAGCCGAGCCGGCGGTGCGGGTGGGTCGGCGTGGGAGGCCGCTCACGAGGCGTCCTCGGCCCCCGCGGCAGACGGCGCACGAGAATCTTGAAAGAGATCTCGGGTGGACATGTCGGAACCGGGCAGCGCCGTTCGTAGCAGGGGTGACCGGCGGTCTGCGGAACCCGCCAGACGACAGGAGACGACATTCGATGACGCAGTACCTGATTTCCGTGCTCGACGACACGTCCAACTCCGCCAGCACGGATGAGATGAACGCGATCGACACCTTCAACGATCAACTCCGGGCCGATGGCCACTGGGTCTTCGCCGGTGGTCTCGCGGCGCCCGACACCGCCACCGTGGTCGACGGACGCGACGGGCAGGCGGTCTTCACCGACGGACCGTTCCTGGAGTCCAAGGAATACGTCGCCGGCTTCTGGATCATCACAGCCCCGCACCTCGACGTGGCGCTGCGGCTGGCCGCCGAGGGCTCGAAGAGTTGCCACCGGCGGGTGGAGGTCCGGCCGTTCCTGGGCGCGTGACCGACGTCGCCGAGGTGATCACCCGGATCCACCGCGAGGAGTGGGCCCGGGTGGTCGCGACCCTGGCCGGGCGGTTCGGCGACCTCGACATCGCCGAGGAGATGGCCGCCGAGGCGTTCGCGTCGGCGGTCCGCCGGTGGCCGGTCGACGGCGTCCCACCGAGCCCGGGCGGGTGGCTCACCACGACCGCGCACCGCAAGGCCGTCGACCGGCTCCGGCGCGAGGTACGACGCGTGGAGAAGCACCGGGAGGCACTGATGCTGGCGGACGTCCCGGAACCGCTCGGCGTCATCGACGACGACCGCCTCCGGCTCGTATTCACCTGCTGCCACCCCGCTCTCGCCATGCCGGCACGGGTCGCGCTGACCCTGCGGATGGTCGGCGGGCTCACGGTGGCCGAGGTCGCCCGTGCCTTCCTGACCCAGGAGGCCGCCATGGGACGGCGGATCACCCGCGCGAAGGCCAAGATCAAGGCTGCCGGGATCCGCTACGGCGTTCCGCTTCGAGCGGACCTCCCGGCCCGGGTCAGCGGCGTACTCGCCGTCCTCTACCTGATCTTCAATGAGGGCTATCTCGCGTCGGACCCGGCCAAGGAGGCGGTCCGCGGCGACCTGACCGCCGAGGCGATCCGGCTGACCCGGCTGGTCCACACCCTGATGCCGGCCCACCGTGAGGTCACCGGGCTCCTGGCGCTGATGCTGCTGACCGAGGCCCGCCGGCCCGCCCGGATGTCGGCCACCGGTGAGCTTGTCCCCCTCGACCAGCAGGATCGCGGTTGCTGGGACCGCGATCTGATCGCCGAGGGCCACGACCTGGTCCGGGCATGCCTCACCGCCGGGCAGGCGCCGGGGCGCTACCAGATCCTCGCCGCAATCAACGCCGTGCACACCGACGCCCGCGACATCCGACACACCGACTGGTCACAGGTCGTCGCGCTCTACGACCAGCTGACCCGTGTCGACCCCTCCCCGATCGTCCGGCTCAACCGGGCGATCGCGGTCGCCGAACTCGACGGCGCCCAGGTCGCGCTGGCACTGGTGGAGGGCCTGCCGCTGCAGGGCTACCACCTCTACCACGCCACCCGCGCCGAGTTGCTGCGCCGGCTCGGCTACCGCGAGCAGTCGCGGACGGCGTACGACCGGGCCATCGAGCTTGCGGGCAACAGCGCCGAGACGGCGTACCTCGTCCACCGGCGCGACCAGTGGGCCGGCGCGTGAGCCACCCGTCCGGAGGACGGCTACCCGGACGCAGCTCGGCTCGCGCACCCGGTGGCCATGACGGCGATCCGGGTCGCGTGGCCGGCGTTCGTGCCGTGGTCCCGCCGGTCGACCCAGCCGGCTCCCGGCACGCCGCCGCTCCTACGAGCGGGCGGTCTTCCTGCCCCCGGGAGATAGGCGAAGATGGTACCCATGGAGGACGACCTTCGACTTGCTCGACGTGCCGCCCTGACCGGAGCCGCAGTGGGCCTACGGTACTTCGCGGCCCTGGCAGGACTTCCCCGGCAACTGAAGCCGGACGGCAGCATAGTCACCGAAGCCGACCAGGCGGTCGAGGCCGCCATCCGGAATACCCTGGCCGGCGCGCGGCCCGACGACGCCGTCCTGGGCGAGGAGACCGGGCAGAGCGGTCAGGGCCGCCGCCGCTGGATCATCGACCCGATCGACGGCACCGCGCTGTTTGTCGCCGGTGACGACCGGTGGCTGGTGCTCGTCGCGTTGGAGGAGGCCGACGAGATTGTGGTGGGCGTGGCTGCCGTTCCCGCCCAGGGGAAGCTCTGGTGGGCAGAGCGGGGCGCTGGCGCTTACCAGGCGGACTTCTCCGGCCTCACCACGACCGACGAACGACCGATCGCCGTCGACCGCACCCGGCCGGACACTTTGAACGGTGGTCGACTCGGTGTGATCCCCACCGACGATCAGCTCTCCCACCGCGAACACGAGATGATCGCGCCGCTGACCGCCGCCGCGGCGAAGACGCCGTGGCACACCCACGCCGCGCTGCTCGTCGCCGACGGAGAGTTCGACCTCGCCGTCCAGACCCGGGGACAGGTGTGGGACTACGCGGCGACGTCCCTCATCGTCGAGGAGGCCGGTGGTCGCTTCAGCGGGCTGGACGGAAAGCCACGGCCCGCCTCCGGGCCGGCGCTGTTCGCCCGCGACAGCGCCATCCACCGTGCGGCGTTACGAGTCCTCGACGCCGACAGCGACCGGTGAGCCGAACACCCGTACCGTTCGGTGTTCACAGCCAGTCGTGTTCGCGGGCGTAGCGCGCCGCCTCGTGACGGGTCCGGGTCTGGGTCTTGCGCATGGCGTTGGAGAGGTAGTTGCGGACGGTGCCGGGAGCGAGGTGGAGTCGGACGGCGATGTCGGCGACGGAGTAGCCCTCGCCGGTGACCCGCAGTACGTCGGCTTCCCGTTCGGTCAGGGGGCAGTCCTCGGTGACGGCGAGCGCGGACACGTCCGGGTCGATCCAGCGTTTGCCCGCGTGCAGGGTGGCGATGACGGAGGTGATGTGGGCCGGCTCGGCGGACTTGCTGACGAAGCCCTGGACACCGAGCTTCAACGCCTTGCGCAGCACGCCGGGTCGGGCGTGCCGGGTCAACATCAGGATCACCTGCTCCGGGCTGGCCCGCCGGATCTGCGTGACCGCGTCGAGGCCGTCCATGCCGGGCATCTCCAGGTCGATGACCAGTACGTCGGGTCGGTGCCGCAGGGTGGCCTCGACGGCGCTCTGGCCGTCCGTCGCCTCGGCCAGGACGGTGATGTCGCCCTCCAGGGGCAACAGCGCGGCCAGTGCCGTACGGAGCAGCACCTCGTCGTCGGCGAGCACGATGCTGGTCATCGGTCGTCCCTTCGGGTGGCCGAGGTGGTGCCGGCGCGGGCGGGTGGGAACGTCGCGGCGGTGCGGAACCGACCCTCGTGCTGTGTCACGGTCAGCTCGCCGCCCTCGGCGGCCAGCCGTTCGTGCAGGACGGACAGCCCACTGAGTGCGGCGGGTGCGTCGGTGGTCACGCCGTCGTTGACGATGGTGATGCCGGACTCGGCGAGCGTGATCTGCACCTGGGTCGCCTGCGCGTGGCGCAGGATGTTGGTGGTCGTCTCGCGCAGCACCTGGCCGAGCAGTTCGCTGGCGCGGGAGTCGACCTCGGCCGCACGGGTCACCCGGACCCGGATGCCGGCGGCCTCGAACAGGTTCTTCGCGTTCTCGATCTCCGCGGTGAGGTTGAGCCGCCGTTGCGCGTAGGCGAGCTCCTTGGTCTGCGCGATGGTGTCGCCGACCAGGGCGTACGTCTCCTGTAGTTCCTTCTCTGCCCGTTCGGTGTCGCGGCGCAGCAACTTCTGGGCGAGCGCGATCTTCAGCTTCACCACGTGCAGGGTGTGGCCCTGGATGTCGTGCAGGTCGCTGGCGAAGCGGACGCGTTCCCGCACGACGGCCAGTTCCGCCTCGCGTTCCCGGGTCTGTTCGAGTTCCCGGATGAGGTCGTAGAACCGCTCGCCGATCACCGTCACCACCGTCACCACGACGGTGACCGCGGTCGGCACGACGACGTAGGTGACCAGGCTCGCGCGTACGTCGTCCGGTTGCACCAGGAGGCGGGTCGCACCGACCGCGGCAACGTAGGAGAAGAGCGCAGCCATCGTCGGTACGCGCCGCCGCCGCACCTCACGCAGGGCGAGCGAGCCCGCGGCGCAGACACCCCAGTACGCGTTGGGGCTGCCGGTCACCAGCACCCCGAGCGGCCACACCGCCGCCGCGACGATCACGCAGGGTAGGGCGACGCGCGCGAGGTCGTCGGCGGTCCACCGTTCGAAGGCCACCACGGCCGCCACGACGCCCGGCGCCAGGACGAGAACGTGCCACCAGGTACGCGAGTCGACGTACAGCAGGAGCAGCGCGGCGATCACCACAGGCGGGAACGACGTGGCGAGGTTGAGCCGGCGCAGGCGTCCCCGGGTCGACTCGGTGAAGCGCGGCGATCCTGCGGTCACCATCCCAGTATCCGGCAGCGACCGGCCACGACCAGTGACACCACGTCACATGCGGTCGTGACATGGTCGCACTGCCGGGTGCCGACGATCGTTGCTGTCATGGGTGCATGTCCACCACACCAGTCATCGAAGTCGAACGGCTGAACCTCACCTACGGTGACTTCCACGCCGTCAAGGATCTCTCTTTCCAGGTACGACGCGGGGAGCTCTACGCGCTGCTCGGCACCAACGGGGCCGGCAAGACCTCGACGCTGGAGGTCGTCGAGGGGCACCGCCGTCCCACCTCCGGTAGCGTCCGCGTCTTCGGGCACGGCCCCGACGACCGACGCGTGGTACGTCCCCGGATGGGCGTGATGCTCCAGGAGAGCGGATTCTCCCCGGATCTCACCGTCCGGGAGTCCGTCCGTCTGGTCGGGCGACTCACCCGCCGTACCGACGACGTCGACCGGGTGCTCGATCTCGTCGACCTCACCGGCCGGGCCGGGCGGCGGGTGTCCCAGCTGTCCGGCGGGGAGAAGCGCCGGCTGGACTTCGCCACCGCCGTGTACGGCACCCCGGAGCTGATCTTCCTGGACGAGCCGACCACCGGTCTGGACATCCAGTCCCGCGACGCCGTGTGGGCGACCGTGGATCGGATGCGGGAGAACGGCGCCACCATCGTGCTCACCACGCACTACCTGGAGGAGGCCCAGCAGCGCGCCGACCGGATCGGGCTGATGCACCAGGGCAGCCTGCACCGCGAGGGCACCGTTTCCGAACTGACCCGTGCCCTGCCGGCGGCCATCCGCTTCGCCGTGCCGGCGTCGGCGCCGACCCTGCCGTTGCAGGCCGTCGCCGACTCCGCCGGCAAGGTACTGGTCGAGACCTTCGCCCTGCAGAAGGACCTGCACGTGCTGCTCGGGTGGGCCCAGGAGCACGCCGTCGAACTGCGGGACCTGCAGGCCGGGCCGACCCGGCTCGACGACGTGTTCCGCGCCCTCAACAGCTGATCCATCCCATTCGACAGGAGTTGCGTCACCGATGTTGTCCATCGCGTTCAGCGAGCTGATCCAGATCTTCCGCAACCGGCTGGTGCTGATCACCAGCCTCGTCGTCCCGTTCGCGATCTGCCTGTTCTTCGTCCGCCAGCACGAGACCTTCGCCGCCGTCGGCAGCCTCGGCTACATCGCGGCGATCGTGATGTTCACCGTGGCCGCGTTCGGGCTCTACGCCACCGCCGTCACCACCCTGGCCTCACGGCGGCAGAACCTCTTCCTCAAGCGGTTGCGCTCCACCGCCGAGGGTGACGTCGGTATCCTCACCGGCCTGCTGCTGCCCGTCGTCGTCCTCGCCGTGGTGCAGGTGACCGCGATCCTGATCGCGCTGGCCGTCGTCGCCGGCGAGCCCTCGAACATCCTGCTGCTCGTGGTGGCGACCATCGCCACCCTGGCGATGATGGTCGGTCTGGCCCTGGCCACCGCGGGACTGACGAACTCACCCGAGCACGCCCAGGTCACCACCCTTCCGGTCACCCTGGGGGTGATCGCCGTGGCAAGCTGGGTGGGGATCACCGGCACGGCGGACCTCGCCTGGCTCAAGCGGCTGCTGCCCGGCGGCGCGGCGACGGAGCTGACCGTGAACGCCTGGAACGGTGGCGTCGCCGTGGCCGACTCCCTGCTCCTGCTCGCGCCCACCCTGGCCTGGGTCGCCGTCGCCGTCGCCCTCGCCACCCGCCTCTTCCGTTGGGAGCCGCGCCGATGACCACCGAATCCGGAGAAGGGTCGGACACCGCGACCCTGGCCGAAGCTCTCCTGCTGCTGTTGTTCCAGCCCGGCTCCGGCACCATCGCGGGAGAGAACACCCTCTTCTACGTCCTGGCCGGAGCCGTGCTCGCCGACCTCGCGCTCGACGAGCACCTGGACACCACGAGCCCGGGGCGGGTCGGTGCCGTCCCGGGCCGGGCACCGTCGGACGACCTTCTGCGTCCGGCCTGGGACTACCTGTCGGAGAAGCCCCGGATGGTGCAGACGGTGCTGGCGGCGATCGGCCCCGGCCTGCGTGAGCCGGTGTTGGCGAGGCTCGTCGTCCGCGGCGATCTGGACCAGGAGCCGCGGAAGGTGCTCGGCCTGTTCCGTACGACGGTGCTTCGGGAAGGCCGGACCGGACGACGAGCGCGGCTGCTCGCCGACGTCCGGCAGGTTCTCGTGGCCGGCACGCAGCCGACGCCCCGGGTCGCCGCGCTGGCGGCGCTGCTCTCGGCGAGCGGGACGCTCCCGCAGTTTGATCGGGAGATCCCCTGGACGTCGTCGGTCATCAACCGGGCCAAGCAACTCGAGCAGGGGGACTGGGGTGCCGAGGCCACGGCGCAGGCGGTGACCCGCACCGTGACGGCCACCGTGGTCACCAGCGCCATCGCGGCCATCACGGTGCCTCCGCGAAGCTGACCCGCGCCGACGAGCCGCTGCCGAACACGCACAGCGACAGTGGGTCGCGCCGGAGACCGAGGTCTACCGCACCCGCCGGGACCGGCGCACGACCGCCGACCGGCACCCATCCCAGGCCGCCGACCGGCGTCCATCCCAGAAGGAGACCGCATGAGCCCGACACCCACCGGCCGACTGTTCGGTGACGACCTCGTGCTGACCCGCACCTTCCCCGCTTCCCCGGCCGACGTCTGGGCGAGCCTCACCGACCCGGCACGCACGGCGCGCTGGTTCGGTCCGTGGCAGGGCAAGGCCGCGCCGGGGCGCACGATCAAGGTCCAGATGGCGTACGAGGAGGGCAAGCCCTGGATGGACCTGACCATCGACGTCTGCGAACCGCCGCACCGGCTGGCGGTCTCCGCCCGGGACGAGCACGGCAGTTGGCACCTGGACGTGACGCTCACCGAGCGCGCGGGCGGCACCGAACTGCGGTTCACCCAGCATCTGACCGGCACGGAGGGCATCGGGGAGGTCGGACCGGGCTGGGAGTACTACCTGGATGCGTTGGTGGCCGCATACGCCGACCTGCCCGCGCCGACGTTCGACGACTACTACCCGGCGATGAAGGAGCACTTCGAGGCGCAGCGATAGCCACGCAAGAACCGGTACCGGTCGACGAGCCGGCTGCACCGTCGGTCCCGGGTGTGATGATGGGCGTCGTGATCGTGAGGTTCGACAGCGAGTTGTGGCTCTGGGCCGCCCGGCGTAACGAGAGCTGGACGTTCGTGAGCCTGCCGGTCGAGGTGTCCGAGGAGATCCGCGACCGCTGCGGCGGGGCACGTCGGGGTTTCGGTTCGGTGCGGGTCCGGGCCACCATCGGTGGCAGCAGGTGGACGACGTCGATCTTCCCCGACAGCACGCGGGGCTGCTACGTGCTGCCGGTGAAACGTGCCGTCCGCAGTGCCGAGGCCCTCGACGCGGGCGACACCGCCGCCGTCACCGTCGAGCTGATCGACACCTGACCTGTGCAGGAGCACGGCACGGTGGGCCTGCGTACGGTCGCCCGACCGGCTACCGGGAACTGCTTCAGACGGACGTCGGTCAGCTCGTTCCCTACCCGCCACCTATCCGGTGATCGCCGGCCAGGCGTAGGCCAGCAGGGCGCACGCCGCGCCGAGCAGCGCGAGCGAGACACCCCGGGTGCGGAGGGGAAGCGCGGCGAGCACAAGCAGGATGACCGCGACGAGATAGAGGAACGCCTGTACCGACACGGCAGTCTCCTTCACTGGTTGACTGATGGGCGGTGTGCTCTCTACCCCCACCGATCCGGTCCCGAAACCCACGCCTGCGCGGGCCTACCGCTGGCGGTTCCAGTGCCGTAGCGGTCGCGCCGGCAGGTCGCCGCCCCGACGTCTACTGGGTCACTCCGGCGCCACTCACGGCCGGAACCTCCGGTGCGACTCCGTAGCCTCATGCTGGTGACATCGGTACGGGAAGCGATCAGGGCGGTTCTCGCCGGGACGGTCGAGTACGAGTCGGCGCTGGACGCGCTGACCGTCCGACCGGCGGCCGAGGTCGACCCGGAGCTGGTGGCCGCGCGGGACGAGGCGTGCGCGCGGCTGTGGCGGGGTGGGTGGCAGCCGGCCGAGTTGCACCGGGTGGTCGCCCGACGGGGCCGGCCGCACCAGGCCGCCCTGGTGACCGACGCGGTCGCCGCACACCTGCGACGGTTTCCCCGGGCCACGGTCGACGGGCGGTGGCTGGCGCAGGCGGACACCCTCGACGCGCGGGTCTGGTGGCGCGGCGACACCACGTACGTCGAGGAACTCGCGGCCCGCTGGCGGCTGGACCGGGTGGCCGTACTCGATCTGGTGTTGGGCCTGCTCACCATCCTGGCCGCGGTCCCGCCGATCGAGGTCCTCGTTCCCCCGCCGGGGGCCGCCGCCGCGCCGGCCGGCGGGTCGGGTGCCGACGGGTCGGCCCGGATCGACGCCCGGCTGCTGGACCGGGTACGCGCCCTGCTCGCCAAGGCGGAGTCGACGAACTTCCCGGCCGAGGCGGAGGCGTACACCGCCAAGGCTCAGGAGTTGGTGACCCGGCACAGCCTCGACGAGGCGCTGCTGGCCGCCCGGGGCGGTGACGCGATGCCGGTGGTGCCGTACGCGCGGCGGATCGGCGTGGACCACCCGTACGAGCGGGAGAAGGCGTCCCTGCTCGACGCGGTCGCGCAGGCGAACCGCTGCCACACGGTCTCGTCACCGGAGCTGGCGTTCAGTACGGTCTTCGGTTTCGACACCGACATCGACGCGGTCGACCTGCTCTACACCTCCCTGCTCGTGCAGGCGCACCGGGCGATGGCCCGGGCCGAACCGCCGGGAGGCAAGGCCGGTCGCCGCCGCCTGAAGGCGTTCCGACAGTCCTTCCTGGTGGCCTTCGCGGTCCGGATCGACGAACGCCTGACCGACGCCGCACAGCTCGCGTTGGCGCAGGCCACCGGCGGGGGCGACGGGAACGGGCTGAGCGACCCGGCCGACCTGCTGCCGGTGCTCGCCTCCCGCGACGAGCAGATCCGCGAGACCATGCGACGGGTCTTCCCGCACACGGTCCGGGCCCGGGCCAGCCGGGTCGACAGCCGCGAGGGATGGGAGTCCGGTCGACAGGCCGCCGACCGCGCCGCCCTGCCGACCGGCACCCCGTCCGCTCGGCACAGCACCGACTGACAGTCACCAGGCGGCTCCCGACCCTGCTCGCCCTGCTGGTGGGCCTCGCCGTGGACGGCGTGGTCTACCTGTTCGCCACGCAGTACCTACCGCCGGCGGTGACCACCTCGTACGACTCGCCCGGCAGGGGGTGTCGAGCGACGTCCTCGCCGTCGGTGGGTTCAGCTGGACGGTCGGTGGTGGGGCCGACGGTCAGGCGGCGGATGGGATCATGGCCTGGATCAGGTGCGGGCCTGGTTCGGCCAGGGCATGTGAGAACTGTTCGGCGAGTTCCTCGGCAGTCCTGGCGAGAGTGGCGGGCACGCCGAAGGACTCCGCGAGCCGCACGAAGTCGATCGCCGGACTGCCCAGGTCGAACTGGGGATTGCCGTCCGGGTCACGGGCGCCGGGACGCTGGCTGTAGTACTTCCATTCCTGACGCAGGATCGCGTACGAGCGGTTGTCGAGGATCACGGTGGTCACGTTCAACCGCTCGCGTGCCTGGGTCCACAGCGCGGTGGGCGTGTACATGGCGCAACCGTCGGCGATCAGGGCCACCACCGGGCGGTCGGGCGCGGCCACGGCGGCACCGACGGCCAGCGGCATGCCATCGCCCATGGCGCCGCCGGTCTGCATGAGCACGTCGTGCCGGGGAGCACCCGCGGTGGCCGCCGCGAGCGCGGTGCCCGAGCTGACGCTCTCGTCGACGACGATCGCTGCCTCCGGTAGCAGCGCGCCGACGACGTCGCACCAGTTGTGCAGGGTGAGGGGGCCGGTGGGCAGCCGAGGGCGCCGTGGTTCGGCGACGTGGGCTGCCGTGTCGGGGGCGACCAGGTCGGCCAGTCGGGTGAGGGCGGCCACGGCGTCCTGGCCCACGTCGGCGAGCACATGGGTGGTGGCGTCCTGGGGTACCAGGCAACTGGGCTTGTCGGAGTAGGCGAAGAAGGAGACGGGCGCCTTGGTGCCCGCGGTGATGACATGCCGGACGCCGGCCAACTGTTCGAGCGCCTGGTCGGGGTAGAAGCCGAGCCGTGGGAAGCTGGGCAGACCGGCCCCGTGTTCGACCCGGTTGGAGTAGAGCTCCTGCAGGACACGGAGGCCGGTGGCGGCGGCGATACGACTCGCTGCGCAGAGGCCCGCCTCCCGCAGCGCCGGCCCTCCGATCACCAGGGCACAGTCGCCGCCGCGCGCGATCTGCGCCACCTGGTTGATCACATCGGCCGGCACCGCGGGCGCGGGCGGTGGGTCGACCGGGGTGGCCGCGGTCGCGCCGTCGGACCACGAGACGTCCGCAGACATGATCACGGTGGCGACCTGCCCGGGTGGCTCCATCACGCTGGCCAAGGTCGCGGCGGCGTCGGTCCCCGCGCCCGCGGCGCTCTCGGGGCGGCGCACGGGACCGCGTAGCCAACCGCCCAGAGCGGCGATGTCGGAGGCCAAAGGTGGGTCGACGGCGTTGTGGTAGGTCGGATGGTCGCCGACGATGTTCAGCACCGGCGAGTTCGCCCGCCGGCTGTTGTGCAGGTTGGTCAGCCCGTACGCGAAGCCGGGGCCGAGATGCAGCAAGGTCGCCGCCGGTTTGCCGGCGATGCGCGCGTATCCGTCGGCCGCACCGGTCACCACGCCTTCGAAGAGTGCGAGCACCCCTCGTAGCTGTGGGACCGAGTCGAGCGCTCCGACGAGGTGCAGCTCGGTGGTGCCAGGGTTGGTGAAGACGACCTCGACCCCGCCTTCGGCCAGGGTACGCATCAGTGCTTCCGCCCCGTTCACCCTTATCCCTCTCGTCGAGCGCTCGTCGCAGAGCGTAGCGGGCGAATGCGCCGATGAAGCTGAAGAGCTCTGCAAAGTGCCACATTCGGGGAGTATCGGAAGTGCAGAGAGGACCAGAGCCCGGGCGACGAGAGCGGACCGTCTCGCCACCGGGCGCGCGCCGTCGAGCAGCCCAGTCGATCGATGGGCCCTGCCGGCCTCGACGCGATCCGCGCCATGGGCGCCGAACTCGACCGCGGGTTGGCGGCATTGCCGGAGCTTCTGAACCACAGCGGCACCGACGCACTTGCCCACCTGAGTCGAAAGTGTGTCGACCAGCCATTTGTCCTGCCCCACGATAAGAATCAGATCAATCTATGATTGAAGTTACTCGATGCATTAGTTCCACCACCCGAGGGGGCCCGCATGATCCAGATCCGCGCCGGACACCGGCGCGCCGCAGCCACGGTGAGCGCCGTGCTGATCCTCACGGCCGCGCCGATCGGCACCCCGTCCGCGTACGCCGACGACCAGGTCCAGACGTTCACCGTCGGCAGGAACTACCTCCTCTACAAGTCCACCGGCCGCACACCCGCCATCGTGCACGGTGAACCGGTCGCGCCAGCCGGTGGCGGTGTCGCCCTCATCCGGTCCGAATCGGGCAACACGACCGCGTTCACGATCGGCCCGAACGGTGGTCTCGTCGTGTCCCGGACCGCGCCGGCCGGCGCCGGCCCCGCCGTCGACTTCGACGGTCCCTCCGGCCTGGCCCCACCCGGGGCCCCCATCGCCGCTGCCGGCTCGGACGTCTTCTTCGTCGGCCGCAACGGGGCGGTCATCAACAGGTCGTACCTGAGCGGCGCGCCACCCAGGCCGCAGCCGGTCACCGTAGCCGGCATCGCCCCACCCGGCGCGGTCGTCGCCGCCATCCCCGCGACCACCACGGGCGTAACGTTCGTCGGCACCGACGGCGCACTCCGCGTGGTCCACCGAAACAGCGCCGGCGGTTGGACGACGGCCGTGGCCAGCCCGCCGAACTTCGCCACCCCCGGTGGCGGGCTTGCGGTGATCTCCCCCGCCGCGTTCGTCACCGGGCTCGACGGACGGATCTGGCAGGTGAGGTTGAACGGTGGCCCGGTGCCCGATCCGTGGCTACCGGTCGCCGTCGCCGGTACCGGGGCCGCGCCGGCCGGGGCACACCTAGCCGCAGCCCAGTTTCCCGGTGGTACGACCGTCGTGATGTTCGCCGGCCACGACGGTGCCGTCCGAGCCACCTCGAACGTCGCCGGGATCTGGCACGAGCCGACCGCGGCCACCGCGCCCGGCGTGGCCGTCCCCGGAAAGCCGATCACCACCACCGTCCACGGCGACCACCTGCACGGCGACTGGTGCGGCAACAGCCTGGCCTGGCAGCTCCGCATCCCGAAGCCGACCCCACCGTCGGGCCCCCACCCCGAGCCGTGGAACGCCGTCACCTACTCGTTCCAGGCCCCCAACATCCAGCCCGGTGGCCACATCTCCAGCGTGCTCCGCTAGCGCGGGCTCGACGCTGACCGGGCCAATGGATCCGCCGGCCCGGTCAGCGGCCTGTCGTTCGACTCGGTCGGTGTCGCGCGGGTCCGTGCCGACCGGGTGGTGCTGCGCGGGCCCACCGGGGAGCCCGCTCGGTACGGGCTCCGTCCGCTGCCGACGCGCCGGTCGATGCTCTGCGGACGGCTCGACCGGCCTTGTCACGTCGCACCTGTGATGCTAACTTGACACCTGTCAGGCTTTTCTTACACGTGGAGGCGGATGATGACAGTGGCCCAGCCGACCGGCGACGAGCTGGTCGAGATGCTGGCCGCACTCGCCAATCCGCTCCGACTGCGGATCATGGCCAAACTCGCCGAGGGCCGCGACTACGTGAGCCACCTGGCACGCGAGATCGGCGTGAGCCGACCCCTGCTCCACATGCACCTGCAACGGTTGGAAGCCGCCGGCCTGATCACCGGCAGCTTCGAACTCTCCGACGACGGCAAGGCCATGAAGTACTACGAGGTCGCCGAGTTCGACCTGCACCTCACCGCGGCGGCGCTCGTCGCCGCCGCGCAGACCCTCACCAGCTCCGAACCCACCACGGGTCCGGCACCGAAGGAGCGCTCCCGATGACACAGACCTGGCCCGATACGGTCCTCGTACTCGGTCTGCTGATGTTCGCCCTCCTGATCCTCGGCGGCACCGCCGCCACCGTCCTCGAGTTCCGCAAGGACAGGATCGACGCCCAGCGCGACGAAGAGCTACGGCAGCTCGTGGGCCGCTACGAGAAGCTGGCCGAGAACACGTTGGACGCCCAGCAGCGGATGGCCGCCGACGTCTCCGAACTGCGGACCCGGACCGCGTCCATCGAGCAGATCCTCCGGACCGTCGAATGAGCGGCCCGGCGGCGGCAACCATGAGAGCGATCACTCAGGACCGGTACGGCACTCCCGACACCCTGACCCTCCGCGACGTCGAGCGGCCCCGGCTCCGGGACGACCACGTCCTGGTACGGGTCCGGGCCGCCGGCATCCACCGGGGCGACCGGATCCTCCTCGCCGGACGGCCGTACGCGGTCCGGATCGTCGGACCCCGCGCCCCACGGCACCGGATCGCGGGAACGGAGGGCGCCGGTGAGGTGCACTCCGTCGGCAGCGCGGTCACCGAGTTCGCACCGGGTGACGAGGTCCTCGGCTGGGGCACGAGCATGTTCGCCGAGTTCGCCTCGGTCCCGGCGAAGAACCTGGTACCGAAGCCGGCCGCGCTCACCTTCGAGCAGGCAGCCGCCCTACCGATCTCCGGCATGACCGCCATCCAGGCACTGGACGGGCGGACCCGACCCCGACCCGGGCAACAGGTCCTCGTCATCGGCGCCGCCGGTGGAGTCGGCACCTTCGCCGTCCAGATCGCCAAGGCGTACGGCGCGGAGGTGACCGGTGTGGGCAGCACGACCAAGGCCGACCTGATCCGGTCGCTCGGCGCCGACCACGTCGTCGACTACACCCGCGAGGACTACACCCGCAGCCCACGCCGCTACGACATCATCGTCGACCTGATCGGCGACCGCCCGGTAGGCCTGCTCCGCCAACTCCTCACCCCGACCGGAACACTCGTCATGGCCGGAGTGGAGAAGGGCGGCCCGGTGCTGGGCGGCTTCGAGCGCAACCTCGCGGCGCTGCTGTACGCCCCCCTCGTCCGACAGCGCCGGGTCCGACCACTCTCGTCGGTCGGCCGCAGGCCCGACCTCCTGGCCCTGACGGAACTCGCCGACGCGGGACATCTCGTTCCGGCCGTCGACCGCACCTACCCACTCGGCCGCACGGCCGAGGCATTCCGGTACCTCGCCGACGAGCACGCCCGAGGCAAGGTGGTCGTCACCCCGTGAGCCCGCGCGGTGGCCGGCGGGACCGTCCGCGAACCTGGATCGCTGTTACGGCGGAAAGGGCGGTATGGCACCCCGCCAGGACCCACCTTTCCGCCGACGCACATCGCGTCGAGGTGCACATCAACAAACCGATCGCCGAGCGCGGCAGCACGCTCACCGCGCTCTGCGACGCGTTGCAGTGCCACCCGGTGACCTGTTCACCGTGCACGAGCCACCCCACTCGACGACACGCACCTGACGCCGGGCCGGACCTATCCGATCGCGGCCTTCAGAACCCAGGAGGTGGGTCGCGGACGGCCGGGGAGGTCCGCACGCCCGGTGGACCAGAGAAGCACCTGGACCGGATCTCCGGCCGGAGCGTGCGGAAAGAGGCGGGTCAGCACGGCGCGGCAGAGCGATTCGGGTGGCTGCCAGCGGATGCCCAACCCCTCGGTGATGTCGTAGGTGTGCACCAGCGTCTCGTTCACACCCAGCGCCGCGAAGCCGCTCGGGTCGGTCGGTCCCCAGTGCCAGGCGCGTGCCGAAGAATCGGCGGTGGCCAACGCGCTGCTCAGCAATCTTCCTGCACCAGCAGCGACTCGCAACAGGTCGCGGGGCGACGCGTCGGCGCGTACCACCAGGTCGAACGGAAGATACGCCGAGTCAGGCCGGGCGGCGAGTTGCCCTGCGTACGCAAGGAGGTCGTGCGCGACGTGGGCGGCCGTCTGCCAGCAACTCCAGTCGAGCGTGCCGGCTGGGCAGCGCCAGTCCGCGGACTGGTACGGGGTGAGCACCCGCAGCATCTCGGCCACGGCTTGGTCGACATCACGGCTGTCCATCGGGGGCATGCCGAGGAGCCTGGCACCTCGTTCGTCGCCTCGGGAGAGATCCGGGCATCGGTTGGCATGACCCGACAGGTCGATCGATCGAGGCATCCGCTTGCTCGGATCTCAGGTGTCGTAGCAGCCGTCCCACGGTGGGTCGAATCCCAGGGTGTCGGGGAGGAGTTCGGCGTGGTCCCGTCCGTCGTACCGCTCGGAGAGGTCCACGAGGCCGAAGACGTGGCCATCGACGTGGGTGTGGAACAGCTTGATCGCGATGTCGCCGAAGGTGCGCCCCGGCAGTGCGGCGAGCCAGTTCGACAGGCGGTCCTCGGCACTCTTGATCGCCATCTTCTCGTGCTCACTCGTGCCCGCGAACCAGACCTGGGATCCGGTGTGGCCGCCGTCGGCGTCGAACCGGTGCAGTACCGCGTACCACCGCTTGTGGCGGGGCCAGTCGGGCAGGTTGCCCGTCCCGTCCTCGAGGGTCGCGGTGACCGAGCCGAAGAACTGGCCGCCGTCGTAGCTGCCGATCGTGTCGGTGCGGTAGCCGGGTTCGCGCACGATCGGTACACGGTCGGGAATCGCCATGACCGGCAACCTAAGGCCCGGGTACGACATCGTGCGCCGTCCCACAGTGCCCTGCCGTGGGCACCGAGGGCCTCGCGGACGGCTCCGTCGGCGAGCAGCAGAGCCGTCACCTTCCGCGGCCCACGCCGCGGGCAGGTGCTGCTCGGACGTCGGCGGCTGCCGACCTCGGTCGGCGCCCCGGCGTCTCGTCGAGCTGCTGCCGGTGCCGAGGGACCGCTTCGCGTTGCGGTGCGGCACCGGCGGCAACTCGACCACCCGTCGGACGATCTCCCGGGCGGGGACGGGCCCGACGAGCTTCGTCGAGCGGGCGGCGTGGTCGGTCTGGTGTGGACCTGCGATCCCCGTGGTCAGCCGACGGCGCGGGAGAACGCCCGTACGTCGGTGGTGTAGAGGTCCGGCTCCTCCAGCGCGGCGAAGTGGCCGCCGCGGTCGAACTCGTTCCAGTGGACGATGGTCGGCAGATCCCGGTCGGCGAGTCGGCGTAGCGGCAGGAAGATGTCCTGCGGGTAGACGGCCACGCCGATCGGGACCGTCACCGGGTCCGGTGCGACGCCGGTGGTGATGTCGCGCAGCCCGGCGGCGTCCTCGTAGTACAGGGCGGCGGAGGTGCCGGCCGTGGCGGTGAGCCAGTAGATCGAGACCAGGGTCAGCAGTTTGTCCCGCGACACGGCATCCTCTGGCACCTTGGCCGAATCGGTCCACTCCTTGAACTTCTCCACGATCCAGGCGAGCTGCCCGACCGGGGAGTCGGTGAGCCCGTAGGCGAGCGTCTGGGGCCGGGTCGCCTGCAGCTTCATGTAGCCGGAGAGCTCCGCGTCGAAGCGCGCCATCCGACCGAGCCGTTCCTGGTCGGACTCGCTCAGCTCGGTCAGCTCTGCCGGATCGCCGGAGGGGAACGTCATGAGCATGTTGACGTGGACGCCCGCGACGTGCTCGGGATCGACCCGGCCGAGTTCCATGGAGATGACCGCACCGGCGTCGCCGCCCTGGGCCAGGTAGCGGTCGTAGCCCAGCCGGCGCATCAGCTCCGCCCAGGCGCGGGCGATCCGGGACGGTTTCCAGCCGGGGGCGGCGGGCCCGGAGAACCCGAAGCCGGGCAGGCTGGGGATGACGAGGTGGAACGCGTCGGCGGGATCGCCACCGTGCGAGCGGGGATCGGTCAGCGGGCCGATGACGTCCAGGAACTCGGCGACCGAACCGGGCCAACCATGCGAGATGATCATGGGTCGGGCGTCCGGCTCCGGCGACCGGACGTGCAGGAAGTGCACGGTCGCACCGTCGATCTCGGTGACGTACTGGGGGTACTGGTTGAGCTGTGCCTCGGCGGCGCGCCAGTCGTACGTCGTGCGCCAGTACTCGGCCAGCTCACGCAGGTAGCTCACCGGTACGCCGCGGTCCCACCCGTCGTCGGCGAGCGGAGCCGGCCAGCGGGTCTCGGCCAGCCGGCGGGCCAGATCGTCGAGGTCGGCCTGTGGGATGTCGATTCGGTACGGTCGCATGGGCAGGCCCTTTCCGGGTTGGCGGGTAGGACTCGGGTGGTTGGGCGGGCATACCGAGCAGAGCGTCGGCCTGTCGGATGCCGACCCTCGGTGGTTGTTCGTTGGTGCGCTGGCCGCGGCGGCGATGGTCCGGGCGGTGCCCGGCTACCCGGACCCCTGGTGCCGATCGCGTCGTGTCGTGGTGCGTGCGGCGTCGGCGGCCCGGCTACGCTGCCGGACCGCCGACGCCGGGTCAGGCGCCGTCGCGGCCCGACGCCCTGCGCCGGGACCGGGCCGCAGCCTGCGTCGGCGCGGTGTCGACCGTCGCGGCCGACGGCGGTTCGGTGTCGACCGTCGCGGCCGACGGCGGTTCCGTGCCGCCCGGGGCCGAGGTCGGCGGTTGCTCCGTGGTGACCGACGTCGGGATCGGTTGCGTGCCGTTCGACGTCGGGATCGGGCATTGCGCCGGGTCGACCGACGGGGCGGCCGGGGTCTTGGGCGCGACCGGTGCCGGCGGCCGGGTCGCGTGGCGGTCCCGGGACAGCCGCAGCACCCGACGCACCATGCTCGGGCGCATGAGCGAGCTGGGCGGTTCCACCAGCCCGGCGACCCGCATGAACGCCGAGGTCACGGCCGCGTCCTTGGTCGCGGCGTACTGCACCCGGCTGAGATAGGCGTTGCCCAGCCGTACCATCGCCGGCCGGTCACCGGGCACGTCGGGGAAGTCCAGGTCACCGCTGGTGGAGATCTGCCAGGGGGTGTCCACCACCCGCGAGATGTCCCGCAGGAACACCTTGGAGTCGGGCGGAGTGCCGCGCAGCAGCAGGCGGCGCAGCGCCATCACCTCGATCGCCGCGACCGACATGCCCTGGCCATAGACCGGGTTGAAGCTGCAGACCGCGTCGCCGAGGACCAGCAGCCGTTCCGGGAACCGGGTCAGTCGTTCGTAGTGGCGACGCACGCTGGCGGGGAAGGTGAAGGCCACCGGGTCGGTGAGCGGCTCGGCGTCCCGGATGCCGTCGTAGACGTCCGGCACCGGCAGCGAACGGACGAACTCCAGGAAGCCGTCCGGGTCGGTCGGCGGCTGGTCCCCCAGGATGCCGGTCAGCGACACGATGCACTCGTCCGGACCGACCTGGCCGAAGAACGCTCCGCGAGGGTGGGCGGGTGAGGCGACCGGGTTGATCGACTGCACGCCGTCGAACATCTCCGGCCGGCTGCGGTACATCCGCGTGGTGTACGTCAGGCCGATCTTCATCTTCTCCTCGACCGGCCGGTCGTAGCCGAGCTGTTGCAGCCAGACGGGCGTACGGGAGCCACGTCCGGTCACGTCGACCACGAGGTCCGCGTCGAGGGCGCTCTCCTGACCTGTCGCCACGTCCCGTAGCGACACCCCGGTCACCCTGCTGTTGTCGGGTGAGGCGCGCAGCCCGGTCAGTTCGGTGAGCTGCCGGTAGGTGACGTTCGGCAGCGCCGCGACCCGGCTACGCAGGTACTCCTCCAGCACCGGGCGGGGCGCGGTGATCGACAGTAGGCCGGTACGGGCCGGTTGGAGTCGACGACCGTCGAAGAACCAGCGCATCTCCCCCATGTCTCCCACCGGGTACCCCCGGGCCTGGAGGTCGCCGCGTAGGCCGGGGAAGAGTTCGGCGAGGATGAGGTAGCCGCGACCGTGCAGGCCGTGGGCGTGCCCGGTGTGCGGGGCGCCGCGGCGCGGCTGGTCGACGCCGAGCACCTCGTCGCGGTCGACCACGACGACCTCGCGGTAGTGGTCGGCCAGCACCCGGGCGGCGAGGGTGCCGGCCAGGCTGCCGCCGAGCACGACCGCACGCTGACCGACCACCGGACCGGAGGCGGTCGCCGGTACCGAGTCGGCGTCGGCCTTGCGGGCGGTGCGCAGCGCGCCGAGGATGATGCCGGGCTTCATCAGGGCGGTCGGCGGGTCGACCAGTCCGGCCACCCGGAAGAACGCCTCGGTGAAGCGGCCGTCGCGTTGGGCGGCGGTGTGCAGCCGCCCCATGAAGGCACCGCCGAGGCGGTCCTTGAAGGTGCGCGGCCCCTCGACGCCGGGGAAGGCCAGGTCGGCGCCGACGGAGGTCTCCCAGGGGCCGTCGATGATGGGGCGGATCGCCTTGAAGTACTCGACCGGTCGGGGTGGGCCGGCGTCGAGGTGCTCGCCGAGGGCGGCGGCCTCCATGGCGGCCACCGTCATGCCCTGGCCGTAGACGGGGTTGAACGCGCACACCCCGTCGCCGATGACCATGAGTCCCTGGGGGAACCGGGTCAGTTTGTCGTAGCGGCGGCGGATGCTGGCCGGGATCTTGAACCCGTTGATCTCGCCAAGTGGTTCGGCGATGCGGACCGCCTGGTAGATCTCGGGCGCGTCAAGCGTCCGGGCGTACTCGAGGAAACCCTCCGGATCCCGGGGCGGGTGGTCGCCGAGTATCCCGGTCAGCGAGAGTAGCGCGATGTTGTCCGGGAACCGGCCGAAGAACGCCCCCCGGGGGTTGGCCGGCGAGGCGACCGAGTTGATCGCCAGGTCGGTGCCGAACGGGTCGCTGTTGAGCCGGAAGTAGCGCGACACGTAGGCCAGGTCGATCTTGACCCGCTCTTCCGCCGGCCGCTCGTAACCCAGTTCGGCCAACCAGACCGGGGTGCGGCTGCCCCGGCCGGTGGCGTCGACGACCAGGTCGGCGGTGAGCGACTCCGGGTTCGGCTGCCCCTGCTCACCGCTGATCTGCACGCCGGTCACCCGGCTGCGATCCGAGGTGACGGTGAGGCCCTGTACGGCCGTGCCCTGGCGCAACCGCACGTTGGGCAGGGCCAGGACGCGGGCCCGCACGTGCGCCTCCAGCGTCGGCCGGTTCGCGTTGACGCTGAACAGCCCGGAGTGCGCCTGTTGGAGCGGCCGACCGTTGAAGTACCACCGCAGGTCGCCGGAGAGGTCGCAGGTCTGCACTCCGTGCGCGGTCAGCTCGGCCTGGAGGCCGGGCAGGAGAGTCTCGATCACCTCGTGTCCGCGCGCCAGCAGCGCGTGGGCGTGATGGGCCTGGGGAACGCCGCGCCGCGCTTCGGTGACGTCGACGATCGTGTCGCGTTCGACCAGGACGACCTCGTCGTACCGGTCCGCCAGCACCCGGGCCGCGAGCAGCCCGGCCATTCCACCACCGAGCACGACGGCTCGCGTGCCTGGGTGTTCACGCATCCGGGATTACCTCCACTGTGCAGCGGGAAACGGCTGCCCGGTCGGGCAGCGTGACATTGGCAAAGAGGGAGGAACCCGCTCAGGTCCACGGGTTCGGAGTATGTCTCCTATAGTCGGCAATGCTGCCGGGGGCCGCACCTTCCGTCGTGCGCACTGCGCCGCCGCCGGCTATCGGACGCCGGCCACCAGGCCGGGTTCGGCCGCGACGCGGCGGCCACCGATCAGGTCGGCCGCCCGCTCGGCGACGGCGACGACCGGCGCGTTGGTGTTGCCGCGGGGCACCAGCGGCAGCACCGAGGCGTCCACGACCCGCAGGTGCTCGACCCCCCGCACCCGCAACTGCGGGTCGAGGACCGATCCGATCGCGCAGGTACCCGCCGGGTGGAAGATCGACTGTGTGGTGGCGCGGACGAAGGCGCGCAGGTCGGCGTCGGAGTCCGACGCCGGATGGGTGAAGCGCCCCTGGGTGTACGGACGCAGTGCGGCCTGCGCGGCGATGTCGAGCGCGATCCGCAGTCCGGCCACCATCACCCGGACGTCGTCGGGATCGTCGTAGTAGCGGTGCCGGATCCGGGGCTTTGCGGTGGGATCGGGCGACGCCAGGCTGACCTCGCCGCGGCTGGCCGGGCGCAGCACGCACGGGCCGAAGGAGACACCGTGTCCGGGCGGCACCCCGAGCGCACCGTCGACGAACGTCACCGGCAGCGCGTGGAACTGCACGTCCGGTGCGGCCAGTCCGTCCCGGGTCCGCACGAAGCCACCCACCTCGGGCACGTTCGAGCTGAGCGGCCCGGTGCCCTCCTGCTCGAACTGCCGCACGTACCGTTCCTCGCCGGCGCTGAGCAGGCTCACCGGCTGGTCGTGGGTGAACACCAGGTAGGTGGACGGGTGGTCCTGCAGGTTGCGCCCCACCTCGGGCTGGTCGACCAGCACCGGGATGCCGAGGCCGCGCAACTGGTCGGCGGGGCCGACACCGGAGAGCATCAGCAGTTGCGGGGAGTTGTACGCCCCGGCGGCGAGAATCACCTCCCGCGCGGCGCGCAGCTCGACCGACCGGTCCAGCTGCTGGCAGTGCACGCCGACGGCCACCCCACGCTCCAACAGGACCCGGAGAACCTGAAGGTGGGTCCGCACGGTCAGGTTCGCCCGCCCGCGCACCGGGTGCAGGTACGCGGCGGCGGCGCTGCACCGCCGGCCGTTTCGCTGGTTGACCTGGTAGTAGCCGAAGCCGTCCTGCTCGGCGCCGTTGAAGTCGTCGTTGGCGGCGTACCCCGCCTCGATCGCGGCCTGGACGAACGCGGTCGACATCGGGTTGCGCGACCGGTTCTCCGACACCGGCAGCGGACCGCCGACCCCGTGGTACCGCGACGCGCCCCGCTCGTTGTCCTCGCAGCGCAGGAAGTACGGCAGCAGCTGGGCGTAGGTCCAGCCCGGCTGGTCCCAGTCGTCGAAGTCGGTGCGGTGCCCCCGGATGTGCACCATGCCGTTCATCGCGCTGGTGCCGCCGAGGACCCGACCGCGCGGCAGGTAGAGCCGCCTGCCGTCGAGCTGCGGCTCGTCGTGGCTGTCGTAGTCCCAGTCGTAGCGGGTACGGCACAACCTGCCGCCCCAGGCCGGGATCCGGATGCTGTCCACGTCGTCGGTGGGGCCGGCCTCGATCAGGCAGACCGTGACGTCGGGGTCCTCGGTGAGCCGCGCCGCGAGGACGCACCCCGCCGTGCCGGCGCCGACGATGACGTAGTCGTAGGTCTCCCGATCAGGGCCGCCCGGCCCGACCGTACGCAGCTGCTCGTCGCCGCCCATCGGTTTCCTCTCTGGGGTGTGCCAGGACGGGGCACCGTCGGCGCGTCGGCGCGTCGGGTGCCCGTCCATGCGGGTGGTGTGGCGTGGGGCCGACGGCACCGACGCGGGTGCGGTCAGCTCCGGCCGACGGCGTCGAGGCTTCGACCGGCCCCGGCCCGGCTGCCCCGGAAGAACCGGCGGATGTCGGCCACCAGCAGCTCCGGCTGTTCCATGGCGGGGAAGTGCCCGGCCCGGTCGTACTCGGTCCACTGCTGGATGTTCGGGAAGTCCCGGTCGGCGAACCGGCGCACCGGCAGGAACATGTCGTGCCCGAACGCCGCGACGGCCAGCGGTACCGGGTTCGGGCGCGGCCGGGCGCCGACCACCGTGCACGGCAGCAGCGCGACGACTTCCCGGTAGAGCTGGGCGGAGGAGCCCGCCGTCGCGGTGAACCAGTAGATGGAGACGGTGGTCAACATCTGGTCGCGGTCGACCGCCTGCTCGGGTACGTCGACGCAGTCGGTCCACTCGCGGTACTTCTCCACGATCCAGGCGAGCTGGCCGACCGGCGAGTCGGTCAACGCGTACGCCACCGTCTGCGGCCGGGTGGCCTGGACCTTCATGTAGCCGACGAGGTCGGCGTTGAAGCGCGGCACCAGGTCCATCCGGGCCTGGTCCGCCTCGTCCAGCTCGGCCAGCTCGGACGGATCCGACGGGCCGGTGAGCAGCATGTTGACGTGCACACCCAGCACGTGCTCCGGGTCGACCTCGCCGAGGTCGAGGGAGACCGCGGAGCCGAAGTCGCCGCCCTGGGCGACGTACCGGTCGTAGCCGAGGCGGCGCATCAGCTCGGCCCAGGCCCTGGCGATGCGCAGGATGTCCCAGCCGGTTTCGGGCAGCGGGCTGGAGAAGCCGTACCCGGGCAGCGACGGGATGACCAGGTGGAAGGCGTCGGTCGGGTCGCCACCGTGCGAGCGGGGATCGGTCAGTGGGCCGATCACCTTCAGGAACTCCGCCACCGAGCCGGGCCAGCCGTGCGTCAGCACCATCGGCAGCGCGTCCGGCTCCGGTGAGCGTACGTGCAGGAAGTGCACGGTCGCGCCGTCGATGGTCGTGGTGAACTGCGGGTACTGGTTGAGCTGCTCCTCGGCGGCCCGCCAGTCGAAGCCGGTACGCCAGTAGTCGGCCAGCTCCCGCAGGTACGCCCCCGGCACGCCGCGAGCCCAGCCGCCCCCGTACGGCTCCGCGGGCCAGCGGGTGGCCGCGATCCGGCGGTGCAGGTCGTCAAGGTCACGCTGGGGAATCTCGATGCGGAACGGTCGGATCGTCTCGTCGGCCGGCCCGGTCACCGGGACCGCCCCGCCAGCGTGCCGTCGGCGTCGAGCCGGGCGACCACGTCGACCAGCGCCGCGGCGGCCCGGCCCACCTGCTCCTCGGTGATGACCAGGGGTGGGGCCATCACCAGGGTGTTGCCGTAGTCCCGGGCCACCACCCGGTGCGCGTGGCGCAGCTCGGTGGCGACCGCCCCGGCCATCAGCGGCGTCCGGCTGTCCTGGTCGGTGACCAGCTCCACGCCGACGGTGGCCCCCGCCACCCGCACCTCACCCACCTGCGGCAGCCCGGACAGCGGGGCCAGGGCGGCGCGGAACCACTGCCCGATCGTGCCGGCCCGGGCCACCAGTTCCTCCCGCTCCAGCAGGTCCAGGTTGGCCAGGGCGATCGCGCACGCGGTGGGGTGACCCGAGTAGGTGTGCCCGTGGAAGAGGTAGTTGCCGCCGCCGGCGACCGTCTCGCCGATGTCGTCGCGCAGCAGCACCGCGCCCAGGGGGGCGTATCCGCTGGTGAGTCCCTTCGCGATGACCACCAGGTCGGCTGCCATCCCGCGGGCCGCCGAGTCGAACCAGGCACCGGTGCGGCCGAAGGCGGTCACCACCTCGTCGGCGATGAGCAGGATGCCGTGCCGGGTCAGCAGTTCCCGGACCCGGGGCCAGTAGTCGGCCGGCGGGACGAGGATGCCGGCCCCGCCCATCACCGGTTCACCGATCATCGCGGCGATGTTGCCCGGGCCGATCCGGTCGATCGTCTCGGCGAGTTCCCGCAGCAGGAAGTCGGTGGTCTCGGCACCGCCGTACAGCTCGGCGGCCCGGTACGGGTACGGCGGCGAGACCTTCTCCACGTGCGGCAGCCCCAGTCCGATGCCCGCGTGCATGCCCGGGATCCCGGTCGCGGTGCCGCTGCCGTAGGTGCTGCCGTGGTAGGCGTAGTGCCGGGAGAGGATCCAGGTGCGGTCCGGCTGGCCGCGGTGGTGGTGGAAGAGCCGGGCGAACTTGATCGCGCTCTCCACCGCCTCCGAGCCGCCGTTGGTGAAGAAGACCCGGTCCAGTCCGTCGGGTGCCCGCCGGACGAGCCGCTCGGCCAACTCCAGGGACTGGTCGTTGGAGAAGATGTCGAAGCCGGTGAAGTACTCCAGCCGGCCGAGTTGTCGGGCCGCCGCGTCGGCCAGTTCGGTGCGGCCGTGGCCCACCTGCGCCACCCAGTTTCCGCCGCCCATGACGTCGAGCAGTTCCGTGCCGTGAGCGTCCCACACCGTGCAGCCGCTCCCCCGGACGACGACGCAGCGCTCGTTGCGCGCCCCGCTCTGATGCGGGTGCAGGAGCACTCGGCGATCCAACTCCTCCAGGTCGCCGGCGGACCGGGTCGCCGCCGGAACATCGTTGACGATCGGCATACAGCTCTCCTTCGGAAACGGACGGGCACGGTCGGAGTCGTCGTGCGACGACGGGTCGCGGACCAGCGTGCGACGTCGCGGTACGCCCCCTGTCGGACGAGGCGCGGACAGTGCGCGCGTACCGGCAGGGTCCATCCTCGGCCGCGGCTCGCGCCGGTCGCACCTTTCACATTGCGGTCCCGGTGAGCGCAATCCGTGAGATGCCGCTGGGGTCGGGCCGGTGCCACGATGCCCCTGGGTGCGGTCGGCCGCGGGCGCATCGACCGGTGCCCCGGGCGGTATCCGCGGTGTCCTGTCACGCCCCTTGAGGGGTCGGGGCCGTACCCGTGAGCCACGAGGGAGAGATCGTGTCCAGTGAGTTGGCCTGTACCGTCGTCATACCGACCTACAACCGTTCGGCACTGCTACGACACACCCTGGATTCACTGACCCGGCAACACCTGCCCACCGACCAGTTCGAAGTCATCGTCGTCGACGACGGCTCCACCGACGACACCGCAGACCTCGCCGCAAGCTACCGCGACCGCCTCGACCTGCGCTACCACTACCAACCCGACGAAGGATTCCGCGCCGCCGCCGCCCGCAACATCGGCATCGCCGACGCCCGCTCCCCCATCTGCGTCTTCGCCGACTCCGGCGTCATGCTGCACGCCGACAACCTCAACCAACACGTCACCAGCCACCAGTCCCACCCCGGCCCCACCGCCGTACTCGCCTACATCTACGGCTGCACGGACACGGGGGCGTACAGCAAGCTGATCGGAGAGCGCCTCGACGTGGACGACCTCGACGGCAGCATCGAACGGATGCAGGCCCAACGGGAGTGCCGCGACGTCCGCGAACTCTTCTACGACCGCTACGGCGAGGACCTCAGCCGCATCCCCGCCCCCTGGCAGATCTTCTGGACCGGCAACGTCTCCGCCGAAACCCACCAGCTACGCGCCGTCGGCGGATTCGACGAACAGTTCCGCACCTGGGGCGGCGAAGACCTCGACCTCGGCTACCGACTCCACCGCGACGGCGCCCACTTCATCTTCAACCGACAGGCCAAAGCGGTGCACATCCCACACGAGAGAGTGCTGGAGGCCGTCATCGAGGACGGCGAGCGCAGCCACCGCTACATGGCCGAGAAGTACCGGACGCCGGTCATCGACCTGCTCGCCGAGCTGCCGATGGAGCGGTACTTCGACTTCAACGAACTCGTCGCCGAACTGCTGACGCAGCCGGCCCCGAGCGGCCGTTCCTAGCGCCCGGGGGCGGGGTGGGGCGGAGCGACCGGGTGGCCGTCCGCCCCCCGGTCGCCTACTTGACGACGAAGGCGACATCCATCACCAGGTCGTCCGGGCCGGCCGCGATGAAGTCGGTGAAGTACACCTCGCGGGCCGCGTCCGCCTCCACCAGGCCGTTCTGTTCGAGGTAATCCGCCACCGCGGCGAAGGCCTCGCCGACCTGCGGCGGCACCGCCTGCGACTTCGTCAGCCGGACGAACACCTCGTGGTGGGCCGGCTCCCGGCGGACCGTCGCGGCGACCGGTTCCGCCGGCTCCCGGTGGATCGGCATGCAGGTCTCCACCGCGATGTTCGCCGGGTCGAACTCGTCGTCGCGGTAGATCGTGAAGGTCGGACCCGCCACCCCACCGTGCTGTTCGGCGAGTTCCGTCAGCCGTTCCATCGTCGCGCGCAGGTGGTCGGCCAACGCGGCCTGACTCACCCGCTCGTGAAGTTCGCTGAGCACCAACTGCTCGGCCACCTCACGCCGCTGTATCAGGAACATCCGAACCTCCGATGGTTAGTGCAGATCGCCGGCACAGGGCATACCGGGTCATCGACGGTCATAGCCTAGCGTCGATTGCTTCCGATGTGGTGGATCGGATGGTCAGATGCGTGTTCGAAAGCGCAATCAACGAGGTGCCCGGTCGGTTGATTCGGCGCCAGGATGCCTACAGCCGCCCACCTTCGCCGTGAGTTCCTCAAGGAGAGATCATGTCCAGTGAGTTGGCCTGCACCGTCGTCATACCGACCTACAACCGTTCGGCACTGCTACGACACACCCTGGATTCACTGACCCGGCAACACCTGCCCACCGACCAGTTCGAAGTCATCGTCGTCGACGACGGCTCCACCGACGACACCGCAGACCTCGCCGCAAGCTACCGCGACCGCCTCGACCTGCGCTACCACTACCAACCCGACGAAGGATTCCGCGCCGCCGCCGCCCGCAACATCGGCATCGCCGACGCCCGCTCCCCCATCTGCGTCTTCGCCGACTCCGGCGTCATGCTGCACGCCGACAACCTCAACCAACACGTCACCAGCCACCAGTCCCACCCCGGCCCCACCGCCGTACTCGCCTACATCTACGGCTGCACGGACACGGGGGCGTACAGCAAGCTGATCGGAGAGCGCCTCGACGTGGACGACCTCGACGGCAGCATCGAACGGATGCAGGCCCAACGGGAGTGCCGCGACGTCCGCGAACTCTTCTACGACCGCTACGGCGAGGACCTCAGCCGCATCCCCGCCCCCTGGCAGATCTTCTGGACCGGCAACGTCTCCGCCGAAACCCACCAGCTACGCGCCGTCGGCGGATTCGACGAACAGTTCCGCACCTGGGGCGGCGAAGACCTCGACCTCGGCTACCGACTCCACCGCGACGGTGCCCACTTCATCTTCAACCGACAGGCCAAAGCGGTGCACACGCCGCACGAGAAGACCTACGAGCAGTCGATGGAATCCGCCACACGCAACTACCACTACATGGCGGAGAAGTACGATTCACCGCTGATGCGGATCCTGGCCGAACTGCCGCCGCGGCGGTTTCTCGACTTCAACGAGTTGGCCGCCGCGGCGATCTGAGCAGTCGGTCTGGCCTCAGCCGGTCTGCGTCGGTGCCGGGCACCGCACGTCGGCGCGCGGCAGTTCACCAGTGGCCAGGTAGCGGTTGGCCCGGTCCTGTACGCAGGCGCTGCCGAAGAACGGATACAGCTCGTGGCCGTGGGCGTTCTCGACGACGAGTCGGGACCCGCGCAGCGCGGTGGCGACCGCACGGGCGTTCGACAGCGGGACGATCGAGTTGCCGGTCGCGCCGAGAACCAGCGCCGGCGGGGTGTGCCGGCCGCCCACCGTGACCCGGTTGTCCTTGCGGTACGACCAGAACGCGCACGGGAAGACGTTGGCGGCGGCAACCCCGAAGTTCGGGTACAGCGGGGTGTACTTCTGCAGGTCCCGCCAGTACGACTCGGTCTTGGTCTGCCAGGGACTCTCGGCGCACATGTACGCGGTGCTCACGGCGGTGTGGTTGTCCACCGGCACACCCGACACACCGGGACGCACACCGGGGTAGAGCGGCCACGGCGCGGGCGGCTCGTCGCCGCGGCGGATCGCGGACAGGTTGGCCGCCATCGGCCACGCGAAGGCATCGAAGAACACGCCGAGGATGGTGTAGTAGACCAGTTCGTCTCCCGTCCACTCCCGGCCACCGGCGTGGAACGGGGCGTCCTTCCACATGTCCGACACGGTCCGCTCGACCTGCGCCGCGGTGGTGCCCAGACCGAACTCGTCGTCACGGGCGGCGATCCACGCGGAGAAGTCGTCGAAGCCCTTCTCCATCAGCGAGATCCGCTCGATCCGGGACTGCTGCCACAGCTTGCTCGGGTCAAGCGGGTTGTCCAGCACGAACCGGTCGGTCCGCTGCGGGAAGAGGGTGGCGTAGATGGCACCGACCGTGCCCAGGGCGTCCGCGCCGAGGAAGCTGATCCGCTTCTCACCGAGGGCGGTCCGGATGACGTCCATGTCCCGGGCGATGTTCTCCAGGGTGGCGTGCGGCAGTGCCCAGCCGGCGTGCTTCTGGCAGTCCCGGGCGTACTGGCGGGCCTCGACGACGTGCAGTTCGAACTCGGCCCGGGACTGGGCGCCCCGGTTCCAGAACCCCTCCGGCTCCTCGCTCGGATAACCGCAGGTGATCGGGGTGCTCTGCTCCAGGAAACGTACGTCGAACCCGATGAGGTCGTAGCGCGCCCGCGCCTCGGGCGCCATGTTGTCCGCGTAGTCCAGGGGCAGGTACAACCCGCCGTGCTGGCCCGGTCCACCGCGGGCACTCAACAGCACGCCGCGCCGCTTGGCCTGGTCGGTGGCCGGCAGCCGGGAGATCATCACCTCGATCTTGCGGCCCTGCGGCTTGCGGTGGTCCAGCGGCACCTTCACCCGAGCGCAGCGCAGTTCGGGGACGTGGCTGCCGGCGCAGTCGCCCCACTTCAGTCGCTGCGCCGGTGGCTGCTTGCCCGGGCCGGCCGACGCCGGTGCGGTCAGCGACGTGCCCAGCAGCACCGCGGTCAACGCGGCGCCGAGCACGGCTCTCCAACGGGTCATCTGGTTCCTCCTGTTCGGATCCACGGGTCGGACGACGGCGGCGCCGCCACCCTCCGGGAAGTCGTCTGGACCGGGCGCCGGCGACCGGTCACCGGTAGGCCCGGGCATTGATGGCGACGAGTTCGGCGTACGGGCCGGACCCGGCGCTGAGCGTGGCGTGGTCACCGGCCTCGACGACCCGACCGTCGCGGACCACGATGATGAGGTCGGCGGTGCGGACGGTGGCGAACCGGTGCGAGACCAGCAGGGTGATCGCCCCGGTCTGCCGGCCCACCCGGGCCGCCTGCTGCGCGTAGTGCTCGAACATGGCCAGCTCGGCTTCCGGGTCCATCGCCGTCGTCGGCTCGTCGAGCACCAGCAGCATCGGTGCCGGGCGGGCCAGCGCGCGGGCCAGGGCGACCTTCTGCCACTGCCCACCGGACAGTTCCGCGCCGCTGCCGCCCTTGCCGAGCACCGTGTCGAGGCCGTCGGGCAGTTGACGCAGCACGTCGTCGGCCCGGGCGAGCCGCAGCGCGTCACGTACCGGCTGGTCGGCGAAGCCGCTGTCGAGGTCGCCGATCCCGACGGCATGACGGGTCCGGAACTCGTAGCGCACCGCGTCCTGGAAGGCGACGGAGATCCGCTCGCGCCACCGGTCGGGTCGGATCCGGTGCAGGTCCTCATCGTCGAGCAGGATCCGGCCGCTACTCGGGCGGTACAGCCCGCAGAGCAGCTTCACCAGGGTCGACTTGCCGGCGCCGTTCTCCCCCACCACCGCCACCGTGCTGCCGGCCGGCAGTGTCACGGTGACGTCGCGCAGCGCCGGCCGGTCGGCCCCGGGGTAGCTGAACGAGACGTCCCGCAGGGCGATGCCGTGCCGCAGCCGGTCCGGCGGCGGCAGATCACCGGGGTCGGCGTCCTGCACGGCGGCGCGCAGCTGCGCCATCCGCCGGTAGAGCGCCGCCATCCGTTGCAGGTCGCGCAGGAGGGTCACGGTGGCGGTCACCTGCTGGTTGATCTGGGCGGCGAGGACCACGACCAGGATGACGTCGCCGACCCCGCGCTGGCCGGCGACCGCCGCCCGGACCAGCAACAGCACGGAGCCGACGTAGGCCAGCGCGAACGTCACCTGACCGGCGGTACGCAGCACGGCCGCGCGCAGGTCGGTCCGGAACAGCCGGGCCGTCACGTCCGACCAGAGTCCGGCGTGCCGGCGGCGCAGTTCGTCGGCGAGCCCGAACACCCGTAGCTCGCTGGCCGCGGGCAGTTGCGTGGTCAGGTTGAACAGATGCAGCGCCGTACGGGTGGTCTGCGCCGTGTCCGTCTTGGCGGCGTCCACCAGGTGCTCGGCCCGTCGGCTGAGGTAGAGCGACGGCACCGCCGCCAGCGGCAGCAGCAGCAGGAGCGGGTGCATCCGGACCAGCAGCACCACGGTGATGCCCACGGCGATCACCAGGCCGAGCCCGTTGAGCAGCGCCTCCAGCCCTCGGCCGAACTGGCGGATCTCGCGTTGCAGCACGGTCACCGTGTCGCTGGTCGCCGCCTGCTCGTGGTGGGTGATGCCGACCGAGCCGTTGGAGAGCGCGATGAGTTGCTGGTCGAAGTCGAGTTCGGCCAGTTCGGCCAGCTCGAAGTAGGCGAGGTGGGCGAAGTGGCCGAAGGTGACGGTGGCGAACGCGAGGACGCCGGCAACCAGCCCGGCCAGCAGCGCCGTACCCTTGTCCCCGGCCACCACCGCGTCGGTCATCCGGCCCAGCACCAGCGCGAGCAGCGGCGCCGCCGACGCGCCCGCTACGACGAAGAAGAGCGCGGTGACCGTCTTGCCGCGGTGCATCCGCCACGCCGTGGCCAGCATCCGCCAGCTGCCGGCGAACGTCGCGCTCACCGGAGCACCTCCCGGGTGCCGGCGTCGTCCGAGGGACTCTCCTCCGGGCCCAGCACCCGGTCGGCCTGCATCCGGAACAGCCGCGCGTACCGGCCGTCGAGCGCCATCAGCTCCTCGTGGCTGCCCTGCTCGGCCACCCGGCCGTGCTCCAAGACCACGATCACGTCGGCATGCCGGACGGTGGAAAACCGGTGGGAGATCAGCAGGCTGGTGACCCCCCGGGTCAGCTCGGTGAACTGGTCGAAGAAGCGTGCCTCGGCGCGGACGTCGAGGTTCGCGGTGGGCTCGTCGAGGACCACGATCGGTGCCCCGTGCTGGACCGCGAAGATCGCCCGGGCCAGCGCCACCCGCTGCCACTGGCCGCCGGAGAGTTCCGCGCCGTCGGCGAGGTGGCGGGCCAGCGGGGTGTCCAGGCCGGCGGGGAGCCGGTCCAGGGAGTCGGTCAGCCCCACGGAGGCGACGGCCCGACGTACCCCGGCCCGGTCGTCGCGGTGGCCGACCGCGCCGAAGGCGACGTTGTCCGCGACCGAGGTCTCGTAACGCAGGAAGTCCTGGAAGATGATCCCGATCGCGGCGCGCCACTGCGCGACGGGGTACGAGCGGATGTCCACCCCGTCGGCCCGGATCACACCCTCGGTCGGCTCGTAGAGCCGGGCCAGGAGCTTGACCAGCGTGGTCTTGCCGGCGCCGTTGACGCCGACGATCGCCGTGCACTTGCCGACCGGGATCCGCAGGTCCAACTCGTCGAGCACCGCGCGGTCCTGGCCGGGGTAGCGGAAGCTCACCCGGTCGAAGTGCAGTTCTCCGCGCAGCGGCGGCAGCGGGCGCGGTGGCGCCGGCGCGGTGGCGGGCGCGGTCGCCGTCAGGCGGCCCACGAAGCGGCGTACGTCGTCGTAGGCGGAGATGCCGACGGCGGTCTGCACGTCGGCCTCGGCGTAGTAGCCGCCCAGCGCGATCGCGCCCAGCGTCGCCTGCACCACGAGGGCGAACTGGGTGAGCGTCAACGTCGCGGGGCCGGCCACGCCCACCGCCACGAACACCGCGACACCCACCACGAGGCTCGGCCCGGCGAAGATCAGGTACCGCCAGAGCAGGATCCGCCGCCGATAGGCCCACATCGGCCGCAGCCACATCAGGTACACCCGGCGGTACGTGCTGGTCAGCCAGTCGACGAGCCCGAACACCCGGATCTCCTTGCCTGCGGGGGGTTCCACGGCGAGCGCCCGCAGGTAGTGCACCCGGCGCTCGGCCCGGCTCAACCGCTGCCGTGCCTCGGCATAGCGGCTCAGCCCGCCCCGCGTGCTGTGCCGCACCAGCAGGACCGACAGGATCAGACCGGCCGCCGCGAGCCAGGAGAACGCCACCCCGATGACCACCGCGTAGGCGAGGAGTTGGGTGTAACGGGCCAGCAGGGCGAGCAGGCCGGCGCACGCGTCGCCCGGCGTCTGCACGGCGAACTGCAGCTTCAGCGCCGCCACCCGCAGCCGGTCCTGGTTCTCCTCGTCCTCCAGCGGCGCGATGCCCACCGGGGACAGCGACGCCGCCATCAGCTCGTCGTGCACCTGCTGGTCGACCCGCCGGCTGACCAGGTCCCCGAGCGAGGTCCGCAGCGGTGTGATCACCTGCTGCGCGACGAAGGCCAGGGCCGCGCCGACGAAGACGGTCACCAGCGAGTCCCAGGCCGGGGAGCCCAGACCGCCGGTGACCGCCGCCGGGACCTGCCCGAGCAGGACGCTGGTCGCCACGATGAACAGCACGGGCAGCACACCCAGCAGCAGGTTGGTCAGGACCAGGGCGGTGACCAGGCCGGTCCCGCCCCGGCGCAGCAGGCGCACCGTCTGCCAGCGGGCGCGTAGCAGGTTGGCCGGGTTGCTGGCCATCGCGTCGGCGCTCTCGTTCAACGGCACCTCGACCGGGAGATCCAGCCGGTGATCGCTCACCACACCTCCAGCTCGGTCCTGGTCCGCCCACGCTCCGGGGGCGTGGGTGCGGGTGGTGCGCCGAACGGCGTGCGGACATGGCCGACCGCGCGCGGATCCGGTCAACCGTCGTCGCCGGGGTCGGCGTCACCTCAAGCCCGGCGGGCCCTGACCGCCGGTGATCGGCGTTCGGAGCGGGTGGGACCGGGCTTGGCGTCCATGCTGGACGGCAGGCCACCGGACCCGCATCTTCCAAGATGCGCTGCTCCGGCCGCGCCGGCCGTCAGGCGTCGGTGTACCGCCGGAGGCGGTGCAGTTCGGCCAGCCGGCGGCGGGCGTACACCGGCTCGGCCCGCCAGCACGTCGCCGTCTCCCAGGCGAGGCCGGCGGCACGCAGCTGGGCCCGGTCGCCCGGCCACGGCGTGCCCACCCCGTCGGGCAGGAGGGCGTAGTCGAACCAGGGCACGTCCACCCGGGCCTCGTCCCAGTCCAGCAGGGTGACCCGGGCGCCGTCGACCAGCACGTTGGTGGGGCCGACGTCACCGTGCACGACGCAACGCGGCCCCTGCTGCACCGGCAGCCAGGCCGATCGCACCATCGCGGCCACCGAGGCGGGCATCGCGTCCAGCCGCACGTCCCCGCCGCTCCCCTCGTCGAGCAGCACCCCACTGGCGGCGAACCCGGGGCGCTGCGGCCAGCCGGTCGTCGCCGCGTGCAGCACCGCGAGCTGGTCGGCGACCCGCCGCCAGTCGGCCGGTTCGGTCGGATACCGGCCGGGGACGAACCCACTGACCAGCAGGCCGTCCACGTGCCGGCGACCGTCGTCGGTGGGCACCGGTTCCGGTGTCGCCACCCCCAGCTCACGCAGCTGTTCCAGCAGGTCCAGTTCCCACTCCAGGGCGGCGCGGGGCCGGGTCGAGCGGCGGACCACCAGCGGCACCCCGGCCCGCTCGGCGAGCAGCACCTCGTTGCGGTGCCCGCCGGCCAACGGGCGGACCAACTTCACCCCGGCCCACGCCGCGAGCGCGTCCCATCCGTTGCCGCGAGCAGGTTCGTCCATGCCGCCACCCTCGTCGTCGGCCACAACGAGCCAGACTAACCGAGCAGGACCGACGGCAGCCGGGCCGCGACCCCGCCGTTGGGGGCGACGCTGGTGCTGCCCGCATGGGTACGCCCGCACGGACAGATGTCCCTCGACCGCGCCGGTGGAAACACTGTGGGGCATGAGTATCGAGGCGGACACCTGGGATAGCGAGCTGTCCGGCGTCGCCCGGACCGCCCGTTGGACCGCGGCAGCGCGGGCCCGGGAGACAGCCCGCCCGGACCGGCTCTTCGACGACCCGTTCGCCGCGCTGCTCGCGGGCGCCGACGGGGACGCCCTGCTGCGGCACTTCCACACCGAACGGGCCGCCGCCGACGGCAACCCGGTCCTGCCCATCCGCACCCGGTGGTTCGACGACTTCCTGCGCGGCAGCGTCACGCCGGGCTGCCAGGTGGTCGGTCTGGGCGCCGGGTTGGACACCCGGGCGTACCGGCTGGACTGGCCCGCGGGGGTGGTGGTGTTCGAGGTGGACCAGGCCGCGGTGCTGGACTACAAGCAGCAGCGGCTGGCCCGGGTCGTCAACGTGGCGCGGTGCGAACGCCGGACCGTGGCGACCGACTTCACGGGTGAGTGGGGGCCGGCGCTGCTCGACGCCGGTTTCGACCCGGCGGCACGGACCGTGTGGTTCGCCGAAGGACTGCTGTTCTACCTGCCGGCGCCGCTGGCCACCGCGGTGGCGACCCAGGCCGCCGAGCTCTCCGCCGTGGGCAGCCGGATCGCGGTGGACCTGATCGGTACCGGAATCTTCCGGCTGCGCTACATGCGACCGTTCCTCGACAAGCTGGTCGAGGCCGGCAGCCCGTGGCGGTTCGGCACCGACACACCGGCCGAGTTCCTCCGGCAGGCCGGTTGGGCGGTCGAGCAGGTCACCGAGCCCGGCGCGGCCGGGACCGACTACGGGCGCTGGCCGCAGGGCGCGCCGCCGGTGGCCTTCCCGCAGCTTCCCCGCAGCTATCTCGTCACCGCCGGCCGCAGCGCCGGCGGCCCCGGCACCACACCCGACGGCGCTGCTGCGGCGTCGGATGCCCATCGCTGAGACAGGAGTTGGCCCCGATGCCCGTTCAGTTCTCCGGAGAGACACATGGCTGCTTCTCCGACTCCCTCCAGATGGCCTTCGGCGACGAGGGCCCCGGCGAGACCGTGGTCGAGGTGCTGACCGGGTCGGCCTTCGGCATGTACCTGCACCACGACGGGCGCCCGTTCTTCGCCCCGGGCGGCTGGAACCCGGAGAAGGGCATCGCCAACGTGCTGGACCTGCTCGGCTGGACGTGCGAGCGGACCGGCGGCTCCGTCGACGAGGTGGTCCGGGCGTTGGCGAAGGTGGACGACCAGCACCGGGCGATGGCCGGCCCGGTGGAGATGGGACTGCTCCCGCACCATCCGGGGCTCGGCCAGCCCATCGGAGCCGACCACTACCTGGTGGTCGTCGGCTTCGACGGGGAGAACGTGGTGATCCACGACCCGCGCGCGCATCCGTACACGGTGCTGCCGGTACAGAAGCTGCTCGACGCGTGGCGCACCGAGACGCTGTCCTACACCGTCCCGGACTTCAACCTGCGTACCGGCTTCCGGCGGGTACGCGAGGTCGACACCGCCGACGCGGTACGCCGGCTGCTGCCGATCGCCGCCGACATGGTCGCGCCGGATGCCTCCGCGGAGGCGGCCGAGGGCGCGGCGAAGGTGCTCGACGGCGGGCTGAGCACCTTCCTCTTCTTCCATCTGGCCGACTTCATGGTGTGCGTGGGCGCGCGGCGGCGCAACGACGCGGCCGTGGTGCTCGCCCGGTACGGCTACACCCGGGTGGCGGAGGTACTGGACCAGCAGGCCCGGCTGATCGGGTCGATGGAGTACCCGCTGGTCGCCGGGGACTACGCCGCCGCCGCGGCGACGATGCGCAAGCTCGCGCCCACGTTCGCCCAGTTGGAGACCGAGCTGCGGGCGGCGGTCCGGGCGTGAGGCACGACTACGCGGCAGTGGCCCGTCCTCACCCGGGCGGGGCCCTGGTGCGAGGAACGGAAGGCTGACCCGATGCACGCGATCCTGCTCGTGGGGGGACGGGGCACCCGCCTCATGCCACACACCCGCAACCGCCCCAAGGCACTGATGCCGATGGGGCGACACTCCCTGCTGGAGATCAGCCTGCGCCGGCTGCACGCCTGCGGGTTCACCCGGGCGACGCTCTGCGTCTCGCACCTGGGCTCGATGATCCGCTCCGCGATCGGCGACGGTTCCCGGCTCGGCCTGCGGGTGGACTACTGCGTCGACGAACGTCCGATGGGTACCGCCGCGCCGCTGCTGCTCGTCGCGGACTGGACCGAACCCGCCGTGGTGATGAACGGCGACCTGCTGACCTCACTCGACTTCGGTGACCTGCACCGGCGACACGTGGCCAGCGGTGCCGGGTTGACCGTGGCGTACCAGCGGTACTGGGTCTCCACCGGGGTCGGGCTGCTCCGCACCGACGGTGACCGGGTCCGTCGGGTGCACGAGAAGCCGACCTTCGAGTGGAACGTGTGCTGCGGGATCTACGTGGCCGACCCGGACGTCCGGTCGTACATCCGGGCCGGCGAGCCGACCGACATGCCGGCCCTCATCAACGCGCTGACCGACGCCGGTCGACCGGTCAACGGTCACGCCTTCAACGAGTCCTGGCACGACGTGGGCACACCGGCCCGTTACGAGCAGGCGCAGGCCGACTTCCTGGCGGATCCCGACCGGTACCTGCGGTTGGTGCCGTCCACGCCACCGGCGCAGCGGTCGCGCCCGGAACTCGACGTCGTCTTCCTCGACGAGCCGGTGACGGGCAGTGCCACGATCGAGACGTGGACGTGAGCGGCGGTACCGGCGAGGTCCTCGTGGTCTTCGCCGGCTACGGGCCGGCACGGGCCGGGGCGGAGCGGATGGCGGTCCGCGCCGCGACGGGCCTGGCCGCGCGGTCGCGGCGGGTGACGGCGCTGGTGACCGACGCCCATCCGGAGACCGTGGCCGGTCTGCGCGCCGCCGGGGTGCCGCTCCACGCCGACGCCGCCGAGCTGCTACGGGCCCGCCCGGACTTCGCCCCGTCGGTGGTGCACGCCTTCGACCTGGCCCGCCCCGACGCGCCGGCCGAGGCGGTGCGGCTGGCCCGCCGGTACGGCGTCCAACTGGTGCTGACCCCCTGCTCGGCGCCGCAGGTGTGGCCCGATGCGGTCCGGGCCGGTGAGGTCTGCCGGGCCGCCGACGTGGTCTTCGCCCTGACCGCCGCGGAGGTGACCGCGCTGAGCGGCCTGGGTGTGCCGGCCGACCGGATCCGCCGGCTGCCCTCCGCCTCGGACCTGACCGGGCCGGTCGACACCGCGGGGTTCCGGCGCCGCCACGGCATCGACGGGCCGTTCGTCCTCTTCGTCGGGCGGCGGATGGTCAGCAAGGGGTACCGGACCCTGCTGGAGGCGATGGCCCCGGTGTGGCGGCGGTTGCCCGCCACCCGGTTCGTCTTCGTCGGCCCGGACGTCGATCCGGACGCCCCCGCCCACTTCGCCGCCCACGCGGATCCGCGCCTGCACGACCTGGGCGCGGTCGACGAGCAGACCAAACACGACGCGATCGCCGCCTGCGAGCTGCTCTGCCTGCCCAGCGTCGCGGACGTGTTCCCACTGGTCTTCGCCGAGGCCTGGACGTGTGGCCGGCCGGTGGTCAGCGGGGCGTTCTCCGGCGCGTACGAGGTGGTGCGGCAGGGCGTGGACGGGCTCGTCGTCCCGCCCGGCCCGGCGCGCCTGGCCGCCGGGCTGATCGAGCTGCTCGGCGACGACGTGCGACGTCGGCAACTCGGGGCGGCGGGGCGGCGCCGCGCCGAGCGGTCGTTCGGCTGGGATCGGGTCCTCGACGCCTACGAATCGAGCTACGCGCCCTCGCCCGGCCCGGCCGCTCCGACCACGGTACCGCGGTGAGCGGCACCCGGTACCTCCTGCCCATCGCCCGGAAGGATGCACACCGATGAGCGCACCGACCGCCCCACGTTGGCGGGTCACTCTGGCCGACAACACCGTCGACGAGCAGGAGATCGCGGCGGTCACCGACGTGCTGCGCTCACGCTGGCTCTCCGCCGGTACGCAGACCGCCGCCTTCGAACGGGAGTTCGCCGACCGGCTCGGTGCCGACGACGCCGTCGCGGTCAGCAGTGGCACGGCCGCGCTGCACCTGGCGATGATGGCCCTCGACCTGGGACCGGGCGATGAGGTGATCATGCCGGCGCTGACGTTCGTGGCCTCCGCCGCGGTGGTGGCGCTGGCCGGCGCCACCCCGGTCCTCGCCGACGTGTGCGCCCCGGACGACCTCACCGTGGATCCGGCGGACGTGACCCGGCTGGTCACCCCGCGAACCCGGGCCGTCGTCGCGATGCACTACGCCGGCTACCCGGCGGACCTGGCCGCGCTGCGGATGGTCTGCGACCGGCACGGCGTGGTCCTGGTCGAGGACGCCGCCCACGCCCCGGTCGTCGAGCACGAGGGGCGGATGCTCGGGACGCACGGCGACATCGGCTGTTTCAGCTTCTTCGCCACCAAGAACGTCACCTCCGGTGAGGGTGGGATGGTGCTCGCCGGCGATCCCGCGGTACGGGAACGGATCCGGCTGGCCCGCTCACACCACCTGACCACCTCCACCTGGGACCGGCGCAGCTCGGGCGACGCCAGCTACGACGTCGCCGGGATCGGGCTGAACTACCGGCCGACGGAGGTCTCCGCCGCGCTGGGGCGCGTCCAGCTGGGCCGGCTCGGCCGGGACCGGCAGCGGCGCCGGGAACTGGTCGCGACGTACCGGGAGGTGCTCGCGGCGGCACCCGAGCTGGTGCTGCCGTTCGCCGGGCGGACCGGCGACTCCGCGCTGCACCTGATGCCGGTGGTGCTGCCCGAGGGGACCGATCGGGGCGGGGTACGCGAGGGACTCGCCGCCGCCGGCGTCCAGACCTCCGTGCACTATCCGCCGGTGCACCACCTGTCGGCCTACCGGGACAGCGCGGGCGCGGGTCGTTCGGCGCTGACCGTGACCGACGCGGTGGCACCACGACTGCTGTCGCTGCCGCTGCACAGCCGGATGTCCGACGACGACGCCGTACTGGCCGGGCGGGCGTTGCTGAGTTGTCTGCGGGGGCGCTGAGGGGTGGTGCCCGCGGCGGGCACCCGCCGCGCCACCGGCCCCGCCCCCGCCCCGGCCCCGGCCCGACCCGGCCCGGCCGCACGATCCCCCATCGACTGGACGGAGCACATCATGATCTCTCCACCCACCGCCGCCTCGGTCGAGGCGACCATCATCCGCCTGCTGATCGAGATGACCGGGATCGATGCGGCGAGGCTGACCGGCGACACCAAGATCTTCATGGAGCTCGGCCTGAACTCGGCCATGATCCTCGAACTGTTGATGCGACTGGAGGAGGACCTCGGCCGGCCGATGGTCGGCCAGGTGGACTGGTTGCACATGGAGACCATCGCCGACCTGGCCGGGTTCGTCGCCGGACGGCAGGACGGCAGCGCGCCCCGGTCCTGAACCGGGCGGTGCCGGCCCCGGCTGCCGGGGCCGGCACCGCGGCGGATCCTCAGGCGTAGTTGTGCACCAGCACCTGCGCGACGCAGACCGGCACCCGGCGCCGCTCCGTCTCGAAGGTCAGGCTCAGCGCCAGCTGGACGCCGTTGCGCAACGGCCGGACCTCACGCAGCCGCACCCCCGCCCGGATCCGGGAGCCGACGAGCACGGGCGACAGGAAGCGGACCCGGTCGCAGCCGTAGTTCACCTTCATGCGTACGCCCTCGGGAACCAGCACCTGCTCCAGTACCCGGGAGGTCAGGGCGAGGATGAGGAACCCGTGGACGACGGTGCCGCCGAACGGGCCGTCGGCGGCCCGCTTCGGGTCGACGTGAATCCACTGGTGGTCGCCGATCGCCTCGGCGAAGCGGTCCACCTGTTCCTGGTCGATCGACATCCACTCGCTGAAGCCGAGGTGCTGCCCGACCAGGTCGCGCAGGGGCTCGGCCTCGGTACCGACAATGATCATGTTGCCTCTCTCCTCGGGTCGGGTGATCGGACGGCCAGGGGTCACCGGGTCACTGGACGAGGAAGTAGGCCGGCCCCAGCCGCTCCGGCGCCGACGCGTCGGCGGTCGCGCCCAGGTGACGCAGGAACGGGACGTCCAGGCCCAGGTCCACCCGCCAGTACGCGCCGCCGGGGCTGCGGTGGGCGGGCCAGTCGTCGCCGAGCAGTCCCCAGCCGACCAGCGTGTGGAGGAAGAACGGATCCGCCGGCCACCAGCGGCCCTCGGCGTCACGCAGCTCCAGCCAGTGGTGCCGGTTGGCGAAGGGGCGCGACAGGCACAGTCCGGTGGCCGCCCGGACCGGCGTACCGAGTTCGCCGCCCCGGTGCACCAGGTGGCGCACCGCGAGGGTGCAGTCGGCCAGGCCGGTCTCCCGCACGAATCCCAGATCGGCGGTGAGTCCCGGCGGCAGCAGGTGGAACCGCAGCCGCGCCGCCTCGTCGAAGAGTCGCCGTTGCGCGGGGGTGGGCGCCGTCGGTGCGGCGGCCGGGACGAGTTCGAGGTCCATCTCGAACCGGGCCGCCTCGGGTCGCCGGGTCGCCACGACCTGCGGCGCGGACGTCACCGCCGGGTCCAGGTGGAAGGAACAGCCGGTGCAGTGCTCCCGCGCCGGGCAGTACGCGCGCACGATCACCGTACGGCGCGGGGTGGCCGCGGCCCCGGTGGCGCGCAGAGCCGCCGCCATCGCCTCGTACGTGGACCGCTGCGGTGACCGCACTTCCAGCGCAAGTGCCGCGTTACGCAGGTCGTAGCGGTCGAACAGCGGGCCGTCGGCTCTCCGGGAGTGTGGGAGACCCAGCTCGACCAGCTGCTCCAGGCAGGCCCGGGGCAGCCGGTGGAACTGTGCGGCGTGCTCCAGCGACGTCTCGAAGGTCCGGTGCTCGTCGGGTACCAGACCGGCCTGCCGCACCACGGCCTCGAGCCTCGTCGAAGCGGCGGTCCGCTCCGGGGTGGACATCGACGCCCTACCGGACGGGCTTGCGGGCGAGGAACAGTCCGTTGCCCGGTGCGCTGCGCACCGCGTGGAACTCCACGTCGACCAGCCCGGCGTCGGTGAACCAGTCGCGTACCTCGTCGAGCGGGTACGTCTGCTGGCCGACGCTGTTGAACATGCTCAGCGCCATCATGGCGCCGAAGCTGCGTCCGATCGGGCCCAGTTCGGGTGCGGGGAACTGATCGAGGAGCACCAGCAGGCCGCCGGGCCGCAGGGCGGCGGCGGTACGGGCGACCAGTTCCCGGTTCTGGCGGTGGCTCTTGGAGTGGATGACGTTGAACAGCAGCGCCATGGAGGTGCTGCCCAGGTCGTCGGTGAAGAAGTCGCCGGCCCGGAAGTCGATCCGGTCGGCCATGTCGTTCTCGGCGATGGCCCGGTCGGCGAGCCGCTGCATCTCCGGGATCTCGAAGATGGTCGCGCGCAGCCGGGGATGCCGGCTGCAGATCGCGATGCTGTAGAGGCCGTAGCCACCACCGAGATCCAGCAGGTGCCCCGCCGGGTCCGGCACCGGAATCCGCTCCAGCACCTCGTCGATGTTCATGTTGGTGAGGGCCACCATGCCGTCCTGGAACACCCGCCACTCCCTGGCCAGCCAGCGCGGCGTACGCGGCTGCTCCGGCTCGAACGGAAGGGTCAGGTCGCCGCGCAGCCGGCTCTCGAGGTTCGCCCAGTCGGTGAAGACGATCTTCTCGAAGTACGGGATACCCATGCTGATCATCGGTAGTAGTTCCCGGGTGGTGTCGGTGGCCGCGTACCGGTCACCGGCCCGGGCGACGTAGCCCAGGCAGTCGAGACAGTCGAGCAGGAACGCGGTGCCGCGGGGATCGAGGTCCGTCCGGCCGGCCACCTGCTCGGCGGTCAACTCCTCGTCGGCGAGCGCCGCCAGCACACCGGTGCGGAAGGCCAGGACGACGGCCCGGAAACCCCAGGCCGAGAGCATGTCGAACATGAAGGCGGGCACCGCGTTCTCGGCACCGGTCAGGGGCCGCTCGCCGGGGACGGTGATGGGCATGGTGGTCTCCTGTCGATGAGGCATCCCCGCTCGGCGACGGCGGATGCGGGTCAGTACGGGGCTGGCTGTTGGTGGACGGACGGGACGTCGTCGGGCCGCAACTCGCGCGGCCCGGCGAGCAGCCGCCAGTCCTTGCCGTCGAGGACCACCTCCTGGCACACCGGTCGGCCGGCGGGCGGCTGCCAGCGCAGTTGGACGCGGCGCGCGGTCGGCGCGTGGTTGACCAACAGCACCTCGTGCGGGTCGCCGGCCCGCCCGGGCAGGATCTCCACGTCCGGGTCGGCGCAGTCGACCTCGGGCGCCAGCCCCGCCAGCGCGGCGACCCGCCGGTACAGGACCTCCCAGGCGGCGGCGGTGAGCCGACCGGGCACGTCGAGCTGGCGCTCGAACGGGGCCGCGCAGAACACCACCTGCCCGGTGCCGACCGCGTTGCGCACCAGGGCCGGGGTGCCGTCGGGGTAGCGGCCGAGCACCTGCCCGGTGGTCACCGAAAGCACCGACGGCCGGACTCCGGCACCGGCCCAGTCGATCGCCCACCGGTCGGCGTCCCACTCGACGTACTCGCGTCCGGCGGTGAGCAGGGTGTAGTCGACCGGTTCGGCACCGGCCAGGTCGGACCCCGGAAACCCGTGCAGGTGGTCGGCCATCGAGTAGTACACGGTCGCGCCGTGGCGGGCCGCGCCGGCCAGCCGGTCCAGGTCGGTCAGGGTGACGTGACCGACCGACGGGCAGACCACCAGCCGGTAGCCGGTCGGGTCACCGGCGACGATGTCGACGTCCAGGTGTGCCCGTTTGAGCAGGAGGTAGGCGTAGAAGGTGGCCACCGTGCCGACCCCGGTGTCCAGGTACGACCCGCCGTCGACGCGGGCCCGTTCCGGTAGGTAGAGCGCGACCGGAGCCCGGCCCGGCCCGGGTCGCAGCCGGGGAGCCGCCCGCAGCGCCCCGCGTAGCCCGGCCATCGCCGGCCGGGGTGTCCCGTCGAGCCGGTGCAGACCCACGAAACGCTCACCCGGTCGCTGCTGGTAGGGCTCCGCGGTGGAGGCGATGTCCTGCCAGCACCAGGCCAGTACGCCGGCAGCGCCGTTGCCCAGGGCGGAGGCCGTGGCGGCGCGCAGGTAGGCCGCGGTGGTGGCCTCGTCGGTGCCGTAGCTGGTCAGCTCGTCGACGAGCGGCACCCCGAACGCCCGCGCGTAGCGGACCAGGAACGGCACCAGGCTGGTCGCCTTGTAGCAGCTGGTCGACTCGATCGACACCGGCGCCCAGGTGGGGAAGCCGTGCAGCGCGATCAGGTCCAGCCCGGTGGCGTTGTCCGGACCGAACGGCGCGGCGCCGAGCACGCCGGAGGCGTCGTTGGCCTGTGTCACCAGCAGCCCGGGAAGCTCCGCGCGTAGCGTCTCGGCCAGCCCGGTCTGCCAGGCGGCGACGGCCTCCCGGGGCAGCCGGGCGGCACCGGGGTCGACGTTGGCGATCTCGTCACCGAGATCCACGGCCAGCACGTTGCCGGCCCCGCGTAACGCGAGGGCCACCCGCCGGGCGTAGGCCCGCTGCCGCTCCAGCAGTTGCGCGTCGTCGAAGAAGCCACGGCCCGACCGCCAGGACAGCTCCAGGCGCTGTCCGTTCATCCAGATCGTCAGCAGCGAGAGCACGCAGGCCAGCCCCGCTTCGGCGGCCAGGTCGACGGCGGTACGCAGCCGGTCGAACACGACCGGGTCGTGCCGGCCGGGCGCCGGTTCGAAGTCCCGCCAGAACAGGAAGAGCCGTACGGTGTTCAGTCCCGCGTCGGCCATCGCCCGGAAGTCGCGGCGCAGGGCCGACGGATCCCAGTCCGTCCAGATCCGGCAGCCGGCCGCCGACGGGTGGTAGTCGACCCCGGCGACGGGGAACGGTGTGCCGTCGCGCCACAGCTCACCGTCGCGGATCTCGAAGCTCATGGGTGGTCCCGCACGAGCGCCGGCGCGGCGGGGGTCGGGTCGGCGGTGAGGGCGGCCGCGTACCAGTCGAAGGTCTGCCGCAGCCCTCGGTCCAGGTTGACCCGAGGTGCGTACCCGAGGGTGCGCCGCAGCCGGCCGAGGTCGGGTAGCCGCCGGTCCGGGGAGCCGGGCGGGGGGTCGAAGACCTCGAAGGTGGGGGTGTAGCCGGCCAGCCGGGTGACCCGCTCGGCCAGCTCCCGGATCACGATCTCCTCGGTGTCGTTGCCGATGTTGGCCACGACCGGTTCGGAGCCGGGCAGCCGGGTCAGGCCGATGGTCGCGTCGACGGCGTCGTCGATGTGGCAGAAGGCGCGGGTCTGGGTCGCCCCGTAGATGGCGAAGGGATCCTGGCGGGCCAGGGCCCGGGCCACGAAGTGGGGTATCACGTGGTCGTGCCCCATCCGGGGACCGTAGATGTTGTGGTAGCGGCCGATCCGTACCGGAAACAGGTCGGCGCACTGGCGCAGCAGCGTCTCGGCGACGATCTTGCTGAGCCCGTAGGAGGCCCGGGGCAGCGACGGGTCGGGCAGTACGAAGGGCACGTCCTCCGGCACCGGGAACGGCGCCAGGCCGAGGCGGGCGGCGCCGTCGGCGACCTCGCTGGTGGAGCTGAGGTAGACCCGCCCGGGTGGGCGACGCCGGCACCAGTCGATCAGGTTCAGCACGGCCCGCAGGTTCACGTTGAGTGCCAGCGACGGGTTCTCGCTGTTCTGCCGTACCCCGACGACCGCGGCCAGGTGGTAGACCTCGTCGAAGTCGTCGATCAGCAGGTCCGCGGGGATCGGGGTGGTCAGGTCGTGCCGGACCAGGCGGGCGTCGGCGCGGACCTGGTCGAGGTCCCGGTCGGCCCGGCCCCGGGACAGGTCGTCGAGCAGGGTCACGTCCGCTCCGTCGCGCAGCAGACGGCGGGCGAGGTGCAGGCCGACGAAACCGGCTCCGCCGGTGATCAGGATCCGGTCAGCCACGGCCCAGCCCCCGGTAGTCCACCTCGGCCACCCCGGACAGCGACGACGCCAGGTCGCCCCAGACGTCGACCACCAGCGCGGGACGGTTCATGGTGCGACGCAGCAGCGCGGCGTCGATCTCGGCGCGGTAGCGCGGGTGGTCCACCAGGAGCACCAGGGCGTCCGCGCCGGCCAGACCGTCGGCCAGGGACGTCGGGACGTACCCGAGCCCGGCGGTGACGGTGTCGGAGACCAGGTAGTCGTGGCCGGCCAGCAGCCGGACCCGCTCGCGCAGGCCGTCCGCGACGACCGTGGCGGCCGAACCCCGCACGTCGTCGGTCTCCGGCCGGCCCTTGTAGGCCATCCCGCAGACCAGGACCTTCGCGTCGGCCGGCACCCGGCCGGTGGCGGCCAGGGCCTTGAGCACCCGTTCGGTCACCAGGTGTGGCACCTGCTCGTTGACGGCGCGGGCGGCAGCCACCAGCGGCGGATGGTATCCCGCGGTTCCGGCCGAGTACATCAGCAGGTACGGATCCTTGGTCAGGCAGCTGCCACCGACGAAACCGGGCCGGGCCAGATCGGGCCGGGGATAGTTCAGGTTCGCGGCGGCGATGACCTCGGTGGCGTCCACGCCGACCGCCTCGGCGATCATCGCCAGCTCGTTGCCGAAGCCGTACAGCAGGTCGGTGTGGGCGTTGCAGGCCAGCTTGACCAGCTCGGCCGTCTCCAGGTCGGCGGTGCCGACCTGTTCGGGGGTGAGCCGGGCGAACAGCCGCCGGGCACGGTCGGTGGAGCGGTCGTCCAGACCGCCGACGACCTGCGGAAGGCTGGCCAGTTCGGCCAGCGCGCGGCCCTGGATGGTGCGTTCGGGGCAGAAGGCGAGCAGCGGCTCGTCGACCCGGGCGCGCAGCAGCGGCAGCAGGACGCGCCGGGTCGTCCCGACCGGGACGGTGCTGCGTACCACGACGAGGGTGTCCGCGGTGGTGGCGGCGGCGGCGGTCTCGGCGGCGGCGGTGAAGTGGCGCAGATCCGGCCGGCCGGTGCCGGTGTCGAGCGGGGTGCCGACGCAGATGACGATCGCGGACGGCGTGACGCCGGCCAGCGTGTCGGTGACGGTCAGCCGGTCCGCCGGCAGGCTGCGCAGCAGTTCGTCGACACCGGGCTCGAACAGTGCCGGTGTTCCGGCCCGCAACGCCGCCCGGGTCTTCGGGTCGGCCTCCACGCCGACGACGGACACGCCCGCCCGGGCCAGGCTCACCGCCAGGGTCAGGCCGACGTACCCGAGGCCGATGACGGCGACCGGGCCGTCCGGCCCGTCGGCGGGAGTCCATGGTCGTGGAAACGTGGGGTGGGTCATCTCAAACCTCGCTTCCGATCGGTACGGCGGTCACGGCCGCGATGACGGCCTGCCGGTCGACCTTGCCCATCGCGGTCCGGGGCAGCCGGTCCAACCGATGGAGTTCGTGCGGCACCTCGTACGGGGCCAGACCACGCGCCCGGCAGTGTTCGGCGAGGTCCGCCCGGTCGGTGCCGGGTCCGAGCACCACCGCCGCGTGCACCCGCTGCTCGCCGTCGGCGTCGGTCAGGCCGAAGACGAAGGCCTCCCGCACCTCGGGGTGCTCGCCGAGGATCCGCGCCACCCGGGTCGGGTTGACCTTGCGGCCGCCGACGTTGACGAAGGTGTCCTTGCGGCCGAGCAGGTGCAGCCGGCCATCGGCGTCGAGGCGGGCCAGGTCACCGGTGTCGTAGAACCCGTCCGGTGCGCACACCGGACCGGACCCGCCGAGATAGCCGTGGAACAGCGTCGGCGTGTACACCGACAGCTGGCCGGCGCCGGTCGGGTCGTCCGGCTCCGCGCGGGTCAGCCGCAGCCGTACCCCGGGCGCCGGTACGCCGACCGACGGGTCGGGCAGCTCGCCGTCGAGGTCCGGCTGGTAGCTGATCAGGCCGGTTTCGGTGCTGCCGTAGAACTGGCGCACCGGTACACCGAGCACCGCGCACGCCCGGACGCCGAGGTCGGCGGGGAGTGGTCCGCCCGACGACACCGCGGCCCGCAGCCGGGCCGGCGTGGGGCGGCGGTGCATGACCGGGGTGAGCAGCCGGTACACCTGCGGGGTGCCGAACAGCACGGTCGCCTCGGCGGCGAGCGTGTCGGCGAGCCGACCCGGCTGGAACCGCTGCGTGGTACGCAGTTCGGCGCCGGAGACGATCACCGCGGTGAGCGCGCCGACCAGGCCGAACGAGTGCGCCAACGGCACCGCGGCGACGACCACGTCGGCCGGGGTCAGGTCGAGGATCTGGCGGTAGGTGTGCCCGCCCTGCCACACGTTGGCCAGCGAATGACGAACGATCTTGGGTTCGCCGGCCGAACCGGAGGTCAGCTGGAGCACCTCGCCGAGGCGGCCGGCCCGGGGTGCGCCGGCCTGGTCGGGCTGGGCCCGGCAGCGCTCGTAGCTGAGGAAGGCGATCCCCGCGGGCTGGGTGCCGGCGGCGCGGGCCGGGCCGACCACGGTCCGTACGCCCGGGTTGCGGCTGGGCGCGAGCAGGTCGGTCAGGTGGGAGTTGACCTCCTCGACCGGCAGTACGTCCACACCGGCGGCGGTCAGCCCGATCAGGGTCGCCGCGCTGGCCGGGGTGTTGTCCACGATCAGCAGCACCGGGGCGGTCGGCTCCAGCGTCGCGGCGAAGCTCAGCACGGCGTACGCGGCCTCGTGCAGCTGCGCCCAGGTGGCCAGGTGGCCGCCGCCCGTCGTCGCGGTCCGCAGGGCCACCGCGGCGGGACGCTCGTCGCGGCGTCGGCGCAGCTCGGTCAGCAGCTCGCCGGGGGCCGCGCCGGTGCCGTCAATGACGCTGCCCTCCGCCGACGGCCCCCGGCACGGTCGCGTGGGCGACGCACACCGCCGCCAGCCCGGCCGGGGTCGCGTCCTCGAAGATGGTCTCCAGCAGGGTGGATCGCAGCGCCTCGGCGGCCTCCGGCCCGGCCGGTCGGCAGACGTCGACGAGCCGTTGCAGCACGTCGACGGCGCGGACCGAGTCGCCGCCACAGTCGAAGAAGTCCTCGTCGGGGGCGAGCGGGCCGCGCAGCAGCGCCTCGCCCATCAGCGCACCAATCGTGGCGCTGACATCGGGTTGTCCGTTGCGCATGTCGTCCCCGATCAGTTCGTGGTGGTGGGTGCACTCGGCGCCGGTGGCCGGGCGGGCGCGCCTCGACGCCGTATGCGTGCCCGGCCGCCCCGGGCGCCGTGCCACCAAGGTTCACCCGCGCCGGGCCTGGGCAGAAGACGCGACTGAGCGCGCCACTGCCCTGCGCGAACGGGTATGGCGCAGGGCGTCGACCGGTGTTCCGGTAGCTGCCCGCCCTGACCGTCCGAGCGCCCGTTGGCGGCTTGTCCTGAGCGGTACAGCGCCAAGAATGGCCAGGGACGGCAGAACCGGGAGGCGGTGGCATGGCAGACGACGTCGGCGTGCAGGGAGTGCGGTACGAGGAACTCGCGGCGCGGTACGGCACCCCGCTGTACGTGTACGACTCGGCGGTGCTGGGTGCCCAGTTCAGCCGGCTGCGGGCGGCGCTGGACCCCCGACTGGACTTCTTCTTCTCCCTGAAGGCAAACCCCAATGTGGCGATCTGTGCCCGGCTCGCCGGCCTCGGCGCGCACGCCGAGGTCTCGTCCCTCACCGAGCTGCTCACCGCCCGCCGGGCCGGGGTACGCCCGGAGAACATCATCTTCCTCGGCCCGGGTAAGAGCGCCGAGGAGTTGCAGGCCTGCCTGGCCCAGCGGATCCACGCGATCGTCTGCGAGTCCCTGGGTGAGCTGCGGCTCATCGACAGTCTGGCCCGGGCGGCGGGCACGATCGCTCCGGTGGTGCTACGGGTCAATCCGAACTTCAGCGTCAAGGGTTCGGGCCTGACGATGGGCGGGCGGCCCCGGCAGTTCGGCATCGACGAGGACGAGCTGATGCGGCAGAGCGGGCTGAGCAGCCGCTATCCCGGTGTCCGGCTGATGGGCGTGCACGTCTACATGGGAACCCGCATCCTCGACCCGGGGGTGGTCGCGGACAACAGCCGGCGCATCTTCGAGCTGGCCGAGCGGCTCTCCGCGCGGCTCGACTTCCCGCTGGAACTGGTCGACGTCGGCGGCGGTCTGGGGGTCGCGTACTTCGACAACGAACAGGACCTCGACGTCGACACCCTCGCCGGGCTGCTCAACCCGGTGCTCGGCGAGTTCCGGGCCCGGCACCCCGGTACCCGGTTGGTGATGGAACTGGGGCGTTACCTGACCGCACCGAGCGGCATCTACGTGGTCCGGGTCCGCTATCTCAAGAGTTCGCTCGGTCAACGGTTCGCGGTCACCGACGGCGGCACCCACCACCACATGGCGGCGGTCGGCATCGGCTCCTACGTCAAGCGCAACTTCCCGATCCGGTTGCTGGGCGCGGCCACCGGAGCGGCGGAGCCGTGGCAGGTGACCGGGCCGCTGTGCACGCCCAACGACACGCTCGGCAAGAACGTCATGCTTCCGCCGCTGCGTACCGGCGATCTGCTCGGTGTGCTCCGGTCCGGAGCGTACGGGCCGACCGCCTCGCCGGTGCAGTTCCTCAGCCACGGCTACCCCGCGGAGGTGCTGGTCCACGATGGACGGCCCTTCCTGGTGCGGGAGCGCGACCGTCCCGAGGACATGATGCGCCGCCAGCACCTGCCGGGCGCGCTGCGGGCCCGACCGGCCGTGCCGGTGCGCTGACGGCGGGGTCGGCCGGTGATCGGCCTCGCCAGCGGGCGGCCGGTCACGGGCGGGCGTCGGCGGGTGACCCCCGGGGTCACCCGCCGAACGTGTCGTCGTCTGGCGACGCGAGCACCGCGCCGGTCGGCACCCGGGCGAGGTCCACCGGGCGGCAGCGCCGGTACTCGATGTCGAACGGCTCGGTGCCGGCCAGCGCGACGCTGCCCCGGTAGCCGGGTGGCACCCGCAGGTCGCGTACCCGCCACGGGCCCGGGAGCCGTCCGCCGGACTGCTGCACGAGCAGCCCGTCGGGGCCCGCCACCGGCAGGTCGAGCCCGTTCAACAGGCGGTCCCCGGCGGCCTTGACGCACGCCTCCTTGCGGGTCCAGAGCGTCAGGTGCAGCGCGGTCCGCTCGGCCGGCGCGGCGGTGGCGACCAACCGCGCCTCGGCCGGCGGGAAGTAGCGACGGGCGAACGCCTCGACCGGTCGACCGCGGCGGGCCTGTTCGACGTCGACGCCGACGTCGCGTTCGACGCTCACCGCCAGCAGCGCGCAGCGGCCGGAGTGCGAGATGTTGAAGCGCGGCCCGTCGTCGCCGAGCAGCGGCTTGCCCCACCGCCCGGTGCGCAGCGGCACCCGCGCGGGTGCTTCCCCCCGGTAGGCGCCGAGGATGACGCGCACCGATCCGTACACGGCCAGGAACCGGCGCCGCACGGCCGGGTCGGCGTAGCCGTCTCGGCGGGCCCGTTCGGCCGGGCTCAGCAGTTCGTCGAAGACCCGGGCCTGCGGCGCGGGCAGGTCCAGCCCGAGCCGCCAGACGTGCACCACGCCGGGTGCGCTCACCGGCCACCCGTCGTCGCGGTGGGGCCGACGCCCGGGTACCCGTCGAAGGCGCCACGGTCGAGCGCGGCGGCCACCGCCAGCCGCTGCACGTTGCCGGTGCCCTCCATGTACTCCAGCGCCGTGGCGTCGCGCGCGAACTTGTCCAGCAGCGGCTGGTCCAGTCGGGCGCCCGGACCGAAGCTGCCCAGCGCCCACCTCGTCACGCCGATGGCCAGCCGGGTGGCCCGCAGCTTCGCGGCCGAGGCGAGGTGCCCGCTGCCGCTGTCGGCGTCGACCGCCACGGCCGCCCGGCGGGTCAGCCGGCGTACCCCCTCGATCTCCCCCGCGACCCGGGCCAGCAGGTCGCGTTCGTCCGGGCGCAGCACGCGACGGTGTTCCCGGACGTGGTCGCAGGCGGCCTGCGCGAGGCCCACCGCCATCGCCGCCACCGTGGGGCGCAGCAGGTTGAACGTCCGCTGCCAACCCCAGCTGCCCCGGCGCATCGGTGAGAGGTGCCGCCCGAGCAGCTGCTCGGCGGTGATCGGCACCGCGTCGAGGTGCAGCGCGCCGAGTTGGGCGCCGCGCACCCCGAGGGTGGGCACGGCGGTGGCGGTGAAGCCGGCGGCGGTGGTGTCGACCAGCGCCGCGCCGAGGCCGAGGGGCCCGTCGCCGGTGCGGTGGAACACCACCCCCATGGACGCGCGCAGGGCGTTGCTGATGTAGCGCTTGCGCCCGGTCAGGTGCCACCCGCAACCGTCGGTCGACTCGGTGGCGCGGGTGCGCAGACCAGCGGCGTCGGTGCCGCCGTCGGGCTCGGTGAGGGCGAAGAAGGTCCAGGTGGGTCGCTCCAGGAGCCGACCGTAGAACCACTCCTGCTGGGCGCGGTCGCCGATGGCGGCGACCAGTACGCCGGACATCGACGCGCCGGGTAGCGCCAGCATCATGCCCAGGTCGCCGCGGGCGATCTCCTCGCAGAACACCACCCGTTCCAGCGCCGAGGTGAGCAGGAAGCGTTCACCCGCCAGGACCAGCGGCGAGGGGTTGAACGCGGCGGGGATCTGCAGGCGCGCCGCGTGGTGGAACGCGGTGGCGTCCCGCAGCCGCAGCACCACGTCGGGATCGCCGTCCAGGTCCAGGGCGTACGGGCGCAACTCGGCGGCCCAGCCACGGGCGTGCCGGCGCAGCAGCCGCAGCCGGTGGTCGAGCTGGGGCACGGGTGGTCACCTCCTCACGCCGGCATCCGCACGTCGCAGTGGGCCGGCAGGTAGACGTCGGCGAGCAGGTGGGACAGGTACACGGCCCGTCCGGGACCGTCCCCGGTGAAGCCGGCGGCGCCGAGTACCGGCAGTAGCGCGTGATCCGCGGCGGTCAACTGGTGGTGCGCCTGCACCAGGTCGGCGACAGAGTCGGCGTCCGGGTCCGCGTCGGTCAGCAACGCCTCGACGGTGAGCTGGTCGGTGACCGCCTCGGCGAGGGTGGCCTGCACCAGTTGCTGGCGCAGCAGGGGCCCATCCGCGGCCCGCCGCCCGGCGAGGTGGGTGCGGATCCGGTCCAGCAGCCCCGCCGAGCAGCCCAGCCGCAGCCAGGCCAGGCCGAGCAGCCAGGCCCGGTACGACGCCCACCCGGGCCCGTCCGGACCGGGCAGTCCGCGGAAGGCCGCCAGGTCGGCGTCGCGCACCGGCGCCGGCAGGGCGACGGTGGTGGCGCCGTCGAGCCCCCGTAGCGGTGCCCCGCCGGGCCACACCCGCTCGGCGGCGCGGCCGACCGGGCCGGGTGCCAGTGCCTGCCCGGCCGGCCCGGCGACCAGTGCCCCCCCGGCGACCCGGTCGTAGAGGTCGGCGAGGGCGGCCTCGACACCGACCGACCGGGCGGCGTCGTACGGTCGGGTCCAGTGGGCCACGACGGTCATCGCCTTCCTGCTGCCGGAACGTCGAGCAGGCAGGTGGCGAGCCGTTCCTGGTCGGCGTCGTGGTCGGCGACCAGGACCCGCGCGCCGTCGACCTGCCACCGCGGCAGCCGGGTGGCCACCTCCTGCCACACTCCGGTGACCGGTTGCCCGGGCGGCGCCGACAGCACCAGCGTGTCGTCGGGCACCGGGGGCAGCCGCCCGGCCAGGCCCGCCCCCGTCACGAGTACCTGCGGTTTCTGTTCGGCCAGCACCTCGGTGAGGGCCGCCTCCGGCGTGCGGGACACGGTCGGCACACTTGTCGGCGGGTACAGCCGGCCGCCGTCGGCCACGGGGTCGAACGCCAGCACCACGACCGCGTCGCGCGCGACGCGCAGCCGCTGCGGCACCGGCAGGTCGTGCAGCAACACGGACTGGTCGACCGCGACGAGCAGCAGCCGGCCGGCGCCGTCGCGGCGGGCCCGGTTGGCCAGCACCTGTAGCGCCGTGAACGCGGTGACCAGGCCCTGGTCGAGTACGGCGAAGGCGAGCCCGGCGTCGGGCACCAGGTTGCTCAGGTGGCACATCGGGAAGCCCGGCTGCGAGTCGGGGGTGGCCGCGGCGAGGACGGCCAGGTCGAACCCGTCGGCGTACGGACGCAGCCGGGGCAGGACCGCGGTGAGCATGTCGGTGAAGGAGTTGCGTCGCCCCTCGAACGCGCCGGACGGGCAGGTCGTGCCGTAGGAACGCATCAGGTCCGGGTAGTAGATGTGGTCGTCGTTGCCGAACGGCCCACCGGGACCGAACACCTGGTGCACCGCCCGGGCGAGGCCGAGCGGCGCGGCGTGCCCCACCGGGGTGCCGGTCTGCGACCGACGCCCCGGCGCGGTGACGTACATCAGGCGTTCTCCTCGACCTGGCCGGCGACGTAGGCGACGAGCGCGCCGACGGTCTCGAAGTCGGTCGGTTCCAGGGTGTCGGTGTCGAACTCGACGTCCAGCTCCGCCTCCAGTTGGATGAGCAGCTCCAGCACGCTGGTGGAGTCGAAGGAGAGGTCCTCGAAGAGCCGTAGCTGGGTGGAGATGCTCGCCGGGTCGCGGCTCAGCATCTGCCCGAGGGCACCGACCACCACGTTGGTGATGTCACCGGCGGCAGCCTGCGGAGCAGCACCGATGGTCGCGTCGCTCATGTCGTCTCCCTGTCTGGTCGCGGTCCCCGCCGAGCGGACGGGACCGGTGGGGTGGGCCGATGCGGGGCGCGTCGGCCCGGGGTGCGGCGGGGTGATCGGCCGGCGCCGATCGGCTGGTGGCTAGGGTTGCGCGACGGTCGCGGAGCAGTTCCGCAGCCGTTCGGTGACCTCCCGGTCGAGGGCGGCGACCTGCTGGGCGGAGTCGGCGGCCACCACGCCGTAGAGCCGGCCGCCGAAGTCGGTGCCCGCACCGCTGGCGGCGTTCACGGTGGCGAAGTTGTTGATCACCAGGCCGGGTCGGTCCGGTCGGTCGGCGAGTACGCCGTCCAGCAGCGCCCGCAGCTCGCCGAAGGGCAGCGCTCTGGTCAGCCGCAGGGGGTACTGCCGGGCCAGCGCGACCGTGTCCGGGCCGAACCAGGTCCGCCGCAGCCGCTCCTGGTAGGTGGACATGTTGTTGCGCGCGTTGATCTCGATGATCGGGTAGAGCCGGCCGTCGGTGGTGGTCAGGGCGTCCACCCCGACCACCCCGAAGTACCCGTCGGCGGCCAGGCGGCGGCCGATCGCCGCGGCGGCGGAGCGTACCTGCCGGTGCTGCGGTTCCGTCAGGGGCGCCGGCATGCGATGCCCCTGGTGCACGCCGTCGCTGGTGATCGCCTCCTTGATCACGTCGAAGTGCACGGCACCGGCGCGGTCGACGGTCAGCTGGTAGTTGAGGTCGTGGCGCTTGGGCAGCCACTCCTCCATGACCAGGCCGACCCGGCCGGCGTCGCGGCGGGCCCGGCGGGCGATCAGCGCGTGCAGTTGCGCGAGTCGTCGGGTGTCGCGGACCACCATGATGCCCCGGCCGGAGACACCGAAGGCGTCCTTCAGGACGACCGGCCGTCCGGCGTCGAGCCAGTTGCCGGCGCGTCGGATCGCCTGGTCCAGCTCGTCGAGGTCGCGGCAGACCATGCCCTCCGGCTGCGGCAGCCCCACCTCGTCGGCGAGCAGCCGGCTGTAGATCTTGCTGTTGACCCGCTTGCAGACGGCGGCCGACGGTGCGGCCAGGGGCAGCCCGGTGAGTTCCGCCAGGCGTTCCTCGACCACCGACACGCCGTGCGGCCACAGTTGCGCGCCGGTGCCGACCAACCCGCCGAGCGCGGCGACCAGCCGCGGATCGGCCACGGCGTCCTCGCTCACCGTGCGCTGTGGCTGCCCGGTGGCGACGGTCAGGATCCGGGGCAGCGCCAGTCCCAGGCCGCCGAGGTAGCGCAGGTACTCCTCGTCGGGCGCGGCCTTGAGCACGACGTGGTCGTCCGGGCCGGCGAGCAGCAGCGCGCATTCGTCCATCCGGTTCACGATGACCCGGCTGGCGGGCATCACGATCCCGGGCAGGCCCGCTTCGCCCTTCGCCCAGTGGTCCTCGACCTCGAAGTTGCCGAGCAGCACGAGGGGACGGTCGGCGGCGCCGGTCAGCGCGGTACGCAACAGCGCGAGGACATCACCGCTGAGTGTGTGCGTGTGCACGTGTCGCTCTCCAAGATCGGGGGTTCAGTGGACGAGGACCATGGCGGAGACGGTGGCGCCGAGCCCCACCGACGTCATCAGGTACGGGTCGCCGGGCGCCAGCCGGCCCTGTTCGCAGGCCAGCTGGTAGGCGGCGAAGGAGTCCGCCGCGAAGCAGTGCCCGGTGTGCGGGAGGTTGTCCAGGACCAGCCGCTCGGCGCTGCGGATGTTCAGCAGCCGGAGCACCCGCAGCCAGGACAACCGGTTGACGTTGTGCGGCAGGATCGTCCCGATCTGGTCGAGGTCCAGACCGGACTCCTCGACCGCGGCCCGCACCACCTCGGCGACCATGACCGGGTAGTCGTCCCGGAAGGCCGCCGCGTCCGGCTCCGACATCCACGGCCCGGCGGAGAACCGGCCGTAGGTGCCGGCCGCGTAGGAGAGCACCCGGTCCCGCCGGCCGTGCGCGCTGACCAGCACCGCCGAGCAGCCCTCCCCCATCACGCCGGTGCCGGAGATGACCTGGGCGGAGGCGGTGAAGGCCTTCTCTCCGGTGAGCACCAGCGCCAGTGCCGCGGGGTCGGGGTCGTCGGCCAGCAGGGTGCCCGCGAGGTCGACGGCGAGCAGGCCGGACGCGCAGGCGTGCTGGCTGACGGTGAACGTGGTGGCGTGGGCCAGGCCCAGCCGGCGGGCGGCCTCCCGTACCGGGTTGACCGGGTACGGCGCCACCACCGGCATGGTCCGGGCGTGCAGTACGTAGCGGACCAGGTGCTCCCGGCCGGCCAGTTCGGCCAGCCCGGCGCCCCCGCTGACCAGCAGGTCGGCCAGGCTGCCCTGCGGGTCGAGTCGCACCTCGCGGAAGCCGTAGAACCGCTCGTGCATCCGGATCTGCGCCGCCGAGAACCCGTAGTCGGCCAGGCAGTCGCCCACCGGCACCCGATTCGGTGGCAGGTACGTGTGCACCGCCTCGATGGACGTCACCTGACCCCCCTTCCGCCGATGCCGGCCCGTTCGAGGTAGCGGCGGCGCCGGGCCGGGACCGCCGTACGCCACTGACCCTCCCGTGCACCGGGTGCACCGGAAAGCCGCCGACGGGCGCTCCAAACCCCTAGCCGGACGAGCATGCCCGCAAGCGGGGTTCCTGGGCGCGGTGATCGACGCGAAGACTGGCCTGGTCCGCCGACCGGGCCGACCAGGCCAGTGGGGAGAGTGTCCGTGATCATTCCGATGACCATCGCGGGACGTTCGGCGCACTCCCCCGATCGGATGCCGGTGGAGAACCCGGCCACCAGCGAGTTGTTCACCGAGGCGCCGCGGTGCACCGCCACACAGCTCGACGACGCGGTCCTCGGTGCCGCCGCCGCCTTCGGCCACTGGTCCCGTACCGATGCCGACTCGCGGCGGGCGGCGCTGCTGGCCTGCGGCGCGGCGTTGGCGCGGGCGGGCGACGAGGTGGCCGAGCTGCTCACCGCCGAACAGGGCAAGCCGTTGCGGCAGGCCCGGGCGGAGGTGGCGCTCGCCGCCGACTGGTTCGGCCACACCGCCGAGCTGTCGTTACCCCGGCAGGAACTGGTCGCCGAGGAGACCGTCGAGGCCACGATGGACCGGACGCCGGTGGGACCGGTCGCGGCGATCGCCCCCAGCAACTATCCGATCATCCTGGCCGTCACCAAGATCGCACCGGCGCTGTTGGCCGGCAACACGGTGGTGCTCAAGCCGTCACCGGTCACCCCGCTGGCCAGCCTGCGGATGGGACAGTTGCTGGCCGAGGCGCTACCGCCGGGCGTACTGAACACGATCAGCGGGGACGGTGACCTCGGACCGGCGTTGGTGGAGCACCCGGCGATCCGGATGATCTCCTTCACCGGTTCGGTCCGCTCCGGGCGGGCCATCGCGCGCCGCGCCGCCGACTCGTTCAAGCGGGTGGTCCTGGAGCTGGGCGGGAACGACCCGTGCGTCGTGCTGCCCGGCACGCGGATCGACCAGGTCGCCGGGGAGATCTTCCGGCGCGCCACCGTCAACAGTGGTCAGTTCTGCGCGGCGATCAAGCGGGTGTACGTGTCGGCCGGGCAGGCGGCCGAGCTGACCGAGGCGCTGCACGCCGAGGCGGAGGCGGCGGTACTCGGCGACGGTCGTGATCCGCGTACCGACCTCGGTCCGCTGGTCAGCCAGGCCCAGCTCGCGCACGTACACCGGTTGGTGGAGTCGGCGGCGCGGGCCGGCGCCCGGGTGGTGGCCGGCGGCGGGGCGCTGCCCCGGGCCGGGCACTTCTATCCGCCGACCGTGGTGAGCGACCTGCCCCCGGGCACCGACCTGGAGCAGGACGAGCAGTTCGGGCCGGTGGTGCCGGTGATCGGCTACCACGATCTCGACGAGGCGTTGGCCCGGGCCAACGGCACCCGTTTCGCCCTGGGGGGTTCGGTCTGGGGCGAGCCGGCCGAGGCCCGGGCCCTGGCCGCCCGCCTCGAGTGCGGCACCGCCTGGGTCAACACCCACGGTGACCTGCGCCACGACGTCCCCTTCGGCGGGCTCCGGGAATCCGGCAGCGGCGTGGAGTACGGCCACTGGGGGCTGTTGGAGTACACCAACATCAAGATCACCCATACCGTGCGACGGCCCTGAACAGCGGGAACCCGCCGCCGGCCTATCCCTCCTGGAGGTCAACCTTGTCCAGCGCAGTCACCTCGTCGGATTCCCAGCCATATCCGGAGTCGGACGACATCAGCTCCAACCCGTCCGGTAACCGGCTCTTCCAGGACGTGGTCGCCACCCGGCTGTCCCGCCGTACCGCGCTGACCGGCGGCGTCGTGGCGGCCGCCGGCTTCCTGGGCGCGGGCGTGGCCGGCCCCGGTACGGCGGCCGCCGCCGGGGCGCGGCACCGCCGACGGCTGCTGAACTTCCCGGCGGTCCCGATCAGCTCCGCGGACACCCTCACCGTCGCCGACGGGTACACCGCGGAGGTCCTCATCCCCTGGGGCACCCCGATCCGGGCGAACGGGCCGGCCTGGCGCCGGGACGCCTCGAACTCCGCGGCCGACCAGGCCAGGCAGATCGGCATGGGCCACGACGGCATGCAGTACTTCCCGTTGGGCCCCGACCGTGGCCTGCTGGTCCTCAACCACGAGTACGCCGACCAGGTGCTGCTCTTCCCCGACGGTGACGCGGTGATGACCCCGGAGAAGGTGGCCAAGTCGCTGGCGGCGCACGGCGTCAGCGTGGTGGAGGTCGCGCTGCGCCGGGGACGGTGGCAACTGGTGGACTCCCGGTACAACCGCCGGATCACCACGGACACCCCGGTACGCTTCTCCGGCCCGCTCTCGGGCAACCACCCCGCGTTGCAGACCGGGGCCGAGCCGCGCGGCACGCTGAACAACTGCTCGTGCGGCGCCACCCCGTGGGGCACCTACCTGACCTGCGAGGAGAACTTCAACGAGTACTTCGCCACCGAGGACCCGTCCTGGGAGCCCACGCCGGAGCAGGCCCGGTACGGCGTGACCCGGTGGGGCTACGGGTACCGGTGGCACCACGGGAATCCGCGCTTCGACCTCGCGGCGACCCCCAACGAACCGAACCGGTTCGGCTGGGTGGTGGAGATCGACCCGCGCGACCCGAACAGCAAGCCGGTGAAGCGCACCGCGCTGGGACGGATCAAGCACGAGACGGCCACGGTGACGGAGTCCCGGGGCCGGGTGGTGGTCTACACCGGCGACGACCAGGTCGGCGAGTACATCTACAAGTTCGTCAGCTCCGGCCGGTGGCGGACCATGCGGGCGACCGGCCGGCACCCGCTGGACCACGGCACCCTGTACGTGGCCCGCTTCGACGACGACGGCACCGGCCGCTGGTTGCCGCTCAAGCACGGCACCGGCCCGCTGACCGCGGCCAACGGCTGGCGCGACCAGGCCGACGTGCTGCTGCGGACCCGGCAGGCCGCCGACGCGGTCGGTGCCACGCCGATGGACCGGCCGGAGTGGATCGCCGTACACCCGAACACCAACGACGTGTACGTCACGCTGAGCAACGGCACCGGGTTCCCGAACGCGGCCAATCCCCGGCGGCCCAACCCGTTCGGTCACATCGTCCGATGGCGGGAGCGGCACGGGGACGCCACCGCCACCTCCTTCGAGTGGGACATCTTCCTCCTGGCGGGCGATCCCGACTTCGACCCGAGTGTGCCGCTGGACGCGGCGAGCAAGTTCGGCTCGCCGGACGGCCTGGCCGTCGACCGCGACGGACGGATGTGGATCCAGAGCGACATCTCCAACTCGTCGCTGAACAATCCCCAGACGTACTACGTCAACCTGGGCAACAACGCGCTGTTGGTGGCCGACCCGGTCACCGGCGAGGTCCGCCGCTTCGCGGTCGGTCCGCGCGGCTGCGAGCTGTCCGGCATCGCCTTCACCCCGGACCACCGAACCATGTTCATCAACGTGCAGCACCCGGGTGAGGCGGTGCCCACCCTGGAACGGCCCTCACCGGCGAACCCCCGCTCGGTGAGCAACTGGCCCGACCGTGACCCGAAGGGGCGTCCCCGCTCGGCAACCGTGGCGATCCGGCGCCGCGACGGCGGCGTGATCGGCCGCTGATCCCGCACACCGTACCGGGCCGGGGGACACCACTCCCCCCGGCCCGTCGCGGTCATCCGGCCGACGGCCCGGCGGCGACCGGCCGGCGGACCCGCTCCCCGCCGCCGACCGCGGCGGTCAGCTCCCGGGCGGCGTCCTCGACGACCTGCCGCGCCTGCGCCGCATCGGTTCCCGGGGCCATCAGGGACAGCACCGGCTGCCGGAAGCCCAGCCCGCGCACCGACGTCGGATGGATCCGCACCCCGGCGGCCCAGAGCCGGGTGAGCACCGGCCGTACGTCGTCGAGGTAGGACAGTGGCCCGCGGGTGCCGAGCGTGACCGCGTCGTGGGAGAAGACCACCTGGTCGGTGGCACCCCATCGCCGCAGCATGGCGATCGCCGCCATGGCACCGCTGCGCCGGGCGTTGATCTCGGTCACGTAGTAGGTGCCGTCGTCGGCGAGGACGAAGTCCACGCACATCCAGCCGCGGAAGCCCCGGGCGTGCGCGGCGGCCCCGAGGTCACGGCCGATCCGGGTCATCCGGTCCGCCTCGGCCGCGGGCACCGAGGCGGTTCCGACGTGTACGCCCCGGACCCGGGAGACGTCCACCGCCATCGCGGTGGGCACGATCTCCCGGACCCCGTCGTCGTCGATCCGCAGGTCCACCGCGGGGCAGCCGACGCCGGGCCGGTGCGCCACGAACTGCTGCACCAGCAGCGGGAAGGTCCGCAGGAAGGGGTCCCGCTCCACGGCGCTCCACAGCGCCCCGACGCCCCGGGCGTCGTGCTGCAACACCACCGAGCCGTCGCCGCCGACGCCGTACGGGCTGCGCACGATGACCCGCTCGTGCCGGGTCAACAGGTGCTCGACCGCGCCCCGCAGCTCCGTGTTGTCGACCACCAACAGGCCGGGCGGCACCCGCACCTCGGACACCTCACGGGCCAGGTCGAGGCAGCTAAGCTTCGAATCCAGGTACCGGCTGACCCAGTAGTCGCGTTCCGGCACCCCGTCGAGGCGTACCGTCAGGCCCCAGCCGCGCAGGGTCGCCGCGAGCAGGTAGACCTCCGCGGTCGCCCCCCATGTGACCAGCCGCGCCTCGTCGTGGCCGGTCAACAGCGAGCGGAGCCGGGCCAGCGCGGCGCCGTCGGCGAGCAGGTCCCGGGCCACCATTCCGCTGACGGGGGTCGGCGAGACGACCGGCGGCGCCGGCTCGTCCAACAGCCGGTGCACGTCGGCGTACCAGTGCCGGTCGTACCCCGCGGGCAGCACCAGCACCCGCCGCCGGCTGCTCCAGTAGGCCGCGTAGTCGCCGAGGTGCCCGGCCAGGCGGGTGACGACGTCGGTGACGGCCGGGCCCAGGGAGACGGCCGGGTTACGGGTGTTGAACTCGGCCACGTTGGGCACGACGACGTCGATCGGCTCTGTCATGCGGACCTTCCCAGTCAGTGCTGCCCTGCCGGCAGCTCGTCGGCGGTCACCACGGTCAGCTCGGGGTGGCCGATGGGTGGCAGGACCGCGGCGAGTCGGCGGGCCACCGCCAGCGTCGTGCGGTCCTGGAGGTAGTCGCCGGCCACCGCGATACCGATCGGCAGGCCCCGCGAGTCGACGCGGACCGGCACCACCGTGGACGGCAGGTAACTGACCCCGGTCAGGCCCGCCCAGACGATCTGGTCCCAGTACGGGCGCGGCACCCCGTCGACGGTGACGGTGCGCTCCTCGAAGGGCCGGTGGTCGTGCCGGGCGGCCAGGTTGGGGGCCACCGGCAGCAGGATCGCGTCGTAGCCGGCGAAGAACTGCCGCCACCGGGTCCGCAGCCGGGTCCGCTGGTCGTCGGCCTCCGTCCAGTCACGGTAGCGCTGGGCGACGTACTCGCCGCCCAGTACCGCCCGGGGCGGACGTCGTCCGGCGGCGATCTCGTCGATGTCGTCGGCGGTGTGTTCAGGCATCGCCACCGACGCCAGCAACCGGCGGAAGACGGTGTCGCTGGCGGCGAGCCGTACCCCGGAGGGGCGGGCCTCCTCGACCTGGACGCCGCTGTCGGCGAGCCGGTCCGCGGCGTCGCGCAGCGCGGCCCGGACCTCGGCGTCCACCGGGCAGTAGGGGTCGTCGAACCAGGTCGCCACCCGGCGCACCGGACGCGGCGGCGGCAGCGACAGCCGCCAGGCCGGCGCGTCCCACGGGTGCGGTACGGCGATCGCCGTCAGGGCGGTCTCCAGATCCTCGACGGTGCGGGCGATCGGGCCGACCACGGCGATGTCCGCCTCCCGCGGCTTGAACGGGTAGGGCGGCACGTGGCCGACCATCGGCACCGCGCGGTAGCTGGGTTTGTGGCCGAACACGCCGCAGGCACCGGCGGGTACCCGGATCGAGCCGGCCACGTCGGTGCCGAGTTCGAGGGAGGTGAACCCGGCGGCGACCGCACCGGCCGCACCGCCGGAGGATCCGCTGGTGGTGTACTCCGGATGCCATGGGTTGCGGGCCACGCCGAACAGCTCGTTGTAGGACTGCAGGTCGCCCGAGCCCGACGGCACGTTGGTCTTGCCGAACACGATCACCCCGGCGTCGCGCAGCGCGGCCACCGCCGTGGCGTCCTCCCGGGGCTGGTACGTCCGCAGGTCGGTCAGGCCGCCGGTGGTCCGCAGACCGGCGGTGGCGAGGCAGTCCTTGATGGTCACGGCCACCCCGTGCAGCGGCCCTCGCCGTTCGCCCCGGACGGTCGCCTCGTCGGCCTGCCGGGCGTACTCCCGGGCCCGCTCGTCGATGGTGACGACCAGTCCCAGTCCGGCGTTGAGCTGCTCGATCCGGGCCAGCTGGGTGTCGAGGTACTCCCGGGCCGAGATCCGCCGGGCGGCGATCGCGTCGGCCACCTGCCGCGCCGACCACCAGTACGGATCCGGGCCGGCCTGTCCAGGATCGAGCACCGTACGCCACCTCATTCCGTTGTCGTCGGCAGATCGCCGCCTGCCCAGTCTTCGCGTCGGGGACCGGCCCGCGTACCCCTCTCTTCAGCCCTCGATCGGCCATGGCCAGGCGGGCCCCGGGCGGCGGCCGACCGGCCGACCGTCGCGCCAGGGCCCCCGGGTGGCCGTCGGCACAGGGCCGACCGGTCGCCCGTCGGGACAGGGCGGATCGGCGGCCGTCGGCGGTTGGTCGGCGGCGGTCCGGCTGGCCCAGGATCGCAGCGACCCCACCAACCGCCGGCCCGGTGCCCGGTGCCGGCCCAGTCGTGAAGGTGCGCCGATGACCATGCCAGGAACGCGGGCCACGGGGTCCGGACGCGGTGTGCGCCCGACCATGCGGGCGGTCGTCTATCACGGCCCGGGATCGGTCCGCGTCGACGAGGTGGAGCTGCCCCGGATACGGCATCCGCGGGACGTGATCGTGCGGGTCACCCGGACCGCCGTGTGCGGTACCGACCTGCACCCGTACCGGGGAGAGTTGCCGGGGTTCGCGCCCGGCACGGTGCTGGGGCACGAGTTCGCCGGCACCGTCCACGAGGCGGGGGCGCAGGCGCCGTTCGCCGTCGGGACCAGGGTCTTCGCCTCCGACGTGGTCGCCTGCGGGCGCTGCGCGGAGTGCGCGCGCGGCTGGCACTACCAGTGCCCCTCGGTGACCCTCTTCGGGTACGCCGACGTGGTCGGGGCGCCGCTGCCCGGTGGGCAGGCCGAGTTCGTCCGGGTGCCGTTCGCCGACGTGGTGCTCGCCGCCACCCCGGACGACGTCACCGACGAGCAGGCGCTGTTCGCCGGGGACGTGCTGACCACCGGGCTGGCGGCGGTGCAGGGCGCCCGGGTGAGTCCCGGGGCCCTGGTCGCGGTGGTCGGCGCCGGCCCGCTCGGACTGCTCGCCGGGCTCTGCGCGGTGACGGCCGGCGCCGCACGGGTGGTGGTCGCCGACCCGACGCCGGCCCGGCGGGAGCGGGCGGCCGGTCTCGGGTTCACCGCGGTCACGCCGGAGCAGCTCGACGAGGCGGTACGCGCCGACGGTGGCCGCGGCGCGGACGCGGTCATCGAGGCGGTGGGCAGCGACGCGGCGCTGGGCTGCGCGATCCGGGCCGCCGCCGCACACGCCACGGTCTGCGCGGTGGGCGCCCACCACTCCACCGCGATGCCCTTCCCCACCGGGCTGGCGTTCGCCCGCGAGCTGACGGTGCGGTTCGCCGTCGGTGACCCGATCCGGATGCGGGAACCGGTGCTGGCGCTGATCCGGTCCGGCCGGCTGGATCCGAGCCGGATCGTCACGCACCGGCTGCCGCTGGGCGAGGCCGGTACGGCGTACCGACTCTTCGACCGGCAGGACGCGTTCAAGGTCGTCCTCACCGCCGATGCCGCCACCCCGGCGGTCTGAGCCGACGGTGCCACCCCGGCGGCCGGACCGCCCAGCGCCAGTCCGAGCGCGCACCGCCGGCCGACCGGGCCGGGGCACCGGACCGGGCGGAACGGATCGGGCCACCGCCCGCGTCCCGACGGGGGCGCGGGCGGTGGCCGCCGGCCGGCGCGCGCTCAGGCGGCCAGCGGGATGGGCGCCACCTCACGATCGGCGAGGAAGTCCGGTCGGGGACTCGCCACCGGCCGGGGCGCGTTGCGGACGCCGTTGTAGACCATCAACAGCATGCCGCGGTCGAACGGCGACAGGTTGGGCGACGAGGCGTGCAGCACGTTCGGGTGGAACATCAGCACGGAGCCGGCCGGTCCCTTGGGACTGACCAGTCCGCCCTCCTCGGCCAGCCGACGGATGACGGCCCGGTCGACCTGGAACTTCTCGGTGGCGGTGAGGGTCGCCATCCAGTTCGGCCCGTCCTCGTAGCCGGCCGGCATGCCGTCGGTGTCCGTGCCGGCGAGCAGCCCGTGCCGGTGCGAGCCCGGGATGAACGTCAGCGGACCGTTGAACTCGTTGACCTCGTTCAGGAACACCGTGACGTTGACCAGGTCCGGCCGCGGAATCCCGTCGCGGTCCCGCCAGTTGATGTAGTCCTGATGCCACTCCCACTGGTCGCCCGCGAAGGCGGCCTTGAGGTTGACCTTCGACTGGTGCACGTACACCTCGTCGTCCAGCAGTTGCCGGGCCGCCCCGGCCAGCTCCGCCGACCGGCTGACCCGGGCCACCACCGGATCGGTGCGGTGCGGTCCGTACACCGATCGCACCGTCACCCCGTCGCGCTCCAGTACCCGCTGCGGCCCCTGCTGGGCCAGGACCCGCGGGGCGGCCTCGACCAGCTCCGCCAGTAGCTCGGCGGGCAGGTGGTCCCCGGGCAGCAGCAGGAACCCGTCACGGTGGTAGTCCGCCACCATCGCGGCGGTCAACGGCGCGGGCCCTGCGGTGGTCCGCGCAGCATCGATCCCGGCCATCTGCGCTCCCTTCTCGTCTGCGAACGGAACCCCGCCGACGTGCGGCGGTGGTCCAGCGGTCGGGGCCGGCGCCGCAACGCGGCGGGCCCCGGTATCCCCACCAGTCAACCGCGACCGCCGCTGCCGGTCTGCTCCTCATTGCGACCTGGTCAGCTGGGCAGGTCGACCGCGCGCGCCTCCTGCGCTTCCGTCGGTCGGCGGACCCGCCGAAGGTGGGAACGTGACGCATCACGGGCCCGTTGGTCCGCCGATGCCTGAGCAATCTCGCCCGGAGAGTGAGTCAGATGAGCAGGATCGAGATCGATGCCGGCGACCTCGAAGAGGTCACCCTGACCCACGACGAGGCCGTGCTGATGCGCGGCCTGTGCGCCGAGGCCGTCGAGGCTCTCGGCGAGGCAGACCTGAGCACCCAGGCGGCGATGGCCACCGTGGAGCTGCTCGGTTGCCGGCTGCCCGAACGCCTGGTCGCGGCCCTGCTGTCCTTCCGCTGCACCGGCAGTTCGTCGGGTGGCCTGCTGGTACGCAACGTGCCGGTCGACGAGCGGCTCCCCGCCACACCCGCCGACGGCTACCTGCCAGACTGGCGCACGGTCGGCATCGCGACGGCGGCCCAGCTGATGGTCATGTCCCATCTGGGCGACGTGATCGGGTACGCCGACGAGAAGCACGGCCGGGTCGTACAGGACGTCGCTCCGATCGCCGGCGCCGAGAACTACCAGGAGAACAGCGGTTCCGCCTACCTGGAGCTGCACACCGAGAACGGCTTCCACCCGCACAAGCCGGACTTCCTGAGCCTGCTCTGCCTGCGCCCCGACCACGACCGCACCGGCCGTACGCTGACCGGCACGGTGCAGCGGGTGCACTCCCGGCTGTCCGAGTCGTGTGTGCGTACCCTGCGCCAGCCGCTGTTCCGGATCCAGTTCAGCAGTTCGTTCGCCCAGCTCGGTTCGAGCGGCTACTCCGAGCCGGTGGCGGTGCTGTCCGGGCCGGTGGACGATCCGGAGCTGACCGCGGACTTCCACGCCATGGAGCCGATGACCGACGAGGCACGGCGGGCCCTCGACGAGTTGGAGGCGGTGCTCACCCCGTCGCTCTCCTCGGTCGTACTGGACACCGGCAGCCTGCTGGTGGTCGACAACTGGCGCGCCGTGCACGGGCGTACCGGCTTCACCGCCCGCCACGACGGCACCGACCGGTGGCTGCGCCGGTGCTTCGTGGTGGCCGACCTGAGGCGTTCTCGGGGGGCCCGGCGGGCCGGCTCACGGGTGCTGGCGCCGCTGACCACGATCCTGGCCGACCGGTCGACCGGGCCGGCGGCGACGCCGCTGGCCGGTGTCACCGGCTCGGTCTCCGCTCGATGAAGGGCTCCCGATGCGTCGTTTCGTCACCACGCTGGACGAGTTGATCGCCCGGCCGCCCCGGCACCTGGTGTTGTTGTACTCGGGCGGCCTGGACGGCACCTACCTGCTCCATCTGCTCAAGGACGCGCCGGTCGCCACGACCGCGCTGAACGTACGCATCGGGGCCGCGGACGACGGCCGGGCCCGGGAGTTGGCCGCCCGCTTCGGCGCGTCGTACCAGGAGGTCGACGTGACCGAGGAGTTCTTCACCGAGGCGGTGCCCGCCGCGATCCACGCCGACGCCTACTACCAGGGGCAGTTCCCGGTCGGGTCCACCCTGAGCCGACCGTTGATGGCCCGGGCGGCGGTCCGGGTGGCCCGGGCCGTCGGTGGCGACGCCGTCGGGCACACCGCGACGTACATGCAGAACAGCACCGCCCGGCTGGGGCGCTCGGTCGTCGCGTTGGATCCGACGCTGTGCGTCGTCGCGCCGTTCCTGGGCTCCAACGTGACCCGGGAGCAGAAGCAGGCCCGGCTGGCGGAGGCCGGCGTCGTGCTGCCCGACGCGGTGCACAGCGTCGACGTCAACCCGTGGGCTCGGGTCATCGAGAACGGCAGCCTGGAGACCCCGGAGAACCGCCTGGACGAGTCGGTCTTCACCCTCACCCGGCATCCGGTGGACTGCCCCGCCGAACCGGCCGAGCTGAGTCTGACCTTCGCGGCCGGGCTGCCGGTCGCCCTGGACGGCACCACGCTGCCCCTGCGCGACCTGGTCACCGGGCTCAACGAGCTGGCCGGCGAGCACGGCATCGGCCGCTACGCCGGGCTGGAGGACACCCCGTTCGGGGTGAAGAACCACGAGGTCCGCGAGTCACCGGCGGCGGCGGTCATCACGGCCGCCCACCGCGCGCTGGCCAACGCCGTCCTCGATCCGCGCGAGCACACGGTGCGCACGCTGCTCTCGACCGAGTGGACCACCACGGCGGTGCAGGGCGGCTGGTTCAGCCATCTCGGGCGTACGCTTCGGCGGTGCCTGGCCGAGCTGGACGAGCCGTTGACCGGCACCGTCGAGCTGCGGTTGTACCGGGGTGCGGTGACGGTGCTGAGGCTGGTCACGCCGCACGGGCTGCACTACGCCCGGCTCGGCGCCGACTACCACGAGTGGATGGACGACTACGGGTACGCCTCCTGGCACCACCTGATGACCCTCGCCGACACCGTCCGCACCACGGTCGACGGCGACCCACCAAGTCGGAGGCAACCTCGATGAACAACGCGGCAACGCAGCCCCACCCCGCCGGATCCGGGTTCCGCGCCCGGCTGGTCGACCTGTCGCACGTGGTACGGCACGGCATGACGACGTACCCGGGTCTGCCCGGCCCGCACATCGAGGACCACCTGTCGCGGGAGGAGTCACGCACCCGGTACGCGCCGGGCACCGAGTTCCAGATCGGCCGGGTGACGCTCGTGGCCAACACCGGCACCTACCTGGACGCGCCGTTCCATCGCTTCGCCGACGGCGGCGACCTGTCCCAGGTGCCGCTGTCGCGGCTGGTGGACGTGCCGGGTGTGCTCGTCGACGTCAGCGGCTCGTCGACGCCGGCCATCGGCGTGGACGCCTTCGCCGGTCTGACCGTCGGCGGTCGGGCGGTACTGGTCCGCACCGGCTGGGACCGGCACTGGGGCACGGCGCACTACGGCGCGGCCGACCATCCGTTCCTGACCGCCGAGGCGGTCTCCTGGCTGGTGTCGCAGGGTCCGGCGGTGGTCGGCATCGACTCGGTCAACATCGACGACATGGCCGACCTGCACCGGCCCGCGCACACCGGGCTGCTCGCCGCGGGCATCCCGATCGTCGAGCACCTGTGCGGGCTCGACCAGCTGCCGGCGGAGGGTTTCCGCTTCCACGCCGCGCCGGTCGCCGTCGCGGGCATGGGCACCTTCCCGATCCGGGCGTACGCGCTGATCGACCCCGTCTGACCCGCGCCGTCACCTGCCGATGGGCCGCCATCCTCGACCGATGGCGGCCCATCTTCCGTCGGCGGGAAGAGGCTGGTCAGGTCACTGCGCAATCCAGGAGATGAGCCGCCACGGTCGCCAATAGCACGATGGGGCGGTAGCCGATGGAGGTCGGCGGAGACGGCACACGCCGTCCGAGCGGTCGACGTGACGGACGATCCGGACGCACGGCGGCCGACGCACGCCTCGTCTCATGGCAACGGCTCGGAGGGGGGCCGGAGGGGCGGGCTGGCCGCGGCGACGCGGTTACCACCCTAGCCCAGGCACCCGCGCGGCGCCGCCTCGTAGATCGGGCCTAGCCGATCGACGAGGGTACGACGCCCACCTCCGACCACGGCACGACCCAGCGACACAGTGGAGGTAGTGACATGCACAGCACACTCGATGTCGACCGCGGCACCCTGACCGTCGCGGTTCTGGTGGACAACGAAGTGTTCGGCCGGGGCATCGAGGCGGTGCTCGGTAGCGTGCCGGAGGTCTCGGCCGTGCACCGCTGCGGCTCCCGGGAGGAGTACGAGATGCTGTCGCAGTTCGGCGGCGTCGACTTCCTCATCGTGGCGCCGCCGGAGGCGCACTGGCTGGAGAACGAGGGCCGGGCGGTACGCGGCAGCACCCACGTCATCCTGCTGGTCGACGAGACGGCCACCACCAACGTCACCCAGCTGGCCTCGATGCCGGTGGACGGTTTCGTGTCCCAGCAGCGCCTCACCGCCGACCTGCTCAGCGACACCCTGCACCGGATTCGGCGCGGCGAGCTGCCGATGCCGCCCACTCTGACCCGGGCCCTGCTCGCCCGCGCCGACGAACCGGGGCCCGGCACCCGTACCCGCACGGTGAACCTGACCGCTCGGGAGACCGAGGCGCTCACCCTGCTGGTGAAGGGTTTGAGCAACAAGCAGATCGCGCGGCGACTCGCCATCTCCAGCCACGGCGCGAAGCGCCTGGTGGCGAGCATCATGCTCAAGTTGGACTCGCCCAACCGCACCACCGCCGCGATCAACGCCATCCGCGCCGGCCTGGTGGAGTGTGACTAGCCGAAGCTCGGCGTAGTGCTCGATCGCCTCACCCTCTACTATCGACCGCAGTCTGACGTGACGAGTCGAGTGACAAGGGGCGGCGACAGTGCGTTATGCCGATGGACCGAGCTTGACCTGCGACATCTACGTCGAAACGAGCCCAGCACAGGTCTGGGAGCTGATCTCCGACATCCACCTGCCACCCCGGCTCAGCCCGGAGTTGCAGCGGGTGGAGTGGATCGACGGGGCGGACCACCCGGAGGTGGGCGCGCGTTTCCTCGGCCACAACAAGCACCCGCGCCTCGGCGAGTGGTGCACCGCCTCGCAGATCACCACGTACGAGCGTCCGCGCACGTTGGGGTGGGTCGTCACGGACGCGGACGGCAGGTTCGCCGGCCCCGAGGGCGGGGCGACGGTGACGTCTCCGGCGGCCACCTGGCTCTTCGAGCTCACGCCCGAGTCGACCGGCACCCGGTTGCGGCACTCGGTACGGATCGGTCCCGGCCGCTCGGGCCTGAGCTTCCTCATCGACCAGCACCCCGAGCACGAGGAGCAGTTTGTCGAGGCCCGCCTCGGCGAGCTGCGCGCCAACATCGAGTCGGCCCTGCGTGGCATCAAGCGCCTCGCGGAGGGGCCGGCCGATCAGGCCCGGTAACCCTCGCTGACGATGCGCCGCGCGGACTCCTCGTACGCCGCCGGCTCGGTGGGCGCGAAGGTGCCCAGCCCGTCGACGTACCGGTTGTACATGCAGAAGGCCGCGGCGATCAGCACCGTGTCGTGGATCTCCAGGTCGGTGGCGCCCTCGCCGCGGGCCGCCGCGACCAGGTCCGCCGTCACCTTCCGGCCGTCCTGCTGGACGGCCGCGGCGATGCGCAGCAGGGCGCGCAGCTTCGCGGAGATCGGCGCCGTGTCGGGGTCGGCGCGGACCTGCCCGACGAGGGTCATCCCGGTGTCGAGCTGCGCCGCGGCGAACGCCGAGTGCGACGAACAGCAGAACGTGCACTCGTTGAGGCCCGACACATAGGCCGCGATCAGCTCACGCTCGCCGGCGGTCAACGGGTGCGGCCCGCGCAGCAACACCTCCGCCAACGCGTTGAGCGGTCCGGCGGTCTCCGGGCGGTACCTCATCAGCCCGGAGATGCCGGGGAACTGCTGCTCGTCCAGCCCAAGGTCGATGTGCGCCATGCTGCCACGCTCCTGGTCCTGTGTCACGGACGCCGAACCTCCCCAGGCGTCGACGGTGGACACGCTCGGTGACGCAGATTCTGGCATAACCTGCGGCCCGAATCTTCTTCGTCCGTGCCCTTTCCCGGCCCCTGTCCCGGCCGATCTCCGGGCCGCGGCCGCACCTCACGCGGCGGCCGGGCCACCGTTGACAGCCCACCTGTCCATAGGGGATGGTCGCTGTCTGCGAGCGCATCGAGGAGGCTCCCGTGCGACAGGCCGACGACCACGACGGGATCGACTGGCATCAGTACGTGATCATCGGCGCGGGTCCGGCCGGCATCCAGCTCAGCTACTACCTGCAACAGATCGACGCGGACTACGTGACCCTGGAACGGGCCGCGGAGCCGGCGGAGTTCTTCCGGCGGTTCCCCCGGCACCGCCGCCTGATCTCGCTCAACAAGGTGCACTCGGTCAGCGACGATCCCGAGATCCGCCTCCGCTGGGACTGGAACTCCCTGCTGCACGAGCCCGCCGACCTCCCGTTCGCCAACTACAGCAGCGAGTACTTCCCGCACGCCGACGACATGGTGCGCTACCTCGGCGACTTCCAGCGGCACCACAAGCTCGCGGTCCGTTTCGGAGTCGAGGTCCGCCGCATCGAGCGGCGCGACGACCACTTCCTGGTACACACCGAGGACCAGATCCTGGGCTGCCGGGCCGTGATCGTCGCCACCGGCTGGGGCCGGCCGAACGTGCCGGCGATCCGGGGCATCGAGCACGCCGTCGGCTACGAGGACATGCAGACCGATCCGGCCGCGTACGCCGGCAAGCGGGTCCTGATCCTCGGCAAGGGCAACTCGGCGTTCGAGACCGCCTCGGCCATCCTCGGCCAGGCGTCGATGGTGCACCTGGCGAGTCCTCGGCCGCTCCGGCTCGCCTGGAACACCAAACACCCCGGCGACGTCCGCGGCCACCACGGCGCGGTGCTCGACAGCTACCAGTTCAAGACCCTGCACTCCGTGCTGGACTGCGTCGTCGACGAGATCCGGCCCCGCGAGGGCGGTGGTTACCAGGTGCACCTCACCTACACCCACGCCGACGGTGAGACCGCCGTGCTGGACTACGAGGCGGTGCTCCGTTGCACCGGATTCGCGATGGACACTTCGATCTTCGACCCGGCCTGCCAGCCGGAGCTGGTGGCCAGCGGCCGGATGCCGACGACCGGGCCGGACTGGCAGTCCACAAACGTCGACGGGCTCTACTTCGCGGGCACCCTCGCCCAGGCCCGGGACTTCAAACGCGCCTCGTCGGCTTTCATCGACGGTTTCCGCTACAACCTGCGTACGCTGACCGCCCTGCTGCGCGAGCGGTACGACGAGGTGCCGCTGGCCCACACCGTCGCGGCCCGCGACGCCGATGCCCTCACCACGCTGACGCTCGACCGGATCAACTGGAGTTCTGCGCTCTGGACCCAGTTCGAGTACCTTTGCGACGTGCTGGTGGTGGACGAGACGACCGGCGAGGTCCGGCATCACGTCGACCTGCCCGAGGACCTCGCCCGGTCACGGTTCCACGACGAGCCGCACTACTACACGTTCGGGCTGCGCTGGGGTCGGGACGACTACGGTGACGTCTTCGCCATCGAACGGCATCCCGAGCCGCACCGGGCCGCCGAGAGCGCGTTCATCCATCCGGTGATCCGGCGCTACCACGGCGAGACGCTGGTCGACGAACTCCACCTGCTGGAGGATCTGCTGGCCGAGTGGCGCCGGCCGGATCGGCACGTCGAGCCGTTGCGCGCGTTCTTCGCCCGAGAGCTGGAACTGCGGCGTTGACCGTCGCCGTCCGCACCGGTCACCGCCGGATCAGCACCTCCGACATCGGCTTACGGGTCAGGTCGGGAACAGTCGCGTCGATGGCCGGATAGCCGACCGGCATCACCACGTACGGCCGCTCCTCCGCGGGGCGTTCGCACACCTCGTTGAGGAAACGCATCGGGCTGGGGGTGTGGGTCAGCGTGGCGAGGCCGGCGTGGTGCAGGGCGCTGATCAGCAGCCCGACCGCGATGCCCACCGACTCCTTGACGTAGTAGGGCTTCGGGCTGTTCGGGCCCTGGTGCACCTCGAAGACCACGATCACGACCGGGGCCACCTCCAGGAAGGGCTTGCGCCAGTCGGTCGCCATCGGGGCGATCGCCGCCAGCCACTCGGGGCTGGCCCGCCGGGCGTAGAACTCTCGTTCCTCGGCCTCGGCCGCCTCGCGCAGGCGCCGTCGGCGGTCCGGGTCGGTCACCACGACGAACCGCCACGGTTGCAGGTTAGCGCCGCTCGGTGCCGTGGCCGCGGCGCGGACCGCCTCCTCGATCACGGCGAGCGGTACGGGTTCGGGCGAGAAGTGGCGGATGGACCGGCGGGTCGCCATCAGGTCGGCGAAGTCCCGGGCCGTCTCGATCATGTCCGCCGTCGTCCTCGTGCCGATCCTGGTGCGGTCTGCGCTGATGCTCATGTACGCCTCCCGACGTCTCGCACCGCTACAGCATCGCGCACCGGGTTCGGGGCGCGGTTATGTAAAAGTGCTCTCGTTGGGCGTCGGCGCCACCGCACCGAGGGCGGTCGCCTCGATCAGGTAGTCGACCGCGTCGGTCAGCCGACCCCGCCGGGCCACCGCCGCGCGTTGCCGGGCTGCGCCACTGCCCGCGTCGAGCAGTCGGTCCAGTTCGGCGAGGACCAGCTTGTCGTCGCCGTGGTCGCGGAGCACCGGCAGGAGCGACCGGACGAGGTCGGCGACCACGTCCCGGGTCGGTGCCGGGCGACCGGTCCGCAGGTCGAGCACGTCGCCCTCCAGTCCGTCGCGGGCCGCCCGCCAGTACGCCACCCGGAGCAGTTCGGCCGGGATGTCGGCGGCCTCCTCCCCCCGGTCGACCGCCTCGGCGGCCCGGACCACCATGGCGCGGACCAGAGCGGCGTACAGCGCCGACTCCGGTGCGGTGACCGGTACGTCGGCCACCCGGATCTCCAGCGTCGGATGCTGCACCGAGGGGCGGATGTCCCAGAAGATGGTGCCGGTGTCGACGGTCGCGCCCGCCGTGAGCAGGGTTTCCACGATCTGCTCGTAGTGTGCGAGCGAGGTGAACGTCGGCGGTGGCCCGGCCACCGGCCAGCGGGGCCAGATCATCGTCCGCCAGCTCGCGTACCCGGAGTCGCGCCCGTCCCAGTACGGCGAGTTGGCGGTGAGCGCCAGCAGGAGGGGCAGGTGGCCGCGGAGGTGGTTGCTGATCAGCAGGGCGCGTTCCCGGTCGGGCAGCTCGACGTGCACGTGTAGGGCACAGATGGCCAGTTCGTCGTGCAGGCCGCGGAACGTCGCCGTGCCGCGGTCCTGCCGGGGCCCCTCGGTGACCGGCGGCGGGACCGGGCCGGGCAGCACGGGGGTGCCGGTCGCGACCAGACGCAGCCCGGCGTTCTCGGCGCAGCCGGCGACGACCCGGCGCGCCTCGGTCAGTTGGGCGAGCAGTTCCGTGACCGACGTGGTCGGCTCGGTCCTCGTCTCCACGTGCAGCTTGGTGATCTCGCCGGAGACACCGGCGCCGAGGCGGGCCCGGGCCGCTCGGACGACCGTGTCGGCCTGGGGTGTCACCGACCGGGTGACCGGGTCGACGACCAGGAACTCCTCCTCCACCCCGAAGGGTGGTGCCGTCGCCGTGCTCACTCGCTCACCCGCACGTCGGATCGCCCTCTCCTCGGCCAGCTCCGCCGCAGCGGTGCGGCCCGGTGGTCAGGCTACCCGGAAACCGGGGTGTGGTGGTGGTGGCGAGGCCGCCCGCTCGTCACTGTGGAGTCCGCACGAGCGGCGGTTTCGTACCGGTCGGGGTGTCCGACCCGGGTGCGGTCAGGATGCGGGCCATCAGGGCCGCCAGCAAGGCGGTTCGCTCCGGCATCCGGGAGACGTCCACGTACTCGCCCCTCGCGTGCGGGTAGCCGCCCACCCCGCCGAGGCCGTCGAGAGTCGGCACACCGAGCGCGCCGGTGAAGTTGGCGTCCGACGCGCCGGGCGCGGACACGCCGTGTACCGGCGGCAGCCCGAGTTCGGCGGCGACCGTGCGGGCGGTCTCCAGTAGCGGCAGTGCCACCTCGGCCGGCATCGGATACCGGTTGATCCCGCCGCCGATGCTGAGCCGGGCACCGCCCAGCCGGGGGGTCAGTGCCCGGATCGAGCGGTCCACCCGGTGGAGTTCGTCGCGGGTCCAGGCGCGGACGTCGACACAGAACACCGCGGCTTCGGGCACCACGTTGGTCATCGTGCCGGCGGAGAGGGTCGTGGGTGTCACGCTGGTCTCGCCCGATGCCAGCGCACCGATGGCGAGGACGTGGTGGGCCAGTTCCACACCGGCGTTGACCCCGCGGTGTGGCTCGACCCCGGCGTGCGCGGCGCGACCGGCCACCTCGACCCGGTAGACCGAGCCGCCCTTGCGCGCCACCTTCAACTCGCCCGTTTCGGTGCTGGGTTCGCCGACCAGCACCGCGCCGGAGCGCCGGGCCTGTTGCTCGATCAGCGGTCGGGACGCCGGGGAGCCACTCTCCTCGTCGCAGGTCAGCAGCAGACCGATCTGGGAGGTGTCGGGCAGGAGTTCGAGGGCGGTGAGCATCTGCACGATGCCGGCCTTCATGTCGCACACGCCGGGTCCGGTGGCGATGCTGCCGGTCAGGGTGAACGGCCAGTCTCGGATCGTGCCGGCGCGCCAGACCGTGTCGTAGTGCCCCAGCAGCAGCACTCGTTGCTCGGGTGCCGGCCAGAGCAGGTGGGGCAGTCCGTCGAGGACGACGCGCTGGGCCGGACGGCCCAGCGCGGCGCTGCCCCAGGCTTCCAGCAGGTCGGCGCAGGAGGTCAGTTCGGCGGCGGCCGCCGGCGGTGATTCGCGGGTCACCAACTCGGCCAGCCGCGTGATCATCAGTCCAGCTCTGGTTCGCGCACCGTGGCCGATTGCATCGACATCGATCATCACTCAATGGTGCACCGGGGTCGCTTCGGAAGGCAGACCCGCGCCGTCACCGGTTGCCTCGCTGGCGGGTATCCCCTGGTCAGAGCTTCGGATACGGCACGCTCGGATACGACCGGGTTCGCGCGCGCCGTCCGCGGCACGCGCAGGCGGACGCCACGGTGAAGAGCCACCGGCCCCACCGTGGCGTCCGCCGTCGGGTACGCGCCCGATCACTCTTGGAGCACGGAGAGGATGTTGCCGGCCGGGTCGCGGAACCACGCGATCGGCGGGCCCTCACCGCGGTAGATGCCCTTGGCGTCGACGTTGTCGTACGCCTCGAACCGCACGCCCCGGGCGACCAGATCGTCCACGGCCTGCTCGATGTCGTCGACCGGGAAGTTGAGCATGGTGTATGTGGCCGGCTGGTGTTCGGCCTTGGGATACACCAGCACCTCACGGCCACCGGCCAACCGCAGGTGCAGCATGCCGTACTCCTCGTCGACGTCGAGCCCCAACGTCTCGCCGTAGAACCTCTTCGCGGCCGGGATATCGTCCACCGAGAACCCGTTGAACGCCTTGGAACGCGCCAGCGACGTCCCTGCGGCGGGCCGGTCAGCCCGCTTCGCGGCGAGGTACGCCTCGTTGAGTTCGATCACCTGGACGTAGTTGCCGTCCGGGTCGAGCAGCGTGCCGAACAGCCCGTCCTTGCGTTCCTCCAACGGGACGAGCCACGTCACCCCCATGTCGTCGAGGCGGGCGGCGACCGCCCGCGCGTCGTCGACCTCGAAGTTGAGGATCACGCGGCCCGGTTCGGCGTTCTTGCCGGCGAGGTCGTCGCGGCCGTCCACCAGCACCTCGAACCCGCCGAAGTCGAGGAACCCGGACGGCGTCTGCACCGGGTCGAAGGCAGCGACGTACCAGGCGCGCAGCCGTTCCGCGTCGGCTGTGCCTAGCAGGATGCTGCCGAGCTGGATTCGTCCCATTCCGCTCCTCCTCGTACCGTTCTACACGAACTTCCATCCATCTATAACATGGGGGCCGGACACCCTCGCCGCGCCACGCGTGCGGCTCGGCCGCCGTACCGGCTCAACCCGGTGGCGAGTCCCCGATCCGCCGCGCGAACGCCTCGGTGAGGCGCACCGACCGGCCGATCCGGTGCGCCTCCGCCAACAGGGCCCGACCCCAACGGCCCCACAGCCCGACGAGCCGGGAGGTGAGCAGCACGGTGTCGGCCGCACCGTCCTCCAGCGGGGTACGCAGGCCGATCGCGTGATGCCCCACGTGCGAGGTACCGAAGGTCGCCTCGGCGAGCAGGTCCGCGTCGAAGTCCAGCAGGATCGCCGATGGCAGCGCCGTCGGCACCCGGCCGCCCGCCCCGACGACGACCGTCCGGCCCGCCGGGTCGAGGCGGGGTAGCTCCCGCGCCAGTTCCGCGGCCACGTCGATGCCGCGCGCCCGCCGCGCCCACGACAGCAGGAACTGGTAGCTGGCCTCCAGGTCCAGCGGGCTGGCGCGCTGCATCAGCCGCCAGACGATCTCGACCGGTGGCTGCGGGTGCTTCGCCAACAGCCGGCGCAGGTTGCGCATGCTCTCGGCCAGGATCGCGTCCCGGTCCCGGGCGTGCGGGGCGTGCACCACCCACGCCCGCCGGGAGAGGCGAAACCCGACCCCGTCGTTGAACAGGCGGTAGGCCAGTTCCAGATCCTCCAGACCCCAGCCGTGGAAGTCCTCGTCGAAGCCGCCCAGCCGCTGGAAGTCGTCGGCCCGCACGGAGCAGTTCAACGTCCAGAACAGCACCCAGGGGGCAGCCAGCCGGCCCAGGTCGAAGTCGCAGTCGACGAACTGCGGTTGTCGGGCGTCGGCGAAGCCCGCCTCGTCGCCGAACCGGGCGACGACCTGCTCGGGCAACGCCTCGGCGGCTGCCGCCGCGAGACCGGGTACCGTCCCGGCGAGGTCGTATCCGTGGGCGTAACCCACCACCGCGGTGCGGCCGCCGGCCTCGTGCTCAGCGAGATGGCAGTCCAGATAGTCCGGTCCGACGAGCGCGCCGGTGTCCAGGAACACCAGGACCGGAGCCGCCGCCAGGCGCGCGCCGGCATTGCGCGCCATCCCCGCCCGGAACCCCTCGTCCGGCTGGAAGTGGTATTGGACGCGCATCGACTTCGCCGCCTCGGCCACCACCGCGCGGGTGTCGTCCGACGAACCGTCGTCGGCGACGATGACCTCGAACGACGCCGCCGGCATCCGCTGCCGTGCCAGGTTCCCCAGCGTCTGCCGCAACAGCTGACTGCGGTTGTAGGTCGGGATGATGACCGACAGCTGCGGGCCGTTCCTGGATGAGATCGACATGAACGCCCCTCGGGTCGACTGTCCGGTTACCAGTCTGGCGACCGCAGCCCCGTCGGCGCGCCTCACAGATTGCCCTCGTGCTACGGCCGGCCGGGGCGGCCGACGGCCGGTCGCGGCGGCCCCCGCCGTGCCGGGCTCGGCTCAGTACCGCCGCAGGGCGTGGACCTCCCGGGCCAGTTCCTCGGTCAGCCGCACGGAGCGGCCGATCCGGTGCGCCTCCGCCAGGAAGTCCGCGCCCCACCGAGACCAGAGCCCCGCGAGCCGGGAGGTCAGGAGTACGTTCTCCACCGCGTCGTCGGCCACCGGCGAACGCAGGCCGATCGCGTGGTATGCCAGGTGCGAGGTGTCGGCGGTCGCCGTGGCCAGCAGGTCGGCGTCGAAGTCCAGCAGCACCGCGCCGGACAACCCCGCCGGTACGCGGCCACCCGCGCCGACGACGGCCGTGCGGCCCGCGGCGTCGAGGTGGGGCAGTTCCCGTGCCACCTCGTCGGCCACGTCGACGGTACTTACCTTGTCCGCCCAGGAGAGCAGGAACTGGTAGTTGTCCTCCAGGTCCAGCGGTTCGGTCCGCTGCATCACCTTCCAGATGACCTCGATCGGCGGCTCGGGATGCCGGGCGATGAAGTGCGCGATGTTGGCCTTGCCGTCGGACATGTTCGCGTCCCGGTCGCGTCCCTGGGGCGCGTGCACCGCCCACGCCGACCGGGTCAGGCGGAAGTTGACACCGTCCTTGAACAGCCGGTAGGCCAGTTCCAGGTCCTCGATGCCCCAGCGGCGGAACTCCTCGTCGAACCCGCCGACCCGCCAGAAGTCGGCGGCGCGCACGGAGCAGTTCAGCGACCAGAACAGCACCCACGGCGCGAGCAGCCGGCCCAGGTCGAAGTCGCCCGCGGCGAAGTTGCGGTGCCGCGGGTCGAAGAAGGCCGGTTCGTCGCGGAATCGGGCCACGACGTCCTCGGGCAGCGCCCCCTCCATGGCCTCGGCCAGGCCGGGCATCTCACCGTCGATGTCGTAGCCGTAGGCGTAGCCGACCACTGCCAGCCGCTCGCCACCGGCGTACTCGGCGAGCAGGCGTTCCAGGTACTCCGGGGCCACGAAGGTGCCGGTGTCCAGGAAGGCCAGGATCGGCGAGGTGGCCAGTCGGGCGCCGGCGTTGCGCGCCGCACCGGCCCGGAAGCCCTCGTCCGGCTGGTAGCTGTACTTGATGCGCAGCGATCCCGCTGCTTCGTCCACCACCGCGCGGGTGTCATCGGTGGATCCGTCATCGGTGACGATGACCTCGAACCTCTCGACCGGCAGTCGTTGCCGCGCCAGGTGCTCCAGCGTCAGTCGTAACGCCGCACTGCGGTTGTACGTCGGGATGATGACCGACACCTCGGCATCGGTCCGCATTGGACGGGACATGGGGGAACCCTTCCGGTTTGGGTCACCGGCGGCCAGTCTGTCACCCGCGTCCGAACGGCACATCTTCCAGATTGCGGTGCTGCCCGGCGTACGCCCGGACGAGACGCAGGTGAGCGCACGCTCGAAGATGCCCCCTGTCGATCTCCCTGACACGCTGGGGCGACCTGTCCGATTCCGGTTGCCGGTGACCGCGCGGCGGCACGACGAGGACGCGTGGTGGAACCAGTCGAGCTGCGCCGCCGGACACGCCAGACGGAGGGGCGACACATGCCTGGCCCGATCGAACTCGTCGTACCGAACAACGGTGAGTTCAATGTCCGTAACCAGACGGTAGACCTCGGCCCGCGCGGTACCGGCGACTACCTCGACTTCGGCACCTACCTCGCCGACCAGGCCGTCTTCTGGAGCAGGGCGGACCGGGTGCTCCTGCTGCCGGCCGGCTACGACCCGCTCTGGTTCGCCGACGTGCACGGGGCACTCGGCCTGGCACCGCCGACGGTGGTGTCACCGCAGCCGCGCAGCAACCGGCTGTTGAGCGACCTGTTGCACGACGCGGCCGCGCTGTCCGCGCTGCGGCGGGCCCTCGGCGGACGCCCGGTGCGGCTGCTGTCCTGGGGCGCGACCCCGGAGTTGTTCCTGCTGGCGGAGAGCATCCGCAGTTGGGGACAGCGGGTGGAGGTCGACGGCGTCACCCGCGACAACGACTGGACCAGCCGCTACCTCGACTCGAAGCTGGGCTGCCTGGACCTGGCCCGGGACCTGGGGATCGCGACGCCCCGGTCGATCACGGTGATTGACCGCGACGAGTTGCGCGGGGCCCTGGCGGTGACCCTGCGACGGCACCCACGGGCCATCGTCAAGAGCCCGTACGGGGTGGGTGGGCAGGGATCTGCCGTGGTGGACGCCGACGACGAGAGCACGGCCGACTTCTGGGACCGGATGCACGACGACCCCTACCTGCGCGCGTACCCCCTGATCGTGCAGGAGTTCGTCGCCCACGCCCCCGGTCTGGGCTGCCCCGCGCTGGACTTCCGGGTCGACGACGACGGCGTCTGCGACCTCGCGCTCAGCGCGGTCACGACCGCGCAGGGGCATCTCTTCCAGAGCGTCAACGTCGGGGTGGGCTCGCTGCCCACCGAGGTGGCCGACCGGATCGTCCCCCTCGGTCGTCGCATCGGTGCGGCGGCCGGGGCGCTGGGCTTCCGGGGCTGGCTCTGCGTGGATCTCATCGCCGGTGCGGACGGGGAGATCTACCTAGCCGAGATCAACGCTCGACGCAGCGGTGCCATGCACTCAATCGGCCTGCTCAGTTCCGTGCGGTGGGGGCGGGACGTCACCCTGTCGTCGCACGACCTGAGCCGGGTACGGGGGCCGGGCCCGGTCTCCTACCGCGACCGGGTACGACCGGCGTTCCAGCGGGCCTGGGCGGCCGGGCGGCGGGTGTACCCGACAGCGGTTCGAGGGCTCTCCTCCGCCGAGCCGATGCTGGCGCTGGTGGCGGCCGGCTCCACCGCCGCCGAGGCCGAGGCCATCGTCCGGGACGTCCTGGCGGAGATCGACGAGCCGGCGCCAAGCACCGCTGGACCTGCCGGTCGGACGCCTGGCACCGGCGGGTGAGCGCCACGATGACCACCGCAAGTTCTGTTAACCTCGATCGATCTCCGTGCGCGTCGTCCGCACGGTTTCCGGATCCCGGCACCGACGCCGGCCGTACGCACGGCGACACGTGCGTACGGGTGCGCTGCCGCCGAGGCCGGGCGTCGACCGAGCCGCTGACCACTAGGAGACAAGATGGCCAACTCGCGGCGCTGTTCCGTGGTGATCCCGACCTACAACCGGGCCGACCTGCTGGGCTACACACTGGAGTCGCTGACCCGGCAGAGCCTGCCGGCCGACCGGTTCGAGGTCCTGGTCGGTGACGACGGCTCCACCGACCACACCACGTCGGTGGTCGACCGCTACCGGGACCGGCTCGACCTGCACCACCTCTATCAGGAGCACGACGGCGTCGGCGCCACCCGGGCCCGCAACGCGTGCATCCGGCGGGCGACGGGCGATATCTGCGTCATGCTCGACTCCGGCGTGATGGCGCACTCCACGATGCTCGACGCGCACCTGGCCCGCCACGACTCGACCCCCGAGCCACTCGCCGTGATCGGCTACGTCTACGGCTTCGACCTCGACGGCGACAACAACAGCGAACTCGAACGGTTGATCGACCCGCTGGACGCCGACGCGACGATCGAGCGGCTTGCCGCCCGCCGCGACTACGCCGACGTCCGCGAGGGGTTCTACCGCCGCTACGACAACGACGACTTCGCCGACCTACCGGCGCCGTGGATCATGTACTGGACGTGCAACGTCTCGGCACGTACCGGTCAGCTACACGACGTGGGCCTGTTCGACGAGACCTTCCGCACCCTGGGCGGCGAGGATCTGGACCTGGGATACCGGCTGCACTGCGACGGGGCCCGCTTCGTGCTCGACCGCGCCGCCAGCTCCGTGCACTACCCCCACCCCAAGGACTTCAGCCTGAACCTCACGAACGCGACGATCAACTACCAGCACATGATCGGGAAGTACCGCTCGCCGGTCATGCCGCTGCTGCTGGCGACGCCGACCATCCACCCGTTCAACATCAACGACGTGATCTCGGTGCTCGACCTGCCGCCGGACGCCACCCGGATGGACGGAAAGCAGGCCCGGTGACGACCTGGTGGCGCACCGCACTGGCGGAGCTGGGCAAGCGGTGGAGCATCGTCCGGATCCTGCCGCGCGCCGGTACCCGGCTGGTCGTCGGCCTCGCCGTGATCAACGTCGTGCTGGGAGCCCTGCCGGTGATCTTCGTGGTCGCCACGAGCAACGTCCTCGGCCGGGTACCCGAGGCGGTCACCGGTGGAACGGACTCGGCGGCCTGGCGCTCCCTGCTCGCCATCTTCGCGGTGGCCGCCGCGGCCTTCGTCGGCCAGCAGATCGTCGCGCCCTTCCAGAACTCGCTCGGTGAGCTGATGGCCCGACGCATCGACGGGCAGATGTTCGACGAGCTGATGACCGCCGCCCTGCGACCCCGGGGCATCGCGCCACTGGAGGACCAGGCCGCCCTCCAGGACCTGCGGGCCGCCGTCGACGAGGTGCAGCACGGCTTCCAGAGCCCCGGCCAGGCCTGCGCCGGCCTGCTCGCGCTCGGCGCCCGGTACGTGCAGCTGATCGGCTACGCCACGATCATCGCGCTGGCGTTCGCCTGGTGGGCGGCGCTGGCCCTGGTCGTGGTGGTGCTGCTGTTCCGCTACGGGCAGCGCAACGGCATCCGCCACTACTCCCGGCTGCGCTACGCCCTCGACGGGCCCGAGCGCAAGATCGACTACCTTCGTGGCCTCGGTATCCAACCCCCGGCCGGCAAGGAGATCCGCGTCTTCGGGCTCGCCGGCTGGTTGACCTCGACGCTCGAACAGGCGTACCGGTCCTGGCTGGCTCCGCTCTGGGTGGCCCGCCGACGGCTCTACCTCTGGCCCTTCTTCCGGTACGCGGTGGTCGGACTGGTCCTCACCAGCATGGTCTTCGCCCTCACCGGACGCGCCGCGGCCGGCCAGCTGACGCTCACCGGCTTCGCGCTGGTCATGCAGGCCAGCCTCGGCGCGCTGCGGCTGTCGGAGTTCTACCCCGAGGCGGACAACCAGATCGCCGTGGGCATGACCGCGTACGACGCGGTCCAACGGTTCGCGCAACGGGTCGACACGTACCCCGCCGAGGTCCGCGACGAAGTCCCGCGCCGACCCTCGGCGGCCGCTCCGGACGTCGTACCCGACCCCGTCACCACGATCCACTTCGACCAGGTCTCCTTCGCCTACCCCCGGCAGGACCGGCTGGTGTTCGACCGTCTCGACCTGACGATCCCGGTCGGCCGCTGCACCGCCATCGTCGGCCTCAACGGAGCCGGCAAGACCACCCTGGTCAAGCTCCTCGCCCGGCTCTACGAACCAACCCACGGCGCGATCCGCGTCGACGGCGTCGACATCCGCACGTACCCGGTCAGCCAGTGGCGCCGCAAACTCGGCGTCATCTTCCAGGACTTCGCCCGCTACGAGATCTCCGCGGCGGCGAACATCGGCTACGGCGCGATCGACGCCGCCGACGACCGCCCCGGCATCGAGCAGGCCGCCCGGGCCGTCGGCATGGCCGACGACCTGGCCCGGCTGCCCCGCGGGCTGGACACACCGCTGACCAAGCAGATCGGCGGCGGCACCGACCTCTCCGGCGGGCAGTGGCAGCGGGTGGCGCTGGCCCGCGCCCTGTTCGCCCTGCGCCACGGGTCACCCGTCGTGGTCCTCGACGAACCCACCGCCAGCCTCGACGTCCGCGCCGAGGCCCAGTTCTTCGACGAGTTCGCCGAACTGACCCAGGGCGCCACGACCCTGCTGATCTCGCACCGCTTCTCCACCGTCCGGCAGGCCGACCACGTCGTCGTACTGACCGACGGCAAGGTCGCCGAGCAGGGCAGCCACGACGAACTGATCGCCCTCGACGGCCAGTACGCCCGGCTGTTCCGACTGCAGGCCGACCGGTTCACCGACGTCACCCAGCCCGAGGAGGTGGCGAGGTGATCCACGTACTCGTCGGTTGCCGGCAACTCCTGGCCACCGCCTGGCGGATGGACCGCATCCGCACGATCGGCTCGATCGTCCTGATGGTCTGCGGTGCGCTCGCGGCACCGCTGCTCGCCGTCGGCCTCGGCGCGATGACCGACGCCGTGGTGGCCGGGGACTGGCGCGCGGGCGCGTGGTACGGAGTACTGGTCGCCGTCCTGGCCATCGTCACCCTCACCTTCAGCCACTTCGCGCACGTCCTCTACTTCGAACTCTCCGAACTCGCCGAGATCGACTTCGACCGCAAGCTCATCGAGCTGTCCAACGGGGCCGTCGGCATCGCCCACCACGAGCAGGCCGACCAGGCCGACTCGCTGACCGTCCTGCAGCGCGAGAGCCGCCGCTTCCGCACCGGGCTGGAGGCCCTGTTCGGCGGGGTGAGCCTGTTGCTCGCCATGGTGGTCACCGCCGTACTGCTGGCCCGGCTGCACCCGCTGCTCCTGCTGCTGCCGCTAGCCGCGATCCCCCCGCTGTACACCGGGCGACTGGCCGAACGGCGCCTCGACGCGGCCAAGACCGCGACCGCCGAACCCATCCGTCTCTCACTCAACCTGTTCAACCTGGCCACCTCCTCCCGTCATGCCGGCGAGGTGCGGGTCTTCCGGCTGGAGGAGCAGCTTCGCCGCCGGCGCACCGAACTGTGGGCGCGCGGCACCGCCGGCCTGCACCGGGCCCAGACGGCAGCCGCCGCCACCCAGGTCGCCGGACAGCTGGTCTTCGCCGCCGCGTACGTGGGTGGTGTCCTGCTGATCCTGCGCGACGCCACCACCGGCCGGCACAGCGTCGGCGCCGTGGTCCTCGCCGTGGCCCTCGCCGCGCAGGTCAACCAGCAGGTCACCACGGCGGTCGCGCTGATGCAGGATCTTCTGCGGATGGCCAGCACCTACCGCCGGATGGAGCGGCTCGGTACCGCGGTCGCCGTGCCGGACACGTCGTCCGCCGGTCAGGTGCCGCCGGATCGGCTGCGGGCCGGGATCGTCTTCGACGGCGTCGAGTTCCGCTACCCCGCCACCGACGCGGTGGCGCTGCGCGACGTCGATCTCGCCCTGCCCGCCGGGTCCGTCGTGGCGATCGTCGGCGAGAACGGCGCCGGGAAGACCACCCTGGTCAAGCTCCTCTGTGGCTTCTACCAGCCGACCCGGGGCCGCGTGCTGGTCGACGGCGTGGACCTGCGCGAGCTGCCGATCGAGGCGTGGCGGCAGCGGATCTCCGCCGGCTTCCAGGACTTCGTCCGGTACGAACTGCTCGCCCGGCAGGCGGTCGGCGTGGGCAACCTGGCCCAGATCGACGACGCGGCGGCCGTGCAGGCGGCGCTGGATCGCGCCCGCAGCAGCGATGTGCTCACCCACCTGGCCGAGGGGTTGGAGACCCAACTCGGCAAGAGCTACGCCGACGGCGCGGAACTGTCCGGCGGACAGTGGCAGAAGCTGGCGCTCGGCCGGGCACTGATGCGGGAAACCCCCCTGCTGCTGGTGCTCGACGAACCGACCTCGGCGCTCGACCCGGAGGCAGAGCACGGTCTCTTCGAGCGGTACGCCGAACAGTCCCGGCGGGTCGCCGCCACGACCGGCGCGATCACCCTGCTCGTCTCGCACCGGTTCTCCACCGTGCGCATGGCCGACCAGATCATCGTCGTACGCGACGGACAGATCGCCGAGATGGGCAGCCACGCCGAGTTGGTCCGCGCCGACGGCCAGTACGCCGAGCTGTACGCACTCCAGGCCAGGGTGTACCAGTAGCCGCCGGCGGGTTCCACCCGGGCGGGCGGCGGCCACGCAGGTCGGGTACGACGGCGAGTCGGCCCAGGTGCAGGTCGGTTCCGGCGGGACGGGTCCGCACCATGCCGAGCAGTCGGCCGTCGCGCCAGAGACCGGTGGTACGCCAGTCCGCGAGCCATTCCGCCACCTCCCCCAGCGATTCGTGCAGCGCCGGGATGGCGAGGGTCTCGTTGGTCACCGCTTCGTTCACCCAGCAGCAGCGCTGCAGCACGGTGACCGCCGCCGCGTCGGGCCCTGCTCCACCGAGTCGCCGATGCGGATGGCGACGGTGGCACCCAACGGCACCATACGCAGGGTGGTCACCACCTGTTTGGCGTGCTGGACGCGGCACCCGGATCGACCGACGGCCGCCAGTCCCGCCCGATCAGCCCGTACACCCACGAGTCCGAGACCTCGCCGTTGACCACGCAGTCTTCCCGCAACGTCCCTTCACGCACGAATCCGAGCTTCTCCAGGACCCGGGCAGATGCCGCGTTGCGCGTGTCGACCTCGGCCTGGACCCGATTCAGGTCCAGCGTCTCGTATGCCCACCGCAGCAGGGCACGCGCGGCCTCGGTCGCGTAGCCGTGGCCCCAGGCGGCATCGTCGAAGCAGTAACCCAACGACGCGCTGCGGTAGTCCGGATTCCATCGGGTCAGGCTGCACCAGCCGAGGAACGCCCCGTCGGAGTCCCGGTCCACGGCCAGCCGTGCCCCGGTGCCTTCCGCCGCCAGCTGCCGGCAGGCCGTGATGAACCGCTCGGCGCGTACGGGCTCGGTCCAGGGCGGCGCGTCCCAGTAGCGCAGCACGTGGGCGCTGCTGTGCAGGGCGAAGAGGGCGTCGGCATCGGTGTCGTCGAAGGGGCGCAGTCGCAGGCGAGTGGTGTGCAGCGTGGGGGTGGGCAGGGTCGAGGGTGCCATGGTGCCTCTCTCGGCGCGTCGGGGCGTGTTCGCGATGGCGACGACCACCTCGGTCTCTTCCACGTCGGCCAGTGTCGCGGAGATGACCACCGCCGTCACCGGCTTATCGCGTAGGCGCCCGACCGGATCCCGCCGCGTCGAGGTACTCGGTGAGCCGGGCGGCTCCGGTGAGCATGGCCCGACCGCGTGCGGTGAGCTGTTCCCGCCACTGGCGCAGCGCCGCGGCGAGCGGTTCGGTACCGCCGGCTTCGCGTACCCGACGCAGGACGTCGGCGATGTGGTCGAGCCGGTACCCGCCGCGGCGTAGCAGGTGTGCGAGTTCGGCGTCACGGACGTCGTCGGACGAGTAGACCCGGTGGCCGGTCGCCGGGGCGCGCACCGGCTGCAGGATGCCAGCCCGTTCCCACTTGCGCAGGGTCGCGGGGCGTACGCCGAGCCGGTGGGCCAGCACGCTGATCGGTACGGCGTCGGGGCTCTGCGGTCGCGGCGGCGAGGCGGTGAGCACGGCGATCGCCGCCTCGACCGCGTCCAGGGTCTCCCGGTCGCGTTGCCGCAGCGCATGGCTCTGGTCGAGGGTGCGCAACGCCGCGTCGATCTCACCCCGGTTGACGGCGCGCATGATGTCGCCGCTGGCCGCGTAGCCGTGGCCCGCGATCAGCGCGAGGTAGGCGCTCAACGCCTTGGCGTGCACCTCGGTGAACCGGCGGTGGCCGGTCGGGCTGCGCTGGGCCGGCGGCAGGACGCCATCTCGTTCGTAGTTGCGCACGGCCTGCGCGGAGAGGCCGTGCCGGCGCGCGAGGTCGACCGGTCGGCGCACCTTCGGGTGGAGGGTTTCGTGGCTGTCACCGCGCTGCATCGCCCGCAAGTTTAAACCGGAGGTTCAACGATACGGTTGATGGAATGACATCTCCTCTTGACCTGCTTGCCGTGCCGCCGACCCTGCTCGCGCTCGGTGAGCCGACGCACGGCGAGTCAGCCTTCCGCCAACTCCGCAACGATGCCTTCATGTCGCTGGCCGAGCGGGGCTACCGGTCGATCGCGCTGGAGAGCGACCGGGCGGCGGGCCTGACCGTCGACGAGTTCGTGCAGGGCAGTGCCACCGTCACGCTCGACCGCGCACTGGCCGACGGCTTCAGCCACGGGTTCGGCGCCGCCCCGGCCAACCGCGACCTGCTGCTGCGGATGCGCGAGTGGAACGCCGGCCGGCCGGCTTCCGAGCGCCTGACGTTCCACGGCTTCGACGCCCCGCTGGAGATCGAGGGCGCACCGAGCCCACGGCGCTACCTGACCAGGGTTTGTGACTTCCTCGACCTCGACCGGTCAGCGGAGATCGACGACCTGGTCGGGGACGAGGCGCGGTGGAGCGACCCGGCAGCGATCTGGGAGCCCGGCAGGTCGATCGGGCGTACGGCCGACGCCCAGCGCCTGCGGGTGCTCGCCGACGACCTGCTGACCGAGCTGTACCTGCAGGCACCTCTCCGACGCGAGGGCTGGCAGAGCGCGTTCGCGCACGCCACGTCCGCCGTCGCGGTGCTGCGCTACCACGCGGCGGCCGCCGCGCCACTGGCGCAGGAGGTGCGCTTCGCCCGCCTGGCCGGGGTCCGGGACGCCCTGATGGCCGAGAACCTGCTCGCCATCCGGTCGGCCGAGGCGCATCGCGGACCCACACTGGTCTTCGCGCACAACACGCATCTTCAGCGCCACTCGGCCACGATGACCATGGCCGGGATGGACGTGTCGTGGGCCGGTGCCGGCGCGATCGTCGCATCGCTGCTGGCCGACCGGTACGCGGTGATCGTCGGTAGCCTCGGGTCGAGCCCCGCACTCGGCATCGAGGCGCCCGCCGCGTCGACCTACGAGGGCACCCTCCAGCAGGACGGCATCCTTCCCCGGTACGTCCGCGCATCCGACGTACCGGCGGCCGAGCGGAGAACGCACGACTACCGCTACTTCCCGCTGGACCGGGCCGCCATCGCCCACGCCGACGTGGTGCTGCACATCCCGACCGGCGTCGACGCGGCCGTGCTCGCCGACCGGGTCCTCGCGCTGCCCGACGTCGAGCAGACCGTGGCCAGCGAGGCGAACGGGTCGCCCGAGGGCAGCTGGGGCGACCGGTTCTTCCACGTCGGACCGGACCGGCGCCGGCCGTTCGCCACGATCGTCGAGCACGACGTGCCCGGTTTCGACGAGGCGTCCCAGCTCGACCGCCCCGGCGTCTTCCGGCTCAACCTGGACCTGGGCCGGGCCGAGTTCGAGAACCTGTTCGGCTTCCCGCCCGAGGCGTTCGAGGAGCACCGGCACGAGTTCGACTTCGCCCGGCTGGACACTCTCGTGCCGCACCCGGGCTACGCGCGGTACGGCTTCGGCAGCATCGTCATGCCGGGCCCGCAGCTGCTGCCCGAGGTCGACCGGCTCCTCGCCCACGCCCACGCCCGCGCCGTCGACCGCCACCGGCGCGCCACGCGCCGCGCGTCCGACCCGCGGCACTGAGCCGACGACCGGCCCTACCCGGCCGGCTTGACGCCCCGCGACGACTCGCTGGTTCTCGTGGTCAGGTGGCGGGTAGGCGTACTTCGAACCGGCAGCCGCGTTCGGTGTTGCGGACGTCCACCCGGCCGCCGTGCGCCTCGACGAGGCCGCGCACGATGGCCAGGCCGAGTCCGCCGCCCGCGCCTGATCCGGCCACTGCCGGTGTGCGGGCGCGTTCTCCTCGGAACGCGACGTCGAAGACCCGGTCCAGATCCTCCCCCGGGATGCCGCCGCAGGTGTCGGAGACGGCCAGCCACACGTCGTCGGAGTCATGGCCGGCGGCGATGTGCACGCTGCCGTCCTCCGGCGTGTAACGGACGGAGTTGATCAGCAGGTTGCTGACGATCCGGGCGAGTTCACGTTCGCCGGCCCGGACGTGCGGCCAGCCGCTGTCCGCGGCCACCAGGTGGATGCGGCGGCGGGCGGCCAGGGGTGCGACGCCGGCGATCGCGTCGGACACCACGTCGCGTAGCGGCACGGTGGTGGGTACCAGCCGCAGCGCACCGGCGTTGATGCGGGACAGCTCGAACAGGTCGTCGACGAGTCGGGTCATGCGGTCGGTCTCCACCCGGATGCGCCGGTGGTATTCGTCGACGACGGCCGGGTCGTGGATGATGCGGTCCTCGAGCGCCTCGGCCATGGCCCGCAGCCCGGCGAGGGGAGTGCGCAGGTCGTGTGACACCCAGGCCACGAGTTCCCGCCGGCTGGCCTCCAGCCGGCGTTCGCGGTCCCAGGCGGTCTGGGCCCAGACCGCGGAGGCGGCCAGCCGGCTGCCGAAGACGGCACCGACGGCGAGGCTGATCACCGCGGAGGCGCTGACGGTGATCAGGACGACCCACAGGTCGTGCGCGGACAGGAACATGGCCTGCGCGACCGTGGCGACGCCGGCGACCACGGCCAGTACGGTGACCACGAGCAGGATCAGGATGTGGGCGAGGATCGATCGGCCACGCAGCAGCCGCAGCGCGGCGGCGCCGGCCAGCCCGACGACACCGCCGGCGGCCAGGGCGTAGAGCCCGATGAGCAGCGTGTCGCTCACTGGCCGGTTTCCTCGTCGAGTGGGTCGTAGCGGTATCCGACGCCCCAGACGGTGCGGATCCGTCTCGGGTCGGCCGGGTCGTGCTCGATCTTCTCGCGGAGCCGGCGAACGTGCACGGTGACGGTCGACTGGTCGCCGAACTGCCAACCCCAGACCTTGTCCAGCAGGTCGTCGCGCGACCATGCCCGCCCGGGATAACGCATGAAGAAGATCAGGAGGTCGAACTCCCGCCCGGTCAGCGACAGCGGCACGCCGGCCATCGTGGCGGTACGCCGGGCGGTGTCCACGATCAGGGTCGCGTCGGTCAGCTTCGCGGGGGCGGCGGGTTGGGCGGCGGGTGCGGCGGTGCGGCGGAGCACGGAGCGGATCCGCAGCACGAGTTCCCGCGGGGAGAAGGGCTTGGTGACGTAGTCGTCGGCGCCGACTTCGAGCCCGAGGACACGGTCGGCCTCCTCACCGAGGGCGGTGAGCATGATCACCGGCAGGTCGGGCAGCTGCCGCCGGATGCGGCGGCAGACCTCAAGGCCGTCGATGCCGGGCATCATGAGATCGAGTACGACCAGGTCGGGGCGCTGCGCGGCGATCGCGGCGAGGCCGGCGGCGCCGTCGGCAGCCAACTGGACCTCGCAGCCGGCCTGCTCCAGGTAACGCCGGACCACGTCACTGACCGTCGGATCGTCGTCGACCACCAACACCCGGTGTCCCATCCTGAGCACGCTATCCACTGGCAGATCACGAGCGCGTCCGGGAGGATCTTTCGGATCCCTTACGATCTGCCGCGCGCCATTCGTCGGGTGGCCGTGGGCCGCGCAGATGCCCTGGAGGGCCAGGTCACGAGCGGCGTCCGCCGGAGTGCCGGGCCGCTGACGTGTCCCGCTGGCGCCACGTCTCGGCGAACAAGGCGTACGTGTAGCCGTCCACCCAGCCCAGCTCGGCGTGCCAGGAGTCGCCGACGCCGTGCTGTTCCCGACGCATGCCGATCTTCTCCAGGAGTCGCACGGATGCCAGGTTGTCGGCGAAGCAGCCGGCGGTGACCCGTCGCACGCCCAAGCGGTCGAACGAGTACGCCACCATCGCGGTGACCGCCTCGGTCGCGTAGCCCTGGCCGCCGTACGCCGGGTCGAAGATGTAGCCGAGTTGGGCTTCCGTCCGGGCCGGCATCCCGGGTTGCCCCATGCCGTCGACGAGGTCGAGCGAGACCGTGCCGATCACCACGCCGTCGAGGACCACCGCCACGCTGTGATCGTCGGGGTCCGCCGCCGACCGCCGCCAGGCCGCCCGGTAGGACACCGGGTCGACCTCGGTACGCAGGAGCCAGCGGGTGACCTCCGGCAGGTTGCGGTACTCCAGGATGCGGTCCACGTCCTCGTCGCGCACGGGACGGAGCTCAAGGCGTTCGGTGCGCAGGTTCGTAATCCCCACGCGGTGGGACGGTAGCCACTCGTACCACCGCGACACATCCGAATTAGCAGCCGACCGCTCGCGGCGCGCCACGGGCGGCTACTCGATCGGTACGACCCGGAAGTCGGTGACGAAGCTGGCGACGCGCCCGTCCGAGGTGCGGCCCACGTAGGTGGCGTACCCGCCGTCACCCCAACCGGATCCGACCACGTACACGTTGGCTCCGGTCCGCTCCTCGACCTCGACGGCCCGTGCGACCGGGCCGGCACCACCTACGGCACGTCACGCCCGCTGCCCACGCGCGAGCCGTCCGCCTGACGCCGCGGCATCTGACGCAGTCCGTACCGCCCTCGTCGATGCGGTGGTCCGACGCCGTGCCGGCCCGGCCGGTCAGAGTTCGGGTCGGCTGTCATCCGCAGCCGAGCCGGGCAGCTCTCGATGAGAACGGCCCTCGCGCCGCGCGTCAGTGCCGCCACGTCACCGCCACGTGTGACGCGGCGGCACTGACTGCCCGTCCGAGGCGTCGGTAGCCTGAATCTCACGCAGAATCAGCTAGCGACGGGGGGTAGTGATGACCGCCACCATCCGGATCGGCGAACTCGCCGCCCGCACCGGGGTCAGCGTGCGATCGTTGCGCTACTACGAGGAGCAGGGGTTGCTGACCAGCCTGCGCAGTCCGAGCGGTCACCGCCGCTACGCAGAGGATCAGGTCGAGCGGATCCGCCTCATTCAGCGACTGTTCTCCGCCGGTCTGAGTAGTCGGACGATCGTGGACCTGCTGCCCTGTATCGATTCCCCGGCCGAGGAGACCTCGGCGGCGGCGCTGGAGCGCATGCGCCAGGAGCGCGACCGGCTCGATCGGCACATCGAGGACCTGATCCGCACCCGGGCGGAGCTCGACGACCTGATCGCCGCCAACCGCGCCCACCAAAGGCAACTCGCCCGCGCGTGAGCCGGGCCACAGGCATCTCGCCCGCGCGTGAGCCGGGCCACGCCCCGGGCCACACCTGCACGCCTTGGTCGCGGACTCCGCCGGCCGCAACGCCGGAGGGTGAGCCGCGCCACCTGATCGACGCCGAACTTGCATCTCACATCAATGTCAGATTTTACGGTGACCTCATGACATCACTCTTCGACACAGTTGCCCTCGGCAGGCTCCAACTACCCAACCGGATCGTGATGGCCCCGATGACGCGGGTGCGATCCGACCGTGAAGGGCTCGCCACCCCCGCCATGGCCACGTACTACACGCAGCGCGCCACCGCCGGCCTGATCGTCACCGAGGGGATCCAGCCCAGCCTGGTCGGGCAGTCCAATCCGCGTACACCAGGGCTGTACACCACGAAGCAGGTCGGCTCCTGGCGGCACGTCACCTCTGCGGTGCACACCAACGGGGGCCGGATCTTCGCCCAGCTCATGCATGCCGGACGGATCAGCCACCCGGACACGACCGGACACCAACCGGTCGCGCCCTCCGCGGTCGCCGCACACGGGGCGTACGTCTTCACCCCCACCGGGCCACAGCTCGCGCCCACGCCACGGGCGCTGGCGACCGACGAGGTGCCGGGTGAGGTGGCGTCCTTCGCGGCAGCGGCACGGGGCGCCGTCGAGGCCGGCTTCGACGGCGTGGAACTGCACGGCGCGAACGGTTACCTGATCGCCCAGTTCCTCTCCGGCAACGCCAACCTCCGCACCGACCGCTACGGGGGATCCGCCTCCGGGCGCATCCGGTTCGCCGTGGAGGCGGTCGCGGCGACCATCGACGCGATCGGCGCGGACCGCGTCGGGATCCGCCTGTCCCCCGGCGCGGGCATCTGGGACGCCATCGACATCGACATTCCCGAGGTGTACGGCGCGCTGGTCGCCGAACTCGTTCCGCTCGGTCCGGCATACCTGCACCTGACCGGCACCGACGACGAGATCCTGCGCCAGTTGCGCCGGGCGTGGCCCGGCACGCTCATCGTCAACCCGTCGACCCCGAGCAGCCCCGTACCGGCGACCCGCGACGCCGCCGAGCGCTGGCTGACGCGCGGCGCGGACCTGGTGTCGTTCGGCCGCGCCTACCTCGCCAACCCCGACCTCGTCGAACGGTTCCGGTCGGCCCTTCCGCTCGCGGTCGCCGACCCGGACACCTACTACACCGGCGGTGACGACGGCTACCTCACCTATCCGACGTACGACCAACCACGCCTGACCACGGAGACCTCCGTCTGACGCGGCACCCACACGAAAGAAGGCCCTCGTGACGTCCCCGCTTTCCTCGCCGAACGCCGAAAGCAAGCCCACCGGCCCCCGGCGACGCCGCCGCTGGCTCCCGATCGCCGCCGGCGTCCTCGCCACCCTCGTGGCCGTCGCCGGCCTCGGCATCGGCGCTCTCCAACTCGGCCTGCCGTGGCAACTCGGCGAGGGCGACCGCAACCACGTCTACGAAGGCGACGCCGGTTCGCAGCGCTACCAGGTCCATCTCCCGCCCCGATACGACGAGACGGTCCGGCTACCGGTCGTCATGGCCATCCACGGCTGCGGCATGACCGGCTACGGATGGAACTCGATGAAGGCCACGACACAGTTCAACCGCCTCGCCGACCGGGAAGGCTTCATCGTCGTCTATCCCACGCAACTGATCTCCCGCAACGTGATCGCCTGCTGGAACTCGGCCGATCCACGGCATCAGCAACGGCGCGCGGGTGAGCCCGCACTGCTCGCCGGGGTCGCCCGCCAGGTGGTCGAGAAGTACCACGCGGATCCCGCACAGGTGCACGTTGCCGGCGCCTCGTCCGGGGCGGGAACCGCCGTCATCCTCGCCGCGACCTACCCCGACGTCTTCGCCACCGCGACCTCGGTCGCCGGCGGCGAGTACGGGCTCAACCAGGTCGATCCGGACAACCCGGACGCCACGCCGCCGTTGGAGACGGCACGTCAGGCCTGGGCGCAGATGGGCGAGCGGGCCCGGCGGGTGCCGCTGCTGGTGGTTCAGGGCGAGCAGGACGACGTGGTGCCGACCCTGGTCGCCACCCGGCTCGTCGCCCAGTGGACCGCGGTGGGCGATCTCGTCGACGACGGGCTGCCCAACGACAGCCTCGGCCTTACCGAGAAGACCGTATCCGTGCCGGCCGCCGCGGGCCGGCACGCGTACGCCCATTCGACGGTCACCGCCGCGGACGGCTCGTCGATCGTCGAGTCGTACGTCGTGCAGGACATGGGGCACGCCTGGCCGGGCCCGGACGGCGACGGCCGCTACACCGACCACGCCGGCCCCGACGCCACCGCGCTCGTGTGGGAGTTCGCCAAACGTCATCCGATGCCGCAATGACGTCGGGCGGGGCAGCGGAAGGGGATTCATGTTGGCTAGTGTCTGCGTCGCTACAACTTGTGCAGGACGTCACCATTCCTCGCAGCGGATCGGAAGGACGGCATGGCCAGCATCGAGCAAGTCAAGGCCGAACTTGCCCAGGCAGCCGAGCAGTGCAACGCGACGACGAACCAGATCCGAGCCGCCATCGAGGGCACCGAACAGGTAATCTCCCGGCTTCGTGCGGTCGCCGCCGGCACCGGGCATCCCGCGATCTCGGAGGCGATCAGCCGGGCCGAGCAGAGCAAGCAGCGGCTCGTCGAGGACGCCACCGTCCTCCAGGGCAGCACCCAGGCGGCCCGCCAGTACATCAGCATCCTTGGCTGACCGGTGAGCATCGGCGAGGTCAAGGCAGCTCTCGGCGAAGCACACCGCCTCCTCGACCAAGGCAGAACCACGATCGAGGGGGTGGGTACGGCCCTGGATGAGGTCTCCGCGCTCGTGCTCGCCACCCTGCACGACAGTCAACGGTCCGAGGCAGCGCAGGCCCGCAAGGCCATCGCCGATGCCATACGCGAGGTGAAGCTGGTTCTACGGGCCGCTGTGGCCGCGCAGGAGAACGGCGACGCGTATCGAAAGGTGCTGGGATGAGCGGCCTCCTCGCCCAGGCCATCGCGCAACTCAGGTCAGCCGTGGATCAACTGGATGGGCTGGCGGTGCGCGCTGCACGAGCCGCGACGGATGTCGCCGAAGGAAACACTCGCTACTCACAGGTCGGCACAGACACCGATCATCCGAGGCTTCGGGCCGCTGTGATGCAGAGTGGTGTCGGCGTCGACAAGGCTCACCGGCTTGCGCGGTTGAGTAGTGAAGCCGCCCGGCATGTCGTCGCCTATCTGAACGCCATTGCGCCCGCTTCAGTCGCCCGACCGGTCAGCTCAGGGCCACCGTCTGGCGAGGACCTGCTGGCCGACAGCGACCAGCGCGACCTGAGCCGCGCGAAGTTGCGAGGGTTCCTCAACCGGGCCGCTCGTAAGGCCGACGAGGTGCAGGACCATGCGACCGCGACCGCCAATACGATTGAGCAGTTCACCAGCGTGTTCCGGGACCGCAACGGCCCCAGCGGGACACACTCCACCGGGACCGCCACCCCGACGGCCCCAGCCGCATCACCACGGCCGAAGTTCGACGCTACGGAAGCCGCAGGAAATCTCGCGGTACTCGGCCTCCTGGCCGGCGTGGCGGCACATCGGATCACGACGGTGATCAGCGAACGGATAGCGAGGTTCAGAAGACGTGGACGTTGACCCTCTGAGCGACCTGATTCGGGCTCTGGCCAGGGCCGACTGGGATGCCGCCGACGCCGTGGCAGCCGGCATCAGGCAGCACGGCCTGCCCGGTAGCCTGCGGGTTGTCGAGGCCGCGTTCGCCATCGCGGTTCACCGGCACCTCGGCGCCAATGCCACACCGACTGACATCGCCGCGTTCGTGTCGTCAGCTCGCGCTCACTACCATAAGGACGACACCCCACCGGCCCTCGCGATGGAGGGCGTCATCCGGGCCGCTGTGGGCGAGCCGGAACTGGTAGACGACATCCCTGCCGAAACTGTACTAGGAGTCGAGATCTTCGTTCTCGGCCAGATTCTCCTTGAGTCCAACCTGACCCCGGCCGAGTTGGACGAGTTCGTCACCGAGGCCGAGCAGCTCGCGGCCGAACACCTGTCGTAACACCAACCGGTCGCCGCGCTGACCGAATCTTCTCCCGCCGTCGGCAGCCGTACCTGGTTGGCCTGCTCTGGGTAGGTAGCTAGCGGCGAAGGCGGTGGGTCAACTCATCGGCGTCTGACCACAGGGCCCCGCGTGGTCGCAGTACGGCTGAAGTCGACTCTGCCCGCATCCGCACAGGATGACCCTGGTCTCGTCGCGGGGGCCGTCCGGTGTGTCCACGCTCAACTCGCCGCGCGCGACCACCTGGCCGACGGAGTTGCGGGCGATCCGCGCGGGCCGGTCCGGGGTCTCCGCTCCGCCGTCCACGAGCTGGTACTGCAGCGCCCCCGACGGGCAGCGCCGCACCACTTCGGCCAGCCGGTCGGCCGCGGCACCGTCGGGCCGGATCCAGGGGCGCTCGCCCGGGTCGAAGACCTCAGGCAGGCCGCGGACGCATTCGGCGGCGTGCAGGCAGCGCCTGGCCTCGAAGGTCACGGTGATCGACTGACCCTGGTACGCCTTCTTTACGCTTCCGCTGCTCATCCCGGCCTCCGTCGCTGCCATGTTGGAAAACTTCGCTAGTCGCTGACCCTGCTGCGGGACTGGTACACCAGGTCCTGGTACTCGGGGTGCCGGGCGATCCATCCCGCGAAGAACGGGCAGGTGGGCAGGACCAGCAGTTTCGCCGCTCGCGCCTCGTCCAGGGCGGTACGGGCCAGCGCCGCCCCGATTCCCTTGCCCTCGTGCTGCGGCGAGACCTCGGTGTGCACGAACGCGATGAGTTCCGGGGTGCGGATGTACTGCGCGATCCCCGCGACCTCGGATTCGCCCTCGATCCGGGCCTCGTACTGCCTGGCTTCCGGAGCGTCGCTCACTGTCACCATCACGTGTCCTCCAGGTGTGCCTCGCGTCGGCGGTGGTCAACTCCAGCCACTCTAGTTGACACATCAACTTTCTGCCAACAGGCCGGTCGGGCCGCCTCGCCGCCACGACCTTCCGCACCCGCCGCCCTGGTTACGCTCCCCCCATGAACGCAACGCCTCGCTGGCTCACCGCCGAGCAGAAGGCCGCCTGGGACAGTTTCATCCGCATGCAGGAGAAGCTCATCGGGCGACTCGCCCGCCACGTCCAGGCCGACTCCGGCATGTCCGCCGCCGACTACATCGTGTTGGCCAAGCTCACCGAGGCCGGCGGGCGGATGCGCTTCATGGACCTGGCGAAGCTGGTGGAGTGGGAGAAGAGCCGCATGTCTCATCAGGTCGGGCGAATGGCGAAACGCGGACTGGTGGCCAAGGAGGAATGCCCTGACGACGGACGGGGAGCATTCATCGTCGCCACGCCGGCCGGCCACAAAGCGATCGAGGACGCCGCGCCGGTGCACGTCGAACACGTCCGCCGGCTGTTCGTCGAAGCCCTCACCCAGGACGAGCTCGACACTCTCGCGAGAATCTCGAACCGGGTCGTCGCACACCTGGAGATGCAGCCCGACTGACCCACTCCGGAAGGCGTGAACCCGCCAGGGAGAAGCGGCCAGTGCGGGCTCCCGTTCTGTCGCGACACCGACCGACCGGCAAACCCGATCGCGCGTGACCACAGACTTCTGGCACCCTACCGAGCATGTCCGACGCTGCCGCCACGCCGCGGAGCCTGCCCGAGCTGCGGAGGCTCGCCGCCGCGGGCGGACGGGTCAGGTACCTGTTCTTCTGGGGGCATCAGCCCCAACCGGACGGCCGCGTCGGACCGGGTTGCCTGAGCCAGTGGTGGCCGGCCCCGTTCGTCGTGGACGGGATCCGGTACGCCACCGCCGAGCACTACATGATGATCGGCAAGGCACGGCTGTTCGGCGACGTAGCGGTTGCCGAGCAGATGCTCACGGCACCGCACCCGGGTGCGGTCAAGGCCCTGGGCCGAAAGGTCCGCGACTTCGACCAGGCCACCTGGGATGCGCACTCCTTCGACCTGGTCGTCGCCGGCAACGTGGCCAAGTTCAGCCAGCACCCCGGTCTCGGCCATTACCTGTCCCGCACCGGCAACCGGGTGCTGGTGGAAGCCAGCCCGGCGGATCGGGTCTGGGGAATCGGTCTTCCCGCGACGGACCCGCGCGCACATGATCCCGTTCAATGGCACGGCCGCAACCTCCTCGGGTTCGCGCTGATGCGCGTCCGCGGGCAGCTCGCCCCGGCATGAAACCGGAAGGTCCACGCACCTCACGGGCAGCTCGACGCCGATCGATGCGGTGTCGTCCGCCCCGGCCGCCGCCGCTGCCCGGTGTGTCGATCGCCATCCCGGCACCGTGACTGCGGTTCGGTTCAACCTGTCGGTGGCTGGTGTGAGAATGCCCCGCAACCGAGATCTGGGAGGCTTCGTGGGGACCTGGGACAGCGGACCGTTCGACAACGACACCGCCGCCGACTGGTGTGGTGACCTTGATGACGCCGACCTGGCCAAGCGCCCCACGCTGGTCCGCGAGGCGCTGAGCCGGGCCGCCGACGAGGACGGCTACCTCGACTCCGACGTCGCCTGCGAGGCGATCGCCGCGGCAGCGATCGTGGCCGCGCAGCAGCCCGGCGGGCCGCCGATCGCCTCCGCGTACGCGCCGGGTTTCCTCCTCGACGGCGGCCGGTTCGAACTGCCCGACGACCTGGTGGTGCTGGCCGTACGGGCGCTCGACCGGGTCATGGCCGCAGACTCCGAGTGGCACGACCTGTGGCAGGACGCCGCCGGGAACGTCAATCCGGCCTTCGATGCCGTCCGCGGCCTACGTGGGGTCCTGACGGCATAGCGGCGCTGATGCCCGGGCGTACGTCGTTATCGGGGCGTCCGGGCAGTCGTGGGCCCCACCGGGATCTCCGCCGGTTCCTGCGGTACGGCCCGTTCGGCGCAGGCACAATCCCCACCGCTGCACCCGGGGTGGTGCCGGCGCACCCGCCGAGCCGCCCACCGCCATGCGGCACCCGCCGCGACGGCCAGGCCGACCGCGACGCCCGGCATCATCCGGGTGGCGGCGGCCCAGCCGGCGCCGCCGACGAGCCCGGCCGCCAGCAGCAACGGCAACACGCAGCGTGTCCCGGATCACGGTCAGGTCTGCGATCTTCTGCTCGACCTCGACGAGTTTGGCCTGCGCGCGGGCCGGCAACCCGGCCTCCGGCCGTCGGCCGTGCCGGTGAACGCTCACACTCAACAACTCGGCGACCTCGTCGAGAGTGAATCCGAGCCGCTGCGCGGTCTTGATCACCCGCAGCGTCGTGACCGTCTCCGGCGGGTAGAGCCGATGCCCGCCCAACGTCCGATCCGGCTCGGCCAGTAGGCCTCGCCGCTCGTAGTAGCGCAGTGTCTGCTGGTTCACCCCCGCCGCCTCGGCCACCTGGCCAGACCGTAGGCCGGAACTCACGAGCCGCCGCCCAGCCCGGCGCGTACGACGAGAGCGTCCAGCACGGCGTGCTGGCCGGTCGGCACCGTGACGTCCAGGATGAGCCGGTCGCCCGTCGCCGTCAGGCTGAAGCTGAAGAACGAGCAGCAGCCGGTCTCCCGCGTCATCAGGTCCGCCGCTCGCGCAGCCACTTGGGGCTCCGGCCGCAACGTCAGCCGAACCCGCAAGGGGTCCGGCCGTTGCACTGCGCGCACCGCCGAAACGAACAGATCGTCGAACTCGGTCAGCCGTAGCGGCTGCTCGGCCGCCGGCAACGTACACGCCTGCGGCACCCACGCGCCGCTGGCCAGGGGTTTCGTCTCGGTCATACGCTGACGGTAACCCTGTACCGAGGTACCGGATGCAAGCCGTTACGGAGGCGGCGCCCGGCAGCTACGGCCGAGGTTACAGGGTCGACGCGGCCACCCTGCGGACGGGTTGCCCGAGGACGCCGCCCCCGCGGTGTCCTCGGTGCACGTCCGCAGCGAGGCAGCGGTGGACGAGCACGTCCACGCCCACCTCGACACCTACCCCGCCGCCGCGCCACCGGCCGGCGACGGGAACCGCCCGCCCGCACCGTCACCGCCACCCCCGCCGGCCCGGCCGTGACCGCCGGCTAGTCCTGCCAGACGTTGAGGGCCCAGGCGAGGACATACCAGACGCAGACGTACTCCCGCCCGGAGGCGATCCCGGCGATGTGGCAGGTGATCGGGTCGGGGAAGACACCCTGCAGACCCCAGCCACCCGCCGCGGCCAGCGTGACCGGCGCGCTACTGGCCGGTGCCTTGACGGCCGGAACCGGGGCGGCCTGGGCAGCCCCGACCGTCGTACCCACTCCACCGGCCACCAGGGTGATCACCACGATCGTCCGGGCCAGTCGGTGCCGCAGCGATTGTTTGCGCATCGGGTTCTCCTCCCACCTGCCCGGGCCGGGTGTCCGGCCGGGGCGTTTGTCGATGAACGATGCGTTACATGCTGCGCCGAAGACGGGCTGCGGTCGTCGGCCCACGACCTGACTGCCGCGTACACCGGACAGCTGAGTCCAGCCGCCCGCATCCGCCGGCAGGTGGACCCGGCAGACGGCCGGGCGGGGAATCCCCAGCACCGCACCGCAGGGACTCGACCCCGCGCCCCGACTGCCCTGGAGCTTTGTGGAGGGTCGATGCGAAGACCCGGAACTCCTTGGCGAGCACTGCCGCAGCGCCGGAACCGGCGGGCAGAATACGTCCATGATCGATAAGGTGTTGACGCTGCTCCCGGGCTGCGAGCCTGAGTTCGCGAGCGGCGTAGTGGGTCGAGACTACTTTCGGTCTGCGCACCGGACGGCGAGTCTGCGGCTGTTCGAGGCGAGTGTGGAGCAGCGGTCCGAGGAGGGTGACCGGGTCCGGGCGGCTGAGGTCGTGCCTGCGATCGTCCCGGTCCTCGACAACGACTACAACGAGCAGGCGCTCGCGGTGATCCTGCCGGACGCTGACGGTGCTGTCCGGCTCGAGAACCAGGTCGGCTGGCTTCCCGACCGGCGGTGCGCGACTCTCCAGCCCCGTGTCGTGTCACTGATGCGCGCGACCAACGCCTACGTGGGCGCTGCTGGGACGGCTTCGTACTGGTGGTCAGGCCGCAGCTGGGACAAGTCGGATGCAAGGCTGCGTCTCCGCATCGCGCAGTGGGAGGACGTCCACCGGGCGGCCATCGAGATCACGCGTAGGGCCGAGCCCGACGTCGAGCAGCCGTGGGTGGGACACTACGCGCCGCTGACCGACCTCGCCCGCAGGTGGTATGCGCAAGGGCGCGGACGGAGCGAGGCGGACCTGCTACACGTACGGTACGAGATCATCGACGATGCGCTGGTCGCCACCGTGGACGGGGAGATCGTCACCGACATGACCAGAAGCGGTCGGGACTTCTTCGATCCGCTGCGCGCCCGGGTTGAGCAGCAGGGCCCGGTGTGGGGCTGGGTGCGCCTTCACCGAGGGGCGGTCGAGGTCCGGGCCGAGGAACTACCGTGACCGTCGGACACCAGCCCGCGGGACTCGCCGCATGCCGCCAGGCCGGTGCGGGCGGTGCGTGGCACGGCGGCGGCCAGAGTCGGGCGCCAGGATCTGCCCGGCGGGCGGGCAACAACGTGCCAGGCAGCTCTTTCCGTCTATCCGTGGGCGGTGGCCTGACCGCAGAGTGAAGGCGTTCCGAACGGATCAGCCGGACGGACGAGGTCAGGGACCTGGGGAACAGATGACGTGGATTGCCCTATTCGCGAACGCACCGGCCGTCACGGTGGTGATCGTCCTCCCGACCCCCGCGATCGACGACGTTCGCGTCCGGTCGCTGCCGGGATCGCTGTCGCGGACGGCGGCTGCTCGCCGGCTTGGGACTGAACGCGGCGACCGTCACTCGTCCCCTGCCGGCCTGGCCGGTCCCACAGTCGCGTAAGCGGCCCGCCGAGGACGCCGACGGAAGGCAGTAGACCGATGAAGGCAGTGGACCGATGACTGAAGCGGTGCCGGTCACCCCCATCGCGGGATTGATCGTCGTCGGGCCTCGTTGGGGACTCCCCCACCTGCATGATCTGTTGGCCGAGCGCGCCGCGGCCTGGCGGCAGGCGCGGCTGCCGAGCGGTTCGGTGAGCGGCGTGCCGTGGACCGCCGGATCGGTCGAGGCCGCGGTACGCGACGCCGTTCGGTCCGTGGACGGTGCCGGCGGCGGCACCGCGGCGATCGTGGACCCGCAGCGTCGGGTCACGACACTGCTCGTACTGCTCGGCGAGGGCCGGACGCGCTGGACCGGCATTCGGAGTCTGGCGGATCTGGAACTGTCGCCGACGGCCACTCATGTGCCGGGTGACACCTTGGCGATGCTGGCGCCCTGGGCTGGACTACTTGCTCCCGAGCCGCTGGCCGAACACGACACGACACGCTTCTCCGCGGTTGCGGTACGCACGTCCGACCCCGTACAGCCCCATTGCGGGCTGGGCTGGGCGAGCCGGCGGGATCTGGCGCTGCGGCACGCGGTACTGGACAGTCTGCGGTCGATGTCCTCGGATGCGGCGCCGACCGCCGGCCGCGTGGTGGCCGGCGCCTCGGGCTCGACGGAGTGGACGTGGCTTCTCGACGGCTCGCTCAACCTCCTGTCCGCGTACAGCCGGGACACCCAGCGGCATTCCCTGCCGGACGGCGGTTTCGACGTCGTCACCCGCCACGTCCCGCAGCTCGGCGGCCCGTTGCGGCTCGCCGCAGTGGTACGTCGGTCCTCGGGCGCCGTCGTCGCAGCCGCCTGGGGCCGGCAGACGGACGAGGCGATCGACTACGCCCTCACCTCGGCCCGCACCCGGGATCTGCTGCTTCCCGGCACCGCCCGCGCAGCCGACCCGGGTCTGCCGGACACCGCCTCCCTGATCAGCGCCCTGTCTCCCGGTGATGTCCGGCGGCTGCTGCACGACATCCACACCGCCGTCGTCGGCGACACCGGCCGCCGGGTCCTGGGAATCCGGGTCGAGGCCGATGCGCTGCTCGGCCCGCAGGAACTGGCCTGGGGGCCGGTCTGGCTCGGTTGAGCCGGTGACCGCCCACGTCAGTGCGGTGACAGCGGAACGTAGGTCGATCGGCCAGCAGCAGCCGATGGAATGGTCTCAGTCACCACGGCGGGCCGAACCCCCAGCGGGACGGCCCAGACCTCGCTGAGGAGTGAGCATGAACATCGACGACAAGAGCGACCTGGCCGATCTGGCGAACGAGATCCTCGAACTCGAGTCGGAGACCTTCGAGATCTCGGACTACGCGGACGCGAACGGCGTCCTGCTGGCCGTGGCCGCCTCGTGCAGCACGAGCTCCACCAGCACCTGCTCCAGCACCACCAGCACCACCTCCTGCAGCGCCTGATCGTTCGTCGGCCAACGCCGGCAGACCGGTTCTGCCGAACAGCCCTCCTGGACGAAGACCGTCCCGGAGGGCTGTTCGGCGTGGCGACCACACCGGCATCCAGGACCGGTGGCGGCGAAGCTGCGTGGCGCCGCGCCGGTGTGGCACCGACGGGCGCCACGCGCCGTGGCGGGTGTTCAGGGGAACGGGTGCGGGACCATCCGCAGGTCGGGTGCGGCCAGGTCGCCGTCGCGCAGGCCGGCCCGGTGGGGCGCGTGACGCAGCCGAGGCATCTGCAGGGCTCGTTGCCGGGTCCAGCCGAAGTCGATCGGTAACAGGCCGGGGACGATCGTGCACACCGTGTGCAGGCCCATCCGGCGCTGTTCCGGTGTGGTCTGGTCGACCACGATCACGTCGAAGCCGGCGCGTTCCAGTTCCCGCTGGCATGTTCGTAGGTCGCGCAGGAGGTCTCGGGTGTCCGGGTCGCCCGGGGTGCGGATGTCGACGATCGTGCAGTGGTCGGCCGGTGCGAGGTAGGTGTGGGCGTGCTCGGTCATCCGCGGCAGGCCGAACAGTTGGGGATGGTCGCCCAGGTTGGCGCAGCGGGTGTAGTCGTCCGCCATGGCTTCGAGTTCGTCCCGGCGCTCGTCGACCTGCCGGGACAGGTGGGGAATGTAGGTGAGCACCTCCGACAACGCACCCTCGACGGCTGTCTCCGGGTTGAGGCTGGCGCCGGCGGCGAAGGCGAGGGTGCCCGCGCCGCCGTCCCGGCGGACGGCGAGGCCGGTGACGACCGGTACGGCCAGGTCGACGCGGCTGTCGAAGGCGTGGACGTCGTAGCCGCGGAAGGCGGCCCGGTCCACCATTGCCCGGACGGCGGGGCTGCGGCACGAGTCGAGGTCGATCTCGGTGAGTTCCAGGTTGCCGTACCAGCCGAGCAGGAACGCGTCGCGTTCGATGAGTTCGAGCAGGCCGAAGAGGATCGCCTCCTCGAGACAGCTGCCGATCGCGCAGCCGTTGGAGGATTCGTAGACGAAGTTGTCGGACGCCTGCCCGGAGGCGTAGTAGGTGAGGCGGGCCGGCACCAGCACGGGCCGATCGTCCCGAAGGGAGTAACCCCACACCCACGGTATCGGGCGGTCCGGGTCGAACGGGGCGACCGTCGGGTCGGTCAGGTACGTCTGCGCCGGGTACTCCCCGCAGGTGCGCGGGTCGAGCGCGGTGTCACCGAGGTCGGTGAGGGCGGCGACGATCGGCTTGGCGCGGCGCCGCTGGTGGGTGCCGGCGTACCGCTCGAGCCCTTCCAGGAAGGCGAGGTCCTTGCTGGTGCGGAAGGAGTTGGCCTGGCCGCTCCAGGTGAAGTTGACGAGTCCGGCGTACCCGCGGATGAGCACGCTGCCGGTGACCGGGGAGGTGGTGGGCGAGGTGACGTCGAGCCAGGTGCCGGCGCCCAGGCTGCCGCAGACCGGGTTGGCCATCGCCCCGGTGGTGAGCGGGTACGACGTGGTCGAGGTGAGCCGGTAGCTGCCGGGGTCGGGCTTGGGGCGGGATACCAGGTCGAGCGTGGCCGGTTGTGGGGTGAGCTCGTCGACCGGTGCACAGTGGGGGCAGAGCGGATCGGTGAGCAGCGGGAACGTCATCACGTGCAGGGTCTGGAGGTCGATCCGGGTGACCTGCGGCAGGTGGAGGTCGGCGGCCGCGTGCCAGCCTCCGGTGGCCCGCCGGCCGGCCGGGGCCGAGCGGTCGAGGACGACCGCCTGGTACACCGACCAGACGGCGTCCAGGACGTAGTCCGGGACGAGTGGCCAGGTGCCGGCGGGGATGACGGGCGCGCCGTGTTCGAGGGCCTCCCGTTCCGATCTGGTGCGTAACCGCTGCCACCGCATGGCGAGGCAGTGGCCGCAGGCCCGGGCGTCCGGGGTGCCGCCCCATGGGCCGACGAGCACGGCCTGGGCGGTGAGATGTACGTCCGCGGCTGCGCGTCGGGGCGCGAGTCGGGTGGCGGGTGCGCCGAACACGTCGACTGCTCCGACGGTCTCCACCGCGGGACCGCGGCCGTGCGCCGCGTCGCCGGTGTCGCGCCGGAACCGTTCGGTGAGCGCTTGCTGCAGGGTCAGCCGGGCAAACTCCATGGGAACCGGGCGCGGGTCGGAGCGGGTGGTGGTGTTCACGAGTTGTTACTCCAGCGGAAGGTCTTCACCGCGAGGACGCCGAAGACGAGGGTGAAGCCGGCCAGGGCCGCGCTGCTCAGGCCGATCGTGGCGAGATCGCCGCTGCCGGTCAGGGCGGCCGAGATGCCGTCGTTCATGTAGCGCAACGGCAGGGCACGGGAGAGGTTCTGCAGCCACCCGGGCATGAGATCGATCGGCAGGAATGATCCTGACAGGAACGCCATCGGCACCATGATCGAGTTGGCGATGGCGGCGACGGCCTCGGGAGTGTTGGCGCGGGAGCCGACGACGACGCCCATGGACAGGAACGCCGTGACGCCGAGCAGGAGTACGGGCAGGGCGAGGGGCCAACTGTCGGCCAGGCGGAGGCCGAACATCGGCAGCAGGGCCACGCCGACGAACAGCACCGCCTGCACCAGGCCGATGACGAGCGCGCCGGTGTAGCGTGCGCCGAGCACCGTGGTCAGCGGGGTGGGCGTCATCCTGATCAGGCGTAGCAGGTCGTCGTTGCGCCACTGCATGAGCGTGAACGCGATGCCGAAGAGCGCGGCGTTGCCGACGCCCCAGGAGAGCACGCCGGGTGCGATGTAGTCGATGTAGCCACGTCCGGAGCCGGCCACCTCCTGCCCCTGGAAGATCAGGCCGAAGACCACCAGGAAGAGCAGCGGGAACGCGAAGGTGAAGAACACGGTGGTCTTGTCGCGTACGGACGCCTTGTAGTTGGCGGCGCTGAGGGCGGCGAATGCACTCACGAGTGCGGCTCCGATCCAGTGAGTTCCAGGTAGACGTCCTCGAGGGTGGCGGTACGGGTCTGTACCTCGTCGAGGCCGACGAGGTCGCCGACGGCTGCCAGGGTGGGGCCGGCGGTGGAGGTCTCCAGTACCACCGAGCCGCCTTCGACGGTGACGCGGACGACGCCGGGTAGGGACTGGGCCCGTTCGGTGGATAGCTGGCCGACCGGCACCATGACCCGGGTGGGTGCGTGCGCCGCACCGACGAGCCGGTGCGGGGTGTCGAGGGCGATGACGGAGCCGGCGACGACGATGGCGACGCGGTCGCAGAGCGACTCGGCCTCGTCGAGATGGTGGGTGGTGTAGACGATCGTGCGGCCCTGCGCCTTCAGGTCGCGCAGGACCTGCCACAGGTCGCGGCGGGCCTGGGCGTCGAGCGCCGCGGTCGGTTCGTCGAGGAAGACGAGGTCCGGCTGGTGGACGAGAGCACCCGCGATGGCGAGCCGCTGCCGCTGACCGCCGGAGAGGTCTCCCACCCGCTGGTCTGCCTGGCTGGTCAGTCCGACCGTGCGCAGCGCGGTGTCGGCCGCCGTGGCCGGCAGCCCGTACAGGGCGGCCACGGTCGCGAGGTGCTCCCGGGCCGTCAGCCGGGCGAAGAAGGCGCTCTTCTGTGTCTGTAGCCCGAGGCGCGGCAGCAGTGCCGCGTTGCGGGGCCACGGGGGCATCCCGAGGACGTGGACGGTGCCGGCGTCCGCCTGGCGCAGGCCCTCCATGATCTCGATCAGGGTCGTCTTGCCGGCGCCGTTGGGGCCGAGGATGCCGAAGAACTCTCCGCGTCGGATGGTCAGCGAGACGCCGTCGACGGCCGGTAGGTCGCCGTACCGTTTGCGGACGCCGTTCAACACGACGGCCGGTGCGGCCTCAGCCGGCACGGTGGGTTCCGCGCTGCTCGGTGTCGACGTCTCGGTGGCGTGCGTGGTGGTCATCTCTGCACCTCTTTCGCGCGGCTGTCGGCCGGCGTGCGGATTCCGGTGAACGACGTGCGGGGCAGCACGAAGAGCATCCCGATCAGTACGGCCAGTCCGGCCGAGACCGTCCCGGCGACGGGTCCGAAGTGGGCGGTGGCGACCCGTTGCGCGGTCAGCGCGACGACCGTCAGGATGCCCACGATCAGGGCTGCGGCGCCCAGGGCGTACGCGGTGAAGGCGATCCGGGCGGCGCGGGGATATCCCGCCAGGCCCGGGCGACCGACCAGGGCCGCCACCGCGCGGCCGGCGAAGCGACGGCTGCCACTGGCGTAGTGCAGGATGCCCAGCGAGTGGGCGAGCATCTGGTAGCCGTCCAGCGGTGGTAGTGGTAGCAGGTACAGCGCGGCCTGGGCGAGTCCCAGCAGCATCAGCGCGCCGAGCAGCGTGCGGGCCGGTTCCCCGGCCGGCAGCAGCAGCCAGGCCGGCAGGACCGGCAGCAGCAACAGCAGGTTGACCAGGATGCCGGCCGACGCGGTGGCCACCTGCTGGCGGCGGCTCGGCAGGAACAGGTAGTCGTCGACCCGGCAGTACATGACGACCATGGGTAGTTGCCAGCGGATCCCGATCTCACCGACGGTGCCGCCGAAGTGGTGTGCCACGACGCCGTGCCCGAGTTCGTGCAGGCCCATGGTGACCCACAGGATGGTGGCGACGGTGGTGAGCGCGTACGGGTCGGCTAACACGGTGGCGGTGTCGGCGACCAGGGCCGGTCCGTGCCACAGCGTGGCGGCCAGCATCGCCAGGACCGCCGTGGTCGCGGGGATCAGGAACCAGCCCCGGAATGCGAAGCCGAGTAAGCGGTGCAGTCGTGCGGTGGTGACGGTGGCGTCGCTGACCAGCCGCAGCGAGCCGCCGAGGACGTTGCGTCGGGTCGCCACCGGCGGGAGGTCGGCCGGCGGTGGGCTTCCTTCGATGAGGCCCCGGGCGGCCAGCAGGGTGAGGAGTTGCTGCCAGGCGGCTGGCCCGAGGGTGCGCCGGAACTGTCCGGCGTACGCGGCGGCGATCTCGTCGCGTGAGGTCGTCCCGTCGAGTCGGACGAGGACGAAGTGCTCCTTCACCCCGATCTCGAACGTCCTCCCGGCGACGGGGTCCCGGACGAGGTGGACCGGCGTACCGTCGCGCAGGTATCGCCCGCTGATCTGGATGTCCGTTCGTCTTGCCGGTGCGACGGCGACGGCGGTGCTCACGCCGGCTCGCCGTGCTCGGGTAGCGCCCGGCCGAGCAGGTACGACAGGTACGCCTCGTCGGTGATCGTGACGTGTAGCCGGTTGTTGGTCATGTGCATGTACGGCGACAGCAGCAGTGGCAGTGCGGTCCGCGGGTCCGTGGGGATCTCGTCGCGGGTGCCGTCCCAGGAGCGGAACACGAGCTGCCCGCGTTCGGCCAGGTCGGCCGCCCGGTGGCGCAGTTCGAGGCAGTGTTCGGCCCAGTCGCGCAGCAGCCCGGGCAGGTCCTGACCGCCGGTCGTGCGCAGGGAGTGCCGGATGGCGGCGAACCGTCGGCCGATCTCGGGGCCGGTGGCGGCGTACTGCTGCTGGTACTCCTCGGCGCCGGCGTAGTTGGTGTCGGGGAAGGCTGCGCGCCAGAACGTGTGGTACCGGTTCAGGTAGTCGACCAGGTCGTCGGTGTCCGGCAGGAAGCAGGCGGACATCACCATCATCAGCTGTGCGGCGGTGCCGAGCAGCACGGTACGCAGGTGCAGGTTCTTCGTACGGATGGCGGTGGTGACCATGCGGCTGGAGTGGGCGAAGTGCCACTCGGCGAGTGCGATCCCGGCTTCGCCGCCGTACTTGCCGTACTCCGGTTCGTACGGCTCGTAGCTGTAGGTGTTGTTCTCGCGCAGGTTCATCCGGCCGTCGCCGCGGAGGTAGCGGGTCTTCTCGTCGACGGAGAACTCCATGTCGAACAGGGAGTTGTAGAACTCTTCCAGGAATCCGGCGTCCACCTGGTACAGCGCGGGCCGGACGCGCAGGTACTCGGTGATGGCGGCCTCCGCCCTCCGCTTCACCTCGGGGGTGGCCGCCACGGTGGCCGGTTTGAGCCGTAGCCGGACGTGCGGCCCCTCAAGCCAGTAGTTGATGAAGAAGTGGCCGGTGATCAGGCCGTCGGCTTCGAGTCCGCTGATCAGCGGATGCACGCACTGCACGATCAACGGTTGCGGGTTGGCCGCGTAGTAGATGTGGATGGCCTGCCAGTGGCCGGCGGCCACGTCCGCCGGACGGCTGAGGGTCTGGGTCATGGCTGCGGGTCCTGTCGGGGTGCGGCGGGCAGGGTCGAAGGGGCACGAAGGGTCTCGACGGCCAGCTCGGCGACGTGCGCGCCGCGGTTGGACCGCGTGTGCAGGGCGTCCTCGTCGGGGAGCATCTCCCGGAACACCACCCGGGCCTGCGGGTCCTGCAGCAGGCCGTTGAGGGCGTACAGGGACAGGTAGCTGGCGAAGTCCACGTACTGCGGCTTGCCGCTGCGTGACCGGCCGTCCCCGGCGGTCGCGGTGACCGTCGCGAAGGTACGGGCCGGCAGCGCGTGGGTGCGCCGCCACCGCTGCCATGCCAGGAACCAGTCCTCGTCGGTGTCCGTTGGCGAGAGCCGGGGCAGGTCCTTGCCGTCGACGGTCCAGGAGCGGCGGCTCAGCACCAGGTTGCGGTGGCGCACCCGCGGCCGGTACCGCACCCCGTCGCGTGGTTCTCCGTCGGGCACGCCGCCCCACAGGTTGACCGGGGCCAGCGACGAGGGCGACAGCAGCAGCAGGGTCCGGGGGATCTCGGGCAGTGCCAGCGGCACCAGGTAGCCGAGGTAGACCGGGATGATCTCCCGGGCGAGCCGGTGCGAGCGCAGCACCAGGCGCGCCTCGGTGACGTCGTGCTCCAGGTAGAGGTCGTCGAGGTGTAGCTGGTCCTCGGCCGGTACGGAGCTGGTCTCGCCGGGGCAGACGATCTGGTAGCGGGTCAGCCGCCCGTGCAGGTTGAGATTGGTGACCACCGCTCCGCCGGTGATCTCGGCGAGGACCGCGCCAGCCGGTGCCGTCTGGGCGGACTGCCGCAGGAGCTGGTGTGCCAGGCCGTCCGTCTCCGGCGCGTCGTGGGGTGCGTCGAAGCAGTGGGTGAAGCGGCTGAACGGGAAGTACAACCCGCCGTAGGACTGGTTCAGCACCGCGACCGGGTCACCGGGCCGGTCCTGTACCTGGAGGAAGTGGCTCTGCGGGCCGAACCGGGTGGTGACCGGGGCCAGGTGCGCGGCCACGGCGGCGACGGTCGGCTCGTCGAGCCGGACCTCCTCCGCCTGCCCGGACGTGGCCCAGATGTCCCGCATCCGGACGAGCAGTTCGCGGCGGGCGTCGTCGAGCGCGGTGATGCCGGGCAACCGCAGCCAGTTCACCTCCGGGACGTACTCGCCGTCCTCGAACGCCTTGGGACGTCCGTTGAAGGTCAGGTACTGGTCGAAGAAGTCCTCGTGGAAGTCGTGGACCAGCTTCAACAGGTCGTCGCAGCGTCCACCGTGGCCGTAGCGGGCCAGGAAGTAGCCGGTGAACGTGATGCGTTGGGGCAGGGTCACGTCGAAGGCCGGCAGGATCCGTTCCACCGACCGCAGCGAGTCCGCGAGCAGTCCGTGCCACGCCTGCCGGTCGAGTGTCAGCTCGTCGGTGCCGGCGCGCACATCCTCGTACAGCAGGGTGCGGGGCAGTGTGGCGTCCTGGTCACCGAGGTTCGTCTGCAGCTCGTGCAGGCTGGTGCGGAGCTGCCCGAGCAGCTGTCGACGTTCGGCGTGGCCGGCGAGTGCGTACCGGTCGACGTAGGTGATCGGTGCGGCCAGTCCGTCGGCCAGTTCGTCGGCCCAGGGGCGCGCGATGCCCCGCAGGGCCGCCTGGAAGCCGCGCAGCGGGTCACGGGTGTGCACATCGGTCTGTAGGCACGGGAACTGCAGCATGCCGAGGTGTAGGAGCGCGGCGAGGTACCGGTCGCACTCGTCGGGGGTGGCCCGCTCGGTGGCCCCGAGCCACTCGGTGAGTTTGCCGAACGTGACGCCGGGGGTGTGTGCCATCATCCGCAGCATGCGTTCGAGGACGCCGGTGCGCTGCAGGAAGTAGAGCCGGTCGGAGGAGGCGTCGAAGGTCACTGCGGCGTTGTCGTCACCGGTGGTGACCCAGCGGCGGACGAACCGTACCCGGTCTTCGTCGTTGCGCCATCCGCTGGCCGCCTGGACCGGCAGGTCCGCGCGACGCCGCGGATCGGCCAGGACGGTTTCGGCGAGGCGACCGAGCACGACCACGTTCACCCGGGGCTGGCTGGGCCAGTCGTCGGCCACCCGCACGTGGTGCCCGGCGTCGGCGGCCTGCGTGAGCCGGCCCACCCCGACCGCGGTGAACGTGCTGAACGGGCTCGGCTTGCAGGCGGTGCGGTACAGGTAGGACAGCACGGAGCGGATAGTGCGCCGTTCCTTCTTGTCGGGTCGGTCGGCGCCACCGTCGATGAACGCGTCGAGTTGCGCGTCCAGCGACGGCGAGGCGAGCAGCACGCCTCGGCGCAGCCGGTCCTCGGCGGCCAGCTGGCGCAGTCGCGCGGTCGTGCCGGCCACCTCCGCACCGACGATCCGCCCGCCTTCGGCGCGCAGCTCGTCGAGCCTGCGCCGGGCCGCCAGCCAGCGGGTGAGCCGTTCGGCGGTGTCTGGGTTGAGCCCTGCCACCAGGGTGACGGCGGCGCTGGGGTGTGCCGGCAGCCGGTTGTTGAACACCTGTCGGCGTAGCCGCAGCAGCTGCCGGCGGACGAGGTCGTCGTCGTTGTCGTTGACCAGGTCGTGCAGCAGGTCGCTGAGGACGCCCGCCGTCTCGGTAAGCGATTGCTCCGCCCGCAGCGTCTGCTCGGCCCAGCGGTAGCTGTCCGGACAGCGGAGGGCGCCGACGGTGGCGAGGGGCAGGCCCGCGACCCGGGTCATCAGGCGGTCCTGGAGGGTCCAGTGGGGGTCCGCCGGTCGTGGTTCGGGTCCGCCGGTGGTGGCTGCCGGCGGGCGGTGGGACTCGGTGGTCAGGGTCATCACGGGCTCCGTTCGACTCGGTCTGTCAGGCGATGTCATAGCGAAAGTCCGCGGGACGGGCCCGTTCCCGACCGAGCATCATGATCAGTAGGGGTGCTTCGCCGGTGGTGTGCAGGTCGAGTTCCTCGACGAAGGAGATGTTGTCGAAGCCGAGTGCGACGCCGGCGCCGATGTCCATCGCGGCCGCGGCGGTGTAGAAGTTCTGCGCGACGGCGCCGATGGTGGCGTTGACCAGCCGGTAGCCGCGATCGCCGACGGCGTCGAGCACCGCGGTGGTGCGGACGGTCGGCACGATCACGACGCCCGCCTGTTCCAGGTTGTAGTTGGAGAGGAAGTAGTTCCGTTGCAGGAACGGCCCGGACCGGCCCGCCTTGACCAGGTGGAGGGCGTGTCCGTGCGGGTCGTACTCGTACTCCCCCGGCGGTACGCCGTCGACGTGGTTGACGAAGGCGTAGAGCTTCGCCAGCCGGGCCGTTCCGGCGCCGCTGGCCGTGTCGGTGAAGGGCGCGTGGGCGCTGGCGGCCAGTCCGGTGGCGAGTTGCGCCGCGGTCAGTGGCACGGTCGCGTCGAAGCGGCCGAAGCTGCTGCGTCGGCGGCGCAGTGTGGTGCGTACCGGCGCATCGAGGGCGAGTGGGGGCGGCAGCGCGACCCGGGTGCGGTCCGGCTGCGGCGGGTGGGCGGCAGCCGCGGCCAGGGTCCCGGGGGCGGGCGCCCGGGTCGCGCCCGCCACCGTCCCCGCGTGGATTCTGGCGATCGTGTCGAAGGTCAGCACGGTCCGGGACCGTTCCTGGTCGCGGTGGCGGACCGACACCGGGGCCGTCCGGTTCCCGGGGCGTCGCGCCGCGTCCCAGGCGAGCGGGACGACGGCGAAGATGCCTTCCTCCTCGTTCGCCACGCCCAGCAGGTCGGCGATGCGCGGTTCGTCGAACCATAGTTCCGGCTCCACCACGCGGCCGTGGGCCCCGGCCCAGAGTCGCCAGGTCTGCACGATGGTGCCGATGTCCATGGTGACCGCGTGGAAGGAGAAGCTGTTGTACTTGAAGGCGTTCTGCCAGTACTTGACGCCGAGTACGAGGAACTGGTCGCCGTCCTGGCCGGCGCGGGCGCCGAGCGCTTCGCGCAGGATCGGTGTCACGTCGCCGGTGAGCAGGCGCTGCATCGCGTGGTGCTTCGTCGAGTAGTGGTAGAGGCCCGGTGGCATCGGGCCACTCGGCCCGCAGACCCAGTACACACTCACCGGGTAGAGGCCGCCGCCCGACGCGGTGCCCCGGTGCCAGTTCGCCGTCGGGTACGTGGGCAGGGCGCGCAGGTCGGTGTTTGCCTGGATGCCGAGGCGGCGGCCGACCAGCCCGTACGAGTCGTGCAGCATCGCGGCGAGCAACGGCAGGTCGAACGGGAGCGACCCGGTGTGTCCCGGGCCGTCGAACCCGTCCTGGACGGTGGCGTCTGCGGGTGGGTTGGCTTCGGGCAGCGGGAAGGTCTCGACGCCGGGGAAGAACTTTCCCTTGCGGGGCTGGTCCGGCCAGTTCGGGGTGAACTCCGTCGGCTCCATCGGAACCCGACCGCGGTGCAGGATGGCGCTCGCGTAGTCGTGTGCGTAACCCATGTCGGTCCTTGTCTCCTCGCGTGGTGGCTCGGGCACTCACGGGAACGGATGCGGGACGAGGTGCAGGTCGGCGACCTCCAGGTGGTGGTCCCGCAGGCCGGCGGTGGCCAGCGCGGTGCGCATGCGCGGCAGGTGGGGCGCCCGCTGGCGGGCCCAGCCGAAGTCGATCGGCAGGAGTCCGGGTACCAGGACGCGGACCGTGTGCAGGCCCAGATCCCGCTGTTCGGGCAGCGTCTGGTCGACGACCACCACGTCGAACCCGTGCGCGGTGACGTCGGCCACGCCGCGCCGCAGGTCCACGGCGAGGTCGTCGGAGAGCAGTTCGGCGTGGTCGGCGGCCGGGTAGACCTCGGCCATGGCTCGGGATTCCCGGGGTGCCACGAAGAACGCCCCGTGCTCGGCCATCTCGGGCAGGCCGTACACCAGCGGGTGGTCGTGCAGCGCCTCGACGTTGGCGAAGTCGGCGACCATCGTCCGGTACCGCGTCTCGTCCCGGGTGGTGCGGCTGCGCAGGTTGACCGAGTCGGTCGCGATCTCGCAGAGGGCCGCCGCCATCGCCGTCTCCGGGTCGAGACTCGCGCCGGCCCCGAAGCAGATGGCGCCCATGCCGCCGTCGATGCGGGTCGCCACGCCGATCACGATCGGGATGTCGAAGGTGATCCTGGCGTCGAAGAACCGGGCCCGGTATCCGCACATCTCCAGCCGGTCGACCATCCACCGGGTGTCGACGCGGGCGCTGGTCCGCGGGTCGAGCTCCGGCAGTGTGACCCGGCCGTACCAGGAGAGCAGGAACGCGTCGCGCTCGACGACCTCCATCAGGCCGTGGTAGATCGCCTCCTGTGCGCTGCCGCCGGAGGCGCAACCGTTCGAACTCTCCTGCACGAACCGGTTCTCCAGCCCTGGAGCGTGGTAGTAGGCCAGGATCTCCGGTACCAGCACCGGCCGGTCGTCGCGCAACGAGTGACCCCAGACCCACGGGATCGGCCGGTCCGGTGTGAACGGTGTGACCCACGGGTTGGCCGCGTGGAACGCGTCGGTGTAGAGACCGCAGACCCGTGGGTCGACCGCCGTGTCGCCGAGTTCGTCAAGTGCTGCGCGGACCACGGTCCGCTTGGCCTTGGCGCGCATGCCGGCGATGCGTTCGAGTCCTTCCAGGACGCCGATGCGGGCGCTGCCGGCGTAGCTGTCGGCGTGCCCGCCCCAGTACGTCTCCCGCAGGTAGTGGCCGGAGCGCAGCAGGAATGCGCCGCTGACCGCCGAGGTGGACGGTGACAGCGGGTCGTAGGCGACCATGGGGCCGACCGGCCCGCACAGCGGGTTCGCGAAGGTCTCCACGGTGAACGGGTAGTCGTCGACCGACCGCACCCGGAACGAGTCGGGCGCGGGTTTGCGGGCGACGCCGGCCGGGGGTCGCGCGGCCTGCGGTGTGTCGGGTGTGCTGCGGCCGCAGGACGGGCACTCGGCGTCGGGCACCACCGGGTAGCGGCGTACCACCAGCACGGCGAGGTCGACCACGTACACCGAGGCGTACCCGTCGCTGCTGGTGCGTGGGTCGTCGGCGCGGGCGTGGTGGGCGTCGACGAGCGCGGCGATGGCGTCGCCGGTGAAGGCCGAGCGGAAGGGTGACGGTCCGGCCTGTCGGGTCGGACCGCCCAGTTCCAGGGCGTCGCGCAGGGATCGTTGCCGGACCGCCTGCCATCGGCGGGCGAGGCACCGGGGGCACGCCGGGTGGGTGGCGTCGGCCGCCGGGAAGGGGCCGACGAGGGCGTACTGGCCGTACAGGTGCACGGTCGCCGACGCCGGTTCCGGGCCGTGCGCCACGGCCAGTTCGTCCCGTACGCCGAGTGGTGCGACCGAAACCGTCACGTCCGGGCGGAGTCGCCTGCGCAGCAACTGTGCCAGTGCGGTGCAGTCCTGTGCCCAGTGTTCCGGGGCGCCGACGAGGTCAGGCCGCATGGGTGGACCCGCCGGTCAACACGATCCGGGCGGTGTGGATGCCGCCGGCGAGCAGGTCCGGCGGGGTGGTGCGGATCAGCAGCACGTCACCACCGGTGTCGCGGACCCCGTCGAGCAGGTCGTCGAAGGTCACGTCGGGGATCTCGGCCGGGCCGCCGGTGACCGCCAGCACGGTCGGGTCGAAGTCGGCGACGAGTTCGTCTCCCGGGTCGACGTCGGCGCCGCGTTCCCGGCTCAGTTGGACCCGGCCGAGCAGGTCCCGTACGGCGGTCGCCACGGCGGCGTGCCAGGTCAACTCACTGCCGGCGGTCCACCAGACGTCGCCGGTCCGCGGGTCGGTGGTGTGGGCGATCACCACGGGCGAGGTGCCGAACCGGCCGCCGGTCAGGTCCAGCACGGTGAGGTCCAGGCCGGCGTTCGCGGTGGACCGGCGCAGGAACACGATCTCCGGGTGCTCGGTGTCGGACAGTCGCGCCGGTGTCACCTGGGCGTGGCCGCGGACCGCGTCGATGATTCGGGTGTACGCGATGGCCGACAGCAGGCCCCGCGCGGCGGCCTCGGCGGGCGATGCGCCCGCCCCGGCACCTGCCGGGGTGGCGATGATCGGCCGGTCGGTGTTGTGTTTCCCGAACGGCCGGACGGCGGCGGCCGGTACGCCGACCTCCTCCTTCGTGAGCAGCGATGTCGCCGTCACGACCGGCCCGGTGGCGGGTGCCGTGCCGCTGCCTGTGACGATCTCGGCGGCGGTCACCGTTCGGGCCGGGGTGGCCGGTTCGGCGGGCAGCGGGACGCCGTGGTCGACGTAGCTGACCGCGGCCGTGCGCAGCGCGGCGAGCCGGGCGCCGGCCAGGGTGTGCAGGTCGAACGTCGCGATCTCCCGGGTACGTCCCGGGCTGGGCGAGAACCGCAGGGTGCTCGCCTTCAGTGGGGTCTGGGTCCACTGTTCGTCGCTGAACTCGGCGAAGACGCCGGTGTGGGGCTGGATCAGTATCTCGCGGCTGGTCAGTTCGGCCAGCAGCTCCGACGCCTCGACCTGGGCCTCGACGATGCGGGTCTGCGCGATGGCGAGATCCGTGGTGACCGGTTCGTCGGGTGCCGTGTCACTGGAGCAGAATCCGCAGGCCGGGTGCGGCAGCAGTGGTTCGGCGACCACGTCGAGCGATTCGAGGTTCTGGATGATGACCTGGCCGGCCGTCTCGGCCGGCAGGGCGCCGGTCAGGGTCCGGAACACCTCGTACCCGAGGAGGTTTCCGATCATTGCGGCGAGCGGTCGGCCCATCGTGGTGCCCTGGCGGGCCGTGTCCAGGGCGATGTCCTGCCACAGGTCGGCGGCGGCGGCGGGGTCGCCGTTGGCGGCGAGGCGCAGCGCGGCGCAGAGCCAGCAGCCGGTGCTGCCGGCGGTCATGTGTGGGCCGATCACGGCCTGCCTGCCGAACGTCCAGGCGGTCAGCAGGTGGCGTCCGGCCGGTACCCGCTCGGTCAGCAGGTCCAGCGTCTGTCGGGCGCCGAGGGGTCCACAGGTCACGACGACGTCGTACGCCGCGAGGTCGGTCCAGGTGTAGCGGGTGCCGCGGGACGGGAGGGTCTCGACGTCGACCGGACAGCCTTCGTCGGTCAACGCCCGCGCCTCGGCCCGCACCTCGTCGAACCGGTGGTGAGGCTGGTCCAGGCCCGGCGTGATGCCGATGCTCGCCGAGCCGTTGCGGATCAGGCTCAGGACACACCAGCGCGCCACCGGGTCGTCGCCGAGCACCGCGACCCGGGCGTCGCGGAAGGTCGTGAACCGGTCTTCCGCGCCGTCGACGTAGTGGTCCACGTAGGCGATCTGTGGTGCGAACCGTTCGGTGACCGCCGGTTGTCCGCGGCCCAGGGTCCGGGCTGCCGGCGGCACGTCGCGGGCGAAGCCACGCTCGTAGAGGGTCCCGACCAGGTTGGCGACCATGGCGCGTTGCGGGGCGCCGAGTGCGGTGCCGAGGTCCGCGAGCCGGTGGTCGCCGGTGAGGTAGGGGACGATCAGGGTGGCCAGCCGGTACGCGCTGCGGCCGCTGAGGTGGAAGCCGCCGACGGAGTTGTGGAACAGCACGCCGTCCGGGGTCTGGGTGTAGAGGACGTCCCGGCGGATGCGTGGCCGGGTCTGGGCGATGTCGTCGAAGGTCACTGCGGCCATAGCGGAGGCACCTCTGTTCTTGTCGTGCGGCGGCGGATGCCGCGGAGCGGGGTGGACCGGGCCGGTCAGGCCACGAGAGCGCCGCTGCGTTGGCCGTAGTCGTGGACGGCGAAGGCGCGGACCAGTTCGTGCATCGTGTAGATGCCGGAGCCGCCCTCGATGGCGCCGGCGTCCGCCAGGAGGTCGAGGATCTGACCGGTGGCGGGGACGGGCCGGTCGAGGACACCGGCGAGGTCGTCGGCGGTCATCGAGCCGGGGTAGGAACATCGGGCGATCCGCACGAATGCCGCACTGAGCCGCGGATCGAGGTCGTCGAGCCAGGCCCCGAAGGTCTCGGTGATCGACATTCGCGGGTCGCCGACCAGGGACATCCGGGCGAAGCGGTCGCCGCGCAGCCACGTGACACAGTCGGCGATCCGGGTTCGCGGGTGAGCCTGCAACCGGGCTGCCATGATCCGCAGGGCCAGGGGAAAGTTCCCACACAACGCGGCGAGTTGGTGCACCGCGTCGGGTTCGGCGGCGATGCGGTCTCGTCCGAGCAGGACCGAGAGCAACGCGAGCGCCTCGTCGTCGGTGAACGGGTCGAGCCGGTGCATTCGGCCGCCGTGCGCCGCCACCAACCCGGTGAGGCTCATCCGGCTGGTGATGAGCACGGTGTGTCCGCGCTCGGCGGACAGGGCTGCACGGATCTGTTCGGCGTCGAGCACGTCGTCCAGGATGAGCAGGGCGGACTCTGCCACCCCGGCACGGCGCAGCCGCGCCAGCTCGGCGGTCAGTTCCCCGGGTGTGCGGGCCGTACCGTCGGGCCGGCGCATCCGTACGGTGGCGTGGCCTGGTCGGGAGTCGGTCCGGAGTTGGTCGGCGACGTGTAGCGCCAGGGCGGTCTTGCCGATGCCCGGTGCGCCGGTCAGCACGATCGTCCGGGGGGCCGGCCGATCGTCGCCGAGCCATCCGGCCAGCAGCGCGACATCCGCCGCCCGGCCGGTGAAGTCGCTGGTGGCCATCGGCGGAGGCGGCTCTCCCGTCCCCGTGCGGTGGCCGGTGACGGCGGGGACGTCGCCGGCCGGGTCGGCGGGTGCCAGTTCGGCGCCACGCAGGATCGCGGCCTCCAGCTGTTGCAGCGACGGTCCGGGGTCCAGGCCCAGTTCGTCGCGGAGGTACCGCTTGATGTTGCGGTACTCGACCAGCGCCTCGGTCTGCCGGCCGGTGCGGTACAGCGCCTCGATGAGCTGTTCGGCGAAGCGTTCGTGTCCGGGGTGCGAGCGGGCGGCGCGCCACAGGTCGGGCAGGACCTCCCGGCAGCGGCCGAGCGCCAGTTTGAGGTCGTGCAGGCGTTCGGAGGCCCGCAGCCACTCCTCTGTCAGCCGCGGCGCCTCGTCCCGGCACAGCACCTCGGAGGGCACGTTGGCCAGTAGCGCGCCCCGCCACAGCCGCAGGCCCTCCGTCAGGTGGTGCAGCTCGGACTCGGGATCGGTGTCGTGCTCCGCCGTACGCACCAGTTGGCGGAAGCGCAGGAGGTCGAGCGAGTCGGCGTCGGCGACGATGCGGTAGCCGCCCGGTACGGATTCGATCAGGTTGCCGGCGATGCCGTGCTTGGCGAAGAGCCGCCGCAGGCGAAGGACGCAGGTCTGCAGGGCGGCCTTGGCCGACGCCGGTTGTTGTTCGCCCCAGATCGCGAACAGCAACGAACTCGTCGACACCACCGCGTTGGGGTGCAGCAGCAGGGCCGCCAGCAAGGTGGTCGGTTTGGCTGGCGGGAGCACGGCGACGTCCCGCCCATTGGTCAGGTTCAGGGTGCCCAGGATCTGGAAGCTCATGCGCCGGGATCGGGCTGCGCCTGCGGTTTCGGTATTCGCGAGTTTCGTCATCGCGCCGTCCTGCTCAACAGAGACACACCATTTCTCCCCCACTCGCACCGATTACTGTCGCGGGATGATGTCGACCACACTTCCCTCTTGCGGGAATGGCTATCTCGCGCTGCCGCGCTGACACCGAGTCTGTTGACTCCGCAATAGAGGGTCAAGGAGCGGCCGGGCGGCAGGAACCTGCATGGCAGCTTTCTCACGAAAGGCCGGGCCGCCCCGTTGCGGGATCGTCGCTGGTGACGGATGGCGGGCCAGGCGACGCGCGGTGTCGTCGGCGGCCGGCGGTCACCGCCTCAGGTGGGCGAGTGCGGCGAGCGTCATCGCCGAGATGCCGGTCGGCAGGGCCAGCGCCACGTGCGGGGCGAACACCGGAGAGTGGTTGGCGGGCACCGGGACCGTCGTGGCCGTCGACCACTGGCGAGGGCTCGCCACGCCCAGCAGCCAGTAGACCGTCGGTACGCCGCAGTGGCCGTGCACGTCGCTGCCGGCGTCGCCGAAGAGCGGGAAGTCCTCGGTTGCCGTGGCACGCGGCCAGGTCGCTATCCGCGCGGCGCCGAAGGTGGCTTCGTGGGCCGCGCGCACCACGGCCGTCGCCTCGGCGTCCGGCAGGTTCACCGGGGAGGAGGAGACGCGTCGGATCTGCGGTTCGCGGTCGGCTCCGGAGGCCACGCACTCGGCCCTGACGATCCGGGTGACCGCAGCGACCACGCGGTCCAGGGTGGCGGGATCGAACGCGCGAATCGTCAACCCGATCACGGCCTCGGCGGGGATGACGTTGCCCGTCTCGCCGGCTCGCAGCGAGCCGACGGTGAGTACGACCTGCTCAGCGGGGTCCACCTCGCGGGAGACGACCGTCTGCAGGCGGAGTACGACGGCCGCGGCGATGACCACGGGGTCGACGGTGAGGTGCGGCGTCGCCGCATGACCGCCTCGGCCGAGGATCGTGATGTCGAGGGAGACGCTGCCGGCCATCACCGGCCCGGCGCCGAACGCCAGCATTCCCGCGAGGAAGGGGGCGCTGTGCTGGGCGAGGACGACGTCGGGTCGACCGGTCAGGTGGTACAGGCCCGCGCTCAGCATGGCGCGGGCGCCCTCCAGGGTCTCCTCGGCGGGTTGCCCGACGACGGCGACGGTCCCGCGCCAGTGCGCACGCTCCGCGGCCAGCACGCTGGCGGCCCCGGCCAGACAGGCCAGATGCAGATCGTGCCCGCAGGCGTGCATCACCGGCACCTGCCGGCCGTCGGCGCCGGTGGCCACCTCGCCACTGGCGTACGGCAGGCCGGTCTCCTCCTTGACCGGCAGCGCGTCGAGTTCGGCGCGGAGAAGGACGGTGGGGCCGGCGCCGTTGCGCAGGATACCGACCACGCCGTGGCCGCCGATGCCGGTGGACACCGCATAGCCGGCACGGTGCAGTCGCTCGGCGAGCTTGCCCGCCGTACGCGCCTCGGCGCCGGACAGATCGGGGTGGGCGTGCAGGTCGAGGTAGAAGACAGCCGCCTCCTGCAGGACCGCGCTCACGCCGGACAGTAGCTCAGCGGCTGATTTCATCCAGAAGTCCTTTTAATAAAATTGATGACCATATCCGTGAAAGGTCACTACAGAAAGGGCGATACAACTCTGCCCGTACGGCTGAATCTGCCCACGTGAGTCGCGCCATCGGCGGATGCGCGGAATCGGATCGCTCGATCGGACCTTGCATCGCAGCATGCCCAAATGATAGCTTTCGGGCATTTCAATATGCAGGTCTGTCGGGGTGGTGAGGTGACCCGGTGAAGGCTGAAGAGCACCGACAGGGCAACCAGCCAGCGGGCGCAATCACTGCCGAGGCGGCCAATCTCTACCAATGGATTCTGCAGCAGGGGCAGGTATCCAGCGGAGGCCTGGAGGACGCTACGACCCTCCTGGGGCAGTCCGCCGAGGAACTGACCGAGGCCGTGACTGCGCTGCTGGCCCTGCGGCTGCTGCGGCGCGCCCCCGAAGAGCCCGACGTACTGGTGGCGAACAGCCCGGACGCGGCCGTCTCGGAGCTCATCGCCCCGCTGGAGTTCGAGGTACGGCAGCGCCAGCACCGCATGGAGGCGCTGCAGGCGACCTTGCTCGCCTTCAACCCGATCTACTTCAACACCCGCCAGGTCCGCAACCGGCGTGAGGCGATCGACATCATCGACGAGGTGGACCGGGTACGCGCCACCCTCGCCGGGATCGCCCGACGCTGCTCGGTCGAGGTCTTCAGCGCGCATCCGGGCGTGTTATCGGACGGCGCCATCGAGGAGTCCCTGCCGAAGGACCTCGAGATGCTGGCGCGTGGGATTCGGATCAGAACGGTCCACCAACATCCGGTACGTGTCCATCCGCGCATGCGCCCTTTCCTCAAGGAGCTCGTCGATGCAGGCTGCGATGTGCGTACCCGGGAAGAGATCACCGACCGGATAATCATCTTCGACCGTGAGATCGCGGTCATTCCGAACGTGCTCGCCAGGGGCGCGGTCGTCTTACGGGAGCCTTCCGTGGTGGACTACCTGTACCGCTCGCTGGAGCAGGTCTGGGCCTCGGCTCTGCCCTTCGACGACGAGACCACCCCGAACGGCGGCTACGGTGTGGCCGGCGACGATCTCAAACGGGCGCTACTCCATCTGCTGGCGGCCGGCCGGAAAGACGAGTTCATCGCCCGCAAGTTAAGCATCTCGGTGCGCACCTGCCGGCGGCACATTGCCGACATCATGCATGACCTGGGTGCGGAGAGCCGGTTCCAGGCCGGGGTGCTCGCGCGGCAACGCGGGCTGCTGGATGATCTCACCGAAGCGGGGTGAGAACCGCCGCGCCGGTCAGTCCCAGCCGGTGGAGTTTCCGCCACTGAGGATCCGCATCTCGCCCTCCTTCCGTCGGCACCCTTCTTAGCTCATCTCATCTGCCACACCCCAATTCTGTGCGCGCCGGACAGCGCCGAACAGCCGCAGGAAGCTGCGTGACATGTTGTTCCGCCGCCGGTCGCGGCACGGACGAATACCGGTCAGGCGGACGTCCCGTTCGTGCGCCGGTGATCTACGCTGAGGCTGCTGACTGGGCTTGCGGGAGGGTGGATGCCTGCGGCGGCGGACTATCTCGCGATCACCCCGTCGGCGGCCCGTACCCAATGGCGCTCGATCGTCGTACGCCCGTGGGCGGCCGAGGGCGGTCGGCAGGTCGCCTTCACCCCGGTGGAGACGCTGCTGTGCCTGGCCGCGAGCCTGCTGGTCAACCACCGCCGCTACGGCGGGTCCACCGCGCACCGTGCCGAGGAACCGGTCCCCAGCCTGGCCCGACTGTTCAGACGCCCCAACAGCAGCATCCTGGCGAAGATGGCCAATCTCGATGGCAGCCGCCGCAACGGCGCCCGACACGAGGTGGAGGTCGCCGCCCGCCTGCTCGGCGGTCAGGACGAACTGGCGTCCGTGTACCGGATCATCGTGCGAGCGGCCCGCGACGTCGGCGTCACCGCCGAAGACCTGCCCGACTTCCTGTACCTGGAACACGACGACGCGCCGCTGATCCTGCTCGGCCAGGACGAGCTGAGTACCAGCGACATCGTCGACGCCGTACACACCGAGCACCCTGGGATCACCGACCAGGTGACCGAGTTGCTCCTGATCGCCGCAGCGCGTGTCGGGCAGCACCGCTTCGCCCGCGACGTACTACGCAACCACGGCCACCGCTGCGTGTTCTGCGGCCTGGCAGTGACCGTCGACGACCGACGGGCCCCGCGGATGCTCGTCGCCTCACACATCAAGCCGTGGCGGGAAAGCGACCCGCACGAACGCCTCGACGTCGCCAACGGGCTCACTGCCTGCCCGACACACGACGTCGCGTTCGACACCGGTCTACTCACCGTCAACGGCGGGCTGCGCATCCACATCCACACCGACCTGCACCGCAAGGTCGACAACGACCCGGCCCTACACGCCGCATTCGGCCGGCCGCCCCTGGCCGAACGCCTCCTCCTGCCCGCCGACGCCCTGCCACCCCAGCGCGCCTACCTCGACTGGCACCGAAACCACGTGTACCGCGAGACGGCAACGACTTGAGCGAGTCTCTCGTAGCGACCGCGAGCATCGGCGGTCGGGGGCGCCCCTGTCGGCCCATGCTGTCGGGTCGGGAGAAGGCGGTGGACCGGGCCCACGCGAAGATCCGCGGGCTCGACGAACGCGCGATCCATGGATAGTGGGCGCGGTCCCGCGCATCTGTGGTGGTGCATGAGGCGTACCGGACGGGAGCGGAGCGGTTGGACGACAACGCGAGAGCCAGGTTCGGCGAGTTCGCGCAGAGCCGGACCTGGCTCTGATCAGGGCTGCCTACCTGCTCACCGGTGACCAGCATGCCGCCGAGCATGAGGACGGCGGCGATCAGGCGGGACGCGTTTGTCAGCCGGCCGTCGAGGGCGGGCAGTTCCTGGAACAGCGTCATCCAGATCCCGGATCCGGCCACGGCGATCCCGGCCGGCACCAGCACCCGCCCGGCGTGGCGGTGCCAGCGCCGCCGATGCTGGCGCAGGGTCGGCGCGAACTGCAACGCGCCGAACAGGCAGTCGGCGATCCCGCCGATGATCTGGACCATGATCGGCACTGGCATGGCGACGTAGCGGGTGTTGTCGGCCGTGACCTCGGGGTCGCCGGCCAGTTCGGCGCCGCGTACGCCCTTGGCCCCGGCGCGCAGCGCCGCGTGCACGTACTCGTCCAGGTCGAAGGTGGTGATGACGACGACCGCGAGGGGGTCGGGCACGTCCGGTCCGGCCAGCAGTCGGGTCGCCTCGATGCCGTCCACGCCGGGCATGCGGATGTCGAGCAGGCACACGTCCGGGCGGTCAAGGTTCGGATGCACGGCCACGGACCAGCTGAAGTCCCGGCTGGTCACTGCCGAGCCCGTCATGCGCCAGTCGCTGAACTCGCTGCCGGCAAAGGCGCCGATCGAGGCCGTTCTGCCGCGAGCGAACCCGGTTGTCTTGTTGCGGCGCGCTGCGGAGGATCGGTGGGTGGATCTCCTCACCGCGGAACGGCAACTCCAGGCCGCCCAGCGCGCCGCCGACATCGAGTCCCTCGACGCGCTACTGCACCCGAAGGTCGTGGGTGCCGGACCGGACGGCACGGTATTCACGAAGGAGGACGACTTGGCGAGCTACCGCTCCGGTGCGCTGCGAATCACCAGCCTGGTGGAGGAGTCGCTCGACGTCCAGGAAGACGGTCAGACCGGAGTGACTCGCATGGTCGCCGCGGTGGATGCCGTTCAGGGCGGTGCCGCGGTGTCCGCGCGGCTGCGCTACACCCGACTGTGGGTGCGTGAGGACGGCAACTGGCGGGTGTTGGCCGCCACCTTCGTCCCGGTCTTCTGACCTGAGAATATGGGCCTGGTCGGGGCTTGGCCTCTGCGGCCCTCGGGCTGGTGAACAGGGACGGGATGCGTCGGAGGCCGTGCGGTGCGTACAGTTCCGGGTCGGACTTGGGGTGGGCCGGATGGATCCGGCGCAGGGAACGGGACGAGACTGCGACAACATGACGGCGGACAAAACTACGGAAACCGGTCAATACCGCATTGACCCGGCCCGGCTGGAGACCTGTCTCAGCGTCTTTGATGCGTTGGAGGACCTGCCTCCCGATCACCCCGACGTGGTGCGGGTGCAGCGGGCCACCGCGAAGCTCTACAAAATGATCAAGCAGCGGCGACGTGAGGAACGGCGGGATACCATCGCGGCGGCCGACCGCGCAGTGACAGCCGCCACCGCCACCGGCGCCCCGGGCCGCATCGACGACGAGACCCAGGGCAACCCGCTCTCCTCCCCCACCGTAGGTGCCACGGCCGGCGTCCTGCACAAGCCGCGTGGCTGCTACATCTGCAAGCAGCGCTACCGCGATGTGGACGCCTTCTACCATCAGCTCTGCCCGCCCTGCGCCGCACTGAATCGGGAGCGCCGCAACGCCCGCACCGACCTGACCGGCCGACGGGCGCTGCTCACCGGCGGCCGGGCGAAGATCGGCATGTACATCGCGCTGCGGCTGCTGCGCGATGGCGCGCACACCACGGTGACCACGCGGTTTCCCCACGACGCGATCCGCCGCTTCGCCGCGATGCCCGACAGCGGGGAGTGGCTCCACCGCCTGCAGATCGTCGGGATCGATCTGCGCGACCCCGCCCAGGTAATCGCCCTCGCCGACTCGGTCAGCGGCCAGGGACCACTCGATATCCTGATCAACAACGCGGCGCAGACCGTACGCCGCACACCTGCGGCGTACGCCCAACTCATCGCCGCGGAGGCGGCGGCCCTGCCGGACGGCCCACTGCCGGAGATGATCACGTTCGCCAAGCCGGCCGACCGGGACGGCCCGGCGGGCAGCCTGATCGCCCCACTGAACTCGCCCACCATCACCCCACAGGCGCTCACCGCGCTGGCACTGACCAGCGGCTCCGCCTCGCCGGAACGGATCGCGACAGCCAACGCCATCGACGCCGGCGGTCTGGTCCCAGACCTCGACCCGGTCAACAGTTGGGTGCAGCGGGTGCACGAGGTGAACCCGGTCGAACTACTCGAAGTGCAACTGTGCAACGTGACCGCACCGTTCGTACTGATCAGCCGACTGCGACCGGCAATGGCCGCAGCGACCGCCCGCCGCAAGTACGTGGTGAACGTGTCAGCAATGGAGGGCCAGTTCACCCGCGGCTACAAAGGACCAGGGCACCCACACACCAACATGGCCAAGGCCGCGCTGAACATGCTGACCCGCACCAGCGCCCAGGAGATGCTGGCCGACGGCATCCTCATGACCAGCGTCGACACCGGCTGGATCACCGACGAGCGACCTCACCCGACGAAGATGCGGCTGGCGGACGCCGGCTTCCACGCCCCACTGGACCTCGTCGACGGCGCGGCCCGGGTCTACGACCCGATCATCCGCGGCGAACAGGGCGAAGACCTGTACGGCTGCTTCCTGAAGGACTACACACCCTGCGCCTGGTGACCGGTGCCGCCCTGCCGAAGAACGCGGCCCCAGAAACGACAACGGCGAACCGCACAACAGCAGCCACACCCGGGTGTTCGACCGACGTCCCGCCGGGTCGAGCGCCCGCTGGATGATCGTCCTCGTGACCGCTTCGGCCCAGTTCACAAAGCGCAGCGGCGTCGCCGTCGGCCGGTGCCGAGATGGCGGCTGGCGGCGCCGGCTCGCCGCCCCCGACGCGAACAGTCGCCACGGGTGCGAGCCCGGTGACCCGACGACGACTGACGGCGATCGGATCGCCAGACTTCATTCCCGAAACAACCTGGAACTATGCGACCCTATGTCGCACCACCGATCTGGCCACCGAGCCGCCTCAGGCCAGACCACGAGAGGACCTCCATGCCTACCATCAGCCACACGATCGACATCGCCGCGCCCGCGGATCGCGTGTGGGCGATCCTCACCGACACCACTGCGTACCCGGAATGGAACCCATTCATCACGAACCTTGACGGCAGCCTGACCCGGGGATCTCAGTTGGCGGTGACCATCGCTCTTCCCGGTGCCAAGCCGCGCCGGTTCACTCCCACCGTCACCGCCGTCGAGCCCGAGCGGCGGCTCGCGTGGCTCGGTCGTTTGCTCATCCCGGGCATCTTCGACGGCGCGCACTCCTTCGACATCGAACCGCTCACTCCCGAGTCGACCCGGTTCACCCAGTCCGAACGCTTCTCCGGACTGCTCGTGATGATGCTGCCCGGCATGTTGCGCTCGACCGAGTCAGGCTTTGCGGCAATGAACACGGCCCTCGCCGCGCGGGCAGAGGAATGACGGCCGTGTACGAGTTCGTACGGCTGCTCGTATCGACAGCCCACCGCTGCCTTACCTTGAAGTTCAGTCGCTGACTCTGCTGCGGGACTGGTACACCAGGTCCTGGTACTCGGGGTGCCGAGCGATCCACCCCGCGAAGAAGGGGCAGGTGGGCAGGACCAGGAGGCGCGCGGCGCGCGCCTCGTCGAGCCAGCGCGGGCAAGGGCCGCCCCAACTCCCTGCCCTCGTACTCGGGCGAGACCTCGGTGTGCGCGAACGCGATGAGTTCCGTGGTGCGGATGTACTGCGCGACACCCGCAACTTTGGACTCTTCTTCGACCCGAGCCTCGTACTGTTTGGCCTCGGGGACATCCTTTACGTTCACTACCATGTGTCCTCCTTCAGATCCCAGCTCCGATACGGGCTGATCAACCCAGGATCGACTAGGGAGATCTGCGGCTCAGCTAGACCGTTGGGTGTGGTGCCACCGGCCTGGGTTGTCCTCCAGCGCGGAACGGTCCCAGCGCCCAAGGTCCGCGGCGGCTTGGTATGTGGTGCGGAGGAACTCGGCGACCGCGCGGTTCGGATCCGGTGCGGCACGCGCAGCCTCGTACGGCAGCAGGAACTGCTGGAACTCGGTACTGAAGTACGCGCCTTCCGGGCCGATCTGCTGCTCGGCGAAGCCGTCCGGCGCGGGGTAGGCATAGGAGTAGAAGGCGCCTTCCTCGCCGCCGCCGGGCCAGAACCCGCAGCTGGACAGCTCACGGGAGTAGCCCTCGACCATGACCCAGTCTCCGCAGTTGGGCACGCCCCCGGGGTGCGGTGGGGCCGATCGGCCGGAGAAGCGGGTGCAGGCGAGGTCCATCCCGCCCCAGAAGAAGTGCACCGGGCTGACCTTGCCCACGAAGTGTGATCGGAACTCGCCGATCACCCGGTTCGCCTGCAACAGCTGTCGCCAGAACAAGGCGGCCGCCGCACCGTCGTAGGAGGCGTGTTGGTGGTCCTCGGCGAACGGGATCGCCGGGTCGACCTCGTTGGGGTGCGGCCGGATCGGTGCCTCGATGCCGAGCTCGTCGAGCATGGCCATGACCCGCGAGTAGAACTCGGCGACCGACATCGGCCGGAGCGGGAGACTCCGCGCGCCACCATCGCTGGTACGGACATCGAGCCGATGGCCGATGAAATCGAACTCGACCTCGAAGGCCCCCGTGCCGTACGGAATGGCGGACGTGGTCAACCCCCGCGGGCTCACGTACAGGGTCACCTGCCACCAGTGATTGACCAACGGAGCGTGGGCCATGCGGATCTTCCCCACGATCTGGGTCCACATGTGCAGGGTGTCGCGGGTGGCGGTCCAGTCCGCGACCCGCAGACTCGGCCAGCTCATCGTTGCCGGAATTGTCATCGCTACTCACATCCTTGGCACTGACAAAAGAGGGTGACGGTCGTCGGATCAGCGGTACTCGGGGTTGGCGGCGTCCGGATGAACTCCGGCGTCCCAGGCAGTGCGCTGGTTGCCGTAGGCCGGGAAACCGCCGGCACGACGGATCATCGACGCGAGGTGGAGCAGGTTGTAGGTCGTGAACGCGGTATTGCGGTTGGTGAAGTCGTTCTCCGGCCCGCCGGAACCCTCGTCGAGGTACGACGGCCCGGGGCCGACCTCACCGAGCCAACCCGCATCGGCCTGCGGCGGGTGCCGATCCAGCGATCGACGATGCCGTAAAAGACCCGGTCCTTGCCTCTGCGCCCCTCGGGTCAACGTGCATGCTCCACCTCTTCCGTCATCGTGGTGGCCCGCCAGGTCATCGGTCCGCGGAACTCAGCAAAGGCCGCGTCTGTCGCCCGGATCGGAGAAGACCGAGCAGATAAGAGTTCTTCTGGGTGACAGGGCGAGACCAAGATCAGGCGCATGGATCTGCCGCGACCGCGCCGCAGTCCCGCCCCCGCGGCGGCTCCGCTCAGCTGCCCAGATCGGTGAACGACAGATCGTAGCGTTGAAGCCGGATGCCGAGCACATCGTAATGCGAGTACGTGGATGTCGTCGGTCGTTTCCAGCAGCAGCGCCCGGTCACCACGTCGCCACACCGCTCGGTAGGTGTCGTACGCACCGGTCACCACTATCTCCGGGGTAGCGAGACGGGAAGTGATCAGCGCGGTGAGGCGATCCCGCTCGGCATGAAACTCGGCCCGCTTTGCGTCCGGCCGTCGAACCCACAGCGGCGGCATGTCCTCGTCGTACTCGTCCTCGTCATCCACGTCGTCGGGCTCTTCCGCCCCGAACGCTGGCCAGTACAGGGGCGCATGCTAGGTGCACCCAGATGACCGGATCCGGGGTGCCGCCCGGAGTTCGACCGACCACCCCGGACGGTTCCCCATCGGCGTCGACGGCGAACTGTGGTGCTGCCGGGCCACCCTCCCACTCGACGCCCTCGCCGGGACGGGCGAGACCCCACTCCACGAACATCGCCTCGACCATCGCCCGTTCCCACGGCACGCTGCACAGCCGGAGCATACGGTCCACCCATACCTCGTCGACGGGGAGCAGCTTGAGTGGCATGAACGCCGACCGCACACGGCCGCGCTCGCCGAGTCCTCAGGGCAGCGTGCGCCTGGTCGAGGACGGCGAGCGGGTCGGCATCCTGCATCCGCTCGTGCCGCCGGCATGATCGTGGCTGCGGACCTGCCGGCCAGCGCCATGCCTGGCGTGACTGTGCATGGTTGCTGGAGGAGTCCGCTGACGGACCTACCCGAGCAGCGCCGCCGCCGCGGCCAGGGTGGCCAGCGAGAGCGTCGTGGTCACTATCACCGCCCGGTTGGCCAAGTCCCCGCCGACGCCGTACTCCTGGGCGAAGATGAACGTGTTCTGCGCTGTCGGTAGGCCCGCGTACACCACCACGGCGAGCAACTGCGGCGCGGTCAGGTGTAGGGCCAGCCCGGCCGCGTACGCGATGACGGGCTGTGCGACGAGCTTCAGCGTGGTGATCACGGCCAACTCGGCCGGCTCGGCCGGGGCCGGCGTCGTGCGGTGCAGCGACGCGCCGAGCGCGACCAGGGCGGCCGGGACCGCGGCGCCCGACAGCAGGGTAAGCGACGTGCTGGCCACCGACGGCAGATGTAGGCCGGCGGCCGAGCATGCGACACCGAGCAGCGACGCCAGGATCACCGGGTTGCGTACCGGCAGGGAGGCGATACGCCGGACCCGTACCCGCCTGGCCGGGTCGCTGTGCCGGTCCAGGGCGACCAGGATCACGGGCGTCACCACCAGCACCTGCAGCAGTACCACCTCCGCCAGGAACGACACGTTGCCGAGAACCTGCGTGGCGATCGGGATGCCGAGGTTCGCCGAGTTCACGTACCCGGCGGCCATGCCCCAGATCGGCCGTTCGCCGGGATCGCGACCGAACAGCCGGCTCGCGCCGACCCACCCGAACCCGACGACCGCGGCCGTGCTCACGCCAAAGGCGAGCAGCGAGCGGCCGGCGAACCCGGAGAGCGGCATTCGGGAGAGGGCTAGGAACAGGGCGGACGGCATCGCAAGATGGAACACGAACCGGCCGAGCACCGACGCCACCGCCTCACCCAGCAGGCCCCAGCGACAGGCCGCGTAGCCGACCGCGGTAAGGATCCAGATCGGCACGAACGCCGACATCAGTCTCATACGGGCGTCACCGGCTCAACATCCTCCTCTGCCGCAGCGTTCGCGATGCCCGGCAGCGCAGCTGTCACCGCCTATGCGACGAGTTGTTAACCCTCGGTGTGTCGGTGCCTGTCGGTCATTCACCATCGCACCAGCCACCGCTGATTCCGTCTACGCCGGCATCCGACAGGGTGGGGGGATTGATGCCTCGTCCGCCGTCAAGGACCATCGAGGGGATGAGGCGGGTCGCGAAGTTCACGAAGCTCAGCGCCGCGGCGAGCCTGATAACCCTGCTGGCCGGCGCAGCGGTTCTGCTGTTCCTGTTGCTGGGGCCGATCGCTTGGTGGGCGACGCCGGCCAAGCACCTAGCCGGCAAGGACAAGGCCGACGCGCGCAACAACACACGGCAGGTCCTCCTGGCAGGGGTCGGTGGGATCGGCCTGCTGGTCGGCGCAAGCTTCACCGCCCGTACCTATTTCCTCGCCCGTCGCGGCCAGGTCACCGAACGGTATGGAAAGGCGGTCGCCCAGCTCTCCTCCGAGAAGCTGGTCGAACGTCTGGGCGGCATCTACGCGCTGGAACATGTGATGGCCGACTCGGTCACCCACCACGAGACGGTCTGCTCGGTCCTGGCCGCGTTCGTGCGCGAAGAAGCCCGAGGTGAAGCTGGAGGGGATGCCGGCGACCGTGTCGCGACCGACGTCGAGGCGGCGGTCGTCGTGCTCGGCCGCAGGCCCCGCCGCCGAGAACAGACCCTCGTCGATCTGACCGGCGCGCGGCTAACGGGCGCCGATCTGACGGGTGCCGACCTGGAGGGCGCCGTCCTGGGGACAAGCGCTGCGGACCTGCGAGCGGACCTACGGCCCGGAGCATCCCCGTACGGCCGCCGTCCGGAGCGCCTTCGGCAACGCGTTGCTCCGGCTGGGGCAGCCGCGAATGGCCGCGGCCGAGCAGAGGACCGCCATCGACGACACGGAACCGAGATACGGAAGTCGCCATCATCGGATGGCCATCTACCGCAACAATCTGGCCCTGGCGATCCACGCTCTCGACCATCATGACGAGGCACGCCGGGAGTTCGCCGAGGCCGAGCGGATCATGGTCGCGAAGTTCGGTCCCGACCACCCGGGCGTACGATCCATCAGGGGGAACACGGTCCGGCTGGACGGGGGCGAGCCTCCGGTCGCGGCCCTCAACGTCACCCTGCGCATCCACCAGCGGCTGCGCGCGGTCGACGGCTGATCCCAGAGCTCGACTATGCCGCGTACGCAGCCAAGGACACCCTGCTGCGACTGGTCCGG
>NZ_QXEC01000030.1 GCF_003583405.1 Micromonospora radicis
ACCACAAGCGCTCTCCGCCGCACCACACCCGCTCCCTCCCCCGGTCCGTCGCCCCGGGCCACCGCTCCTGCCCGGCCGACGCCCGCGCCTTCCGACATCGACAACCGCACCCGGGCCGCTCCTCGACTCAGTCGGTTGCCAGGTGGGTGGCGAACCAGTCGAGCATCGGCTCGGGTCGGCGCTGGAACTCCAGGTAACCGTCCCAACGGGCGGTGGTCTCCTCGATCCAGTGCAGCTTCTTCTCGGCGGTCGGGATGTTGTCGAACATCGCCTGCACGTCGTCCGGGTGCGTCAGGACATCGTCGCGCACCTGATAGAGAAAGGTAGGTACGCGGACGTTCCTGGCCCATTCCTGCGGGCTTCGGCGGGCGAAGCCGATGCCGGTGCCGCGGATGATCCGATGTTCGAGGTCGTCGAGCCGTCCGGCGACGCCGAGCATCTCCAGCCGGCGCCCCATGATGGTCCGCGCGGTCACCGGTTGGGCCGCGACGAGGCACCGGACGCCCTCGAAGGAACCGGGAAACTGGGTCATGGCGGCGAACGTGGAGCTACCGCCCAGGCAGCGACTGAACAAGCCGATCGCCGTGCCGCTGGTGTCCGGACGGCTGCGGGCGTAGGTGAGCGCGCCGACGACGTCGCGGGCCTCGAAGATGCCGCTTGAGCTGATGCCACCGTTGCCGGCACCGCTGAGGCCGTGGTTGCGCAGGTCGTACGCCAGGACGTGGTAGCCCGCGTCGTGCAGGATCCGGTAGTCGGGGATGAAGTTGACCTCGAAGCCGTTTCCGCTCGCCGCCCAGGCCGAGTGCCAGGGCTCAAGGTGGGTGGGTAGCCCGGCCCGGGTGAAGCCCATGGGATGGTTCGCGATGATCAGCTTGTCCGAGCCGGGGGCGGGAATGAACCAGCCTTCCAGCGGCACCCCGTCGTGGGACGGGAAGGTGACCTCCTCGAAGTCGAGTCCGAGTTCGCCCGGCGAGTGCAGCAGTGGCGACCGGGCGGGGTGGCTGAACCCGGCGGCGATCTGGTCCAGCAGGTAGGCGATCCGCTCCTCGGCCGGTGCCTGTCGTAGCTCGGTCATGGTGGTCAGGTCCTTTCCTTGTGGTCGTCCTCGCCGAGCAGACGCGCACGGGCTACGGCGAGAGCGTGGGCCATCGCCCCGGGCGGACGGGCGAAGGTGGTGGTGGGTGTCGGCGCGGGACCGGTCCGGACGGTGATGGCGTGCGGATAGACGAATTCGAGAAGCCCTTCGTCCCCGTGTTTGCGGCCGAATCCGCTGTCCCCGCGCCCACCGAACGGCAGCCCGCTGATCTGCGAGAAGGCGAGCGCGTCGTTGACGCTCGTCATACCGACGCGCAGGCGGCGGGCGATGGCCTCGCCGTGGTCCCGGCTGAACACGGCGCTGCCCAGGCCGTACGGGCTGGCGTTGATCCGGGCGATCGCCTCCTCGGTGTCGGCCACCCGGATGATCGACAGCACCGGCCCGAAGGTCTCCTCGACGGCGGCCAGGGCGTCCGCCGGCACGTCCACGAGGATCGTGGGTTGGACGTACTGGTCGTCGGCGGCGCCGCTGGCCGGTCCACCGACGACCGCGGTGGCGCCGCGCGCCAGGGCATCCTCGATGTGGTGGCGGATGACCGGAATCTGAGCCGGCAGCGGGACCGGGCCGATCAGGTCGTCGTCGCCGCTGCCCGCGTGTACCCGCCGGGCGAGCGCGGCGATCCGGTCGACCAGGGCATCGTGCACGGCGTCGACGACATAGGCGACTTCGAGGCTGATGCAGCCGAATCCGGCGTTCTGCAGTGCGCCCCAGGTGATGTGGGCGGCGGCGTCGTCCAGGTCGGCGTCCTCGGCCACCACGGCGGCGTCGTTGCCGCCGAGTTCCAGCAGCATGGGTGTCAGGCGTCGGGCGCAGTCCGCGGCCACGGCCCGGCCCGAGCGGACGCTTCCGGTGAAGGCGATCTTGTCGACGTCCGCGGTGAGGGCCTGGCCGGTGGCGGCGAAGCCGACCAGGGTCTGCAAGGTGTCCGGCAGGTCGGGTACGGCCCGCCGCCATGACCGCGCCAGCCATTCGCCCACTCCGGGGGTGATCGGGCTGGGTTTGAGGATGACGACGTTGCCGGCGGCCAGGGCGTGGATGACTATCGCTCCCGGGGTGCCGAGCGGAAAGTTCCACGGCCCGATCACGCCGACCACGCCGTAGGGAAGGTATTCGACAGATGCCCGCTGGTTCGTCATCGCGGGTGGGGTGGCGACCTGGTGGCGGGCGAGCACCCGTTCGACGTTGTCGAGGACGAAGGTCAGGTGCCCGAGGACGGAAAGCACCTCCGCCCGGCCGTCCTCAAGTGACTTTCCGTTCTCGGCGCGGATAAGCGTCGCCAGTTCCTCCCCGCCCTGGGCGATGTCCCGGCGCCAGGCCCGCAGGCGTTCCGCGCGGCCGTCGAATCCGAGGTCCCACCACGGCCCGGCGGCCGTCCGCGCGACCTCGACCGCTGCCCGCACCTGCTCCGGACCGGCCACCCGGTGGCGCGCCAGTTCCCGGCCCGTGGTCTGGTCGCGCGTGACCAGTTCTTCGCCGTCCACGCTCGGGTCGCCGTCGCGGGTGGCGCTGGTGTTCACGGTCTCTGTGCTCATCGTCGTTCCCCGATCTTCGAGTGGTGGTCAGGCGTCGAGTCGTGGTGGGCGGGGCGCCGGATGAGCGTCAACACCTGTGCGCGCAGCTCGGCGAAGCGGGGCAACTGCTTCGTGGTCACCTGGTCGCGCGGTCGGGGCAGGTCGACCTCGACCGTGTCGAGCACGACGCTCGGACGGGCGGACATGACCACCACCCGGTCCGCCAGGTAGACCGCCTCGTCGATGTCGTGCGTGACGAGCAGCATGGTGACGCCGGTGTCGTCACGTACCCGCAGGATCAGATCTTCGAGGTCCGCGCGGGTCTGGGCGTCCACCGAGGCGAACGGCTCGTCCAGCAGAAGGATCTCCGGCGCGTACGCGAGGCCCCGGGCGATCGCCACCCGCTGCTGCATGCCACCGGAGAGCTGCCATGGATAGCGCCCGCCGAACGAGGTCAGACCCACCGCCTCCAGCGCCGTGGCCACCCGTGCGGCCCGGTCGGCCGCGGACCGGTGCCGGTTGCGCAGCGGCAGGCCGACATTGCGCCGTACGGTGAACCAGGGCATGAGCGAGCGGCTGTAGTCCTGGAACACCGAGGCGATCTCCTTCGGCGGACCGTTGAGGGGAACGCCGTTGAGGGTGACCGTGCCCGATGACGGCTGAAGCAACCCGCAGAGGCACTTCAGCATCGTGGACTTGCCGGCCCCGGACGGCCCGACGATGCAGACGAACTCACCCTTGTCGACGGTCAGGGTCAGGTCGCGGATCGCCTCGACGGCCTGATCGCCGGATCCGTACGTCTTCTGCAGATTCGACACCGTGAGCATGTCAGTTCCTTTCCGTCATGCGGATGTGCCAGCGCAGGACACGTCGTTGAAGAACCAGGAAGAGGGCGCTCAGCGTCACCCCGAGCAGGCCGAGCAGCACGGTGCCAGCCCACATCTGGGGTACGTCGAAAGAGTTGCGCGCGCTGAGCGTGACGAAACCGACGCCGTTGCTCGCGACGTACAGCTCGGTGACGACCATCATGATGAACGCGATCCCGAGCGCGGTACGGATCCCGGCGAAGATCTGCGGCGCCGCCGCCGGCAACAGGACGAAAGCCAGCCGTTGTGCCCGGGTGAGCCGGTACGACCGAGCCACGTCCTCCAGTTCCGGGTCGATCCCGCGCACCGCGTCGAGGGTGCTCAACAGCACCGGGAACAGACACACGAACGCGATGACCAGGATCTTCGAGCCGTCGCCGATGCCGAAGAGGACGACGCTTACCGGGACGAGCGCGGTACCGGGTATGGATCGGCAGAACTGCACCACCGGGTTCAGCGCCCGCGCGAGCAGCCTGCTGCGGCCGAGCGCGACGCCGATGACGATGCCGACAAGCGTCGCGATCAGCAGGCCGACGAGCAGCCGGGTGACACTCGGTACCAGGTCCGAGCCGAGTCGCGCGAACAGCCAGGACTCTCCGAAGGCGGCCAGCACGTCGCGCAGCGGCGGGTAGAACGGCGACGTGCTTCCCGCCGAGGTGGTCCACCAGCCGACGACGAGCAGCACGGGCAGGAGCAGTCGAAGGTAGATCCTCATCCCGCTCGACCTCCTCACGCGTTCTGGGTGCGGTGGGACGGGTGCCACCTCAGCGCCCGCCGTTCCAGCCGTTCGAAGACGGCGTTGAGCGCCACCCCGAGCAGACCGGCGATGACGATGACGCCGTACGTCGCCGCGTACAGGCCGTTGCTCGCGTAGGTGGCCAGGGTGTTACCGAGGCCGGCGACCGCGCCGATGAGTTCCATCGCGATCGCCACGAGCAGCGTGATCGTCGACGCGATCCGCAGGCCCGTGAAGACGTACGGCAGGATGCTCGGGGCCGTCACCCAGGCCAGCCGCTGCGGTGTGGTGAGGCCGAACACCCGCGCGGTGTCCCGGGTGACCGGGTCGATGTCCCGCACGCCGTACAGCGTCTGCAGCAGCATCGGCCACAGCGCCGCCACCGCCGCCAGGAGAATCACCACCGCCGGCCTGGCGCCGAGCAACAGCAGCATGATGGGCAGGTAGACCACGACCGGGATCGGTCGGAAGAACTCGACCGTGCCGAGCAGCAGCTCGTTGACCACGGGCACGCTCGCCATGGCGGCGCCGACGAGCGTGCCGACAGTGACGCCGAGCACCAGTGCGACGGCCCAGTGCGTGAGCGTCTGCGACACGGCCATCCAGAGGTCGACCGTTGCGAGGTTGGTCCACAGCCAGCCGGCGATCTCGGAGACCGGGGGGATCTCGGCCGGGAGGGCGCCCGAGCGGGCCAGCGCCTCCCCGGTCCCGAGCAGCGCGGCCGTGGTGAGCACGGGTAGCGGCATCGTGAGTCGCACGGCCTACTCCGCAACCTGGAGCCCGCGCGGGGGCGTACCGAGGTCGTGCGCGTCCGGCGCTTCCGACCAGGTGAACGTGTCGAGCGGGGGTGCCGCGTCGATCCGGCCGAAGTCGACCATCAGCCGGGCGACGAGTGCCGCCGAACGCCTGTCGATCCCGCTGACGTACCAGGGCAGCGGCAGCTCGGCCACCGCCTCCGGCGGAGCGCCGGTGGTCCGTACGATGGTCTGCCGGACCTGGGCCGGGTTGTCGTTGGCGTACGCGGTCACCTCGCCCCACGCCCGCACGAAGCGTCTCATCACCTCCGGATTCCGGTCGACGAACCGCTGCGAGCCCATCAGGATGCTCGGCACGCTGCGCGGGCCGAGGGCGCTGGTGGCGGGATTGCCGATGGAGCGGAACCCGCCCGTCAGCAGTTGACCCGCGAACGGCTCCAGCGTGCTGACCGCGTCGACGCGGCCCTGTCGCAGCGCGGCGACCTGGTCTTCGAACGGGATGGCGACGATCCTGACCTGCGTCGGGTCGCCGCCCGCCCGGCGCACGGCTTCGAGGACGGTCAGGTCGAAGAAGCTCTCCAGCCCGTTGACGGCCACCGTACGCCCGGTGAGGTCGGCGAACGATCGGATGCCGCTGCCCTCCGGCACGACAAGTGAGAACGCATCGCCCTCCGGCGACTCGTAATCGGTGACCAGCGAGGTGACGATCTCCACCGGGAAGCCGGCGGCCACCGCGGCCGGTACCGCGGTGATCTCGCTGACGGCCAACTGGACCTGTCCGTTGAGGAGCAGCGCGACGCTGTTGGCGCTGGCGCCGGAGCCCGGCACCTGATGGATCTCGAAGCCGTGCCGATCGAAGATGCCGCGCTCGATGCCGAGCGAGAGCTGCGCGTTGTTCGCGGTCGGACTGAAGTCGATGACGATGCGCGTGTCACCGGACTCGGTCGTCTCGGCCGGCTCACCGTCGGTGCCGCACGCGGCCGTGAACCCGAGCAGGCCGAGGGCGAGGATCACGGCGATCGGTGTGCGATGGGCTCCCTGGTGTCTTGCGTCCGTTCCCTGCGTCGTGCGCATATCCGTGATCCCTTCTTCGCCCGGCTGCCGAGGCATGGACATACCTAGACAGGGTATCAAGAGCTTGATGTGACGCAAGTAGTGAATGCACATCAGAGGCGGTATGCTCCGGAACCGTGACGGATGAACCGGCGGTGACCTTTGACGACGCGGAGATTCTCGGCCGGGTCGCTTCGACGCTGCGCCGGGCCGACCTGGCCCTGCTCGCGGCCAAGGAACCCGCACTGCGCAAGGTCGGAGTCTCCGGCTCGCTCTACGCGGTGCTGGCCAACCTGGGAGTGAAGCCCGGCCTGACGGGCGCGGAACTCGCCCGGCTGACGGGGGTGACGCCGCAGGCGATCGCGCCGCTGGTCGGCAAGCTCATCGAACGCGGCCTGATCGAGCGTCGCGCACACCCTCGCCACGCCAACATCCAGGAGTTGCACCTCACCGAGAGCGGACGCCGGGAGACGGCCAGGGCCGACCGGATCATGCTGCACCTGGACACCCACATCCGCGACTCGTTGGGCGACCAGGAGTACCGGCAGTTGCGCGTACTGCTGGACCGGGTCATCACCAGCCTGCCTGGCTGGGTTCCCCCGCCGGACGGATCGTCCTGACCCCGGCCTCGGGCGCCGGCGGACCGTCCGGTCGGGGCGCCGATCAGCCCAGATAGTCGATCTGCCGGTCTCGATAGACGCTGTGGTAGTGGTTGTCGCCGTTGCCGAAGCGCCCCACGTTGGAGAACTCGATCCACAGCCGAGGACCGTCGATTCGCAGGTACGAGCCCGGGGTGTCCGGGTCGGTGGAGCCGCTCCAGGCCACCCGGGTGCGGTCGAACTCGGCCTGGTACTGCTCCATCAGCGGTTCCGCGACGCGCTCGTCGGCGTCGCCCACCCAGGCGCGCACCACGGCGACGACCCGTTCCTGCTGCTCGGCGCCGAGGTCGGTGACGAGCGTGCCCGCCGACTCCGGATACTGCTCGCTGGCGCCGGTGCCGACCCGGACGTCGTCGATCGGGCCGATCCGGGCCGCGGCGAGTTCGCCTTCGCCGAGACCGTCCAACAGATCGGAAACCGCCTGCGTCTTGGCCAGCATCGGCCGGACCCGCTGACCGTCCACCTCGAAGTCGACCGGGTCGACGCCGGTGAAGGCCGGCGTCGGGCTGACCCGGCCGTTCTCGTAGGTGGTGTTGACCGCGAGGTGGTGCCCGTTGACCTGGACGGTGAACCGTTCGGTGACACCGGGCTCGCCGAAGAAGGCGATGAAGTACCTGTCGGAGCTGACCGCCGTGTCGTGGTTGCGCACGCCGAGCGCGTCCTCGGCGGCGAGCACGCCACGCAACTGCTGGTAGCCGCTGTCGGAGAGGACCGCCTCGGCGACGCCGAGGGCGGCGGCGCGCTGCTCGTCCGTCAGGTCGCCGAACGCCACCCCGTTGCGGTCGCGGGTGGACGGGAAGTAGATCCACTGCCGCAGGGCCGGATCGGCGGCGTCGTACGACGCCTTGTCCCGTAGTTCGGCGGAGAGGCTGGCCAGGAACGCGCCGGCCGACGCGACAACGGATTCGGCGACACCGGCCGACTCGACGCCACCGGTGGTGGGAGTGGGCCGATCCGACGGCACTGCCGGTGCGGCCGCGTCACCGCCGGCCGTGCCGTTCACGCAGGCGGACAGCCCGACGGTGGTAGCCACCACCGCCGACATGAGCGAGATGCGAGCTCGCATGTTGCCTCCTCTACGGACCGTCAATTCTCGACACAGTATCAGAGTGTTAATGTGTGTCAAGAACTTGATACGTACGCCGGAGGCGGAGCCCCGAAACCACCGGCTCGCGTGTACGACAGTGGTTCATGTCGTTGAAGACGTATCACGTCAGAGCGTCGATCGCCGTTTCCGACATACCGCGGGCGGTCGCGTTCCACGAAGGCAAACACGAAGGCGTTGGCCGACGCCGGCGGCGAGACGCTGGGCAGGGCCGCCGAGCGGTGGATCGAGTTGCGGTCCGAGGAAGGCGAGGCCATCGACGACCACTTGGCCCATGAACTCATTGGTGAGGTTGCTGCTTTGGCGGCGAGCGCAGCACGAACGAGGACACACCGCTCGACGCGTCCGGCCCGCAGCACCCTGGACCCGCAACCTCGGCTACCCCACGTGACCACACTCGGAGCCGCCACTTCGAGTTTCAGGGCTCTTCACAGAGACGGTGTGACCGTGGACCTTGGGGTCCGCCGCTGAGACTCGTCGGTGGGGCTCAGCCGTTGGACGACGACGACCCCGGTTCAGTTGCGGCGTACCGGGCGGCGATGGTGCGGACGGCCTCGTCGACTACCTGAGCGACACGTTCGGCGCTCACCTCCCAGCCCGGCACCAGGAGTGTCGGCCAGAAGACGTAGTTGGAGATCATGCCCAGGAACTGGGTCGCTGCGAGGTCCACGTTCTCGACCCGCACCGTTCCCGCCTCGTGCTCAGCCAGGAGGTGGCTGCGTACGGACTCGCAGTAGGGCATCTTCCCGTGCGAGAACTGCGCATGGGCCAGCTCAGGGAAACGCGGCATCTCGGCGATGACGATCCTGAACAGGCCGGTCATCTGGGTACGGCCCAGCAGCTCGGCGTAACCGCGACCGATGATGCTGAGCCCGTCCACGACGTTGCCTGCTGGCGGAGGATCCGCCTCGTCAGCGGTCGACCAGGACTCGGTCACGATGGCGTCGAACAGGGCAGCCTTGCTCGGAAACTGCTTGAACAAGGTGGCCCGCGAAACGCCCGAGCGCTCTGCGATCCGCGCCAGCGACGTCCCGTCGTAGCCCAACTCTAGAAACAGTGCGGTCGCGGCCGTCACGATCAGTGCGCGCTTCTCCTGGGCGACGCGCTGGTGATACGTCGTCACGACCCTACTCGTGGGCCGAGCATACGAGGGTGAGTGGCTTGACTCGCCACTGCCGCCGACCTAGTACACCGGGCGAAAGTCCGGTCCGTCGGCGCTAGTCACCGGCTCCCAACCAAAGGCGACCAAAGTAATATCATTCCGGGCGCCGAAATCTCTCAACAGCTTGGAGATCGGGCCCTCTGGAAGACAATCCGCAACTCTCGCGAACACCGTGGCCGGAGATGCTCCTAGTTAGCGCGGTGTGCGCGGGCGGGGGAATACTCCTGTGCAGCCTTGGGTATCGCACCTACACGGTGGTGACGCCGATCGGCGCGACCGCCTGGCTGGGGATGGCAGTCCGATCCGCACGCGACACCGAAACGGCAGGTAATGACGTGGAAAAAGACGGCCGCAACACCATGCGGGGGCGGAAAGTGGCGACCCTCGTCATCTCCACACTGATCGCTGTCGGTGCCACCCTGATGCTCGTCAACGCCAACGGCAACATCACCGCGTACATCGTCGGTGGAGCAATTCCTCGCCCTGACGCTCTACGTCATCGCCAGCGTCATGGTGAATTGGAAGAAGGCCTTCTGAAGCTGAAACGCTGAGAGACGCCGATCTCACGTAAGCAGCACACAGGGAGGCGTCTGACCCGGCATATCGCCGGACGGCGCGTTCCGAGATGTCTTCGCAGGCCAACTGGCTCCTCGATGGAAGGGCGTGTTCGTCCATCTGGTCGAGAAAGCTCCGATCGACCTCGCGGCGGCCGTCGCGCTCATCGATGCCGCTGTCCAGAATGCGGATCTAGAAATCGACTACGAATCCTCGGACCGGGTGGCAGAGTTCCTCGCGGAGCATTACGCCGAGATGCGAGCGTTTGCCGGCATCGCGGACGCCTCGACGGCGGCTGATGTGGTCGCTCTGGTTTCTCGTTTCGGCACCCAGATCAGCGACCTCACAGTGCTGGGGGACGCGCAGCGTGAGGCGGTGGTGGCGGCCTGCCTGTACCCGGTCACGAGGGCGAACCTGTTCGCGGCGCTCGGTGCCGGCACCCCGCTGGCTCTCGACGTGGTAAGGGCAACCAACGTGACCGTCTACCGCCACGTCCTCGACAACCTGGACAGCTACCTCCACGATCGCGAGGAGGACGACGTGACCGTCGATGCTTCGGAGGAGTTCGTCGCGGTGCTGAATGACGTCGCCGGTGCCGCCGCCGGCCAAGGCCTGAACGGGTCGATGCGGAAGTACCTCGACCCCGGCATGTCCGCGGGCGCCTTCCGGTAGAGCAGCTGCTTGACGATCTCCTTCTGAATGAGGTTCGTCAGTGGCGGGAGCGTGCCGTCCTCCTGGATGCGCGCCCGCGTCGTATCGTCGATGCCCAGGCTCGACAACGACACTGTCACGCCGGGATCTGTGGGAGCCGGAGGGTGAAACTCCCTCCGGCTACCCGACCCTGGGCTACTACCGGCTGCATCCGCACTGGATGACCGTCTATGCCCCAGACATCGCAAAGCTCACCGTAACGTCCCGGCCCTGATCCACAGCACGGGCCAACCGACACGCGTCCAAGACCCGCTTCATCGGAGGTCTCGTGACCGCCTGGGCCCGCCTCGCACCGTGGGTACACGGCTCCTTCTCCCACCTGTTCGACAGCCCCTCCACCACCCGCCTCGACGGACACCTGGTCGTGTGGTCACTGCGGCAACTGCCCGACGAACTACGCACCGTCGGTACCCTCCTGGCACTCGACGCGATCTGGCGTCAGGTCGACGCCCCCACCATGACCACCACCCGCCGACTCGTGGTCGTCGACGAGGCATGGCTGCTGATGCGCGACGGCGAAGGCGCCCGCTTCCTGTTCCGGATGTCCAAGGCCGCCCGCAAACGCCACGCCGGACTGACCGTCATCACCAGGACGTCAACGACGTCCTCGGCACCGACCTCGGCCACGCCGTCGTCGCCAACGCCGCCACCCAGGTGCTCCTCAAACAGGCCCCACAAGCCATCGACGCCGTCGGCGACGCGTTCGGCCTCACCGCCGGCGAACGACGACTCCTGCTCGCCGCCCGAGTCGGCACCGGCCTGCTCATCTGCGGTACCAACCGGACGAGCTTCGAGGCGATCGCCTCCGACACCGAACACCACCTCGCCACCACTGACCCGGAGTTCGTCGCAACTTTGCCGGATTTTGGCGGGAACTTCGTGGTCGACGACCTGTGACGAGCTTAGCGAAACGATGATGTTGGGTAACTGCGGGCTGACTGACGCTAGTGGGAATCAGGATGCTGGATGCACCCGATCACCCGCGCAGCCGCATTCAGATGCTGCCTGCTGCGGCGTAGAGCACGTACCACAGCGCCGCACTCAGGGCACCGCATGAGACGGCCGCGGTTAGCAGCATCGGCCATGCGCGCCAAAGACGGTGCGCCGTGGCGAGCCAGACCAGGACGACAATCGGAAGCACGATCTTGACGACCTGGCCGGCCAGAACGCCTCGAAGGAATTGCGCTTGGTCCGGGTCGGTCACGGCCAGCAGCCGCCAGGGTGGTGCCAGCACCAGGGCCTGCCAACCGTCGCCGGAGAGCAGCCCGCAGAGCCCTCCCGCCGCCAACGCCGAAGTTGAGGGTTTACCGACCCGCACGACGTAACCGAGCATCCCGAGCATCGGGCCCGCGACGACGGCCGCAGCCAGCCACGCAGCCGTCATGATGGCAACCGAACGCAGCCCCAGTAGGTCGGCCGACGTGCCGTCCTCGAGGTGGCCTCCGCTCCACCGGCGACTGACCATCAATACGAGCAGGTAGTAGAGCAGCGTGGCCAGCATCAACAGCATGGTGGCGTCAACTGCCGCTCGTCTCGCCGTGGCGGCTGAACGGCCGACGAGGACAGCAGCCAGCCCCCAAGCGAAGCCGCTGCTGGTTAGAGCGATCAGGAGCTGCCCAACAATGCCTGCGACGGAGTCGGCCGCGAATGCGAGCAGGCCGAGCGTGACTGCGGCAGTTGCGACCATCGCCGTGCGGCTAGGACGATCTGCCGCGGCAACAGAGTTGGCCACGCCCGCCTCCTGTAGAAGGGGCGCTGACCATACCAAGGTGCCATCAGCTCGACAGGAAGCAGACAGGAAGCGGTAGTGCAGGGTGCGGCGTCGGGGCTCCGGCCGCAACCCAGGCAATGAGTCGTCATCGATGTTAGCGTGATCATCTGATCGAACCGGGCCGATCCTGGTGGTGGCCCCGACGGGCGGGTGGGGTGCCGCCCGCCAGTGGCTGGCGGGGGCTCGTCGAGTGGCGGGTGCGGGGCGGCGGGGCGGTCGCCTGGAGGCCGGCTAGGCCGTCGGCGCCGTGGTCGGCCGGCTGCCATCGCTGGAATATTACGACTTGACGAACGGCGTGTTATCGCTCACAGTCGATGGGCAAGGGCGGCGACGCCTGTGGCTTACCGGGCAAGCCTGTTCGTCGGATCTTGGGTCGGACGTGCGCCAGGGCGGGTGCACCGGATGTTAGCGCTAACAACTTTGGCGCCTGTCACCTCGACATGCGTCCGAAGCGCCTGCCCTCGGGCAGGGCGTTGGTCTCGGTAAACGAAGGAGGATCATGTCTGCCTTGGGTAGGTCTGGATCGCTCACGCCCCGGCGGCGTGGGCTGTTGCTGCGGGCCGCCGCCGCCGGCGTGTCAGCGGTACTCGGCGGTGTCGTGGCGGTGGCCGCGGTGTCCACCCCCGCCGTCGCCGCGACGGTCGACACGAACGCGTGGTACGTGCTGGTCAACCGCAACAGCGGCAAGGCCCTGGACGTGTACAACCTGGCCACGAACGACGGTGCCCGGATCACCCAGTGGGCCCGGAACAACGGCAACCAGCAGCAGTGGCAGTTCGTGGACTCGGGCGGTGGCTACTACCGGCTCAAGTCGCGGCACTCCGGCAAGGTGCTGGACGTCTACAACTGGTCCACCGCCAACAGCGCCAGCATCGTGCAGTGGACCGACCACAACGGTTCCAACCAGCAGTTCCGGCTGGCCGACTCCGACGGCGGACACGTTCGGCTGATCAACCGGAACAGCAACAAGGTGCTCGAGGTGCAGGCCGCCTCGACCGCCGACGGGGGCAACATCGTGCAGTACGACGACTTCAACGGCAGCCACCAGCAGTGGCAGCTGGTGCGGGTGGACGGCGGGACCAACCCCACCACGCCGCCGCCGTCCGGCAACTGCAACCTGCCGTCGACGTACCGGTGGTCGTCGTCGGGTGCGTTGGCGCAGCCGAGGGCCGGGTGGGTGTCGCTGAAGGACTTCACGCACGCGCCGTACAACGGTCAGCACCTGGTCTACGCGACCACGCACGACACGGGTACGTCGTGGGGCTCGATGAACTTCGGTCTGTTCTCCAACTGGAACCAGATGGGTTCGGCCAGCCAGAACCAGATGCCGTTCTCCGCCGTCGCGCCGTCGCTGTTCTACTTCGCGCCGCGCAACATCTGGGTGCTCGCGTACCAGTGGGGTGGGCCCGCCTTCTCCTACCGGACCTCGACCGACCCCGCCAACGTGAACAGCTGGTCGGCGCACCAGACGCTCTTCACCGGCAGCATCTCCAACTCCGGCACCGGCCCGATCGACCAGGCGCTCATCGGTGACGACCAGAACATGTACCTGTTCTTCGCCGGTGACAACGGCCGGATCTACCGGGCCAGCATGCCGATCGGCAACTTCCCGGGCAGCTTCGGCTCGAACTACACGACCATCATGACCGACACGACGAACAACCTGTTCGAAGGCGTTCAGGTCTACAAGCTCCAGGGCCAGCAGCGGTACCTGATGCTCGTCGAGGCGATCGGCTCGCAGGGCCGCTACTTCCGGTCGTTCACCGCCACCAGCCTGGGCGGTACGTGGACGCCGCAGGCCGCCACCGAGAGCAACCCCTTCGCCGGCAAGGCCAACAGCAACGCCACCTGGACCAACGACATCAGCCATGGCGAACTGATCCGCACCAACGCCGATCAGACCATGACCGTCGACCCGTGCAACCTGCAGCTGCTCTACCAGGGCCGGTCGCCGAACTCCGGTGGCGACTACGGTCTGCTGCCGTACCGTCCGGGTCTGCTGACCCTGCAACGGTGACGAACTGACAAAGGTCCGGCGCGGATAGTGCCGGCGCGGGCGGGCTCGGTAGCAAGGCCGAGCCCGCCCGAGTCGTACCCGGCGAACTTCCCGTGGCCCGGCCGGCGGCGCCTGGTTCAGCCCGGTGCGGTGCCCGGCCGTACGCAGCAGGCGACGCCCGCCCCGGTGGGCGTCGTCGCCGTCTCGCGCAGGTCGACGCGGATGTTGTCGAGGAGTACCCCGGACGCCTGCTCGACGACGACGGGGGAGCGCGAACGCAGCGGGTCGCCGGAGCCGGTGGGTGGCAGTGGTACCAGGGTGCAGTCGGCCACCACGACGTCCCGGTACGCGAGCACCCGGATGGAGTGGTCGATCTCGCTGCGGCCCCAACCCGCGATCCGGATGGCGTACAGCGGGCCGGTCCAGCAGACGTGGGCGCCCGACACCCGGATCCGCTCCCCGATCGGGTTGTCGGCCGTGGTGTGGAAACGGTCGGTGTTGTCGCCGGGCAGCAACCGGAACCCGATCTCGACCCGCGACAGGCGGGCCCGGTCCACCGTGACGTCGTGTACCGAGCTGAGGTAGAAGCCCTCGAAGGCGTCGGTGACGCGCAGGTCGGTGATCTCGATGTGGTGGGGGTGGTACGACGGCCCGACGATCGAGTCGACACCGCTGCCGACCGCACCCCAGTGCACCGCGATCCCGGTGCAACCGCCCACGATCGACACGTCGGAGATGGTGATGTCACGGACCGCGCCGACCAGGGCGATGCAGTTGGCGGCCCGGGTGTCCGGGCGGTCGACCTGGATCCGCCGGATCCGGACGCCCTCGATCCACTCCGCCTCGGCGGGGTAGAGGTACCGCCCCACGGTGATGGCGGTGCCGAGGTCGCCGCCGTGCTCACCGGGCGCGGACGGTGGTGGCCGCAAGCCGATGTCCTGGATCGTCACCCGGCCGCCGAGCACGTGGACGATCGGCTCGTGGTCCGGCGCGGGTGAGGTCAGCCAGGTCGTCACCGGCCCGTCCGGACGCGCCGCGCCGGCCAGCGTCCAACCGGCTCCGACGACCAGCCCACGGTCGAGCGGGAAGGTGCCGGCGGGCAGCCGGATCGTACCGCCGGCGCCGGTGCTGAGCAGCCGTTCGATCGCCTGCCGGTTGGCCTTCGCATCCTCGGTCAGCACGAGGTCGAAGCCGGGCTCGGGCAACGGGATCACCACGCCACCTCGACGACCTGGCAGACGAGTTCGGCCAGCCGACGCCGTACCGCGGGGGCCGCCGGTTCGGCCAACCCGATCAGCACCGGCCCGGGAGCCGTCCGCTCGACCGACACGTCCAGTACGTCGTCCGTCTGCGCGGTCGCCCGTACCGGGCAGGCGGTGCCGTCGACCAGGTTCGCGGCGTGCACGACCAGCCGGTCGGGGTGGGGTGGCCGGGTGAACGGCGACGCCTCGAACAGTGCGTAGCCGGCCCCGCGCCGGGCCACCCGGACGGCCTTCAACACGGTCTGGCCCCGCTGGCGCCGGAGCCAGTCTCCGGTGGGGTGGCGAAACGCGGCCGGTGGCGTCGACGCGGTCGCGATCCGCAGCCGGCAGCGTACGGTCGGGGCGGGCACGTTGACCACCACGAACCGGGTCCGGGGCCGGCCCTCGGTGCGGCCCCGCGCCCCGACCAGTCCACCCGCGCTGGCCAGGCCGGCGAGCTGGGCGGCCGGGCCGGTCACGGTCGTGGCCGCGGTCTCGTCGGCGTCCGCGCGCGCGGTGACCTCGACCTCGTTGATCCGTACGCCGATCGGCGCCAGCGGGCTGAACGCCGGTTCCGCCCAGCGGGGCACCGCCGGGTCGGCCAGCTCGATGATCAGCAACTCGTCGGGGCCCATCTCGTCCGGTCCGAGGTCGAACTCGACCCAGGCGTGTGCCTCCACCATCCGGAGCCGGCCACGCTGCCGGTTGATCAGGACCGCGGCCCGGGCGGTGCCCTGGGCCCGGACCATGACCAGGCGCGGCAGCTCACGCTCGCCCCGGCCCGGTGTGGCGGCCCTAGACCAGGACGCCTGCGCGGCACTGTCGACGTGCAGGTCGACCCGGACCCGGACGGGACGGCCGTCGGTACGTACCTTCAGCATCACCGCGCCGGACGCGGCCTGGATCCGACCGAGGATGCCGGTGCCCCGGGTCATCCGGTCCGCGACCAGGACGTCCGGGTCGCCGCCCCGGCTGAAGACGGCAGGAAGGCCGCGCGGTGTGGGCGGTTCGTCGAACTCGGTGGCGAACCGGGCGCCGGTCGCCGTCACCGGACACCGCCCGGCACCCGCAGATCCGTGCGGGTCAGCACCGGCTCGTGGTGGGTCCACATCCGCTCGACCGCCTCGAACAGCGGATCGGCGTCGCTCTCGATGTGCCGGAACGCGACCTGTACCGACTTGAGCAGGTAGTCGGCGGGCCAGACCTCCCACTGCGGCACCTGCGGGGTGAACAGGTCGGTGGCGCTGCGGTAGAACCACAACCACAACCGGGCGCGCTCGATCTGCTCCGGCGAGATCAGCTCCTCGCCGCGTCGCAGGGCGCCGATCGCCGCGTCGAGGCCCTTCCAGTAGTCGTCCGGGTCGTTCAGCACCGTGGACAGGCCGCACTCGCTCCACTCGGACCACCCCGCCTGCAACACCGGGATGCCGTACGCCGGCAGCTCGTTGCTGACGCTGCCGCGCACGGTGACGCCGAGGTCGACCAGGCTCCACAGCCCGTTCTTGCTGAGTTCCGTGCTGGGCTGGAACACCATGTGCCGACTCCGCCGGTACCGGTCCGCCACCGAGTCGAAGAAGCCGGTGCTGTCGTAGCGGAACTGGCTGGGGTGGTCCTGGAACAGCCACTGCACCTCGGTGGCCGTACCGGCGAACCGGGCGGTCTCCTCGAACCAGTCGGCCAGCGTGGGAAACGCCTGGTGGTTCGTTCCCGGCGCGTCCGACACGGCATGGTTGAAGACCGCCACGACTGGCCGCGCCGGGTCGAACCCCAGCCGCGCCGCGAAGTGGGTACGCAGTCGGGCCCGCTCCGCGCTGCTGTTGATGTCGACGGAGGCGCTCGCGCCGCCCCGCCACCAGCTCGGCCGGCCCAGGTTCACCTTCGACCGCCAGGCCACCAGCTCCGCGTTGCGGCGCAGCTCGGCGCGCCGGGACCAGACCCGCTCCTCGAAGAAGGCGCCGAGCTGGTGGCTGAGTTCGCCACGGAAGGTGTGCCGCCCGGTGTCCGTCTCGGGGAACAGGGCGTACGCCTTGAGACACCCGGTCTGCTGGGTGTGCACCACCGGCACCGCGGCGCGGCGGGCGGAGTCCACCGCCAGGCCCCAGTGGTCGTAGTCGACGTGGCTGGTCACCAGCGCCACCACGTCCCCGGTACCCAGCAGCGCGTCGTAGTACGTCGAGATGGCCCGGGCGAGCGCCTCCCGCCGCCCGTAACGCGGATCGGCGGTGGGATCCTGCGGTGGCCGGGGCCGCTTGGTCACCCGGCAGTAGGTGGCGCTGACGAACTCCGCCAGGGTCTCCTCGCTGGCCGGCGTCCCGGGTGGCAGCGTCCGCCCGAACAGCCGCACCGGCACCGAGCCGGGCGTCGCGGACCTGGCCGGCCCGTCGACGAGCCGGTAGAGGTCGATGACCTGGCTCGCGCCGTACGCTTCGGCGACCCGCTCGACGAGCCGTACGTCGAACTCGGTCCACAGCGCCTCGTGCCACATCTCCTCGACGCCGGTCACCACGACGAGCTGGGCGGGCACGATCCGGCGGATCGCGTTGGCCACCGCCAGGTTGCGCATGGCCACCCTGATGTCCTGGTGGAACACCTCGACCACCAGGTAGCGCTGGGACGACACGGACCCCAGGTTCTTGCGCCAGTAGACAGCCGCGGAGTCGAGGAAGCCCTCGAACTCCTTCTTCTCAGCCCTGAGCCACACCCGAAACCGTCCTTATCCTGTACGGCAGCCAGCGTCGGGACTGTACGGCCGGGTTCCGCACGGCGGCCGAACAGCCGGTAGCCGCCCGGTGAACACGTTCCGTGACGCCCGTTCGCCGCCGTGTCGCCGGGGTCGGTCGGGGCGCGGTGCCCGGCGGTCGAGGACAGCGCGCAGGAGGCCCTGGCCCGAGCCCTGGACCGCTGGCCGGTGGACGGCGTACCGGCGAATCCGAGTGGCTGGCTGATGACGGTGGCCCGCAACCGGGTCTCCGACGTACTGCGGCGGGCCTCGGTCGAGCGGCGCAAGCTGCGTGAGCTGGCGGTGCTGGCGCTCACCGCGGCGACCACCGAGCCGGCCCCGGCGCGGAGTGGACCGACTGGCGGCGGATCGCCGACTGCTACGACCGACTCGCCGAGCTGCAACCCACGCCGGTGGTGGCGCTCAACCGCGCGGTGGCGCACGGCTACGCGTACGGGCCGGCGATCGGGCTGGCCCGGCTCGCCGACGCCCGAGCCGGCGGCGGGCTGGACAACTACCCCTTGGCGCTCGCGGTGGAAGCGGACCTGCTCGCCCGGCAGGGTGACCACCAGCGGGCGGCCGAGCTGTTTCGCACGGCTGCGGCCCGGACCTCCGGCGCCGCCGGGCGGCGTGCCCTGCTGGAACGGGCCGGGTCGGCCGACCCGGGTTGAGTCGACCGCCGGTGGCGGCCGGGACAGCGGGAACGACCCGGACGGTCGATACTGCCGGTGTGGTGAGGCTGATTCGGGTGATGGTGATCGCCGCGGCCCTGTCGGTCTCGGCGGCCTGCGAGAGCGCGCCGGCACCCGCCCCGACCGGATCCTCGACTGGGGCCGCGCCCGGCACCGTGACGTCCCCCGGCGCCCTCGCCGCCGTACCGCTGCGACTGCCGACGGTGGCAGCGGGCGAGCCCTGCCCGGTCACCGAGCCCCGCCCCTGGGACGACCACGACCGGGCCTACCGGGTGCTCGGGCCCGGTCCGGTCTACCCGGTCGCCGACTACTTCCCTGCCGGGGTCCTGCCGCTGCGCGAGCGCGACCGGCAGCGGGACGGCAGCTTCACGGTGAAGGTGCGCTGGCTCGGTGCCGGATACACCGGCCCGGTGCTGGTACGGGCCGGACGCATCGACGGCCCCGGCACCGCGTCGGTGGAGTTCTCCTACCTCGGTGAGCGCCGCGACGACGGTCACCACGCCGTGCTGACCCGCCCCGACACCGACCTGCCCGCGAGCACCACGGTCGGCGGCCCGGGCTGCTACGCGTACCAGGTCGACGGCGTGTCGTTCAGCTTCACCGTCGTGTTCCGCGCCGCACCGGCATCCAGCTGAAACAGCGCCCCGGGCCGGGTCGTTCGCGGGCAACCGGGCCGGAACCGGAGCGTGGTTTCATGGGCGCATGGCGAACCCGGTGATTCTCACCCTCGACGACGATCCGGCGGTCTCCCGCGCGGTCGCCCGGGACATCCGGCGCCGGTACGGCGACCGTTACCGGGTGATCCGGGCCAGTTCCGGGCCGGAGGCGCTTGAGGCGCTACGCGAGATCAAGCTGCGTGGCGAGCAGGTCGCGCTGCTGCTGGCCGACTACCGGATGCCGGAGATGAACGGCATCGAGTTCCTGGAAGCCGCGATGGATCTCTTCCTCGCGGCCCGCCGGGTGCTGCTGACCGCGTACGCGGACACCGGCGCGGCGATCGACGCGATCAACGTGGTCGACCTCGACCACTACCTGCTCAAGCCGTGGCACCCGCCGGAGGAGAACCTCTACCCGGTGGTCGACTCGCTGCTCGACGTCTGGGCGGCCAGCCCGGACGCCGGCTCGACGGAGATCAGGGTGGTGGGCCACCGCTGGTCCGCCGAGTCCTTCGCGGTCCGCGACTTCCTCGCCCGCAACCTGGTGCCCTACCGCTGGTTGCTGGCCGACGACCCGGAGGCCGGTCGGCTGTTCACCGCCGCCGGGGTGACCGCGAACGACGTACCGCTGGTGGTCACCGCCGACGGCAAGGCACTGGTCGCGCCCTCCGAGACGGAGCTGGCCGGGCTGGTCGGCCTGAACGTCACCCCCGCGGCGGACTTCTACGACCTGGTGGTCGTCGGCGGCGGCCCGGCCGGACTGGGCGCCGCGGTGTACGGGGCCTCGGAGGGGTTGCGGACCGTGCTGGTGGAGCGCCTGGCCACCGGCGGCCAGGCCGGGCAGAGCAGCCGGATCGAGAACTACCTCGGCTTCCCCGAGGGCGTCTCCGGCGCGCAGCTCACCGACCGGGCCCGGCGGCAGGCGCTGAAGTTCGGTGCCGAACTGCTCAGCACCCGCGAGGTGGTCGGCCTGGACGAGGCCGGCTCGGCCCGGCTGCTGCGGTTCAGTGACGGGCAGACGCTCGCCGCGCACGCGGTGGTGCTGGCGACCGGGGTGTCGTACCGGTTGCTCGACGCACCCGGCCTCGCCGACCTCACCGGCCGGGGGGTCTTCTACGGCTCGGCCGCCAGCGAGGCGCCGAGCTGCGTCGGCGCGGAGGTCTACATCGTGGGCGGGGCGAACTCCGCCGGCCAGGCGGCGGTCCACTTCTCCCGCTACGCGCAACGGGTGCACGTGCTGATCCGGGGTGCGGACCTCACCGCGTCGATGTCCCAGTACCTCATCGAGCAGCTCGGGCGCATCGAGCAGGTGAGCGTGCACCCGCACACCGAGGTGGTCGGCGCCACCGGCGGTGAGCACCTGCAGCAGTTGACGCTGCGGGACACCCGCACCGGCGAGCAGCGGGAGGTGGACAGCTCCTGGCTGTTCGTGTTCATCGGGGCCGAGCCGCGGACCGGATGGTTGGACGGCACCGTGGTCCGGGACGAACGCGGCTTCGTGCTCACCGGCCCGGATCTGGTCACCGGCGGACGCCGGCCACCGGGCTGGTCGCTGCCCCGCGACCCGTACCACCTCGAGTCGAGCGTGCCGGGGGTGTTCGCCGCCGGGGACGTACGCGCCGATTCGGTGAAGCGGGTCGCCTCCGCGGTCGGCGAGGGCGCGATGGCCGTCACCCTGGTGCACCGTTACCTGGAGACACAGTGAGCACCGGCGGGGCCGCCACACCCCGGCGACTGGCCCCGGCGGAGATCCGCACGCTCTTCCTGTTCGAGTCCCTCGACGACGAGCAGGTCGCCTGGCTGGCCGAGCAGGGGCGGGTCGAGCAGCGGACGGCCGGTGACCTGGTCTACGGCGAGGGCGATCCGGCGGAGTGTTTCTTCGTGCTGCTCGACGGCACGGTACGGCTGTGCCGCACGGTCCACGGCGACCAGGTGGAGATCAGCCGTACCGCGCAGCGCGGCGTCTACGGCGGTGCCACCCAGGCGTACATCGGCGACGGCCGGCAGTACCGCAACAGCATGTGGGCGCTGACCGACGCCGAGTTCTTCGTGCTGCCCGCGGAGCAGTTCGCGCACGCCGTACGCTCCTGGTTCCCGATGGCGATGCACCTGCTCGAAGGCATGTTCATCGGCATGCGCGACACCCAGACCGTGATCGGTGAACGGGAACGCCTGCTGGCCCTGGGCTCGCTGTCGGCGGGTCTGACCCACGAGCTGAACAACCCGGCGAGCGCGGTGGTACGGGCCAGCTCCAGCCTGCGCGAACGGATCGCCGGGATGCGGCACAAGCTCGCCATGATCGCGGATGGCCGGATCGACGGCAGCCGGTTGCAGTCCCTGGTGGGACTGCAGGAGGAGGCGGTCGATCGGGTGGCCAAGGCGCCGGTGCTCTCCCCGATCGCCGCCAGCGACGCCGAGGACGAACTGACCGACTGGCTGGACGACCAGGGCATGACCGCCGGGTGGCAGCTGGCGGAGACGCTGGTCAGCGGCGGTTTGGACGTCGACTGGTTGGAGCGGGTCCAGGCGGAGCTGGAGCCGGCGGAGCTGGAGCCGGCGGTGCGGTGGCTGACCTACACGGTCGAGACCGAGCTGCTGATGCGCGAGATCGCCGACGCCGCCACCCGGATCTCCACCCTGGTCGGCGCGGCCCGGCAGTACTCCCAACTGGACCGGGCGCCCTACCAGGTGGTGGACGTGCACGAACTGCTCGACGCCACGCTGGTGATGCTGCGGGCGAAGGCCGCCGGGGTCCAGGTGGTCAGGGAGTACGACCGCAGCCTGCCGGCGATCCCGGCGTACGCCGCCGAGCTGAACCAGGTGTGGAGCAACCTGATCGACAACGCGCTCGGTGCGATGGGCGGCGAGGGGGGCGTGTTGACCGTCCGCACCGGCCGCCTCGAGGATCGGCTGTTCGTCGAGATCGACGACACCGGGCCCGGCATCCCGGACGAGATCCGGCCGCGGATCTTCGAGCCCTTCTTCACCACCAAGCCGGTGGGCGAGGGGACCGGCCTCGGCCTGGACATCTCCTACCGGATCGTGGTCAACAAGCACCACGGTGACGTCCGGGTGACGAGCCGGCCCGGTGAGACGGTGTTCCGGGTGCTGCTGCCGATCAGCCCCGAGGCGCCGCCCGCCGGCTGAGCGGGTCGCGGGAGCTGCCGCGGTCGCGGCGGGACACCTGTGCGAAGGGGCCCTGCCTACCGGATCCGGTAGGCAGGGCCCCTCGTCGGGGTCAGTCGCCCGTCACAGGCGCGCGCACTGGCCCGACGCCGGGCCCCGGACGGTGTTCGCCCGGTTCTCGTTGGTCGGCGCCGGAGTGTTGCCGGAGCAGGACAACGGCCCGCTGATGGCGTTCGCGGCGACGACCACCGGCTGACTGCCGGAGTTGCCGGTCACGGTCACCGGACCGCTGATGGTGACCGTGTCGATCCGCACCCCGCCGATGCTGGAGGTGATCGACAACGGCCCGCTCACCTTGCCCTTGCTGATCTCCAGGGCACCGGTGGCACCGGTCACGGTGACCGGGCCGGAGATCGTAGTGCCGGAGATCTCGAAGAGCACCGGCCGGAAGGCGTACACCGGGCCACTGATCGAACCACCGTTGACCAGCAGCGAGGCGCCCTCGTTGACCTGCACCGGGCCGGCGACGACGGCGTTCTCCAGGCAGGTCAGGCCGGCGGTGACGAGCAGCGGCTTGCTGTACCGGCCGGTGATCGTCGTGGTGCACTCCGGACCGCCCTGCCCGATGGTCGAGCGGGGCGTGGTGTCGGCGGTGACCGGCGAGTTGGCGGCGAGGTAGTTCACCAGCATGGTGAGGTCGTTGTCGCCGGTGGTCGCCGGGTTGGTGCCGCCACCGAGGGTGGTGAAGTTGTCCCCACCGGCGGCGAGGAACGAGTTCACCGTCACCCGGTAGGTGGCCGCCGGGGCGATCGGCGTGCCGTTCAGCTTCATCGAGGTGATCCGCGAGCCCTGCGCGGCGCTCGGGTCGTACGTGTAGCTGAAGCCCTTCGACACACCGAGCCACAGCACCGGACGGGACGCGCCCGCCGGCTGCCACTGCTGCTCCAGCACCTGCTTGATCTCGGCGCCGGTGTAGCTCTTGGTGACCATGTCGTTGGAGAACGGCTGGACGGCGAAGGCGTCGGCGTAGGTCACCGTGCCGTCGGTCCGGTACAGCAGGTCGGCGCGCAGGCCACCCGGGTTCATGAAGGCGATCTGCGCCCCACCCCGGCCGGCGTCGGCGGTGCCGGCCAGCTGCACGTCGGCGATGAAGTTGCCCAGCGCCGACTCCTTGCCCCGATCCTCGTTGCCGTCGGTGTAGGCCCGCCGGATGTCGGCGGTGATCGCACCGAGCTTCCGCTTGCCCAGCTCCTCGGCCCGGACCTTGGCGGCGGCCACGATCTCGGCCACCGCGGGATCCTGCGGCGCGCCGACCACGTCGACCAGCGCGGCGTCGGCCGCGGTGACCGCGCCCGACTCCCGGTCGAAGGTCAGCGTGACCTTGCCCAGCCGCTTGCCGTAGTCCTCGGCCTGAACCACCGGACGCAGCTTGTCGGTACCCGGTACCGGCACCTCGAAGGCGTACGGCTGGTGGGTGTGACCGCTGAAGATCGCGTCGATGGTGGCGTCGGCCCGGGTGAACTTGCCGAAGACCGGGTCGTTCGCCAGCTTCTCCGCGGTGTCGATGTTCTCCGTCGCGGCACCCTCGTGGGTGAGCAGCACCACCACGTCGGCCTCGCCGTTGGCGGGGTCGCCGTCCTTGAGCTGCCGGGCGACCGCGTTGGCCTCGGCGACCGGCTCCCGGAAGGTGAGGCCGGCGATGCCGTCCGGGCTGACCAGCGAACCGGTCTGCTCGGTGACCACACCGATGAAGCCGACCCGGACGCCACCCACGTCGTGCACCGAGTACGCCGGCAGCGCCCGCTGGTCACCCCGGTACACGTTGGCGCCCAGCAGCGGGAAGTCCGCCCGGGGGACCACCCGGTCGGTCAGGTCCGTCATGCCCTTGTCGAACTCGTGGTTGCCGACCGCCGAGGTGAGCAGGCCCATCTGGTTCAGCGCGTCGATCGTCGGGTTGTCGTCGTCGATCGCCGAGATGAACGTCGACGCGCCGATGTTGTCACCGGCGGACACGAACGCGGTGTTCGGGTTCTGCGCCCGCAGCTGGTTCACCAGACCGGCGAGCTGGGCGGCACCGCCGACCGGCTGACCGCCCACGGTGGCCGGGGACTCCAGCCGGCCGTGGAAGTCGTTGATGCTCAGCAGCTGAAGGTCGACCGGGCCGCTGCCCGTGCCGGTGTCGATGCCCACGACCAGCGGGTTGTGGTCGCTGGCCCGGTACGGGTCCGGCGCGTAGAAGTCGGCCAGTCCGTCGTACTGGAAGGCGTACGACTCGACCGCGTTGATCTGCCACACGTCGACGCCGGTGACCCGCTCCACCAGCGACGGCGAGGCCAGGGCGTGGTCGAGCGAGCCGGACTCGCCACCGAAGACGTAGCTCGTCCTACCGGTGTCGTTGAGGTTGCGGTACTGCTTGCCGTAGAGGACCTGCATCGGGTCCTCGTGGGTGTACGAGTTGAAGTCCCCCAGCAGCAGTACGTTCTCGGTGCCGCTGTCGGCCTTGACCTGGTCCACGAACGCGGCCAGCGCGGTGGCCTGACGGACCCGGTCACCGTTCCAGCCACCCTGACCGTCACCGGTGTCGGCGTTGTCGCCGGTGCCGGCGCCGCTCTTGGACTTGAAGTGGTTGGTCACCACCACGAAGTCGACCGAGCCGGCGGTGAAGGTCTGCGCGATCGGCTCGCGGGCGTTGAACCAGACGGTCTCGTCGTTCACCGACCGCGACGGGCCCTTCGGCTGCGCCTTCGCCGGCTTGAAGATGATCGCCCCGGTGATGACGTCCTGCTGGGCCGCCGCGGGCAGCTCGGCGGGGTTGCGGACGTAGTCCCAGGTGCCCGCGCCGTCGACGGCGTTCAGGGCCGCGACCAGGCGCTTGAGTGCCTGGTGCGGGTCCTGCGCGTTGAACCGGACCGAGTTCTCGATCTCCTGAAGCGCGACCACGTCGGCACCGAGCGCGCTGATCGCCGAGACGATCTTCGCCTCCTGCTTGGCCAGCGCCGCCTCGTCGGCCGCGCCCCGGGCCTCGCCACCGAAGTGGACGAAGTAGTTCAGCACGTTGAAGCTGGCCACCCGCAGGTCGCCACCGACGTTCACCGGTGCGGCGGTACGCGGGTTGGTGGCCTTGAAGGTGGTCCGCCCGACCGGCGGGGTGTCGGCGTCGACCGGACGGGTGGGCTGCAGGCGCCACTCGTTGAAGCCGTACGACAGCACCGAGGCACCGAACGTCTCGACCGAGTCGCCGACCCGAAGGGGGCTGTCCTTGGACACGTACGGCGGCAGCAGCCCGGCGGTGGCCAGGTTGGTGGTCTTGCCGTCGTCGAGCAGAACCCGGCGGGCCTTGTTCTCGGCGGCGACCTGACGGGCCGCGTCCGAGCCGGGCCGGGCCAGGTCGGTCGGGGTCAGCGCCGGCCGGTCACCGGCGGCGAGTACCACCTCGCCGTACCGGTTGGTGTTGTACACCTCGGAGACGGTGTACTCGCCGACCGGGGCCACCAGCATCGACTCGACCGACTCGCGGGCGTCGTCGTCGAGCGGGAACGCCACCGGAACCGGGGCGGGCAGCGGCGCGCCCTGCTCGCACACCTGCACGTCGGCTCTGCCGGCGATGGTGAGCTGGGTCAGCCCGTTGAACTCGCTCGCGGTGCCGCTGACCCGGACCCGGTCGCCGATCGCCACCGCCGGGTGGTTGGCGGGGTTCGTGGTCAGGTAGACGAAGATGCCGTCGGAGGCGGTGCCGGCGGCGACCGTACGCTCCCCGCCGCTGCCCGCCGTCTGCACGTACACGCCGTTGTAGCCACCGGTGCGGTGGTCGGCGGTGACGATGCCTTCGACGGTCACCCGGGTGCCCGCCACCGGGGTGGCGTTACCGGTGCCCTGGACCTGGGCGATGCTGTGGTCGACCACGACGTCGCAGCCGATGGTCGGGTCCGGATCCGGGTCGGGGTCGGCGGCGGTGTTGCGGACGCCGAAGGTGTGCGGCGCGGGCGCCTTCCAGGCGCCGTCGATCTTCTGCAGCGAGTATCCGATCGGGGTGCTGCTGGACTCCTTCACTCCGATGTCGGTGCCGGTCAGCCCGTTGGCCGGGCCGCCGATCGCGGTGAAGGTCCCCCCGTAGGTGATGAACTCCGTCACCGAACTGGTCGGCGAGACCAGGGCGACCCCGTCGGGGTCACCGTTCTGGATGCCGTTGACCGGGTACTCGGCGACGACGACACCGGCGTCCGGCACCGTGCCGGTCAGCGTCCGGGTGTTGTACGCCGCACCGTTTCCGCCGTTGTAGAGGACGATCTGCCAGCCGGTCAGGTCGAACCCGATCGGCGCCTCGATCTCGATCGCCTCGCCGACGTCGGTACCGGCGTTGTCGTAGTGGATCTCACTGATGAACGGCGTGGTTGCCGCCGGTGCGGCGAGAGCGGTGGTGCCACTGGCCAGAGTGAGCGCAGTGGCGGTGACCAATACGCCCGGGATTGTAAGTAGTCGCCTACTTCTTCTTAGCTGCATCTGCTGGGCCTCCGCGGGGCCTCCGAGGGTGATAGACCGTCGGAGGATAAGGGGCGGGGGTGTCCGCGCGGGAGCCACCAGATGTACTTATTCGGGAATCACCGGTGGTTCTCCTCACGGCACTGGCCTGCGCGATCATGCCGGGCGGCAGGTCAGCCCCGGGCGACCGGCCCGATCAGTTGACGTTCCGTACCGGTCATACTGAGCAGCACCCACTGCACCTTGCCCTTGGTGATCAGGCCGACCATCTCCGGATGCAGTTGGGTGAACCAGCTCCGCACGCTCACCAATCCGAGGGCGTTGGCCGCCGTGGTGGCCTCCGGCTCGGTGAGCCGTTGCAGCACCACGATGTCGCTGCGCACCAACACCTCGACGTCCCAACCGGCCAGGTCGTCGCGGACGACGAGGGTGGCCCGCCACGGCGCGCTGAGGTTGGTGTCCGGCCCGGTCACCGGGCCGGTGTCGATCACGACGAGCTGCGGCTCGGTCGGCGTCGCCGGCAGCGGCGGAGGCACCCCCGGCGGCAGGAACGAGGCGATCTCCCGACCGATGACGCAGCGGCGCAGGAAGGCGTCCCACTCCTGCTCCCTTGCGGTCTGGATGAACAACCGGGCGCCCAGCGCCAGGGCCCGGAAGGCGAGCAGCTCCGCCGCGCGTACCCCGCCGGTCAACATCAGCCGGGTCGGTTCGGCCCGGAACACCCGTAGGCCGACCGGTTCCTGCTGCCGGTTCCGGCCGACCACCAGCCCACCGCCACCGGCGACCAGACGCAGCCCGGCGACGGTGGCGCCGTCGGTGGTGTGCACCCCGATCCGGCTGGCGGGGAAGGCGGCGCTGTTCACCGGAGGAAGCCTCCAAGCGGCAGGGTGGCGGCCACGCCGGGCGCGTGCTCGCCGTCGAGTCGTTGCAGCCGCCCGCCGTGGCCGTGGATCGCCCCGTGCAGTGCGCCGTCGGCGGTCGCCAGCGCGGCGGCATCCGTACCGATCAGCCGGAAGGCCACCTCGACCACGGCGTCCTCGCCCGGGCGACCGGACTCCCGGGCCACCGCGATCGACACCACGCCGGCCGCCGCGGGCAGCCCGCGCAACAGCGGGTCCACCTCCCACGCCCGGTCCGGCCAGTCCAGCAGCCGGTGGCAGCTCTGCGGAACACCCTGCGCGGACCAGAGGCGCCAGCTCTCCCGGGCCAGCGGCCGATCCGCACCGGACGGCGCGTCGGTGAGATGGGTCAGCTGGGCCACGGCGGCGAGCACCTCGTCGCGGTTGAGCAGGCGGGCCGCCACCCGCTCCTGGCGAAGTTGACGCCGGGTCCGCCGGATCGCCGCGGTCAGCGCCGGCCGCAGCTCACGGTCGGCGTGGAAGTCGGGGGTACGCGGCGCCTGCAGCACCACCCACGCCTGACGGCTGGCGGGCACCTCGCCGTTGGTCAACTCGCGGTACGCCCGGTCCACCGCCGCCACCCGGACCCGCGGCGCCGGGGTGACCTGGATCAACATCTGCACCGTCACCGGTGGTACCGCCGGGTCGGCCGCCGGCAGCAGCGCCACCGGCGACGGCAGGCCCTGCGGCGCGCCCACCAGCAGCGCCCCCTCGGTCGGGTCCACCTCCAGCACGGCGGTCAGCCCGCCCCGGTGGGTCAACAACACCGCCGGCTGGTCGTCGATCTCGACCTGGTCCAACTCCACGCTGCCGTCGAGATGGGTCAGCAGGTGCCACGCGGCATCCGGCCCGGTGCCGGCCAACTGCCGGCGGCGACTCCGGAAACCCCACCAGAGCGCCAACCACTGGTGGAGCCAGCGGCCGCGATACCGCAGCATGGTCGGGGAGAGCACCAGCAGCACGGCGACGGTCACGGCGCCACCCAGCGCCGCGCTGCGTCCCGTGGCGGCCAGTACCGCCGCCGCTCCGGCCTGCCAGGCCACGAGCTGGGCGACGTGGATGCCACCCACCCGGGGCTGCCGCCGGTGTGGGCGTACCACCGGGGCCGGCACGGCCGTTTCCGCCGCCGGCTCGGCCGCGGCGGGGACCGGGTTCGGCGGCGCGGCCACCGCGACACCCGCCGTACCGGCGGCCGGCGCCGCGGGCTGTGCGGCGGCCTGGGCGGCGTACGCGGTGCCGACCGCGGCCCGGCCCTGCCCGCGCTGAGCCGCCCAGCTGTGCCCCGGCCCGACCCCGCTGACCGTCGGCGCCGGTATTCCCTGCTGGGCCACGCCCGGCTGCGGTGCGGGAACGCCGAGCTGCGGTGGTGGTGCCGTTCGCTGCTGTGGTGCCACGGCGCCCGGGTGGTGCTGCCAACCCGGCTCCCCCGGCCGTGCCGCACCCGGCTGCGTCACCGCGCGTCCCTCCCTGACCGGCCCCGCACGTCAGCGTCCGATCGCGACACGGACGTCGACGGCGGTCACCGTACGCAGCTCGTCGAGGCTCGGCCGCTGGCCGGACTGGCGCAACCGCTGCGCCTGCGCCTTGCGTACGCCCTCGAACAGCTTGCGCGCCTCCCGGGCGTTACCGAAGTTCTGGTCCCGCTCGATGCTGCCGAAGTGTGCCTGGAGCAGCTCCGGTACGCCGTCGGCCAGCAGGTACTCGTCGCCACCGGCCATCCGCTGCACGATGACGACCAACTGCTCCGGTGAGTAGTTGCCGAACTCGATGGTCTTGGCGAACCGGGAGGCGAGACCGGGGTTGGCGGCGAGGAACTGCAGCATCTCGCCGGTGTAGCCGGCGGCGATCACGGCGATCTCGTCGCGGTGATCCTCCATCAGCTTGACCAGCGTGTCGATGGCCTCCTGCCCGAAGTCACCGCCGCTGCCCGAGGACCGGGAGAGGGTGTACGCCTCGTCGATGAAGAGCACGCCACCGCGCGCCCGCTCGAACGCCGCGGCGGTCTTCTCGGCGGTGTGGCCGATGTACTGGCCGACCAGGTCACGCCGGGACACCTCACGGAACTCGCCACCGGGTAGCGCGCCCAGCGCCGCCAGTAGATCTCCGTAGATGCGGGCCACCGTGGTCTTACCGGTACCGGGCGCACCCGCGAAGATCAGGTGGTGGCTGACCGCGCCGACCGGCAGCCCGGCGCTGCGCCGCCACTCGTTCACCTGGATCTCGTCGATGAGCGCGCGGACCTCCTCCTTCACCGACTCCAGGCCGACCATCGCCGACAGGTCGGTGAGCAGCTTCTCCACCCGGGCGGTGTCCTGCTGACCGCCAGAGCGGGCCGCGTCGGCGCCGTACGTGGCCCTCCGGCTCGCCGCACCCGCCACGATGGACGGCGTGGCGCCCTCGGCCACCTCGATCGCCGGCTGGGCGGTGTTCTCGGTGGTGCACTCCTCGACGCTGCCGTGGCAGCCACGGGCGAAGGAGACCGCCGGACCCCGCGTGTCCCGGATGCGGCAGCGACGCAGTACCGGGGCGCTCTGGTGCACCACGGCCACCCCGGCCTGCCCGGTCTGCGAGATGTCGCAGGCCTCGATCGTGGGTCGGCCGTACTGGTAGACGTAGATGCCGCGGTTGCCGCACCGGCTCACCGTGCTGGTGCGGATCGTCGGGGAGGCGCCGATCCGGACGATGATGCCGTCCTCGCTGAGGTCGGTGAACTCGCAGCCCTCGACGGTGCCGTCGGAATCCTCCACCACCAGGCCGTACCGCCCGCCGGTGACCCGACAGCGGGTCAGCGTGAACTCCGAACGACCGGCGATCTGGATCGCCGCGCCGAAGCCGGCGCTCAGCTCGCAACCGGTCATCGTCAGCGTCGCCCGGTCGGCCACCACGACCGGCGCGTCGCCCGACCTGAGCACCAGGTCGCGTAGCTCCACCCGGCCCGAGTTGCAGGAGACCGTCGGGTACGTCCCGGAGGAGGCGTCGATGGTGACCGAGCCGGCGCCCTGCGCGGCGACGACGGTGACGGCGCGGTCGTTGACGAACAGCGCCTCGTAGTAGGTGCCGGGGCTCACCGAGACGACAGCGTCGTCACTGGCCGCCGCGAGGGCCTCCCCGATGGACGGGTAGGCGCCGGGCTGGTCCGGGGAGACGAGAAGGGTGCGCGTCATGGCTCCGGGCTTCGTGCGGCGATGAGGGTTGGGCCGACGATATCCCAGGCGGTCGACCGGATGTGAGCCCGTTGCGGCCCGCCCTCGGCAACGGCAACCGGGGTCACGGCATGCCCGACGCGTAGGATCGGCACCGTTTCACCGATGTGGCGATGACCGCTCCGCGCGGTCACCCCCGTTGCGCCGCAACGGCGCCGAGGCTCGGGAGGGCGGATGACCCAGCTGCGGATGCTGCCGCTGGCGGCGGGTGCGCTGCTGCTCGACGGCACCGTCCACACCCACACCTCGGTACGCGGCGACGTGGCACCGGACCTGCATCCGGTGGTCCGGCGCTTCCTGCACGGGCTGCCGGTCGGTCAACGGGAGCGGTTCATCGGCTGGTGCGCCGAGCCGGTGCTCATCTCCGACCGCCTGTACGTCGCCGAGGCCGACGGCCCACCGCTCGAACCCGCACGGGCCCGCTCGCTGCTCTGGGGCGGGAAGGTCCGGGTCACCCGGGTCCGGGAGGAGGGCGACCCGCGTCACGGTGAGGTCCAGCCGCCCTGCCGATCGTGTGCGGCTCTGTTGGACTGGTTCGGCGTGGAGGCATTGGCATGAGCGAGCGGTTTCCACCCCTGGTGGCCGCGATCCTCGCCGCCGCCGGCTGGTCGGCCGAGCGGCGCGACGAGGGCCGGGCGCGGGAGTGGGCGCTGCGGATCGCCGCCGACGCCACACCCGACGGCCGCCAGCACGTCATGACGGCCGCCGCCGTCGAGGCGTACGCCGAGTTCGGTGGATTGCGGCTACGGCCGCCGGGCGAGGGTGAGCAGATCGCGCCCAGTGAGGTCCACCTCGACCCGTTCCAGGTCCGGCACTCGGTGGCCACGCTGGCGGAGTTGGCCGCGCTCATCGGCGCACCGCTCAGCCCGCTCGGTGAGGAGGGCGACGGAACCGGCATCCTCGCCGTCGACGAGCGGGGCCAGGTGTTCGTACTGGACCACACCGGCGACTGGTTCCTCGGTGCGAACGTCGACGAGGCGCTCACCGCACTGGTGCTCGGCCGGCAACCTCGGCGGGTACGCGGGGACGGCACCTGGTGACCGACTGGCAGCCGAGCACCGTCACCGAGCGGGCGTTGGTGGCCGCCGCCGAGGCCGAGGACCGGGCTGCGTTCCTGGCCGAGCTTGCCGCCGGCCCGCTGCTGTTGCCCGTCGCACCCGGTTCGGTGGCGGGCGATCCGGCCGGGTGGCCGACCGGGCGGCACGACGGAGTGACCCACGTGCTCGCCTATACTTCGCCGACGGCGATCGGCGCCGGACTGCCCGGCCAGTCCGTCCAATACCGGGTGGCCGCCCTGGCCGACCTCGCTGTCGACTGGCCCGACGACCGCTGGATGCTGGCGGTCGACGCCGGGCTGCCGATCGGCGTCCGACTCACCGCCGACGAGCTTCGTACCCTCGCCGACCCGGCCGTACGGGCGGAGCTGCCGTTGCGCGAGGCGGTCCGGCGGCAGGATCCGGACGCCCTGGTGTCCGCGCTGCTGCGGGCCGAGCTGGTGCTGCCGCTGCGCCCGGACGGCCCGGCCACCCGGGACCTGTCCGACCCGGAGTTCCCCTGGTGGGGCCTCCCGGACGAGCAGGGCCGGGTGAGCCTGCCCGTCTTCACCTCCGAGACCCGACTGCGACAGGCGCTCGGCGAGCACGACTCGGTGCTGGTGAGTTCCCTCCAGCTCACCGAGCACTGGCCGGACCCGTCCTGGCAACTGCTGGTGAACCCGGAGACGCCACTCGCCGCGGCGTTGCCCGGCGAGGCGGTGCTGGCCCTGCGCGACTGGCTAGGCGAGCTGCGGGACGTGCTCGGCGACGCCACCGAGCAGGAACGGCGTCGACGGGCGACGGCCGGGTACGCCGACCCGGCCACGGTCGGCGTACCGGTGTCGCGGCCGGTACCCGACGCCGAGGCCGACGACCCGGGCCCCGACCCCGACGTGCCGCTGCGCCTGCAACTGGTCATCCCGCACCGCTACCTGGCGTCCTACCTGGACGACGGCTACGACCGGGCCGCCGGCCTGGTCCACGCCTGGCACGGGCCGCAGCGGGACACCCCGATCCGGCTCTACCGCCGGCTCGGCCTGCTCGGTGAGGGCTCACCGTTCGAGGAGTCCGACGAGTGGGTGGCGGTGCTGCGCTGGCCACCCGGCGAGGCCACCCCGGCGGAGTGGGGGCAGGGTCGGCCGCGGATGGAGTCGCTGGTCGTACCGGACGGCACGGAACTGCACTGCCTGCACCGGGACGGCCGCGACGAGCTCCTGGCCCGCTTCGACGCGACCGCCCACAGCTGGGCACCCGCCTGACGGGTGCCGCTCAGCTGCGGCGGCCGGCGAACCAGGCCCGGGCCGGCGGGCTCTTGATCAGAGCGATCGAGACACCGGCGAGCCCGCCCACGACCAGTGGCGTGACCATCGTCGGCTGGTAGCTGAGCTTGCCCTGAACGAGCAGGACGACGATGACGACGACGAAGAGGCCGAAGGTGAAGCCGGCCGGTACGGTCAGCCCTTCGGCGCTGTCCCCCGTCCAGGCCATCAGGATTCCCATCGACGCCAGGAACACCATCAGCAGGGCGAGCGCGAGTACGGCCGCGCCGATACCGACCACCAGGATCCGACCGATCCCGTCGCCCTCGGCCCGGAGCATCGCCACGAAGAACGCGATCCCGGCGATCAGCCAGGTGACGATCGCCGGCACCATCAGCAGGGCGGCCAGGGTGACGGCGATCGGGCGGCGGGCCCGCGGGGTCGGCTCGACGGCCGGCGCGTCGGTCGGGGTGCTGTGCATGCTGCCCTCCGTGGGTCGGTTCGGTCAGCCGGACGGCCGACGCCAGGCCTCGTCGTCGGTCGTCGCCACCGGCTGACCCGGGACCTCCGCGGGTGCGCCGCCCTGCGGCGGTACGCCGGGCGACGGGGCGGCCTCCGGGGGATCCTCGCCGGCCAGTTCGGCGGCGGCGCGCCGCCGCGCCCGATCGCGGCGCAGCATCACGATGCCGGCGATCCCGCCGACGATCAGCACGAGCACCGCGATGATCACGGACCACGCGAAGATCACGATGCCGTCCTCGCGCTCGCGCGGATTGGCCTGCCACGGTTCGAGTGGGGCCCGTGGCGGTGCGCTGCGCGTGGCGCCGCTGGCCCGGCCGTCCGGCTCGCCGGTCAGCGCCGCCCGCAGGTCGAGCACCCCCCACCCGTAGTCCACGTCACGGCCGGGGTCGCCCTCGTCCCGGGTGGTCTCCAGCAGTCGCTGGAACATCTCGTACGAGGTCAGGTCCGGGTACTTCGCCTTGATCAGGGCCAGTGCGCCGGAGACGATCGCGGTGCTGTTGCTGCTGCCGTAGGAGGTGCGGTACCTACCGCCGGGCGCCGCGTGGACGATGTCCTCGCCCGGCGCCGCGATGTCGACCTCCTCGGCCGGCAGGGCGGCCTCCTTGCTGATGACGCCCTTGCGATCGGTGCCGTTGACCGCGATCGCGGTGTTGCGGCGGGCCGGATTGCTGATGATCATGTCTTTGCGGTTGCCGACGGCGGCGACCACGACCACATTGCGCCGGTACGCCCGGTCGACAGCACGGTTCAGTTCCTCGTTGAAGCTGCTGCCCAGCGAGACGTTGATGATGTCCGCGCCCTGGTCGACCGCCCAGTTGATCCCGGCGGCCACCGCGGTCGGCTGGATCAGCGGGCTGCGCGCCCCCTTCACCGTCACCGGCAGGATCTTGGCCTTGGGGGCCACGCCGAGCACGCCGTCGCGGTTGCCCGAGCCGTGGCCGTGGCCGGCGATCAGCGAGGCCATGGCGGTGCCGTGTCCCTCCCGGTCGACGCGCCCCTTGGTGTCGTCGTCGTAGAGGTCGGCGCCGGGCAGGACATTGTTCTTCAGATCGGGGTGAGTCGCGTCCACCCCGGTGTCGACCACCGCCACCACGACGCCCTCGCCCTGGCTGATCTTGTGCATCTCGGCGAGTTCCAGCGCCTTGACGTGCCACGAGTCGTCCCTGGTGGAGTCCGCCAGGGCGGGTGCTGCGGGCAGGGCCAGGGACAGCAGCACGCTCAGGGTGCTGAACGACACGGCGGCCGCTGATCCGGTGAGGACACGCAAGTCCGACTACCTTCCTCTGTGCTTCGTCGCGGGACGGCCGGCATGGACGGTCACCGCATGGTACGAGCCGGCCACCCCCGGTGGGGTGACCGGCCCGCCGGGGGTCAGCCCTGCCCGAGGGCCCTGCCCTGCTCGCGGGGGCGGTGTTCCGCCGGTGCCTCCACGGCGCCGGTGCCGGACGACTCGGTGGCCCACAGTTCGTCGTCGCCGTCGCCGTACTCCCAGGTCTCCTGCTCCGGATCCCGCTGGGCGCCCGTGCGTGGGCCCGGCCCGCCGCGGCGGCCGGCGAGCGACGGTCCCGGCCCGGTGGTCGGTGCCGGTCGTCCGGTGCCGGTACGGCCGCTCAGGCCGCCCCGGCCGCTCCCGGTGGGGGCACCCGGCCCCGCGCCGCGCGCGCCCGGTGGGGTGGTGCCCTGGCGGGGCGGCTGGCCGGGGCGCCCGGCCGCTGGCGTACCCGCAGCGGTGCCACGCTGACCGCCGAGGCTCGGCGGCGGTGCGGCGGGGCGTCCCGCAGGGGCGCCCCGTTGGCCGGGGCGGGCGGTGGAACCGGGCAGCCGGGGGCTCGACGGTGGCGGCGTGGCGGTGGACCCCGGTCGGGCGCCGAGGCCCGGCCGACCCGGCGCACCCGTGTTGCCGGGCAGCGTCGGCCGGTTCGGTGCGGTACCGCGTCGGCCGCCACCCGGCGCTCCGGACCCGTTGCCCGGTGCCCCGGCGCCGGGCAGGGTCGGCCGGTTCGGCGCCGGGCCACGGCTCGCCGGTGGCGGGGCGGAACCGGCACCGGGCAGGGTCGCCCGGGGCGCGTTCGGCCGGGCACCCGAGTTCGGCGTGGCCGGTCCGGCACCCGGACGGATTCCCGGTCCCGTCACCGGCGGCACGGCCGGGCCGGGCGTCACCGGCGCGTTCGGTGCGGTGGTGACCGGCGGCGGTGCCGGTGCCGGACCGGGCGGTGCGGTCGGCGCGGCGCCACCGGCGAGGCCGACACCGTCCGGCAGGCCCGGTGGCGGCGGGGTTGGTGCGCCGGGCCGGTCGCCGAGGTCCGGTCGGTTCGGCTGGTCCGCCGGGTTCGGCCGGTTGGGTGCGCCGGGCCGACCGCCGTTCAGACCCGGTGCCCCGGGGCGAGGGCCGGGCGCGCCCGGCCGGCCGGGACCGGCCGGACCACCACCCTGGTAGACGGCCGCCTCGATCGGACCCTTGAACTTGCCACCCCGGGAGATGTTCGAGATGTAGACGTCGATGTAGAGGTCGGCCAGCGGCTTGGCGATGTTCTTGGCCCGCTGGTGGAACTCCCGCTGCACGACCTCGTAGGACTTGTGCTGGTCGCCGAGGAAGTCACCCCAGGTGAACTTGGCCTTGTCCTCGTCGTAGATCTGCTGCTGGTGCTCCTGCTCGGCCTTGTACTGCAGCCAGAGTTCCCGCATGTCCCGCTTGGCCGACGAGATCTTGGTGGCGAGCTGGTCCAGGCCCGCGGCGTTGCGGTTGGCGACCTCCTTCCACTCGTCGAGCGAGTGCAGGGTCGCGCCGACCCGGGACATGAAGACCCGGGCCGCCGGTGAACTCCACCGGGCGTCCAGCGAGTCGGCGTGCCGCTTGAGATTGTCCCGGGTGGCCTGGAGCAGGTCCGCGGCGCGACGCCACATGTCGGCGAGCGCGGTGGTCCGCGAGTCGCTCTCGTTGCGGACGTACTCCCACATCGTCTCGATGGTGACGCCGTTCCAGTCGGTGGGCTGGTACGGCGTCGCCTGCGCGGCCCGGTCGGCCGCGTAGTCGTCGGAGACACCGGCGTACATCGGATAGCTGATCGGCTTCCAGCCGTAGTAGTCGTCCGTCATCCCCGCTCCTCAGCTGCCGCGTCCACGCCGGTCATCGCGTGCTCGTCGGGCCCAGCCGGAACTCGTCGCCGTGCATCTGGTGCCGCTCCGCCTGGATCTCGTACGCACCGTCGCCCTCACCGACGACCTCCCCGTCGGCCCAGTCGGGCTGCTGCTCCCGCGCGTCCGTCGTCGGGCAGGAGTCCATGCCCTGGTAGGGGCTCGCGGTCTCGAGATTCCTGATCTCCGCGGGGATCGCCTCCTCGGCCGGGTCGCCCTCCTCCTGCCACCGGCCGCTGAGCGTCTCCTGGCCGTCCACCCCGTGGAAGGCGTTGTAGACGTCGTCGTTGGTGGCCTCGGCCAGGGCGTCGCCCATCAGGTACTCGGCGGAGATGGAGGTGGCCGCGACGCTGAGCGCGGTCAGTCCCTTGATCACGTCGGCCATCAGGTGGGACACGGCCAGCCGGCTCTCGTCGTGCCGGACCCGGAAGAAGGCCGCCTCCTTCATGTCACCCTCACCGAACGGCGCCTGCACGGTCAGCATCGGCCGGAGACCGTTCTCGTAGCTGGGCTGGAAGTTGGTTTCCAACTCCTTCCGGACGGCCTGCGCGAAGTCCTGCAACTGATCGACGTCGACGTCAACGTTCTCGTCGACGAGCCACTCACCACCCACGACAACTCCCCCGTTCGCTCAACCGGTGCCGGCGCGACCACCCGTCGCCACGCAGCGCGGAGCGCACCGCCACCCATCGAGAGTCCACTCTGGCCGACGGTAGGCCGGTCGGGCAACCCCGTACGCTGCTCACGACCGGGGCGGAAGGTTCACCAACTGCACCAGACGGGTGCCGCCGCGCCGCGACACCAGCCAACCCCGACCCGGCGGCAGCGGCCCCGGCCGAACGGTGCCGAGCAGTACCCCCTCGTCCCGGTTGCCGGACATCACGATGCCCGGCGTGCTGATCTCCCGCAGCCGCATGAGCACCGGCTCGTAGAGGGCCCGGCTCGCACCGCCGGTGCGGCGGGCGATGACCAGGTGCAGGCCGATGTCCCGGGCCTGCGGCAGGAACTCCAGCAGCGGAGTCAGCGGATTGCTGCCCGCACCGGCGACCAGGTCGTAGTCGTCCACCAGCACGTACAGGTCGGGGCCCTTCCACCAGTCGCGGGCGCGCAACCGTTCCGCCTTGATGTCGGCCGGGGGCAGCCGGTCCCGCATCACCGCCGCCACCTCGGCCACGATGCTCTCGGTGACCTGTGCCGTCGAGCCGTACCCGATCAGGTGCGGCGTGTCGATGTCGCCGAGCAGGCTCCGCCGGTAGTCCACGATGACCAGCCGAGCCTCGGTCAGCTCGTGCCGGTCGACGATCGTCTGCGCCAGCGCCCGCAGGAAGGTGCTCTTACCGGTCTCGCCGTCGCCGAAGAGGATGAAGTGCGGGTCGGCGGCGAAGTCCAGCTGCACCGGCTGCAGGTCGACCTCGGCGATGCCGATCGGGACGCCGGGACGTCCGGTGCTCGGCAGACTGCCGTACGGCACGCTCGGTGGGAGCAGCCGGATCGGCGGCGCGCCCGGCCCCTGCCAGGCGGCGGCCAGGTCGGTGACCAGCTTCCGGGCCCCCTCCGGCAGGGTCTGCGCCTCCTGGGCGCCGTCCGCGCGGGGCAGCGCCGCCAGGAACTGCTGCCCGTCTGGCGTGATGCCGCGGCCGGGTGACCGCTCCGGCACGTTCATCGCCGCCCGGCGGTCCAGGTTGGAGTCGCCCGCGTCGGCCAGCCACAGTTCCAGCCGGGTGCCGAAGACGTCGCGGATGGCCGGGCGCAGGTCCATCCACCGCCCGGCGGTGACGATCAGGTGGATGCCGAAGGAGAGGCCGCGGTTCGCGATGTCGTTGATGGTCGGCTCGAGATCCTCGAACTCGGCGCGCAACGTCGCCCAGCCGTCGATGACCAGGAACACGTCCCCGAACGGGTCGTCGTCGTGCTGGCCGTGCCGGCGGGCCCGCCGGTACTCGGCCATCGAGTCGACACCGCGCTCGGCGAACCGGCGCTCCCGCTCGCCCATCAACAGCTGCAGTTCGGCGACGGTACGCCGGACCAGCCCGGCGTCGAGCCGGGTCGCCACCGAACCGACGTGCGGCAGGTCGCGCAGCGACGACAGCGCGCTGCTGCCCAGGTCGAGGCAGTACACCTGGGCCTCGCGGGGGGTGTGGGTCAGCGCCAGCGAGGTGACCACGGTCCGCAGCAGGGTGCTCTTGCCGCTCTGCGGCCCGCCGACGATCACCCCGTGCCCGGCCGCACCGGCCAGGTCGAACCAGAGCACGTCGCGGCGCTGGTCGAAGGGCTTGTCGACGATGCCGACCGCCACCTGCAACTCGCCTAGCAGACCGGCGTGTGCCACGGTCACCCCACGGGTCGGGTCGGCGGTCAGCGGCGGCAGCAACTGGTCCAGCGTCGGCGGTTCGGCCAGCGGTGGCAGCCACACCTGGTGTGCCGGTTTACCTCGGCCGACGAGCCGTCCCACCAGGATGTCGAGCACGCTCTCGCCGACCCCGTCGGTCGGTTCCGGCACCTCCTGCGGCGCCGGGGTACGGGTCACCGGCGGGGCCACGTACGTGGTGCTGTACTCGCGTACCCGGTCCTCCCCGTCGCCCGCCGCCACCGCCGCGGCGGTCTTGCTCCGGTAGGCGCCGGAGACGTACGCGGCCTTGAAGCGCACCAGCGGTTCGGTGCCGAAGCGTAGGTAACCGTGGCCGGGCGACCGGGGCAGCTCGTACGCGTCGGTGGCGCCCAGCACCACCCGGGACTCCATCGCCGAGAAGGTCCGCAGACCCACCCGGTACGACAGGTGGGTGTCCAGCCCGCGCAGTCGCCCCTCCTCCAACCGCTGCGAGGCGAGCAGCAGGTGCACCCCGAGCGACCGGCCCACCCGGCCGATCTGCACGAACATGTCGATGAAGTCGGGCTTCGCGGTGAGCAGCTCGGAGAACTCGTCACAGATGATCAGCAGGCTCGGCAGCGGTGACAGCGGGGCACCCGCGGTGCGCGCCTTCTCGTAGTCGCGCTGCGAGGCGTAGTTGCCCGCCGAGCGCAGCAGCTCCTGGCGGCGGACCAGCTCACCGTTGATGGCGTCGGTCATCCGGTCCACCAGCGGCAGTTCGTCGGCCAGGTTGGTGATCACCGCGCTGGTGTGCGGCAACCCGTCCAACCGGGTGAAGGTGGCGCCGCCCTTGAAGTCGACGAGCACGAAGTTGAGGCTCTCCGACGAGTGCGTGGCGGCCAGCGCCAACACGAGGGTGCGCAGCAGCTCGGACTTGCCGGACCCGGTAGCCCCGATCAGCAGCCCGTGCGGGCCCATGCCGTCCTGCGCCGACTCCTTCAGGTCCAGCTCCACCGGGGCACCGTCGGCGCCCACCCCGATCGGCACCCGCAGCCGGTCCCGGTTGGGCCGGGGCTGCCAGGCGCGGTCGACGTCGAACTCGTACGGGTCACCGATGTCGAGCAGCTCGGCCAGGCCCAGCTCGGCGGTGAACGGGCTGTCACCACCGCCGCCCCGGGACGCGGCCGACAGCCGCAACGGGGCCAGCTGCATGGCCAACGCCTCGATCTCGGCGACCCGACACTCGTCAGCGCGGCCGATCTCCGCCGGGCCGTCCACGGTCATGCTGTGCAGCTGCCGGTCAGCCGTCACGTCGAGCACCAGCCGGGCCCGGTCCAGCAGCCGGGGCGCCGGGGTGGACAGGTCGAGCAGGGTGACGCCCTCCACGCCACCGTCGGTCATCAGGTGGTCCGACCCGGCAATGTCGCCGCCGTCGATCACCACCAGCACGTGCGGGCCGCCGACGTGCGTCGCGCCGCCGCTGGCGTTGAACCTCGGGCGGCTGGCCAGCACGTCGTCGAGCATCGCCTCCAGCCCGGTCACCGAGGACGCCACCAGTCGCAGCTGGCCGAGCGCATCGGTACGGCTCGGGTGAAGCGCGTGCGGCAGCCACTTCGTCCACTCCCAGGCGGCCCGCCGATCCGCGGAGACGCAGACGGCGACGAGCATGTCGTCGGGGGCGTGGAACGCGGTGGCCTGGGCCAGTACGGCCCGGACCAGGCCACGGGCGGCGTCGAGGTCGCCGCGCAGGTGCACCCGGGCGAACCCGTTCAACGCCATGGTCACCGGCAGGTCCGGCACCTCGCCGTAGGTGGTGAGGAACCGGCGCAGGGCCAGTGCGCACATCGGTTCGAGCTTCTCCAGCGTCGTCGCGGGCGGCGGCACCAGCGGAGTGGCGAGTTCCTGTGGGCCGAGTCCGATCCGCACGGTGGCGAAGTCCACGTCACCGCGACGACGCTCCCACAGTCGCGGTCCGAGCGGCAGGGACCACAGGACGTCCGGATCCGGGTGCCGGTAGAACGCGGCCTCGCGCTGCTTGCGGACCGTCTTGAGCACCCGGCGGCGCTGCCGCGACAGGTGCGTCATGTACTCCCGACGCCGCTGCAACATCTCCTGCTTGCTCGGGCCGCCCGAGTTGTTGGTCAGCTGGGACCCGAGCATGCCGATGGCGGAGAGTCCGAACAGGCCGCCGGTGACGTAGCCGAGCGTCGAACCGCCCCGACCGGCGAACATCAGCGCCATCGCGAAGGAGCCGGCGAGCATCGGCAGCATCATCATCATCTGCCCCCAGCCCTTGCCGCTGGGCGCGGGTACCTCGGGCGGCGCCTCCAACAGCACCTCGCCGGAGGGATACTCCGGCTCCGGCTGTCGGGCGGGTCGCTTGACGACCATCGTGCTCACGTGACAGACCTCCGTTGCCTCTCGTGGGCGTGGCAAGCACGCCCGGCACCCCCGCACGCTCGGCCGCCGCGGTGAACCGGCACCCGCGTCACCGGCACATGGTAGGTAGCCTTCTCCCGTCAGGACAGCCGCGGGCCGCTCGGCCCGCTCCTCGTACCGAGGGGTCGTCAGTGGTCACCCAGGCCGGAACCGGACTCGCGCGCATCGTGATCGTCGCCCCAAACCGGCGGCTGGATCTCGCGCTACCCGAGCATCTGCCGCTCGTCGGGCTGCTGCCCGCCGTGCTGCGCCAGGCCGACGAGGAGCCGTCGGACGGCACCACGCACGGCGGGTGGATGCTGCGCCGTACCGACGGCAGCACCGTCGACCTGACCCGTACGCTCGCCGCGCACAACGTCCGCGACGGCGAGACCCTGCACCTGGTGCCACGCCGTACGGAGTGGCCCGAGCTGGCCTACGACGACCTGATGGAGGCGGTGGCCGACGGCGCCCGCCGACGCGGGGTGGCCTGGACCCCGTTCGCGACCCGGTTGACCGGCCTGATCGTGGCCGGGGTGTTGCTGCTGCTCGGGCTGGTCGTGATCGTGACCTCCGCGGAGCCGGGCTGGCTGGGCGGTGCGGTCGCCCTCGGCGTCGCCGCCCTGCTGCTGCTCTGCGGGATCGTGCTGTCCCGGGCGATGGCCGACTCGCTCGCCGGTGCGGTCGTCGCCGCGGCCGGCCTGCCGTACGCCTTCGTCGGCGGCGTGCTGGTGATCGGCACGGGCGAGTCGGTGTGGGCGCTGGGCGCGCCGCACATCCTGCTCGGCTCGGCGGTCCTGCTCCTCTCCGGGCTGCTCGGACTGCTCGGGGTGGGTGACGCGACCCGGGTCTTCGTGGCGGCCGTCTTCGTCGGCTTCTGGGGCATGGTGGGCGGGTTGCTCGCCCTCGGTTCGATGGACGCCGCCCAGGGCACGGCCGTCGTGGTCAGCGCGGTGGCGTTGTTGCTGCCGGCGATGCCGGTGCTCTCCGTCCGGTTCGGCAAGATGCCGATGCCGGCGCTGCCGCGTACCGCCGAGGATCTTCTGCGCGACGAACCGCAGCCGAAGCGCGAGGTGATCTACCAGGCCACCGCCCGGGCCGACGAGGTGCTCACCGGCATGATCTTCGGGGCCTTCCTGGTCACCGTCGGGTGTCTGGTCGTGCTCACCGCCACCGGCACCCGCTCCGCGCTGCTGCTGGCCGGGGTGATCTCGTTGGGCTACCTGTTGCGGGCCCGGCTGGTGTCGACCGTCCGGCACCGGGTGCCGCTGCTCGCCGTCGGTCTGGTGGGACTGGGCCTGCTGCCGCTGGTGGGTGCCGCCGACGCGTCGACCGCCGCCCGGGTGCTGGCCGTACTGCCGGTGGCTCTGGTCGCGGCCGGGCTCTCGGCCGGCGCCGGACTCGCCTACAGCCGGCGTGCCCCGTCCCCCCGGCTGGCCCGGCTGGGCGACATCTGCGACATCCTGCTCCAGCTCGCCGTCGTGCCGGTGGCCTGCAGCGTGCTGGGCCTGTACGCGTTCATGCGGGCGATCAACGGCTGACCGGCGGGTTCACCAGTCGAGGTCGCTCGCATCGGTCATCTCGTCGCCCCGGATCAGGCTGACGATGGCGGAGTCGAGGTCCGGCCCGACGAAGAAGTCGTCGGCCCAGTGCAGCATGAAGACCCGCCCCTGCGCGTCGATCACCAGCTCGGACGGGCCGTCCTCGTTGTTGCCGAGCGGGTAGACCGGGTTGCCGTACTCCTCGGCGAAGATTCGTGCCGACTCCGCCAGTACCCCGCCCCGGGTCGGATGGATGTAGCTGGTGAAGCCGCCACCGAGCCGGCCGCTGTTGCCGAACTGCGGCAGGACCAGGCCACCGAACTCGTTGAGCGCGGCCCGCGCCATCGGCGGACAGTCCAGGCCCGCCAGGTCCTTGGCGAAACGGACCATCCAGTGGTCGACCGCTGAGGTGACATCGCGGCCGGGGAACCAACCGGCCGACTCCAGAACGTGGCGCGCCTCGGGCGGGAACCGGCCCTCGGCAGCACGCCGTCGCGCGTACCGCTCAGCGATCATCTGTTCGGGCAGTGACGGCCACTGGGACACCTCGCCGGTCTTCCGGTCGATGACTGCACGCGGGTAGCCCGTGGCCGGCGGCGGCGCCGGGGGCCCGTCGGTGACCGCGGGCGCCGGTTCGGCTCGCCAGGCCACGTAGCCGAGGTCGAACTCGTGCAGGAAGATCTCCGGCGTCGACCCGGCGCCGCCGGCGTCGGCCCACCGGCGGGCGATCGCCAGGGCGTCGTCGCGACTGATCATCCTCGGGCTCCTCGGGCTGCCGGCGTCGGCGTCGACGGTCGGGCCCGGGTGCGGGCACCGGCTGAGCCGACGTCGTGCCTATGGTAGGCACCGCGGTCCGGCGGTGGTGGCCGTGCCGGCGTACGCCAGGGGGAGGGTGCCATGCCGTCGCGGCGGGACCAGGTCCAGTCGTACCAGTTCTTCGTCCAGCGGATGACCTCCGCGTTGGTGGCGCGGGAACCCGACCCGGAGGCGGCGCCGTTCCGCCGCCTCGGCGGTGCCGGCTTCGCCAGCGTGATGGTGGCGGTGCTCTGCCTGGCTGCGGTCGGTGTCTACGGGCTGCTGCGACCCGGCGGCGCGACGAGGTGGAAGGACGGCGCCGCGGTCGTGGTGGAGAAGGAGACCGGCACCCGGTACCTGTACCGGGACGGCCGGCTGCATCCGGTGGTCAACTACGCCTCCGCCCTGCTGGCCCTGGAGGCGGCCGCCCCGACCGTCTCGGTCTCCCGCAACTCGCTGGTCGGTATCCCGCGCGGCCCCCGGATCGGCATCCCGAACGCGCCGGACGCGCTGCCGGCGCCGAACCGGATCCTCGATGGCCCGTGGACCCTGTGCACCCAACCGGCCCGGGACGCGGCCGGGGGCGTGGTCGCCACCACCGTGCTCACCGTAGGCCGGGCACCGAGTGGTGGCCGGGAGCCCGGTGACGCCGCCCTGCTGGTACGCGATCGCAAGACCAAGCGGCTGCACCTGGTCTGGCGCGACCACCGGTACGAGATCCGCAACGAGAAGGTCGTACTGGAGGGGCTCGTGATGAGCGCCGAGCCGGTGGTGGAGGTCGGTGGGGCGTGGCTGAACGCGTTGCCCGCCGGTGAACCGATCACCCCGCGTCGGCTGGCCGACCGGGGCGGCATCTCGACCGCGTTGCCGGACGCCCGGATCGGTCAGGTGTTCGTGGTGAAGAGCCAGAACGACAGCCGTCAGTACTACCTCGCCGACCGGGAGCGGCTGGTGCCGATCACGCCGGTGCAGGCGGACGTGCTACTCGCCGACGGGGAGACCCAGGCCGCGTATCCGGACGGGGTGAAGCCGGTCCCGGTCGAACTCGCCGCCGGTACGGCCGCCGCCGCGCCGAAGGCGTCGGCACCGGGGCAGGGGCGGCACCGGGCACCGGAACAGCGGCCCGAGATCGCCCGGTTGGCCGGGAACAATCCGGCGGTGTGCGCCGCGTACCGGCCGGGCGAGGACGAGCCGACGGTGTTGCTGGACGCGCAGGTCCAGCCGGTACGCGAGCCGGTGCGGACCGGCGAGCAGACCGGCGACGGCGTCCCGTTGGCCGACCGGATCGTCATCGAGCCCGGCTACGGCGTCCTGGTCGAGGCGGTGTCCTCACCAGACCAGGAGAGCGGCACCCTCAACCTGGTCACCGACCTGGGCTACCGCTATCCGCTGGCCGCCGAGGCGGTGCCGGCGATGCTCGGCTACGCCGAGGTTCGTCCGGTACGTCTCCCGGCCGGCCTGGTGGTCCGGCTGCCCGCCGGGCCGGTGCTCGACTCGAGTACCGCCAAACTCTCCCTCGACCCGGAGTGACCGAACGGCCACAATGGAGCCGGACGGGTCGGCGGGCGGGATAGCGCAGGTTGGATGCGACCCGTTACCGTTCGAACGACGGGGTGCGTAAGCGCCGACTACAGGTCGCCGCCAGGGACGTGGGGCGATCCAACGAGGACGGGGGTGACTTCCGCCATGTCGATGCGTACCGACACCGGCTTGATGCTGAAGACCGAGGGTGACGTCGATGCCGTCGCCGATCGGCTCACCGGCAATCTCAACTCGCTGATGGACCAGCTCGCACCGCTCTACGACCAGTGGAAGGGTGCCGGCGCGGGCTCCTTCCAGCAGGTTCGTGAGCGGTTCGACCAGGACATGGCCCGGCTCAACGTCGCACTGCGGGCGATCGCCGAGGCTGTCGGCTCGGCCGGTAAGGACTACGACGTCAGCGACGAGGAGATCCGGTCCGACATGGACAGCGCCGGTGCGACCGCCGGTCAGATCACCGCGGCGTTGAAGCTCTGACGGGGGGATTCAGATGGAGATTCGCTACAACTTCGCCGGTCTGAACGCGGCGGCGGACAGCTGCGGCAGTTCGTCCCGGAACATGACCAGCGAGCTGGAAGGGCTCAAGACCGGCATCGCTCCGCTGCTGGCCACCTGGGACGGTGACGCCCGTGAGGCGTACTTCCAGCGTCAGCGCGAGTGGGAGTCGGCCGCCAACGACCTGCGTGACCTGCTCGGCCGGATCGAGCGGGCGCTACGCGAGTCGGCGGCCAAGATGCAGGCCCGTGAGTCGGCGAACCGGGCCAAGTTCGGCGGCTGAGCCGCCCCGTACCACCCGATGGCCCGGCCGACCGCCGGGCCATCGTCGTCGCTACCGCCGTCCGGCGCCGGGCCACGCCCGGTTGCCGGTCGAGGTCAGCCGCGTGGCGTCGAGGTCGGCACCCGGAAGAACGCCTCCTCGGGCTCGTCGATCTCCGGCCGGGCGGGCGGCTCCGCGGTCGGCCGGGTGGGCCGCCAGCGCGTGCGCCGGCCGCGCGGCAGCAGGGCGGCCAGCACCGCCACGCCGACCGCGATCGTCGCCAGGCCCAGACCGATCCAGAGCGCCAGCCGGCCGGCGAGCCCCCACCGCTCGGCCCGGGCCAGTGCCGCCGCGTCGTGCGGCACCTCGGGCAGCGGTGGCTGGGTCACCGGTTTCGCGGTGGTGAGCCGTTCGGTGACCGCCCGGTACGGGTTGACCACCCCGCTGCCGTACCCGCCCGACGCGTCACCCCGGGCCGGATCGGCGGTGGCCAGGATCCGCCGGGTCACCTCCTTCGCCGACAGACCCGGCTCGGCCGAGCGGATCAGCGCGGCGGTCGCGCTCACCATCGGCGCGGCGAAGCTGGTGCCGTCGTAGACCGCGTGACCGCGCACCCGGGTCGCGGCCACCACCGCCCCACCAGGGGCCACGATGTCGACGTACGGCCCGACCTGGGACTGCCGGATCCGGGCACCGCTCTGGTCGACGGCACCCACGCCGATCACCCCGTCGTAGGCGGCGGGATAGGGCACCGGGTCGGGCCGGGTCCCGTCCTGATGCTGGTTGCCGGCGGCGGCGACCAGTACGACGTCCCGGTCGACGGCGTACCTGACGGCCCGTTCCACGTCCGGGTCGGGCCGGTAGAGCGTGACCGACATGTTGATCACATCGGCGCCGTCGTCGACCGCGCGGACGATCGCCCGTGCGAAGACCGCGCCGGTGACGGTCTCGCCGCTGCCCTCGGTGGCGTTCCGCTCGCTGACCCGTACCGGCACGATGGTGACGTCCGGTGCCAGGCCGTGGAAGCCCACCCCGTCCTGCCGGTCGGCGGCGATGATGCTGGCCACCGCCGTGCCGTGCGAGACGCAGTCCACGTCCCCACCCGAGGCGCCGCGCAGCGCGTCGAACCCGGCGGTGACCCGCCCGGCCAGCTGCGGATGGTCGCCGTCGGTACCGGAGTCGACAACCGCGACCCGCACCTGGGCGCCGGTGCTGAACGGCCACACCCGCTGTGGCGCCAGCCACCGCTGGTGCCACGGGGTCTCCGTGTTGACCTCTCCCGGACTGCTCGGATTCTGGCAAACCGTGGTCGCGGCCCGGGCCGCCACCGGAGCCGGCGCCGCCAGCACCGTGACCACGGCCGCTCCCACCAGGGCGAATGCCGCAATAGGACGGTCGCGGGTCATTCGTGCTCACCTCCGGTCAGCCGGTGCCGGTGCATCCTATCGACGGGTGGGCACCGACCGAGCACTCAGATGTCGCCCACATTCAGTATGGTCAAGCTGGTCCGCCCTGGTGCGGGCGGAACGTCTGTGCCCGCTCGGTGCGTGCCGACCACGGGTACGGGAAGGACCGGGTACGGGGAGGACACGCCATGGACGTTCAGGCAATGCGCGCCCGTGCCGACGAACTGATGACCCAGTTCGAGCGGATGCGCTCCGGTGTGGGCGACCTCCAACAGCAGCTCAAGTCCGTGGCGGTGACCGCCACCTCGGACGACGGTCTGGTCACCGTCACGGTCGGGCCGCGCGGTCAGGTGACGAAGGTCGAGTTCGACCCCCGCATCTACCGTCGCCCGAATTCCAAGGAGCTCTCCGCCACGGTCACCGAGACCATCCGGCGCGCCACCGAGAAGGCGATGGCCGAGGTCGAGCAGCTGCTCCGGCCGTTCGTGCCGGACAGCCAGTTCCAGGCGTACATCGAACACGACCTCGACGGCATCTTCCGTCAACTGGACGGCGACCTACCCCGGGAGGACCGGCGATGAGCGAGTTGCGGGAGACCTTCGTCAAGCCGGAGGCCGCGCTGGACGCCGCCAACACCCTCGGCGCCGCCGGGGCGCGGTTGGCGTACGCCTGGCAGGGCCTGGCGGCGCGGATCGAGACCCTCAACGGCGACGAGCCCTGGGGTGACGACGAGCCGGGCAAGGAGTTCAACAAGCACTACCTCGGTGGCGAAGGCCAACCGGCGGCGCAGGTCCTGAAGGTGGCCGGCGGTGTCGTACCGGTGGTGGAGCTGATGGGGCCCACCGTCAAGGGCGCGGTCGAGGGCACCGTCGACGTCGATGACATGGTCAGGACGCTGTTCGGCGGCGAGGACAAGTAGCCGTCCGGCGAGCCGTCGACATCGGACAGAGGGGCACACGGGGTGGCGGTACCCAATCCCAGGAACTCGCTGGGCGAGTACGACTGGGTCTGGGATGCCATCTGCTGGGTGAGCGCGGGTGAGGCGTGGCCCAGCGGCGACGAGGACCGAATGCGCGAGCTGGCCGACGCCTGGCAGGCGTTGGCCGATGCGGTGGGCGATGCGCTGGACGACGCCGACCCGGCGGTGCTGCGGATCCTGCAGAGCTGGGGCGGCGGGGCCGGCGAGGCGTTCGGTGGGTTGTGGAACCAGATCGGCGTCGACCCCAACAACGGCCTGCCGCTGGTCCAGGAGGTGGCCGCCGCGTACGCAGCCGGCTGCGACCAGGCGGCGCTGGAGATCGAGTACGCCAAGCTGACCGTGCTGATCGCCGTCATCATCACCGTCATCGCGGTCTTCGTAGCGTTGCTGATGGCGTGGTTGGGTGGCGTCTCGGCGGGCGCGATCCCCGGCATCCTGGCGGCCGGTCGACAGGCCGTGACGGTCGCCTTCCGGCGCCTGGTCGCGCAGATGGGCCGGCAACTGCTGACCCGGGCGGGGATGCAGGCGGCATTGCGGACCGCCGGCACCCGCGCCGGGCAGATCGTCACGAGCCAGGGGTTCCGGCAGGGCGCCAGCCGACTCGGCCTGGAGTTGCTGGAGGAGATCGGCGAGGAGCTGATCATCGATGTCGGCGCCCAGGCGTACCAGGTGCGCAGCGGCGAGCGGCGCGGCTGGGACGGCAACCGGACGCTCACCGCGGGGGTGGGTGGCGCCTATGGCGCGGTGCTCGGCTCCGGGATGAACTGGGCCGGCCGTCGGGCGGCACCCCGGATGCCGGTGTCGTTCAGCCCGTCCCAGTTGAGCTTCCGCGGCAGCGGCCTGGTCCGCTGGGGCAGTACCAGCATCACCTCGGGGGTACAGAACGCGATCATCTCGCCGGCCGCCAGCGTGCTCGCCAACGCCAGCGTCAACCAGCAGTTCGTCCTGCCCGGGGCGGACGCCTTCCTCGGCGGGTTCGCCAGCGGCGCCGGCCGTACCGGGGCGACCCTGGCCGGCGGTGCCAGCGGCAACCTGGGGGCGAAGATCACCAACTTCGGCCTCGGCAAGATGGGCATCTCGTTCGCCCCCGGTGCTGGTCTCGGGGCGGGCGGCATCGACCCGTCGCTCGGCGTGGGCAGCACGAACAACCTGGGCAACCTGGGCAGCACCGACGGTGCCGCCGGTGGCGGTGGCGGGGCCACCAGCCCGGACGGCGGTGCCGGCGCATCCGGCCGGGCGGACACCGACGGCGGTGCGAGTCAGCACAGCGGTGGCACCGTACCGCAGAACGGGTCGGGCTCCATCAGCCTCACACCGGCGGCGACGGACCCCGCTGTCACGGCACCGGCCGGCAGCGTCACCTCGACCGGCGCGCCAACCACGACGACCGGCGGTGTCGATCTGGCCAGTGGTGCCGCCGGCCCGAACCCCACCGATGCCACGGCGCGGGTCGACGAGACCGCCAGCGCGATCCCGCCCGACGACGCGGCCACGACCGGCGGCCAGGCGCCGATCGACGGCATCCCGGCGTCGGCCGAACCCGCCGTGGACACAAACCGGGCCAGCAACCCGGGCGACCCGGCGACACCGGGCAGCGAGACGCTCGCCACCGACCGCGCCACGTCCGGTTCTTCCGATCTGGCCAGTCCGGCGGACCGGGTCGAGGGCGGACCGCCGGCCGAGCGGGCGGCCGACAGCACCCAGGCCACGACTGCCGAGGTCGTCGGCCCAGGGACTCGGAGCGTCCCTGCCGACGCGACAGCCGAGGGCGTCCGAAGCGCCGCCGACGCCGAGGGCGTCCGAAGCGCCCCGGTCGATGGCCGCCCGGAGGTGCCGGTCGACGCCTCGGCCGGACGTGCCGTCGGCGTTGGTCCGACTCTGGACTCCGAAGGCGCCGGAATCGACGGTTCGCGCCCTCCGGTCGGAGCCGGGCCCGATCCGCTCGCTGGAGACGCCGTACCCGCCATGTTGCCGGGTGCCCCACCCGTCGGCGTTGTGGGCGGAGCGGCCCCGGGCAGCGTCACCCCGGCCACCACGCTGAACCCGGCCCCGGTGACCACCGCGCCACCCGTCGGCCCCCCGGCTGTCACCCCGTCGGCCCCCGCGCCCAACCCAGCCGGTACGCCCGCCGTCGCCACGAGGAGCACGCCCGCCACCGGCACCACCGGAACGCAGCCGGCACCGGACCAGCGGGCGCCGGCCAACACCACCGCCACGAACTCGGCGGGATCGATCTCGCTGCCCGCACCGACCCGCGTCGCCCCGGTCACGCAAACCGCCGCCACCCAGTCGGCCGAGCCGACGACACCGGCCGAGACGAGCGGCGCCGACCCGAACGCCACCACCGCACCGGTGGGCGCCGATCCGAACGCCACCACCGCACCCTCAAGCGTCGACCCGACGACCAGGCCGGTGACCGCGGACGGCGTCCCGGCCCCCATGGCGGGCCGGGCGGATCCGGGGCCGGCGACCAGCGGGCCGGTCGTCGTCGTGGTGCCCGTCAACCCGGAAGTGCACCAGCCCGGCGCCCCGACCGTGCCGAGCACCGACGCCGGCCGGGTGAAGCCGGACACCCTCCGACGTTCTGCCGGTCCGACCGGACGTGGTACGCACAGCTGGCAGCTGGACCCCACCTCGGTCGACGGTGACCCCACCGGCCCGGCGGCGCAGCAGGCCCTGATCGAGGCGTCCCGGACGCTCGCCGAGACGGCCCGGCGGGCGGTGAAGGACGGCACCATCTCCCGGGCCAAGCAGCCCGGCACGTCCGGTGCCCTGCTGATGCCCGACGGCGGGATCACCACCCACACCAGCATGACCGCGGACAAGGGCACCAAGCCGCCGACCCAGCCGGCCGTGCATCCACTCGCGCAGGCCGCGCTGGATCGCACGGCGGCGGCGCTGCCCGACGGCACCGGCAGCGGGCACGGTAAGTGCGCAGAGGTGGCCCTGGTATCGGATCAGCTGTACCGACTCGAAACGCAGTGGCGCGACGCGGGTATGCCCGGCAGTTTCGAGCAGTACGCCTCGGACGCCTTCAACGGCGCCATGATCATCACGCATCAGGTCAAGCCGGCCCGGCAGAACGACGTCCTCTACGACCTGGGGCACCACCGGCCGCCCTGCCGTTCCTGCGCGCACTTCCTGCCGCAGTTCAACATCGAACCGATCGTGGACCGGCAGCGGGACGCACAGAGCTACCAGCCGTCGGTCCCGGGCGTGGTGGGTAACGGTCTGCCGTTGAGCGACAGCCGGCCGTACGGCCACCCGGACGGCCTCCTCCCGCCGGATCAGGCCGACCAGCGGGCGCTCGACGAGGCGGTGCCGCGCGACCCGGCGACCGGCCGACCGCTGGTGCATCCGGACCCGCGGGTCGGGGCGTGGGTGGGCCTGGTCAACGACGGCGGTCCGACCGTCCCGGGGCGCGACAACAACTGTGCGGACGTCGGGCTCTCCGTGCTGGCCACCTGGTTCGGCCGGCCGGAGGTGGCGGCGCCGACCGCTGCTACCGCCGAGGTGGAACTGGGCAGCACGGCCCGGCAGGAGCAGGCGCTGCGCACCGGATTCGCCCACCAGGGCGCCGGCATCCCCGGGCTGGACGCGGTCGCCGACGCGCTGCGTACCGCCGGCCCCGGCTCGGCGGCCCTCATCATCACCACGCAACCGGACGGCAACGGCGCACACACCTGGAACGCGGTCAACCACGACGGCACCGTCATCTGGCTCGACGCCCAGAACCAGCTGGTCTCCGACCGGGGCCCGGTGCACGGCGAGCCGGGCAACGTCTGGTCGATCGTGCTCGACGTCGAGGGCGATCCGTACCGTCCGGCAGCGACGGACACCGACGCCCGGACGCCCGCGCCGCCGGACTCGACGGCGTCCGACGACACCTCCGCCACGAATTCCGACCAGATCGCGTGGCCGGACATGCGGGGCCGGCCGATGCCGGATACCCGTCAGTTCGGGCCGGACCAACTGGCGCCGCTGGAGGATCCGCGCTATCAGCACGACCTGGAGAGCAACCTGCGGACGCCCGACGGCTACGCGGTGTTCGCCGACCCCGCCACCCACCCGTACGGCCTGCTGATCAACGACGGCGGTCCGGACCAGCCCGGCCGCAGCAACAACTGTGTGGACAGCGCGCTCGCGGGGATGGCCAGCTTCTACGGTGACCCCCAGGTGTCGTACCCGCGGTGGCCGGACCGGTTGGACGACGGGTCCCTTGACGCCGAGCTCGGTGAGTTGGACGGTTTCGGCCGGGTGGAGAGCTGGATCGGCGGTGAGTGGTCGGGCGACAACGACGCCCTGCCCGGTACGCCCGCCGAACGCACCGCCGCCCTGGCCGATCGGTACGAACAGCTCTACCACCGGGTACGCGACGCCGGGCCCGGCTCGGCCGCGGTCGTCGCGGTCGAGTGGCTCCGATTCGACGAACACACCGGTGAGCCCCTGCTCGACACCGACGGCAACGTGTCCGGTGCCGCCCAGCATGTCTTCCTGCTCGTCCACCCGCAGGACGCGGACGGGCCGGTGTGGTGGGATCCGCAACTCGCCAGCACCACCACCGATCCGCTGCCCGGTGACTATCTTGGACTGACGCACAAGCTATGGTCGATGGAGGTGCAGCCCGGCCATGTCGATGAGCAGCGAGGAAGCCCGGCAGTTGATGGCCAGGCTGCTCGGGACGGACAACCCGGTGACGGTCTTCCAGTTCGAGTTCGGCTGGGCAGCCCAGGAGACGCTCTCCCCGCGGCAGCGGGCGCAGGGGCGGCAACTGGGCCAGGGGGTGTTCATCATCGACCAGACGGGCGTGGTGACCGCGCATCCCAGCCTGCCGCCGCCGCTGATCATCAAGCGGTACGCGGCGGCACGCCGGGAGGGTCGGATAACCGGCCGGCAGATCTGGCCGGTCCCGGATCCGACGGGCTGAGTGAAACGGGCGCCTCGCCGCCGGAAGGCGATCCGGCGGCGAGCCCGTACCTGGACGCGCTCGCCGAGCCGGACCAGACGACCCTGCTCGACGCGCTGACCGAGGCGCGGCTGGACGCCGACCAGATCCTGGCCGACCTGCACGACGTCAACGCCGAGGTGAACGCCCGGCTCGGGTTGACCGGGCCCGACACGTTGGGCACGCTCGGCGAGCAGCATCGCGTCAAGGGCGCGGAATCCCTGGCCCGCAAGTTCCGTACCGAGCTGGAACCGCTCGGGTACGACCTCGGCTCCGCCCTGGACACCGTCAACGACGTGGTCCGCTTCTCGGTACGAGGGCCGGAGACCGAGGCGTACGGGCCGGCGGTGGACGCCGTCCTGTCGTCTCTGGAGGTCCAGGGGTACCAGGTCACCGACCTGAAGAACTTCTGGCATCCGGGTAACCGGTTCTTCGGGCTGAACTGCACGTTGACCTCGCCGTCCGGGCGCACCTTCGAGTTGCAGTTCCCGACCGAGACCAGCTACACGATCGGCAAGCAGACACACGGGCCGTACGAGGTCATGCGCGATCCGGCGCAGCCGCCCAGCGCCCGGGTGCACGCGTTCCTCGACATCCTCGCGATCAACAAGGCCAACGGGATCGCGGCGAGCATGCCGGGCGGGATGGACGCGGCCCGCTTCGACACCCCGAAGAACACCAGCTTCGCGAAGTGGATGGCCTCGCCCCGGCAGGTGAGCATCCGGGAGTCGTACCTCGACTGGCTCGGGCAGCAGGGTCAGACGTTCGCCGATGTCCTCGCCAGGCGAGGATTGACCGCGTCCGACCTGCCCGGTCTGGATCCTGAACTGATGGGGGGCCCGCATGGCGGCGCTGACGTTCGGCTACTTCCTCCTCCGGAGACCGGACGACCCGACCGGCCCGCCGGTCAACCTGATCGTGGAGGCGGAGAGCGCGGGCCCGACGCAGGCGGTGATCTGGGACCGGTCGACGGGCGCCTGGACGTTCCGTCCGGACGTGGCGGCGGCGATCCTGTGGGCGAACCCGGAGCGCCACGAGGTCACGAAGGTCGACCGGGCGACGGCGGAACGCGCGGCGACGCGGTTCACGACGGTGCCGTTGCCGACGGAGGACGAGCTGACGCAGATCTGCGCGGCGGCCCGCCCTCCGGGCTGACCGGGACCGTACCGTCACTCGCGGAAGGCCGGCGGTTCGGCCCGGGTGAGCTGGCGCCGCTGGAGGACGCCCGTTTCCAGGACGAGGTGGCCGCCAGCCTGGCCACCCCGCACGGGTACACCGTCTTCGCCGACCCGTCCACCCACCCGTACGGGCGACTTGTCAACGACGGCGGACCGGACCAGCCGGGCCGGGGCAACAACTGCCTGGACAGCTCGTTGGCGGCGCTGGCCAGTTTCCACGGCGACCCGCAGGTGTCGCGGCCACGGTGGCCCGATCGGCTCGACGACGGTTCGATCGACCGGCTCTCCGGCGAGCGGGGCGGGTTGGAGCGGGCGGAGGCGTGGATCGGCGGGGAGTGGATCGGCGGCCCGGACACGCTGCCCACCGATCTGTCGGCCCGCACCGATGCGGTTGCCGACCAGTACGCCGACCTCTACCAGCAGGTGGCCGACGCCGGCCCCGGAGCGTCGGCGCTGGTGGTGGCCGACTGGCTGTTCCTCGACGGCAACGGCAACGTCGTGCTGGACGAGACCGGTCGGGCCGAAGTGGACGGCTCGCACGCCTTCGTGATCGTCTTTCCGGCCGACGCCGGCGCGCCGGTGTGGTGGGATCCCCAGACCGGGACGGCGTCGGTGGACATGCCGGCCGCCGACGTGCGGGACACCCATGCCCTCTGGGCGATGATGATGCCTGACCGAGAGGGGCGAGTTGACCGAGGACGAGGCGCTGACGCTGATCAGCCAGTTGTTGGGGACCCAGAATCCGATCGTGCTTCGGGAGTTCGAGTTCGGCTGGCTGGCCCGGGAGAGGCTCTCGGAGCCGGAACGGGCCTCGGGGACGCAGGTGGGTCAGGGCAGCTACATCATCGACCGGTCGGGAGTGATCACGGCCCACTCCAGCCTGCCTCCCAGGCGGATCATGGAGGAGTACGCCCAGGCACGACGCGAGGGGCGGATCAAGGGTCGGCAGGTCTGGCCCGAGCCGGAACCGACGGCCTGACCGACGCCGCCGACCGGCCAGGCCCCGACGGTCCGCCAGGCACCGCCGACCCGGAAGGGCCCGACGGTCCGCCAGGGCCACCGGGCCCCGACTCCGGCACGACCGCCGCCGACGGGCCCGACCTGCGGCAGGCCGCCGCCGGTACGACCTTCGGCGGTGCGCTGCTGGACACCGACCCGGCCCGTACCGCCGAGGCCGTGCAGGCGGCGCTGACCGACGGCCCGCTGCCAGCGCGGGCGAGCGTGGAGCAGACCACCGCCACCGTCACCCTGGACACCGCCGACGGCCCCTACCAGGTGCGGATCGCACTCGCCGACCCACCGGCAGGCGTGCCGCTCGTGCCGGTCGCCACCCTCGCGTACACCCCCGACGGGGCCGTGGTGCAGGTGTCCACCGGCGCGCACCCGGACCACGTCCGGCGGGCGGTGGCCGCGCTGCTCGCGGAGGCGGACACGGTCGCCCAGGAGCGCGCCGTCGACCTGCGCACCGACGCCACCGCCGCGCTCGCCGAGGGCGCCCGACCCGAGTACGACGGCGCCCGCGTCCTCACCGGGCGGGACATCGGCCGCCTCGCCGAACTGCGGGTCGTGCTCGCCGACAGCGCCGCGACCACCGATCCGGCCCGCGCGGGCCAGCTACGGGCCGAGGCGTTGAGCCTGCTCGTCGCGTCCGGCCTGCTGGAGCAGGACCCCACCCATGCCGTACACGGGCTCGGTGCCAACGTGCCGGTGGTCGGGCCGGAGGCGGCGCGGGCTCGACTCGAACTGATCCGGAACCATCTGGGCCCGGCCGCCCCGGCGGTCGAGAACCTGATCGGCCAGTCGACCGGGCAGCAGCTCGTCGCGGAGCTGCGGGCCGCGCGGTCGGCGGTCCGCGCCGAGGCCCGTACCTGGGGGCAGCAGGCCACCGCCTTGCGCGACGCCGCCGACCTCGCCCTGACGTCCCGGGTCGACGCGGCCCTGGACACCGCGCCCGACCACGTCTTCGGTCGGTTGGTGATCGGTGGGGGCTGGGCCGCCACCGCCGACTTCGTCACGATGGGCGCCCCCGCTGACCGCGGAACCGGGCTGCCACCGGTGCTCTGCGTGTCCCAGGGCCACGACCCGTGGGCGGAGCGACAGGCCCTGCTGATGGGTCAGATCCCGTCGGAGCTGGAGCTTCCCGGCCTGCCGTTCCAGCCGGCCGACCTGGCCGAGGAGGGCACCCAGTTCACCCCGTCCGACGTCTTCGCCGACGCGGTGGGCGCGGCCCGGGCGTTGAGCGGAATGCCGACCTACCAGGGCACGGCGACCGCGATCACGCCCCGGCCGGCAGATCCGGTCGGGTGGCCGGACGGCGCGAACTTCCGGGTGACGGTGGGCGGGCGGCAGTTCTTCACCGCGTCCGTCGATGTCGCGTCCGGGCCGGGGCCCTCCCGGGTACCGAACGCGCCGGTCGCCACCACGGGCCGGTACGTCGACCCGACCACCGGCTACCGCGTCGACCGGTCCGGACCGACCCCGGTGTTCCACGCCCCCGACGGTACGCCGGTCGACCCGGACACCCTCCCGGCCACGGTACGAACCGTCCTCGGTGCCGGTGCCGTCAGCGCACCGCTGCTGGCCGACCTTGCCGGGCGGCCGACGGATCCACTGCTGGTCGATCCGATCTCCGGCTACTCCGTGGACCCCTCGACCGGGCAGGTCTTCGACCCGGCCGGCGGGCCGACGAACCTCGACACCGTCTCCGCCGAGGTACGCGCCCGGCTCGGTCACGCGCCGGACGGTTCGTTCGGTGACCCTCGCCCGTCCCGACCTCCCGTCGACTTCGGCGGGCAGAACCTGGCCGACGCCTACCGCCCCGGTGACCGGGTGCTCGTCTTCGGTGCCGGTGCCTCCGGCGCCTGGGACATCGAACAGGCCGTCGCCTCCCAGGCCCGCAGCGTCGACTGGTCGGCCCGGCCCGTGGAACCGCCGTCCGACCAGCTGACCGGTGACCCCACCCGCGACGCCGAGGCGCGACTGCGACACAGCTTCGGCGGCGGCTACAACCGCCGCAACACCCTGCCCGACATCGGCGCCTACGCGGAGTCCGTGCGCAACCAGGTCGAGCAGGCGCTGCGGGAGATCGTCAGCCTGCGTCACACGGTGGACGGCGGGTTCCTGGTGGAGTTCACCGACGGCACCCGACAGCCGTACGACCGGGTGGTCTTCTCGATCGGCCAGGCGCCCGAGTATCCGGGGGGCGTGGCCGACCTGCTCTCCGAGGTGGACCTGGCACCGCTCGACGGTCCGGCCACCGAGCACGACCGCCCCGCCGACGTACTGGGTCTGCGCGACGCCAGTGGCGGGCTGCGCGTCCTCGGCGGTGCTGGGGTGGCCGGACCGCTGCTGGCCAAGGTCGGCCCGGCGCTGCGGCAGACCATCGTGGACCAGGCCGCCGCGTTGCCCGACGACTCGCGGGGCATCCCGCCCAGCATCCGGTTCCATGCCCAGCGGATCGCCGAAGCGAACCTGGGCGCCCCACCCGCAGCGCCGCCCGTGCCGGCCAGACCGCCGGGACCGGCGGTGCCGGACGTGCCGTCAGACCTCGTCCCAGCGGGCAACGCCGAGCAACCGCCAACCCCACTGGATGTCGAGCCAGGGCAGGGGACCGTACCGCTCGTCCAGTTCCCGCCCGAGGGGCGGCAGCTCGACGGAGATGGGCTTGCCGTCGATGTCCTGCCCGACGCCCTTCGCGACGACCTCGACGGGGTTGCCCCACAGCTCGACGTACCGCAGGGCGGGGAGGTTGCGGCTGGCGGCGAGGGCCTCGACGCCGGCTGGCCCGATGCCGCAGTTGGCCAGGCCCAGCCACCGCAACCGGCCCAGGTGCGGGGAGGTGGCCAGCGCGGCGAGCCCGTCGTCACCGATCGGGTTGTCGCTCAGGTCGAGGGCGACCAGGCGGCCCAGGCCGGCGACATCGGCGACCTGCGGCATCAGCCCGGCCGCGTCGACCAGGGTCAGGTGGCGGACGGGAAGCTGGGCGAAGACCTCGTCACCGTGGTCGACGAAGGCGCGGGCGGTCATGGTGACCAGTTCGACCAGCCCGTTGCGGACCTTCCAGTCGACCAGCAGGTGGGCGACCGGCGCGGCGAGACGCGGCACGACCTGCCGGTACCGCAGGGCGGCGGCCCGGTCGGGCCGGGTTCCCCCCAGGTCGACGCGGATCAGTTCGGCGTGGTCGGGGTCGGTGGCCTCGATGGCGTCGGCGTACCGTCGGCGCAGGTCGAGGTCGTCGGGGTCGGCCAGGATGGCGGCGTACAACTCGGCGGGCGTGGCCATGACGGCAGCGTATCGACGGCCGGCTCGATCACCGCCGGTGCCGTACCGGGTTCGACCTTCCACGGTCTCGGTCGACCGGCCGCCGATCCGGTGGCGGTACTGGAGGTGGCGCGGGCCGCACTACCCCAGGTGGCCCCGTACGCCCAGGTGGACGCGGTGGTGCCGGTCGGGCCGGACCGGTTCGAGATCCGCTCGGCCGGGCCGCACCCGCTGTCCGTGCGGCTGGCCGCCGGCCCGCTGGCCGACGGCGTGGTGGCGCAGTCCAGCCGTGGCCCGGACGGAACGTTCACGCTGACGGTGTCGGACCGGGCCGCCGACCCGGTGGTGGCGCGTGCGCTGGCGCACGAGGTGGCCGAGCTGCTGGCGCTGCACGAGAGCGGTCGGGCGTTGGCCGGCCCGCTGGACCCGGGCAACGTACGCGGCCCGATCGACCCGGCCGGGCTGACCGCCCACGACCACGGCCGGATGGCCGAGCTGCGGCTGCTCGCCGCCGGGTACGCCGCCGCCGACCCGACCGCCCGGCTGGCCGTACGCGCCGAGGTCGACGCCCTCGCCGGCCACCTCGGTCTGCGGGTCGGCGACCCGGACGTGCGGCCCCGCTGGGCGCTGCTCCCGCCCGACGTGCTGACCCACCTGATGCAGCTCAGCGTCCCCTCGATCACCCTGGACCGGGTGCGCGCGGTGCTGGCCGGGGCGCCGGCCCAGACCGAGGTCGAGCGATTCCGGATGATCGACTACCGATCCCGGTTGGCGCCGGACCTCCAGCCGCCGCAGCGGACCGATCTGGACGCCCGGCTGCGGGAACTGGCCGCGGGGGCCGAGCACAGCCAGTCGGGCATGCCGCGGATGCCCGCCTTCGCCGGCCAGATCGTCGGGATACCACCGGCCCAGGTGGACCGGGTCCGGGCGGTCGACCCGGCGCTCGCCGACCGGCTGGCCGCCGAAGGCATCTACGTCGACCTGACCGGCCGCTACGACCTGCGCCCGTACCTGGTGGCGGGCGTGCCGGCGATCGACCTCGGCGCGGCCCGCCCGGCCTTCGACCTGACCACCGAGGCGGGTCGCCGGGCACAACTGCAGGAGGACCGGCAGCGGTCCCGGGCTGCCCTGCGTGGCCAGCGCGGCGATCAGGCGGCGGCCCTGCTAACCGGCCACGACTTCCACTACCAGGGCGACGCCCGGTGGATGGGACTGGTACCGGACGTGCTGGCCGACGTGTTGCGCGCCATCACTCCCACCACGCCGGCCCCGACCGGCCCGCCGGAGAACGCGTCGACCCCGGAGCCCTCGGGTGACGGCCGGGTCGTGGCCGACCGGGTGACTCTGCCGCCGGACTCACCGACCAAGCCCGGACCGGCCTACGGGCCGGCGCTGGACTCCCGGACCGGAGCGCCGGCACCCCTGTTCGACGGTCCGCCGACCCGCACGGACGTACAGCAGGGCGCGCTCGGCGACTGCGGCGTGATCGCCGTGATCGGCGCGGTCGCCGGTCACCTGCCGGACACGGTCGCCGGGATGTTCCATCCGAACCCGGACGGCTCGGTGGACGTGCTGCTGCACGAGACCAGCGGTCCGGGCCAGTCGGTGATTCCCACCGGACGCCAGTTGCGGGTCAGGGTCTGGCCGGACGTCCCGCTGCACCCCAACGCGGCCGGGCGCAGCGCGTACGCCGACCAGTCGACGGTCGGCACGTCCTGGGCGTCGCTGCTGGAGAAGGCGGTCGCGGCGGTCGACCGGACCTGGACCGAGCAGCGCCACGACCAGTGGCAGCAGCAGTGGAACGCCCGACCCGGCGTGGACCCGAACCAGGCCGCCCCGCTCGGCTATGCCCGCCTCGCCAACGGCAGCAGCCGACCGGTGCAGGCGGAGCTGCTCACCCAGCTCACCGGGCTGCCGAGCCGGGTGAGTCAGCTCGACCCGACGCCGGGGCGGGAGGCCGAGGCCGAGGCTCGCTTGTCCGCGCTGCTTGCCGCCGGCAGCCCGTTGATCATCGGGAGCCGGCCGGCCGCACAGTATCCCGGCAAGCCGCCGTACGGCCTGGTGCCCGGCCACGCGTACGAGATCGTGTCGGTGGCGAACGGGGAGGTGCGGCTGCGCAACCCGTGGAACTCGAGCCACCCGGCGCCGATGCCGGTACGCGCCCTACTGGATCTGATGAGCCCCTGGTACGGGCACGTCGAAGTGGCGCAGAGCAGCGTGACAGCGTTGCCGGATTCCGACTTCCACGCGCAGGGTCGGCCCGCGGCCGATCCCACGGCGGTGCTCGACCGGGCACGGCTGGTGCTGCCCAGCCTGGCCGGCACGATCGGCGCGGACCAGGTCGTCGCCGTCGGCCCGGACGTCTTCGAAGTCCGGGCCGGTGGTCTCGCGCCGCTGCGGGTCCAGCTCACCGCGGGTGCCCTGGCCGACACCACCGTGGCGCTGACGACCCGGAACCTCGACGGTACCTTCACCCTGACCGTCTCCGACCGGGCCGCCGACGCCGTGGTGGACCGTTCGGTGGCCCACGAGTTCGCCGAGCTGCTGGCTCGACACGAAGCCGGGTACGCGCAGGTCGGGCTCTTCGACCAGGGCGCGCCCGAGGGGCCGATCGACCCGAGTGGGCTCACCGTCCGCGACCGTGGCCGGCTGGCCGAGCTGAGCCTGATGGCCACCTGGTACGCGCAGTCCGACCCGACCACCCGGCTGGCCCTGCGCCGCGAGGTCGACGCGCTGGTCGACGGGCTCGGCCTGCGCTGGGGTACGCCGGAGGCCTCGGCGCGGCTGGCGCTGCTCCCCGCCGACCTGTGGCACCAGGTGATCCTGCTGAGCGTGCCGGCGATCACCCCGGAGACGGTGGCCGAGGCGCTGGCGTACAAGCAGGAGCCGACCCTCGTCGACCGGTTCCGGGCGATCGACTTCCGGACCCGGCTGGCGCCGGACTTCCAGCCGCCGCCGGCCGCCGAACTGACCGCGAAACTGCGCGAGCTGGCCGTGCACGGGGAGCAACGTCAAGCCTCCCTGCCCCGGATGCCGGCGCTGGCCGGGCAGGTCATCGCGCTGCCTCCCGTCGTACTGGAGACGATCCGCCAGGCCGATCCGCGGTTGGCCGAGCAACTCGCCACCGAGGGCGTCTACGTCGATCTGACCGGCCGCTTCGACCTGCGCCCGTACACCCTCGACGGTGCCCCGGAGTTCCCGCTGACCGTGTCGGCGCCCGCGTTCGACCTGGCCACCGAGGCCGGCCGCAAGGCGCTGCTGGCCGAGGACCGCAGCCGGGTCGCCGCCGCGTTCCGCACCGCGTACGGGTCGAATCCCGCGGCCATGGCGGTGCTCAGCACGCACGGCTTCCACTACGTGACAGACGCGCGGCGGATGGCGCTGGTCCCGAACGCGTTGACCGATGCGCTGCGGGCGTTCCTGCCGCCCGACCCCGCCACCATGGTCGAGGTCGAGCCGACCGTGTCCGACGGCGAAGTGGCCGTGGTCGCGGACCGGGTCACCCTGCCCGACCCGGACCCGAACTACCCGGTCGGGTACGGACAGCCCCTGGATCGGCGTACCGGGCAGCCGGTGCCGCTCTTCGACGGGCCGCCGCACCGCGAGCAGGTGCGCCAGGGCGTGCTCGGGGACTGCGGGATGCTCGCCACCATGGCCGCCGTCGCCGGTTACCGGCCGGATGTGCTGACGCAGTTGTTCCAGCCGAACCCGGACGGCTCGGTGGACGTGTTGCTGCACGAGAGCGTCCTGCACGGCGACACCTCGACGCCCACCGGCCGACGCGTCCGCATCACCGTGCGGCCGGATGTGCCGCTGCACGCCGGCAGTGCCGGTAGGTCCGCCTACGCGGACCGCTCGGCGAACGGTTCGGGTTGGGCGTCGGTGCTGGAGAAGGCGCTGGCAGCGGTCGACCGGACCTGGACCCCGCAGCGGCGGGACGCCTGGCAGCGGGACTGGATCACCTGGTCCGGCAAGGACGATCCCCATCACGCCGCGCCGCTCGGCTATGCCCGGCTGCACGTCGGCAGCACCAGCTACCTGCAGGCGGAGCTGATGACCCAGCTGACGGGTGTGCCGAGCCGGATGTCGCTCTTCGACACCAGACCCGGCCAGGAGGCCGCCGTGGCCGCGCGACTGACCGCCCTGCTCGCCGCCGGAAGCCCGGTGATCGTCGGCACCCGGCCGGAGGACCAGTACCCGCCCGAACTCGCCAACCTGCCGTTCGGCCTCTACGCCACGCACGCCTACGAGGTCGTGTCGGTGACCGACGGTCTGGTGCAGCTACGTAACCCGTGGGGAGTCGAGCATCCCGCGCCGATTCCGGTACGGGACTTCCTGAACCTGATGGCCAACGACTACGCGCACATGTCCACCGACGCCGCGACCAGTTCCCCGGCGACCGGCGCAGCGACCAGCCTGAACGTCCCACCGGCCCAGCCGGCCGCGCCGGTGCCCGCACCACGTTCGCCGGAACCGGCGGTCGGGGCCGAGGGGCACCGGCCGCGCCGGCACACGCTCGGCCGCACCTACCTGGAGGACGAGCGAGCCGCCGTCGGCTACCTTGCGCTGCTCGACGGTGACGGTACGGTGAGTGGCCTGGTCGTCGTGGTGTCGTCGGGCGGTGGCCAACGGACGGTCCACTGGACGACCAGCGGCGAACCCGGCGTCGGCAGGTCGGTGCCCGTCGGGCGGGCCGAGGCCGAGCGGATCGCCCGGGAGGTGCTCGGGTTTAGGCTTCCGGAGGAGTCCGCGCTGCACGAGATGGTGGACGGCTGAGGATGCCGACCGCAGGGACAGGGGGACAGCCGTTGCGATCCTTCATCGCCAGGACCGCGATCCGTAACAACGCCCCAACCGACATCGGCCCCGCCCGTCTGGGGGTGCGCTGGGTCGACGTCGGACCGCCGGTGCGGGCCGAGATCGTCGTCATGCCGGAGTGGGGTGGAGACACCTCACGGTACGAGGTGACGCTGGGCGAGACCTTCCCGGTGGGCGAGGAGACCTGGCGCTTCGCGGATCTCGACATGACCAGCGCCAACGACTGGCATGTGCGGGTCCGTCGGGTGGACGAGGACGAGGTGATGGAGCCGCCCAGCGGTCACCTCTGGAAGCGGGCCCGGCTACGCCCCTACGGACAGCTCGACGAGACGCAACTCCGGTCGGTGGAGGCGGCGCTGGGGCATCCGCTCCCCCCGGACTACCGGGACTGGTTGCGCCGAACCAACGGCGCGCAGCCCGAGGTCGAGCACCACATTCCCGGCGCACCCTTCTCGCTGCTGCCCGAGCGTCCGCTGTTCGGGATGCATCCCACGTACCCGCCCTTCGATCTGGTGCACGCGCAGCGCGTACACCGGGATCCGTGGTTCTCGCCGGAGTGGCTGGTGATCGCGAATCCGTTCGGTGGCCTGCTGGTGGTCTCCGCGTCGGCGCTCAGCGGAAACGTCTACTTCCTGCACGAGCTGGACCTGGTGGGTCCGCCGGGCCCGGCCGCCTCGGCCGCCCGGGAGCGGAAGCTCCGCGCGGTGGCCTGGTCGATGGGCGAATTCCTCGGGCGGTTGACCCCGAAGGAGCTGGACGACCAGCCGCCGGTGCAGATGGTGCCGCCCGGTACGTTCACCGACCCGCGGAACTACGAGGGCTGAGCAGGCCGCACCATCGGGAGATCCGGGAGACAAGCGTTGCGTTCGTTCACTGGTGTTGCCGCCATTCCGAACAACGTTCCGGTGGACGTCGGCCCCGCCCGTCTCGGCGTTCGGTGGGTCGACGTCGGGCCGCCGGTACGCGCCGAGCTGGTCGTCATGGCGCACCGGGCCGACGAGTCCCCGCACCACGAGGTGACGCTCGGCGAGACCTTCCCGGTCGGTGCGGAGACCTGGCGCTTCACCGACCTCGACATGGCCAGCGCGGACGAGTGGGAGGTGACGGTCCGCCGGGTCGACGACGTGGACGAGGTACCACATCCACCCACGGGTCACCTTGCGCAGCCGGCCCGGCTGCGCCCGTACGGGCAGCTCGACGGGGCGCAACTCGACCGGGTCGAAACGCTCCTCGGGGTACGGCTGCCGCCCGACTACCGCGACTGGTTGCGCCGGAGCAACGGGGCACTGCCCGAGGTGGGCCACCAGGTTCCGGGTGTCCCGTTCACCCTGACGGCGGAGCGTCCGTTGTTCGGGGTACACCCGCAGCACCCGGCCTTCGACCTGGTGCACGCGCAGCGGGTACACCGGGATCCGTGGCTGTCGCGGGACCGGCTGGTCATCGCGCGGCCGTCCGGGGGGCTGCTGCTGGTCTCGGCCGCCGGACCAGACGTCGACATGGTCTACTTCCTGCACGAGCTGGACATGATCGGCCCGCCCGGCCCGCCCGCCGAGGCCGTACGAGTCGGCAAGCTGCAACCGCTGGCCTGGTCGACGCAAGAACTGATCAGCCGGCTGGTTCCGCTGGAGTAGCGGGCGAGTACCGGGCCTACGACAACAGCCCGGCGTACGCCGCCCGGACCGCGGCTAGGCGGTCCCGCCTGAACCGACCCGGCTCGCGCTGGTGCAGTTGCCGTCCCTGCTCGCTGCTGAACGCGTCTGCGGGGACGCTGTCGGCGCCCGCCGGGACGAACTTGACGACCTCGTCGAGCGCGGCGACGGCCCGGGTGAGCGCGGCCTTGGCCCGCTGCCCGGCCTCTCCGGTGGATTCGGCTGGCACCGATCCGGCGTACGCGTCGGCGACGAAGAGCCACTCGCCGGGATCCAGCAGTTGCGAGGGTTCGTCGCCGCCGTAGCGGAAGCCGGCGCCCGCACCGCCGGGTGTGGCTGGTAGCCGGAAGAGGAACTCGCGTTCCTCGCCGCAGCCCGCACACCTGCCCGTGTAGCGGCTGGCCAGATCGCCGTCGGGCAACGCGACCACGGCACTGTTCCGGGGGAACCTGGTGGAGCCGCACGGACAGGCGTGCAGGTCCATGTAGAGGTGTGCCTCCGCGTTGGTACGGCTCAGCGGCGGATTCATGCGGACCACCGTACCGATTGGTCGAGCTTCACGGATGCCCTGGTGACACCGCTGGCATACTGGCCGACCATGGTGTTGTCGCGTGGCTGGGCGGTCTTCCTCACCGGCGTCGGGGTGTGGACCTGGGTCATCTGGCCCCGCTTCGCGGTCGCCATCTGGCGGGATCCGAGGTCGTGGGTGAGCGGCACGGTCGGGGAATGGCCGGTCACGAGCTTCCTCTGGGTGCACGCGCTGCTAATCGGAGCGTCGCTGGTCATCGGCACGGCCGTCGGCCTGCTCGGTATCCGCGCCTGGCGCGCGTCTCGCCGGGTGACGCCACCTGTCGCGGTCGACTAGGTGTCGGCTTCGTCGAGCCGAAGCAGCGGGCTCCCCCGGACGGTGTGACGCGGGCCGCCTCCGCTCGATTTGACGATCAATCCCGTGGACGCGTAACTTTCTCTCTGCCAGCGCGGAACGGGGCAAACAGGACGAAAGTCCTGGGGGTCCGATCTCCTGGCGCCGGGTCCAGAGGGGAACACTCCTCAGTGGGCACGGTCCGGGCGGTGCTCGCACAGATTCGCCGAGGGGCGGATTTGGCGGAGCGAAACCGACCGGGTAAGGTTCACGACCGGCAGGGAACCGGGCGAGCTAGCGGGACAACCGCAGCGGCCGGCCTGCCAAATCCGATGATCTGGCTAGGCGGATCTCCGCTGCGCTCGATCGCGGGTGCCGAACCGGCATGAAGCGTGACGGACCGGGACACACGGTTTGACACGGGCCAGACGGTGA
>NZ_QXEC01000031.1 GCF_003583405.1 Micromonospora radicis
CCAGGGCCGGCCCCGATGGGGCCGCCGCTCGGGGACCCCGCGCCCCTTAGCGCAAGCGCACGGGGCGCACCCCGGCGGTTGCAGCCCGCCGGCGGCGCGACATACGAAGAAGCCCCGGGCCGCCATGGGTTGATGGCAGATCCGGGGCTGCGATGTCGACCAGAACAAGTGCGGTGCCTCCGGCGGGGTCCTCAGGCACTCCGGGATGGTGGCGCCATCCCGACAACCTTCGTCCGGGCAGAGCCGAGTGGGTGGGGCCAGCCTGGTCAAGGTCGTTCAGACGGTGGTGTGCTCCACCTTGACCAGGCAGGCCCCACCCACTCCACGATGTGCGGACGAAGGCCGACGGGATGGCTAGGAGACGCAGGGTAAGGGGGCCGCGCGGGTGGGTCATCGCGGCCAGTACTTGGGCGGCTCACGTCTTGGATCGATTATCTTGAACCTTTTTGACGGATCGATGCCTTGGATTGCCACCAAGCGTTGGCCGTTGGCTCGCTCCAGCTCCTCCATTATCTGGGGCATGGAAGCGACGATGGCACCGACTGCAAGGGCGAGGCCCTTGAGCCCCGTTTGTCGCTGCCGATAGGACACATGGTGCAAGCCGGACTTCTTGATCCGGCTTGTCTCGTCCGGATCGTCAAACTGTTTGTAGTTGTTGGTGACGATAACGTCGAACCGGCCCATCGCATCCTGAAAGACGTAGAGGTCCTTCTTGCCGGACCACTTTATCGAATGGATGTGGTCTACTTCGTGACCGCGCAGGACGTGGCGAAGTACATGCAAAACCTGTTCTGGCACATCTTCGTCTAGGAGAACCCGCATTAAGCCGCCTGACGCCCAACCGATCGGTCGACGTAGTCCGCGAAGTCAACGGCATCCCGCGCCGCTTCCGCGCTGACTGAGGGGTAAAAGTCGGCCACTTCCTCCGGCTCGACGCCATCACGAACTAGCCCTGCGATGATCTCGAAGGGAACGCGGGTGCCCTCCACAACAGGATGCCCTCCGCGCACCTCGGGATCAACTGAGATCTTTTGCCGGGGATGCAGAAGGTTCGGCACCTCGACATCCCCCAGCGGGAACGACTGGAGTACGTCGCCAAGCTTGACTACGGTCAGTGACTGTCCCGGCTTCTCGACTAGATCCACTGCGCCCTCGTCGCGTACCAAGGCGATACTCTTCTTGCCTTGGGCGACTAGGCGGTAAGAGGAGAGGTGTTCGGTCTCACCAATGTCTGCCAGCGTTCGCACCGCTCGTCTGATGCTTTGCAAGGAGCGCTCGCCGCGAAGGTACGCAAACGTCCTGAGCGCGATCAGATCTCTGAACGAATAGAGCACAGGTCTCGAAGCGGAGATCTCGGGCTGAAGCACCCGTGTGACCCGCCAGTAGGAAAGTTGCCGGAGGGTGGCACCCGAGAGGGCGGCGGCTACGCGAGGCTCGTAGGACACTGCCAGCCCCCTCCCTCGACCGCTCGGTAGACAGAACTCCCAGCCGTAGCATAGATGGTCTGGTCGTCGGCAGTTGCCCTCGGCGTGTCGGGCTCGCGACATCCCCGGTAGCGAGGTGGTCCGGGAGGCATCAAGGCACCGAGCGGGGACGGGCCGCTCCGCGTCCAGGATCCAAGATCATGCCGTCGCCATGCCGTCCAACGAGAGCTGACAGCGACCAGCAGTGACCATCGATGCCAGTTGTGGCGGCAGCTCAGGAGCACACTCGCCCGGTTTGATTGTCTACGCCCGGGACCTAGATCAATACCGCTGGAAGTAGTGCCGCCCCGGGGCCGTCAGAGGGGGTAGGTACGGGCCACGGCGAGCATCTCGGAGGTGTGCGAGCCGGTGACGCCGACGTCCGGCGGGCGGGGCCGGAAGCCGGGCAGGGCGTCGAGGCCGTCGCTGGCGTCCATCGCGCGTAGGGCGATCTGGTCGGCCTTCGGCTCGACGGTGAGGGTGATCTCGATGCCCTCGGGCGGCGGGGCGTGGAAGACCACGCCGAAGCCCCAGCGGCCCTCGCGCGGCTCGATCGGCACCGCGCGCCCGGCCACCTGGGCGTTGCGGACCGTCGCCGTCGAGGTGTCCAGGTGCAGGGTGGCCAGGCGTACCGGGCGCTGCGGCGTGAGCCGCAGTCGCAGGGTGCGCTGGCCGTCCGCGCCGGTGTCGGCGAGCACCTCCAACCGGGGCGCGGGCAGGTCGGCCGCCTGCGCCGGGCCGCCGAGCAGATCCTTGCCGCCGATGCCAGGGAAGTCGTCGGCGACGGAGACCGGCCCGTCGACGTAGTCGGCGGTCCAGGGCTGCGGGTCGGACTCGTGGCTGAGCCAGCGGGCCTGGCCGGTGCCGGCATCCAGCGCATACATCAGGTGGGTGGGCACGGGGTGCGCGGCGTCGAACCGGTCGACGGCGAGCCCGACCCCGGCGAACAGCACCGCCGCCAGGGCGGCGGCACCGGCGGGCAGGGCACCCAGCCGACGGGCCCGCGCCGCGACCATGCCGCGCTGGCCGCCGGCCTGCGGGTGCAGCAGGTCCACCACCGGCAGGGCGGCCAGGCCGAGCAGCACCGCGAACAGCGCCGCCACCCCACCCATCGCCATGCCCAGCGCTGGGAAGAGCAGCACCACGGTCGGCAGCAGGACGACCACCGCCACCACGCCGGCCAGGGTCACCGCGAGCACGGCTACCGGGCCGTCGACCCGGGTGGCCACCGCGACCAGGCCGGCGAGGGCGCCGGCCAACGCCGGCACGGTCGCCAGGTACGCCCCGCCGGGCGCCACCACGGCGAGCAGTACGCCGAGCAGCGCCAGCCAGCCCAGCCCGCCGACGGCCAGCGCGGCCGGGCCGACCCGTCGCCGGGTCAGCGCGTACCAGCTGAACAGCACCGTGGCGGCCAGGGCCAGTACGGCCAGCCGGTACCAGGTCGGCCGGTACGGATCGAGCAGCTCGGCGTAGCCCGGCCGGACGACCGCGATCCCGGCCCAGAGCAGCTGCGCGCCCAGCGGCGCGACCACGATCGGTACCAGCGCCAGCCCGAACCCGGCGGCCAGTCGCCCTGCGGTGACCCGACCCCGACGTCGGGCCAGCCAGCCGAGGGCGATCACCGCGGCCAGCGCGAGCAGCGCCAGCGGCAGCACCAGGGTGCCCGGGTAACGGGCCAGGCCGCCGGGGACCGGGAAGTAGGTGGCGTCGTGGCCGGCGTCGAGGCCGCCCAGGTCGATCCGGCCGAACTCGCGGGCCAGACCCAGCGCGTTGTCCCCGTGGTGCTGGAGGCTGGCCCGGTCCATCGACTCCGGGGTGTCCAGCGGGGTGTGGTAGATCGCCCCGCCGTCGAGGTACGCCGAGTTCAGGCCGGCGAATCCGTGGTCGAGGAAGGCAGTGAAGTCGGTGTCGTTGGGCAGCGCGCGGTAGACCTCCACCGCGAACGAGGTGCCGACCGGGTGCGGTGCGGCCCGGCCGAACACGTCGACAAGCGCGGCGTTCTCCGGTGACGTCTCGAACATGATCACCGGCCCGGTACGGCCGCGGGCCTCCAGGTTGAGCACCACACCGTTGCCGGCGGCCAGCGGGTGGTCTGCGGCGAACGCCGACGCTCCGCAGAGGCAGGCCTCCTCGGCGTCGGTGAGGACGAACACGACGTCGTTGCGGGGGGCTGGCCCGCCGGCCAGCGCCCGGGCCACCTCCAGGATGGTGGCGACCCCCGCGCCGTCGTCGTTGCCGCCCGGCCCGGTCTGCACCGCGTCGTAGTGGGCGACCAGGAACACCGTGCCGGTCGGGTCGGTGCCGGCCAGCCGGGCCACCACGTTGCGGACCCGGGCCAGCGTGGCGCCGCCCGCCGCGCCGCTGAGTTGACCGGCCTCCTCGGCGACGGTGTCCTGCACCTCGGTCGCCAGACCCAACCGGCTCAGCTCGGCCGTCAGGTGGGCGCGTACCTCGTCGTTGGCCGGGCTGCCGGCGACGTGTGGCCGGCCGGCGACGACCGGCAGGTGCGCGTACGCCCGGCCGGCGCTGAACTCCTCCGCCGGTGCGTCGGCCGGTCGGGGCGTCGGCGGGCGGATGTCGAGCAGCGCCAACGTGCCGACGGTGCCGAGTACGACCAGCGCCGCCAGCGCGGCGACCAGCCGGTGTCGGGGGCGGGCGAAGGCACGGTCGGCGGCCAGGCTGGGGGGTGCGCCCACGGACGGCTCCTCGGGGGTGGGACCAGGGGTGCACATCATCCTCCATGTCACCCCAGGGCGCCCCGTCGTGTTGTGTGCGAACGTTGTCTAATACAGGATCAGCAGGGCACTCGGAAGGAGCCCGACATCACCAGCGATCTCCCGCCCGCCGCGGCGGTGACCCGGCCACACCGGGGGAGCGGCCCGGCCGCTCCCTCCGTCGTGTCGTGGCCGTACCCGCGAGGTGGGCTGGGCGGCAACCCGAACCTGCCGCCCGGGGAGCGGCTGCGGGTGCTGCTGGTCGAGGACGACGAGGGCGACGCCTTCCTCGTCGGCGAGCTGCTGGCCGAGACGAACTCCGGGATCGACCTGCTGGTCGCCACCAGCCTCAGCGAGGCCGGGCAGCGGATGGTGGGCGTCGACTGCGTCCTGCTCGACCTGGGTCTGCCCGACGCGCAGGGCCTGGACGGCCTGCGGCGGGTGCTGGAGATGTCCGGCAGCGCCGCGGTCTGCGTGTTGACCGGCCGCTCCGACGAGCACCTGGGCATCGTCGCGGTCGCCGAGGGAGCACAGGACTACCTGGTCAAGGGCCAGGTGGACGGGGTGCTGCTGACCCGCGCGCTGCGTTACGCGGTGGAGCGTAAGCGGGCCGACGAGAACGCCCGCCGGCTGCGCGAGGTCGAGCTGCGGCAGGCCGAGTCGGCGCGGTTGGAACGCGGCCTGCTGCCCCAGCCGCTGATGTCGACCGAGCAGATCGCGGTGCACACCTTCTACCGGCCGGGCCGGCACGCCGCCCTGATCGGCGGGGACTTCTACGACGTGGTGCAGACCCGGCCCGACCGGGTCGACCTGATCGTCGGCGACGTGTGCGGGCACGGGGTGGACGAGGCGGCGCTCGGGGTCGAACTCCGGGTGGCCTGGCGGGCGCTGGTCCTCGCCGGGGTGCCGGACGACGAGGTGCTGCCCGCCCTGGAACAGGTGCTGATGAGTGAGCGCCGTCTCCAGGAGATCTTCGCCACCGTCGCGACGGTCCGGCTCGACCTCGCCGGCAACCGGGCCACCGTGCGGTTGGCCGGTCATCCGCCGCCGGTGCTGCTCGCCGGCGACCGGGCGGCGCCCGTGCCGGCACCGGGTGGCCTGCTGCTGGGCGTACGGCCGCGCCGTCCCGTCGCCTTCGACCTGGAGTTCGACACCGATGACTGGTCTCTGCTGATGTACACCGATGGTCTGATCGAGGGCCGGGTGGGCGAGGGCGACGAGCGCCTCGACGTGCCCGGCCTGACCCGACTGATCGAGGACCCGGACAGCCGGGCCGTCCCGCTGCCCGAGTTGCCGGCCTGGCTGGTCGGGCGCGCCGAGCAGCTCAACGGTGGCCCGTTCGCCGACGACGTGGCGATGCTGCTGGTCACCCGGGGTGGTGGCCGATGAGCGGCGGGCCCGGCCGGTGGACGCTGCGTCGCCGGGTACTGGCACTGCTCGGTCTGGTCGGCGCGCTGCTGCTCGGCGTCGCGCTGGCGGAGGCGGTCGTCGCCACCAAGAACCGTGACTACACCGACGTGCTGCTGATGAAGGTCGGGCCGCTGCGGGTACACGGTCAGGACATGCTCAACGCGCTGCTCGACCAGGAGACCGGGGTCCGCGGCTACGCGGTGACCGGCGACCCGGAGGACCTCGTCCCGTACGAGCAGGGGTTGGCCCGGGAACGGGCGACGGCGCGGGAGATCCGGGAACTCTCCGACACCTACCCCGGCATCGAGGCGGATCTGGTGGCGGTGGAGCAGCAGGCGGAGCAGTGGCGGCGTACGGTCGCCCAGCCGGTGATCGACACCACCCGTACCAGCGGCACCGGGGCCGGTCAGGCGCTGCTCACCGACGAGAGCCGCCAGCGCTTCGACGAGCTGCGTGACGCGGTCGGCGCCCTGCAGGAGGAGATCCTCACCGCCCGGGAGGCCACCGCCCGCAACGTGGAGCGGACCGGCAACCTGCTGGTCGTACTGCTGATTGTCGCCGGCCTGGTGGTGGCGCTGGCCGGAATCGCGTTGCTGACGGCGCTGGACCGGATGGTGCTGCGCCCGCTGACCACCCTGGCCGGGCAGGTCCGGGAGGTCGTCACGGGCGACTACGAGCGGGAGATCGCCGGCACCGGGCCACCGGAGTTCCAGCGCCTCGGCGCGGACGTGGACGCGATGCGTCGCAAGATCGCGGCGGATCTGGCCGAGGTACGCGAGGCACGCGAGCGGATCGAGTGGGTCAACACCCAGTTGCAGCGGCAGGCCGAGGAGTTGACCCGGTCCAACCGCGACCTGGAGCAGTTCGCCTACGTCGCCTCGCACGACCTGCAGGAACCGCTGCGCAAGGTGGCCAGCTTCTGCCAGTTGTTGCAGCGCCGCTACGCCGGCCGGCTCGACGAGCGGGCCGACCAGTACATCGCGTTCGCGGTCGACGGCGCGCAGCGGATGCAGCGGCTGATCAACGACCTGCTGGCGTTCTCCCGGATCGGTCGGCTCACCGCCGGCTTCACCGACGTCGACCTGAACGGCCTGATGGCGGAGGTCGCCGCGCAGACCGAGCCGGCCCGGCAGTACGCCGACGCCGAGCTGACCTGGGACGAGCTGCCGGTGATCCGGGGCGAGGAGCCGCTGCTCACCAACCTGCTGGTCAACCTGGTCAGCAACTCGGTGAAGTTCCGGCGGCCCGACGTCGCGCCGAGGGTGCACGTCTCGGCGCGGCTGGTCGGTGACGAGTGGGAGATCACCTGCCAGGACAACGGCATCGGGATCGAACCGGAGTTCGCCGACAAGATCTTTGTGATCTTCCAGCGGCTGCACGCCAAGGACGCGTACCCGGGCACCGGGATCGGTCTGGCGATCGTCAAGAAGATCGTGGAGTACCACGGCGGCCGGGTCTGGGTGGACACCGACGTGCCCGAGGGCACCGCCATCCGGTTCACCCTGCCCGTACGCGCGGGTGACGTCGAGGCCGCCGCCGGTTCGTCCGCCGGGGCCGGTGCGGACGAGTCCCCGTCGGAACCGGCCGGCGCGGCCGCTACCGGACCGGTCGGCGCGGCCCCGTCCGACCCGGCCGGCGCGGCGGCTACCGGACCGTCGACCGGTCAGGTGGCCGGAGCCGTGGGCGAGCGCCCCGCCGGTGACGGTACGGTCGGCGCGGAGGCCGCCGCCGGATCGGTGGCCCGGACCCCGGCCCCGGCCGGCCCGCCCGACGGTGGGGTGTCGGAGAGCGGTGCCACAGGTGGCAGGAAGGAGGCGGTGAGATGACCGCGCCAGCGGACGGGAACAGCCCGATCGAGGTGCTGCTCGTCGAGGACGACCCCGGTGACGTGCTGATGACCCGCGAGGCGTTCGAGGAACACAAGCTGCGTAACCGGCTCAACGTCGTCTCCGACGGTACCGAGGCGCTGGCCTACCTGCGCCGCGAGGGCCAGTACGCGGACGCGTTGCTGCCGGATCTGATCCTGCTCGACCTGAACCTGCCCCGCCGCGATGGCCGGGAGGTGCTGGAGGAGATCAAGAAGGACGAGCAGCTGTGCCGGATCCCGGTGGTGGTGCTGACCACCTCCCAGGCCGACGAGGACATCCTGCGCAGCTACCAGCTGCACGCCAACGCGTACGTGACCAAGCCGGTGGACTTCGAACGGTTCATCTCGGTCGTCCGGCAGATCGACGAGTTCTTCGTCAGCGTGGTGAAGCTGCCGCCGCGTGGCTGACACCCTGCTCGACGACGTCGCCGGACTGCTGCGGGAGACCGCCGAGCGGGTGGTCCTGCCGTCGTTCCGCCACCTCGACGCGGCCGACGTGACCGAGAAGGCGCCCGGTGAACTGGTCACCGTCGCCGATCGGCGGTCCGAGGAGGTGATCACCGCCGGCCTGCTCCGGATGCGGCCGGGTTCGGTGGTGGTCGGCGAGGAGGCGGTGGCGGCGGATCCGGGTCTGCTGCGGCACCTGCGCTCCGCGGGGGACGTGTGGTTGGTGGACCCGATCGACGGCACCGCGAACTTCGCGGCCGGTCGACGTCCCTTCGCGCTGATGATCTCTCTGCTCGCCGACGGCGAGCCGGCGGCCGGCTGGGTGTTCGACCCGCTGGCCGGGACGCTGGCCACCGCGCGGCTCGGTGAGGGGGCATACCTCAACGGCCGGGCGCTGCGCCTGCCCGCCGAAGCGCCGCCGGTCGGCGACCTGCGGGGCGCCGCGATGACCCGGTTCCTGCCGCCCTCCTCGCGCCGTACGGTCGAGTCGGGTGCCGCGCGCGTCGGTGAGCTGCTGCCGGGCCAGCACTGCGCCGGCCGCGAGTACCTCGACCTGCTCACCGGCGAACAGCAGTTCGTGCTCTTCTGGCGAACCCTGCCGTGGGACCACGGGCCGGGCACGCTGCTGGTCCGGGCCGCCGGTGGGGTGGCGCGTCGGTTCGACGGCACGGACTACCACCCCGCCGACAGTGACGACGGTCTCCTGGTCGCCGTCAACGAGCGGGTCTGGGACGAGGTCCACGCCGCTCTGCTGCCGGGCTGACCGGTTTCCGCCGGCCGATCCGGGGCGACGCCAGCCCGGCCGTCACGAGCTGCGGATGCGTTCGGTGAGAGATGCGTTGCGATCTGTCGACGATCGATGGGGTGGGAGGGTCGGGGGAGTGGTCGGCCGGGCCGATTCCGGTATCCTGACCGGCGGCCTACCGCCAGCAGGCCGCCGACCGGCGCCGGCGGGGGTCGCCGCCGCGCAGTGATCTCACCGGGGGCCGGCGGACGACGAAAGGATGCTTTCGTGCGCAGGTCCATGCCCGTCCGGCGGCGCGTTCAGCGGCCGCTGATCGCCCTGCTCGCCGCAGCGGCGCTGCTGCTCGGCGTCGGTGCCGTACCGGCGTACGCCGAGCCCAACGAGGGGGGCAGCAAGAAGCTGCGGGACGCCCTGGCGGCCACCGCGAAGGCGCACATCGAGGCCAAGCGCAAGCTCGACGGCTCCAAGAAGCGGCAGCAGGCGTTGGCCAAGGAGCTGTCCGCGATGGAGGGCCGGCTGGACGAGCTGACCGTGATGGTCGGCGAGGTGGCCGCGCAGTCGTACCGGATCGGCCGGCTGAGCGCCGCTGCCGCCCTGCTCGACAGCGGCACCCCGGAGGCGTTCGTGCAGCGGGCCGCCAGCCTCGACATGATGGCCCAGCGCGACGGCCGGCGGGTGCGCGAGCTGACCGAGGCCCGTGAGCAGACCCGACAGGCCAAGCTGGCGATCAACGCCGAGGTACGCGAGCAGACCAAGCAGCTCGCCGTGATGGCCAAGAAGAAGAAGGAGGCCGAGGCGGCCCTCGCCGCGGTCAGTTCGGGCAGCAGCGGCGGCTTCAGTGGCGGCAGTTCCACCTCGGCGAAGTCGGCGCCGCGCAACTCGGACGGTTCCTGGCCGTCGGAGTCGTGCTCGGTGAACGACCCGACCACCTCCGGCTGTATCACCGCACGCACCCTGCACATGCTCAACCAGACCAAGGCCGCCGGGTACAAGCGGCACGTCTCCTGCTACCGCAGCGGCGGCTCGGGCGAGCACCCCAAGGGTCGGGCCTGCGACTTCTCCGCCGCCACCAACGGCTTCGAGGACCGTACGGCCACCGGCGGCGACAAGGCGTACGGCGACAGCCTGGCCGCCTGGCATGTGCGCAACGCCGACCGGCTGGGCGTGCTCTACGTGATCTGGTACCGACAGATCTGGCATCCGGGCACCGGCTGGCGGGCGTACAACGGCAGCGGCAGCCCGGCAGCGGACCACACGAACCACGTTCACACTTCGATGTACTGACCCGTGACCGTCGACTGCTGCGTACCATCGCCACGGTGAACTCTCCATCGCCTGGCCTCGTGGAGCCGGATGCGCCGGCCGAGTCGGCGGCCCCACGGGCCCTGCCCAACGGGCTCGCCGCGTTCCTGGTCTTCTACTCCAGTGGCGCTGTCCTGGTCCTGGAGACCGCCGCGTTGCGCCTGGTCGGGCCGTACGTCGGGGTCACCCTCCAGGTGACCAGCTCGGTCATCGGCATCGCGCTGGCCGCGATCGCGTACGGCGCGTGGGCGGGTGGTTGGCTGGCCGACAAGCGCAACCCCCGGACCATGCTGGCGCCGGCCCTGGTGCTCTCCGGCATCGCCACCGCGATCACCCTGCCCGCCGTGCGGTACGCCGGTGAGGTGCTGCGCGGCGGCGCGACCGGCGCGATCCTGCTGCTGGTCGCGGTGGCCGTGTTCGCGCCCGCGATGCTGCTCTCCGCGGTCAGCCCGCTGGTGATCAAGCTTCAGCTCGCCGACCTGCGCCGTACCGGTCAGGTGGTCGGCCGGCTCTCCGGCATCGGCACGCTGGGCGCGGTCACCGCCACCCTGGTCACCGGCTTCGTGCTGGTCGCCGCGCTGCCCAGCACGGTCATCCTGTTCGGGCTGGCCGCCTCGCTCGGCGTCACCGGGATCGCCCTCGGTGTCTACCTGCACCGGCAGGATCGGGCGGTGCTGCCCGGCCCGGCCCGGGTGAAGGCCGCGCTGGCGGTGCTCGGCCTGGCCGGTGCCGGGTTGACCATGGTCGCGCCGAATCCGTGCGACGTGGAGACGGCGTATCACTGCGCCCGGGTCGAGGCCGACCCCGACCGGCCCGACGGGCGTACCCTGCTGCTCAACTCGGCCCAGCACTCGTACGTGGACCTCGCCGATCCGACCCACCTGAAGTACGCGTACACCCGGTGGATCGGTGCGGTGGCGGACGTGGCCGCCCCGACCGGTCAGCGCCTGGACGCACTGCACCTGGGCGGCGGCGGGTTCACCATGCCGCGCTACCTGACCGCCACCCGACCGGGCACCGACAACCTGGTCTTCGAGATCGACGGCGGCCTCGTCGAGTTGGGCGAACGACGCCTGGGCGTACGCCAGGGGCCGGAGCTGCGGGCGGAGGTGGGCGACGCGCGGCTGCTGGTCGCCGGTGAGCCGACCGACAGCCGTGACCTGGTGGTCGGCGACGCGTTCGGGCACCTGGTGGTGCCCTGGCACCTGGCCACCCGGGAGATGGCCGCCGACATCCGGCGGGTGACCCGTCCCACCGGCGTGTACGTGCAGAACGTCATCGACTACCCGCCGCTGCGCTTCATCCGCAGCGAGGTGGCCACCGTGGCCGCCGAGTTCGAGCACCTGGCGCTGATCGCCCCGGCCGAGGCGCTGGCCGGTGAGCGGGGTTCGAACTTCCTCATCGTGGCCTCGGACACGCCGCTGCCGCTGGTGGCGCTCCGGGCCCGGTTGGACGCCGACGCCGAGCCGGTCAGCCTGCTCTCGGGCGACACCCTGGCCGACTTCGTCGGCGACGCGCTGGTGCTCACCGACGACTACGCGCCGGTGGACCAACTGCTCGCGAACGCCTGATCGGGTGATTCGCTGACCGAATCCGACCAGAAAGGTGTAGTCGGCCTCACGTCGGGCAACAACGCCGACCATGGGTGGGGAACGCAGGAACGCGCAGCTGCTCGGTGAGCGGTACCGGCTGATCGAGCAGCTCGGCGCGGGCGGGATGTCCGTGGTCTGGCGGGGCTACGACGAGGTGCTCGGCCGGCAGGTCGCGGTCAAGGTGCTCGCCTCCCGGCTGGCCAGCGACCGGGCGTTCCGGCACCGGATCCGCAGCGAGGCCCAGGCCGCCGCGCGGCTCTGCCACCCGAACATCACCAACGTGTACGACTATGGCGAGTCCCACCAGGTCGGGCTCACCGTGCCGTACGTGGTGATGGAGTTGATCGACGGCGGTCCGCTGACCGCGCGGCTCGCCGACGGCGCGCGCCTGCCCTGGCGGGAGGCGGTGACCGTCGCGGCGGAGGTCGCCTCGGCGCTGGCCACCGCACACGCCCGGGGGGTGGTGCACCGGGACGTCACCCCCGGCAACGTGATGCTCACGCCCACCGGGGTGAAGGTGGTCGACTTCGGTATCTCGGCGCTGGTCGGGGAGAGCGAGAAGGGGCCGGACGGCACGCTGCTCGGCACCCCCGCCTACCTCGCCCCGGAGCGGCTCGACCAAGGGCAGGTCAGTCCGGCCACCGACGTGTACGCGGTCGGTCTGCTGCTCTACCGGATGCTCACCGGACGTCTGCCCTGGCAGGCCGAGACCACCACACAGATGCTGCGGGCGCACATGTACCACGAGCCCCGGCCGATGCCGCCGGTGCCGGGTCTGCCCACCGAGGTGACCGACCTGGTGCGGCGTTGCCTGGCGAAGCGGCCCGCCGACCGGCCGACCACCGCCGAACTGGCCCGTACCCTCGCGGAGTCGGCCGGGAAGGTGCCGTCGGTGCGGGTACCGGCCGGCGGTCGACCCGGGCCGTTGTCGCTGGCCGCCGTGAGCACCACGATCCTGTCCTGGTCGGCCGCGACCGACGCGCTGCCGTTCGCCGGTCGGCAGACCGGTCGGACGGCGGATCGCCGCCGCCGGATCGAGGCGGTGGTGGCCGCCGCCGCGTTGATGGCCGTCACGGCCGCGGTGTGGGGGGTCACCTCGCACAGCCCGGCCAGCGGCGGCATCGACCAGCCGACCCAGGCTCGGATCGGTGGCGAGCAGAGCAGTCCGTGCCAGGTGTCGTACGCGCTGCACAAGGATTCCGGTAAGGACTTCACCGCCGAGTTGAAGCTGACCAACACCAGCGACCGGGACCTGCGCGACTGGACGGTGCGGTTCGTCTTCCCGGGCCGCCAGCAGGTGACCGGCGCCGGTTCGGCGCCGGTCCGCCAGCAGGGGCAGGCGGTCGCCCTGCAGGCGGCCCCGGACCGGGCGGTGCTGGCCTCCGGCGCCACCGAGAAGCTGCGCCTGACCGGTACCTACACCGGGAACAACCCGTTGCCGGTGGAGTTCCGGGTCGGTGACGCGCGGTGTGGGGTACAGGTGTCCGGTGTCGCCGGCACCGCGCCGACCAAGCCGGCGGGTAACGCCGGTGCGGGTGGCTCCGGCGGCACCAAGAGCAAGGCCGAGCAGGGCAAGCAGAAGTCGACGCCGGCCAAGGCGGGCAAGGAGAAGCCCGGCAAGGAGAAGCCCGGCAAGGACAAGTCCGGCAAGGAGAAGCCGGGCAAGGAGATGGCGGGCAAGGAGCCGGGCGAGGGTGGCTCCGGCGGCGGTGACGCCGGCCAGGGTGGCCCGGGTGGCGACGACGCCGACCAGCCCGACCCGGGCAAGGGCGACCCGGGCGAGGGTGACTCCGGCGGCGGTGACGCCGGCAGCGGTGGCGGCTCCGGCAGTGGTGGCGGCTCCGGCAAGGGCGGCGACGACCAGGGTGACGACGGCCAAGGGGCCGACCAGGGCGGCGACAGCTCGAAGGAGGGTGACCCGGAGCAGGTGTGATGCCGGTGCGCTGCCCTCCCGGCTGCGCGAGGAGCCGGTTGGAGAGCGCCGCCGACCGCGGGCAGCAACCCTCCGGCGGTCACGACAGCGACGCGAAGCCCTGCACCTGCTCGATGGTGCCCTCGATGATGAGGATGTCGTCCCGGCTGAGTTCCACCCCGTCGGTGACGTACCGGAAACGTTGCTCGGTCGACCGCTTGAGCCCGATCAGCCGGATCCCGTAGCGGTCCAACAGCCGCGTCTCGCTCATCGCCTGCCCGACCAGTGGCTCCGGTACGCGCAGCTTGGCGATGGCGAAGGCGTCGCCGAGTTCCACGAAGTCCAGCAGCCGGGTGACGATCAGGTGCGCCAGCCGTTCACCGGCCTCCGCCTCCGGAAAGATCACGTGTTGGGCGCCGACGGCGGCCAGGATCTTCGAGTGCTGGACGGAGGTCGCCCGGGCCCAGATCTGGGGTACGCCCAGTTCCACCAGCGCGAGCACGGTGAGCACACTGGCCTCCACCGAGGCGCCGATGGCCACCACCACCCGGTTCAGGTCCGCCACGCCGAGCTGGCGCAACGCATCCTCGTCGGTGGAGTCGGCCTGCGCCACCTGGTCGACCCGGGCCGACCACTTCTGCACCTTCTGCGGGTCACGGTCGATCGCCAGTACCTGGTAGTTGAGCGCGTTGAGCGAATCGGTCAGGCGGGCGCCGAACCGGCCGAGGCCGATCACGGCGATGCCGCCGGAGTCCGGTTTCCTATCCGACAATGGGTTGCTCCTCTGGATAGCGGTAGAGCCGGCGGCGGGTGTTCAGGGCGATCGCCGAGCCGAGGGTGAGCGGCCCGACCCGGCCGATGTACATCAGCGCGGCCAGCAGTAGATGGCCTCCGTCGGAGAGGGCCGACGTGACTCCGACGGAGAGCCCGGTGGTGCTGAACGCCGAGGTGACCTCGAAGAGCACCGCGTAGAGCGGGACGTGGTTGGTCACCGCGATCAGCAGGGTCGTACCGCCGGCGATGATGGCGACGCTGAGCAGGGCGACGGTGAGAGCCTGTCGTTGGCTGGCGGTGGCGACCCGGCGGTGCCCGACCGTGACGTCCGGCTCGCCGCGGATCTCCGCCCACATCACGAAGGCCAGCAGGAAGAAGGTGGAGACCTTGATCCCGCCGGCGGTGCTCGCGCTGCCACCGCCGACGAACATCAGCCCGATCAACAGGGGGTAGCTCTCCTCCCGCAGCACGTTGGTCGGTACCACCTCGATCCCACCGGTACGCGACAGCGCGATCTGGGTGAACGCGGCGAGCACCTTGTCGGGGGCGGCGTACTGGCCGATGGTCCACGGGTTGGCCCACTCGATCAGCAGGAACAGCACGGCGCCGACGACCACCAGGGTGGCGCTGCCCCAGATGGTCAGCTTGGTGGCCACCGCCCAGCGGTCCGGCCGCCGCCACTGGCGTACCGCTTCGAACAGAGCCGGGAAGCCGAGCCCACCCACGATGCTGCCGAACGCCAGCGGCAGGCTCACCCAGGGATCACGGGAGAAGGCGAGCAACCCGTCGCTGTAGAGCGAGAAGCCGGAGTTGTTGAACGCCTGGACGGCGTGGAACCCGGCCGACCAGAGGGCGTGCCCCGGCGGGTAGTCGTAGCCGAGCCAGAGCCGACCGGCAACCACGACGGTCATCGCCGCTTCGCAGGCCAGCACCGTCGCGGCGATGTGCAGCAGCAGTCGGCGCAGGTTGCCCAGACCGTACTCCAGCGTCTCCGCCTGCACCAGCATTCGGTTGTGCAGGCCGAGCCGCCGGGACACGGTCAGGATGACCAGCGCGGCGCCGGTCAGGATGCCGAGCCCGCCCAGTTGGGTGAGCACCGTGATGACCACCAGGCCGGTGGTGGACCAGTAGTTCGGGGTGTCGACGACGGTCAGCCCGGTCACCGAGATCGCCGAGGTGGCGGTGAACATCGCGGTGAGGAACGGCGGCCGCTGGTGCAGCGTCGTCATCTGCGGCCACATCAGCAGGCCGGTGCCGATCAGGATCGCCACCAGGAAACCGACCGGCACCAGCCGTACGGGGTGACGAAGGAACCGGCGCACCAGACAATCTTCCGATTCCACCCGATTCGGGGTGGGTAAATCGACATCCGAGGATTCACCCGGTGGTCAGGCGTGGACCATCTGGCGGTCAGCCCGGGCGGGTCTGCCGAGCCGGTGCCTCGACGCGAAGGAGACGGCGTTGCGGCGCAGCTGCTCGACGCCGCCGGCAGGCTGCTCGCCCCGACCATGCTGGTCCGGGACACGCACCGGGCGCTCGTGGATGGGGCGTGATCATGTGCCAGCCGCCGTTCGCTGCACGACCCGGGCTGCCCTCGGGTGAGCCCGGCTGGTCCCGCTGGCGTCCGGCCCCCACCGCCACCAACGCGGTGGGGGCCGGGTTACGCGCGGAAGGGCCAGGCATTGACTAGGCGTGATTTCACACCGAAATTTTTATTTCACTGTGAAATCAGCGACCTGGAGACAACCGCCCCGGGCATGCCAGCCACGGTGCCAGCGCTGATCATCCGGCATCGGGCCGGGTTCACCGCCGCCAGGCAAGGGTGGCTCATCCTCCCGAGATCGAGCGCGTGCTGAGCTGGTGGTGGGGGGTGGCGACACAGGGGTGCCCGGCGCCGTGGGACGGCCGGCCATCGTCTCGCCGGGTGGTCACTGTCTTGTCATCGTCGTTGTCATCGGGCGCCACCCACCTCCGGTTACTTGTGTGTTTCCGCCACATAGCCCGTGGGTGACGTCACTTCTAGCGTGAGCCGACACATAAGGTTTCCCTTCCTCTGAGTCCTCACGTGGAGTCGCAATGACGGTCCGGACGACACGGCGGGTGTTCCTGTCCACCGCCACGATGATGGCCGCGGCGCTCGCCGCCACGGCGTGTGGCAGTCCGCAGAACACTGCCAGCGGCGGCGGCGACAGCGCCGCGCCGGTGAAGGTTGGTCTGGTCTACTCCCAGTCGGGAGCACTGGCCAGTTACGGAAAGCAGTACATCGAAGGGTTTCGGGCCGGTCTCGACTTCGCCACCGGTGGCACCAACAAGGTGGGCGACCGGGCGATCGAGATCACCGAGGTCGACGACGCCGGTGACCCGGCCAAGGCGGTCTCCGCGGCCAAGGACCTGATCGGCAAGGGCAGCAAGATCATCGCTGGCTCGACGGCGTCCGGTGTGGCGCTTCAGGTCGCGCCGATCGCCGCCCAGAACCAGGTGCTGTTCATCTCCGGTCCGGCCGCCACCGACGCGGTCACCGGCGCGAACAAGTACACGTTCCGCTCGGGGCGGCAGTCGTATCAGGACGTGGTGACCGCCAAGTCGTTCATCGGCGACCCGACCGGCAAGAAGGTCGTGGTCTTCGCCCAGGACGGTGCGTTCGGCGACGCCAACGAGGCGGCCGTCAGGGCCGTCATCGGCGGGGCCGGCGCGAACGTCAGTGCCGTCCGGGCGCCGGCCAGCGCGACCGAGTTCACCCCGTTCGCCAGCCAGATCAAGTCCGCCAAGCCGGACCTGCTCTTCGTCGCCTGGGCCGGCACCACCGCCCCGGCGATGTGGCAGACCCTCGACCAGCAGGGCGTGCTGACCTCCACCACGGTCGTCACCGGCCTGGACATCCGCGCCTCCTGGCCCACCTTCGGCGCGGCCGGCAGCAAGATCTCCTTCCTGTCGCACTACTTCGACGGGGCCAGCGACACCGAGGCGGCCAAGGCCGCGAAGGCGAAGATCCCCGGTGGCACCCTCGACCTGTTCCACCCGGACGGCTTCGCCGCTGCGCAGATGGTGGTCCGGGCCGCGCAGGAGGGCGGCGACGACGTCGAGAAGATGATCAGCGCGTTGGAGGGCTGGAGCTTCGAGGGCGTGAAGGGCACCATGACCATCCGCGCCGAGGACCACGCGCTGCTCCAGCCGATGTACCAGGCGAGTCTGACCGGCAGCGGCGACACCTTCACCGCCACCGCCCAGAAGGCGCTGGCCGGTGACGAGACCGCGCCGCCGGTCCAGGCGATGAAGGGCTGAGGTTCGCCATGCTCGCCACCCGCGGTCTGACCTGGCGGATCGGTGAGGTCGCCATCGTCGACTCCGTAGCCATCGACCTGGCGCCCGGGGAGTTCCTCGGCGTGATCGGGCCCAACGGCGCCGGCAAGACCTCACTGTTCAACCTGATCACCGGCCTGCGCCGGGCCACCGAGGGCCAGGTCACGCTGGACGGGCAGGACATCTCCGCCCTGCCGCCGTACCGCCGGGCCCGGCTCGGTCTCGGGCGTACCTTCCAGGCGTCCTCGGTCTTCGGCTCGCTGAGCGTGCGGGAGAACGTCCGGCTCGCCGTGCAGGCACACCGCGGGGGCTCGATGAAGCTGTGGCGGCGGGCGGCGGCCGACCGGGAGGTGGCCGCCGCCGCCGACGCGGCGCTGCACCGGGTCGGCCTGACCCACCGGGGTACGGCCCTGGCCGGCACCCTCGCTCACGGTGAGAAACGGAAGCTGGAGATCGCCCTGCTGCTGGCCGGCGAACCACGGGTGATGCTGCTCGACGAACCGATGGCCGGGGTCAGCGCCGAGGACGTCCCCGACCTCGTCCAGGTCATCCGCTCGCTCACCGGCGACAGCGGCCGGTCGGTGCTGATGGTCGAGCACCACATGGACGTGATCCTGGAACTGGCCGACCGGATCGCCGTGATGCACCACGGCGCCCTGCTGGCCTGCGACACCCCGGAGACGGTGATGGCGAACCCGACGGTCCAAGAGGCGTACCTGGGGGAGGAGCTGTGAGCGCGACCAGCGTGCCGGGTTCCCGAACGGGGCAGTCGCAATCCGGCGACGACTCGGCGACCGAGCCGATCCTGACGGTCGAGGAGTTGTCGGTGCGGATCGCCGGGCTGCACATCCTGCAGGGCGTGTCGTTCACGGTGGCACCGACCGGCGTCACCGTGCTGCTCGGCCGCAATGGCGTCGGCAAGACCACCACCCTGCGCGCCGTGGTCGGGCTGACCCCCCGCAACGGCGAGGTGGGCGGCGCGGTCCGGATGGGCGCCGAGGACCTGCTGACCCGTCCGACCCACCGGCTGGTCCGCGGTGGGCTCGGCTACGTGCCGGAGGACCGTTGCGTCTTCGCCGGACTCACCGTCGCGGAGAACCTGCGGCTCGCCGAGCGGCGCGGCAGCACCCCGGCGTACGACCGGGTCTACGCGCTCTTCCCGGAGCTGGACCGGCGGTCCCGGCAGCGGGCCGGGTCGCTCTCCGGCGGGCAGCAGCAGATGCTCGCCATCGGCCGGGTGCTGATCAACGACAACCGGCTGCTGCTGGTCGACGAGCCGACCAAGGGGTTGGCGCCGAAGGTGGTGACGGAGGTGGCCGAGGTACTGCAACGGGTCGCCGAATCCGTGCCGGTGCTGCTGGTCGAGCAGAACCTGGCCGTGGTCCGGCGGTTGGCCCGCGACGCGGTGGTGCTGGACGCCGGCCGGGTGGCCTGGACCGGCGACGCCAAGCGACTGCTGTCGGAGGCCGCGCTGACGAAGTCACTGCTCGGGGTCGGCTCGGCGGAGGTGCAGCACTAGTGGACGCGATCATCCTGTTGACGCTGACCGGGCTGGGCCTGGCGGCGCTGTACTTCCTGGTCGCCTCCGGCCTGTCGCTGGTCTTCGGCCTGGCCGACGTGCTCAACTTCGCGCACGGGCTCTTCCTCGGCGTCGGGGCGTACGCGACCTGGTGGGCGGCGGGGAACCTGCCCGGCGCCGGCCCCGACGGCCTCGGCTTCGTCGTCGCGGTCGCGTTCGGCGTCGCCGCCGGCACGCTGATGGCGGTGCTGGTGGAGCTGGTGCTGATCCGGCCGCTCTACTCCCGCACCATCGAGCAGGTGCTGGTCACCGTCGGCCTCTCGCTGGCCGGCGTGGCGTTGCTACAGGCCACCTGGGGCGCCGACGCCCGGCCGTTCCCGCGACCGGAGTGGACCCGCCAGGTGACCCCGATCCTCGGTGCGCAGGTGCCCAACGGGGGGCTCCTGCTCATCGTCGCGGCGACGCTGGTACTCGGCGCGATCCTGGCCTTCCTCCGCTGGACGCGCTACGGCCTGATCATCCGGGCCGGGGTGGAGAACCGGGAGATGGTCACCGCGCTCGGCATCGACGTACGCAAGGCGTTCACCCTGGTCTTCGCCATCGGCGGGGCGGCGGCGGCGCTGGCCGGCGCGCTGGGCAGCGTCTACTTCGGCACCGTCTCGCCCCAGCAGGGCGGCTCGCTGCTGATCTTCGCGTTCATCGTGGTGGTCATCGGCGGCATGGGCTCGGTCGTCGGGTCGGCGTACGCGGCGGTCGCGGTCGGGCTGCTGCAACAGTTCGTCAACTACTACGGCACCTCCGGGCTGGGCGACATCTGCGTGGTCGCGCTGCTGGCCGTGGTGCTGCTGCTGCGCCCGCAGGGCATCGCCGGAAAGGTGGCAACGGCATGACCGAGGTCAAGAGTCCCGAGACCGCGGCGCCCCCGGCGGCGGTGCCGTCCGAGCTGACCGAGGAACCGGGCCGGTGGCACCGGGTACGCCCCTACCTGCCGCTGGTGGCGCTGGTGGTGGCGTTGATCCTGCCGTACTCGACGCTGCACCTGCCGGGCATCTTCGAGGGCGCGCTGAACTCGCCGGGCACCCTGCAACTGCTCGCCGTCTGCCTGGTCTTCGGTGGCCTCGCGGCCGGTTACGACCTGTTGTTCGGGCGGACCGGGATGCTCTCCTTCGGGCACGCCCTCTACTTCGCCGCCGGGGTGTACGGCACCGACATCCTGATCACCCACGCCGGGCTGCCGCTGTGGCAGGCCGCCCCGCTGGCGATCGTCGGCGGGACCATCCTCGCCGGGCTGATCGGCGCGGTGGCGCTGCGTACGGTCGGCATCGCCTTCGCCATGGTGACGCTGGCCTTCGCCCAGGTCGGCGCGATCCTGGTGGCCCGCGACTTCGGCGGGCTCACCGGCGGCGAGGAGGGACTCCCGCTGGACGTGTCCGGCGTACCGGCCGGGTTGGTCGGCGTCGCCAACACGGTGAACCTGTACTGGCTGGCGCTGGCGTACCTGGTCGTGGTGGTCTTCGTGGTGCACCGGGTCAGCGGCTCGCCGACCGGTCGGGTGCTCGCCGGGCTACGCGACGACGAGCGGCGCATCGGTGTCCTCGGGCTCGATCCGTACCGCTTCAAGCTCGTCGCCTTCACCCTGGCCGGCGGCCTGGCGGCGGCGGGTGGGGTGGTCTACTGCCTGATCGTCGGTGGCGCGTCACCGCACATCACCAGCAGTGAACTGACCCTGTCGTTGCTGGTGATGGTGGTGCTCGGCGGGCCGGGCACCCGCTGGGGTCCGGTGCTGGGCGGCATCCTCTACATGTACCTCGACCACCGGCTGGTCTCCGTCGGCAGCTCCGGTGCGGTGGACGCGCTGCCGGGCTTCCTCAGCCGGCCGCTGTCCCAGCCGCTCTTCGTGCTGGGCACGGTGTTCATCCTGGCCGTCTACTTCTTCCCCGGCGGCCTGGCCGGCCTGGCTTCCCGGGTGGCCCTGCTGCGCGACTCGCTGCGTCTCGGCTCCCGCCGGCAGAGCTGAGCCGGCCGAACGGGGCTGCGGCCGAACGGGGGGCTGCGGGCCGAACGGGGGCTGAGCCGGGCGGTGGGTGGCACGACGACGTGTCGTCCCACCGCCCGGCCCGTCAGCCGTTCAGCAGGTCGTACGCGGCCTTCGGCGCCTCCCGCGCCTCCTCGCCGACGAAGGCGACCACCTCGGGGGCGGCGCCGAAGTCGAAGTACTCCACGACGTACTCCGACGCCTTCCGCTTGCCCTGCGCGGGGATCTCCAGGGTGAGCGAACTGAGGTTGCCGTCCGGGCCGACCACGGCGGTGAACGGGATCGGCTCGGCCGCGTCACCGAGAGTGGCCACACCCTCCAGGGCGTCCACCAACTCCGGCCGGCTGGCGAGGTCGACCAGGCCCGTGTACGTCCCGCCCTCGCCGGCCTGGACGTCGGTGGCCGCGCGGATGATCACCTCGACGTTGCCCGGGTCGGTGCCCTCGTAGCTGGGCAGGGAGTCCGGGCCCTCGATCTTCGTCGGGTCCAGCTCCATCCACTCGGTGGGCAGCTTCATCAGCTTCTGGATGTTCTGCGCACCCTTGAAGTTGACCTTCATCCAGGTGCGCGACTCGACCATCCGGAAGGACATCTCCAGGGTGAAGTCCTTGTCCTTGGTGACGGTGTCGATGTCCATACCCCGGTTCGCCGGGTCGACCACACCGGACACGTCACCCGAGGTGTCGCTGGTGGTGAAGCGGAAGGCCGGATCCTCGTCGGTCGGCACCGCCGCCAGCAACTCCTGCTTCGGGTCCGGCGGCGGAGCCGCCGCCGGCGTCCGGTCGTCGCAGCCGGCCACCAGAGCAGCGGTGAGCAGGGCCACCGCCGTGACGGCGATCCGCCGGCTCGCGACGGTGGCGCCGGTTCGCTGTGTCATCTCGTCCTCTCTCGCTGATCGAACGGCATCGTATGCCAGCGGCCCCGATGCCGCCGGAGGACTCGACCGCCCCGGCTGCCGGCGATCCGTCGCCCGCGGGCTGCCGGTGGTCCGCCGGCCGGTCGCAGGCTGCTTACCCGGCGCCCCGTCGTGCGCTGGTAGAAATGCCGGATGAGCCAGGAACGCACGGTGGTCCGGGACCGGGCCGAGGCGGTGTTGCGACGGCTGGCCGGTGACCGGGCCCGCCTCCGTGAGGATCAGTGGCGGGCGATCGAGGCGCTGGTCGTCGACCGGCGGCGGGTGCTCTGCGTGCAACGTACCGGTTGGGGCAAGTCGGCGGTCTACTTCGTGGCCACCGCGCTGCTGCGCGACCGCGACGGCCAGGGCGCCGGTACCGAACCCACCGGCCCCACCGTGATCGTCTCGCCGTTGCTGGCGTTGATGCGCAACCAGGTCGACGCGGCGGCCCGGGCCGGCATCCGGGCTCGCACCATCAACTCCGCCAACCTCGACGAGTGGGACGAGATCACCGCCGAGATCCACGCCGGCACGGTGGACGTGCTGCTGATCAGCCCGGAACGGCTCAACAACCCGGACTTCCGCGACGGCGTCCTGCCGAAGCTGGCCGGTACCACCGGGCTGCTGGTGGTCGACGAGGCACACTGCGTCTCGGACTGGGGCCATGACTTCCGGCCGGACTACCGTCGGCTGCGCAGCTTCCTCGGTAACCTGCCCGAGCGGACACCGGTGCTGGCCACCACGGCGACCGCCAACGCCCGGGTGACCCAGGACGTGGCCGAGCAACTCGGCACCGAGCCGGCGGGATCGGCTGGGCCGGCTGGGCTGGCCGAGTCGACTGGGCTGGCCGAGCCGATCGGGCAACAGCCGGACGTCCTGGTGCTACGGGGCAGTCTGGACCGGGAGTCGCTGCGGTTGGGTGTACTCGACCTGCCGAGCCCGGCGCACCGACTCGGCTGGCTCGCCGACCACCTGGACCAACTCCCCGGCTCGGGCATCGTCTACACCCTGACCGTCGCCGCGGCGACCGAGACCGCCGAGTTCCTGCGGTCGCGCGGCTGGTCGGTGGCGGCGTACACCGGGCAGGCCGAGGACGCCGACCGCCGCGCGGCCGAACAGGACCTCCTCGACAACAAGATCAAGGCGTTGGTCGCCACCAGCGCCCTCGGCATGGGCTTCGACAAGCCCGACCTCGGGTTCGTCGTACACCTCGGCGCGCCGCCCTCGCCGATCGCCTACTACCAGCAGGTCGGCCGCGCCGGCCGGGCCGTCGAGCACGCCGAGGTGCTGCTGCTGCCCGGCACCGAGGACGTCGCCATCTGGCGGTACTTCGCCTCGCTCGCCTTCCCACCCGAGGAACAGGTCCGCGCGGTGCTCGCCGCCCTGCACACCGACCGGCCGCTCTCCACCCAGGCGCTGGAACCCCTGGTCGACCTGCGCCGGGCCCGCCTGGAGCTGATGCTCAAGGTGCTCGACGTGGACGGCGCGGTCCGCCGGGTACGCGGCGGCTGGCTCGCCACCGGCGAGCCCTGGGTCTACGACGAGGCCCGGTTGCGCCGCGTCGCCGCCGCCCGCGCCGCCGAGCAACAGGCCATGCTCGGGTACGCCTCGACGACCGGTTGCCGGCTGCGCTACCTGCGCGAGTGCCTGGACGACGACCAGGCGACCGACTGCGGCCGGTGCGACAGGTGTGCCGGGCCGCTGTTCCCGGCGCAGGTGTCACCGGCGGCGCTGACCGCCGCACAGACCTTCCTCGGCCGTCCCGGCGTCCAGATCGCGCCGAAGAAGCTCTGGCCGACCGGCCTGGACGCGGTCGGCGTACCCCTGAAGGGCCGCATCGCCCCCGCCGAGCAGGCCCTTCCCGGCCGGGCCGTCGGTCGGCTCTCCGACCTCGGCTGGGGCGACCGGCTCCGGGGCCTCGTCGGGCCGGGTACGCCGGACGGGCCGGTGCCCGACGACGTGGCCGCCGCCGTCGTCGAGGTACTCAAGGCGTGGGCACACGGCGACGACCCGTGGCCCAGTCGCCCGGCCGGCGTGGTCTCCGTCGACTCCCGCAGCCATCCGCTGCTGATCGGCTCACTGGCCGGGCACATCGCCACCGTCGGACGCCTGCCGCTGCTGGGCCAGGTCACCGTGGCCGGCCCGGCGGCCGGCGACGGCCCGCGCGGCAACAGCGCCCAGCGGGTACGCGCCCTGCACGGCACCCTCACCGTGCCCGACCCGCTCGCCGCCGTCCTGGCCACCCTCACCGGCCCCATCCTGCTCGTCGACGACCTGGTCGACTCCGGCTGGACGCTGACCATGGCCGCCCGTGAGCTCCGCCGAGCCGGCGCCCCCGCCGTCCTCCCCCTAACCCTCGCCCTAACCGCCTGAACCCCATAACCCCGCTCCACCCTGCTCGCCCCCACCCTGGTGGGGAGGGCTGCGGGGGTGGGGTGGGGGAGGGCTGGTTACGGTGGGTGTGTGGGGGAGCGGGAGAGTGACGTGCCGGTGCTTGGGTCGGTGCGGGTCGCGGAGCGGAGGGCGGCCGGCCACGACGGTGACGTCCGCGCCGAGTCGGCGGTGCCGGACCGGGCGACGCTCCGCCTGGCGCTGGTGGTCGGCGGGCTGGTGCTGGCGGTGTTGTTCGGGTTCGGCCTCGGGAGAATCAACAGTGGCACCGTCGCGGCGGCCAGCGGGTCGCCGGACAGTGCCCTGGCCGAGCACACCCACTCGCCGGGGACCGGGGCGCATTCGCACGAGGCGGGGCAGGCCGACGCGGCCGCGGCGGGCGGCTTGGCGGTCAGCCACGCCGGCTACACGCTCAGCCCGTTGAGCGGGGAGTTCACCGCTGGGCAGCCCGGTGAGCTGCGGTTCCAGATCAGGGACGGGCAACGCCGTGCGGTCACCCGGTTCGCGGTGGTGCACGACAAGCCGATGCATGTGATCGTGGTGCGCCGCGACCTGACCGGCTACCAGCACCTGCATCCGATCATGGCTACCGACGGCACCTGGTCGGTACCGCTGACGTTGCCGCGGCCGGGCGTCTGGCGGGCGTACGCCGACTTCACCGCGCTCGCCGACGACGGCCGGCAGACGGCGACGACGCTCGGCGTGGACCTGGTCGCGCCCGGCGGGTACCTGCCACGCGGCCTGCCTGCCGTGACGACCAGCACCACGGTCGGCGGGTTCACCGTCGCCTACCAGGGCACCCCGGAGCCCGGCCTGACCGTGCCGGTGAGTTTCCGGGTGACCACGCCGGACGGCACCAGCCCGGTGCTGGAACGCTACCTCGGTGCGTACGGTCACCTCGTCGCGCTACGTGAGGGTGATCTCGGCTACCTGCACGTACATCCGGAATCGGAGCTGGTGGACGGGGCGATCCAGTTCTGGCTGACCACACCCGGGTCGGGGCGTTACCGCCTCTACCTCGACTTCGCCACCGCGGGTGAGGTGCGGACCGCCGAGTTCACGGTGATCGTGCCGTAAGCGCCGGGCCGGAACCCGGGCCGAGCAGAGTCCGAGCAGCGCCGGGGGCCGGTGTCAGCCGGCGCGGCGGATCGGGCGGCGGGCGAGGTAACGCAGCAGATCCCGGATGTGGTGCTTCTCCTCGGCCGGCACGCTCGGGTCCGCCAGCCGGTGCAGGATCACCCGGACGTCGGCCTCGACCGGGCCGTCGTCGCCACGTCGCCACGGACCCGTGCCCGCGTCGGGTAGGCCGAGCGCGCGGAAGGCCGCCGCCACCGGCAGGTCCAGCGCGGCGCAGAAGCCCCGCACCTTGGCCAGTTCCGGGTAGTCCTGCCAATCGCCGGCCAGCCAACGGAAGACTGTCGAACGACCGACGCCGGTGTGCGCGGCCAGATCGGTGACCGTCCACCCGCGCTCCTCGCGGGCATCGTCGATAGCCCGCCGCACGAAGCGCGCGAACGCCATCTGCGGCGATATTTCTGCCGAACCCATCCGGTGGGTGTTCCTTCCCGACCGGCACCCCCACGGTGCGTTCTTCGAGAGTAGTACGGCACGCCGGAGAAAGCGCTGACTGACCGGCCAGACGGCGCCGGTGGCGCGGTGGCCGCCCCGGCCGCCGCTCCGGTTCGAGTCGGCTAACGCTCCGGTTCGAGCTGGGCGAACAGGGTCTCCAGGCGCGGGGTGAGCTGCCACTGTCCGACCAGTTCCCGGTACTCCGTGCGCTGCGCGGCAGTCGGTGCGGCATCCGTACGCCGGGCCCGGATCAGCAGGTTGCGCGGGGTGTGTGCGGAGTCGACGAACTCGACGACCTCGGCCCGGTAGCCGTGCAACCGCAGCAACCCGGCCCGCAACGAGTCGGTGAGGACGTCCGCGAAGCGCTCCCGCAGGATGCCCTGCCGGGTCAGCAGGTCGTACGGTGCCGGCGCGCGCCGGGCCCGTAGTTGTGCCGCGATGTCGTGGTGGCAGCACGGCGCGGCGAGTACCCAGCGGGCGCCCCAGCCCACCGCCCGGGCCAGTGCCTCGTCGGTGGCGGTGTCGCAGGCGTGCAACGCGAGAACGAGATCGGGTGCCGGCTCGACGACGGCGTCGGCGATGCTGCCGGCCACGAACCGTACCCGGTGTGCCCAGCCGAGTCGTTCGGCCAACTCCGTGTTGCGTCGCCGCTGGTCGTCCCGGACGTCCACGCCGACCAGCTCCACGTCCAGGCCGAGCCGGGTGAGGTACCGGTAGGCGGCGAAGGTCAGGTACGCGTTGCCGCAGCCGAGGTCGACCACCCGCAGCGGTCCGGTCAGCCCGGCGGGCAGGGTGGCCACCAGGGCCCGCAGGAACGCGTCGACCTGTCGTCGCTTGGCCGCCGTACCGCCGATCTCGGTGAAGATCGGGTCACCCGGGTCGAGCAGGTACTCCTTGGCCCGGTCGTGCCCGCCCGGCGCGGCGTCCGGCGGCGGGTCGTTGCGGTGGCCCCGCGACGGCGGTGCGGTTGCCGGATGGTCCTGGGCCGGCGGTGCCGCCGACCGGTGCACCTGCGCCTCGCCCGACTTGGTGACGCGCAGTTGCACCGTGCGCTCGGTGGTCTCGACGTGCCAGTTACCGAACGGCTCGGCCAGCAGCGCCTCGACCGCGGTCTCCGCCTCCGGGCCCGGCGCCACGTTCCGGGTGTGCGGTCGGGCACCGTCGGAGGTGGCGATCTGTAGTCGCGGACCGGCCTTGAGGGCGACCGGCCGCAGCTCGGCGCGGACCACCGACGGGCGTTGCCCGCGCCGCCGGCCGGCGGCCACCGCCCGGGTCAGCGCGGGGCCGAGCAGCAGCGAGCGGACCTCGGCCAGGGCGGCGTCCAACGGTTCGGGCATCGTTCCATCTTCCACGTCGGTTGTCGGTGTCGCCCCGGAGCTGCCCGCGCGGCGCGGAGCCCGGAGCTGCCCGCATGGCGCGGAGCCCGGAGCTGCCCGCACGTCGTCGGCCTGGGAGTCGGCCGCGGGTCGGCGGTGCGCATGGTCGATCCCGGATCGGGTGGCCCACTGGACCTGCCAGGCCACTCGATCCGGGATCGGCTGTTTCGATGTGCTCTTCGTCCGGCCGCACCGATGGGTGCCGGCGGACTTGTCAGTCGCTGGCCTCGGCGGAGGCACCGGCGGCCGAACGACCACGGCGCCGACGGCGGCGCGGTCGCGGTGCTTCACCGATTCCAGCGCCGTCGGTACCGGCCTCGCCGGTGTTGGTGGCACCGGTTTCGGCGGCACCGGTTTCGGCGCCACCTGCCGCCGTGGTCGAGCCGGCAACCGTCTCACCGGCCCGGCGACGCCGACGACGGCGGGGAGTCCGGGCGGAGTCGCCGGCCGGGTCGGTTGCCTCGGCGGTGGCGGTCTCCGGCGTGGCGTCGTCGTCCTGCCGGCGACCGCCGTCGCCGCGTCCGCGGCCGTCCCGGCGTCCACCGTCACCGCGTTCCCGGCGCCGGCCGCCGCGTGCCTCACCACCACCGCGACGGGACCGGCCGCCACCCAGGTCCTCCTCGACCTCGGCGGACAGTCCGGCACGGGTCCGCTCGGCGGTCGGCAGCGTGCCCGTCACCTCGGTGGAGATGTGCAGGTCGGTGTAGAGGTGCGGGGAGGTGTGGTACGTCTCCGCCGGCTCGGGCATGTCCAGCCCGAGCGTCTTGTCGATGATCCGCCAGCGGGGCATGTCGTCCCAGTCGACGAAGGTCACCGCGACGCCGGTGGCCCCGGCCCGGCCGGTGCGGCCGATCCGGTGGGTGTAGGTGTCCTGGTCTTCCGGGCAGTCGTAGTTGATCACGTGGGTGACGCCGCTGACGTCGATCCCGCGGGCCGCCACGTCGGTGGCGACCAGAGTGTCGATCTTCCCGGCCCGGAACGCCCGCAACGCCCGCTCGCGGGCGCCCTGGCCGAGGTCGCCGTGCACGGCGGCGACCGCGAAGCCGCGGAAGTCGAGATCCTCGGCGACCCGGTCGGCGGCCCGCTTGGTACGGGTGAAGATCATGGTCAGCCCGCGGCTCTCCGCCTGGAGGATCCGGGCGACGATCTCGATCTTGTTCATCGAGTGGGTGCGGTAGACCAGCTGCTCGGTCTGCGGCGACGGACCGGTCTCGGCGGTGTGGCCCGCGTGGATCGTGATCGGGTGGCGCAGGAAGCGCCGGGACAGCGTCACGATCGGGTCCGGCATGGTCGCCGAGAACAGCATGGTCTGCCGGTCCTCCGGCAGCATCGCCAGGATCCGCTCGACGTCGTCGAGGAAGCCCAGGTCGAGCATGCGGTCGGCCTCGTCCAGCACCAGCGCGCGTACCCCGTGCAGACGCAGGTGCTTCTGCTTGGCGAGGTCGAGCAGGCGGCCTGGGGTGCCGACGAGGATCTCCACGCCCTTGCGTAGCGCGTCGACCTGCGGCTCGTACGCCACACCGCCGTAGATCGGCAGTACCCGTACGCCCCGGGTGCGGCCCGCGGCGGCGATGTCCTTGGCGACCTGGATGCCCAGCTCGCGGGTGGGTACCACGACCAGCGCCTGAGGCAGTCCGTCGCCGCCCTCCTCGGGGGCGAAGACCCGCTCCAGCAGCGGCACGCCGAAGCCCAGCGTCTTGCCGGTACCCGTCGGGGCCTGCCCGATCAGGTCGGCGCCGCGCAGCGCGATCGGGAGCGCGTACTCCTGGATGGCGAACGCGCGGGTGATGCCGGCCGTGGCCAGCGCGTCGACGGTCTCGGCGCGGGCGCCGAGCTCGGCGAAGGTCGGTGCCTCCGGTCGAACCGGGGCGGTCGGGGCCAGTTCCTGGCCGTCGGTGAGGTCTTGAATCGGCTCACTCATGTGGATTTGGGGGTGCCCTCTCGTGGGTGCGCCCCGTCATGTCCTCAGGGCGCGTTCGGTATGGCGCGGGCCACACGGTCGGCGGCAGAAAGCCGAGCGGACCGGGCCGCACGCGCGCCGTGGGTCGGACTTCGACCGGGATCGGACTGCGACTCCGGCCGGGATCGGCACCTACGGCAACTCTTCCATGGTACCTGAACGGGCCAAACGCCGTCTCGATTCCGAGCGGGCAAGCGTCACCGGGCGGGTTCTGATGTGACGCGCATCACGCAGAGGTGGAGTGGGCTGCGGCGCACCGAGGGTGCGTCGACCCCGGCGGAGCCGCGCGACGGGCGGAGAAGTCCTCGACGCCGGTCGGCAGAGCGCTCTCGTGGCCGGGTGGGATCGTTGCGGCGGCGGGCCGCCGCGCACGAGGCGCGGGTGGCCGCCGCCGGCCGCAACGTCTGGTTCGTCAGCGGACGGTGAAACCCACCGCCCGGGGCGCCGCCTCCGCGATCTCCACGTAGGCGACCTTGCCGACCGGCACGATGATCCGCCGGCCCTTCTCGTCGGTCAGGGACAGCGTGCCCTCGCCCCTGGCGACGGCGTCGGTCACGATCCGCTCGATCTCGGCCGGCGACTGCGCGCTCTCCAGGACCAGCTCGCGTGGCGCGTACTGCACGCCGATCTTGACCTCCACAGTGCCTCCTCCGTCGGGCGAAATGGTCGCCGTGCGAAGGCTATCCGATCACAAGGCGGTAGTTCAGGCTGACTCACCTTGCAGCGGAAAGCTGGCGATTCCCCGCCAGGAGAGCGCGGCCACCAGTGCCTCCGCCTCGGCCTTGGGCACCTGGCGACCCCCGGCCAGCCAGAACTGGGCGGCCGTCTCGGCGGCACCCACCAGACCGGAGGCGAGCAGCTCGGCGTGGGCCCGGCTCACTCCGGTGTCCGAGATGATGGTGTCGGTGATCGCCGCGATGCAGCCCTGCTCGACGCGTTCCACCCGCTGCCGTACCGCCGGCTCGTTGCGCAGGTCCGACTCGAAGACCAGGCGGAAGGCCTCGCTCTCGTGGTCGACGAAGTCGAAGTACGCCCGGACCGAGGCGCTGACCCGGTCCTTGTTGTCCATGGTGCTGGCCATCGCCTCGTGCACCTTCGCGACGATCGCGTCACAGTGCGTGTCGAGCAGCGCGAGGTACAGCTCCATCTTGCCCGGGAAGTGCTGGTACAGCACCGGCTTGGAGACCCCGGCGCGCTCGGCGATGTCGTCCATGGCAGCGGCGTGGTAGCCCTGCGCGACGAACACCTCCTGAGCTGCGGCTAGCAGCTGCTTGCGGCGCGCCGAACGGGGCAGGCGCGTGGGCCGGCCGGCGGTCTGGGCGCCGTTCCCCACAGCGGTCATGGGAACCTCCGAGTTGTCGTACGAGCCGGCATTTCGCCCGAACCGGTCGAGGCCGCGAGGGCCCCTTGCGGAATTGGCCCGCCGCTGTAACTTATCGCCACTGTCGCCACACGGTAGCCTCAGCGAGGGCGACCAAGGAGCGCGCGGTGAGTGAAACAGGGCAACCCGGTGCCGCCACCCCGGGAGAGCACGGCGACGGTACGGGTCAGCAGGATGACCTGGGCCGTTCCGGCAACGGGTGGGCCCCACCGGTGGCCAACTGGTCCTGGGGGGTGGACGCCGCCCAGGACGCCGGGGAGACCTGGCACCCGGGCCAGTCGCCCGCCGGATGGGCCGACGCGTCGCCGCGCTACGCCGACCTGCCCGCCCCGGCCGGTGCCGCCGTGTCGCCCGAGCGCGCGGAGCGGGTCAACGGCCACCAGGTCAACGGCCACCAGGTCAACGGCGTGCACCACGCGGGCGAGTCACCGGCCGGGCGGCATGCCCCGGTGAGCGCCCCACCCGGGCTGCGTGAGTCGGATCACGAGGCCGGCAACGACCGCCTCGTGGTGCCGGCGCCACGCCCCGCGCCCGGCGGCGAGCGACCCGTGTCACCGGCCCCGGGCTCGCCGACCTCCGCGCCGCCTGCCATGCAGGTGCCGCCGGTCGGCACCGCCGCCTCCGGTTTCGAGATGCCACCCGGCCTACATGCGCCGGGCACCGAACGACCGGTGGACGAGCCGACCGGCCCGTCGCGCGGCTGGGACGAGCCGACCGGCCCGTCGCACGGCTGGGACGAGCCGCCGGGCCCGTCGCACGGCTGGGACGAGGCGTACCCGTCCGCCGACCTGCGGCCCGGGGCGGCCGCGACCGATCGGTCGGCCGCCGAGCACCCGCCCGCCGACCAGCGGCCGGCGGAGCCCTCGGCGGCCGAGCACGAGCGGCCGAGCTGGGCCCGGTCCGGCCCACCCAGCGACTGGGCCCCGGCCTGGGCGCGTGGCGAGGGGGAACCGGCCGGTCGCCGGTCGCGTGAGGCGCCGGCACAGACCTGGGCCCACGAGCCGAGCCGACCGTACGAGCCGGTACGCGCCGAGTCGACCCGCCCCTACGAGGCGGTACCCGTGGACCGTCCCCGCCCGTACGAGCCGTCCCGACCCGAGAGCGGCCCGGCGCCGGCCGACCCGCGCGAACCGGCCGCGGCGGCCGGGCCCCCGTGGGCGGCCACGCCCACCAGTGCACCACCCTCGACCGACCGGCCCGCCTGGGCAACCGGCCAGGCCAGCGCCCCGCCGGCGGCGGACCGGCCGTCGTGGGATGCGCCCGTCGCCGCACCGGCCTCGACCGACCGGCCCGCGTGGGCGACCGCTCCGGCCGGCGCCCCGCCGGAGCGCCCCTCGTGGGGCAGCCCGCCGGCCGACGCCCCGCCCGCCGAACGTCCCTCCTGGGCGGCCAGGTCCGCCGACGAGCAGCCGGCGTCGGGTGCCCGGCCGGTCAGTGGCGCACCGGGTGGTGAGCGTCCCTCGTGGGCCCGCCCGGTCAGTGCGGCGCCGGCCGACGAGGGGCTGCCCTGGGGTACCCGGGCGACCAGCCAGCCACCGGCGGACGAGCGCCTGCCGTGGGCGTTGCGCCCGGCCAGTTCGCCACCCGCCGGAACCTCGCCGACCAGTGCCCCGCCGGCCGTTCCTGAGGCCAACCCGGCACCGACCGTGGTCGATCCGGTGGCAGGTGCGGCCGCCGGTGGGCCCGGCCGCCGGGAACGCACCCCGTCCGCGCCCGTACCGACGAGCGCAGTCCCCTACGCGGCACGTCGATCAGCGTCCGAACCGGTGCCACCGGCGGAACCGGCCAACGGTCGGTCACCGGACAGCACGTCGGCGGTGTTGCCGCAGCGCGTCCCCGCCGAGCCGGACGTGCCCGTAGTGCCGGAGCCGCCTGCCGTGGAGCCACCCGCCGAAACTCCGGAACTCGCCCGGATTGCCACCCACCTGCGCCGGGACGACGAGCCGGCCCCGCTGCGTGAGCGACCCGAGGGCTTCGACGTCAACGCGATCCTCGACGCGGTCCGTGGCGTCGAGGGGGTACGCGACGCCGCGCTGCGCCGTACCCCGGCCGGCGCCCACAGCCTGCGCCTCGACCTCTCCGACGGTGCCGACCCGGCCGAGGTGAGCCGGCAGGTCGCCCGGTTGCTCCAGGAGCGGATGGGGCTGGCCGCCGCACCCCGCGGCATGCCGGGCACGGCGGCCGCGCCGGTGCGTCGCCGCTCCAGCGAGAACCGCGGCGGCGACGTGTCCGCCGGTGAGCCCCGGCGTCCCACCAACCGGCCGGCGGGTGCGCGGGCCGAGACCGTGACGGCCCGCGCCGAGCCGGTGCCGGAGAACCTGCGCCGACGGCGCCCCGCGCCCGCCCCGAACCGAGGCCGCGCCGTGGTGGAGGAGGTCGGTCCACCGGGCAGCCCGGTGACGCTCGGCGCCTCGTACTCCGGTGGACAGTTGACCACCACGGAGTCGGCGCCGTCCCGGCCACTGGACACCGGCGGCGCGCCCGGCCCCCGGGTGGTCCTCGACCACGTGCAGGTGAGTACCTTCGGCCTCGACGCCACCGTCGAGGTCCGGCTGATCGCCGGGGAACAGAGCGCGGCCGGCTATGCGACCGGCCCCGCCGTCGACGGGTACGTCATGCGCCTCTGCGCGGTGGCCGCCGCCGCCGCGATCGACGAGCTGTTGCGGGGCGCCGGCACCACCGCCGACCGGGGACGGTGCTTCGTGGAGCACGCCGCCGTGGTGCCGTTCGGCAACTGTGAGGTGGCCACCGTCGTGGTGCTGCTGGTCTGCGACGGCTGGGTCGAGCAGCTCGCCGGCTCCGCCCTGGTGGCCGGCGACCCCCGGCAGGCCGTGGTACGCGCCACCCTGGCCGCGGTGAATCGTCGGTTGGAGGCACTGCTGGCCTGAGCCGGCCGGGGCAGACTGGAGTGGTGAAGCCCGCCACCCTCGCACCCGACCGGCTGCTGCCCGCCCACTCGGTACCCCCGCCGTGGCCCGGCCGCCAGGTCCGCCTGGACGGCACGGTCACCTACGTCCGGGAGACGCCGGCCACCGCACCGGACGCCGAACCGGCGCTGTACGTGCACGGGCTCGGCGGCTCGGCGCAGAACTGGACCGACCTGGCCGGCCTGCTCGCCGACCGGCTCGACGGCCACGCGATCGACCTGCCGGGCTTCGGTCGTAGCGAGCCCGGCCCGCGCTACACGGTGCCGTTCTTCGCGGAGCGGGTGATCCGCTGGATCGAGCACTCCGGCCGGGGCCCGGTGCACCTCTTCGGCAACTCGCTGGGCGGGGCGATCTCGGTGCGGGTGGCCGCGCTGCGGCCGGAGCTGGTCCGGACGTTGACCCTGGTGTCGCCGGCCCTGCCGTTCCTGGACTTCCGCCGGTCGTTGCAGGGCCGGATGCTGCCGCTGTTGGCGATCCCCCGGGCCGAACGCCTGGCCGCCTGGCGGCTGGCCCAACTGGCGCCGGAGGTGATGGCCCAGCAGGTGATGGAGGCCTGCGTGGCCGATCTGAGCCGGATCTGTGATCAACGCCGGCAGGAGGCGCTGGAGGAGATCCGGGTGCGCTACGAGGCGGAGCACTACGCGGCGGCGTACGTCCGGACGTTCCGGGGACTGGTCGGCAGCTTCCTCCGGTCGTACCTGCCGGGCTCGGGGTCGTTGTGGCGGATGGCCGGTTCGATCCCGGCCCCCACCCTGGTCGTCGGCGGGCGGCGGGACCGGCTGGTCGACGTACGGGTGGCACCGCAGACCGCCCGGGTGATCCCGGACAGCCGACTGCTCATGCTCGACGGCGTGGGGCACGTGGCGCAACTGGAGGTGCCGCGCCTGGTCGCGCGGGCCGTGCTCGGGCTGCTCACCGAGACGGGGGAGGTGCGGCAGCAGGCTGACCTGGCAGGATGACCAGGATGCGCAGCCCCCGTAGCCACCGCCGGCAGCCTGGTCGACACGCCCGTCCGCCGGCTTCGGGGGACGGCCCGGGGGGCGGGCCAACCCGGCGTCGGCCGGAGCTGGTGGCCCGGGTGGCCGTGTTGGTGGCGGCGGTCGGCGCCGCGGTGGCGTTGGTCGCCGGCGGCGCGGGCTGGCTGCCCGACCGGGCCGACGCCGACGAGACGAACCCGGGCTCCTCGGCAGCTCCGTTGCTGGCGGCGGTTCCGCCACCCGTGGTGACCCCGTCGCCGACTCCGCCCACGGCCACGCCGTCGCCGCCAGCGCCGGTGTGGCAACTGGCCGGCCCGGTGCCGTCGGACGGGCGTGGTCGCTTCGACTACGACGAGCGGACCGGGCCGGTGCTCGGCGGGGCCGGCGGGGTGCAGCGCTATCGGGTCGCGGTGGAGTCCGGTTCGGAGGTGACCACGGACGAGTTCGCCGCGGCCGTGCAGGAGGCGTTGACCGGTCCGGGTAGCTGGGTGGACAGCGGGCGCTTGCGGTTGCGACAGGTCGACACCACGTCCCGGTACGACTTCACCGTCTACCTCGCCACGGCGACGACGGCGGGTCGGATGTGCGCGGCCGGCGGGGTCGACATCCGGGTCGGCGGGCGACCGTACACCTCCTGCCGGGCCCCCGGAAAGGTGATCATCAACCTGGAACGGTGGTGGCGTTCGGTGCCGCACTTCGTCGAGGCGAGGGTGCCGCTGTCGGTCTACCGCACCTACGTGATCAACCACGAGGTCGGCCACCAGCTGGGTAACCGGCACGAACGCTGCCCGGGCGCGGGGAAGCCGGCTCCGGTGATGATGCAGCAGACGCTCTTCCTCAAGGGCTGCGTGGCGAACCCCTGGCCGTATCTCGACGGCCGGCGTTACGCGGGACCGCCACTCTGATCCGGTAAACGGGAATCCGTGTGACGGAATGCGCCACGCGTCGATAAAGCGCAGATATGCCCGATTGGCATGCGACGATGGTGTCATGCCCTCTTCACCCCTTTATGGGCACCCTTCGGCGGGGGATCGGCCGACGGTGCCCGTGCCCGTGCCCGTGCCCGCGGCCGTGCCCGTGCCCGCGGCCGCGCCCGTGTCCGCGCTCCGGTACCGGCGGCGCCGGTTGGTCACGACCCTCGGCCTCACGGTGGCGCTCGCGGTCACCGCCACGGTGCTGCTCGGCCGGGGCGGTGACGACCGACGGCCCGCCCGGGATGCCGGCGGCCAGAGCCGGCTCGCGTACGGGGCGGTGGAGCAGCCCAGCGCGTACCCGAGCGTCGGTGCCGGCAGCTTCCAGCTCGCCGACGGGGACTCACCGGTGCACGGATCCGACGGCCCGCTGGCACGTTACCGGGTGGCCGTCGAGCAGGGCACCGGGCAGGATCCGGCCGGCTTCGCGGCGGATGTCGACGCGGTGCTCGGTGACCCGCGCAGCTGGATCGGCTCGGGCGAACTGCGGGTGCAGCGGGTCGCCGCCGACGCCGACTTCACCGTCTACCTGGCCAGCCCGCGTACCTCCGAGGCGATGTGCGCCGAGGGGGGCCTGGACACCGAGGCGTACACCTCGTGTCGCCTGCCCGGACAGGTGATCATCAACCTGGCGCGCTGGCTGGAGGCGGTGCCGGACTACGGCGCGCCGATCGAGGTCTACCGGGCGTACGTGATCAACCACGAGGTCGGGCACGAGTTCGGCGAGTGGCACGAGGCCTGCCCCGGCCCCGGCCACCCCGCGCCGGTGATGCAGCAGCAGACGTACGGCCTGACCGGCTGCGTGGCGAACGCCTGGCCGTACCTCGACGGCCACCGGTACGCCGGCGACGTCGTCCCCTGACCCGGCGCCCCGGCCGGTATTCCCGCTCCCGCATGCCGGGCGACGTGTCGCTGCTCATGGTCGATGGGTGGGTGACCGAGCGACAATGGGCCGGTTGTCCGCCACATCGATCCCGGGGAGTTCATCGTGTCGTTGCCCCCGCTCGTCGAGCCTGCCGCCGAGCTGACCGTTGACGAGATCCGCCGCTACTCACGCCACCTGATCATTCCGGATGTCGGGGTGACCGGGCAGAAGCGGCTGAAGAACGCCCGGGTGCTCTGTGTCGGCGCCGGTGGACTCGGTTCGCCCGCCCTGATGTACCTGGCCGCCGCCGGAGTCGGCACCCTCGGCATCATCGACTTCGACACCGTCGACGAGTCCAACCTGCAGCGGCAGATCATCCACGGCGTCTCCGACGTCGGCCGGTCCAAGGCCGAGTCGGCGGCGGCCAGCATCCGTGAGATCAACCCGCTGGTCAACGTCGAGATCCACAACACCGCGCTGGATCGGGAGAACGTCCGCGAGATCTTCGCGCAGTACGACCTGATCGTCGACGGCACGGACAACTTCGCCACCCGGTACATGGTCAACGACGCGGCGGTGCTGCTCGGCAAGCCGTACGTCTGGGGGTCGATCTACCGGTTCGACGGCCAGGCGTCGGTGTTCTGGGCCGAGCACGGCCCCTGCTACCGCTGCCTCTACCCGGAGCCCCCGCCGCCCGGCATGGTTCCCTCCTGCGCCGAGGGCGGTGTGCTCGGCGTGCTCTGCGCCTCGATCGGCTCGATCCAGGTCAACGAGGCGATCAAGCTGCTCGCCGGCATCGGTGAGCCGCTGGTCGGCCGACTGATGGTCTACGACGCCCTGGAGATGAGCTACCGCAAGATCAAGGTCCGCAAGGATCCGAACTGCGTGCTCTGCGGCGAGAACGCCACCCTCACCGACCTGCTGGAGGACTACGAGGACTTCTGCGGCGCGGTGTCGGTGGAGGCACAGGAGGCGACGCTCGACGCGACCATCACCGCGGCCGAGCTGAAGGAGTGGCAGGACGCCGGCAAGGACATCTTCCTCGTCGACGTGCGGGAGCCGGCCGAGTACGAGATCGTCCGCATCCCCGGCGCCACGCTGATCCCCAAGGGCGAGATCCTCTCCGGAGAGGCGCTCGCCAAGCTGCCGCAGGACAAGCAGGTCGTGCTGCACTGCAAGTCCGGCGTCCGCTCCGCCGAGGCGCTGGCCGCGCTGAAGGCGGCCGGATTCCGCGACGCCGTACACGTGCAGGGTGGGGTGCTCTCCTGGATCAAGCAGATCGACCCCTCACTGCCCGCGTACTGACGTGAGGAAGGGCCCCTCTCGACGCCTCCGGGTAGCGGAGGGGCCCACTCGACATCGGTCACTTCGCCCTGCTCGAACCTGCCGTCGGGCCGGTGTCGGCTGCCCGATTCTCCGAGGCGGGATCATGTTTGCGCCGGTAGCCTGACCGCCGTGGTCGACATCGACGCCGCGATCGGGTTCGTGGTGGCACACGGGGACGCGGTGGAGCGTGCCCGGCTCTCCTGGTTGCGTACCGGCGCGTCGCCGTCCGCCGAGACGCTGGACAGCGCCGAGGTCGGCCAGACCCTGGGCGGCGGCTGGCCGGCCTCCTGGGGCGACGAGGTCGCCTCGGTCGACGCGACCTGCTTCCGCCTCGCCGAACTCGACGACCTCGGCGCGCTGAGCCGCCCGGCCGCCCGGCGGGCGTTGGACTGGCTGGCCGCCGGCCAGCGGCAGGACGGCTGCTGGGAGGAGGACGCGGCGCTCGCCGACGTCGCGCCCGAGTGGGCCCGCCCCGGCGATCCCGAGGCACGGCTGTACCTGACCGCCAGTGCCGCCTTCTGGCTCACCGTGGCGGGCCTGGACGCCCGCGCCGCCGGGCCACTCGACCACCGGGTCGGCGGAGCGTACGCCGGGGTGGTGCACGCCGCGGGCCAGGCGCTCGCCGCCCACCTCAACCCCGACGGGAGCTGGCCGTCGTACCTCGCCACCGGCTGGCTGAGCGCCGCGGTGCTGCACCGGCAACAGCTCTTCTACGAGTCGGCCCGGATCAAGGCGGTGCTCGCCGAGCGGATCCCGCAGGCGTCACCGACCGACGCCGCGTGGCTCGCCGCGACGCTACGCCGCGTCGGCGTCGACGAGCAGGAGTGGACCCTGGTGGCGGCCCGCCGCCGGCTGGCCGAGACCCAACGCAGCGACGGCGGGTGGACCAGCGACGACGGCCACCAGTTCGACGTACACACCACCCTCGCCGCAATCCGCGCCTTCCGCTGACCCCACCCCCCGTCCCTCCGCGCCCGTCCCTCCGCGTTGATCATGAAGTTATTGCACGGGGAAGCGCTTGCCGCTGGCAATAACTTCATGATCAACACGGAGGGACGCGGAGGGGCTCGGAGGAGGGAGGGAGGGAGGGTTAGGGGCGGAGGTGGCCGGTGCCGGTTACTACGTACTTGGTGCTGGTCAGTTCGGGCAGGCCCATGGGGCCACGGGCGTGCAGCTTCTGGGTGGAGATGCCGATCTCGGCGCCGAAGCCGAACTCGCCGCCGTCGGTGAACCGGGTGGAGGCGTTCACCATCACCGCGGCCGAGTCGACCCGGGCCACGAACTCCCGGGCGGCGGACTGCGAGTCGGTGACGATGGCCTCGGTGTGGCCGGTGCCGTACCGCCGGATGTGTTCGACCGCCGCGTCGAGGGAGTCGACCACAGCGACCGAGATGTCCGCCGACAGGTACTCGGTGGCGAAGTCCTCGTCGGTGGCCGGGACCACCGCGTCGGAGAGGCGTGCCACCTCGGCGGAGCCGTGCACGGTCACGCCGGCCTCGGCGAAGGCGGCCAGCATCGCCGGCAGGAAGTCCTCGGCGACGGCGGCGTGTACCAGCAGCGACTCGGCGGTGTTGCAGGTGGACAGCCGCTGGGTCTTCGCGTTCAGGGCGATCGACACGGCCATCGACAGGTCGGCGGCGGCGTCCACGTAGACGTGGCAGTTGCCCACCCCGGTCTCGATCACCGGCACGGTGGACTCCTCGACCACGGTCCGGATCAGCGACGCGCCGCCGCGCGGGATCAGCACGTCGACCAGGCCCCGGGCCCGCATCAGTTCCTTGACCGAGTCGCGGCTGCTGGCATCGAGCAGCTGCACCGCGTCGGCCGGCAGGCCGGCACCGGTGATCGCGTCCCGCAGCACGGCGACCAGCGCGGCGTTGGAGTGCGCGGCCGACGAGGAGCCGCGCAGCAGCGCCGCGTTGCCGGACTTCAGGCAGATGCCGGCGGCGTCCACGGTGACGTTCGGCCGCCCCTCGTAGACGATGCCGACCACGCCGAACGGTACCCGGATCTGGCGTAGCTCCAGCCCGTTGGGCAGGGTCGAGCCGCGGACCACCTCACCCACCGGGTCGGGCAGCGCGGCCATCTGGCGCAGCGCGTCGGCGATGCCGGCCACCCGGTCCTCGTCGAGGGCGAGCCGGTCGAGCACGGCCGCGCTCAGTCCGGCTTCGCGCCCGGCCGCCAGGTCCGCCGCGTTGCCGGCCAGGATCTCCGGCGTACGCGCCACCAGCGCGTCGGCCATCGCGTGCAGCGCGGCGTCCTTGGTGGTACGCGTCGTCACGGCGAGGGTCTCCGCCGCCGTCCGTGCCCGGCGCGCCTGCTCGGTCACGCTCATCCCATGCTCCTTCGGGTAAGGAAGGGCTCCCTGTTGACGCCTCGGGTGGCGGAGGGGCCCCATGTTGTCACGTCGTCCCGGCTCACAGCAGCACCAGGTCGTCGCGGTGCACGACCTCCCGTTCGTACGCCGGGCCGAGCGCCGCGGCAAGTTCCGCGGTGGAGCGACCGAGTAGTCCGGGTAGCTCGACCGCGTCGTAGTTGACCAGGCCACGGGCGACCGGCGCACCGGCGGTGTCGACCAGGTCCACCGGGTCGCCCGCGGTGAACGCCCCGTCGACGGCGGTGATCCCGGCCGGCAGTAGTGACTTGCGCCGACCCACCACGGCGGCCACCGCGCCCGGGTCGAGGTGCAGCCGACCGCGGGGCGAGGTCGCGTGGGCGAGCCAGAACAGCCGGGCCGCCGGCCGGCTGAGGCTGGGCTGGAAGTACGTCCCGACCGGCTCGCCGGCCAGCGCCGCGACGGCCTGCGCGGCGGAGGTGAGCACCACCGGGATGCCGAAGCCGGTGGCGATCCGGGCCGCCTCGACCTTGGTCACCATGCCGCCGGTACCGACGCCGGAGCGTCCGCTGCCGCCGATGTCGACCCCGACCAGGTCCGTCTCGTCGCGTACCTCCGCGATGCGGCGGGAGCCGGGCCGCGACGGGTCGCCGGTCCAGAGGGCGTCGACGTCGGAGAGGAGGACCAACAGGTCGGCGTCGACCAGCGCGGCCACCAGCGCGGCCAGCCGGTCGTTGTCGCCGAACCGGATCTCCTCGGTGGCGACCGTGTCGTTCTCGTTGACGATCGGCACCGCCCGCAGGTCGAGCAGCTTGCGCAGGGTGCGGTACGCGTTGCGGTAGTGCGCGCGCCGGGTCACGTCGTCGACGGTGAGCAGCACCTGGCCGACGGTGCGACCGTGCCGGGCGAAGGCGGCGGCGTACCGGCCGATCAGCAGGCCCTGGCCGACGCTCGCGGCGGCCTGCTGGGTGGCCAGGTCGCGTGGTCGCCGGGTCAAACCCAGCGGGGACAGGCCGGCGGCGATCGCGCCGGAGGAGACGAGCACCACCTCGCGGCCGTCGGCGGTCCGGGTGCCGAGGGCATCGACGAGCGTGTCGAGGCGCTCGTCGTCCAGCCCGCCGGTGGCGGTGGTCAACGAGGAAGATCCGATCTTGACGACGACCCGCCGGGCCGCCGTGACTGCGTCGCGCACCCGCCTATTCTGCGTGGTCGTCGCCGGGCGGTCCGTCGGCGTTCCCATACTCTGGCCGGTTGTGACACCAGACGAGTACGTCGAGGCGGTGCTGGAACTGGTCGACCGGATCCCGCCGGGCCGGGTGATGTCGTACGGGGCGGTGGCCGACGCGCTCGCCGAGCGCTCCGGCCGGGCCTCCGCCCGGCTGGTGGGGGCGATCATGGCCCGGCACGGTGGGGCCGTCGGCTGGCACCGGGTGGTCAACGCCTCCGGTGCGATGCCGCCCCGGCTCGCGGCCGAGGCGCGGGCGCGCTGGCTCAGCGAGGGCACCCCGTTGCGCCAGGACCGGGTGGACATGCGAACGGCCAGTTGGTGGCCCGGTGAGGGGATGTGACCGGAGGCGTAACGTGAGTAACATTCGGCACTATGAGTGCACCGCCGGGCGGCTCCGGCTCGTCGCCAGATCCCGGCTCGTCGCCAGATCCCGGCTCGCCGACCGGTTCCGGTTCGTCGCCTGATCCCGGGGCACCCGTCGCGGCACCGGCCCGGCTGCCGCGCAAGGTGCATGTCGGGTACGCGGCCGGCTCGCTGGCCACCGGGGCGTTCGGCACGGTGCCGGGCTTGCTGCTGCTGCCTTACCTGACCGACACGCTCGGCGTGGCGGCGGGCGTCGCCGCGTTGCTGGTGCTCTTGCCGAAGGCGTGGGACGTGCTGGTCAACCCGGTCGCCGGGCGGATCTCCGACCGCACCCGGTCGCGGTGGGGCGCCCGCCGCCCGTACCTGCTCTTCGGTGGGCTGGCGCTGGCCGTGCTGTTCGGGTCGATCTTCGCGGCACCGTTCGGCGCCGGTCCGGCCGCCGGGGCGTACGTCGCCGTCGCCTTCCTGGCCACCGCGACCGCGTTCGCCTTCTTCCAGGTGCCGTACGTGGCGATGCCGGCCGAGTTGACCTCCGACTACGCCGAGCGTACCCGGATGATGACCTGGCGGATCGCGGTGCTGGCGCTGGCCATCCTGGCCGCCGGTGCGCTCGCGCCGCTGGTCCGCGACGCCGCCGGTGGTGGGCTGCCGGGGCACCGCTGGATGGGGCTGTTCGTCGCCGCGTTGATCGCAGTCGGCGCGGTCGGCGCCTTCCTCGGCACCCGCTCCGCTCCCCGGGGTGAGGTGGGCGAGAGCGAACCGAGCCTGCGCGCCCAGCTCGCCGTGGCCGGGCGCAACCGTCCGTTCCGGGCGCTGCTGCTCTGCTTCGTGGTGCAGTCGGCCGGGGTGGCCACGATCCTCGCCGGGGTGCAGTACTTCGCCGACCAGATCCTGCGTGACTCGGCCACCGGTCCGACGCTGCTGTTCGTCTGCTTCGTCGGGCCGGCGCTGGTGGTGATGCCGCTGTGGTCCCGGGTGGGTGCCCGGCTGGGCAAGCTCGCCGCCCTGGTGCTGGCCTCGCTGATCCTGGCGTCCGGCGGGCTGGCGCTGGTCGTGGCGCCGCTGCTGCCCACCGTCGTGATCTACCTGCTGGTCGCGTTGCTCGGCGTCGGCTACGCGGGGCAACAGGTGTTCGCGCTGGCCATGTTGCCGGACTGCATCGCGTACGACACCGCCCGTACCGGCCGTCGCCAGGCCGGCGTCTTCACCGGCCTGTGGACCGCCGGGGAGACCTTCGGCCTGGCCCTCGGCCCCGGCATCTACGGTCTGGTGCTGGCCCTCACCGGCTACGTCTCTTCCACCACCGGTACCGCCGCCGCCCAGTCCGACACCGCCCGCCTCGGCGTCCTGCTCGGCTTCACCCTCCTTCCGGCCCTGCTCATCGCCCTGGCCATCCTGTTCCTGCGCCCCTACGACCTCACCGAAGCTCACCTCGGACCCACCACCGACGTGGCCACCGCACCCGATCGTGCAGTCGTGGTCGGGGCGGCAGCCGCTGAACCGAACGGAAAGGGCATCACTACTTCATGATCGACGAAGACCGGTCGGCGTTGCCGGCGCAGGGAGTGCCGGCGGAGCGGGTGCTGGCGGAGATCCGCGAACTGCGGGGGATGGACCGGCCCACGCACGGCGGGCGGCTGTTCGCGTACGTCTACGACCCGGGCGTTGCGGGGCTGGAGGAGCTCGCCGCGGCGGCGTACGCCGAGAGCGCTCATGTCAACGGGCTCGATCCGACCGCGTTTCCCTCCCTGCTCGCCATGGAGAACGCGCTGGTGGGGGCGGCGGCCCGGCTGCTCGGCGGTGGGCCCGGCACGAACGCGCCGGCGGTGGTCGGCAGCGTCACCAGCGGTGGCACCGAGTCACTGATCCTGGCCGTGAAGACCGCCCGGGACGCCCGGCCGGAGATCGACGAACCTCGCATCGTGGTGCCGGCGAGCGCGCACGCCGCGTTCGCCAAGGCGGCGCACTACCTGCGGGTGGAGATCGATTCGGTGCCGGTCGACCTGGACACGCTCCGGCCGGCGGTCGCCGACGTGGCCGCCGCGATCCGGCCGGAGACGGTGCTGGTGGTCTGCTCCGCACCGTCGTATGCGCACGGCGTCATCGATCCCGTCGAGCAGATCGCCGAGGTGGCCGCCGCGGCCGGGGTGCGCTGCCACGTGGACGCCTGCTTCGGCGGTTGGACGCTGCCGTACCTGCGTCGCCTCGGCGCACCGGTACCCGCCTTCGACTTCGCCGTGCCCGGCGTCACCTCCATCTCGGTGGACCTGCACAAGTACGCGTACGCGCCGAAGGGCGTCTCCGTGTTGCTGCACCGCGACCCGGCGCTGCGCGCACCGCAGTACTTCGCGTACGCCGACTGGCCCGGCTACACGATGGTCAACCCGGTGATCTCCTCCACCCGCTCCGGCGGGCCGATCGCCGCCGCGTACGCGACCCTGCGGCACCTCGGCGACGACGGCTACCTGGAGCTGACCCGGCAGACCCGGGAGGCGGTGCGGGTACTCGCCGACGCGGTGCGCGGGGTCGACGGGCTGCGCCTGGTCGCCGAGCCGGCGTCCACCGTGGTCTGCTTCACCACCACCGACTCCGGGCCCGACCTGTTCGTCCTGGTCGACGAGTTGGCCGCGCGGGGCTGGCACACCCAGCCCCAACTCGGGTACGCCGGACTGCCGCGCAGCGTGCACCTGACGGTGACCGCCGCGGTGGCCCCCCGGGCGGCCGAGTTCGGCCCCGACCTGGCCGAGGCGGTCACGGCGGCCGGCGTGACCGGTCCGGTCACCCTCCCACCGGAACTGCTCGCCCTGGCCGGCGCGCTCTCCCCGGAGGCGTTGACCGCCGACCTGGTCGCCGGCCTGGCGGCCGGGCTGGGCCTCGGTGCCGGCGGCGGGCTGCCGGAGCGGATGGCGCCGGTGAACACCCTGCTCGACGCCGCGGCCCCGGCGCTGCGCGAGCGGCTGCTGGTCGAGTTCGTCAGCCTGCTGCAACGCCCGTCGTACTGACCGGCTGCGTTGCACGTCGAGAAGGGCACGTCGAGAAGGGGCACGTCAGGGAGGGGCCTGCTGCTACGCGAGGCGTCAGTAGCGGTCCCCTCCTTTCCGAGGGGCTGTGGTTGACTGTCGGGGAGGGGAAGGGGGCGGTCGTGCAGCTGCCGGCGGTGCTCGGCGAGCCGATCCGGTTCGTGCTGAACTGGGGCCGGCGCTACTCGCTCTGGGTCTTCAACTTCGGGTTGGCCTGCTGCGCCATCGAGTTCATCGCGACCAGCATGTCCCGGCACGACTTCATGCGCCTGGGCGTGATCCCGTTCGCGCACGGTCCCCGGCAGGCCGACCTGATGGTGGTCTCCGGCACCGTCACCGACAAGATGGCCCCGGCGATCAAGCGGCTCTACGACCAGATGCCCGAGCCGAAGTACGTCATCTCGTTCGGCGCCTGCTCCAACTGCGGCGGCCCGTACTGGGACTCGTACTCGGTGACCAAGGGGGTCGACCAGCTCATCCCGGTCGACGTCTACGTGCCCGGCTGCCCGCCCCGGCCCGAGGCGCTGCTGCACGGCATCCTCCGCCTCCAGGAGAAGATCGCCGCCGAGCAGTCCGGCGTCGGCGGCGTGCCCCGCCCCGACCTGCTCGCCCCGCCGACCGACACCCCGCCGACCGACACCCCGTCGGCCGACACCCCGTCGGCCGAAGCCGCGTCGACCGGCACCCCGGCGACGGGCGCCGCGTCCCGCTCCACCGCCTCGCTGACCGCCCCACCGGTACGCCCACCGACCGCCTGAGTCGGCGTGACGCGCCGGTCGCGCCCAGGCCGTCCGGTGGCGGTGGGCGGCTAGCGTACGAGCCATGACCGACGTCGCGGAGCGGCGCTCCGCCTTCATCGTCGAGGTGTTGACCGAGGAGTTCGGCACCCTGATGGCGCTCGACCCGGCCGCCTTCCGGCGCAAGTTCCGCAAGATGGCGGCCTCCCCGTTCGCGTTCTACCGGGGCAGTGCCAGCCTCTTCTACGCCGACCAGCGGGGCGACTTCGCCGACGACCGCTTCCTCGACGAGCGGACCAGCCGGGTGTGGATCCACGGCGACCTGCACGCGGAGAACTTCGGCACCTACATGAACGGCTCCGGTCAGCTGGTCTTCAACGTCAACGACTTCGACGAGGCGTACGTCGGGCCGTTCACCTGGGATCTGCGGCGCTTCGTGGCCAGCGTCGCGTTGATCGGCTACACCAAGGCGCTCTCCGACCGGGTGATCACCGAGCTGGTGACCGGCTTCGCCGAGTCGTACCTGACCGAGCTGCGGGCCATCGCCGCCGGTGGCGACGACGCGATCGGCTCGATCACCCTGGACAACGCCGACGGCGTGTTGCGCCGGGTGCTCCAACAGGCCCGGCTCAACACCCGGGTCGACCTGCTGCGGGCGCAGACCACCATCGACGCGTACGAGCGGCGGTTCTCCCTCGGCGACGGGGTGTACGAGGTGGACGGCGACGTGCGGGCCCGGGTCTGCGCCGCCTTCCAGGACTACCTGGACACGCTGCCGGCCACCACCCCGGCCCGGCCGGTGGCGGCGCAGGTCAAGGACGTGGTGCTGCGCAAGGGGGTCGGCATCGGCTCGGCCGGACTGCCGTCGTACAACCTGCTGTTGGAGGGGCACACCCAGGCGCTGGAGAACGACGTCGTCATCTACATGAAGCAGGCCCAGGTGCCGGCGGTGGCCCGGTACGTCGACGACGAGCGGGTCCGTGGCTACTTCCGGCACCAGGGTCACCGCACCGCCGAGTCGCAGCGCGCGTTGCAGGCGCACGCCGACCCCTGGGTGGGTTTCACCGAACTCGACGGGGTGGGTCAACTGGTCGCCGAGGTCTCCCCGTACGCCGCCGACCTGGACTGGGCGGACGTCAACGAGCCCGAGGAGTTGGCCGGCGTACTGGCCGACCTGGGGCGGGCGGTGGCCCGGATGCACTCGGTCGCCGACGACGAGTCCAGCCACGACCTGGTCGACTACTCCACCGAGGAGGCCGTCGTCGCGGCCGTCGACACGGATCCCGCCGGCTTCGTCGGGCACCTGGTCGACTTCGCCCACGCGTACGGCGTACAGGCCCGGCAGGACCACCAGCTCTTCGTGGACCTGTTCCGCAACGGCCGGCTGCCGGGCATCTGACCCGGCCGGGTTGCGGATCAGACGGTGAAGTCGATGACCACCTTGATGTCCTGCGGCCCGGGGGAGTAGGCGCTGGCGTACTCGGACAGCGGCACCCGGCGCGTGATCAGCGAACCGAGCCACGACCGGTCGGCCCGGGACAGCGCCTCGGCGGCGGCGTCCCAGTGCCGCCGGTTGGCGTTGACCGAGCCGAAGACGACGTTGTTCTCCAACACCAGGGTCCGGTTCAGCGCACCGGCGTCGAAGTCGATGATCCGGCCGCCGCTGGAGACCCCGGCCAGGCAGACGATCCCCGTCGGGGCCACCCTGCACATGGCCTCCAGGACGACCACCGGCGCGCCGGTGCATTCGACGATCACGTCCGGCTCGAAGTCGAGCTGGTCCAGCGGTCCCGAGTGGTAGGTGGCGCCGAGCGCGCCGGCCAGCTCCGGCTTCGGCCCCTCGGTGGCCAGGTCCAGCACGTGTACGGAGAGCCCGCGCTGGCTGGCCAGCAGCGCGGCGAGCAGGCCGATCGGTCCGGCACCGGTGATCAACGCGGTCCGCGGCTGCCACTCCGCCCGCCGGCCGATCCGGTCGATGTGGTCCCATGCCTTGACGACCACACTCGTCGGTTCGAGCAGTACGCCCACCTCGTCGAGCGTCGGGTCGAGCCCCACGGCGAAGCGGGGCTGGAGCCGCCACCGCTGCCGGGCGAAGCCGGGTAGCGCCTTGATGCCGTGCTCGGTGAACATCCCGTTGCGGCACATGTCCCACTCGCCGACGGCGCAGTTCGGGCAGGGCAGCGGATCCGGATGCCGGACGATCCCGGCGACCAGGTCACCGGGTTGCAGGGTGCCGGTCGGATCCTCGATCACCCGGCCCAACGACTCGTGCCCGATCACCAGGTGATCCGTGCCGGGCGGGGCCTCGCCGTACTGCCCCTCGATGATCTCGAGGTCGGTGCCGCAGATCCCCACCGCGACCGCCTCCACCAGGATCGAACCCTCCTCGGTCGGCGGCTCCGGATAGTCGTCGAGCAGGCGCAGCGATCCGGGCACTCCGGGGATGACAGTCACAGCACGCACCGGCCAATCCTCGCGGGCGCCACCCCGCTGGCGCCGGCAAAGCCCGGATCTCCACCCGACCGCGCGTACCCGACCGCCGGGCGCCGTCGGCCGGGGCCGCCTGCACCGGGCTGGCGCGTTCGGCCGCGCTCGGCCATAGGATCAGCGTCATGACACCGGAGGAGATCGGCCAGCGGCTCGTCGCGCTACTCGCGCCCGTCGAGGTCACCGCGGCGGTCTCCGGAGGCCAGGCGTACGCCCGCGGCACCGTCGACGTCCCCCCGGCGCAGTGGCGGGCGGCGCTGCTGGCCGCCCGCGACGACACCGAGCTGGCCTGCGACTTCTTCGACTGGTTGTCGGCCGTCGACGAGCTGGCCGAGGGCTTCGAGGTGGTGGCCCACCTGTGGTCCACCCGGCATCGACACGGCCTGCTGCTGCGGGCGCGGATACCCCGGTCGACCCCGACGATCGACTCGGTGGTGTCGGTCTACCCGGGGGCCGCCTGGCACGAGCGGGAGACCCACGAGATGTTCGGCATCGACTTCGCCGGGCACGCCGACCTGCGGCCGTTGCTGCTGCCACCGGAGTTCGAGGGGCATCCGCTGCGCAAGGAGTTCGTGCTCGCGTCCCGGGTGGCGAAGCCCTGGCCGGGGGCGAAGGAACCGGGTGAGTCGGAGGCCGGCGGCGGTCGGCGACCGATCCGGCCGCCGGGCGTCCCCGCACCCGGCGAGTGGGGTGTGGTGCCGACCCCGGCGGGAGCCGGTGGCGCCGGGGAGGGGCCGCGCGGCGGTACCCCGGCCCGGCCCGCCCGGGAACGACCCGCCCGCCCGGCACCGGGCGCACGCGCCCCCCGTACCCCCGGTTCCGCCGCCGCACCACCGCCGACCTCGACCGACGCCCCGCAGCCCGGCCCGGCACCCGCCGCTGGCCCGGCCTCCGATGCTGGCCCGGCACCCGACGAGGGGGGTACGAGCTGATGCCACTGTGGCTGGAGCTGGTGATCCGGATCGGTGGCGTGCTGGCCGCCTTCCTCATCCTGCCGCTGCTGGTGGGCCAGGCCGAGCACAAGGTGATGGCGCACATGCAGGGCCGGCTCGGGCCGATGTACGCGGGCGGATTCCACGGCTGGGCGCAACTCGTCGCCGACGGGGTGAAGTTCGTGCAGAAGGAGGACATCACCCCACGTGCCGCCGACCGTCCGGTGTTCCGGCTGGCTCCGGCGGTGGCCCTGGTGCCGTACCTGCTCGCCTTGCTGGTGATCCCCCTCGGGCCGAACGACCTGGTCGGGCAGCCACTCGACGTCGGCCTGTTCTTCGTCCTCGCGGTGGTCGGTGTCGGTGTGCTGGCGGTGCTGATGTCGGCCTGGGCATCGGCCAACAAGTACAGCCTGCTCGGCGGGCTGCGTGGCGCCGCCCAACTGCTCGCGTACGAGCTGCCGCTGGTGCTGGCCGCCGCGTCGGTGGCGATGGCCGCCGGCACACTGAGCCTGTCCGGCATCGTCGAGGCGTGGCAGCCGTGGTGGCTGCTCTGGCAGGCCCCGGCGATGGCGGTCTTCTTCCTCGCCGGCCTGGCCGAGATCCGCCGGCCACCGTTCGACATGCCGGTGGCCGACTCCGAACTGGTCTTCGGTTACCTGACCGAGTACAGCGGCCTGCGTTTCGCGTTCCTGCTGTTGGCCGAGTACGTCGGCATCGTGGTGATCGCCGCGCTGACCACCGTGCTCTTCCTCGGCGGCTGGCAGGGCCCGTTCGCCGACGAGCAGCTCGGTTGGCTCTGGACCCTGCTCAAGGTCGCCGCCGTCAGCTTCGTGATCATCTGGCTGCGGGTCTCCTACCCCCGCCTGCGTGAGGATCAACTCCAGCGTCTCTGCTGGCTGGTCCTGGTCCCCACCGCCCTCGCCCAACTAATCCTCACCGCCACCATCCGCCTAGCCCTCTAACCACCCCCACCCGCGCCCACCCCCGCACCCCTACCCGCGACGCTTCTATAGGCGGCACGGCAGGCGGCGCGGCGTGGCGCGGCGGGAGGCGGGCGTGGGAAGGCCGTGCGGGGTCGGTGGGGACGTTAGGGCAGGGGGGTGTGGGTGGGGGTTACGCGTTCGGTCTGGGGTGGCGGTGGCGGGGGAGTGCCGTCGCCGAAGGGGCGGCCGCCGAGGGCCTCGCGGTCGTGTGGGGTGAGCCAGTTCGACAGGTCGGGGCCGAGGGGTACCACGCCGGTCGGGTTGATGTCCCGGTGCACCTCGTAGTAGTGCCGCTTGATGTGGTCGAAGTCGACGGTGTCGCCGAAGCCAGGGGTGGTGAACAGGTCCCGGGCGTACGCCCACAGCACCGGCATCTCGCTGAGCTTCTGCCGGTTGCACTTGAAGTGACCGTGGTAGACGGGGTCGAAGCGGACCAGCGTGGTGAACAGCCGGACGTCTGCCTCGGTGATGGTGTCGCCGACCAGGTACCGCTGCCCGGCGAGCCGCTCGCTGAGCCAGTCCAGCCGGTCGAACAGCCGGTGGTACGCCTTCTCGTACGCTTCCTGGCTGCCGGCGAAGCCGCAGCGGTACACGCCGTTGTTGACGTCGCTGAAGACCACCGCGTTGACCTCGTCGATCTCGGCGCGTAGGTGTTCGGGGTAGAGCTGCGGCGCGCCGGGACGGTGATGGGCTGTCCACTCGGTGGAGAGGTCGAGACTCATCTGGGCGTAGTCGTTGGTGACCACCTGCCCGGTCGGCACGTCGACGATGGCCGGCACGGTGATCCCGCGCGGATAGTCGGGGTAGCGGGCGAAGTACGCCTGCTGGATGCGTTCGATGCCGAGCACCGGGTCACGCCCGTCGGGGTCGAGGTCGAAGGTCCAGCTCCGTGCGTCGTGGGTCGGTCCCGTGACGCCCATGGAGAGGACGTCCTCCAGGCCGAGCAGCCGCCGTACGATGATCAGCCGGTTCGCCCAGGGGCAGGCGCGGCTGACGACCAGCCGGTAGCGCCCGGGTTCGACCGGGTAGTCGTCCCGCCCGTCGGCGGTGATCCGGGTGGTGATGTACCGCTGGTCCCGGTTGAACTCGCCGCCCGGCTCGACGTACTTCCCGCCGGTGCTGGTGTCGCCCTCGCCCATGTCGCCCCCAGGTGTCGCCGGTTCCTTCCCGGTCCCATCATGGCGGATCTTCGACCGGCTGGCCCCTCGGGTGGGGCAGATCCCGACCCTCCGGCCCCTCGGGCGGGGCAGATCCCGACCCTCCGACGCCTCGGGCGGGGCAGATCCCGACCCTCCGACGCCTCGGGTGGGGCAGTGGTCAGCCGTGCGGGCCCGAGGTGGCCGGACCCGACCTCCGGGTGGTGGTCGCGCGTACGCAAGCCACAGGGCAGGATGTTCGGCATGAGCGAGCGAAGCGAGCCGGCCGGCGTGCCGGGCAGCGGCCTGGTCAAGGGGCTGGCGGTCACGCTCAAGACGATGACGAAGCGTTCCACCACCCAGCAGTACCCGGACGTCGCCCCCGACCTGCCGCCCCGCTCGCGCGGGGTGATCGCGCTGTTGGCGGAGAACTGCACGGTCTGCATGCTCTGCTCCCGCGAGTGTCCGGACTGGTGCATCTACATCGACTCGCACAAGGAGGAGGTGGCGGTGCCCGGCGCCGCCCGCCCCCGCCAGCGCAACGTGCTCGACCGGTTCGACATCGACTTCTCGCTCTGCATGTACTGCGGCATCTGCATCGAGGTCTGCCCGTTCGACGCGCTCTACTGGTCGCCGGAGTTCGAGTACGCCGAGTACGACATCAAGGATCTGCTGCACGACAAGGATCACCTGGGCGAGTGGATGGCGACCGTGCCGCCGCCGCCCGCGCACGACCCGAACGGCGAGCCGGCCAAGGAGGAGACGGCTGCCGCGCGCAAGGCCGCGGTCCCTGCCGCGGCCGCCGCCCGTCCCACCACCCCGGCGGTACGCCCCGACTCCCGTCCCGCCGCCCGCCCGGCCACACCCGCCGCCGTCCCACCCCCGGCCGACGCTGAGCAATCCACCCGCCCTGAGCCGGCCGGCGGCAGCGAGCCGGCCACCGGTGCCGATGGGACGGGCGACGGGGCGGCCGGCGAAGGTACGACCAGGTGACCGGCGTGGACGTGCTGCTGCTCGCCCTGGGGGCGGTGGCGGTCGGCTCGGCGGTGCTGGTGGTGACCACGAAGCATCTGGTCCGCGCCGGGCTGTATCTGGTGGTCTGCCTCGGTGCGGTGGCCGGGCTGTACCTGGTGCTCGCCGCGGAACTGGTCGCCTGGGTGCAGGTGCTGATCTACGTCGGCGCGGTCGTGGTGCTGCTGTTGTTCGCGGTGATGCTCACCCGCGCGCCGATCGGCGCCTCCGACGACCTGGACCGTCCCGGTTGGCCGGCCGCGCTGATCGGCGGCGGGGTCGGGCTGGGGCTGGCCGTGCTGATGGTCGACGCGTACCGCTGGACGACGGTGGAACTGCCGGCGGCGGGTACCGCCGAACGCATCGGTGAGCAGGTCTTCGGCAGTTGGGTGCTGCCGTTCGAGGTGTTGTCGATCCTGCTGCTGTCGGCCCTGGTCGGCGCGATCGTGCTGTCCCGTCCGGACATCGGTGCCGCCCGGCAGGCCACCGGCGATCCGGACCGCGAGCCGGGGCGGTCGCGGTGAGGCCGGTCATCCCGTACGTCACCGCCGCGCTGCTCTTCGGCCTTGGTGTGTACGGCGTCCTGCGGCGTCGCAACGCGGTCCTGGTGCTGATGGCCGTCGAGCTGATGCTCAACGCGGTCAACCTGATCCTGATCACCGCCGACACCACGGCGCGAGCGTTGCTGCCGCAGGGCGGTCAGGTCTTCGCGCTCTTCGTGATCGTGCTGGCCGCGGCCGAGATCGGCGTGGGGTTGGCGATCGTGCTCCAGCTCTACCGGATGCGGGCCAGCGTCGCCGTCGACGAGGTGCCGCTGGCCGACGGCCCAGCCACCGAACCGATCCCCGCCGGCGTCACCGGTTCGGGCCGCGTCGCCGGTTCGGGCCGCGTCGCCGGTTCCGGCCGCGTCGCCGGTGGGGCCGGTGACGCCGGTCCGGGTGCCCAACGGCCGGAGGGGGAGCGGTGAGCACCACGACGCTGCTGGGCGTGCTGCTGCCGGTCGTACCGCTGGTCGCCGGCCTGACCGGCCTGCTGCTGCCGCCCTCCCCGCGGGGCGCGGCCACCGGTCAGGAGACCGCCCGCCGCCTCGCCGTCGGCCTCGGCGTGGCCGGTGCGGCCGGCGCCCTCGCCCTGGCGGTGGCGCTGCTGTTCACCCTGGACTCGTCGACCGAGGCGTCGACCACCTGGATCCGGTTCGGCGGGCTCACCGTCACCCTCGGGGTACGCCTCGACGGCGCCGCCGCGCTGGTCGCGGTGGCGGTCGCCGCGGTCGCCCTGGCCGTGCAGGTCTACTCCACCGGCTACCTCAAGCGCGGCCCGCACGATGACGTCGACGTGGACCACCGCTACCCGCCGTACGCGGCGCAGATCAGTCTCTTCACCGCCGCCATGCTGCTGGTGGTGGTCTCCGGGGACCTGATCCTGCTACTGGTCGGCTGGGAGGTGATGGGTCTCTGCTCGTACCTGCTGATCGCCCACGACCGGCGGTTGCCGGCGGCACCGGCCGCGGCGATGAAGGCGTTCCTGGTGACCCGGGTCGGCGACGTCGGTTTCCTGCTCGGCATCGCGCTGCTCGGCGTCTCGGCGGGCAGTTTCCGGATCGCCGACGTGCTCGCCCACGACCACGGCACCGGTACGCTCACCGCCGCCACGCTGCTGCTGCTCGCCGGGGTGGCCGGCAAGAGCGCGCAGTTCCCGCTGCACACCTGGCTGCCGGACGCGATGGCTGGCCCCACCCCGATCTCCGCGCTGATCCACGCCGCGACCATGGTCGCCGCCGGGGTGTACGCGGTGATCCGGCTCTGGCCGCTCTTCGAGGCCACCCCCACCGTGCTGGCGGTGCTCGGGGTGATGGCTTCGGTGACCCTGCTGCTCGGCGCGTTCGCGGCCACCGCGCAGGACGACATCAAACGGGTGCTGGCCTGGTCCACGGTCTCCCAGCTCGGCTACATGACCGGTGCGCTGGCCGTCGGCTCCCCGCCGGCCGCCCTGTTCCACCTGCTCACCCACGCCGCGTTCAAGGCGCTGCTGTTCCTCGCCGCCGGTGTCGTGATCCACGCCGTCGGCACCACCCTGATGTCCCGGATGGGCGGGCTGCGGCACCGCATGCCGGTCACCTTCTGGTGCACGGTGGTCGGCCTGGGCGCGCTGGCCGGGGTACCGCCGCTCTCCGGTTTCTGGAGCAAGGAGGGCGTGCTCGCCGCCGCCGAGTCCGCTTTGCTGGGCGACGGTCCGGCCCCGGCCTGGGTGGGCTGGCTGGTCTTCCTGTCCGGGCTGCTCGGCGTCGCGGTCACCGCCTGGTACGCCACCCGGCTGCTGCTGCGTACCTTCTTCGGTGCCGCCCGCGACCCGCTGCTGAACCCGCACGATCCGCCGGCGGTGCTGCGCTGGCCGGTGCTGCTGCTCGCCGTACCGGCCGTGCTGCTCGGCCTGGCCGGCTTCTGGCCCGCCTTCGCCGACCGGCTGCCGTCCGCTGTCCCCGGCGAGCCGGCAACAGCTGAGCTGCTGCACGTCGCGCCGCTGATGCTGCTGCCGCTGGCGTTGCTGGCCCTCGGGGCCGGGCTGGCCTGGGTCCGGTGGCGCCGCGACAGCGCCGCCGATCCGGCGACGGCGCTGGGCCCGCTGCGGCCGGTCTTCGCCCGCGCGTTCCGCCTCGACGACGTCCAGCACACCCTGGTCGTACGCCCCACGGCGGCGCTGGGTCGGCTGGCCCGTGGTGCCGACGAGCGCCTCGTCGACGGCGCGGTCACCGGCACCGGCCGGGCCGCTCGGGCCCTCGGCGGTGGGCTCGGCGACCTGCACCGGGCGGCGTTGCCCCGGGCCGCCACCGCGGTGCTCGCCGGTGCGCTGCTGATCGGCCTGGCCGCCGTCCTGATCGGAGCCACCTCATGACATCCGGCGCGGCGTCGGTGAAGACCGGAGGGGCGGCATGAGTCTCGGGCAGTTGCTGCTGGTCGCGGTGCTCGCGGTACCCGCCGTCGGCGCGCTCGCGGTGGCGGCCACGCCCCGCGACCGGGCCGCCCGGCTGGTGGGTGTCGCCGCCGCCGCGCTGACCCTCGTCGCGGCGGTCGCGCTGGTCGTCGGCCGGGACGCCGGCTGGGTCTCCTACGGGACGGCAGCACCGGCGGTGCGGCCCTGGCACGCGGTCGACCTGCCCTGGGTACCGGGGCTGGACCTGCGCTTCCACCTCGGCGTGGACGGCATCTCCTGGCCACTGGTGGTGCTGACCGCGCTGCTCACCCTGCTCTGCTGCGGGTACAGCCTGTGGCGGGTGCCGCCGGGCGGCAGCGGCCGGGCGCTGGTGGCCCTGCTGCTGGTGGTCGAGGTCGGCATCCTGGGTACCTTCCTCGCTCTCGACCTGGTGTTGTTCTTCCTGTTCTTCGAGGTCGTCCTGCTGCCGATGTACGCGATCATCGTCGGCTGGGGCGGCGACGGCACCGATCCGGCGGCGGTGGCGGCCCGGCGCCGCGCCGGGCGCAAGTTCGCGCTGTACACGCTCTTCGGTTCGGTGCTGCTGCTGGTCGGCGTCTACGTCGTGGTGGCCGCCGCCGGCACCGCCGACATCGTGGCGCTGACCGGCGGCACCGGGCTGCCCCGGAGCACCCAGCTCGCCGCGTTCACGCTGCTCGCCCTCGCCTTCGCGGTGAAGAGCCCGCTCTGGCCGTTGCACTCGTGGCTGCCCGACGCGCACACCCAGGCACCCACCGTCGGCAGCGTGCTGCTCGCCGGGGTGCTGCTCAAGATGGGCACGTACGGCCTGATCCGGGTCGCCGTCGGGGTCGCACCGGAGGGCGCCCGCTGGGCCGCCCCGGTGCTCGGGGTGCTCGCCGTCGCCGCCATCCTGGTCGGCTCGCTGGTCTGCCTGGCACAGACCGAGCTGAAGCGGCTCATCGCCTACTCCAGCGTCGGGCACATGGGCTTCGTGCTGCTCGGAGTCGCCACGCTGACCGCTACCGGCATCCAGGCGGCGCTGATCGGCAACGTCGCCCACGGCATCGTCACCGGCCTGCTGTTCTTCCTGGCCGGTGCGATCAAGGACCGTACCCACACCGGTGCGCTGCGCGAACTGTCCGGGCTGCGGGAGACCGCGCCCCGGCTGTCCGGCCTGCTGGCCTTCGCGGCGGTCGCCTCCCTGGGGCTGCCCGGCCTGGCCGGGTTCTGGGGTGAGGCGTTCGCCGTGGTCGCCGCCGTCCAGACCGGCGGTGCGCTCTGGACCACGCTGGCCGTACTGGCCGCGCTCGGCGGGGCGTTGACCGCGGCGTACCTGCTCCGGCTGCTGCGGCGGGTCACCCACGGCCGACCGAGTACGGCGGTCGCCGGGCTCCGCCCGGGGCTGGCCGGCGCGGAACTGGCCGCCTGGGTGCCGCTGGTGCTGCTGACGCTGGCCGTCGGGCTGGCCCCGACGCTGGTGCTCGGTGTCGCCGAGGCGCCGGTGGCCGCCCTGGTGGGGGTGTTGCGATGAGCGCGCGAACCGGTTGCCCGGTGGGCTCCCGTAGTGGTGTCGACCGGAGGGAGGCGGCGTGGTGAGCGTGGCGCAGACCGTCGACAGCGTGGCGTTGCTGCCGGCGTACCTGGCTGCCGGGACGGCCGTGCTGGTGCTCCTGGTCGACCTGCTGCTGGCCCGGCCGGTGGCGACGGTGGCCGCGGCGGCCACCGGCGCGGTCGCCACCGCGGTCGGCGCGGCGGCGGTCAGCGTCGGCGGTGAGCGCCGCACCTTCTGCGTGGGCGCCGACTGTTCGTACGTCTTCGGTGGCCGGGCGGCACTGGTCGCCGCGCTGGTGGCGTTGCTGGTGCTCGGCGTGCTGGCGCTGTCCGGGCCGCTGCTGCGCGACGGGCGCACCCCGGTGGGCGAGTTCTGCTTCCTGCTCGCCTGCTCGATGACCGGCGGCGTGGTGCTCGGCGCGGCCGGTGACCTGATCACCCTGATCGTCGCGGTGGAGACCCTCACCCTGCCGCTGTACATCCTGGTCGGGCTGCGCCGGGGCAGCCTGGCCGGTGCCGAGGCGGCGGTCACCTTCTTCGTGGTGAGCGTGGTGGCCACCACGCTCACCCTGCTCGGCGCCGCGCTGCTCTACGCCGCCACCGGCGGGCTGCACCTGGAACGGCTGGGTGTGCTCCTGGCCGACCGGTCGGAGTTGCTCGACCTGCCGCTGACCACGGTGGCGGTGACGCTTGTGGTGTCGGGGCTGGCGTTCAAGGTGGCGGCGGTGCCGTTCCACGCCTGGGCCCCGGCCACCTACGACGGGGCACCGTTGCCGGTGGCCGCGTACCTCTCCACCGCCTCCAAGCTCGGCGGCGTGGTCGCCCTGCTGGCTGTCGTGCAGCACGCGCTGCCGCCCGGCGTGACCGGCCCGGTGCTGGCCCTGGTCGCCGCGCTCACGATGACCGTGGGCAACCTGGTGGCGCTGCGCCAGCGGCGTACCGTCCGGCTGCTGGCCTGGTCCTCGGTGGCCCAGGCGGGGTACATCCTCGCCCCGCTCGGTGCCCTCGCCCTGGCCGACGCCGACGCCCGGGCCGGCGCGTACGCCGCCGCCCTCGCGTACGCCGTCTTCTTCGTGCTGTTGGAGTTGGCCGCGTTCGCCGGGGTGGTGGCGTTGCGCCCCGCCGGGGCGGACGGTGGTCGGCTCGACGACCTGCGCGGCGCCGCGCGACGGCACCCGTGGGTCGGCGCGGGCCTGGCGTTCGCCCTGGTCGGCCTGGCCGGGCTGCCGCCCGCGCTGGCCGGCCTGTTCGCCAAGGTGACCGTGGTGCGGTCGCTGCTCGGCGGGGACGCCGGTTGGCTCGCCCTGCTGGTGGCGCTGAACGCGGTCGTCGGCCTGGCCTACTACCTGCGGTTCGCGGCGCTGCTCTACGCCCCGGCCGGCGACGTCACGCCCGCCGCCGTCCGGCCGGCGCGGGTGGTGGCCGTCGCGTTGGCGGTGGCGACCGCACTCGCCGTGATCGTGGGTTTCGCCCCGCAACTGGTGCTCGACCTCGCCGGCGGCTGAACCCGGCCATTGCGGCCGTAACTCCCACTCTTGAGCGTCACTCAGTCAACTCTCAGCCATGAGACGGATGGTTGACGGGTACCGGTGTTGTTGTACCGGTCAGCGGATCCGGCATCCGTGCACCGAAGGAGTGATCGTGCACCACAACCGTCTCAAGACCGCCGCGCTGCTCGGCCTGCTCACCTCGCTGATCCTGGCGGTGGGCTACTGGTTCGGTGGCAGCGGCGGACTGGTCATCGCCGTACTCGTGTCGCTGGTGATGAACGGCGTCACCTACTTCTACTCCGACAAGCTGGCACTGCGTTCGATGGGCGCGCAACCGGTCAGCGAGGCACAGTTCCCCGAGCTGTACCACATGGTGCGTGAGCTGGCGGCCGAGGCTCGACAGCCGATGCCGCGGCTGTACGTGAGCCCGACGGCCCAACCGAACGCGTTCGCCACCGGACGCAACCCGCAGAACGCGGCGGTCTGCGTCACCCAGGGCATCGTCGAGATCCTCGACTACCGCGAGCTGCGTGGCGTGATCGGACACGAGCTGTCGCACGTCTACAACCGGGACATCCTCATCTCCAGCGTGGCGGCCGGCCTCGCCGGCATCATTACCATGCTGGCCAACCTCGCCCTGTTCATTCCGCTGGGCGGCAACAGCGACGAGGACGGCCCGAACCCGCTCGTGCTGCTGCTCACCATCATCCTGGGGCCGATCGCCGCGACCGTCATCCAGCTGGCGATCAGCCGCAGCCGGGAGTTCCAGGCGGACGCCTCGGGCGCCGAGCTGACCCGTGACCCGCTGGCCCTGGCCAGCGCGCTGCGGAAGATCCACATGGGCGCCCAGCGTCGGCCGCTGCCCGCCGAGGGCCAGCTCACCAGCACCGCCCACCTGATGATCGCCAACCCGTTCCGGGGTGGCGGCGTAGCCGCCCTGTTCGCCACCCACCCCCCGATGGAGCAGCGGGTAGCCCGCCTGGAACAGATGGCAGCCCGCCCCGGCCCCCTCCACCCCAACCACTAACCCCACCCGGGGGCCCACCTGGTTGATCATGAGGTTGACGGCAGTGGTTGATCTTCAACTTGCCGTCAACCTCATGATCGACTCTCCGGGAGGTCGGGTGGGAAGTGGGTTGGGCGCCGGAGGGCGGGGAGTTAGGGTCTGGAGGACTTTGACTCCTTACCTTGGTGGAGGTCGGCGGTGGCTGGGCTGCGTCGGTATCTGGGCGTCTGGCAACTCCCGGGGGCGCCGACGCTGCTGATCACCGGCATCGTCGGGCGGCTCGGCATCGGCATGACGCCACTGGCGCTGCTGCTCGTGGTCGAGCAGGTCACCGGACGGTACTCACTGGCCGCCGCGGCCGGTGGCTGCTACGCCCTCTCCGGTGCCGCGCTCAGCCCGGTGGCCGGGCGGATCGCCGACCGGATCGGCCCCACCCCGGTACTGCTCGGCACCGCGATCGCCCATCCGCTCGCCCTGGTCGGGCTGCTCTGGTCGGCCCGCGCCGACGACCTGCCCTTCGCCCTGGTCCTGGTGGCCGCCGCCATCGCCGGTGCCACCTACCCGCCGCTGACCGCCGCGATCCGGGGCGCCTGGAACGACCTGACCAGCGTCGCCTCCGGCCGCTACCACCTGCGCAACACCGCTCTCGCCGCCGAGACCACCCTGTTCGAGCTGGTCTTCGTACTCGGCCCGCTGCTGGTGGCCGGCTTCGTGCTGTTCGCCGACGCGGGCGCGGCCCTGCTCGGCGCGGCGGCGGTCACCCTGGTCGGCACCATCGCGGTGGCGCTCGGCCAGACCATGCGTGCCTGGCAGCCCCACTCGGTGGAACACCGCACCCGAGGGCTCGGCCCACTGAAGGTGGCCGGCTTCCCGGCCCTGCTGATCTGCGTGGCCAGCCTCGGCATCGCCTTCGGCGCGGCCGGGGTGACCGTACCGGCCTTCGCCACCCGCTACACCCCCGACGACCCGGACAGCCTGGCCGGCGTACTCCTGGCGGTCTGGGGCGTCGGCTCCGCGATCGGCGGCTTCTGGTTCGGGATCCGGCGACCGGCCCGCAACATGACCCGCCAGTTCGCCTGGCTCCTCGCCGCGGTGGCCGGCAGCTTCGCCGTCTTCGCCCTGATGCCCACCCCCGGCGCGCTCGGCGTCGCGCTGGTCATCGGCGGCGCCACCATCGCACCCGCGCTGACCCTGGAGAACACCCTGGTCGGCCGGATCTCACCGGCCGGCATGCTGAACGAGGCGTACACCTGGGTGGTGACCATGTCGGTCGGCGCGAGCGCGGCCGGTGGCGCGGTCGCCGGGCTGATCGTGGACCACTCCGGCGGCGTGCCCTGGGCCTTCCTGTTCGCCGGTGCGGCAGTCGCCGCCGGGGCCGTGGTCGCCGCGCTGCCCGCCGGCCCCATCGCCCGCGCGGAGATCGCCACGGTACGCCAGGAGACCCCCGCCCCGGTCTGACCGCGCCTGGAGCGGGTACCCCCACCGGATGTTCGCCTTCTTCTCGAACCGTCTCGGCTGTCTCGGCTCGATCCTGGTCAGCGCGATCCTCACCATCGTGCTGCTACTGATCTTCGGCCGCTGACCCCCACCCAGCCGGCACCGAAGGCCGGCAGGCTACTCGGCGACGAAGACGCCCACACCCGGCAACGTCTCGGTCATGCCCTTGATCCGTAGCACCTGCATGGCTCGGTCGATCACCGGCTCGGTGACCCCGTAGTGCTCGATCAGCTCTCGGCGGCTCGGCAGCTTTGCGCCGGGCGGAAACTCGCCGGAGGCGATCCGCAAGGCAAGATCGTCGGCGATCTGTTCATAGCGGTAGCGGGGCGGCACGCGGTTCTCCTCGGTTGGCAACACGAGTAGACCACCTATGCCAGCCCTTGACTACCCAACGCTACCCATGGGAAGTTGGCAGCGAGGTCGATTCCCTCGGTTGGCGCTGTGGGCCGTCCTCGCCGGCGTGGGTGCCCGCCCCATCCCCCGAGCGGGCATCCACGTCTCCAGACAACTGCGGCCCAAGGAGACGACCGTGTTCCTGCCGTTGTGGCGTGCGTCGTGAAGGGTGAGTCGGTACCGATCGGTCGGCGGGTGGCGTACCTGCGGGTCCGGCGGAGACTGTCGCAGCAGTCGTTCGCGGACCAGTTGGGCAAGTCGAAGAGCTGGGTCGACAAGGTCGAGCGCGGGGTCCGCTCCCTGGAGCGGGTATCGACCATCCGGGACATCGCCGCGGTCCTGCGGGTCGACGCCGCGACCCTGCTCGGGCGTGACCTTCAACGCCCCGAGGCGGTCGAGCGGAACGCGGGCGTGGCGGAGATCAGGGCGGCCCTGTCGGCGTACGAGATCGCGCTGGGTCGCCCGGCCGGCGGCCGGCGGGTGTTGTCGCCGGACCGGCTGGCCCAGGAGATCGAGCACGCGTGGAGCACCTACCAGCACGCCCGGTATCCCCGGCTGGTCGAGTTGCTTCCGGCGTTGCTGACCGAGGTGCACCGCGCCCACGCCCAGGATCCGGCGGCGTGCCGCACTGCGGTCGTGGAGGCGTACCGGGTGACGGCGGCGTTGCTGGTCAAGCTGGACGAGGCGAGCCTTGCCTGGCTGGCCGCTGACCGGGCCATCTCAGTGGCGGCCGGTGACCGGCTGCTCGTCGCGTGTGCGGCGGTGCAACTGGGGCAGGCCCTGCCGGCACGGGCGAGGCCGGTGATGCTCGCCGCCGCGTACCGGATCGCCCCGTCCGACCTCGATGACGGTACGCCCGAGGAACTGGCGCTGTGCGGCACCCTGCTGCTGCGGGCGGCCCTGATGGCGGCCGGTTCGGGTGACGAGCGCGCGACGGTCGACCTGCTGGACGAGGCGGGGGAGATGGCCGCCCAGCTGGGCGACGGGCACGACCACCATCGCACCGCCTTCGGGCCGACCGCTGTCGAGCTGGCCCGGACGACGGCCGCGGTCGAACTGGGCGACGTGCGGCAGGCGATCACCCTGCACCAGAGGGTGACGAAGCGGGACGGCTGGCGGTCCCTGCCCGTCGAACGCCGAGCCGCCCACCTGATCGAGACGGCGCGTGCCTACCTGCACACCGCCGCCCCGGGCGCCGCCGCCCGCGTACTGCTGCAAGCCGACCACATCGCACCCGCCGAGGTACGCAACCGCCCGGCCGGCCGGGCGACGGTCGCGCAGGTCGCCCGCGACCCGGACGCCCCGACCACGATCACCGAACTCGCCCGTGCCCTCGGCGTGATCTGCTCATGACCAGCGGATCGGAGCCCGCTGCTCAGCGGCACCGACCTGCCCGGCGGCGAACCGCCTAGCGGTAGTTGGTGAACTGCAGGGCGACCCCGAAGTCCTCGCCCTTGAGCAGCGTGATGACGGCCTGCAGGTCGTCCTTCTTCTTACCGGTGACCCGCAGCTGGTCACCCTGGATCTGCGCCTGCACGCCCTTCGGGCCCTCGTCGCGGATCTTCTTGCTGATCGCCTTGGCCTTCTCCTGGTCGATGCCCTGCACCACCTTGGCGTCGATCTTGAAGATCTTGCCCGACTGCCGAGGGTCGCCCGCGTCCAACGACTTCAGCGAGATGTTGCGCTTGATCAGCTTCTCCTTGAAGACCTCAAGCGCCGCCCGCACCCGCTCCTCTGTCTCCGCCTGGAGGCTGATCGCCTCCTCGCCCGACCAGGAGACCTCCGCGCCCGTGCCCCGGAAGTCGAACCGCGTCGCAAGCTCCTTCTCCGCCTGGCGGAGGGCGTTGTCGACCTCCTGGCGGTCGACCTTGCTCACGATGTCGAAGGACGGGTTCGCTGCCATACTCATGCTCCTGCTGTCCGGCTGGTTTGTGATCCTTTGCCCCCGGTTGGCCGGGGGTGCGACTCCCTGACGGTACCCGGTTGCGACGGTGGCCGGGGGAGCCGCTATCCTTGCTTCCGCCGCCGCGCCACGGTGCGGTGGTATGCCCTGGCGGGTTGCCCGAGCGGCCAATGGGAGCGGACTGTAAATCCGTCGCGAAAGCTACAGAGGTTCGAATCCTCTACCCGCCACCAGGTGTAGGTACGGCCCCCGGCCAGCAGGAATGCTGATCGGGGGCCGTTCTCGTTGATCTAGCTCCGTCCGGCTGAGTCCAGCCCGTTGCGACTCGTTGTGGGCATATCGTGGGCGGGTTGATCAAGGCCCGTTCGTTGGCTCGGCGCTGGCGTTGCGGACGGCGCTGTGTGGACGGCTGAGGCGGTCTGTGGCTGCGGGAGACGGACCGGTGGCAAGCCAGTCCGTTTGGACTGGCGCGGCAGACGGAAGCCCTGAACGGCTTCCTGGGCCGAGTTGGTCGGCTTCCGTACTGCCTGGAGCCGATGCGGCGCTGCCGGGATGTCTGTCGTGGGGCGGCTGCCCTGCGGCTGTCGGTGGCTGACCGCCCCGGCGCCGTAGGCGGCCGGGGCGGCTTGCCGCCGGCCGGGCTCACGCCCCGGCACCGCGCGACGCGCGGTGCCTTGATCTGATAGAGCGGAATTCGGCAGTGCGCGGGTTTCGTCAGAACTTGGGTTCGACCGGTGACGGCAGCATGTCGGCCCACCGGCCAGCCCGTGACCAGGTCCCTGATCGCCTACGACCACTAACCCGACTTCGGACTTACTCGTCTA
>NZ_QXEC01000032.1 GCF_003583405.1 Micromonospora radicis
GGCCCACGCCCGTAGTAAGCGCTACGGCGGCTATCTGGGTGTAGACCAGGGCGAGGAAGCCCTCCAGGTCCCGCCGATCGCCGTCGGTAAGGGGTGTGGTGCCGGGTAGCAGCGACGCGCTGACGGCGTCGGCGAACTCGATCGCGCTTACCGCATTCTCACGCGCGCCCACGCCCAGGTTCTCGTTCAGCCAGGTCCGATCTCCGAGCTGCTCGATGAACGACCGCAGGGCCGCCACGGGCACTCCGACGGTGTGGTGCACGTAGAGGTCCGGCAGGTCGCCGGGCGGTACCGGGGTGTAGGTCAACTGCATGGCCTCGGCGGCGATGATCCACCCGTCGTTCGGCCGGAACAGCTCCGTGATCGGGATCGCGTCGCGCTCACCCCGCCGCACCGCCGTGGAGAGATACTCCAGCCGGTTCAGTGACTTGCGGATCCGATCCAGCGCCGGCCCCCTCGGGTCGCCGCCCTGCTCACCGGGAATCTGGTTGATCGGACTGGTGACGAACTCCAGGATGCGCGACACCTGCATCTCGCCGCGCTGCTCGACAAACGGCTGGTACTGCTCGAAGCCCGGCGGCTGGTCCGACGCCACGAAGCGGCCCCTGTCCAGGGCCACCTCCACCCCGTCGTCGGCGTGTCGGGCCAGCGAGTCCACCAGGTCGAAGTCGACATCGTCCGAGCCATCCAGGAAGCCGCCGTGCACCTCGACCTCGAAGCCGGTGCGGCCGTACCGGCGGTCGGTGGGGGCGTCGATGAGGGCTTGCGCGGTGGAGGCCGATTCCATGGTCGGCCGGGGTGCCGCCCCACCCTCACGAATCTCCCGTCCCTGTGCGTCCAGCACCACCACCCGCACCGAACCGGCCGGTCCCAGATGCCGGCGCAGTTCCTGCCAGTTGCGGCCGAAGTCCATCAGCCGCTGGCCAGGCGGATTCTGCGGCTCGATCCACTGCAACGGTTCCTCGGCGTCGGTCGTGTGGTGCAGCGCAAACGCATGCCCCACACCACGCTGCTGCTGCCGGAGCACCAGGGCGGTGCTGCCCGGCCCGGCAGCGCGGACGGCCCGTTCGATCTCCCACCAGGAGTCCACTCGGGTCCAATCGGCTCCTGGCGCAAGCCGATCCCGGGCGCTTGCGGTGCCGATGGCCGAGTCGTCAATGGTGGTCGCCGCCGCGGCGGTCCCGCTCGGCCGGTCGTAGATCTTGCCCTGTAGCGCGGACAGCAGATCGACACACTGGCCCGGGTCGAGTTCCGGGCGTTCCTGCTGATCACGCCCGCGCGGTGCGTCGGCCACCTCGTCGACGCGACGCGAGAGCCCCGACCGGTCGAGCCGGACGGGCGGCCTCGGCCCGAACCGGCCCGCGAAGGTCGTACCGACCGGGTCAGCCGGGGCGGTCGGATCAGTGACCTGATCCCTCGACGGCGTAGCGGCCGGCTCCTGGATACGCGGCGGTGTGGCGTCCGCGGCGACGGGTTGCGACGTCGGCAACGCGCCGAGGTCCCTCGCCGTTGCCTCTGCCGCGACGACCCCCACCGGTTGGTGCGTGGTCGCCCCGGATGTGCTGACGGCGCGGGTAGCGTTGTCGGGCGTGCCGCTCGGCTGGCTCGGGGTGCCGCGTCCGTCCGGACTGGCCCAGGCACCGAGCTGAGTTGCGTTCTCGACGGCCGTCGGACCGGCAACGTCCGACGCCGGCTGGCCGAGGCTGCCGTTCTCCGTCACGCCCACCGGCTGCGGCCCCGCAGCGGTGGTGCTGCCGTCCTGACTCGCGCTGGTGGCGTCCCGTCCCAGCGCACCTGTCGTCTTCCCGGACTCGGGAGTCATCGCGCCCGGCGGCCGTGTCCCGCTGGCACTGCGGTTGCCGTCGCCAGTGGTGGGCGCCCCCGCCGGTGCCGCGCCGGCCGACGAGACCGGCACGGACTCAGCCGGCGAGGACGACGTCGGCACCGCATCAGCCGGCACCGCATCAGCCGGCGAGGACGACACCGGCCCGGACTCGACCGACGACGGCGCCTGGCCGGGCGGGGCTGGCGCGGGCTGCGCCGAGGTGGACTCCGCCGGTGTCGACGGCACCGGCGCGGATTCAGCGGACGAGGGTGTCGCCGGCGCGGAGTCGGCCGGGGCGGGCGTCACCGGGGTGACCGGTGCCACCGGAGGGTTTGTGGTGCTGGTCGGCGGCGGCACGGCCCGCTCCGGCGTGGCCGGCGGGGCGTACGCGGGCGGTTCGGTGTTCGACGTCGCCGACGTCGGCGGGCCGGGGTAGCTGGGCAGGACCTCGGGTGAGTACGCCGGCAGCTGCTCGGGCTCGGTGGAGGTTTGCGGCGAGGACTTGTCGGAGTCCGATTTCGTGCTGCCCGGCTTTGTCGGATCAAGCTTGCCCGGGTCCGATGCCCCGGGCGCTTCGGCCGGGTTCTTCGACCAGGACGGCGCGTACTTCTCGTTGAGTTTGTCGCCGAGCGCTCCACCGCCCATCTCGACGAGGGTGCCGGAAACGCCACCGATCAGCACCGCCGCGCCGACGGTCCAGCCTTCACCGGTCATCAGGCCGTAGAAGCCTTCGGTGAGGTACTCGACCATCGCGCCACCGACGATGGCACCGCCCACCCCGCCCGCGGCCAGCCAGGCGGCCTGGTTTCCGAACCCGGTCGGTGCCGGCGAGGGCGCGGCCGGCTTCGGCGCCGGCTTCGCCGGGGACGGCGGTGCGGCCTGCGGGCTCGGGGCCGGCTTGGGGCCCGGGGTGGGATCCGTCGGCGGCTTGACGTTCCTCGTCGGAGTCGGCGTCGGGTCGGGCTTGGGGGTCGGCGTCGGCTCAGGCGTCGGAGTCGGCTTGGGCTTGGGCGTCGGGGTCGGCGTCGGGGTCGGCTTGGGCTTCGGGGTCGACGTGAGGTCCTTCGGGCCGGTCAGCGGGGGCGGCGAACCGGGCTTGTTGAACAGTTTCGAGAAGAACGAGCCGAGGGCGTCCGGCCCCATCCCGAGTAGTGCGCCGAGCGAACCGATCGCCGCGCTCGCGCCGAGCAGGTTGGTGTCGAATTTCGGCCGGGTGCCCATGTCGATCTGCATGCGCTGCACGATCAGATCCAGCAGCACCTCCATCGCCACGCTGATGAGCTGGGCCAGCGTCACCGCGTACAGGATCCGGTTCAACAGGCTACGCATCAGCAGCTGCATCACCAGCCGGGCGACCGCCATGGCACGCAACGGCCCGGTCGGATCCAGCCAGGAGAACGCGGCCGCGATCATCATGTCGAGCATCATCTGGATCGCGCCACCGATGATCATCAGTTTGGCGTACTGCACCTCCATGCCCAGGTTCCGGTGGGTGTCGGCGAACTCTTTGGCCGTTTTCACCGCGGTTGGCAGGTAGGCCGGAGAACTGGACACATAGGGGTCGACCGAGCGGACGAAGGCGTCCACCGAGGGTCCGCGCGCTGACCGCCGCACGCTTTCCACCGCCGACCGCAGCAGTGAGTCGGCGCTGTTCAGGTCCCGGGACAGCTGGTCGTAGGTGTCCGACTGCCCGAACAGCTTATCCTCGTTGGAGGCGGGAAACTGTTCACCTGTCAGCCCGAGTAGAAGGTTCGACACTTCCTGCGAGGCCTCGACTGCCATGGCGCACTACCCCTGCCCTCGTCTTTCACCGCGGCGGTGCCCGGAGGCGGTCGGCAACCGATCGCATCCGGGCACCGGGATCTATCTCGAATTCCCAGTACCGAAGCGGGTGGCCTGGTCCATTGCGGCTTCCTCCTGCCGGTCGAGCACAGACCGCAACTTCTTCACCCGTTCCTCGTCGAGCGCCGGCATGTTGGCGAACTCCCGCAACGTCTGCCGGGCCGTCTCCGCCGACGGGTCGACCGCCTTCGCCACGGCGTCGTCGAGCTCGCCCCGCCGATGGGTGACCACCGGAAGGTTGCTGTCCAGACCACTGCGCAGTCGGGCAGACGTGTTCTCCAGGTGCGCGATGAAGTGCTGAAACGGCTCGGGAAGCGTCCCGTCCTTGCTCCACACGTCACTCATGGCGGCCTCCACCACGGCCGTTGAGGATGTCGTCGAGCCGGTCGTCGTTCATCATCCGGGCGGCCCGGGAGAACATCGCCTCGATGTCCAGACCGCCCTCGCGCGGGTCCATGGTGGCGAACGCGTCGGGCAGGACCGACCGGTACCGTTCCATGGCCTCCGCCGAAGCGCGGGTTCGTGCCGTCTCGATGGTCTCCACGATCAGGTTTCCCAACTCAGCGGCGGGCATGGTCCGGTACGCGGAGGTCGGGAACTTGATCGAGGTGACTGCCGAGCGGCCGTTCACGGTCACCGCGACCGCCCGGTTCTTCGACGTGACGGTCGTCTCGGCTCGGTCCGATTCGTCGCTGATCGCGGTCAGTGCGTCGCGCTGGCGGGCGAACTCCGCGTACGCCTGCTCGATCTGGTTGTGCAGCGGTGCGGTCATCCGTTATCTCCTTTTCAGACCCGGCCACGAGTGGCCCTGGTCGGTTCCTTTCGGGTCGGTGCGTAGGGCGAGCCCGACGTGACGGGCGCATCCGGCCGCCGGACCTCCGGCTCGACGTCGGCATCGGGCAGCGGTTCGCGTCCCAAGACGGCGGTGGCCTCACCGGAGTCGGTGCCCCAGACCTCCTCGTCCTCGGTAAGCCAGGTCTTGCGCTCCCGGTCCTCCTGCTGCTTGCCGCCGTGCGGCGAACCCATGCCGCCCATGGGTGGCATGAACGGGTAACCGCCGCCGAGGCCAAGCCCGGAACCGTCCGCCGACTTGGCGGCCAGGTCCTTTGCGGCCGTGTCGGCGCTCAGTTTCCCGAGGTCCTGATAGCTGTCGATGCCGTCCGGCGCGACTCCGATGAGGCCGCCGCCGTACGGCGTGGCCGACAGACCACCGATCTGCTCAATGACCTCCTCGCCCACTGCCTCTGGGCCACCGACGCCGATGACACCGGTCCCGCTGCCGCTACCGATGCCGCCCGGGCTGGCACCGACGCCACCCAGGCCGGGCGGCCGGATCACGCTGGGGTTGTTGCCCGTCCCCGGACTCGTGATGCCGCCGATCCCCCGCACCGGTGGCGGGACCGGGCTGTTGATCCCACCGACACCAGTGCCGGGCCCGGTGATCCCACCGATACCGCCGACCCCACCGGGGCCGTTGATCCCACCGATACCGCTGCCCGGACCGTTGATCCCACCAATGCCGCCGACCCCACCGGGGCCGTTGATCCCACCGATACCGCTGCCCGGACCGTTGATCCCACCAATGCCGCCGACCCCACCGGGGCCGTTGATCCCACCGATACCGCTGAACCCGACGCCGGGGGCGTTGACTTCGCCGATACCACCCCCGCCGCCGAGGGCCGGCGGTGGGGACCCCGCCAGCGAATTCGGGTCGAAGCCACCCCCACCGTCGAGGGTGGGCGGCGGAGAGGCGCCTCCGCCGCCGAGGTCGAGCGGCGGTGGGGCGCCGCCCAGGTTGAGCTCCGGCGGGTTGTTCAGGTTCAGGTTGTTCGGGTTTTCATTACCCGCCACGTCGAGATCCTGGACCCCGGTCGGGTTCCGCAACGAGATGCTTTCCAGCTTGGGCACCAGCTTGTTCGGCACCAGCGTCTCGGTGATCTTGTCGAGATCCGTCTTGATGCCCTTGACCCAGCGCAGCTTGGCCAGCGCGTCGATGGTCCGCCAGGAATCGCCGTGCAGGATGTCGACGGTACGGATGAGCTCCGGATCGTCAGCGTTCAGACTGAAATTGAATGTGACGTTCCAGTCGGTCAGCCCGAACGGCGTGCCATCCACCGACTTGGCACTGTCCCAACTGCCGTCGAGGCTGTTGAGCACCGCCTGGTAGACGCTGCGCTCGGAGGTGCGCTCCATCAGGTCCGGCCCGGTCTGCGGCGGCAGGGTCAGCCAGTTTCCGTAGATGATGCCGTCCGGGCCGATCCAGTTCGGCTTGCTGTACCAGGCCGCCCGCATCTCCTGGGAGAACTCACCGATGGCGTCGGCACCCTGTAGGAGCATGGTGCTCCAGGCACTCGGGCCCTGAAGACGTTTGTTTGTGAAATCGCCGTGCAGGTCCGTCAGGTCCCGGTGCAGGTTGTTCAGGTTCGTGTGGAACGCGTCGGCGGCGGATCCGGAAAACCCGGAGGCATCCGTGTTGATGTTGTCCATCTGCTGCTTGACCATCGCGCCGGTGCTCAGCAGCCACTGCTCCACCAGATGGAAGTTGTTTGCGGCATCCACGAAGGACTGTCGGTCGAACACCGGGTGCGAACGCTGTTCGAGCAACGGCCGAACGGCCTGATAGGAGCCGTGCGACCACTGCTGCCACTTCGGCAGGTACTCGTCCCGGTTGATGCGAACCTTGACGATGACGTTGTCGACAACGGTGGCCATGTTGGTTCTGACCCACCGGTAGAAGTGGATGACGTTCGGCTCGGTGTTGTAGCGCCACGGCTTGAGATCCCGGAAGGCCCCCTTGACATACGCGCTGTCGCGCCAGGTCGCTTCGTGCTCGATCCAGTTGACGCTCTGCACGTCCAGCCGATCGACCGGACCGTTGGGGCCACCGCCGAGGATCTCATTGATCGTCCGGTCCCAGTCCCACACCCCGTTGCCGCTGCTGGCCCCGGGGTTGTTCGCCCCGTTGCCGGTCGTCTCGTCTCCAGCAGGCACGCGCTACTTCCCCGTTCCCTCTTCGTCGATCTCGTAGAACGTCACGTGCTCCTGCAACTTCAGGGCGGTGACGTTGTTGATGTCCTCCAATGTGTCGTTCTCGGCCAGGAACGCGTCGAGGTCAAGCGCGTACTGGTCCATCCGATCCCGCAGCTTCATCAACCGGCTGAAAGCCGCCGGTGCTGCGGTCGACACCGACCTGGCCACAGCGGCGCCGGTGGCGAATTCCGGCGCCCCCGCAGCGACCCGGACGTTCTCCACGTCTGGCAGCAGGGCACGAGGGCCGAGGGAGTAGTCAGTGGTGGAGATCCGGTCATCCGCAGGCAGCGTGACGCCCGCGTCGTCGACGAACCTGGCGCCGTACATGACGTTGTCGCCGCCGACGGCCGCGTTCTTCAAGCGCAGACCAAGATTCTTGATCACCGCATGGTCGATGGTGATCGGGTTGCTCTCGCTCGGCATCGTCCCCTACCTGCCTTTCTGAAGGTGCCGACCGACGCTCAGCGCCCGCCGGAGAAGATGGCCACCCCGGTCTGCTGGCCCTGCTGGTACTTCTCCAGGATCGCGCCGAGGCTGGTACCGGCCTGGGCAAGGCTCAGCCGCATCTGCTCAAGCCCGGCGTTCCAGTTCGCCTGGGCGATGGTGTACTCCTCGACTGCGGCACCCGCGTTGGCCACGACGAAGTTGTTGACCGCGGTGTTGAGCTCCGCCATGGCGGAATCGATCTTGGTCTGGATCGAGTTGATCTCACTGATCGTGTCGAGCATCGTGTTGGGCCGTACGCTGAAATCAGTCACTGTCGTGCTCCTCGGTAAGTGGGATGGGGAATCGTTCAGGTCCAGCTGGCGGTCGGGGTGGTGTTGCCCGTGCCGGGCGGCGTCGGGCCGTTGCCGCTACCCAGCCAGTTCCCCGCGTCGATGAGAACGTCGTCCTCAGTGTTCTGGTTGCTGCTGGCGAACTGGGCCATGTTGTCCTGGAGGCCGGCAAGGGCGTTCTGCACCTTGCTCAGGCCGTCCATCCAGGACGAGATGCTGTTGCCAAACGTGGTCGCAGCCGCCCCGCTCCACCCACTGGACAGCATCGCCGCAGCGTTGCTGACCGCGGTGGCGGCGGAGTGATTCTCCGACTGCGCCGTCATGAAGGCGTTCAACAGGTCGGTAGTGGTTTTGGAATTGACGTCGATCGTCATCGTTACCTCCGGCCGTCGGATGTGACTTCTTGTTGGTGAACTAGCCCCGATGATTCGCCGGTGACGGCCGCTGGTTCGACCAGGCCCGCAGTTATCGACAAATGTTGATGGAGTGCGTGGTCTGGGTATGGTGGTGGGCCGTCTGTCGCGGCGGTGGGCGTGGTCTCCTGGGGTTCTCCGGTCGTGGGGTCGGGGGCTGACCGGGGTCAGCCGGGTGCGGGGATCGCCGCGATCCGGGTGAACGCGGCGGACAGTTGGGTGGCCCAGGGCCAGGTGGCCGGGATGCGGAGCCAGCGGCGGCGTTGGCCGTGGGTCAGGCGGGCGGCGGTGTGCAGCAGCCGGTAGCGCAGCCGTTTCGGTTCGGCGCGGGCGAGGTCGCCGTCGAGGGCGTGGATCTGCAGCCAGGCGATCAGGTCGGCGGCGATCGCGGCGGCAACACACCAGGCCTGGTTGATCGCGAACTCGCGGGACGGGAGTCGGCGCAGGCCGGTGTCCTTGGCGCAGCGGATCCGGTCCTCGACGCGGGCGTGGGCGCGGTGTCGGGCTTCGAGCCACTGCAGCGGGCCGACCTTCGTGTTCGTGACGAACGCGGTGTAGCGCCAGCCGTCACGTTCCTCGAACAGCGATAGTTGAGCGCCGGGATGGGGCCGTTCGCGGCGGACGATGACCCGCATCGTCTCCGGCCAGCCGGCCAGGGTGAGCAGGCCGGTCAACTCGGCCACCTCGGCTTTCTCGCGCACGCCGCCGTCAGCGGCCAGCGCCGGCGTCCACGCCGTGGCGGGCAGCGCATTGATGGCGGCGCGTTCGGCCTCGCCGACCGACCAGCCGATGGAGTACTCGACGGTGCGGCGGCGGGTGTTCTGGCCGGTGAGCCAGTCCAGCACGACGTGGGTGCCGGCCGCGCTGTCACCGCGAATCAGCAGATGTCGGCGGTGCTGCGCGGGGATCTGCGCGATCGCGTCGGCCAGCACGCTCAGATGGTCGGCGGCGGTGTTCGCCCCGGCGTTGCCCGGCCGCAGCTTGATGGCCAGTAGTTCGCTGGTGTTGTCGCAGGTCACCAGGATCGGGTGGAAGCCGTAGGTGTGCTTGTAGGTCGCCGCGGCGTTCTCCTTGTCGGAGTGCGCGATCAGGATCGTGGAGTCCACGTCCAGCACGACGACCCCGGCGCCGATGTCCCGCCCGGCGGCCCGGGCAGCCGGTGGACCGCCGAACATCTGCCACAGCCGGGCACGGACCTTCGCCCTCGCCACCGCGATGCGCCGCAGCCGCGCAGGACCGATCTCGTCCAGAGCCCGCCACACGGTCGTGTCCGAGGCGACCGGCCCGAACACCTCACCCTGATGCCGCAACACGTCGATGTCGCATAGCGCCTCACCACCGTCAGCGATCATCACCGCCAGATCGACCAGGACCCGGCCCCGGTCATGAACCGGGAAGACGCCGGGCCGCGCGAGCGCGGCCGACAGAGCGCCGGTCAGCCCGGCCCGATCTGCGAGCATCCGCAGCAACGCCGTGCCGACATGCGACACCACACCAGTTCCGTCCGCGGTGACCCGCAGATCCTTCGACCACACCGTAGACTGCACGCCGGAAGTGCCTCCCTCGCAGCGAAACCTGTAGATGTCGCAATCACAAGTTTGCCCTGCCAGAGAGGCACTTTCGTCTATTTACACGCCGAACGGGCCCGCCAGTTGATGATCACCTTGAATCACCCGGGCTAGGAGCCTCGGATGAGGGCAGGGTCGAGAGCAGGCCCCTCGGGCAGGAGCCGCAGCCACTCCGGCGCCACGACGACCGCCCCTGAGGGCTGGTAGCCGAGCGCCTCGGCGGCCTCGGCGCTGGGCACCGGGTAGCGCAGGCCGGCGTCGGTGACCAGGTACATGGGCCCGCCAGCCGCCTGACCGGGCCGCCCGGAGCGGACCAGCCCGCCAGCCGCCGGCGCCATCCGGACCGACTCGGCGCTGTCTGCCCCGGCCGGATCGGCCGGCAGCAGCCCACCCACCTGCGGCAGGTCCGCGACCACCTCGACCACGCCGGTCGGGTCCTGCCGGACACACCAGGTCCGTCCGTCGGTGGCCACCCCGACTGGTGGTGGCACCGCCGGCACCGCGTCCGGGAACAACCGCAGCTGCGACACCGGCACCTGGGCCAGGGCTGCCGGCCCGACCTGGATCGGCGTCACCGTCTCGCCGGGGTATGCCTGAGCGGTCCGGGGGTCGGCCGCCACGATCGCGTACCCGGTGGCGGTGAGCGGACTCAACCCGTCGGGCAGCAGCACGTAGTAGCGGTCCTCGGCACCGGCGAGGCGGACCACGAAAAGTTGGCCGATCCGGGTGTCCCGGCCCTGCACCCTCGGACCGGGATCGCCGAGACCCGACACCTCGACCGGGTCGATACCGGCACCGGCCGGCACGAGGTCGAGCCATCGGGGATCGACCTGCTCGGTGGGCCCGTCGTACCCGAACACCCGCGCCATCCAGGACGCGCCGAGACGGTACCGGTGGCCCTGCCAGATCAGGTGGCCGGCACGATCCGCCGCACCACTGTCGGGGCGTACCACCACCGCACGCTCCCCGAGCGGCTCGCCGGTACGCGTGGCCGACACGGTCAGGAACAGGCCGGATCGCTCGTCCGCACCCGCCGGGCCGACCGCACAGGACGTCCAGGACGCGTCGGCGAGCCCGTCGGCCGGCGGCAACGCGTCCGGTGCCGCCGCGATGCCGACCGGCAACCCCCGGGTCACGGTGGTCAGCGACCGGCTGGAGACCGACACCCGCGGCGGATCCTCGCCGAACAGCAGGCGTACCGACGCGTAGTTGAGCACCGGGCGGAGCTGGCCGCCGGCGTACACATACCGGCTACCGGTCTCCTTCTCCAGCACCAGCGTGCCGGGCTTGCGCCAGGCACTCGACCCGCCCGGTCGCAGGTAGCCGTAGACCCCGAAGCCGGCCACGAGGAGGCCGGCGATGAGCACGCCGCAGACGACACCGACGAGGGTGCGCCGATGCGGATTCTCCGACCGTTCCGGGTCGCCGGCCACCAGCGCGGAGGTCAACCGACCCAGCACGTACGACTGGGCCTGGACCTGGTCACGACGGGACTGCACGGCTCACCCACCCAAGCCCAGGGCGTACTCGTACAACCCGAAGACGGCGAGCAGCACCGGGATCGTCGCCACCGTCGCCACCGTCTGGGTCACATCGCCGATCCGCCCCCAATAGGGCATCAACCGCCGGTCGGGAAGCAGCCGGGCCGCGACGGCGAGCAGCCCGGCGAGGAGCAGCACACCGACCACCGCGTACGGGCGTGGTTCCGGGGGCGCGGCGATGAGCGCGCCGATCGTGGCGGCGCAGAGGCCGAGCGCCGCCGGAGCCCCCTGGGCCAGCCGATGCCACGCGCTTGTCATCGGGCGCAGCGAGAGCAGCCGGACCAACGCCACCAGCAGGGCCAGCGTCAGGGCGCCCCAGTGTGGGGTCAGGCCCAGCACGACAAGTCCCACCGCGGTCGGTACGGCCAGGCCGGTGTAGAGGGCGGTCATCGACCGGTCGGCCAGGGCCGCGCCGGCCAACACCGGCCCCCCGGGCTCGGGGTCGATGTCCTCCTGGAGGTGCTCCGGTTCGGTGGGCAGCGGCTTGAGTCGCAACCGGGCCATCCGGAACGCGGCCACCGGCACCACCGTGGCAGCCACCGTGCCCGCCACCGCGACCAACCCGGCCGCCGCAGTGACCGGGCTGCCGGCGAAGGCGACCACCGCCGCGCCCACCGCGCTCAACGCGGTCGCGGTCAACACTGCGGTGACGAAGAGCCGGGCGGCCCCCACGGCCAATCCGGTAACCAGCGCACCCACTCCGATGGTGACAGCGGCCGTGAACACCTGCGGTCCCTCCGCACGCAGCGCGCCGACCGGCAGGGTGACATCCGGCAGGCTGAGACCGGCCACGGCGGCGTATCCCACCGCCCCACTGCCCAGCACGATCGCCATCGACCGGTCCCCCACGGCCCGCCCGGCCGCCGCCGCGGCGGCGGTGAGCACCAGGGCGGCGAGACCGGCGGCGACCGCACGGTGCGCCGGGACCGCCGGGAGCCCCAGCGCCACCACCCCGACCAGCAGCAACAACACCAGACAGCCCAGCGCGGCCCACCGGGTCATCTCCGGTCGCCAGCGACCGCTGCGGGCCGCCATCCCGACGGCCACCCCGTCGATCAGATCATCGAAGGCGACCGGCGGGATCTGGTCGGCACGTGGTCGAAGGTGTACGACGTCGCCGTCGCGCAGGCCGACCGAGCTGACACTGCCGTTCTCGTCCAGGGCGGGGGCACCCAGGCGTTGCAGGACCCAGCCACCGTGTTGCAGGCCGGCGTCGGCCAGATTGTCACCGAGTTGGCCTAGCAGTACGGGTAGCAGGTCCGCGATGACCACCTGCTCCGGCACCGCCACGTCGATCTGCCGGTCCGGTCCACACACGACCAGGCGGCACATCTCGCCCGTCACCTCACCTGCCACGACGGGTACTTCGGGCGGGACCGGCCACCAGTTCACATCCGAACCAAGATTTGCTGACCCGATCCGGCCACTGCGCCGTAGTGGCGAGGGACGGATTTCCGCCCGCGCACAGAAAGGCGAACCCCATGGCGACCGTGATCTTCAAGCGGCCGGCCCGGCGCAGCGGACCGGAGACCCCGAGTGGCGAACTGAGCCTTCAGGAGCCGCCGGAACTTGCCGAGCAGCAGTCCAACGCCCTGCGCATGGTCCTGATGGTGCTACCGATGGCCCTGATGGGTGGCGTGATGGCGCTGATGTTCACCGGCGGGTCTTCCCGGGGCCCGATGAGCTGGATGATGTCCGGGATGATGGTCGTGGCCATGGGCGGCATGATGCTCGGCCAGATGGCTGGCGGTGGCGGTGACCGCAAGACACGCACCGGCGCGGAACGCCGCGACTACCTGCGGCACCTGGCCCAGCACCGGCGACGCGTCCGGCAACATGTCGAGCAGCAACGTGACGCGGCGCTCTGGCGGGACCCGGAGCCCGCCGCGCTGTGGTCACTGGCGATGACGTCGCGGCGCTGGGAACGTCGGCCCAGCCATCCCGACTTCCTGGAAGTCCGCATCGGCAGCGGCGAGCAGCGGCTCGGGGTACGGATCACCCCGTTGCAGACGAAGCCGATCGAGGATCTGGAGCCGCTTTCGGCCAAGTCGCTGCGCCGGTTCATCCGGGCCTACAGCAAGGTCCAGGACCTGCCGGTGGCGATCTTCCTGCCCGGCTTCGCCGAAATCCGCCTGGGTGGGGACGTCACCCAGGCGCGGGCGTTGGCCCGTGCCCTGGTCGCGCAACTTGTCACGCTGCACGCGCCCGAGGAGGTGACTGTCGCGCTCTGCGTCGGCACGGACGGCGCGGCAGCCTGGGAATGGGTCAAGTGGCTGCCACACCTGCAACACCCGAGCGAGCAGGACGCCGCCGGCCACGTCCGCCTGGTGGCCGACGGTGTCGATGGCATCGAACGCCAGCTCGGCGAGGATTTCACCCAACGCCCCCGCTTCGAACGCCAGTCCCGGGTCACCCGCGACGAACCGTACGTGGTGGTGATCCGCGACGGTGGTCGGCTGCCCAACGGTGCCCGATTCACCAACGGCGGCTACCGCAACGCACTGCTCATCGACCTGGACACCCCAACGCCCACCATCGACAAGCAGGTGCTCTGCCTGCATGTCGGGCAGGACACGTTGGAGATGGTCAGGCTCGACCGCATCGGCAGCCCGGTGCACACCCAGCTCGCCACGCCCGACTCCCTCGGTGTCCCGGCGGCCACCGCGCTGGCCCGGCTCCTCTCGCCGTACCGCCTCGCCCTCGCCACCGAGCCGGACCGGGAGGCGATGAGCACCGATTTCGACCTGCCGACCCTGCTCGGCATCCCCGATCCCCGGGCCCTGGACCTCGGTGAACTGTGGGGGAACCGTCCGGTCCAGCAGCGGCTGCGGGTGCCGATCGGGATCGACCGCCACGGCACCCCGATCGAGTTGGACATCAAGGAGTCGGCGCTGGGCGGCTCTGGACCGCACGGCATGCTCATCGGCGCCACCGGCTCCGGCAAGAGCGAGCTGCTGCGTACCCTCGTGCTGGCGTTGGCCACCACACACTCGTCGGAGACCCTGAATTTCGTCCTGGTCGACTTCAAGGGTGGCGCCACCTTCCTCGGCCTGGACGAACTTCCGCACACCTCCGCGGTGATCACCAACCTGGCCGACGAGGCGGCGCTTGTCGGCCGGATGCGCGACGCCCTACAGGGCGAACTGGTCCGCCGCCAGGAACTGCTGCGGGCCGTCGGCGGCTACAGCTCACTGCTGGAGTACGAGCGGGCGCGAGCCCAGGGCGCCGCACTGGACCCGCTGCCCACCCTGTTCATCGTGGTGGACGAGTTCAGCGAACTACTCGCCGCGCACCGGGACTTCATCGACCTCTTCGTCATGATCGGACGGCTCGGCCGGTCGCTGGGGGTGCATCTGCTGCTGGCCAGCCAGCGGGTCGACGACGGCCGGATCGGTCAGTTGGAGTCACACCTGTCGTACCGCATCGGGTTGCGCACCTTCTCGGCGTTGGAGTCCCGCTCGGTGATCGGTGTACCGGACGCCTACGAGCTACCCTCTGCGCCCGGCAACGGCTACCTACGTACCGACGTGTCGACGCTGGTCCGGTTCAAGGCGGCGTACGTGTCGGGCGCGTACCGGCCGAAGGCCGCCCGGGTGCGGCAGGAGGTCATCCAGCGGCAGGTGGTGCCGTACATCCTGGACCACGTACCGCACCGGCACGCTGAGCCGCTGCCCGCCGAACCCGCCACCGAGCTGCCGGACGAGGCAGAGGAGCAGAGCGTCAGCGTCATGTCGGTGCTGGTGTCGCAGCTGGCCAACCAGGGGCCGCCGGCCCACCAGGTCTGGCTGCCGCCGCTGGACGTCGCACCGACGCTCGACCAGCTCCTGCCGGCCCTGGAGCCGGATCCTCGGCGGGGCCTCAGCGCGGCGCAGTGGCCCGGCAACGGCCGGCTGATCGCCCCGGTCGGATACATCGACAAGCCGGCCGAGCAGGTCCGGGATCTGCTCGCCATCGACCTGTCCGGCGTCGGCGGGCACCTCGGGGTGGCCGGCGGACCGCAGAGCGGCAAGAGCACCCTGCTGCGCAGCGTCATCTGCTCCCTGGCCCTGACCCACAGCCCGAGCGAGGTGCAGTTCTACTGCCTCGATTTCGGTGGCGGCACCCTCGCTTCCATTGCCGAACTGCCACACGTGGGCAGTGTCGCCGGTCGGCTCGACGAGGACCGGGTGCGCCGCACCATCGCCGAGATCACCGCGTTGATCGCGCGGCGGGAGCGGATCTTCGCCGAACGCGGTATCGACGGGATGGCCACCTACCGGCGGCAGCGCGCCGCCGGACAGATCACCGACGACCCGTACGGCGATGTGTTCCTGGTCGTCGATGGCTGGTTCACCCTCCGTCAGGAGTTCGAGGCGGTCGATGTCGCGGTCCGGCAGATCACCGCGCGCGGCCTGAACTTCGGCGTGCACCTGCTGCTCACCGCCGCCCGCTGGTCGGAGGTGCACCACGGGATGCGCGACCAGATCGGCACCCGGCTGGAACTGCGGCTCGGCGACCCGGTGGACTCCACCATCGACCTACGGCTGGCCGCCACCGTGCCGCAGGTGCCGGGGCGTGGGTTGACGCCGGACAAGCTTCATTTCCTCGGCGCGTTGCCGCGCGTCGACGGCGTCACGGACGCCGACTCGGTCTCGGCTGGCGCCCGGGACCTCGCCGCCTCGGTGGCCGACTTCTGGACCGGACCTGCGGCCCCACCGGTACGCACCCTGCCGGCGGTGCTCGACGCGGCCAGCCTGCCGGAGCCCGAGGGCGACCTGCGGGTGGCGCTCGGGCTGGACGAGGAGCGGATGGCGCCGGTGTGGCACCACTTCGGCGAGGTGCCGCATCTGACGATCCTCGGCGACGCGGAGAGCGGCAAGTCGAATCTGCTGCGCCACCTGGCCCGGTCGATCGTCGCCCGGTTCAGCCCCGAAGAGGCGCGCATCCTGCTCGTCGACTACCGACGATCGCTGTTCGACGCCATTCCGGCGGAGTACCGGCTCGGCTACTCGGTCTCGGCGGACTCCACCCGCACCACCGTCGCCGACGCGCTCGCCGGCCTGAAGCCGCGGGTGCCCGGCGCGGACATCACCCCCGAACAGCTGCGTCGCCGGGACTGGTGGACCGGTCCGCGCCTGTTCGTGCTGGTGGACGACTACGAGATGCTCTCGGGCATGGACAGCCCGTTGCAGCCACTCGTCCCGCTCCTGCAGCAGGGCGCCGACATCGGCTTCCATCTGGTGCTGAGCCGTGGCGCGGCGAACCTGTCGCGGATGTCGATGGATCCGCTGATGCGGCGCCTCCAGGAGACCAACAGCCCGGACGTCGCGCTGTCCTGCCCACCGACCGAGGGTCCGCTGCTCGGCTCGACCAAGCCCCGCCATCTGCCGCCGGGGCGGGCGCTGCTCTGCACCCGCCGGGGCAGCAGACTGATCCAGACGGCGTGGTCCGAGCCGATCACGGCCACGGTGGGCGCCGCCGACGGGCCGACCGTAGGGTGAGGACCAGCGCGGCGAGCACGACCGCGCCACCAAGCAGCACGGAACCGGCCAACGCGGCGATCCGGATCGCCGGGTCCGTGCCCGGCGGGGCGGGCAGGCGCACCGGCTGGGCCTGCGGCGGCGGCACGGAACGTGCGGCGGAGGCCACACCGGAGACCGCGGCGTACGCGTCGACGGTGCCGACATCGCTGCTCACGACCGGCTCGGCGGTCGAGACGAGTCGGTCGCGGACCTGCGACCACCGCAGGCCGGGATGGTACGACCGGACGAGCGCCGCCGTTCCGGCCACGTACGCCGCGGCGACGGCGGCCCCGCCGACCCGGTAGTGCCCCGCACCGGCGGGGCCGATGCTGTGTCCGCCGGCGGCGGGAGCGGTCAGGTCCACCTCGTCCGTGCCGGCCGGCAGCCCGTCGGCACCGACCGCGGCCACGGCAAGCACCTGCGGGTAGGCAGCCGGATACGTCGCCCGCGCGGACTCGTCCGCACCGGTCACCGCGGCCACGACCAGGCTGTCGGCGGCGACGGCGGCATCCACCGCGGCCCGCAGGTCGCCACTGTCGGTCGAGGTGCCCGTGCCGACCAGGATGACCGTCGCCCGCTCGGCGGCGGCGGCGCGGATGCCGGCGGCCAGCGCACCAGGTGGGATCCGACCGTTGGCGTCCACCACCCGGATCGGCAGGACCGTCGCGGCCGGCGCCATCCCGGCCATCTCGCTACCCAGAGCCGGCCGGGCGGCCACGATCCCGGCGAGCGCGGTGCCCCGGCCGAGGCAGTCGTCGGTGGCCGGGGCACCGGTGAGCACGTCCCGACCGGGCCGCACCGCCCCGGCCAGGGCCGGTGCCGCGCGGCTCACGCCGGTGTCGACGATCGCGACCACCACCTCCTGCCCCTGGGTCAGTGGCCACACCAGCTGCGGTGCCATCCGGCCCTGCGGCCACGAGGTCGTGGCGACCTGAACTGGCGAGGCGCCAACGCAGGACCGGCCGTCGGGTGCCGGCAAGGGCGGCGGCGTCTCGGCAGCCGGCACCAAGACGGACCCACCCACCGTCATGATCAATGCCAGCATGCCCGCCGGCCCACTCAACCTCATGGACCTGACTACGGCCCGCGCCCGGACCTTGTTCACTCACCGTCCGCATCGCCGGGGCGGTGCCGGTGCCCCGGCGCGTCAACCGATCGTTGATCCATGGCCACTACTGTCGGCTATCTGACGTGCCGATCTTGGAGGGAGACCGTGGTGCACGACCGGAACCGCCGTCCCCTCGGCAGTACCACGGCGTTCGCCTGGCCTGATCTCGACAGGCACGAGGAGATCGACGACGTCACCCGGGCACTCGAACTGTTCCAGGACGCCGCTGCCACGGTGCCTGCCTACCGGGACTTCCTGAGCACCCACGGCCTGGACCCGGCAACCATCCGGACGGCCGAACAGTTCGCCGGGATCCCGCCCTTGTGCCGGGACACCTACCAGGACCGCTACCCGCTGCCGCAGCTGTGCCGTGGGGGTCGGCTGGACGGCTGCGACATGGTGGCCGTCTCCGCCAACGCCTCCGGGCAGAGCACGGCCTGGCCACGCTCGGTGCTGGACGAGATGGTGGTCAGTCAACGGTTCGAGCAGGTCATGCAGGGCAGCTTCCAGGCCGACCGACGACGCACCCTCGCCGTGGTCGGTTTCGCGATGGGAAGCTGTGTCAGCGGGATGTACACCGCCGCCTGCTGGCGACACCTCACCACGCTCGGCTACCCGCTCACGATCGCCACGCCCGGCGCCAACGTCGCCGAGATCCTGCGGGTGGTGACCGAGCTGGGGCCGCACTTCGAACAGGTCGTCCTGGCCGGGTGCCCCTCCTTCGTCAGCCTGCTCGTCGCCGCCGGCGCCGAGCAGGGGCTGGACTGGCCCCGATACTCGGTCCGGCTGATGCTGGCCGGCGAGCCGGTCGACGAGGAGTGGCGTGACCAGGTCTGTCGGACCGTGGGGATGACCGATCCGACAGTCGACTCGGCGTGGATGTACGGCACCGACGACGTCGGGGTGCTCGGCAACGAGACTCCGCTCAGCATCGCCATCCGTCGGTTCCTGGCCGGACACCCGCCAGCGGCACGGGAGCTGTTCGGCACCGGCCGGCTGCCCACGCTGGTGCAGTACGACCCCACGACCCGCTACCTTGAGGTGCAGGGGGGCCGCCTGTTGGTCAGCTACGACGGCGAGGTGCCGCTGATTCGTTACCACCTCGGCGCCACGGGCGGGATCGTGCCGTACCACCAGATGCTTGACTTCTGCCGCGAGTGGAACTTCGATCCATCGGCCGCGCTCCGGCCGACGCAGGCGACGCTGCCGAACGGCCGCGGCACCCCGCCGCGTGGCCTGGCGCCACTGCCGTTCGTCTACGTCTGCCAGCCCACGATCACCAGCTGACAGATGCCGTCAGGTCACGTCGAGTAGTCATCTCCGGAGATCGCAGTGGCGAGATCGACCCGGGAGGTGATGCCCAGCTTCGGGAAGATGCGGTACATGTGCGTGCGTACGGTCTGCACCGACACGAAGAGCTTCTCCGCGATCTCGGCATTGGTCAGCCCCTCGGCTGCCAGCATCGCGATCTGACGCTCCTGCGGGGTGAGCCGGCCCGACGTCACCCGGGGCCGACGCGGAGACTGCTCGCCGGAGGCGCGGAGCTCCCGTGCGGCCTGGTCACGCCATGGCGGCATGTCCAGGGCGTCGAACAGGTCCTGCGCGTTTCGCAGCGCCGCCCGAGATTCGGTGACCCGCCGGCCGCGCCGCAGCCACCTGCCGTAGGCCAGCAACGCCTTGGCCCGATGGATCGGCCACTCGTTGGTGATCTCACCGAGTGCCACCAGGTACGCCGCTCGCGGGTCGGTGGCCAACAGCGCCGTGGTGACGGCGGCGTTGACGACGAGGTGCGGCGAGCCCGAACGATCGGCCTGCGCCACCCACTCCTGGTGCAGCTCACGGACCCGATCGAGCCGCCGGGCGAGAACGGCCGACTCGGTCAGCTCCACCATCGCGTGTGGAGTCATCCGCGAGTGGTGGGCGATGTCCGACGGATCGAAGATGCGGATCAGGTGGTCGTAGGCGGCATCGAACCGACCGGCGGCGAGCGCGGCCGTCCCCCGCACCAGCTGCACCATCGCGAGCATCGGGTGCGCGGCGGCGCGCAGCAGGACGGCCTCGACCTCGGCCGCGATGCTCTCGGCCTCGGCCACCTCGCCCCGGCGGGCGGCCAGCATCGCCTCGGCGAGTCGGGCAACCTGGAAGGTCCGCACCGGACCGCTGCCCGGCACCAGCGCCTTGCACTCCGCGGCGGCGGATGCGGCCGCTCCGCTGCGCCCGAGCAACTGTGCGTTCCACGCCCGTCCGGCCAGGACCTGGGCGAGCAGCGCCAGATGGCCATCGGCACGCAGGAGGTCCATGGTGTCCGTCTCCCGCCGGAACGCCTCGGGCAGGGCACCCAGCACCGAGAAGACGGCGCTGGTGCGGACCAGTTCGTGGGTCATCCCGGCGTCGTCCCCCGCCTGCTTGCGGACCGTCCGCAACAGCTCGGCGTCCTGCTCCCCGGGCGCCAGCATCGTGAGCAGCAGGATCAGTCCGGAATCGTCCGCCGGAACCGGGAGTGACCGGGCCGCCCGCACCGCCGGTCGGCAGGTGTCGACGCTGGCGTCGGCCCACCACGCGGCGGTCGCCGCGACCATGAGGGCGACCATTGCCGCCTCGGTCGCACCCGCCGACTGGAAACGACGAGACGCGGTGGTGACCGTGGCGATGACCTCCGTGCCGAGCCAGTCACCTTCGGTGAGCTGCCGGTAGAGGCCGAGGTAGCTGCGGATCGACGCGTCGGACAGCAACCCCACCGACTCATTGGCCAGCCGAGACGCGTCCTCGTACGCACCGCTGGCGGTGCGTACGTGCGTCGCGGCGATCAGTCGACGACCCCGTACGGCCGCGTCGCTGGAGAGGCGGGCCGCGCGTTCCAGCGCTGCGGCTCCACTGGCCGGGGAGGCGCGTTGCAGCAGTCGCGTCGCGAGCCGCTCCAGTTCGTCCGCCATCGCGTCGTCGGTGCCCTCGCTCGCGTCGGCACGATGCCAGATGCGGCGTACCGGATCCGCGGCGACGACCTCGGCCAACGCCGCGTGGAACTCGCGCCGCCGCGCGGCGGGCTGGGCCTGTCGGATAGCGGACTGCACGAGCGGATGCCGGAACGACAGCCGACCGTCCACGACGGTCACCATGCCGCACGCCTCGGCGGGCGCGAGATCGATGAACCCGATGTCCATCCCGGTGACCCGCGCCGCCGCCGCAATCGACTCGGCGACACTGCCGCTGTCGTTGAGGGATGCCGCCACCAGCACCGCCTGGGTGGCCGGGGGCAGGTCGCCGACCTGGTCGCCGAAGGTGCGTTCGAGGTGCGCGGTAAGCGGCAGGACCGTGTGCGGGGCCGGATCCGCTGCCCGCTGATGCCTGGCCTTGGGCAGTTCCACCAGAGCCAACGGGTTTCCGGCGGCAAGCGTGAGCAACTGGCGCAGCGCGTCACCGGGCAGGTTGCCCACCCGCTGCCGGACCAGCGCGACCGCGTCGGGTTCGGGCAGCGGGCCGAGCCGGACCAGCGGTATTCCGATCGAGGTGAGCGGGTTGTCGGCCAGGTCGCGGTCGCGTCCGGCAGCGATCAGTGCCACCGGGTCGTGGGCCAGCCGACGGGCCACGAAGGCCAGCACGTCGCAGGTCGAACGGTCCAGCCAGTGGGCGTCGTCGACGGTCATCAGCACGGGTGCCTCGGCCGCGTACACCGTGATCAGTTCGAGCGTGGCCAGGCCGACCCGGAACTGGCTCTGCACGGCGTCGTCGGTCAGCCCGAACGCCGCGCCCAGGGCCGCACGCTGCGCGGGTCGCAACCGGTCGGCCAGGCCGAGGATCGGATGCAGGGCCTGATGCAGGCCGGCGTAGGGCAGGTGGGTCTCGGTAACCGAACCTACACATCGCAGCACGCGCATCCGATTCCTGACGGCACGGGCGGCGGCCGCAGCGAGCAGGGCCGATTTCCCGACGCCCGGGTCGCCGACGAACAACAACGCCGCGTCGCCACGCCCCGCCCGACCCAACACGCCATCGATGATCGAAAGTTCGCAGTCTCGTCCGACCAGCGTGTCGGCATCCGCTGCCGGCTGATGGTCGTCCGCCGGATCGGCCGCGTTCTGCGGATCGAGTGCCATGACCGCCTTTGCCAGATGGAAGTTCGAGAACCGGTGAAATTTCACCACACCGATCGACAGCCGATGGTGCCACGCCGCCTCCATTGATCGTTCGTTGATGTCACATTGATCAGCGGCTGCCACGGTACGGAGCGGTGCACACGCCGACGAGCAGGAGGAGGAGGAGGAGGCAGCGTGGCCGACCGGCAGCCGTTGCCACCCGTTCCTCAGCAGTTGGTCGCCGATCGCTACCGGCTGGTCCGGGCACTCGGCCAGGGCGGGATGGGTCGGGTCTGGCAGGCTCGCGACGAGGTCCTGCAACGGGACGTGGCCCTCAAGGAAGTGGTGCCGCCGGCCGGGCTCGGCGACGAGGAGCGCCGCGAGTTGCGCGAGCGGTCGATGCGCGAGGCACGGGCGGTGGCCCGGCTGGACCACACCAACATCGTCCGAGTCTTCGACGTGCTGCACACCGACGGCGATCCATGGATCGTGATGGAGCTGGTGCCGTCACGTTCGCTGAGCCGCGTGCTACAAGCCGACGGCCTCCTGCCGCCAAGCGAGGCCGCGCGGATCGGACTGGGCCTGCTCGACGCGCTGCGCGCCGCTCACCAGGCCGAGATCCTGCACCGTGACGTCAAGCCGGCCAACGTGCTGCTCGCCCAGGACGGCCGAGTGGTGCTCACCGACTTCGGGTTGGCCACCCTGCTCGGCGACCCACACATCACCCAGGCCGGCGTGGTGCTCGGCTCACCCTCGTTCCTCGCACCGGAATGCGTGACCGATGGCGCGGTCGGTCCCGCGGCCGACCTGTGGTCCCTCGGTGCCACGCTCTACGCTGCCGTCGAGGGACGCACCCCGTTCCCCCACCGGTCCCCGATCGCCACGCTGGCCGCCCTCGCCACGGAACAACCAGCACCGGCGCGGCGAGCCGGAGCCCTGCTGCCGCTGCTCGACGGGCTGCTGAGACGGGATCCAGACCAACGGATCCGGGCCGACGAGGCGGAGCAGTTGCTCCGCGCGGCCCGCTCCGCCGAAGACACCGCGGCAGCCCTCGGCGAGGCTCCCTCGCTGCCCCGCATCCCGCTACCGCCGCCCAGCGCCGGCCCGGTCGCCTCACCTTGGGCAGTTGCCTCTTCGGCACAGCCCGCCCAGCCCAGGCCCGATCCCCTACCGGCCGGCGAACCGGTCCCGACGGACGAACCAGTCCCGACGGACGCCGGGACTCAGGATGAGGTGGCTGGCGCGCCGGATGGCGCTGCCGAGAACGTGGGCCACGACGAGAGCCCCGGCAGCTCGGCGGAACCGTCGCCGCGCCGGCGACGCCGGAGCCTGCTGGCCGGGTCGCTCGGTGGTGCGGCGTTGGCGCTCGCCCTCGTCGCGGCGATGGGGACCGCGGCCAGTGAGCAAGCCGAACCGGTGACCGCCACCCCCTCGGGCGGGGCGGAGACGCCGGCCGCTCAGGTACTCCCGCCGCCCGGCGGGTGGCACTACGAACGGGACGACCCCGACTTCGTGCTGCTACTGCCCAATGGCTGGCAGGCGCAGCGCCGTGGCAACCGGACCGAGTTCCGCGACCCGGCAGGCGCTCGGCTGCTTGTCGTCACCACCCTTGGTGGGGCGCCCGCCGACCCGGTCGCCGTCCTACGCGTGGCCGAGACGGCCGCGCAGCGGCAGCACACCGACTACCAACGCATCCGCCTCACCAGGGTCAGCCACCAGGTCCGCGCCGCAGAATGGGAATGGACGTACACCGCCGGGGACGGCACGGCCACGCGCAGCTTGTCGCGTACCTTCACCACCGCCGACACGCGCGGGTTCACGATCGCCTGGACCGCCCCGGCCGCCCGGTGGCCGGATAGCGTGCCCACCTTCTCGCTGATCACTGACAGCTTCCAGGTCGTCCCGCCCGGAGCGAGGAACCCGGCCGCCTCCCCCAGCCGCCCGGCGTCGAACGAGGCCCGGCCCACGTCCCGGCCCGGCGGCACCGGTTCGAAACCGTCGGCCACCGTTCAGCCCGGCACCGCACCACCACCCACCACACCCGCTGCGCCCTCGCCGAGGGCGACCACCGCTGCGGCGGCCAGCAACCTGATCGTCGGGGTCGGCAGTGGCCGTTGCATCGACATCCCGGACGGAAACGCCAACACCCGCGCCGCCCTGCAGATCTGGGACTGTCAGCGCAAGCCGGGTCAGTTGTGGACCTTCGGCGCCGACGGAACCCTCCGCGCCCTGGGAAAGTGCCTGGCGGTCGCCGGTGGCTCGACCGCCAACGGAGCCCTGGTCCAACTCACCGCCTGCACCGCCGCAACAGCCCAGCGTTTCCACCTCAATGCCGCAGGCGACCTGGTGAACACCCAGGCCGACAAGTGTGTCGACGCGATCGACGGCAGCCAGGCGAACGGCACCCGGTTGCAGATCTGGGAGTGCAACGGAAACGACCACCAGAAGTGGCGTCGTGGGTGAGCTGATCCGCACACCTGGGCCCGACGGCCACGCCACGACCGGTTGTCGAATCGTCGACCCCTTGTTGATGCCAGGCTGCGACGGTGCAGCAGTGCGCAGCGACAAAAAGAAGGAGGCCGCATGACCGACCGGCTTCCGCTCAACTTCTCCGCCGGGCCAGCGGCGTTGCCGCCGCCGGTGCTGGCCCAGGCGCAAGAGGCGCTGGTGAACTTCCGCAACACCGGTGTGAGCGTCATGGAGGTCAGCCATCGCTCACCGGAGATCGAGGACCTGCTCGCCGAGACCGTGGAACGAAGCCAGCGGCTGCTGGGGTTGGGGGACGAACACGAGGTGCTGCTGCTTCAGGGCGGCGGTTCGCTCCAGTTCGTCATGGTGCCGCTGAACCTGTCCGGCGTCGGTGACCGAGTCGACTACGTGGACACGGGCTACTGGTCCAGCAAGGCGATTGCCGAGGCCAGGACCCTCGCAAGGGACGTGGCGGTGGTCGCCGACTCAGCCGGGGACGGCTATCGTTCCGTCCCCCCCGTCGAGAAGATCACCGCCCGACCCGATTCGCGGTATCTGCATCTGGTGACGAACAACACAGTGGAGGGTACCCAGTTCCGCCGGGCACCCCGGGTGTCGGTGCCAGTCGTCGCGGACATGAGCTCAGACCTCATGTCGGAGCCGTTCGCCGCGTCCGAGTATGACCTGGTCTACGCCCACGCGCAGAAGAACATCGGCATCGCCGGGCTGACGCTTGTGGTGCTGCGCCGGTCACTTCTGGCCGGGGTGCCCGACGGGCTGCCCGCCATCCTCAACTACCGGACCCACGCCACGCACCGCTCCAACTACCACACCCCACCGACCTTCGCGATCTACGTCACCTGCCAGATGCTGCGCTGGTTGGCGCAGGAGAACGGCGGTCTGGCCGGGACGGCAGAGCGGACCCGGCGCAAGGCCGAGCTGCTCTACGACTTCCTGGACACCACACCGTTCTACCGGTGCCCGGTCGAGCCCGACTCACGGTCTCGGATGAACGTGGTGTTCACCCCGACCTGCCCGGAGCTGCTCGGGCCGCTGCTGGACGCCGCGACGCGGGCCGACATCATCGGCCTGGCCGGACACCGGTCGGTCGGCGGCTGCCGGGCGAGCATCTTCAACGGGGTCTCGACGCAGGCGGTGCGGCAGCTCGTCGACTTCCTCCACGACTTCGCCCACGAACACGGCACTACGGCGTCCGCCACAGCACGGACCGAGCAAGGGGACCTCTGATGAAGGAAGGTAACGCCATCAGCGACGCCCACCAGGTGACGGCTTGGCCACCGATCCGCAATCTCGTCAGCGACATGCTCGCGATCTCGCAGCGCACCCACAACGGGTACGGCCTGTTGGAGTTCGACGTCACGACGCCTCTTGCCCGGATCGCCGAGCACAAGACGCGGATGCCGGACGGGATCTCCTTCACCGCCTTCCTCGCGTACTGCCTGGGGCACGCCATCGGCGAGCACCCGGGGGTGCACGCCTGCCGCCAGGGTGGCCGTCTGGTCGTCTTCGACGACGTCGACATCAGCACCCTGCTGGAGAAGACCAAGCCGGACGGCGCCCGGGTACCGGTGATCTACATCGTTCGGGCAGCCAACCGCAAGAGTCTCGCCGAGATCAACGAGGAGATCCGCCGGGCGGTCCGGGATGACCTCTACGACGACCCGGCCGTACGCCGCCGACGCCGGATTGTTCGGATGCCCGCTCTGCTTCGGCGCGGTGTGTGGTGGTGGATCCGCCGTGATCCGGTCCGCCGGAAGCGGCAGTGGGGCACGGCGGTGCTCTCCAACGTCGGCTCGGCCATCGACGCCCGCCCGTCCTGGGGCCTGGTGCAGTCGTTCCTGCCCTGCTCCGTGACGGTCGGTGGAATCTTCGAACGGGTGTGCTGGCGCAACGAACGCGCCGAGCCACGAAAGATGATGAGCGTCACCGTCGCCGTCGACCACGACATCGTCGACGGTGTGCCGGGCGGGCGGTTCGTGGCCCGTTTCGCTGAGCTGGTGGAGGCCGCCGCGGGCCTGGACGAGGAGTTCGGCACGTCGGCTGGGGACCGCGCCGAGGGGCAGAGCCGGTGAGCCCGCGTAGCCGCCGCCCGGTCCACCAGAAGCTCTCGGCGCTCAAGGCCGACCTGCTGGGATCGCACCGACGTCTGCTCGCCGCGCATCACGGCTTCGTTCGCTTCCGGGTGCTGCGACGGACATACACACTGGTGTCCGAGCCGGAGGCAGTCCACCGGATCCTGGTCACCAACGCGTCCTCGTACCGGCGGGGATTCCAGCATGGAAACCTCGCGCTCGGCATCGGCAACGGGCTGCTCACCAGCGACGGCGAGGTCTGGCAGCGCCAGCGGCGGTCGACTCGACCGGTCTTCGACCGCGCCCTGCTCGGCCGGGTCGTGAAGATCGCGTCCGCGATCAGCAGCGACGTGGTCGACCGCTGGCATGCCGCCGGGAGGCGCGGCGAGACGGTCGACGTGCTCGACGACATGCGGGAACTCTCGCTGCGGGTGATCAGCCAGGCGATGTTCGGCGAGGAGCTGCCGGATCAGGCCGGCCTCTTCGTGGCAACCACCCGGGCGAGCCTCGCGGTGGCCTTCCGCCGCAACATCATGCCGCTGTCGCCACCGTTCTGGGTACCCACCCGGAGGCACCGCAACCTTCGGCGCTGCCTGGCCGAGGTGGATCGGTTCGTGTACGCCCGGATCGCGGACCGGCTGGCCGACGACCGGGAACACGGCGACATGCTGGCCGGGCTCATCCGGGCCTTCGGTGACCGGCCCGACTCGATGCGCGAACTCCGAGACCAGATCGTCACGCTGTATTTCGCCGGCTTCGAGACCACCGCCTCGGCCCTGGCCTGGACCCTGCTGATGCTGGGCCGCAATCCCGAGGTGGCGGACCGGTTGCACGCCGAACTGGTCGCGGTGCTCGGTGACCGCACGCCGACCTACCGGGATCTCGCCGCCCTGCCGTACACCCGGCAGGTCCTCCAGGAGTCGATGCGGCTGCACCCGCCGGTCTACACCCTGCCCCGCACGGCCGCCGCGGACGAACAGATCGGCGATATCGACCTACGGCAGGGGGACAACGTCGTCGTGCCGATCCATGTCTCGCACGGCAGCGACACGGTCTGGGAGAAGCCCGCGCAGAGCTGCCCGGAGCGGTTCGCGCCAGGTCGACTGACTCCACAACAGCGCCGGGCGTACCTGCCGTTCGGCGTCGGTCCCCGCAAGTGCATCGGGGAGAGCTTCGCCATGGCGACGATGATGAGCGTGTTGGCGGTCGTTGGACGCCAGGTGCGCCTGCAGATGGTGGACGGGCACCCGGTCACGCCAGCCACCGAGGTGACCCAGTACCCCGGCGCCGGGCTGCCGATGCACGTACGCCCGGCGCCCCCGGCATGACCCCCACCGACGTCCGGAGCATCCTCGATCACCACGATCCGGCCCAGGTCGAACACTACGAGCGGACCTTCTACACCGCGTACGCCGGATTGGCCGACAATCGTCTTGTCCGGCTGATCTGGGACTTCGACCACGACCGGCGGCTGCTACGGACCCGCGTCCCCTACCGCGATCAGATCATCTACCAGTGGGCTGCGGCCGGCGCCGCGATGCCAGGCTGCTATCTGGCGGTGAACATCGATCCCCGCGGCAGGTTCCAGTCCGCGCGCTTCGGATTCGCGCCCGAACCGTTGGACCTCGACCACTGTTGCGAACTGCTCAACCTGATGACGCCAGCGCCACTCCCGGAGGCAGCCGGGCTGTTCCGCCGGCTACTTGACGAATTCGTCGCTCCAGACCTGCGGTCCCGGGGGTTTGCCGTTGCCTATGCCACGTGTACCCGACGCCTCGTCCAGCCCTACCTGCGGCTCGGCGCCCGGCGCGTCCACCACGTCAGCCTCCATGGCGAGGAACGCCATCTCATCCGGTTGTCACTCGACAGGCCGGCGCCGGGGCCTCAGACCAGTTCGTCATCGACGCGGCCGGATGGCGTACCCGCCGCCCGACACATCATGCGCTGACCGGTTCTGCTGTCATGGCCCGCAACGTGGCCCGCACCGACTCGGCGCGCGGGTGGGAAAGTCGGTTCAGGATGTCGAGCGCCCGGCTGAGGGATCGTCGGGCCTCGGTGGTCTCTCCCACCACGGTCAACCGCTCGCCGAGACCGACCAGCAGCCGGGCTGCGGCGTACTCATCGCCCAGCCGTCGGCAGAGGTGCACTGCGTGATCGTTCGCGGCGAGCGCCGCGGTCACGTCCCCACGCCCGACCTGGATGGTCGCCAGCGTGTGCCAGGCGGTCGCCTCCCGGTGGTTTCCGGCCTGGTCGAGATGTCGCACCGCGCGCAAGGCGTAGTCCAGTGCCGTGTCGTATCGGCCGAGTTGGCCGTAGACGTACGCGAAGTAGTCCGGCGGCACCGATCCGGGGCGGCATGCCTGCACGCGGTGGTAGAGCGACAGGGCCAGCTCGAACTGCTCGCGTTCCGCTGGCCGGCCCCGCCACTGCCGGGCCAGGGTGCGGTGGGCGTGCGCCTCGGTGAGCAGGTCGCCCGCGCCTGCGCAGAGGCGGATGGCCTCGCGCAGGTGCCGCTCGGCGTCCTCCGGGACATTCAGCATCGGCTCGGAGTGCACGTATCCCAACGCATGGTGCGCTATGCCCTGCAGGGTGGCGTCCTCCAGTCGTTCCGCCGCGGCCAGCGCCTGGTACAGCGTCATCTTCCAGTCTGCCCAGTACTCGTACGACCGCAGCATGCTCTCCATCGCCGAGACGAGGCTCCACACGTGCGTGTCGGCGCCGAGCGCGACCGCAAGGTTGATCATGGCGAGCAGGGTCCGCCGTTCGTTGGTCAGCCAGGTGGACGCACTCCCGCGTTCCGCAAAGGACTCGACGGTAACGTCCGGTACCGGCCGCAGGACCGGGGCTCTGGCGCGGTGGATCTGTTCCGGATCCCGCAAGGCCAGTGCGGCAAGGCTGCTGAAGAGATAGTGGTCCAACAGCCGCTGGCTGGACTCCCGCTGCGCCGCCGGCCCGTCGAGGTGGGCGAGTTCGGCCGAGTAGGAGCGCACCAGATCATGGATCCGGAACCGGCCAGGCTCACACTCCGATAGCAGGTTCGCCCGCGACAGCTCACCGAGCAGCGCCCGGCCCTGGCCCGGGTCGGCGCCGAGCAGGCTCGCGGCGGCGGCGGCACCGAAGGTATGGCCCGGGTGCAGGGCGAGCAGCCGGAACAGTCGCGCGGCATCCGCCCCCAACTGCTCGTACGACCAGGAGAAGACGGCGCGTAGGTCAGGGTCGCCGTCGGCCTGCTCGAAGGAGTCCAACCGGCGCACATTGAGTTCGGCGACGAGATGCCGCAGGGTGAACTGTGGATGTAACGCCGCCCGGGCCGCGAAGATCGCCAACGCGAGCGGAATGCCGGCGCAGAAGCTGATTACTTCCCGGACCGCATCCGGCTCGGCGGCCAACCGGCCCGGACCAAGGCGGTGATCCAGCACCGCTTCGGCCTCCTCGTCAGCGAGCAGGCCGAGGACGATCGGCAGCACCCCCTCCTGCACCACCAGGCCGACGAGTGGGTCCCTGCTGGTCACAATCGCCGCGCTGCCGGGAGCACCAGGCAACAACGGGCGGGCCGACTGCGCGTCGCGGGCGTTGTCGACAACGACAATCATCCGACGACCCGCGATCAGGCTCCGGTAGAGCGCCACCTGAGCCTCGAAGCTGGCCGGCAGCTGTTCCTCCGCCAGACCGAGGGCGTTGAGGAAGGACCGGATCGCGTCCTGCGGCTTGAGGGCGACCCCGGAGGGATCGAACGCTCGCATGTTGACGTAGAGCTGACCGTCGGGAAACACGGCGGCGAGCCGGTGCGCGCAGTGCACCGCCAGGGTCGTCTTGCCGATGCCGCCCATGCCACTGATCGCCACCAGCCGGGCCGTGGACGCCGAGCCGCCGAGGTAGCCCGTCACGCGATCGAGGGAGTCGCTCCGGCCGGCGAAGGTCGGCAGGTCGGCGGGAAGTTGCGCCGGACGGACCGGCACCGAGGTGACCGCTGGACGGCCACCGGACGGCGGTCGATCAGGCAGCGACGCCGGGACCACCGGCGCGGCACACAGGATCTCGTGGTGGGCGGCAGCCAGCGCAGGCCCCGGCCCGACCCCGAGTTCGTCGGCGAGCCGGCGCCGGAAGGCGTCGTACTGGGTCAGCGCCTCCGCCGGGCGATCAGCGGCGGCCAGCGTACGCAGCAGCGCTGCCTGGAGTGACTCGTCGAAGGGAGCCAGCGCCGTCGCGCCACGCAGCACCGGCAGGACCCGCTCCGAGTTGCCGGTGACGAGCGCGAGGTCAGCGGCGCGCAGCACCGCCGACACGTACTCGCCGTTGACCTCGGCGAAGATTGGTGCCTCCCGGATCACGTGGCTCACACTCGCGGCCACCTGGCCGTACCACAGCCCCAACCCCTTCATCAGCAGTTCCAGCGCGCCATCGGGATCGTCGGCAGCCGCCTCGGCGGCAGCGGCCAGTCGGCGACGGAACACCAACAGGTCGACCCGGTCGGCATCGAGGTTCAGCCGATAGCCTCCCGCGCAGCGCACCAGGGCATCGACGGGCAGTACCCGGCGCAGCCGGCTGATGTATCTCTGGATCACATTCACCACGGTCGACGGTGGGTGCTCGCCCCAGATCACATCGATGATCTCGGTCATCATGACCGGCCGTCCGGCACGGGCCAACAACACCGCGAGCAGCGCCTGCTGCTGCGGTGGCCCCAGTTCCACCTCAACCCCGTCGCGCCAGACACTCAACGGCCCAAGGATCAGGAACCGGTCGCCAGGATCGCCTGTCATCGTCTGCTCACCCCGAGACAGCCCGGTTCGGCACCATGCTGTCGTGTCGCTCGCTGGTCACCCGGTCACGATAGGTCGGACGGCAGCACGGTTCGTACGACACGTGACCTACGGCGAGGCTGAAACCGGGTCATTTCTTCAACCTTTTCTACTCTCCGTAGTCGTCGGCCACTATCGCCGCAGCCAATTCGGCGGCGACGGTGGCGTCGCTGCTCACCGGCCCGGGTGGGGTGGCCGGGGCGCCGTACGAGTACCGGCGCCCCGGCAAGCGTTAGCGGACGGTGTGGGTGAACCGGAACAAGTTCTCCGGGTCCCACTGACGCTTGAGGTCCACCAGGCGTTCGTATACCTCGGGCGGGTAGGCGGTCGCCACATGCTCCGGACCACCGTTGCCGGGGGTCAGGAAGTTGGCGAAGGTGCGATGGGTGTCCGTGTCCGCCACGACGGCGATGATGCTGCCGTGATACTCCGCGTGCCGCGGCACCTCGTCCGGCGCGGCGACGCTCGCCACGAAGAGCAGGAACGCGGCATCGCGATTGGCCACCGCGTTCGGCTCTTGCGGCGGCCGGCGCAGCGCACCGGCGAGATGACGGATCTCCACCATGGTGACCGGCACCGTGGCGGTCTCCCCGGCGAGCCCGACGATCCGGTCGAGCTGCGCCGGGGTCAGCTCCCGCAGCAACGCCGATCGCTCGCAGATCGGCAGCGGGGTGACCGGGTCGTTGTGGATCGACGCGACCGCCGCGTACGGCAACTCCGCCACCGTGTCCAGCAGGAGTGTCCCCGCGCGGCGCAGCGGAGCGACGAGCTGCTGCCCCGCCTCCTCGGTCCCAAGGTAGGCAATCCGCACATGGACCACCAGTTGGCCACGAAGGGGCTCCGGCAGTTCCTCCAGCGGCGGCAGCCGGACCAACGCCACCGAAGAGGTCAACTCGTCCGGCGTGTCCTCGATCCAGGATCGCCACGCCGGCAGCACCGCCGCCGCCTGCGCGCCGGGGAAGAACAGACCGCCACCGTAGAGCCGTGCCTGCGGGAAGAGCCGGAACTCGATGGCGGTCACCACACCGAAGTTCGCCTTGCCGCCGCGAACGGCCCAGAACAGATCGGGTTGCGAGGTCGAGGTGAGGGTGTGGAACTCACCGTCGGGGGTGACGATGTCGATGGCGGTGACATGGTCTGCGGCGTAGCCGTGGCTACGTCCCAGAAACGGGCTGTGCCCGCCGCCGAGGGTGTAGCCCACCACACCGACGGTGGGCGACGAGCCGTTGATCGGCGCGAGGCCGTACTTGGCCGCCTCGTCGATGACGCTCTGCCAGCGGACACCGGCCTCCACCCGGGCGGTGGCCCCCTCGGGATCCACCACCACCCCGGTCATCCGGCTGGTGTTGATCAGTACGCCTCGGTCGGCCGGTGCGCCCACACCGTGTCCCGTCGCCTGCACCGCCACCGGCAACCCGTGGCGTCGGGCGAAACGAACCGTCTCCCGCACATCGTCGACACCGAGCACGCCGACGGTCGCCGCCGGCTGCTGGGGCGTCAACAGGTTGTAGGTCGCGCGGTCGACGTCATAGTTGTGGTCGTCGGGCCGGGAAACCGAGCCGGCCACGGCGGCTCGGAGTTCCGCGACCTGTGCCGCGTCGAGCATGTCGAAAACAGTTGGGCCAGATTCCATACGGCCAGCGAAGCCAGCACAAGTCGACATCGGATCGACTTACGGTTGATGCCCGACACCACCGGGTCCCCCTGCGGTGCGCTCGCCGCGGTGCCAAAACCGGTGTGCCAGTCGTGCTGGCCGCCGTGCACGACGGCCGCCACGACTGGCGCGAGGCCGCCGGCCACGCCTTTCTCACCAGGCCCCAACTGATGAAGCCCGAGATACGGCACCGCATCGGCAGCACCACCAAGACGTTCGTCGCCACCACCGTGCTACAGCTCGTCGACCAGGGCCACCTCGGCCCGACGACCCGATCGGCACCTGGCTGCCCGACGTCGTGCCTGATGAACTCGGGCCAGGTCACCGTCCGGATACCGCTATACCACACGAGCAGCATACGAACGAAGATCAACCACCTACACGATCAACCTCCACTCTGCTGGGCGCACGGAAAAGGCTCAATGCCATGACTCTGCGCAGAGGATCGCGTCCTTTTTACCCTAGAATCATCCACCGTTAAGCGGTCCAGCGATGTCCTTGACGACGTCGATTCAGTACGCCCAGTAGGCGATTCACAGCGGAGGCAACCAAGACCGGCTCACTAAACCACCCGAGTTAAGGGTTCCAGCAGCGCCTCACACACCACTACATCGAGACAGGGCTATGAAAAGAGGGCTCCCGCAAGTCTCTGACCTGCGGAAACCCTCTCGCTGTCGGGACGGCCGGATTCGAACCGACGACCCCTTGACCCCCAGTCAAGTGCGCTACCAAGCTGCGCCACGTCCCGATGCCACCGTGGGCCGTTGCCCGCGACAGCCGCTACAGCTTAGCGCAGCATCTCCCTCCCGTCGCACAGCCCCTACCCCCGTCTGGCGCACTTGTCGATCACCCCACCATCGCTAGAGCATCCTAGGAGGGTGGGGCTCGGGTGGGTCGTCATGGGGACGTCCACCCGAGCCCTGAGGGGATCGGATCAGCCGTGTGCCTTGCCGCGGCCGCCGGGGCCGAGCTTCTTGCGGGGGCGTACCGAGATCTCGATGGGGCTGCCCTCGAAGCCGAACTCCTCGCGGAGCTTGCGCTCGACGAAACGCTGGTAGCCGGCGTCCAGCGGGCCGGTGGTGAAGAGCACGAACCGCGGCGGTGCGACACCCGCCTGGGTGGCGAACAGGATCCGCGGTGCCCGTCCCCCGCGTACCGGGTGGGGGGTGGCCTGGACGAGGGCGGTGAGCCACGCGTTGAGCTGCGCGGTGGGGATCCGGGTCTCCCAGCTGTCCAGCGCCCGGTGCAGGGCGGCGGCGAGCTTGTCGACGGCCCGGCCGGTCTTCGCGGACAGGTTCAGCCGGATCGCCCACGGGATCCGGCGCAGCTCCCGGTCGATCTCCTTGTCCAGGTAGTACCGGCGGTCGGCGTCGACCAGGTCCCACTTGTTGAAGGCGATCACCAGTGCCCGGCCGGCCTCGGTGACCATCGACAGGATCCGCTGGTCCTGTTCGCTGATCGGCTCGCTGGAGTCGAGCAGCACGACCGCCACCTCGGCGGCCTCGATCGCGGAGGCGGTACGCAGGCTGGCGTAGTACTCGGTGCCGCTGGCCTGGCCGACCCGTCGGCGCAGCCCGGCGGTGTCCACCAGTTGCCAGGTGTCGCCGCCGATGGTGACGAGGCTGTCCACCGGGTCGACGGTGGTGCCGGCGACCGAGTCGACGACCGCCCGTTCCTCGCCGGAGAAGCGGTTGAGCAGGCTGGACTTGCCGACGTTCGGCCGGCCGACCAGGGCCACCCGTCGTGGGCCGCGCGGGCGGTCCTCCACGATCTTCGGGGCTTCGGGCAGCGCGTCCATGATGGCGTCGAGCAGGTCACCGGAGCCGCGACCGTGCAGCGCCGACACCGGGCGGGGTTCACCGAGGCCGAGTGACCACAGCGCGGTGGCCTCCAGCTCGATGTTGGTGTTGTCGGCCTTGTTCGCGACCAGGATCACCGGTTTGGCGCTGCGCCGCAGCATCTTGACCGCCGCCTCGTCGACGTCGGTGGAGCCCACCGTCGCGTCGACCACGAACACCACCACGTCGGCGGTGGCCACCGCCGTCTCGGCCTGTGCGGCGATGGCCGCCGCCCGGTCCTTGGCGTCCGGCTCCCAGCCGCCGGTGTCCACCACGGTGAAGGTCCGGCCGGCCCACTGCGCGTCGTACGGGATGCGGTCGCGGGTCACCCCGGGTACGTCCTCGACGACCGCCTGTCGACGGCCGATGATTCGGTTGACCAGAGTGGACTTGCCGACGTTGGGGCGGCCGACCACGGCGACCACCGGCTGCGGACCGGTCGGCTCCTCGATGTCGAGGTCCGGTTCCCGTAGCTCTACCCAGCCGTCGTCGCTACTCATGCCACTGACCGTTCGGCGAGTAGCGCGTGCAGCCGGGCCACGACCTCGTCGATGCCCAGCTCGGTGGTGTCCAGCACCACGGCGTCGGGTGCCTGGGCCAGCGGGTCGGCCTTGCGCGACGAGTCCAGCTGGTCACGTCGGGCCAGGTCGGCGGCGGTGGCGGCGACGTCGGCGGCGTTCTCGGCGCTGCGCCGCGCGGCGCGCGCCGCCGCCGAGGCGGTGAGGTAGACCTTCAGGTCGGCGTCCGGGGCGACCACCGCGCCGATGTCGCGGCCCTCGACCACGATCCGACCCGCCTTGGCGATCATCTCCCGCTGCCGGGCCACCAGCAGCGCCCGCACCGCCGGTACGGCGGCGACCGCGGAGACCGCGGCGGTCACCTCGGATCCGCGGATCTCGGCCTCGACGTCCACGCCGTCGGCGGTCACGCCGTAGCCCGCTGGGTCGGTGCCGATAAGCAGGTCGACCTCGCCGGCGACCTTCGCCACCGCCGCGGCGTCGGTCAGGTCGACGCCGGAACGCAGCACCGCCCAGGTGATCGCCCGGTACATCGCGCCGGTGTCCAGGTACCGGGCGCCCAGGCTCGTGGCGAGCCGTCGGGAGACGGTGGACTTACCCGAACCGGACGGCCCGTCCACAGCGACCACGCAGCGCCCGGCCGGTACGTTTTCCTCCACCGTTGTCCTCCTCAGCCCGTACCTCACGATCCGCCGCCTTCGGCGGACGCGAGCGGTTGCCCACACGTGTTCAATGATGCCCGGCGGCGATGAGCGCGGCCCGCCGGGCCGCCAGGGAGCCTACCCCCAGCCGTACCCGCGACCGCGCGGTCAGTCACCCACCGCTTTGAAAAGGGCGGCGACCTCCGCGTTGGTCAGCCGCCGGGTGCGCCCGGCACGCAGGTCGCCGAGCCGGATCGGCCCGATCGCGGTACGCACCAGCCGGCTCACCGGGTGTCCGACCTCGGCGAGCAGCCGCCGTACGATGTGTTTGCGTCCTTCGTGCAGGCTCAGCTCGACCTGGGCGGTACGTCCCAGGCTGTCCACTACCCGGAAGCCGTCGACGCTGACCGGGCCGTCCTCCAGTTCGATCCCGGCGGCGAGCCGTTTGCCGAGGTTGCGGGGGATCGGGCCGGCCACCTCGCACAGGTAGGTCTTCTGCACGCCGTAGGAGGGGTGCATCAGCCGGTGCGCCAGGGTGCCGTCGTTGGTGAGCAGCAGCAGGCCCTCGCTGTCCGCGTCGAGCCGCCCGACGTGGTAGACGCGCTGCTCCACCCGGTTGCCGAGGAAGTCGGCCAGGGCGGTGCGGCCCTTCTCGTCGGCCATCGTGGAGACCACCCCACGCGGTTTGTTCATGGCCAGGTACACCAGTCGGGTGTCGGCCTGCAGCCGCTCGCCGTCGACGTGGATGACGGCGGTGGCCGGGTCGACCTTGTCGCCGAGCTGCGCCACCCGCCCGTTGACCGTCACCCGCCGCCGGAAGATCAGGTCCTCGCAGGCGCGCCGGGAGCCGACACCGGCGGCGGCGAGCACCTTCTGCAGGCGTTCGGGGCCGGTGTAGACCGGCGCGTCGGGGGACGGGGTGCGGTTATCGCGTGGCATCGGCAAGCTCTTCTACGTCGTCAGGGAGGAACGGGGCCAGCGGTGGCAGGTCGTCGAGGCTGTTCAGGCCGAGTTTCTCCAGGAACATCGTGGTCGTGCGGTACAGGTAAGCCCCGCTGTCGGATTCGGTGCCGCACTCCTCGACCAACCCCCGCGACACCAGGGTACGGATCACCCCGTCGCAGTTGACGCCCCGGATGGCGGAGATCCGTGACCGGGTCACCGGCTGTTTGTACGCCACCACCGCCAGGGTTTCCAGCGCGGCCTGGGTCAGCCGGACCGACTGCCCGTCCAGCACGAACCGTTCGACGTAACCGGCGTACTCCGGCCGGGTGTAGAGCCGCCACCCGCCGGCCGCCCGCCGCAGCTCGAACCCGTGTCCGGCGGCGGTGTAGGAGGCGGCGATGTCGTCGAGCATCGGGCCGATCCGTTCGGCGGGCTGCTCCAGCACCTGGGCCAGCACCAGCTCGCTGACCGGTTCGTCCACGACCAGCAGGATCGCCTCGAGCGCGCCGCGCAGTTCCGTGTCGTCGATCACCGGCGCCGGTTCGGGCTCCGCCCGCGCCCGCCCGCCGCGCTGCCGGTGTACCGGGGTGCCGGTACCCGCAGGTTCGGTCGGCCCTTCGGGATCGGTCGGTTCGCCGGCCGGGTCGGGGTGGAGATCGTGTCCGTCGGCCGTGGCCTCGCCGCGAACCTGTGCCGGCACCACCGCGGCGACCACCGAGGCGCTGTGCGCAGGATCACCCGACTCGACCGCCGCCCGGTCGTCGTTCCCACCGGAGTCACTCGCGCTCGGTGTGGCGTCGGTGGTTGTGCTGCCGGTACGACCCTGGCGGGGCAGTTCCGTACCAAGGTCGGCGGAGGCGGCCTCGGCAGCGGCGTCGGCGGCGGGTGCCCGGTCGTGGGCAGCGGCGGGGGCGGGGCGTTGCCAGGGGGGAATCCAGGCGGCTGCCTGCTCGGCCAGCGAATCCCGGCTTTCCTCGGTGCTCATCCGGCTTGCTCCTCCGTCGTTGCCGTCCCATCCGCCCCGTCGGCCGGCGCCGATCCGCCCGCCGCACCCGACCCGTCCGGCACACCCGACCCGACGGGTGGGTCCGACCCGGCCGGCGGGTCCGATCCGGCCGGCGCCGTCGGGGCCTCGGCCGCGTCGGCGGGGGCGCCGGCGTACTCGTCGATGGTCAGGGTCGGGCTGCCGTCGGCGGGGCCGGTCCAGCGTACGGTCAGCTCCTCCAGTGCCTGTTCCTGGACGAAGACGACCACGCCCTGCCGGTACAGCTCAAGCAGGGCGAGGAACCGGGCGACCACTTCCAGGGTGGCCTCGCAGTCGGCGCAGAGCAGGGAGAAGGTGGCGATGCCGGCGCGGCGTAGCCGCTCGGCGATGATGCCGGCGTGTTCGCGGACACTGACCCGGACCATGTGTACGTGCGCGATGGAGACCTCGGGGATCGGCTTCGGGGTCATCGCCTTCACGGCCAGCTTGAGCAGCCGTTGCGGGCCGATGCCGAGCACGAGGTCGGGCAGCGCCTCGGCGTAGCGGGGTTCCAGGGTGACCGCGCGGGGATAGCGGCGTCCGCCGACCTCTTCCAGGGCGGCGATGTGCGCGGCCGCTTCCTTGTACGCCTTGTACTGCAGCAGTCGGGCGAAGAGCAGGTCCCTGGCTTCGAGTAGCGCCAGGTCCTCCTCGTTCTCCACCTCGGCGGAGGGCAGCAGCCGGGCGGCCTTGAGGTCGAGCAGGGTGGCGGCGATGAGCAGGAACTCGCTGGCCTCGTCGAGGTCCCAGTCGTCGCCCATCGCCCGGATGTAGGCGATGAACTCGTCGGTGACCTGGTGCAGGGCGACTTCGGTGACGTCGAGCTTGTGCTTGCCGATCAGTTGCAGCAGCAGGTCGAACGGGCCGGTGAAGTTGGTCAGCCGTACGGTGAACCTGCCGCTGTCGCCCGGTTCTCCCTGCCCCACGGCGCCGTCGACTCCGTCCTCGGTGGCAGGGTCGGGCGCCGTCGGACCGGCCTCGGCGCCGTCGACCACGGGCGGGGCGTCCGCGGCGTCGGTCGGGTCCAGGGGCGGGGCGGTCACGCCGACGACCGTAGTCCACGGCCCGGACACGGCAGCGCGGAGCCTAGCGCTCTGCCTGCGCGGCGATCACCTCGCGGGCGAGCTGGCGGTAGTTGCGGGCGCCGGAGGAGGCCGGGTCGAGGGTGGTGATCGGGGCGCCGGCGACGGTGGACTCGGGGAACTTGACGGTCTTGGTGATCACCGTCTGGTACACCTTGTCGCCGAACGCCTCCACGACCCGTTGCAGCACCTGCCGGCAGTGGGTGGTGCGGCTGTCGTACATGGTGGCGAGGATGCCTTCGAGTTCCAGGTCGAAGTTGAGCCGCTCGCGGACCTTGTCGATGGTGTCCAGCAGCAGGGCCACGCCGCGCAGGCTGAAGAACTCGCACTCCAGCGGGATGAGTACGCCGTGTGCGACGGTCAGCGCGTTGATCGCCAGCAGGCCGAGGGACGGCTGGCAGTCGATCAGGATGTAGTCGTACTCCTTGCGGACGCTCTTGAGCACCCGCGCCAGGGCCATCTCCCGGGCAACCTCGTTGACGAGCTGTATCTCGGCGGCGGAGAGGTCGATGTTGGCGGGCAGCAGGTGCAGTCCGGCCACGTCGGTCTTGATCAGCACGTCCTCGGCGGTGACGTCGTCCTGCATCAGCAGGTTGTAGACCGACAGGTCCAGGTTGTGCGGGTTGACGCCCAGGCCCACGGAGAGGGCACCCTGCGGGTCGAAGTCGACCAGCAGCACCTTGCGACCGTACTCGGCCAGTGCGGCGCCGAGGTTGATGGTCGTGGTGGTCTTGCCGACCCCGCCCTTCTGGTTGGCCATCGCGATGATCCGGGCCGGTCCGTGCCGGTCGGTGGGCATCGGCTCGGGGATCGGCTTGCGCATCGTGTAGGCGGCCGGGTCGGCGGGGCCCAGGTCGCTACCGAGGGCGTTCTGCTGTTCGCGGAGCTCCGACGTCCAGGTCTCGGCACGGTCACCGTTGCCAGCCATGTCCTCGTTGCCCCCTCCCGACGACCATCCGGCGTCGGAGCCGCCCGACGTCCTTCGCGGCGCCGCTGCGCACCCCGGTCATCTCACCGCAAGGACCGCGCCGATGCCGACTGTACGCCACCGGCCAGCAGGGCGTTCGGCACCCGCTCGGCGTGTCGGCCGACGGCAGCGACCAGGGCGGTCATTGCCGGGCGCGCGGGTGGGCGGTGGCGTAGACCTCGCGCAGCCGGTCGACGGTGACCAGCGTGTAGACCTGGGTGGTGGTGACCGAGGCGTGACCGAGCAGTTCCTGCACCACCCGTACGTCGGCGCCGCCGTCGAGCAGGTGGGTGGCGTATGAGTGCCGCAGGGTGTGCGGGGAGACCGCGTGCGGCCCGTCGACGGGCAGCCCGGCGCGGATGGCGGCGCGGCGCAGGACGGTCCAGGCGCCCTGCCGGGTCAACGGTCCGCCGCGGGCGTTGAGGAACACCGCCGGGGTGCCCCGGCCGGCGGCGGCCAGCCCGGGTCGGGCGCGCACCAGGTAGTCGGTCAGGGCCCGCAGCGCGTACCCGCCGATCGGCACCAGCCGCTGCCGGCCGCCCTTGCCGCGCAGCAGCGCCACCCCGTCGGCGGCGTCCACGTCGTCCACGGCGGCGCCGACCGCCTCGGAGATGCGGGCGCCGGTGCCGTACAGGAACTCCAGCAGCGCCCGGTCGCGCAACGCCAACCCGGTGCCCTCGCCGGTGGTCTCCACCGGGCCGGCGCTCTCCAGCAGCCGGATCACGTCGGCCACCGGCAGGGCCCGGGGCAACCGGCGCGGTGGGACGGGTGGGCGCACGTCGCGGCTGGGGTCGGCGCCGGTCAGGCCCTCGCGCAGCGCGAAGCGGTGCAGGCCGCGTACGGCGCTGGCGGCGCGGGCGGCGGAGGAGGCGGCCAGCGGCGGATGCCCGTCCTCGCCGGTACGCAGCCGGGACAGGTGGCGTTCGACCTCGCCGGCCGAGACCGCCGCCAGGTCGTCCACCCCGGCGGCGGCCAGCGAGGTGAGGTAGCGGTCGAGGTCGCGGCGGTAGGAGGCGAGGGTGTTGGCGGCGAGTCCACGTTCGACGGTGAGGTGGTCGAGGTAGGCGCGCACCGCACGGTGCAGGGCCGGCGTGGGCTGATGGCCCGCGCCGGCCCCGTCCGCTGCGGCGGTCGGTGCGTGGCCGGTCAGGCCAGCACCTCGGCCAGTGGCAGGGCGGGCAGGTCGTGCGCCTCCGCGACCGGGCCGTAGACGACCTGTCCGTCGTGGGTGTTCAGGCCCAGCGCCAGCGCCGGATCGCGACGGGACGCCTCGCGCCAGCCGTGGTTGGCCAGCTCCAGCGCGTACGGCAGGGTGACGTTGGTCAACGCGTACGTGCTGGTGTTCGGTACCGCGCCGGGCATGTTCGCCACGCAGTAGAAGATCGAGTCGTGCACCTTGTACACCGGGTCGGCGTGCGTGGTGGGCCGGGAGTCCTCGAAGCAGCCGCCCTGGTCGATGGCGATGTCGACGAGCACGCTGCCGGGCTTCATCCGGGAGACCAGCTCGTTGGAGATCAGCTTCGGGGCCTTCGCACCGGGCACCAGCACCGCGCCGATGACCAGGTCCGCGTCCAGCACCGCCCGCTCGATCTCGTACGCGTTGGACGCGACGGTCTGCAGGTGGCCCCGGTAGATGGCGTCGGCCTGCCGCAACCGGGCCACGTTCTTGTCCAGCAGCAGCACTTCCGACTGCAGGCCGAGGGCGATCGCGGCGGCGTTCATGCCGGAGACCCCGGCGCCGATGACGACGGTCTTGGCGGCGTACACGCCGGAGACCCCGCCGGGCAGCACCCCCCGGCCACCACCGGTGCGCATCAGGTAGAAGGCGCCGACCTGCGGGGCGAGCCGACCGGCCACCTCGGACATCGGGGCCAGCAGCGGCAGCGACCGGTCGGGCAGTTCCACCGTCTCGTAGGCGATGCCGGTGACCTTGCGGTCGAGCAGCGCCTGGGTGCAGTCGCGGGAGGCGGCCAGGTGCAGGTAGGTGAAGAGCACCTGCCCGGCGCGCATCCGATGGTACTCCTCGGCGACCGGCTCCTTCACCTTGAGCACCAGCTCCGCGGTGCCCCACACCTCGTCGGCGGTGTCCAGGATCTTCGCGCCGGCGGCGGTGAACTCCTCGTCGGTGATGCTGGACCCGACGCCGGCGCCGGCCTCGACGAAGACCTGGTGACCGCCGCGGGTGAACTCGTTGACGCCCGCGGGAGTGATCGCCACGCGGTACTCGTGGTTCTTGACCTCGCGTGGGATGCCGACCTTCACGATGCAGACACCTCTCTTCGGGGACCGCGGCCCCGACTGCGCGGTGCCGTGCCGGCCCCTTTGCCGCCACGGTCAACCGGTCCCGTCGGCGGCAGTTTAGGCGGACCCGCAGGGCACCGGAGCCTGCACTGTGACACCCGGTGGCCGCGGACGTTGACGATGTGTCAGGTGTGACACCACACCGTCGGTGGACCATCACCTCCACCGTCAGGACAGTGTTCGCCCTTCATCGTCCCACTTCAGGCGTGCCGGTACCCGGCACGACAGAGTGGATCACTATTGTGACGCGTCATGACCACTCCTCCCGTTCAGCCCGGGTACCCCCAGGGCGTTTCTGACAAGAGCAAGGTCGTCGCGGGCGTCCTGGGCATCGTGCTCGGCGGCCTCGGCGCCGGTCGGTTCTACACCGGCCACATCAAGATCGCGGTACTGCAGCTCGTCGTGAGCCTCTGCACCCTCGGCTTCGGCGCCCTCTGGGGCCTCATCGACGGCATCATGATCCTGGTCAACGGTGGCACCGACGCCGAGGGACGACCGCTGCGCGACTGACCCCACCCGCATGCGGGGGCCGGGCGGCGATCCGCCCGGCCCCCGCATCACCTACCGGGTCCACCACCCGGGGCGCACCGGCCGCCCTTCCGCCGGCCGCCGGGCACGATCAGCGCGGCAGCGGGCTGTCCGCGCGGCGCAGCACCGACCAGCCGGCGTCGCGGGCCCGGGCCGCGGCGAGCAACCCGGCGACACAGGCCGCGTTGGTGATCTCACCGGCCAGCACCATGCCCACCGCCTCGTCCAGATCGATCCGGACGATCTGCAGGTCGGCCTCCTCGTCGTGCCGGTCGTGACGCTGCTCGACGGGCACCTCGGCCAGGTCTCGGGCCAGGAAGACCCGGACCAGCTCGTTCGTGAACCCGGGCGAGCTGTGCAGGTCGACCAGGACGTCATAGCGGCCGGCGGTCAGGTCGACCTCCTCGGCCAGCTCCCGGGCCGCGGTGACCGCCGGATCCTCACCGGCCACATCGGTCAACCCGGCCGGCAGCTCCCACAGCCGCCGGCCCACCGGCTGCCGGTACTGGCGGATCAGCACCACCTGACCGGCGTCGTCCAACGCCACCACCGCCACCGCGCCCACGTGGCGCACCAGATCCCGGATGGCGGTCCCCCCACCAGGCATGCTCACCTGCTCGGAGACCACCTCGAAGATCCGGCCGCGGTAGCGCACCTCCCGGGAACGCACCTCGTAGTGGTGCTCGACGCCGCTCACGACGCCGACGCGGCCGCGGCGGTGCCGTTGCGGGTGGCCCGCCCGGCGGTGTCGAGGTCGACCGGCAGCTGGTCGGCCTGCGAGTAGGCCACCGCCGCCTGCACGAAGGCGGCGAACAGCGGATGCGGCCGGGTCGGACGGCTCTTCAGTTCCGGATGCGCCTGGGTGGCCACGAAGAACGGGTGCAGCTCCCGGTCCAACTCGACGAACTCGACCAGCCGGCCGTCCGGCGAGGTACCGGAGATGTGCAGCCCGGCCTTGGTCAGCTGGTCACGGTAGGCGTTGTTCACCTCGTACCGGTGCCGGTGCCGCTCACTGACCTCGGTGCTGCCGTACGCCTCGGCGACGATCGACCCCTCGGCCAGGGTCGCCGGGTACGCACCCAGCCGCATGGTGCCACCCAGGTCGCCCTTGCCGGCGACGATGTCCTCCTGGTCGGCCATGGTGGCGATGACCGGGTGCACGGCCTGCTCGTCGAACTCCAACGAGTTGGCGCCGTCCAACCCGGCCACGTGCCGGGCCACCTCGATCGTCATGCACTGCAGGCCGAGGCAGAGCCCGAGCAGCGGGACACCGTTCTCCCGGGCGTACCGGGCGGTGCCGATCTTGCCCTCGATGCCGCGTACCCCGAACCCGCCCGGAATGACGATGCCGTCGACCCCGGCCAGCGCCGCCGCCGCACCCGCCGGGGTGACACAGTCGTCGCTGGGCACCCAACGCAGCTGCACCCGGGCCCGGTTGCCGAACCCGGCCGCCCGGATCGCCTCGCTGACCGACAGGTACGCGTCCGGCAGGTCGACGTACTTGCCGACCAGTGCCACGGTGATGGTGCGCTGCGGCTGGTGCACCCGCTGCAGCAGGTCGTCCCAGCCGTCCCAGTCCACATCACGGAAGGAGAGCCCGAGCCGGCGCACCACGTACGCGTCGAGCCCCTCCCGGTGCAGCACCTTCGGGATGTCGTAGATGCTGGGCGCGTCCGGGGCGGCGATGACCGCCTCGGCGTCGACGTCGCAGTACAACGACAGCTTGTGCTTGAGCTTGTCGGGGATCTCCCGGTCCGAACGGCAGACGATCGCGTCCGGTTGGATACCGATGTTGCGCAGCTGGGCCACCGAGTGCTGGGTGGGCTTGGTCTTCAGCTCACCGGAGGGCGCCAGGTACGGCACCAGCGACACGTGCAGGTAGAAGCAGTTGTCCCGGCCCAGGTCGTGACGCACCTGCCGGATCGCCTCCAGGAACGGCAGCGACTCGATGTCACCGACCGTGCCGCCCACCTCGGTGATCACCACGTCCGGGGTACGGCCGTCGTCGTCCGGGTCGGCCATGGCCAGGATCCGGGACTTGATCTCGTTGGTGATGTGCGGGATGACCTGAACCGTGTCGCCCAGGTACTCGCCGCGCCGCTCCTTGGCGATCACGTCGGAGTAGATCTGGCCGGTCGTGACGTTCGCCTTGCCGGACAGTGCCCGGTCCAGGAACCGCTCGTAGTGCCCGACGTCCAGGTCGGTCTCGGCGCCGTCCTCGGTGACGAACACCTCACCGTGCTGGAACGGGTTCATGGTGCCCGGGTCGACGTTGAGGTAGGGGTCGAGCTTCTGCATCACCACGCGAAGTCCCCGCGCGGTGAGCAGGTTGCCGAGGCTGGAGGCGGTCAGCCCCTTACCCAGCGAGGAGGCCACGCCCCCGGTGACGAAAATGTGCCTGGTCGTCCGTGCTGTTGGGGCCAAGGCCTGCTCCCGTGTCGTCCGTCGCGGTCGTGCAGACCGCCGAGCCGATCAGCGAAGTGATCACGCGATCCACGGGACTCCACGGTAACACCTCCCCTCGGGCACCCCGGTGCCGCACCCGAGGGGGCACCCCACCGGGTCACCCGGTCGCAACCTCCGCCGAGGATCGCAGCGTCCGACCACGCCCCCGACCGGGCCGCCGGCCCTCGTCCGTCGGGCTGCCGCCACCGTCACCCGGCACCACGACGTCGGCCGGCCGTGCGCCCTCGGCAGCCGCTGCCGTCGCGGCATCGTCGCCGACCGGCCCGGCGGCACCGTCGGCGCCCACCGACCCCGCGCCGCTGCACCGCGCCCCACCCGCCGCTACGGCGTCCTGCGGCCGGTCCGTGGCCGGTCGGGTCCGATCGGCGGCGTGGTCGAGCACCCGCAGCGCGGACAGCGCCGCCATCGGCACCACCACCGCCGCCGCCGCTCCGGCCACGTCCAACGCCGAGGCGCCCAGCACACCGCCGATCCCGGCGGCCACCCCGGTGCCCGCCATCGCCGCCCGGATCGCCGGGTAGATGCCGAACAGCCGCATCAGCCCGCCCCACGGCTGCAGCAACGCGAACCACACCAGCAGCGCCCCGACCACCGCCAGCACGGTCAGTGGGCTGTTGACCAGCGTGTCGAAGTTGGCCGCGCTGGACCGCTGCACGGTCAACCCGCCGGTGCCGTCACCGAGCGCGGCGAGGAACCGACCCAGGCTGCCCCGCTCGGCCGGCGCACGGTCCAGGTCCACCACGGCGAACCCGACCGTCACCGCCAACCCGGCCATCGCCGCCCACGCCAGCCGGGTCAGGGTCAACCAGCCACCCGCGCTGATCGCCGCGGCGACGCTCACCCCCGCGGTCAACGCGATCGCCCCGATCGAGTCGGCGCCTAGGTACGGGCTGCCGACCACCACCACGGCAGCCCCACCCACCGTCACCATCACCATCGGCCGCCAGCTCCGACGCACCTGCTGGGCCAGCCAACCCGCGGTCAACAACGCGGCGGCGACGAACACCCCGAGCCCGACCGTACCCAGTCCCGCGTACCGGCCCCCCTCCAACGCCGAGTAGCCGATCACCCCGTTGAGCTGCAACCGGGCCCCGGTGACCACATCCAGGCCGACCGCCAGCGTGGTCAGCCCGGCCACCGCGCCGAGTGGCCCCAGGGTGGTGCCGTACCCCGGTGCCAGCCGCACCAGCAACGTCGTCGCGGCCAGCAGCACAGCCGTCAGCGCCGCGAAGGACGCCGCCGGATAGGCGTTACGCCACCACGGCACGGCCTCGGCCAACAACGCCGCCGGAATCGCCAGCGCGGCGGCGACCAGCAGCACCTCCACCGTCGCCACCACCCGCCGCGACACCGGCTTCGGGCCGTGCGGGCCGGCGTGGCGCCGCGCCCGGCGCAGCAACGGCAGCACCGCCACCGCCAGCACCACCTGCACCACCGCCAGCAGCGTGAAGAAGTCCCCGGCCACCTCCCGCTGCGCGGCGGCCTCCCGGTCCGCGTCGGCCGGCTCCGCGATCGCCGCGGCCAGATCGTCCGGCCGGCCACCCACCGACTCGGCGGGCCGGCCCAGAAACGGCCGGTCCGGCATCGGCCGCCCCAGCACCGTCAACGCCGTCGGCGCGATATCGATCAACTGCAGGTAGCCGCGCCGGCCGGTGGTCGGCGACGTCAACCAGCCGTCCTCCCACCCCGGGCCGTCGGCGATGGCCAGGTGCAGCCGCGACGGCCGTTGCGTGTCGGAGACCCCGGCCACGATCACCAGCGAGTTCGGTGGCCGCGCCGCCAGCACCCGGGCGAGCTGCGCGTCGGCGGCGCGGGCCGCGGCGGCCCGCACCGACTCATCGGTGCCGGCGACCGTACCGAGGTCGACGATGCTGAGTACACAGGAGCCCAGCAGGCCGGCCGGATCCGCCGGCAGCGTCGGCTCGTACCGGTCGACCCGGCCGAACGGCCGCGCCGCCGCCACCGCCGCACCGGGGCCGACCGCCACCGAACACCGCACCGACTCCGACAACGCGCCGGGTACCGTGCCCCACGGCAACCGCTCCTGGTTGTGCAGGACGACACCCTCCTGCTCCGGCAGGTTCGCCCCGATCCGGTCGGGCTCCTCCACCGTCACCTCGGCCGGCGGACACTCCCCACCGGGCCGGGCACCGCTCCACCCGGCGAAGCTGCCCGCCCCCAGCGTCAACCAACCGTCCAGCGGGCAGGTGGGCCGGTACGCCGAACGCACCGACAGCGACCCGATCGACCCGTCCCGGGCCATCCGCCACAGCGTCGGGGTGCGTTCGGCGTCCACGTCGTCCCAGCGCAGCCCGGCCACCCCGACCAGCACCACGTAGTCGGCGCTGCGCTGTGGCGGTGGCGCCTGCGGCCCGGCCGCCAGCGCGGTGATGCCCAGCACCACCACGACCAGGGTGAGCAGGACCGGAGCGACTCGACGCAGCATCACCGACGTCCCGTCGACGGCGCGTCGGCGTCCGGCGTGGCCACCTCGGCGTAGAGCGCGACCAGTTGGGCGACGGTCTGCGCCTCGGTCGGCCACGTCGCCGCCCGCGCCGCGCCCCGCCGACCCAACTCGACCCGGCCCGGTTCGTCGTCCAGCAGCGCCCGCACCGCCGCGTCGAGCGCGTCGACGTCACCCGGCGGCACCAGCACAGCGGCGTCGCCGACCAGGTCGGGCAGCCCACCCACCGCAGTCGCCACCAGCGGTACGCCGACCCGCAGCGCCTCCTGCGCGAACAACTGCCGGGCCTCCCAGTCGCTGGTCACCACCGCCAGGTCCGCCCCCGCCAGCAGGTCCGCCACGTCGGTACGGTGCCCGAGCAGCGTCACCGGCGCGCGGGCGGCACTGATCCGGGCCGCCAACGGCAGGTATGCCGGGCCGCTGCCGGCGATCACCACGACCGGCGGTGGGGTGCGCTCTCGCCACCGGGCGGCGGCGTCGATCAGCACGTCGTAGCGTTTCTGCGGATGCAACCGGCCCACCGACAGGATCATCGGCTGTTCGGCGGTGACGGCGAACTCGGCGCGCACGGCCGCCCGGCGGCGTCGCGGCGCCGGCAACTCGGGCGCGGCCACCGGTGCCAGCCGGACATCCGCCGCACCCAGCGCCACGGCCCGCTCGACCAGGTCGGCGGAGGCACCCAGGCTCACCCGGGCGCCGCGCGCCACGACCCGCTCGACCAGCCGGGACAACCCGCCGCGTAGGCCACCGGCGAGCACCGCGTTGTGCCAGGTCACCACCAGTGGGACGGCCGGTCGGGCGAGCACCGCGACCAGCCCGGCCCGCAGCCCGTGCGCGTGCAACACCCGGACCTGCTCGGCGGCGAGTACCCGACGCAGCGCCCCGACCGCCCGGGCGTCGCCCGGGGTGGGACTGGCCGGAATCTCCACCGGCGTGAACCGGGCACCGGCGGCCACGAAGTCGAACTGGTCCTGCGTCGCCGCCGGCCCGCACACCAGCACCGGCTGCCCGGCGGCGGTCAACCCGCGGGTCAACGCCCGTACGTGTTGGCCGACCCCACCGGTACTGGAGGCCAGCAGCAGCACCACCGTGCCCGGTCCCGCGCCCCTCGACGCACTGTCCGCACTCACCGGGACACCGTCTCCTTCCCGTCGTCGCGTCCACCCCGTACGCGGGCCCGACGCAGCCGTCGTCGCAGCGCGGCCAGCACCGGACGCAGATCCTGCCGGTCGACCAGCCAGACCACGCCGAGGAACACGACGCCGACCAGGACTGCCGACAGCATGCCCTGCGTCAGGACCATCCACCGCGCCGGGGTGCCGTCCCCGGCGCCGGTCAACCGCAGCAGCGCCAGCGCCGCGCCGGCACCCGCCGTACCCGCCAGCAGCCCCGCCCCACCGGCGCGCGCGGCACCGGCCAACGCCACCGGCCCGGCGGCCCGCCGCACCGCCACCAGCAGCAGCGCGCCGAGCACCAGCATCCCCACCGAGTTCGCCAGCGCCACCGCGAGTACCCGGTCGGCCACCGGCAACAGCACCGACAGCGGCCACAGCGCCACCGGCACCACCAGCCAACCGGCGCTGATCGCGGCGGTGGCCGACCGCGTCGCGCCGCGGGCGTACAGGGCCCGGGACAGCACCGCGAACAGGCCGTAGCCGAGCAGCCCGGGAGCGTAGCCGGCGATGGCGGCAGCGGTGGCGGCGGCGTCCAGGGGGAAGAACCGCCCGATCGGGCCCGCCACCCCGATCAGCACCGCGATGCCGAGGAAGCTGAGCAGCAGTACGCCGCGCAGGGTTCCGGACAGCGTGCGGTGGTAGGTCCGCTCGTCGCCACCGGCGGCGGCCGCGGCGAGGGTGGGGTAGGCGGCGGTGGCCAGCGGCACCGCCAGCACCGCCCAGGGCAGCAGGTAGAAGGTCTGGGCCAGGTTGAACACCTGTGGTGCCGCGGTCAGCCCACCGGAGATCCGGTAGAGGATCACCGCCGTGGCCACCTGCTGGGCGGTGACGGTCACCACCCCGGCCACCGCCAGGCCCCCCACCCGGGCCCGCGCGTCGGCCGGGAACACGTACCCGTACCGTGGGCGCAGCCGCAGCCCCCGCAGCGGGATCAGCAGCGACAGCGACAGCACCACCACCCCGAGGGTGGTGCCCGCCGACAGGATCAGCTCCGCGCCACGGCCGGCCTGCGCCACGCTCGCCCCGGGCCCGGCGACACCGGCGAAGACCAGGTACACAACGATCACCGTGAGGCTGGACAGCAGCGGCGCGATCACCGGCCAGGCGAAGCGGCGGTGCGCCTGCAGCACTCCGGTGAACACGATGCCGACGCCGTAGAGCGGCAACTGCGGCGCGAAGACCCGCAGCATCCGGGCACCGGCGGCCAGTTCCTCCGGTGACCGGTTGTCGCCGATCAGCGCGATCACCGGGTCGGCGCACAGGGCCACCACCACCGCCAGCGGCACCAGCAGGGTCAGCGTCCAGGTCAGCAGGGCACCGGTGGTGGCCGCCACCGCCCGCCGGTCACCGGCCGCGACGGCGGCGGCCAGCAGCGGTACGACCAGGCTGGCCAGCGCCCCACCGGCCACGATCTCGAAGATGATGTTGGGGATGGTGTTGGCCAGGACGTACATCGCGCCCAGGTCGCTGTCCTGCACCACCCAGGTGAACACCGCGGTACGCCCGAACCCGGCGACCCGGCTGAGCACGGTGAGTACGGCGATGAGCGCGGCCGCTCCGGCCACCCGGCCGGCGCCGGCGAGGGGGGCCGGTCTGCTCACGTCAGTCGGCGCGGCGGCCCAGCGCGTCGAGTTCACGCAGCCCCGGGGTGTTCGCGATGACCTTCGTGAAGCTGACCTTCTCGCTGGCGGCGGTCAGGCCGGCGAGCACCGCGAGCAGGCCGGCGCGACCGACCGGGCCGGTCCGGGCCGCCAACGCCACGCCGAGCACCGCGCCGAGGGCGTTGGCGCCGCTGTCGCCGAGCATCACGTCCTCGTTCAGGTCGGCGGGCAGCACCCCGGCGGCGGCGCCGACCGCACCGGCGGCGATCCCACCGTGCCTGCCCCCGGTCAGCGGCGCACCGAGCAGCAGGGCGGACTTCGCCGCCCGGCCCGGCCGCAGGTCCAGCAGGTTGATCAGGTTGGCGGTGCCGGCCACCACGCCCGCGCCCAGCAGCACGTCCACGCCGCGGACCCACGGACCCTGCCGCCGCCGGCCACGGTGACCGGCCACGCCCGGATCGGCGGCCAGCAGCGTCGCGGCGCCGAGACCGGCCGCACCCACCCCGACGATCTTGACCAGGCCGGCGCTGACCCTCCCCTGCCGCAGCGCGGCGAGGTGCCCCTGGAAGCCCTTGTCCGCCTTCTGCTCCGGCCGGGCGCCGACCACGTCGTCGTAGAGGCCGACGGCACCGGCACCGAGACCGGCCAGCAGGCTCGCCGCCCCCGCCGGCACGCTGGCCGCCCCACCGGCCGCCGCCCCACCGGCCGCCACGGCGAGGGCCGGACCGGCGGCCAGGGTGACCGTACGGCCCCGGAAGTTGGTCCGCTGCAGCCCGGGCCCGGCCGGGGAGGTACGCACCTGCCGCAGCGCGTACCGGGCGGCAGCCGCCCCGATCCCCGCCACCAACAGCCGGCCGATGATGCTCACGCGCTCGCCTCGCTCCGCTCGCTCACCCGGTCCCCTTCTGCCAGTCGGGCACACATCGTCAAGCATCGGGCACCGGGTACGCCCGGTGACTCACTGGGGCAGTCTAGGCACCAGCGACGCGGCGTTGTCGCCGACGCCGTACTGGCCGGCCTTACGCTCGGTGAGCTGCTGCACCAACGCCAGCGTGGTGACCAGCTGGCCCTGCACGGTGTTGGCGTTGTCGACGGTCGAGATGGTCTGCGCGAGCACCGCGTCGCCGCGCACGAAGGCCACCAGGTTGCCGTCGGCCGAGCCGTTGCCGGCCACCACGATCCCACCGGTCCGGTCGAACTGCTCGGCGATCTTGACCACCGACTCGTCCTTCTTCGCCGAGTCCTTGTCCACGTACGGCGGCCCGCTGACGATCACCACCGCCTCCGCGGCAGCGGTGATCCGGTCCGTACTGGTCAGGTAGTTGGCGTTGCTGTACGCGGCCAGCACCGCCCGCCGGTCGGCCTCGGTGACCGGCTCGGCGCCGGCCGGCCGGTCCAGCAGCACGGTGGCCAGCAACGCGCTGGAGGTCTCCACGCCGTGGCCGTTGCCGGGCAGCCCGCCGGTCGGCGCGCCGGTCGGCCGCGCCGCGGTGACCGCCAACTCCAGCAGGTTGTTGTTGTTCTCCGGGTTGATGAACTTGTCCTGCAGGTCGACGCGTCCGGTGAGGTCCACCCCGGCGAGCTGCAGCATCTTGAGCACACCCTCGGCGTGGTCGCGGCCGGTCGGCGTGGTCAGCAGCAGCACCCGCTTGCCGGTCAGCGTGCCCGGCAGCATCACCTGGGCCATCTCGGCGGCGAACTCCTCCTCCAGCTCCAGCTCCCGCTGCATGTTCTGGACCGTCTGACGCATCTGCTGGTTGTCCTTGCGCAGCGAGTTGACGGTGTTGTTCAGCGAGTCCGCCACCGGGCCGTTGAGGGCCGCTGTGCCGACGACCAGGCCGATCGCCAAGGCGAGGAAGACCGCGGTCAGGGACACCACGTGGTACCGGAAGTTGATCACGCTTGCAGCCTCTTGATCGGTCGGGAGCTAGAAGAGCTGGCCGAGCTGGAACACAAAATTGTCCCACCACTCGGAGACCACACCCAGGTACGCCTTGCCGACGGTGGAGACGGCCACCGCCGAGGCCATGGCCGCGATCGCCGAGAGCACCAGCAACAACAGCGAGGAACCCGAGATGCCCTGCCGGTAGAGCCGGCTGACGCCCTTGGCGTCGACCAGCTTCCCACCGACCTTGAGCCGGGTCAGGAACGTCGAGGCCATGCCGCCGCGGCCCTTGTCCAGGAACTCCACCAGGGTGGCGTGCGTGCCCACCGCCACGATCAACGACGCACCCTTCTCGTCGGCCAGCAGCATGGCGAGATCCTCACTGGTGGCGGCGGCGGGGAAGGTCAGCGCCGGCACCCCCAGACCGTTGACCCGCGGCAGCCCGGGCGCCCGACCGTCCGGGTACGCGTGCACGATCACCTCGGCACCACACCGCAACGCGTCGTCGGTGACCGAATCCATGTCACCAATGATCATGTCCGGGGTGTAGCCCGCCTCGACCAACGCGTCGGCGCCCCCGTCGACACCGATCAGCACCGGCTTGAACTCCCGGATGTACGGGCGCAGCACATCCAGATCGGCCTTGTAGTCGTAGCCCCGGACCACGATCAGGCAGTGCCGGCCCTGGATCTCGGTGGCGATCTCCGGCACGCCGACGCCGTCGAGCAGCAGGTCGCGTTCCTGCCGCAGGTAGTCCATGGTGTTGGCGGCGAACGCCTCCAACTGCACCGACAGTCCCTCCCGGGCGTCGGTCATCGCCTTGGCCACACTCTCGGCGTCCTGCAGGCTGCCGTGCGCCACCGGCTCGTCACCCAGGTAGACCGTGTTGCCCTCGATCCGCACCGTGTCGCCCTCGCGGACCCGCTCGAAGATCCCCTCACCGAGGTCGTCCAGCAGCGGGATGCCCGCCGCGACCAGCACCTCCGGCCCGAGATTCGGATACCGGCCGGAGACCGACGGCTTGGCGTTGAGCACCGCACCGACACCGACCGCCACCAGCGAGTCGGCGGCGACCCGGTCCAGGTCGACATGGTCGATCACCGCAATGTCGCCGGGGCGGAGCCGGCCGACCAGCCGTTTCGTACGGCGATCGAGGCGCGTGGTGCCGAGGATTCGTCCCGGTTCCGCGTTCCGGGCCCGGCGCAACGTGGGTAGACGCATCGTGACCATCCTGGCATGTGAGGCAGGCGAATCTGTCGCGACATGCCTGAGCAGGGCCGCCTACCCAGGGAAGCACATACGGGCGAAGGCCGGTGTGCCTCCGCTCACAATCGGCGCCCTCACGACCGCCGTTCCCTGGCCGCGACGGCCAACAACTCCTCCGCGTGGGCGATACCCAGATCCGAATCCGGCAAACCCGCCAGCATCCGCGCCAACTCCCGCGCCCGCTCGGTGTCCTCCACCACCCGCACCCCACTGGTGGTCACCGCACCACCGGTGTCCTTCGCCACCACCAGATGCCGGTCGGCGAACGCCGCCACCTGCGGCAGGTGCGTCACCACCAACACCTGGTGGCTGCGCGCCAACCGCGCCAACCGCCGACCGATCTCCACCGCCGCCTGACCGCCGACCCCCGCGTCCACCTCGTCGAAGACCAGCGTGGGCGGCCCACCGGACCCGGCGAAGACCACCTCGATGGCCAACATCACCCGCGACAGCTCACCACCGGAGGCACCCCGCTGCAACGGCAACGACGGCGCACCCGGATGCGCCAGCAACCGCAACTCCACCTCGTCACCGCCGTCCGGCCCGACACCGACGTCCACCCCGTTGACCGGCAACGTCGGCTCCGCCCGACCAGCCGGCCGAGGCACCACCGCCACCTGCACCCGCGCGTGCGGCATCGCCAACCCGGCCAACTCGACCGTCACCTGCTCGGCGAAACGCACCGCTGCCTCCTGCCGGGACACCGACAACCGTCCGGCCAGCTCCGCCACCTCACCGGCCAGCCGCGACGCCTCCCGGTCCAACTCGTCGAGCAACTCGTCGGAGGTGTCCAACTCGGACAGCCGCGACCGGGCCCGGTCCGCCCACGCGATCACCCCGTCGACGTCGTCGGCGTACTTGCGGGTCACCGCCCGCAGCGCCGCCCGCCGCTCGTAGAGGCTCTGCAACCGCGCCGGATCGGCATCCAGCCCGGCCAGATACGTCGACAACTCCACGGACACGTCGGCGACCAACGTCGCCGCCTCCTCCAACCGGGCCGCCAACTCCGCCAGCGCCGGATCCGTACCGGACTGCGCCTCCAACGTCCGCCGCGCCGTACCCAGCAACGTCGACGCGTCCGGAGTGTCGTCGGTCGCCTCCAACCCACCCGCCACACACTGGTGGGCCACCTGCGCCGCGGTCCGCAGCCCCTCGGCATGCTCCAACCGCTGCGTCTCGGTCTTCAGCGCCTCGTCCTCACCCGGCTGCGGATCCACCCGGGTGATCTCGTCCAGGCCCAGCCGCAGCAGATCCGCCTCCTGGTGACGCTCCCGCGCGTTGCGCCGCCGGTCAGCCAGGTCGTCGACCACCCGCCGCCACTGCGCGTACGCCTCCCGGGTCGCGTCCAGCAGCTTCTCGTGCTCCGCACCGGCGAACCGGTCCAACGCCGCCCGCTGCTCGGCCGGCCGCAACAACCGCAGCTGATCGGACTGGCCGTGTACGGCCACCACCTGCTCGCCGACCTCACCGAGCGTCGACACCGGCATCGCCCGGCCACCCAGATGCGCCCGCGAGCGGCCCTCCACCGTGACCGTACGGCTCAACAACACCGCACCGTCCTCGTCGGGTTCCCCCCCGGCGTCGGTGATCCGGGCGTGCACCGTCTCGGCCACCCGACCGGACAGCCGCAACCGTCCCTCGACCACCGCCCGGCCCGGCTCGGCCCGCACCCGCCCGGCGTCGGCCCGGCCGCCGAACAGCAGGCCGAGACCGGTCACCACCATCGTCTTACCCGCACCGGTCTCGCCGGTGATGACGTTCATACCGCCGGTCAACGGCAGCGTGGTGTCCTCGATGACGCCCAGCCCGGTGATGCGCAGCTCCTCCAGCACAGCAACCGACAGTAGACGCGAGCCCCGACACTTGACCAGCCGGCGCGGCGGCACGCCTCACCGACGGTTGCCCCGCCACCCCTGCACCGGCAGGTCGAACTTGGCCACCAACCGGTCGGTGAACGGCCGGTCCCGCAGCCGTACGATCCGCACCGGCAACGCCCCACGGCGCACCGTGACCCGCGCCCCCGGCGGCAGGTCGTACACCCGCCGCCCGTCGCAGCACAGCACCGCCAGCGTGGTGTACGGATCCACCGTGATCACGAACGTCGACGTCGGCGCGGTCACCAGCGGCCGGCTGAACAACGCGTGCGCGCTGATCGGCACCAACAGCAACGCCTCGACCTCCGGCCACACCACCGGACCACCACCGGAGAAGGCGTACGCCGTCGACCCGGTCGGAGTGGCACACACCACCCCGTCACAGCCGTAACGCGACAACGGCCGCCCGTCGACGTCGACGAGCAACTCCAGCATCTGCGCCCGCTCGCCCTTCTCGACGCTGATCTCGTTGAGCGCCCACGACTCGATCGTCGGCCCGCCGTCGAACTCCGCGGTCACGTCCAGGGTCAACCGCTCGTCGACCGTGTAGTTGCGACTCACCACGTCCCGCACCGCGACATCGAGATCGTCGATCTCCGCCTCGGCCAGGAAACCGACCTTGCCCAGGTTGATCCCGAGCAGCGGCACCTTCGTCGGCCGGGCCAGCTCCGCGGCCCGCAGGAACGTGCCGTCCCCGCCGAGCGCGAACACGATCTCGGCCCCCTCGGCCGCCTCCGGCCCGGTCACCGGCAGCACACCCGGCAGATCGAGATCCTCGGCCTCCTCCGCCACCACCCGCACCACGAAACCGGCCGCGATCAGATCGGCCGCCACCGTACGCGCATGCTCCGTGCTACGCCGACGACCGGTATGGGTCACCAGCAGGGCAGTGCGCGTCACCGCGACGCCCACCCGGTCCGAGCCCCCGCCGACACTCCGATGGATCGCACGCTGCGCTCACTCACCCGGCCATCTCCTCCGTCACCTCGTCCGGCGTCCCACCGGCCGCCGTCGGGCCCTGCGGGCCGGCAGCCACCACGTCCCGCACCCGCTGCGGATCGGCCGGCGGCGCATCCCGGCGTAACCATACGAAGAACTCCACATTGCCGCTCGGCCCGGGCAGCGGGCTGGCCGCCAGGTCCATCAACCCCAGCCGCAGCGTCGCCGCCGCCGCGGCGACGTCGAGTACCGCCTCGGCCCGCAGCGCCGGATCCCGCACCACCCCGCCGGCACCGACCCGCTCCCGACCGACCTCGAACTGCGGTTTGACCATCAGCGCCAGGTCACCGTCGGCCCGGGTACAGGCCGCCAGCGCCGGCAGCACCAGCCGCAACGAGATGAACGACAGGTCGGCGACGGTCAGGTCGACCGGACCGTCGATCACCTCCGGCGTCAACGTCCGTACGTTGGTGCGCTCGAGAACCCGGACCCGCTCGTCGTTGCGCAGCGACCAGGCCAGCTGCCCGTAGCCGACATCGACCGCGACCACCTCGGCCGCCGCCGCGCGCAGCAGCACGTCGGTGAAACCCCCGGTGGAGGCACCGGCGTCGAGGCAACGCCGACCGGCAACGGTCAACCCACCCGGGGCGAACGCGGCCAGCGCACCGGCCAACTTGTGCCCGCCCCGCGAGACGTACTCGGAGCCGGGATCCGCGCCGGTGACCAGCAGTGGATCGGCGGGGTCGACCATCGCCGCGGCCTTGCGGGCCGGTACCCCGCGCAACTGGACCCGACCCGCCTCCACCAACGCCGCCGCCTGCTCCCGAGACCGGGCCAGACCGCGGCGGACGAGTTCGGCGTCCAACCGGTTTCGACGTGCCATGGGTGGACGGCCTCCTCAGGCCTGGTCGATGGTGGCCAGCGTTTCCCGCAACGTCTGGTACGCGGCCTCGTACTGGGCGATCTGGTCCGCCGGAGCCAGGGTCGCGGCGTTGACCATCGCCTGCACGGCCGCCGCCACCGCCGGGTGTCCACCCTCCTCGGCCTGGTCGTCCGACCAGCTCGGCGGCGGACCCGGGCGCGCGCCCGACCCCAGGCCCGCAGCCGCACCCGCCGGCGGGCCCGGACGCGACCCCGGCGGAGGACCGGGGCGGGGCCCCGGCAGTGGTCCGTGCCCGTTCACGCCGCGCCGTCCGTCCGCGGCCGACCCGACGCCTTTCCGGGCCGGGCCACCTGGTCTTCGGTACGGGCCACCGTCCCGGCGGTCCGCTTCGCGACCGCCTTCTTGGCCACGGCCTTCTTGGCCACGGCCTTCTTCGCGACCGCCTTCTTCGCGACCGCCTTCTTCGTCGGCGCCGCCTCAGCTGGCGGTGCGGCCGCCGCCGTCGCCGGCGTACCCACCGACGCACCGCCGCCAGACGCACGGGCCACCACCGGCTCACCCGGCGCCGCCCGCAGTTGGCGTTCCAGCTCCCGGACCCGGCGTTCCAGCTCGGCCACCTCCTCGGCGGTGGCCAATCCCACCGCACCGAGGGCCCGCTCGACCTCGAAACGCACCAGCTTGGTCAACGCCTCCCGGTTGGCCGCACCGGTGGCCCGCAGTTCCTCGGCGAGCGTCTGAAGCTGAGCCGCCGTCGCACCCGTCGAACCCATCGCCCGACGAACCGCGTCCTGTGCCTTCTTCCGAGGCGCCTCCGTCAGGCCCATGGCCAGTTCGAGGTAGGCGCGCCACGCGTCCTGCATGCCTTGGTCCTTTCACCCGGCGGGTCTGCAGGTGTCACGCTACCGGCCAACCGGACCGCTCCGTGCGGTACCGTGCCCGGGGGACGACGTGGTGTGGCAAGGAGGCGACGGGTGGCCACGGTGGACGAGTGCCGGCAGGCGCTGCAGGATCTGGCCGACCGGCTGGAACGCAACGCGGAGGCCGTCCGTGATCGGGTCGACCTGGACCGCACCCTGGCCTGCCGGATCACCGACCTGGAGACCGCCTTCCACGGCCGCATCTCCGACGGCCGGCTGGTCGACCTGGCCGACGGCGACGACCCGAAGGCGAAGATCGCCATGAGCACCACCAGCGACGATCTACTCGCCCTGGTGCGCGGCGAACTCGACGTCACCCGGGCGGTCGCCAACCGCCGCGTGTCGATCAAGGCGAACCCGTTCGACCTGATGAAGCTCCGTAAGCTGCTCTGACCCCGCCGGTCAGCCCGGCAGGCCGAGGGTGTCGAGCGCCTTCGCCGCCTCTGGCGATCCGGCGCGCGGGGCGCCGGCCGGCCGATGCCACCAGGCGACCGCGCAGAGCGCCGCGAGCGCGTCCAACGGCCGACCGGCCCCAGACAGTTCCCATCCCTCACCGCCGGTGACCACGTGCCAGCCACCGAGGTCACCGGCGGCCGCAGGCACCCGCACCACCTCGGCCGGATCGAACAACCCGGCGAGATTCCACGCCACGTACGTGGGCCGCCGCGGCGCCGGCGCGGCGAGCAGTTCCGGCACGTCACTGACCCCGGTCAGCACCAGCAGGCTGTCCAACCCGGCCCGGTTGGCCCCTTCGATGTCGGTGTCCAGCCGATCACCGACGACCAACGTCCGCCCCTCGCCGGCCCGCCGCGCGGCGGTGGCGAACAGTTCGGGCGCCGGCTTACCGACCACCTCGTCCGGTTCCCGGCCCAACGCGGTCACCAGCGCGGCCACCAACGCACCGTTGCCCGGCAGCGGGCCACGCCCACTGGGCAGGGTCCGGTCGGTGTTGGTGGCGATCCAGGCCGCACCGGCGCGCACGGCCACCGCCGCCTCGGCTAGGTCGGCCCAACCCACCTGTGGCCCGTAGCCCTGGATCACGGCCACCGGCGAATCCTCGGCGCGCGAGACCGGCGTCAGCCCGACCGCGCGGATCTCGGCCCGCAACGCCTCCGCGCCGACCACCAGCACCGGCGCCCCGGCGGGGAGCCGCTCACCCAACAACTGGGCGCCGGCACCCGCGCTGGTCAGCACCTCCTCCGGCCGGGCCGCCACACCCATCCCGGTGAGCAGGTCCGCGACGTCGGCCGCGCGCCGCGACGCGTTGTTCGTCGCGTACGCCACCTCTCGGCCCTCGTCGTGCAACCGGGCGACGGCCTCGACAGCGCCGGGGATCGGCCGGTCGATCAGGTAGATCACCCCGTCCAGGTCAAACACGACCAGGGCGTATCCGTCGACCAGCCGCTCCCCGACATCGGTCATCGCTGCCGCGCCTCCGACTCGACAGTGCCGTCCACCGCGGCCCGGTCCCCGCTCTCGGCCATGGGCTGCGGCACCGGGTCGACGCTCCGCTCCTCGGCGACCGCCGCCTCGCCGGTCACACCGGCATCCGCGGCCACCGCGTCGCCGACCGTCTGGTCGTCCTCCGCCGCGATCTCGTCGGCGGCGCCAGCGACCGCGGTCCCGTCCTCGGCGACGGTGGCCGCGGTGCCCTGCGCGTCGTCGTCCTCGTCGTACTCGTTGTCGATCTCGTCGCCGTCGGCGATGGCCTGCTCGTCGGCAAGCGCGACAGCGGCGTCACCGAGGTCTGCGTCCGGCTCGGCCGGCACGGCTCCGACGGTGCCCGGTCCGGCGACCAGTTCCTCGGCCGCCTCTTCCTCGTCGTCACCTTCGATGACCACACCGTCGAGTTCGAGTAGCCGCTCCGCCGCGTCGGTCTCCGCGTCGGTGTCGACCTCCGCCGCCCGGGAGAACCACTCCCGGGCCACCGCGCGCCGTCCGACCGCCAGCAGCGCGTCGGCGTACGCGTACCGCAACCGGGCCGTCCACGGCTCCGGCGTGTCGGTGGTCAGTTCACGGACCTGGAGCATCGCCACGGCCGCATCACGCTGACCGAGGTCACCGCGCGCGCCGGCGGCCACGATCAGCAGCTCGATCGCGACGGCCCGGTCCAGCTTCTCCTGGTCCGCGCCGCGGAACAGGTCGATCGCTCGTTCCGGCCGGCCCAGTGCCCGCTCACAGTCCGCGATGACCGCCAGGTGGCTCTGCATGCCACTCATCCGGTGGTACGTACGCAGTTCCGCGATCGCGCTCTGCCACTCACCGGCGTGGTACGCGGCCAACCCGACCGCTTCCCGTACGGCGGAGATCCGCGACGCGAGCCGACGCGCGGCCAGTGCATGCGCGAGCGCCTCGGCCGGGTCTTCGTCGATCAGTTGGCCAGTCGCCACGAGGTGTCGGGCAACCGTGTCCGCGATCGGCTTGGCCAGCGACAGCAGCTCGGCGCGAACGTCCTTGTCCAGGTCACTGGCGACGATCTCGTCGGGCAACGCCGGAGCCTCCGGTCGCTCGGCGTCGGCACCGTCACGGCTGCCGCGGAAGCCTTCACGGCGGTCGCCGCCATCACGGAAACCACCCTCACGACGCTCACCGCCACGGAAGCCACCTTCACGACGGAAACCGCCCTCACGACGCTCACCGCCACGGAAACCGCCCTCACGACGGTCGCCGCCCTCACGACGGTCACCACCGCGGAAACCGCCCTCGGCACGGTCACCACCGCGGAAACCGCCCTCGGCACGGTCACCACCGCGGAAGCCACCCTCACGACGGTCGCCGCCCTCACGACGGTCACCACCGCGGAAGCCACCCTCACGACGGTCACCACCGCGGAAACCGCCCTCGGCACGGTCACCGCCACGGAAGCCGCCCTCGGCACGGTCACCGCCACGGAAGCCGCCCTCACGACGGTCACCACCGCGGAAACCGCCCTCGGCACGGTCACCACCGCGGAAGCCACCCTCACGACGGTCGCCGCCCTCACGACGGTCACCACCGCGGAAGCCACCCTCACGACGGTCGCCGCCCTCACGACGGTCACCACCGCGGAAGCCA
>NZ_QXEC01000033.1 GCF_003583405.1 Micromonospora radicis
CTTAGTCCCAGGCACGCCCGACAGGGCCGTCGGCGCAGACGCCGGCGGCCCTGTCGTCGTCCCGGCCCGGCAGGCTCGGCGAACCCGGGTCGGATGATCGGGCCGCCTTCAATACCAAAACGGACGTTTCACTTGCTGGGACGTCGACCGGGCGTACGATGACGGGGTACTTACGTGGAACTTCCACGGTTTACCCGTCGCGGTACATCCGGAGACCCAGATGCGGTTCCTGATCGTTCGCACCAGCATCCGCGCCGCCGCCGACACCGACATCACGGCCGCCTGGGCCGACGGTCACCGGCTGCGGGACGAGACCACCCGACCCGAGCTGCGCCGCCAGGTCGTCCACGCCGAGGACCGGGACGCCGCGTTCGTCCTCGCCCGAGCCCTGGCCACGGTCGGTGCCGTACGCGCCGGCAAGCAACGGATCAAGGTACTGCCGCTGGACGACCCGCGGCACCCGCCGGCCTGCCGACCGGCGCCCGACAGCTGACCCATCCCACGTCCGTCGTGGTCGACCGGCTCCCCCGCCGTGTTCCTCACCCAGCCGACCACGACGGCCCGTGTCCCCGGCCCGTGACCGCCGCGGCAACGACGGTCACGGGCCGGGGCCGCACACCACACGGGTATCGGCTCACCCGGCGGGTGGCCGCGCAGGGTCATCCCGATCCACCGCCGGGGCGTACCGGCCGGGGCCAGCTGACTCAGCAGTGCCCGTCGAGCCAACGGTGGATCAGGAACAACGCGATCGACGACGGCGGAGGCAACCGCAGCTCAGCGCCGCCCACGTCGACGGGCCGGCCGGCCAGCGCGGCGCCGATCTCCTGCCGCGAGAACCAACGCGCCTGGGCGATCTCCGCGGGGTCGACCCGCACCGGGTGCTCCGGGTCCGCGGTCGCCAGGAAGCCGAGCATCAACGAACCGGGAAACGGCCAGGCCTGGCTGCTCACGTACCGGACCTCGGTGACCGGTACGCCGACCTCCTCCTGAACCTCCCGTGCCACCGTGGCCTCGGCCGACTCCCCCGGCTCCACGTACCCGGCCAGGCAGGAGAACCGACGCTGCCCCTCGGCACTGGGCCAGGTGGCGTTGTTGCCCAGCAGGCACCGGCCGTCGACCCCGTCGACGCCGTCGTGCACGAGCACGATCATCGCCGGATCCGTACGCGGCCAGACCCGCTCGCCACCGCTGTCCACCCGGGACCAACCGGCCTCGTCCGACCTGGTCGGCTCGCCGGTCACCGGATGGTAGAGGTGGCGCAGGTGCCAGTTGGTCAACGCCAGCGCCGTGGTGAACAGGCCGGCGTCCCGGTCGCCGAGCAGGTGCCCGACCTGCCGCAGCTGCGCCGCCCGGGTGTCCGGCACGGCCGCCAACTCCGTGTGCACACAGAACACCGGCGCCCCGTCCGGCTCGACGCCAAGGAACATCGCACCGGCGGCCAACTCCGCCGGCAGGTCCACGGCGTCGACGAGGACCAGCGTCGGCACCGGGGCGTCGGTACGCACCAGGGCCCGCCCCCCGGACTCGACGTCCAGCACCAGCACCCGCGCCCCGGCCCACGCCTGGGCCAACCACTCCGGGTCGGTACGCCGGTGCGCCGCCCGGTCCAGGGTGGACCGGGCCAGCGGCGGGGCCGTCTCGCCGTGGCTGACCCGCCGGGCACCATCGCGCCGGGCACCATCCGGGCCGGCACCGTCGAGACGGGCGGTGGCGGGTCGGGTCACGACGGCACCGGCGCCGTCTCGACCGGGCTCAACGTGCTCAGCGACGAGGCGATCCGCTCGGCGTCGCCGAGCACCACGGTGACCGCCCGCGTCGGGGCAAGGTAGCGCGCCGCCGCCTCGGCCACGTCCTCGGCGCTCGCCCGGGCCAACCGGGCCGCGTGCTCGGCCAGGAAGTCCAGCCGCAGGCCGTTGCCCGCGTACGCGCTGACCAGCGATGCCAGTCCGGTCTGGGTGGAGACGCCGAGCTGGAGCGTGCCCAGCGCGTACTGCCGGGCCTGTTCCAGCTCCTCCGACGTCGGCGGCACGGTGGCCAGCCGGCCCAACTCGTAGCTGGTCTCCAGCAACGCCGGGGCGGTCACCTCGGTGGCCACCTCGGCGGAGGCCACCAGCAACGAGCCGGCCACCGAGTGCTCCACCAGCGAGTGCGGACCGTACGTGTAGCCCTTGTCCTCGCGGATGTTCTCCACCCAACGGGAGGAGAAGTAACCGCCGAAGACGAGGTTGGCCAGTTGCAGCGCGGCGTGGTCGGGATGGGTGCGCGGCACCGCCGGCAACGCCAGTCGCAGCGACGACTGCACCGAACCGGGCCGGTCGAACAGCTGCAACGGACCGGGCACCAGCGGCGGGGCCGGCGGCAACTCGGCGGGATACCCGTCGCCGTCCCAGCCGTCGAGGGCCTTCTCCGCCGCGTCCAGCGCCCGTTCCGGCCGTACGTCGCCGACCAGCACGAGCACCGCGCCCGCCGGACGCACCCGCTGGGCGTGCAGCGTCCGCAGAGCACCCGGGCGCACCGCCCGGACCTGCTCCGGCTCCGGCGTCTGCACCGCGTACGGGTGCCGACCGTAGATCCGCCTGAGCAGGGCGGTACGGGCCAGGTGAGCCGGCTGGCTACGGGCCACCTGGATCCCGTCGACCAACCGGTCCCGCTCGATGTCCACCCACTCGGCCGGGTAGCTGGCGCCGGTGAGCACCTCGGCGAGGATCTCCAGCAGCCGGTCCAGCCCGGTGGCCAGGCTGGTACCGGAGAGCATCAGCCGATCCGGGTCGAGCCCGGCGGAGAGTCCACCACCGATCCGCTGCAACTCGGCCGCGATCTGCACGCTGCTCATCGTCTCCGTGCCGGAGAGCATGGTCTGCGCGAGCAGATGCCCACGGGCCAGGTGCGCCCGAACGAACGGCATCCAGAGCCGAAGCTCGACCAGCGGGACCGCCGGGCGGCGTACCACGATCACCGTCAGCCCGTTACGGAGCGTCCGCTCGGCCTGGCGCGGCAGCTTCAGCCGACGGGTCGGACCAAGCGGCGGCAACGCCCGCACACTCATCGGGGCCACTCCTTCGTTCGCGACTGCGGGGCTCGCAAGACCGGCTCACTCCTCGCGCTCACCGAGCCCACTCCTTCGTTCGCGACTGCGGGGCTCGCAAGACCGGCTCACTCCTCGCGCTCACCGAGCACCTCCGGGGATGACTTCGACGGACGCGCGGCGTTCCGACCGCAGGGTGGTGGCGGCGGCGCGGACCTGGTCGTCGGTGACCTCGCCGACCAGTCTGGGCAGCTCGCCCAGCAGGCCCGGGTCGGTGCGCTGCTGTTCCAGCACCGCCATCCGCAGTGCCCGGCCGAGCACCGCGTCGGTGTCGCGCAGCAGGTGGGTGGCCATCCGGGCCTGGGTGCGGGCCAGCTCGCCGTCGGTGAGTCCGTCGGTGGCCAACCGGTCCAGTTCCTCGTCGACGGTACGCAGCACCTTGTCGACGTCGCCGCCGGGCGGCAGGTGCGCCTGGAGCAGCAACGCGGTCGGGTCGCGCACGTCGAACGGATCCCCCATGAACCCGAGGTACCCGCCCACGCTGGTCACCGCGCGGTCGGTGTGCACCAACCGCCCGACCAGCCGGGACGCGTCACCGTCGGTAAGCACCTCGGCCAGCACCACGTACGGCAGGTAGGCGGTGAAGTCGTCGATCGGGTCAGGCACCCGCCAGGCCGACGCCACCGCCGGCAGCGGAGCCAACTGATCGGTGTACGAGCTACGCCGCTCGGCGGTCAGCTCCGGCTCGGCGAAGTCCGGCCGATCCGGCGCCGGTCGGGCCGGTACGTCGCCGAAGTGGCGCTCGATCAGCCTGGCCGCCTCGGCCACGTCGAGGTCCCCGCTGACCGCGAGCACCGCGTTGCCACTGGCGTAGTAACGCCGGAAGAAGTCCGCCGCGTCGTCGACGGTGGCCGACTCCAGGTCGTCGAAGGAGCCGTAGCCGTCGTGCGCGTTGGGGAAGGTGTCGAACATGACCGGCGGCAGGGTCAGCCACGGGAACCCGCCGTACGGCCGGTTGAGCACGTTGACCCGGATCTCCTCCTTGACCACGTCGACCTGGTTGCGCAGGTTCTCCTCGGTCAGCCGCGGGCCGCGCATCCGATCCGCCTCGAGGAACAGCGCCCGCTCCAGGGCGTTGCTCGGCAGCGTCTCGTAGTAGTCGGTGTAGTCCAGGTGGGTGGAGCCGTTGAAGGTGCCACCGGCACCCTGCACGTGCCGGAAGTGGGCGAGCTTCTCCAGGTTCTCCGAGCCCTGGAACATCAGGTGCTCGAAGAGGTGGGCGAAGCCGGTACGTCCCTCGGGTTCGGAACGTATGCCCACGTCGTAGACGACCGCCACCCCGATGACCGGGGCGCTGCGATCGGGGGTGAGAACCACCCGCAGGCCGTTGTCGAGGGTGAACCGCTCGACCGGATACCTCGTCGCTGGGATTCTTGCTCTGCGCGTCGGCACGGATCCGACCCTAACCTCTCGGCGGACCCGAGACGTCAACCTATCCGCAGCCGACCCCCGCCGCGCCGGTCGACCGAACCGATAGTGCCGGTCATCCGGACGCGGTGCCGGGCGGGTCGGGCAGGTCCGCCGGGCCGTGCAGATCCACCAGGCTGGACGGTGCGGCCCCACCCGGCGTCACCGGCCAGGGCGTGAACGCCGCCGCCGTCGCGAGCAGCAGCCCGATCGCCGCCACCGCGACCACCAGGAGCAGTTCGCGTACCGTCGCGGAGCCCACCATGGCCCATCCTCCCCGCGCCGGGCCGTCGCCACGACGCTCCCCCAGGATCCAGCGTTCCTCGGTCGGAGGGTGCCGAACAGTCACCCACCCGACCGTCCGACGGCTGATTACCGACTCAGGGTTCCGGCGGACGGCACCGGATGTGCGAACGGCCGGGTCACCTCCGGCCGAACGTCGACCGGAGGTGACCCGACCGTTGCGATCAGGTCACGCACAAATCTCGCGCAGGCCAAAGGCGCGCGAGCCCGTGATCAGAGCGGGCGGATGTTCTCCGCCTGCGGGCCCTTCTGGCCCTGGACGACCTCGAACTCCACCCGCTGGTTCTCGTCCAGGCTGCGGTAGCCGGAGCTCTGGATCGCCGAGAAGTGGGCGAAGACGTCGGCGCCGCCGCCGTCCGGGGTGATGAAGCCGAAGCCCTTGTCAGCGTTGAACCACTTGACGGTGCCAATAGCCATGCTTGTTTCGTCTCCTTGACGGAACGTCGAACCCGCACCTGTTGCGGGGCCGGAGGGAGAAATGCCCCGTGCGGACGTGCGCGGAACACCTGTCGCTTCTGGTCGCCCCGCCCGGAGAACTCCGGACACAACAAAGTGCGCCTGGGTCGCAAATCCGCCAGGCGCACACAGAGCTGGTAACCAAAACTGCAACGCTGAGCACCGTACCACGGTTCCGGCCGGACGTCAGCAGTTCAGGACAGTTCCGGGACCGAGGCGAGCAACGCGGTGAGCCCGTCGACGTCGAGTAGGTCCGCCGGGCGGACGGTCACCCCCTCCCGCACGTAGTGGAAGGCCGCGCCGACCCGGTCGACCGGCACGCCGGCCAGCTCCGCCCAGGCCAACCGGTAGACCGCCAACTGCACCGCGGCCACCTCGGCGGCCGGGCCGGACGGGCGGGCCCCGGTCTTCCAGTCGACCACGTCGAACCGGTCGCCGGGCCGGCGGAACACCGCGTCCATCCGGCCCCGGACCACCACACCACCGATCACCGTGGCGAAGGGCACCTCCACCTCGATCGGTGCCCGGTCGGCCCACTCGCTGGCCAGGAAGCGCTGCTGCAACTCGGCCAACGCCTCGTCCGGCGCGGCGTCCGCGTCGGCCGCACCGGGCAGCTCGTCGGTGTCGAGCAGCCGGTCGGCCCCGAACCGCTGCTCCAACCAGGCGTGGAAGGCGGTGCCCCGGCGGGCGTACGGGTTCGGCTCGGTCGGCAACGGGCGGCGCAGCGTACGGGCCAACGCCACCGGATCCCGGCGCAGGGCGACCAACTGCGTCACCGACAGGTGCTCGGGCAGCACCACGTCGACCGGGCCGGACAACCGGCTCAGCTCCGCCCGCTCGGCCAGCAGCAGATCGGCCTCGCGCCGCCACCGGAGCACCTCCGGATCCACCGCGGCAGCGTCCTCGCCGGCCACGTCACCGTCGGTCAGGAACCGCCGTACCAGCGTCGCCGCCTCGGTCAGGGCCGGACGGCGCACGCCCAGCGGGTCGGCCGGCCACTCGGCACGCAACACCACCTCGGTGGTCGGGTTCACCGCGTCGGGCGTCGGCTCGGGCGCCCACTCGTCGACCAGATAGCCGGCGCCGCCGGCCAGGCAGGTGTGGTGCACCTCACGCAACAGCGCCGACGGCCCCCGTGGCCGCTTGGTGCCCTCCCCCCACCAGTGGCCCGAGCAGAGCAACAGCCGCCGGGGACGGGTGACCGCCACGTACGCCAGCCGCCGCTCCTCCCGCTCGTCGTGCGCCCGCCAGGCGTCGCCGAAGTCCGCCACCGCCCGGGCCACCCCGCGCTGGTCGTCCGCGTCGGCCAGGGCCAGTTCCGGCAGCCCGTCGGCGTCACCGCGCAGCGGGAACGGCAACACGCCCAACCCACCGAGCCAGTGGTCGGAGTTGCGTACCTGCCCCGGCCACACCCCGCGGCTGAGCCCGGCCACCGCGACCACGTCCCACTCCAACCCCTTGGCGGCGTGCGCGGTGAGGATCTGCACCGCGCCCTCGACCACCTCCACCTCGCCCGCGGCGAGCCCACGCTCCTCGTCCTCGGCCGCGGCGAGGTACGCCAGGAAACCGGCGAGCGTCGCGCCCGGGGTGTCGCCGCTGAACCGGGCGGCCACGTCGCCGAGCGCGTCCAGGTGACCACGGGCCAGGCCGGCGTCACCGGCACCGTCACGGCCGGCCCGCACCGCCACCTCGACGTCCAGGCCGGTGGTCCGTTCGATGTCCGCGATCAGCTCCGGCAACGTCTGGTCCAGCCGGTAGCGGAGCAGGCCGAGTTCCCGGGCGTACGCGCGCAACCGCGCGTACCCCTCCGCCGAGTACGCCGGTGCCGGGCCGAGATCCGCCAGCGCCTCGACCAGCGTCGCCTCGTCGAGCCGGTCCGCGACGATCTCCGGATCGCCGTCGTCGGCGAGTTGCCGGCGGGCCGCGGCGATGGCCTTGGCCCGACGGTGCAGGGCGACCAGGTCCCGCGGCCCGATCCGCCAACGGGCACCGGTGAGCAGGCGCAGCAGGGCGGCACCGTCGGTCGGGTCGGCCAGTACCCGCAGCGTGCACACCACGTCGCGGACCTCCGGGGTGTCCAGCAACCCGCCCAGCCCGACCACCTCCACCGGCAGCCCACGCTCGCGTAGGGCGGCGGCGATCGCCGGGATCTGGCTGCGCAACCGAACCAGCACCGCCGTCGTCGGGCGCAGCACGACCGGGATCTGTTCGGGCAGCGCACCGGGCATCCGGGCCGCTCCCCGCCAGGCGCCGAGCAGGCTGTCGGCGATCCAGTCGGCCTCGTCGGCGTACGTGGACAGCAGCGCGCAGTGCACGGTGCCGGCGGCGGCGCCGCGCGGGCTGCGGTGCCCGATGGGTTCGCGGACACTGAGCGCGGCGTGTAGTTCGGGCACCTGGGCACCGGCGGCCCGCAACGGGGTGGCCAGGGCGTTGGCCACCGCGAGGATCTCGGGGCGGTTACGCCAACTGGTGGTCAGCCCCAGCACCTGGGCCGGGCTGCCGTCGGTGCGGGCGAACTCGGTCGGGAAGCGGTCCAGGGTGCCGGCGCTGGCTCCCCGCCAGCCGTAGATGGACTGGCAGGGATCGCCCACCGCGGTCACCGGATGGCCGCCGCCGAACAGCGCGCCGAGTAGCACCACCTGCGCGTGGCTGGTGTCCTGGTACTCGTCGAGCAACACCACCCGGTAGCGGTCGCGCTCGATCTCGCCGACGCCCGGATGCTCCCGGGCCACCCGGGCGGCCCGGGCCAACTGGTCGGCGAAGTCCATCGCCTCGAAGTCGTCCTTGCGCCGGGCGTACGCGCGCACCAGCGGCAGCAGCTTCAACCGGGTCCGTTGCAGGGCCAGGGCCTTGCGCACATCGGCGTAGACCCGCCCCGGACGGGCCTGCACGTCGGCGAAGAACCGGCCCGTCCAGGCGGCCAGGACGTCCGGATCGACCAGGTGCTCGTCCAGCTCCCCGGCGAGCGCCAGCACCGCGTCCGTGACGGTGCTGGGCATCCGGTCCACCTCGGACATGTCCCCGTCGTAGTTGCGCACGATCAGGTCGACCAGCTGCCAGCGGGACGCCTCGGTGAGCAGCCGGGTGGACGGCTCGTAGCCGGCGCGCAGCCCGTGTTCGGTGACGATCCGTCCGGCGTACGAGTGGTAGGTGGCCACCGTCGGTTCCCCGGCCAGCGGATCGTCGAACGAGTCCCGACCGCGCCGCCCGATCCGCCGGATCAGCTGGTCGAGCCGGGTACGCACCCGGTGGGCCAGCTCACCGGCGGCCTTGCGGGTGAAGGTGAGGCCGAGGATCTGCTCCGGCCGGACGTACGAGTTCGCCACCAGCCAGACGACCCGCGCGGCCATCGTCTCCGTCTTGCCCGAGCCGGCACCCGCGACGACCAGCAGTGGCTCCACCGGGGCGGCGATGATCGCCGCCTGTTCCCGGGTCGGTGCCGGCAGCCGCAGCAGCTTGGCCAGCTCCACCGGGGTGTAGCGGGGACCGGAGTCGGCCGCCCGGGGCGCCGGTGCGCTCGGGTTGAACAGGGCGGGCTGGGTCACGGCTCGACCACCTGCCGGCCCTGCCCCGACACCGGGCAGCTGGTGCGTACCGGGCAGACCCGGCACTTCGAGTTGGCGACCGCGGCGAAGGTGGCCGCGGCCATCGTGTCGGCGGTGCGCCGGACCAGCGCGGTGGCCCAACCGGCCTCCGGTCCGTCGGTGCTGGCCGGTTGGGCCTGCTCCCGGGCGTCGCGGGCGCCGGTGCCGAGCTGCACCAGGGCCGCCCCGCCCGGCTCGTCGCCGAACTCGGCGAACGCCCCCGCCTCCACCGCCGCCTGGTACGCGCCCAGCTGCGGATGCTCGGCCACCTCACGCTCGGTGACCGCGGTGGACTTGCCGGTCTTGAGGTCGATCACCACCAGCCGCCCGTCCTCGTCCACCTCCAGCCGGTCCACCCGGCCGACCAGCTCGACCGGCCGCCGTGGGTCGTCGAGGCGTACCGCGAACTCGTGTTCGATGGCGAGCAGCCGGCGCGGGTTCGCGGCCAACCAGCGCAGCAGCTTGTCGACCATCGCCTCGGCGCGGGTCCGCTCCGGCCCGACCATCCAGCGGGCGGCCAGCTCGATCGCGTCGAACCGGGCGGCGACGTACTCCAGCAAGGCGCTGCGGTCGGCGCTGGCGTCCTCGGCGAGCATCGCCGCCGCGTGCACCAGGTTGCCGACGCCCTGCGCCGCGCTGGCCGGGGTGCTGCCGCCGTGCCGTTCGAGCAGCCAGCGCAGGCTGCACCGCAGCGCGCTCTCCATGCCCGAGGGGGTGACCCGGACCGCCTCCCCCGGGTCGACCAGCGGACGGTCGTCGGAGAGCGGCCGCAGCCCCCACCAGTCGTCCGGGTGCGCCCCGGGGACACCGGCGGCCGCCAACCGGGCCAACTCGGCCGCCGCCAGCCGGCGCCGGGCCGGCGACGCCGCCGGATCGACCGTCGCGGTACGCAGCTCCGCCACCAGCGCGGGCAGGGTGAGCGCCCGCGGCGGCCGGCTCACCGGCAGGGTACGCGGCCCCGCCTCGTCGCCCGCCTCGGCGCGCTCCGCACCGCCCGGCTCCGCACCGCTCGGCTCGGTCACGGGCAGCTCGGTCACGGGCAGCTCGGTCACGGGCGGATTCCGGGGGTCGTCGGCGGGTGCCGCGCAACCGCCACCCGGCCCCGTCGGACCGGCGGTGGACGGGGACGGGGAGCCGGTGCCGTCGGCGGGTGGCGTGCCGGGGCCGAGTTCGTAGAGGAAGCGGCTGGGTTGCTCCTCGTGGTCGTCGCCGCCCACGGCGGCGGAGGCGACCGCGCTGACCAGTAGCCGGCGCCGGGCCCGGGTCACCGCGACGTGGAACAGCCGCCGCTCCTCGTCCAGCAGTGCGGAGGTCTGCCCGACCCGGCTGGCCACCCCGTCCGCACCGTCCGCCCGGCCGGCCAGCACGTCGACCAGTCGTTCCGAACCGAGCAGACTGCCACGCAGGCGCAGGTCGGGCCAGACTCCCTCCTGCACCCCGGCGACGGCGACCAGATCCCACTCCAGTCCCTTGGCCGCGTGGGCGGTGAGCAGCCGGACGGCGTCCCCCCGGTCGGCGGTCGGGGCGAGGGTGTCGGCGGGCAACTCCTGACCGAGCACGTGGTCGAGGAAGACCTCGGTACGCGCACCGGGCAGCCGATCGGTGAACCGGGCGGCCGCGTCGAAGAGGACCAGCACGGCGTCCAGGTCGCGGTCGGCCGCCTCGGCCCGGCGACGGCGGGCGAGATCACCCTCACCGGCGACGGCCGGGCCCGGCGTCAGGGCCGACGACCACAGCTCGGCGAGCCCGCTGGCCCGCCACACGGCCCAGAGCACGTCCTCGACGGTGGCGCCCGGCCGACCGGCCGTCTCCCGGGCCACCGCCAGCAACCCGGCGACGGTCTGCGCCGGCTCGGCCCAGCGCCGCTGCACCGCGGCCAACTCGGCCGGATCACGCAGCGCCTCGACGATCAGCTCGCCGGAGGGGCGACGGTCGCCGCCGGCCAGGGCGATGGCCCGCAGCCCCTGCCGCAACCGCCGCTCGGCCAGCGGATCGGCGCCGCCGAGGGGCGAGTGCAGCAGGGCGACCGCCGCCTCCTCGTCGAGCCGCTCCGGCTCCAACGCGCAGCGCAGCAGCAACAACAACGGCGCGACCGCCGGTTGCAGGTGCAGCGGCAGGTCCTCGCCGTGCACCACGGTGGGTACCCCCGCCGCGTGCAGGGCCCGGCGTAGCGCCGGCAGCTGCCGGCCGGTGGAGCGGACCAGCACCGCCATCCGCGCCCAGGGCAGCCCGCCGAGCAGGTGCGCCTCGCGCAACGCGTGTGCCAGCCAGGCCGCCTCGCTGGTGGCCGAGCGGAAGGTGCGGACCTCCACCGCACCCGGCGGCGCGTCCGGCAACGGACGCATCCGGCGGTGCGTCGCCGGGCCGCGCAACCGTCGGGCCAGCCGGTTGGCGGCGGCCAGCAACCGCGCACCACCGCGGTGGTTGGTGGTCAGCAACACCTGCGCGGCGGGCGCCCCCGAGGCGGTCCGGAACCGGTGCGGGAAGGTCGTCACCCCGGCCGGGTCGGCGCCCCGGAAGGCGTACGTGGACGAGTCCGGGTCGGCGAAGGCGACCAGCGGTGGACCGCCACCGGCGACCGTCTCCAGCAGGTCGAGCTGGGCGGGGTCGGTGTCGGCCAACTCGTCGACATAGACGTGGGTCAACCGATGTCGCTCGGCGGCGAGCAGTTCCGGGTCGTCGCGCAGCAGCCCGGTGGCCGCCCGGACCAGTTCCGCCGGGTCGTATGCCACCGAGCCCCGGTTGGCGACGTCGCGCAGCGCGAGGACGGCGACGTACTCCCGGAGGAACCTCGCAGCGGCGGGCCAGTCATCGCGGCCGAGCCGCTCGCCGATGCGGGCCAACTGCGCCGGGCCCACCCCCCGCTCGGCCGCCCGCATCAGCAGGTCGCGCAGCTGGGCCGCGAACGCCCGGGTCCGCAGTGCCGGGCGCAGGTCCGCCGGCCAGCCGACCGGGTCGGCGTCCGGCTCCTCGCCGACCGCGTCGAGCAGCTCGCGGATGATCAGATCCTGTTCCGGACCGGTGAGCAGCCGGGGCGACGGCTCGCCCCGCTGGGCGGCCGCGCGGCGCAGCAGTCCGAAGGCGTACGCGGGGAAGGTACGCACCAGCGGCTCGCGCAGCACCCGCTGCCCGGTGGCGGCGATCCGCGCCTCGATCCGGTGCCGCAGGTCGGTGGCGCCCCGCCGGCTGAAGGTGAGCACCAGGATCCGCTCCGGGTCGACGCCCTCGGCGACCCGCGCGGCGACCGCCTCGACGAGGGTGTGGGTCTTCCCGGTGCCCGGTCCACCGAGGACCAGCATCGGCCCGGCGGTGTGCCCGACGACCTCGGCCTGCCCCGGGTCGTCCACCGGCCCTTCGGTGGAGCCGGGCCCCTCGGTCGACCCCCCGGACCCGCCAAGCCCCTCGGTCGACCCGGTGGGCCCACCAGGCACCTCGGTCGGCCTCCCGGGCCGACCGATCCCCCCGGTCGGCCCGCCGGGCCGACGCACCAGCCGGTACGCCTGCATCCCGACATCCCATCACGGCCCTGCGACAGCGGTTACCGCACCACGCCCGCCCGAGCCCCAGCTCACGCTCTGCCTGCCCGGCGGCGACGGGGAGTCAGGGCAGCTGCGATTCGATGGTGTCGAGGGCGGCGGGAACGGTGTCGACGAGCCGGAGCAGGTCGAAGCCGGCGGGTTTGAGGAAGGTCTGGTCGGTCAGCGCGCGCAGCCAGTCCAGCAGCGGGGCGTAGAAGCCGTCGGTGTCCACCAGCACCATCGGCTTGCGGTGCAGGGCGAGCGTCGCGGTGGTCCAGACCTCGAAGAGTTCGTCGAGCGTGCCGAGACCGCCGGGCAGCGTGAGGAAGGCGTCCGACTTCTCGATCATGACGATCTTCCGGCTGGCCATCGAGTCGGTGACCACCAGTTCGTCGGAGGCGAGGTCGGCGACTTCGAGGTCGACCAGCGCCTGCGGGATCACGCCGACCGTGCGGCCACCGGCCGCCCGGGCACCGTCGACCAGCGCGCCCATCATCCCGACGCAGCCGCCGCCGCTGACCAGGGTGTGCCCCCGCCGGGCGAGCTCCGCTCCGGTGGCCGCCGCCAGGTCCAGCCAGCGCTGGTCGAGGGTGCGGGAGGAGGCGCAGAACACGCAGATCGCCGCCATCTGGTCAGCGCTCCGATTCCGCGGCCGCCGCCTGCTGGTCGGCCGCGGTACGGGCCACCGCGTCCTCGCGTACCGCCTCCTGCTCGGCGTTGAGCGCGGCCTCGGCCTCCACGATGTGCCGGACCGCCGCCGCCACCTCGTCGGTGACGCAGATCAGGTCCAGGTCCACCGGACCGATCTTGCCCTCCGCGGCCATCGTGTCGCGCAGCCAGTCGAGCAGGCCCTGCCAGTAGTCGACGCCCATCAGCACCACCGGGAACCGGGTGACCTTGCCGGTCTGCACCAGGGTGAGCGCCTCGAACAGCTCGTCCATGGTGCCGAAGCCGCCGGGCAGGACGACGAACGCCTGGGCGTACTTGACGAACATGGTCTTGCGGGCGAAGAAGTAGCGGAAGTCGATGGCCAGGTCGACCCAGTCGTTGATGCCCTGCTCGAAGGGGAGCTCGATGCCGAGGCCGACCGACCGCCCGCCGGCCTCACTCGCGCCCCGGTTGGCCGCCTCCATCACGCCGGGACCACCACCGGTGATCACCGCGTAACCGGCCCTCGCCAGCGCCGCTCCCAGCGCCTCGGCGAGTTGACACTCCGGGCTGTCCGGTTTGCTGCGGGCCGAGCCGAAGACGCTGACCGCCGGCGGCAGGTCGGCGAGGGTGTCGAACCCCTCGACGAACTCGGACAGTATGCGCAGCGCGCGCCAGGAGTCCTTGGTCCGCCAGTCGGCTCGCGCCCGTGAATCCAGCAGCCCCTGATCGGCGGTGCTGGTGGGGATCGCCTGCCGACGCATCGTGACGGCGCCGCGATGCCGCTCCTGTCCTGGTTCGCGGTGGTTGCTCTGGCTCATGGGAGCAACCGTAGTGGAGTCCCGCCGAAGAACCCGGCAAACACTTCGTGATCTTGTGCAACCAAATCGCTTTGCCGTACGTCTTACTATTCACATACCGGGTATGCCCCGGCACGCAGGCTTCGGGGGAGGAGACGGCGTGATCACCAGTAACGAACGGATTCGGATCCGGCGCCAGATGCAGCGGCGCATCCGCGACGTGGTGGCCGAGCGCCGCCGGGCCCGCCTGCTGGAAGGCCCGCCCGAGCCGCCCACCGAACCCGCCGCCGAAGCCCACCTCACCGCGGTCTGACCTGCCGACACCGCGGCCTGAGCCGCCACGCCGCCGGCTGAACCGCCACGCCGCAGTGCTCAGGTCGAGGCGAGCCAGCGGTGCAGGGTGGCGGCGCCGTCGCGGATCTTGCCGATCTCGACGTGCTCGTCCGGGTGGTGGGCCAGGTTCGGGTCACCCGGGCCGAAGTTCAGCGCCGGGATGCCGAGCGCCGCGAACCGGGACACATCCGTCCAGCCCAGCTTGCCGACCGGAGCGGCACCGACCGCGGCCAGGAACTCCCGCGCCGGCAGGGCGTCCAGCCCGGGCAGCGCACCGGGTGCGCAGTCGGTCACCGTCAGCTCGTAGCCCGCGAGGACCTCGCGCAGGTGCGCCTCGGCCTCGGCCGGCGTACGGTCCGGCGCGAAGCGGTAGTTGACCTCGATCTCGCACCGGTCCGGCACCACGTTGCCGGCGACCCCGCCGTGGATCCGCACCGCGTTCATCCCCTCGCGGTACTCGCACCCGTCGATGGTGACCCGGCGGGCCTGGTACCCGGCGAGCCGGCGCAGCACCTCACCGGCGGCGTGCACGGCGTTGACGCCGTGCCAGGAACGCGCCGAGTGGGCCCGCACACCGGTGGTCACCACCGTCGCCCGCATGGTCCCCTGGCAGCCGGCCTCCACCAGGCCGTACGTCGGCTCCAGCAGCACCGCGAAGTCGGCCTCCAGCCACTCGGGATGCGCCGCGGAGACCAGGGTGAGCCCGTTGTACCGGGACTCGATCTCCTCCGCCTCGTAGAAGAAGTACGTCACGTCGTAGCGCGGGTCGGGCAGATGCACCGCCAGCTGGAGCGCGAAGGCCACCCCCGACTTCATGTCCGAGGTGCCGCAGCCGTACATCAGGTCGCCCCGCACGGTGGAGGGGAAGTTGTTGTTCAGCGGGACGGTGTCCAGGTGCCCGGCCAGCACCACCCGGGTGGCCCGGCCCAGGTCGGTCCGCGCCATCACCGTGTTGCCGTGCCGGTACGTGGTCAGGTGCGGCGCGGCACGTAGTACCTCCTCCACGCAGTCGGCGATGGCCTTCTCGTCGAGGGACACCGACTCGATGTCGACCAGGGCGCGGGTCAGCGCCACCGGATCGGCGAGGACCTCGGGGGTAAGCGGGTTCTCCATGGTCCGCACGGTACCGTCACAATCGGCGACCGCGAGACGCGAGCCCTTCGGCGCAGCGCGCGGAGTGCGCTCGCAAGCCCCGCGGCCGCGAGCAGCAGCCAGCACACGAAGCGCACGCAGGGCGTTCGCGAGCCGCAGTCGCGAGCACAGCCCGCGCAGCATGGGAACAAGGGGTGAGTAAGTGACGTCCACACAATCCGCGTGGGGCATCGGCCTGGCCACCGTCACCGCCGAAGACCAGGTCCTCGACACCTGGTACCCGACCGGCAAGTTGGGTCTGGGCGAGTTGCCGCTGGTGCCCGGCGAGGACGAGGCCGACGTGCTGGACCTGCCGCCGGGGGCGATCGGGGACCGGGCGCTGCCCGGTCTGCGTACCGTGCAGGTGGTCACCGTGATCGGCTCGCTGGACGACCCGATCAAGGACGCGGCCGACGCGTACCTGCGGCTGCACCTGCTCTCGCACCGCCTGGTGCGACCCAACGAGCTGAACCTCGACGGCGTCTTCGGCAAGCTGGCCAACGTGGCCTGGACCTCCGCCGGGCCGTGCCCGCCGGAGCGGGTCGACGAGCTGCGCGTGATCGAGCGGGCCGCCGGCCGCCACCTGGCCGTGTACGGGGTGGACAAGTTCCCCCGGATGACCGACTACGTGGTGCCCTCCGGGGTGCGGATCGCCGACGCCGACCGGGTCCGCCTCGGCGCCCACCTCGCCGCCGGCAGCACGGTCATGCACGAGGGCTTCGTCAACTTCAACGCCGGCACGCTCGGCACCTCCATGGTCGAGGGCCGGATCGTGCAGGGCGTGGTGGTCGGCGACGGCTCCGACATCGGCGGTGGGGCCTCCATCATGGGCACCCTCTCCGGTGGCGGCACCGACCGGGTACGCGTCGGCGAGCGCAGCCTGATCGGGGCGAACGCCGGAGTCGGCATCTCGCTCGGCGACGACTGCGTGGTCGAGGCGGGCTGCTACATCACCGCCGCCTCGAAGATCACCCTGCCGGACGGCCGGGTGGTCAAGGCCCGTGAGCTGTCCGGCGTCGACGGGCTGCTGTTCTGGCGCAACTCGGTCAGCGGAGCGCTGGAGGCGAAGCCGCGTACCGGGCAGGGCATCACCCTCAACGCCGCCCTGCACGCCAACGACTGAGACACGGGTGCCCCGGTGGGCCCGGCGCCACCGCGCCGGGCCCACCGTGCGGCTCACCGCAGGCGGTACGCCTGGATGGTCCGCTGGGTCACCGTGCTGCCGGTGCTGTCCTCGGCACTGGCCCGCAGCGACACGTGACCGGCACCGCGCGGGTGCCGCACGGTGGCCTGCCAGCCACTACCGACCTTCTTCACCTTGGCCCGCTGCCAGGTCCGGCCGCCGTCGTAGGAGACCTCGACGGTCAACGACCTGGTCCGCCCGGCCGAGGCGCCGCTCTGACGCTGCACCTGGACCGGGATGACGAAGGACCGGCCGGCCGGCGCGGCGTTGTTCGCGTCCAGTCGGGGCGCGAACCTGATCAGACCGACCGGCAGCCGGACCGGCTCGTCGCCCCGTACCTGCCGGGACCGGAAGGTCCACGTGGTGGCGACCTCCGTGCCCAGGTCGGTGAAGCTGCGCTTGGCCGACGTCTCCAGCCGGTACGTCGCCTTCCCGGCCGGTACCTCGAACTGTCCCCAACCGTGCTCGGGGCCCTCCCCGACCAGCTTGCCGTTGCGGTACAACGCGGTACGCGAGACGTCCGCCAGCGAACCACCCGGGTGACCCGCCGCGTCGCTGTGCATCGGTACGGCCAGCGTGATCACGTCACCCTGCCGGGTCACGCCCTCCTCCGGCCACCTCGGCTGCGGGAACGACGGCCCGTACGGCGCCCCGTTCCAGGTGTCCTGGTAGTGCCGACCAGCCCGGTACGTCATCGGCTCGGACCAGAAGGCGGCCACCAGGTCCAGCCACGGCAGGTCCTCGACCGGCGTGCCGAAGGCCAGTTCGGTACTCCAGCGCACCTGCCTGGTGTTGTAGTACTCGACCCGCTGCCCCGGCACCTTGACGTGCAGCACGGCCGCCCAGCCACCCAGGTCGGGTTCGGCGACGGGGAAGGCGAGCCGTTCGGCGAGGGCACCGGGATAGCCACCCTGGAACCGCTGGGTGACCTTGGCCAGGTCGGTGTTGCGGTAGTGCTTGGTCACCCCGTTGGGCAGCCGGCCGGGGAAGTACTCGGCCAGGCCGTAGAAGTACGGGCTGTTGGTCACCGCAAGGTCGGCGAACTGGCTGGCCACCGAGCCGACGAAACGGTCCGCCGGCACCGCCCGGCCGACCTGCCCGATGGCGAGGCCGGTGAAGTCCTCGGCGAGCACGCCGAAACCGGCGCTGCCGAGGTCGCCGAGCAGGAAGGTGGCGTCGGCGACGACCAACGCGGGCTTCGCCGAACGGTCCGGCACGGTCAGCCGCACCGGGCCCGCCTTGCGCGCGTCGAGCGTCATCGCGGTCGCCCCGTCGACGGTCAACTCCGGGCGGACCAGCATGGCCACGCTCTCGGTCGCCTCATCCCACAGGTAGCTGGCGACGCCGTACCGGCCCTTGGGCACCCGGATCTCGACGGTACCGGACGGGTCGTACGCGTAGACGTCGCTGAAGTCGTCCAGCCCGATCAGGAAGGTGAGGTAGTCGTCCGGCGCGGATCCGTCGAGGCCCAGGTGCCGCAGGGTCACCGGGTAGCTCTCCACCTCCTTGTGGACCGCCACCGGGGTCGTCGCCACCGTGTCACCGGAGCGGGCGAGCACCCGGCCGGTGTAGTAACCGTCGGGGCTGTCGACGCTGGTGTCGGCGGTGACGGTGACCGACGCCGTACCGCCGGCCGGCACCACGACCTGCTGGGCGCTCAGCGCGAACATGCCGGCCGGGGTCGGCTCCCCACCGGGGCCGGCGAGCTGGAGCGTGAGGTCCAGGGTGATCGCCGTGTCGCCGGTGTTGCGCCAGCTCAGCTCCCTGGTGATCGGCTCGTCGTCGTCGTGCGGCCAGAGGGTACGACCGAACGAGACGCTGGCCGGCTCGCTGACCACCGTCTGGGTGATCGCCCGGGCGACGTCGACCCGACCGGCCCCCTGCTGGTACGCGCTCAACTCCGGGTGGGGCTGGGCGGAGGCCATCAGGGTGGCCTTGAGCTGCTCGGCGGTGGCGTCGCCGCGCTGCTGGGCGAGCAGGGCCGCGGCCCCGGCCACGTGCGGCGCGGACATCGAGGTGCCGGAGAGCGAGACGTACTGCTCCCCGACCGGTTCGCCGAGCAGCGTGCCGGCGCCCCGAGCCGCGACGATGTCGACGCCGGGAGCGGTGATCTCCGGCTTCAACGCGTCGTCGCCGGTACGCGGACCCTGGCTGGAGAAGTAGGCGAGTTCGTCGTCCCGGTCGACCGCACCGACCGCGAGGGCGGCGTCCGCGCTGGCGGGCGAGCCCACGGTGCCAGCCCGGCCGCTGTTGCCGGCCGAGATGACGAAGAGCGCGCCGGTCTGCTCGGTCAGCGTGTTGACGGCCTCCTCCAGTGGGTCGACCTCCGGAGTGTCCATCCCGCCCAGACTCAGGTTGATCACGTCGGCCTGCTGGTCGACGGCGGCCCACTGCATGCCGGCCAGGATGGCCGACTCGGTGCAGCCGTACTCCTCGCAGACCTTGCCGGAGAGCAGGGTCGCGTCCGGAGCCACGCCCCGGTTCCGCCCGCCGGAGGCGGCACCGCTGCCGGCGATGATCGAGGCGACGTGGGTGCCGTGCCCCACGATGTCACCCGGATCCGCTTCCTCGGTGAAGTTGTACGCCTCGGCGACCCGCCCGGTCAGGTCCGGGTGGGCGGCGTCGACGCCGGTGTCCAGCACCGCCACGCGCACCCCCTGGCCGGTGTAGCCGGCCTGGTGGGCGGCGGGGGCACCGATCTGCGGCACGCTGTGCTCCAGCGTCAGCTGGCGCCTGCCGTCGAGCCAGACCCGCTCGACACCCCCCGCCACGTCGATTCGGGCCTGACTGCCGGCCATCGCGGCCCAGAGCTGGCCGACCCGCTGCTTGTCGGCGGTCGCCGCGGACCCGCCGATGGCCGGCAGGTCCCGGACCACGGTCACCGCGTCGGGTGCGGAGCTACGCCGGGCCGTACCCGCCTGGTAGGTCAGCAGCAGCGGCAGATCGTCCCGCCGGGCGTCGTCGTAGCCAGCGGCGATCAGCCCGGCCACGTCGAAGAGCCGCCGGTCGACCCGGCCGTCGCGGATCAACGGCAGGGCGTCCTGCGGGATGACCCAACGGTGGCCATCCTGCCGCTGGGTGAGGAAGCGGATGCCGGAGCGTCCCTCGGCGGGTCGTACGCTCGCCGCCCCGGACGCGCTCAGGGTGACCCGGTCACCGGTGATCAGGGTGACGGTCTGCTGCCCCACCGACGCCGGTGCGGCGGCGGTGACCTGGGTGGACTGTGGTGCGGTCGGTTCGGCGGGCGCGGCCGGCGCGGCGCCGGGCGCGCCGAGCACCAGCACCATCGCCAGTCCGATGGCGGTCAGTTTGCTGCTTCGTTGCAACTGATCCTCCTCGTGGAGCGTCTACATCGATGAGGACACATCGATGCCCCTAGACTTGCATACCGAGTATGCAAAGTGGAGTCCAGAATTCGACGAAGTTGATTCCAGACTTCGAACCCGGCGGGCATGATCGGCGGATGGGATCCATGAAGGAACGCATGCTGGCCGGCGAGGCGTACCTCGCCGACGACCCGGAACTGGTCGCCGACCACCTCCGCGCCCTGCGCCTGCTCGATCGGATCAACAACGGCGGCATCGACGACCGGGAGGCGCGGCGGGCGGCGCTGCGCGAACTGCTCGGCGAACTCGGCGAGGAGACCGGGATCCGACCACCGTTCTACTGCGACTACGGCTACAACATCCGGATCGGGCCGCGCAGCTTCGTGAACTTCAACGCGGTCTTCCTCGACGTCACACCGATCACCCTCGGCGCCGACGTGCAGGTCGGCCCGAACGTGCAACTGCTCACCCCGACCCATCCGGTCGACCCCGAGCAGCGCCGGGCCAAGTGGGAGGGCGGCCAGCCCATCACCATCGGTGACAACGTCTGGCTGGGCGGCGGCGTCATCGTCCTGGCTGGAGTCACGGTAGGTGACAACACGGTGGTCGGCGCGGGCGCCGTGGTGGCCCGCGACCTACCGGCCAATGTCGTCGCCGTCGGCAACCCCGCCCGGGTCGTACGTCAGATCGACTGACCCTCCACACCCCATCTCACCTGCATAAACATCTCCCCCGACGGGTGGCACTCGACAGCGAAGTCGAGCACTCTGGGTATCAGAGTCGTCACCGGGAGGCTGCACTATGGGAGGTCGCGTCCTCGAACTGCGGGTACACGGAGTGTCCAACACCCCGCCCGCCGAGATCCTGGGGCTGGCCTCCGAGCCGGGCGGTGAGGATCCTCAACCGCGGCTGGTGGCCGGTGGGCCGGTCACCGGCTTCTACCGCTCCGCCACCGCCTCCCCGGTCGATCCGGTCGCCGTCGAGGCGTACAGCTGGGGGCAGTTGACCTCCGGCGCACGGACCGCGCGCGACGTGGAACGGGCGTTGTGGACGCTGCTGCTGCCGTTCACCCTGGCCAACGTGGCGCTACACGCCAGGACCGACATCCCGGCCGACCCCAGAGACGAACGATTCACCGACCGGCCCGGCATCACCGCCTGGCTGATCCGGCTGTTCTGCCTGAGTCTGACCGCCACCCCGGTGCTCGCCCTCACCACCGTCGGCGTCGACCTGATCGGCTGGCAGTGCGTGGACGCGGCCTGCGTGAGCCGGATACCCGGGCCGTGGGACTTCCTCGCCAGCACCTGGTGGCAACAGGGCGGGCGGGCCCTCGCCGTCGGCCTGACCGTACCGCTCGCCATGATCGCGGTGCTCGGCGTGGTCACCTGGCGGACGTACCAGTACGAGGCGGTGATGCCCGCCGGGCCCACCGACCCACCGGTACGCCACGCGTCCGCGCCGACCGACGCCGACCCGCCGGCCGCCCAGCCGGTACCGGACCCGCCACCGGCGCCCGAGCCGCCCGCCGGGCCGCTCACCAACCCGCTCGAAGATCCCACCTTCTGGTGGGGCGAAGGACAGCTACGGCGGGCCGCCGTGCTGCACCTGTGCACCGCCACGGTGGGGGCGGCGGCAGTTCCCCTCGGCACCGTCCTCGTCCTGGCCCCGCCGGACGGCGCCCGCGCCACGGTCGCCTGGACCAGCGCGACGGCGCTCACCGCCGTACTGGTGATCACGCTCGTCGCGCTCGGCCGCCCCTTCCTCACCCGGCGCGACGGCGCCACCCCGCTCGGCCACTGGAGCGTGGCGGTCATCGCCCTCACCGGACTCGGCCTGGCCGGCACCGTCCTGGTGCTGATGCTGCCCGACGGTGCGGCCGGCGCCTCCTTCGCCGGGCTACGCCCACCGGTCGGCTGCGCGGCCGATCCGTCGCTGCCCGGCTGCCTGGAGGACCGTTCGCTGCCGGGCCTCGACCGGATCGTCACCCTGCTCGTCACCGGTCAGCTGCTCCTACTCATCGCCATCGGCGGTACCGCCCGCTCCGGCCGCCGGGGCGGCGCCCCACCCGCCGTCGCCACGGCGCTGCTCGCGGTCGCGACCGCCTGGTGCCAGGGTTGGCTGCCCGGCGTCGGGCCGGCCCCGCTGCAACTGTGGCAGGTCGCCCTGGCCCTGCTGCTCTTCGCCGTCGTCGGCCTGCTGCTGCCCCGCACCCGCACCGAGGTCGGCAAGCAACCGCTCGGGGCCCACACCGACCTGGCGTGGCGCGGCCAGGCCCCGGCCGTGATCGCCGGCTTCGGTTGGCTGCTCTGCCTGGCGTACTGCACCGGACTGCTCTACTGGGTCACCGACCGGCTCAACGGCGACGCCACGCCCAGCGGCCGTTCGGTGGTCGCCCCACCCACCCCGGTGACCTGGGCCGGTCTGCTCTTCGGCATCGCGCTGCTGGTGCTGGTCATGATCGTGGTACGGGCCATCGTGCTGTTCCGCCGGCTGCGTCAGCAGGAGTACGCCGAGCTGCGGGCCAGCGGCCCGCTCTCCGCCCACGACCTGCGCCGCGGCCGGGACGTGAGCACCCATCGGGCCCTGCACCGACTGGTCGGCGAACACGCGCTACGCCTGATCGGTTGGTACGCCGCCGCGATGTGTGTGCTGGCCGTCCTCGGCTGCGTCGCGGCGCTCTCCCCCGCCCGGTCGCACCCGGTCTCGGCGACCGGCAGCGCCGCCGTGGTCAAGTTCGTCGCCGACGTGGGCGACTCGCTGCTCGGCTGGCTGCCGGTGGCGGTCGCCGCCATCGGGCTGATGGTCTTCCGCAACAACACCGTCCGGCGGTCCGTCGGGGTGGTCTGGGACGTCGGCACGTTCTGGCCACGCGCCGCGCATCCGCTCGCCCCACCGAGCTACGCCGAGCGGGCCGTGCCCGAACTGCTCACCCGCACCGCCGGACTGCTCGCCCTGGCCGAACACGACCCCCGGCGGATGGAGGGCATCATCCTGTCCGGGCACAGCCAGGGCACGGTGATCTGCGCGGCGGTCCTGCTGCAACTGCCCCGCCGCTGGCGGCGCCGGATCTGGTACTTCTCGTACGGCTGTCAGCTGACCCGGCTCTACGGCCGGATCTTCCCCGCCTACTTCGGACCGGAGCGGCTGCCGGTGCTGAGCCGGGCGTTGGCCCGCCCCGGCGGCGGTACCAGGTGGACGAACTTCTGGCGGGACACCGACCCTCTCGGCTGGCCGGTCAGCGCCGGCGAACGCGACGTGGCCGTGACCGACCCCGAGGCGCTGCACCCCAGCGACGGTGAGGTGGCCGACCCGCCGATCCGCAGCCACAGCGGCTACCCGGAGGCCGCCGAGTTCCAGCGGGAACGGTCCCGGGTCGCCTGGCTGCTGCGGCGCAGCGTGCCGTCACCCCGCCCCAGGGGGCTCGGCTAGCCGTACCACCAGGTCGGCCCGGTCGACGGTGCCGTGCGCCAGCGCCGCGTTGACCTCGTCGCTACCCAGCGCCCAGGCCCGGGCCTCCTCCGCCGACCGCCCGTACGCCATGTGCCGGGCGACCAGTCGGCGGCGGCGCAGGTCACCGTCGAGATCGAGGAACCACGCCTGGTGCAGCAGCGCCCGCACCTCGTCCCAGGGCCACTCCCGGACCAGCAGATAGTTGCCCTCGGTCACCACCAGCCGCACCTCCGGAGGTATCTCGATCGCACCCGCGATCGGCTCCTCCCACTCCCGGCGGAACTCCGGCGCCCAGACCGAGGTCGGTTCCTTACGGCGCAGCCGACGCAGCAGGGAGACATAGCCGTTGGCGTCGAAGGTGTCCATCGCGCCCTTGCGCGCCGCCCGACCGAGCCGGTGCAGCTCCGCCTGGGCGAGGTGGAAGCCGTCCATCGGCACCAGCCGGGCGGCCGGGCCGACCGCCGCCACCACCTGCGCGGCCAGGGTGGACTTGCCCGCGCCCGGGGCGCCGGTGATGCCGAGCAGCTGCCGCGGGCCGGCGTCGGCCAGCGTACGGGCACGGGCCAGCAACTCCTCGACGGGCAGCACCTCGGCGGGCGGCATCAGGACAGGACCGGCCGGCTGATCGTGAACCGCGCCCGAACGGCCGCGTGCACCCCCTGCGGCTGCGGGTCCAACTCCAGCTCCGGCTGGCCACCGGCCGCCGCACCGCCCGCGTCGAACGCCATCCGAGCCATCATCGGTTGCCCGGTCCCGCCCTCGTCGGCCAGCTCGATCAGCTCGGTCACCTGGGCGCCGAGCGCTGCGGCGTACTCCCGGGCCCGTTGCAGCGCGTCGGTGATCGCGTCGTGCCGGGCCTGCCGATAGGTCGGGCTGTCGGGGCGCAGCGACCACCACGGACCGGCCACCTCGACCTGATCCTGGTCGGCCAGCCGCAACATCAGCTCACCGAGGGCGGTGAAGTCGCTGACCGTCACCGTGGTCACCACCGAGCCGTGCCAGGCCACGATCCGCTCGCCGGAACGTCGCGTCTCGGGTCGCACCCGCAGGTCGCCGGTCTCCCGGCGGTCGATCGACGACTCGGACGAATCCAGCAGCACCCGGACGGCGGCGGCCCGCTCGGCCAGTCGGGTCAGGGCCGCCTCCCGGTCGCGGTCGCGGGCGAGCGCGGTCACCGTGAACCGGGCGACCTCCGGATCGACCTCGCGGTACGCCTCACCGCGCACCGTCACCACCGGTCCGTCCACCATGCCCTCACCCTAGCGGCGGGGCCCGCACCGCGCCCACCGATGCGCCCGCGCGACCGGCCGGCGGCGACCCCCGCCCGACGGCGTTCAGTCGGCCTGTGGCAGCTGCGCGGTGTAGGCGACGACGGCGCCGTCGACCCAGCATCCGGTCAGGTGACCGCCGGCCGCGCCCACCCCGTACAGCCAGGCCAGTTCGTCGCCGCGCCCGCCGACCGGGAACGACCGGAGCTGCTCCCGGTACGGCCGGCCGGTCAGCGCGCGGCGGGCCGCGGCGGCCTCGGCGTACCGGGCGGTGAGCAGTTCGCCGTCGCCGGTCCGCAGCGCGCCGGCCAACTCGTCGAGGACGGCGGTGACCTCGGCCAGCGCGGCCAACACCTGCTCCCGGTTACCGCGCAACATGTTCGCCGTACGCCCCGCCGGGGTGCCGGCGACCCGGGTGCCGTCGCGGAAGCTGCCCGCGGCCAGGGTGAGCACCGCGTCGCGCAGCGACGACCGTTCGGCCGCGCCGGCGAGCGCCCCGGCGAGCAGGTGCGGCACGTGCGACGCGAGGGCGACCACCGCGTCGTGCCGGTCCGCCGCCATCGGCACCACCCGCGCGGCGAACACGTCGGTGACCACGGCGGCGAGCCGACGGAACGCGGTCAGCCCGTCCGGGGCGGGGCAGAGCACCCAGGCGGCGCCCGCGAACAGCTCGGGCGACGCCGCGACCAGGCCGGCCCGGTCCGTGCCGGCCATCGGATGACCGGGGACGAACCGGTGGGTGAGTCCCCGCGCCGCGGCCAACGCCGCCAGCTCCGCCTTGGTGCTGCCCACGTCGGTGAGCAGGCAGTCCTCGCCGGTCGCGGCGGCGACCTCGACCAGCGTCGCGGGCAGCGTGGGCAGCGGCCCGCCGAGGAAGACCAGGTCCCGGTCGGCGACCGCGTCGGCCAGCCGCTCCGCGGTCGGTACGCCCGCCAGCCGGGCCCGCCGACGGGTCGCCTCGTCCGGATCCCAGCCGGTCACGTCCCACCCGGCGGCGTGTAACCGGAGCAGCACCGACCCGCCGATCAGGCCGGTGCCGACCACCGCCACCCGGGGCTGTGCGCCGTCCCTGACCACCATCGCGCACCTCGGCGTCCCGTGTCGGGCGTGGGGCCAGCCGGCCGCACGCGAAGTCCGGGCCGAGGATATCGCCCGATCGGGCGGACCCGGTCCCGCGCGCGGGCGCCGGGGCCGATGCCGTCGCCGGTAACCGGGGCGGTCGAGCCCGGTCCCGGGGGCGGAGGTCGGGCCGTAAGGGGGATGTCCACGACGGATGATCAACCCGTAGCGTGCCTGCGCCACCGCCACGACAGGCGGTTTTCTCACGGGGAGGAACACCATGGCCGCGACGTACCGGGCACTCGCCTCGGTGGTCATGTTGATAGGTTTCTATGTGGTCGCGCTACTCCAGCTCGTCGCCGTCGGCGCGCTGTTCTGGTGGATCGCCAGCAAGACCAACGGTCTCGCGGCCACCAAACTGATGCTGCCGCTGATCGTGGCGCTCGGCGCGGTGGCCGTCGGGCTCTGGAAGGCGATCCGCACCAGGCACGAGCCGGCGCCCGGCCTGGTGCTCGACGAACGGGTGGCACCACAGCTCTGGGCCACCGTCCGCGAACTGGCCACCGCGGTCGGCACCCGGGCGCCCGACGAGATCCGGCTGGTGCCAGAGGTGAACGCGGCGGTCGGCGAGGAGAGTCGCCTCCTCGGCCTGGTCGGCGGCCGACGCACCCTGTACGTCGGCCTGCCGCTGCTGCTGGGGCTGCGGGTCGACCAGCTCCGCTCGGTGCTCGCCCACGAGCTGGGTCACTACTCGGGCAAGCACACCCGGCCGGGCGCGGTCGCCTACCGGGGCCGGGTGGCGATCGGGACCACGATCGAACGGATCAAGCCGCGCAACCCGGTCGGGCTGATCTTCAGGGGCTACGCCAAGCTCTACCTGATGGTGGACAACGCCGCCTCTCGGCGGCAGGAACTGGAGGCCGACCGCGCGGCGGTGCAGCTCGCCGGGCACGAGGCGGCCACCTCCGCGCTGCGCAGCCTGCCCGCGCTCGACGCCGCCTGGAACTTCTACATGGGCGGGTACGTCCAGTCCGGCTGGCAGGCCGGCCTGGCCCCGGACGACCTGTTCGGTGGCTTCGGCCAGCTGCTTCAGGGCCGCCGGGACGAACTCGAACAGCTTCGGCAGGAGGAGCCCGACCGGGAACCCTCGCGGTGGGACACCCACCCGCCGATCGGGATCCGGATCGACGCGATGGCCCAACTGCCGGCCGTCACCGGCACACCCGACGAACGCCCGGCCTCGATCATGCTCGCCGACATCGACGACGCCGGCCGCCGGCTGCAGGACGCGGTGGTCGAACCCGGCGACCGCCAGGTGCTGCCCTGGGCGGAGTTCACCCACGCGTCGATCGCCGCCGACCTGCAACGGCAGGTCGACGGGATCTACCGGGCGGCCGGCCGGTTCACCGGCGCCGCCCAGCCGGGTCTGCCGACCATTCTCGACCTGGTCCGGGAGCGGCGGCTCGGCGAGTTCGCCGAGCAGTTCTTCGACAACGCCACCCGCAAGGAGGCGGCGGTCCGCTTCGCCGGCCCGATGACGATCCTGCTCACCAACGCCGCGGTCCGCGCCGGCCAGGCCCGCTGGGAGCTGTCCTGGACCGGCCCGGCCCGGTTCGTCGGCACCGACGGCGAACCCTTCGACCTCGCCGAGATCGCCAAGCTCGCGGTCGACCCGCAGACCCTGGACGAGGCGTTGACCCGGCTGGCCGAACTCGGCATCGATCCGGCCACGTCGACCGTCGTACGCAGCCGTGCCACCGCCGACAACGCCGGCCTGATCGGCGCCATCGGCAACGTCAAGATCGACGAAGTGCAGCACGACCTGCTGATCCTCGACCGGGGGTTGATCCTGGTCGGGGATCCGGGCAAGGCCGGCGACGGCGAGAAGCGACTCACCGCCCTGCTGGAGTCGGCGCCGGTGGCGAAGCTGGCCACCTGGCACCAGTTCCTACCGTACGAGGAGGTGGTGTCGGTGAACGTGACCAGGGAGATCCCGTTGCGGGCCGAGTTGACGTTGCACGACGGCCGGGTGCTCGCCATGAAGGAGTTGTACGGCAGCGTGCTGCTGGAGCGGCGCAGCCGGGACAACCTGCTGAAGGTGTTCGCCCGCATCAACGAGGACTGACCGGCCCCGGCCCGCTCCCGACCCCAGGAGCGGGCCACCGGCGAACCGGCCCGACGCGGGACCGCCTCAGCGTTCGGCGAACCGGCCCGACGCGGGACCGCCTCAGCGTTCGGCGAACCGGCCCGACGCGGGACCGCCTCAGCGTTCGGCGAACCGGCCCGACGCGGGACCGCCTCAGCGTTCGGCGAGCCGGCCGGCGACCGCGGCGATCCGCTCGTCGGACTCGGTAAGCGCCACCCGGACGTGCTCGCGGGCACCGGGACCGTAGAAGACACCGGCGGCGACCAGCACGCCCCGCCGGGCCAGCCAGTCGACCGTAGCCCAGCAGTCCTCGCCCCGGGTCAGCCAGAGGTAGAGCCCCGCCTCGGAGTGCTCCACGGTGAAACCGGCACCGGTGAACGCCGCCCGCAACGTCTCGCGCCGCGCCCGGTACCGCGCCCGCTGCTCGTCGGCGTGTCGCTCGTCGCGCAGGGCCGCCACCATGGCCGCCTGCACCGGCGCGGGCACGATCATCCCGGCGTGCTTGCGTACCTTGAGCAACTCGGCCACCAGGGCCGGGTCACCGGCGACGAAGCCCGCCCGGTAGCCGGCCAGGTTGGATCGCTTGGACAGCGAGTGCACCGCCAGCACCGAGTCGTACGACCCGCCGCAGACCTCAGGCGAGAGCACCGAGACCGGCTCGGCCGCCCAGCCCAGCGGCAGGTAGCACTCGTCGCTGGCGACCACGGCACCGCGCTCCCGGGCCCAGTCCACCACCTTGCGCAGGTGGGTGGCGGGCAGCACCCGGCCGGTCGGGTTGCTCGGCGAGTTCACCCAGACCAGGCGAACCCGCGAGGTCGGGCCGACGGCGGTCAGCGAGTCGGCGCGTACCGTGGTGGCGCCGGCCAGCCGGCCCCCGTCCTCGTACGTCGGGTAGGCGATCGACGGGACCACCACCACGTCACCCGGCCCCAGCCCGAGCAGGGTGGGCAACCAGGCGACCAACTCCTTCGAGCCGATCGTCGGCAGCACCCCGAGCCCGTCGACCCCGGCGCCGCAGGCCCGGGCCACCCAGGCCGCGATCGCGTCCCGCAGCACCGCGGTGCCGGCGGTCAGCGGGTAGCCCGGCGCGTCGGCCGCGTCGGCCAGCGCCGCCCGGATCACCTCCGGCACCGGGTCGACCGGCGTACCCATGGAGAGGTTGACCAGGCCGTCCGGATGCGCCGCGGCCAGGGTGGCCGCGGCGTCCAGGGTGTCCCAGGTGAACTCGGGCAGCCGCGACGAGACCGGCGCGGGCCGGTTCAGTGGCCCTCGCCGCGCGGCGGCTGCGCGGCGACGAAGGTGGCGTCCTTCTCCACCTTGCCGATCTTCGAGGCGCCACCGGGCGAGCCCAGTTCCTCGAAGAACTCGTAGTTGGCGGCGGTGTAGTCCTTCCACTGCTCCGGGACGTCGTCCTCGTAGAAGATCGCCTCCACCGGGCAGACAGGCTCACAGGCACCACAGTCGACGCACTCGTCGGGGTGGATGTAGAGCATCCGGTTGCCCTCGTAAATGCAGTCGACCGGGCACTCCTCGATGCATGCCTTGTCGAGCACATCCACGCACGGCTCGGCGATGATGTAGGTCACCGGTCTTCTCCTCCGCAAGACACGCCGCGATCACCCGCGACGGTAAGAGCCTAGTATCTCGCCCGGGAGGAGGTCGATCGTGCTCCGAGAGCAGGATGTGGGACACCGGATCGTGGTCCGTCGGGTGGTCGGGGTCCGCGCCGGTCGCCCGGTGTACTCCGACGCCCTCGGCGAGTTGGTCGAACTGACCGAGACCCACCTCACGCTGACCACCCGCCAGGGGCCGCTACGCGTCCCGATGGCGCAGGTGCACCGCGCGAAACGGGTTCCGCCGACCCGGCGCCCGGCCGCCGACGCCGTGGTCGACCTGGAACTCGCCGCCGCGCAGGCCTGGCCGGCACCGACCCAGGCCCGCCTCGGCGACTGGCTGCTGCGCGCCGCCGACGGGTGGACCGGGCGGGCCAACTCGGCCCTGCCGGTCGGCGACCCGGACCGGCCGCTGCCGGCCGCGCTGGACGCCGTCGAGCGCTGGTACGCCGAACGGAACCTACGCGCGATGGTCAACACGCCGTTGCCGCTGGCCGCACCGGTCGGTGCCGAACTCGACCTGCGCGGCTGGGGCAGCCGCCCGACCGTCCTGGTGCAGACCACCCCGCTGGCCGTGCTCGCCGCGTCGGCCGCCGCCGCCCGCCGCCACCCGAGCCCGCCCCCCGCCACCGCCCGCCCGGCGACCCCGCCACACGCCACCGCCCGCCCGGCGACCCCGCCACACGCCACCGCCCGGCCGGCGCCGCCCGACGCCACCGCCCGCCCGGCGCCGCCCGACGCCGCCCCCACGGTGCTGGTCGAGTTGGCCGGGCTGCCGTCCGAGGAATGGCTGGCGGTGGCGTCCGGCCGCAAGGGCGGACTGCCCAACGCCGCCCGGCACGTACTGACCGCCGTGGACCAGGTCCGCTTCGCCCACGCGTACGCCGATGGCACCCTGGTCGGGATCGGCCGGGGCTCGGTGACCGGCCAGGGCCGCTGGCTCGGACTGTCGTTGATCGAGGTGCTGCCTTCCGCCCGTGGCCGGGGCTACGCCACCGCCGTCGTCCACGCGCTGGCGAGCTGGGCCGAGACGGTGGGCGCGACCGACGCCTTCCTTCAGGTGGAGCAGCGCAACGCCGCCGCGGTGTCGCTCTACCGCAAGTTGGGCTTCACCACCCACCACACCTACCGGACCCGGGTCGCCCCTGACTGACCCGTCCCGCTCGGCCGGCCCCGCCTGGCCGCCCCGGCTCCGCCCGGCCCGCTCCGGCTCCGCCCGGCCCGGCCCGGCCCGCTCCGCCCGGCTGCCTGCCCGGCTGCCTGCCTGCCTGCCTGCCTGCCTGCCTGCCACAAGATCGTGCTCGATCCGGGATCGAGTGGCCTCAGCCGGCCGGGTAGGCACTCGATCCCGGATCGAGCGACAACGACCAGGACCAGCAGGACCAGCAGGACCAGCAGGACCAGCAGGACCAGCAGGCCAGCAGGCCAGCAGGCCAGCAGGCCAGCAGGCCAGCAGGCCAGCAGGCCAGCGGGCCAGCGGGCCAGCGGGCCAGCGGGTCAGCGGCGGACGATCCGGCGCGGCTTCGCGGTGCCGCTCTCGGCGTACCGCTGCAGGCTGCGCGAACGGTAGTCCCGGCCGAGCGTGGTGAGCACCAGGTGCCCCAGGATCGCGCCGAGGCTGGTCGCCACCAGGTAGAGCACGGCCTGCCAGAAGAAGGTGGCGCTGCCGTCGGCGAACGGGCTCCGGCCGACCAGCAACGGCCCGACGAACATGGTCAGGGCCAGCGCGATCCCGATCGCGGCGGCGATCTCGGCGCCCCACTGGGCGGGCGGACGGGACCGCCCCCAGGCGATGGCGGTCCCCGCCAGGGTCAACCCGATCACCACGAACATCCCGAGCGTCACCCGGTCCGCAGCGGCCTCGTCACCGTCGAAGCCGAACCGGATGATCAACCGGGCGACCACGTTGACCGCGAACAACGCAATCGTGAGTGCCCCGACCGCGCGCCACCGCTGCCCCATCGCACGCCTCCCGCCGTACCGCCCGCCCCGATGGCGGATCTCCTGGCAGGAATGTCTACCACCCGGGACGCGACAGCGTCAGTACCGGCGGGGCGGCTGGGCAGCCAGGATCGACCGGAACGCCATCACCGCGAAGGTCATCGCGCCGACCACCACCAGGACGAACCCGACCCAGTTGCCGATCAGCAGGACGTCGCCCTCGCTGGTTCGGTCGGCGGCAGCCACCATGATCACCACCCAGGGCAACGCGGGCAGGGCCACCGCCCAGCGGCTCCCCACGGTCTCGATGGCGAACCAACTGAGCGCGGCGTTGGCGACCACGGCCACCAGCACCGCCACCCCGATCGGGTACCCGCCGATCCGCAGCGGGGCGAGCAGCAGTTCCAGCACCGCGGTGACGGTCCCGGCGACGACCGCGATCAGGCCACCGGCCACCCGCAGCGCGGCGTCGAGGATCCGCCGCACCGGGGACGGCCGGGGCGGCTGCGGCGTCTGCTCCGGCGGGGCGACCGACATGGCGATCGGCGAGGTCACCGGTGACCGGCCGAGGTCACCGGGGTACGCCGTCGGTCCGGCTCGACCGCCAGCCCGGCGAACAGGTCGGCTTCCCAGCCGTACCGGCCGCCGCCCGGCCCCTTCGTGCCGACCGCCAGCGTGAAGTACTCCACTCCCATGAACTCGGCGCCGAAGTTGCCGGCGATCGAGTAGAGCCAGGAGGTGGCGGGGATCTGGGTGGCGTGCGCGCGCATCGCCGCCTCCTTCGCGGCGTGCTGCTCGGTGGCGTCGATCCGGGCCGCGATCTGCTCGTCCGGAGTGCAGAAGGGCAGCTCCGTGGCGTCGGAGATGCCGGCGAAGGGGTTGTCGGAGGACTCCTCGAAGTGCTTCATGCCGGCCTCCAGGACGCTCTGCGGCATCGCCGTCCAGTAGACCTTCGCCGGGGCTAGACCCTCGCGGGCGGCCAGTTCGGCGGCCCGCATCGCGACCCGGTGCGCCTGGATGTGGTCGGGGTGCCCGTAGAAGCCGTTCTCGTCGTACGTGATCATCACCTGCGGGCGTACCTCCCGGATGGTCTCCAGCAGGTAGCCGGCGGCCTCGTCGAGGTCGGCCTGCCAGAACGCCCGGGGGTGCTGGTTGGTGGGCAGGCCCATCATGCCGGAGTCGCGGTAGCGACCGGCGCCACCGAGGAAGCGGTGGTCGGTGACGCCGAGCTCGGCACAGGCGTCGGCCAGTTCGGCGATCCGGTACCCGCCGAGCTGGTCGGCCTCGGCCGCGGCGAGACCCGCCAACTCCGGTACGTGGATCTCACCCTCCTCGCCCAGCGTGCAGGTGACCAGGGTGACGTGGGCACCGGTGGCCGCGTAGTGGGCCATCGTCGAGCCGGTGCCGATGGACTCGTCATCAGGATGCGCGTGGACCAGCAGCAGGCGGCGGTCAGGCAGCGTCGTCACGACGGTCACTCTAACCGGCGGTTTGTCCGCACCGGCCCAGACGCGTCCGCCTGGGTCCGGCACATCGCGCTGCGCACCGGCCTACGATCTGGCCTGTGGACTTTCCCGAGCTGGCCGCCCGCACCCGCAGGTTCAGCCACGGGGCGCCGCGCGCCGTCTCCGTGGCCGACGACGGCGCCCGAGTGATCTTCCTACGTTCCGCCGGACCGGAAGATCCGGCGGACGCGCTCTGGCAGCTGGACGTCGCCACCGGCGAGGAGCGCCTGGTCGCCTGCCCGGTCACGCTGCTCGGCGCGGACGCCGACCCGGGCGCGCTCAGCCCCGGCGAGCGGGCCCGGCGGGAACGGCTGCGGCTGACCGCCGGCGGCATCGGCTCGTACGCCCTCGACGCCGCCGGACGGGTGGCGGTCTTCGCCCTGGCCGGCCGGCTGTTCCGGGCCGACCTGGTGCACGGCGACGTGATCGAGGTGCCCGCCGTCGGGCCGGTACTGGATCCCCGGCCCGACCCCACCGGCCACCGGCTGGCGTACGTGACCGACGAGGCCGAGGGGGTACGCCGGGGTCAGCTACGGGTGGTCGACGCCGACGGCACCGACGCCATCCTCGCCGGTGAGGACTCCGGGGTGGTCTGGGGTCTGGCGGAGCACATCGCGGCGGAGGAGTTCCGGCGCCACCGCGGGTACTGGTGGGCTCCGGACGGCCGGTCGGTGCTGGCCACCCGGGTCGACGAGTCGCGGGTGCCCCGTTGGCACCTGCACGACCCGGCGCATCCGGGCGTCGCGCCGGTCAGTGTGGCGTACCCGGTGGCCGGTGGCCCGAACGCGGAGGTCAGCCTGCACCTGCTCGACCTCGACGGTGGCTGGGTCGACGTGCACTGGGACCGGGAGACCTACCCGTACCTGACCGCCGTGCACTGGGCCGAGGGCGCTCCGCTGATCACCGTGTTGCGCCGCACGCAGCAGCACGGCCTGGTGCTCGCGGTCGACCCGCGCACCGGTGAGACGCAGGTACACGCCGAACTGGCCGATCCCCGCTGGGTGGAGCCGATCGCCGGTACCCCCGCACACCTGCCCGACGGGCGGGTGCTGGTCGGCGGCGAACTGGCCCACGACGGGTACGACGCCCGCTGCCTCTTCGCCGACGGCACCCTGCTCACCCCGCCCTCGCTGTACGTACGCCGGGTGGTGGGCCGGCTGGCCGCCGCGAGCGGCCCGGCTGACCTGCTGGTGGAGGCGAGCGACGGCGAGCCCAGCGAGCAGCACCTGTTCCGGGTACGCACCAGCATCGGCGGCGGGGTGGACGCCCGCCGGCTCACCACCGACTCGGGCTGGCACACCGCCGCGGTCGGCGGCGACGTGCTGGTCGTCGGCACCGCCTCGCTCGACCACGCGGGCGTGCGGTGGACGGTCCGCCAGGGCGACCGGGAGGTGGGCACGCTGCGGTCGCTGGCCGCCACCCCGTCGTACGCCCCGTTGCCGTTGCTGGAACGGGTTACCGACCGGCGGCTGCCGTCGGCGGTGCTCTACCCGGACAACCACGTCACCGGCCGGCGGCTGCCGGTGCTGCTGGACGTCTACGGCGGGCCGGGGCACCAGGAGGTGGTGGCGGCGCGGGCGGCGTGGCTGGAGCGGCAGTGGTGGGCCGACGCCGGCTTCGCGGTGGTGGTCGTCGACAACCGCGGTACGCCGGGCATCGCACCCTCGTACGAGAAGGCCATCCACCGGCGGGTCGCGGACGTGATCCTCGCCGACCAGGTGGAGGCGCTCAACGCGCTCGCCGACAAGCACCCGGACCTGGATCTGGGTCGGGTGGCGGTGCGCGGCTGGTCGTTCGGTGGCTGGCTGGCCGGCCTGGCGGTGCTGCGCCATCCGGAGCTGTTCCGGTGTGGGATCGCCGGTGCGCCGGTCACCGACTGGGCGCTGTACGACACCGCCTACAGCGAGCGGTACCTGGGCCTGCCCGACGACGGCATGGACGTGTACGCCCACCACTCGCTGGTGGAGTTGGCCGCCGACCCGGTCACCGGACCGGGGCAGGCCCGACCGTTGCTGCTGGTGCACGGCATGGTGGACGACAACGTGGTGGCGGCGCACACGCTGCGGCTGTCGGCGGCGTTGCTGGCCACCGGCCGTCCGCACGCGGTGCTGCCGCTACCGGGCGCCACCCACATGGCCGCCGGTGGGCTGGCCGAGCGCCTCCTCCGGCTGGAGCTCGACTTCCTCCGCACCCACCTCGACGTAGCGTGAGGAACCTCAGGGTCGGACGTGGGCGTTGACGAGGGAGGGGTGGCCGAAGACGCTGGAGACGAAGACACCACCCACCTTGGAGCCGTGCACCAGGTACGCCACGTCGACGTAGAGCGGCACCACCGGCGCGTGCTCCCGCATGATCCGCTCGTCGAGCCGGGCCCACTCGGGCCCCTGCGCACCCGGGGGCAGGGCGAGGATCCGGTCGAACTCGGCGTCGACCGCCGGATGGTGGAAGTACGCCTCGTTGCTGTTGCCCGCGGCCCTGATGCCGCGCCCGTCGTAGAGGACCGGCAGGATCGACGCGCCGCTCGGCCAGTCCGCGGCCCAGGAGCTGAGGTACAGGTCCCAGGGGTTGTCCCGCTTCTTGATCTCGTCGAACTTGGCGCCGACCGGGATGTTGCGCACCGTGATCTTGAAACCGGCGCGTTCCAGGTTGCCCTTGAGCTGCGTCACGACCTGCTGCTCGACCGAGTTGTCCGCCGCGCCGAGGACCAGTTCCGGGGTCTGCCCGGCGAGCAGTTCCCGCGCCTTCTCCGGATCGCCGTTCGGCCCTGCCGGATAGGCGTCGTACGCCTGGAAGCCGATCGTGGCCGGCGGCATCAGGGTGGTCATCGGCGCCGCCACGTTCGGCCCGCCGAGCACCTTGATCAGACCCTCCCGGTCGACGGCGTAGTTGAGCGCCCGACGCACCCGCAGGTCGGTGACCCGCCGGTTGTTGATGATCAGATGGTTCGCGCTCGGCGTCGGGGAGAGGATCGTCCGGGAGCGCAGCCCCGGGTCGCCAGCGACCCGGGCCACCAGCGAGGCGGGCACGTAGTTCCAGGACAGCGCGCGCTGGTCGGCGCCGTTGTCGGCGATCACCCGGTTGGCCGCGGCGTCCGGGGTCGGGCCGAAGGTCCACACGAACCGGTCCGGGTACTGGTGGCGGACCGGATCGGTGGCGGCGTCCCAGTGCTCGTTGCGCTCCAGCACCACCTCGACGCCCGCCTGGTAGCGGGTGACCTTGTACGGGCCGGACGAGAAGGGTGCGTTGCCGAGGTTGAGCCCGGTGTCCCGATCGGGCGGCAGGGGCGCGGTGCTCGGCAGGGACACCGCGAACGGCAGGTCACAGCGCGGCCGGGCGAACTCGAAGCGCAGGGTCCGCTCGTCCGGTGTGGTCAGGCCGGGTGGCAGCGTGTTCCGGTTGGCCCGGAAGTCCCACGCGGTGTCGTACTGGGGGGTGTCGGCGAGCCACTCCTGAAGGTAGGTGGGGCCACCGGCAAGGTCCGGGTCGAACGAGCGGGCGATGCCGTAGCCGATCTCCCGGGCGGTGATCGGGCGGCCGTCCTCGAACTTCACCCCATCCTTGATCTTGAACTCCCAGACCCGGCAGTCGTCGTCGACGTCGGTGCCCGGCGTCTCGGCGAGGTCTCCGACCAGCACCAGGTTGCCCTTGCCGTCGTCCTTCCAGGTGGTCAGGAAGCGCGCGAACAGCGGCGTGGCCATCAGGCCGACGAACGAGTACGTCCGCTGCGGATCCAGGTGCGCGATCGGGGTCTCCCGGATGATGGTGAAGGTGCCGCCGGCCTGCGCACCGGGCACCTCGGGTGCCGGCCCGGCCGAGTCCCGTGGGTCGGTGGCGATGACCCCGGTGTGCTGCCGACCGGTGTCCACGGTGGCGCCCTCGCCGGAGTTCTCCGTGCACGCGCCGAGGGCCGCCACCAGTGCGACCGCGGTACCCGCACCGGCCACCACGCGTGGTCTCATCCGCTACCTCCTCAGTGATCCAGGCAGTTACCGGCAAGTTTCTACCGGAGCCCTCCGACGATCGTGGCGCTCAACCGAGCCGGACCCGCGGATCGACAGCCGCGTAGAGAACGTCCACCAGCAGATTCGCCAGCACCACGAAGACGGCGGCGATCAACACCGTGCCCATGATGGTCGGCAGGTCACCGGCGCGTACCGCGTCGACGGCCGTCCGACCGAGTCCCTGGATGCCGAAGGTCGTCTCGGTGATCACCGTGCCGCCGAGCGCCGCACCCACGTCCAGGCCGGCGACGGTGACCACGGGCGTGATCGCCGCGCGCAGCGCGTGTCGCCCGTACACCCGTGCCCGGCCCAGGCCCTTGGCCCGCGCGGTACGGATGAAGTCCTCGCTCAGCGTCTCCAGCAGTTGGGCCCGGAACAGCCGGGCGTAGCTCGCGGAGAAGAGCAACGCCAACGAGCACCAGGCGAGCACCAGACCGCCCGCCCAGCGCACCGGATGCTCGGCCAACGGGGTGTAGCCGGGCACCGGCAACCAGCGCAGCGTGTAGACGAAGACCAGCATCAGCACCGCGCCGACGAAGTAGAGCTGCAACGAGGCACCGGTCAGCGAGAAGCCGATCGCTGCCCGGTCCAGCCAACTGCCCCGCCGCAACGCGGAGACCAGGCCCAGGCCCACGCCGAGCAGCAGCCACAGCACGGCCGCCGGCACGACGATGCTCAGGGTCACCGGCAGCACCCGGGCGAGGGTGTCGGTGACCGCCTCGTTGTTCACGTACGACCAGCCCAGGCAGGGCGCGTCGCACCGACCGCCCTGGGCGGTGCCCAGCTCCCGGCCGGTGAAGATGCCCTTGAGGTAGCCGGCGTACTGGCTGACCAGCGGGTCGCGCAGCCCCAGTTCCTGACGTACCCGCGCCAACCGCTCCGGGTTGCAGTTCTTCGGGCACATGCCGCTGACCGGGTCACGGGGCAGGGCGAAGAACATCAGGAAGGTCAGCACGCTCACCGCGAAGAGGGTGAGCACCGCGGAGAGGATCCGCTGCACCAGGAAACGCACCATGTCGGCTACCTCGACGAGCGGGGGTCGAGGGCGTCGCGCAGCGCGTCCCCGAACAGGTTGAACGCGCACACCAGCGCGAAGATCGTGACGCCGGGGAAGAAGACGAACGCCGGATCGGTCTGTAGGTAGTCCAGGCTCTGGTAGATCATCCGGCCGAAGCTGGGGGTCTCCTCGGTCAGCCCGACACCGATGAAGGACAGCGCCGCCTCGCCGGTGACGAACTGTGGCACCGCCAGCGAGAAGGAGACCAGGATTGGCGCCCAGAGGTTCGGCAACAACTGCCGGAACAGCATGTGACCAAGGCCGGCGCCGCTGGCCCGGGCCGCCGCCACGAACTCCCGTTCCCGAAGGCCGAGCACCTGGCCACGGACCAGCCGGGCGGTACCCGTCCAGCCGAACAGGGCGAAGACCGCGATCAACACGCCGACTCCGAAGGCCGCCGGCACCGCGTCCCGCGGCCCGTAGAAGCGCAGGGTCACCGTCGGGGTCAGGGCGAGCGCGATGACCAGGAAGGGCATGGCCAGCGTCAGGTCGGTGACCCAGCTGAGCACCGCGTCGAGCCAGCCGCCGAGGTATCCGGCCAGCGCACCGAGCACCACCCCGAGCACGGTGCTGAGCACCGCCGCCGTGAGGGCGATGAACAACGAGGTACGCAGGCCGTACACCAAGCGGATGAAGACGTCCCGCCCGAGTCCGGGCTCCAGCCCGAAGAAGTGGTCGCCGGAGACCCCACCGGCGTAGCCGAGCGGCATACCGGACGCGTCCAGCCGGTCCTGGAACTGGTCCCGCGGCCCGATCCCGTACGCCAGCTCGATCAGTGGCGCGGCGAGGGCCAGCAGTACGAACAGCACCAGCATCGCGCCGCTGACCTGGGCGGTGCGGTCGCGGTACAGCCGCCGCCAGGCGAGCTGCCCGGGCGAGCGGCCGACCACCCTCACGCGCCGTGCTCCGGATCCAGCGGTCCCGCCTGGGGGAAGTGACAGGCGACCGCCGCCGCGCCGTCGTCGGGCTGGACGAGGGCCGGTTCCTCGACGGCACACCGGTCGCGCGCGTTCGGGCAACGGGTCCGGAAGCGACAGCCCGAAGGCGGGTCCAGCGCGCTGGACACGTCACCGGTGAGCCGGATCCGGCCGGCCGGACCGAGCCTGGTCACGTCCGGTACGGCCGACAGCAGCGCGCGGGTGTACGGGTGTCGCGGGTTCCGGTAGACCTCCGCCCGGTCGCCGATCTCCACAATCCGGCCCAGGTACATCACCGCCACCCGTTGGCAGAGGTGCCGGACCACGGCCAGGTCGTGCGCGATGAACAGGAACGCCAGGCCGAGTTCGCGTTGCAGGCCGCGCAGCAGGTTGACCACCTGCGCCTGGATGGACACGTCCAGGGCGGAGACCGGCTCGTCCGCCACCACCAACCGCGGCCCGGGCGCCAGGGCCCGGGCGATGCCGACGCGTTGCCGCTGACCGCCGGAGAACTCGTGCGGGTACCGGTCGTGGTGCTCCGGGTTCAGGCCGACCAACTCCATCAACTCGCGTACCCGGGCCCGGATGCCGCCGACCGGGGTGATCCCGTTGACCCGCAACGGCATCGCGATGATCCGGCCGACGGTGTGCCGAGGATTCAGCGACGCGTACGGATCCTGGAAGATGATCTGTAGTTGCGGTCGGAGTGGACGTAGTGCCCGTCGCCCGGCGTGGGTGATGTCCCGCCCGGCGAACTCGATCCGTCCCCCGGTCGGTTCGAGCAGCCGCACCAGCATCCGGCCGGTGGTGCTCTTGCCGCAGCCGGACTCGCCGACCAGGCCGAGCGTCTCCCCCGCCCGCAGGTCGAGGTCCAGCCCGTCCACCGCCCGCACCAGCCCACCGCGCGCCGCGAAGTGCTTGGTCAGCCCGCGGACCCGCAACAGCGGCTCGTCGTCGTGGCCCTCGTCCGCCCTCATCGGGCCACTCCCACCCGGGCGACGTCCTCGGCGTAGCGCCGGGCCCGTTCCTCGCCGGGCAGGTGGCAGGCCGCCCGCTGCCCGGGCGTACCGGCCGGGCGCAGTTCGGGGCGTTCGGTCGGACACCGGCCGCCGGCGTACTGCGGGTAGCGGCAGCGCGGGTGGAAGGCGCACCCGCTCGGCACCTCGACCAGGCTCGGCGGGTGGCCGGGGATCGGTCTGAGGTCCACCTCCGGGTCACCGCGCAACGACGGCACGCTGGACAACAACCCCCAGGTGTACGGGTGCTGCGGACGACGCAGCACCGACTCGGCGCCGCCCTGCTCCACCACCCGGCCGGCGTACATCACCAGCACCTCGTCGGCCACCTGGCCGACCACCCCGAGGTCGTGGCTGACCAGGACGATCGCGGTGCCGAACTCGGCCTGCAGGTCGGCCAGCAGGGCCAGGATCTGCGCCTGCACGGTGACGTCCAGCGCGGTGGTCGGCTCGTCGGCGATCAGCAGGTCCGGGTCGTTCACCAGGGCCATCGCGATCATCACCCGCTGCCGCATGCCACCGGAGAACTGGTGGGGATAGTCGTCGTAGCGCCGCGCCGGCTGCGGGATCCCCACCCGGCCGAGCATCTCGACCACCCGTCGGCGGGTCGCGGCCCGGCCGGCCCGGGGATGATGCACCCGGTACGCCTCGGCGACCTGTCGGCCGACCGGATAGTACGGGTGCAGCGCCGACAGCGGATCCTGGAAGATCATCGCCATGTCCCGGCCGCGCAGCCGACGAAGCTCGCGCTCCGGCCGGCCGAGCAGCGGGCGCCCGCCGAGGGTTATCTCACCGGTGACGGTGGCCCGTCGGGGATCGTGCAGGCCGAGGATGGCCAGCGAGGTGACGCTCTTGCCCGAGCCGGACTCGCCGACCACCGCGAGCGTGCGCCCGGGGTGCACCGCGAACGAGACGCCGTCGACGGCACGCACCACCCCGGCCGGGGTGGTGAAGCCGACCCGCAGGTCGTCCACTCGCAGGTAAGGGTCCACGATGCCTCCCTCCGGCGCCCCGAGGAAGGGAAACTACAGCAGAAACGTGAAACCAGGAACAAAGCTACGCGGGGGTCGAAGCACCCCTGCGCTGCCGAACGAGGGCGACTCGCTCAACCACCTTCCACCCCACCCACCGGCACGACTGGTGCGACCATGAAGAGCCATCACGGCAGGATCCGGCGGTACGGGTGGAGGTGACCATGACCGTGGCGGTGCCCTACGTCGAGCATCGGTCGGCCAGGCGCGGCGAGACGTTACAGCTGGCGTCACCCGTGCGGGCCACCATCCGACCGGACGATCTCGTCCCCTGACGGCTGTCGGTGCGCTCGCCTAGGGTCTATGCATGAGCGAGTTCGACGCGGCGGCCGCCGCGGTGCAGGCCGCCCTGGACACCGGGGCCCGGTATGCCGACGCCCGGGTGATGCACCGCCGCTACGAGTCGATGTCCGCCCGCAACGGCGAGGTCGAGGCGCTGACCCAGGACGAGAGCGTCGGGCTGGGCGTACGCGCGCTGGTCGGTTCGAGTTGGGGGTTCCACGCCGTACCGGAGCTGTCCGACCGGGCTGCCCGCGACGCCGGTCACCGGGCCGCGCGGACCGCCGCGGCGAGTGCTCTGGTGCCGGGCCCGCAGGTCGACCTGGTGCCGGTCGACCCGGTCGTCGCGAGCTGGTCGTCGCCCTGCGAGGTGGACCCGCTCGGGGTCTCCCTGGCCGTCAAGGGTGACCTGCTGGTGGCCGCCACCGCGACGATGGCCGGGCACGGCGCCGATCTCGCCGAGGGCCTCTACCAGGTCTGGGACACCGCGAAGTGGTTCGTGTCCAGCGAGGGACACCGGATCGACCAGCACATCCGCGAGTGCGGCGCCGGCATCGCGGCCACCTCGATCGGCGATGGCGAGACGCAACGACGATCCTGGCCGAGCTACCGCGGCCAGTACGGCACCACCGGCTGGGAGCTGGTGGAGTCCCTGGAGCTGACCGCGCACGCGGCCCGCATCGCCGAGGAGTCGCGGGAACTGCTCACCGCGCCGCTCTGCCCGACCGGCGAGACGGACCTGATCCTCGGCGGCGAGCAACTGGCCCTGCAGATCCACGAGTCGGTCGGGCACGCCATCGAGCTGGACCGCATCCTCGGCTGGGAGGCCGCCTTCGCCGGTACCTCGTGGCTGGACCTGGCCCAGCTCGGCTCGCTGCGCTACGGCTCCGACCTGATGAACATCACCATCGACCCGACCATCCCCGGCGCGCTGGGCAGCTTCGGCTACGACGACGAGGGCTCACCGGCGGTCAAACGCCACGCGGTACGCGACGGGCGGTGGGTGGGCGTGCTGGCCGGGCGGGACTCGGCCGCCGTGGCCGGCCTCGACCACGGCGGCAGCGTACGCGCCGACGGGTGGGCGCGGCTGCCGATGGTCCGGATGACAAACGTCGGCCTGGAGCCGGGCCCGCACACGCTGGAGGAGATCGTCGCCGCCACCGACAACGGGGTGCTGATGGACGTCAACCGGTCCTGGTCCATCGACGACAAGCGGCTGAACTTCCAGTTCGGCTGCGAGATCGGGTGGGAGATCCGCAACGGCCGACGAGTACGGATGCTGCGCAACCCGACGTACACCGGTATCGGCCCGCTGTTCTGGCGCTCGATGGACATGCTCTCCTCCGAGATCGTCTCCTGGGGCACCCCGAACTGCGGCAAGGGCCAGCCGGGTCAGGTCGGGCACACCGGCCACCCGGCCGCGCCGGCCCGGTTCCGCAACGTCCGACTGGGGGTACGTGCGTGAGCGCGAGGAGTGAGCCGATCCTGCGAGCCCCGCAGCCGCGAACCAGGGTGGCACCGTGAGCGCGAGGAGTGAGCCGATCCTGCGAGCCCCGCAGCCGCGAACCAGGGTGGCACCGTGAGCGCGTCCGAGCTGGACCTCGCCGGTCGGGTGGTGGAGCTGGTCGCCGGGCTGGCCGGGCCGGACGCGCAGGCCGAGGTGACGGTGGGCCGGGCGGAGCTGGCGTTGACCCGGTTCGCCAACTCCGCCATCCACCAGAACGTCGCCGAGTCCGCCGTGGAGGTCCGGCTACGGCTGCACGTGGAGGGCCGCACGGCCGCCGGCAGCGCCAGCACGGCGACCGCCGACGGCCTGCGTACGCTGGTGGAACGGGTACTGGTCGCGGCACGGATCACGCCGCCGGACCCGGCCTGGCCGGGGCTGGCCCCGCCCGCGCCGGTGGCGCCCTCGGCGGAGTGGGACGCGGGCATCGCGTACGCCGAGCCGGCCGACCGGGCCGCGCTGGTGCGGGCGTTCGTCGACGCGGCCGACGGGCTGACGACCGCCGGCTACTGCCGCACCGCGGTACGCACGGCGGCCTTCGCGAACTCGGCCGGACACGCCGCGCGGGGCCGCACTGCCGAGGCGGCGATGGACGGGATCGCGCGGGCCGGGGGTGTCGACGGCACCGCCCGGCACAGTGTCGACCGGCTGGCCGACCTCGACGGTGCGGCGTTGGGCCGGCGGGCCGCGGCGAAGGCCCGGGCGGCGGCCGACCCGGTGGAGCTGCCACCGGGCCGGTACCCGGTGGTCCTGGAACCGGCAGCCGTGGCCGACCTGCTACAGAACCTGGCCTGGTACGGCTTCAACGGCAAGCGGTACGCCGAGCGGCAGTCCTTCGCCGTGCCCGGCGTGGCCCAGCTCGACCCGGCGGTGACCCTGGTCGACGACCCGTTGCGCGGTGCCGGGTTGCCGTTCGACCTGGAGGGCACGCCGACCCGCGCGCTGACCCTGGTGGACGCGGGCACCACCCGGGCCGTCGCGCACGACCGGCGCAGCGCCGCCGCGACGGGTGCCGAGTCGACCGGTCACGCCGGGGTCGGCAGCAGCACCTTCGGCCCGGTCCCGCACCACCTGCGCCTCGCCCCGGCCGGGGCGGCGAACCCGACGGCGAGCACACCGACGGTGAGCCCGTACGGCGCGGCGGCCGACGCGGACACCGCCGCACTGGTGTCCCGGATGGGGCGAGGTCTGCTGGTCAGTGACTTCTGGTACACCCGGGTACTGGAACCGAAGAGCCTGGTGATCACCGGCCTGACCCGCAACGGGGTGTGGCTGGTCGAGGACGGCCGGATCACCCGGGCGGTGCGCGACCTGCGGTTCACCGAGTCGTACCCGCGGGCGCTCGGGCCGGGGTCGGTGCTGGAGGTGGGCCGGCGGACGGCCCGCCAGCCGGATGGTCTCGACGGTGTCTGGTGGGATGCGCCTTCGCTGCGACTGGCCTCCTGGAACTTCACCGGCGGCGCGTCCGGATGACCTCGGCTACGCCGCTCGTCGATCTTTTTCGGACGCTCGCATATTGATCATGGCGAAAGGCTTTCCAAAGGTCGGGACACACGGGACACTGCCTTGCGCGGACGGCCCGCCTAGATCGGCGTAACGTGTGTCACTTAGCTGCTCCGGTACGCCGGGTGCGGTCGTTGGTGTGCGCATGACGTGGCACGTGGGCGCGGGATGACCGGTCCGCCTGCCGACCGGAAGTGTTCCGCCGCCCGTGACAGGGCCCCGTCAGGGAGACGACGCGAATGACATCATCGGCAACGAGACCGAAACCGCGGGGGGCGCGGGCACGTGCCGCCATCGCGGCGAAGACGTTGCGTACGGACCGCTGGTGGCTCGCCCCGCTGATCACCGTCATCGGGCTCGGCGCGTGGATCACGTACGCGACGGTCCGGGTCTTCATGCACAAGTGGTACTGGGTCGAGGAGTACCACTACCTCACCCCGTTCTACTCCCCGTGCGTGACCGACCGGTGCATCCCGGAGGCGTCGCACTTCGGGCAGTACCTGCCCGGCTGGTGGATCGTTCCCGACGCCGCGTTCACCCTGCCGTTCCTGCTGCTGTTCCGGCTGACGTGCTACTACTACCGCAAGGCGTACTACCGGTCGTTCTGGCTCTCGCCGCCGGCCTGCGCGGTGCCGGACGGTCACGCCTCCTACGGTGGTGAGACCCGGTTCCCGCTGATCGTGCAGAACTCGCACCGGTACTTCTTCTACTTCGCCGCGATCATCTCGCTGATCAACACCTGGGACGCGATCGCCGCCTTCCGCAGCCCCGAGGGCTTCGGGTTCGGCCTGGGCAACCTGATCCTGGTCGGCAACGTGGTGATGCTCTGGGCGTACACCATCTCCTGCCACTCCTGCCGGCACATCATCGGCGGGCGACTGAAGCACTTCTCCAAGCATCCGGTCCGGTACCGGGCCTGGGGCTACGTCTCCTGGCTGAACGTCCGGCACATGCAGCTCGCCTGGATCACGCTCGGCACCTTGGCGCTCACCGACTTCTACGTCATGTCCGTCGCCGCCGGGTGGATCTCCGACCTGCGGTTCATCAACTAAGGGCCCCGCTGACATGACGAACGACTCACACCGCGACACGAGCGCTACCACTCGCATCGAACGACACCACTACGACGTCGTCGTGATCGGGGCCGGCGGCGCCGGCCTGCGCGCGGCGATCGAGGCCCGGCTGGCCGGCAAGAAGACCGCGATCATCTCCAAGTCGCTGTTCGGCAAGGCGCACACGGTGATGGCCGAGGGCGGCGCCGCCGCGGCCATGGGGAACGTGAACAGCCGGGACAGCTGGCAGGTCCACTTCCGCGACACCATGCGCGGCGGCAAGTTCCTGAACAACTTCCGGATGGCCGAGCTGCACGCGAAGGAGTCACCGCAGCGGATCTGGGAGCTGGAGACGTACGGCGCGCTGTTCGACCGGACGAAGGACGGCAAGATCTCGCAGCGCAACTTCGGCGGCCACGAGTACCCCCGACTGGCCCACGTCGGTGACCGGACCGGCCTGGAGCTGATCCGTACCCTCCAGCAGAAGATCGTCTCGTTGCAGCAGGAGGACAAGCGCGACCACGGCTCGTACGACGCCCGGATCAAGGTCTTCGCCGAGACCACCATCACCGAGCTGCTGCTCGACGGCGACCGGGTCGCCGGCGCGTTCGGTTACTACCGGGAGTCCGGCGAGTTCGTCCTCTTCGAGGCGCCGGCCGTGGTGCTGGCCACCGGTGGGGTCGGCCGTTCCTACAAGGTCACCTCGAACTCGTGGGAGTACACCGGGGACGGTCACGCGCTGGCGCTGCGCGCCGGAGCGAATCTGATCAACATGGAGTTCCTCCAGTTCCACCCCACCGGCATGGTCTGGCCGGTCTCGGTCAAGGGCATCCTGGTCACCGAGTCGGTACGCGGTGACGGTGGCATCCTGAAGAACTCCGAGGGCAAGCGGTTCATGTTCGACTACGTCCCCGACGTCTTCCGCAAGCAGTACGCGGAGACGCCCGAGGAGGCGGACCGCTGGTACACCGACCCGGACAACAACCGGCGTCCGCCGGAGCTGCTGCCCCGCGACGAGGTCGCCCGCGCGATCAACAGCGAGGTCAAGGCCGGTCGGGGTACGCCGGCCGGCGGCGTCTACCTGGACATCGCCTCCCGGCTGCCGGCCGAGGAGATCCGCCGCCGGCTGCCGTCGATGCACCACCAGTTCAAGGGCCTGGCCGACGTCGACATCACCAAGGAGCCGATGGAGGTCGGTCCGACCTGCCACTACGTGATGGGCGGCATCGAGGTCGACCCGGACAGCGGCGCCGCGTACGGCTCGGTGCGGGGCCTGTTCGCCGCCGGTGAGGTCTCCGGCGGCATGCACGGCTCCAACCGTCTGGGCGGCAACTCCCTGTCCGACCTGCTGGTCTTCGGCAAGCGGGCGGGCGGCCACGCGGCCGGCTACGTCGACCAGCTCGCCGCCCGGCCCCGGGTGGAGGTGGCCGCGGTGGAGACCGCGGTGGAGACCGCGTTGGCGCCGCTGCAGCGGGACACCGGCGAGAACCCGTACACCCTGCAGCAGGACCTCCAGGCGGTGATGGGGGATTTAGTCGGCATCATCCGGCGGGAGGCCGAGTTGGCGGACGCGCTGGTCCGGCTGGCCGAGCTGCGCGAGCGGGTGGCGAAGGTCAGCGCGGCCGGTGGCCGCCGCTACAACCCGGGCTGGCACCTCGCGTTGGACCTGCGCAACATGCTGGTCGTCTCGGAGTGCACCGCGAAGGCGGCACTGGAGCGACGCGAGTCGCGTGGCGGGCACACCCGCGAGGACTACCCCACGATGGATCCGCAGTGGCGGCGGCTCAACCTGGTCTGCTCGCTGGAGGGCGACACCGTCCGGCTGGACCGCAAGCCGCTGCCGAAGATGCGTACCGAACTGCTCGGCCTCTTCGACCGCGCCGAGCTGGCCAAGTACCTCACCGACGAGGAACTCGCCGAGTTCGACGCCCTCGCCGCCGCCGATGCCGCCGATGCCGCCGGGAAGGAGACCCACTGATGGGTACGAAGCGCAACTTCCGGATCTGGCGGGGTGACGCCGACGGAGGCGAGCTGACGGACTACGCCGTCGAGGTGAACGAGGGGGAGGTGGTCCTCGACGTGATCCACCGCCTGCAGGCCACCGACGCGCCCGACCTGGCCTGCCGGTGGAACTGCAAGGCCGGCAAGTGCGGCTCCTGCTCCATGGAGATCAACGGGATGCCCAAGCTCGGCTGCATGACCCGGATGTCGACGTTCGAAGAGGACGAGACGGTCACGGTGACCCCGCTGCGGACCTTCCCGGTCATCCGGGACCTGGTCACCGACGTCTCGTTCAACTACGAGAAGGCACGGGAGACGCCGGCCTTCGCTCCCCCGGCCGACCTCGCCCCCGGCGACTACCGGATGCAGCAGGTCGACGTGGAACGCTCGCAGGAGTTCCGCAAGTGCATCGAGTGCTTCCTGTGCCAGAACGTCTGCCACGTGATCCGCGACCACGACGAGAACAAGCCGGCGTTCTCCGGGCCGCGATACTTCATCCGGGCCGCAGAACTGGACATGCATCCCCTCGATGCCAAGACCGACCGCAAGGAGTACGCGCAGTCGGAACAGGGCCTCGGCTTCTGCAACATCACCAAGTGCTGCACCGAGGTCTGCCCCGAGCACATCAAGATCACCGACAACGGGATCATCCCCATGAAGGAGCGGGTCGTCGACCGCAGGTACGATCCACTTGTATGGCTCGGTAGCAAAATCTTCCGGAGGGGTCAGGTGCCTCAGACCAGCGTGACCAGCGAACACTCCCCGGGCGCCGTGCGCTCCAACGCGGCGGGTGGCGGTCTGCACTCGCACGCGGGCGGCTCACACGATCCCGCCGCGGAGACCCAGGCCCAGCAGGGCGTCAACTGGCACCGCGAGGTGCCGCACCCGACCGCCCCCGCGGTCGACGCGAGCGGCAAGCTTCCCCTGACGGAGCTCACCTTCGACCGCGCGGCGGCACCCTCCCCCTTCGGGGACGACGTCACCTTCCCGCTTCCGCCCGAGCACCTCAACTTCGCCCACCCCGACCAGGACCAGAAACACTAGAAGGTGGCCACACCCCCCTCCCCCCCTCCCCCCCTCCCCGCGTTAGGCGCGTTGATCATGAGGTTGGCGGCGAAGTGGATCTCCCCAGCTGCCGCCAACTTCATGATCAACGCGGCGAGGAGCCGAGTTGTCCACAGGCGGGGCGGAGGTTGTCCACAGGGGCTGCGGTAGGGACGGCGGCGTGGGCAGGGTTGGGGGGTGGATCGAGAGTGGCGGATTCGCCGGATAGCCGGACGGCAGGATGGGCTCGTGCGCCGCGAGCAGGCGCTGACGAACGGGTTCACCCGTCACGAGGTGGACAATCTCGTCGCCTTCGGGCGCTGGCAGTCACTCGCCCGGGCCGTCTACCTACCGCAGCCCGTCTCTGCGGTGCAGCCGTCCCGACGCCAGCAGGTCCGGGCCGCACTACTGTCGCTGGGCCCGGCCGCGTTCGCGGTCCTCGGAACCGCCGCCGAACTCCACGGCATTGCCGGCCTGCCCTCGTCCGACGAGATCCATGTCGGCCTACCCGGCACGGCCGCCAAGCGAGCCCGGGTCGGGCAACCCCAGGTCGTACTGCACCAACTGGAGTACGCGGCGGAGTCACTGGTCAGCCTGGGCGGGTTGGCAACCACCGATGCCATCTCCACAGTCAGCGACGTCATCCTGCGCGCCGGGCGCTACCCCGCCGTCTCGATGCTCGACTCGGCGCTGAACCGAGGCCTACTCGGCGAGGACGATCTGGCGACCATCGCGCGCCGGATCCGGCGTCGGCGGGGAGCGGTGGCGGCGCGCGGTTACCTCACCCAGGCGGATGGTCGAGCCCAGTCGCCGCTTGAGACCCGCACCAGACTTCGCTGCGTCGACGGCCGGGTGCCACCGGACGTACTGCAACTAGAGGTACGCGACGACGACGGTTACCTGCTCGGCATCGGCGACCTGGGCTGGCGTGGCCCCAGAGTGATCGCGGAGGCGGACGGCCGCGGCCCGCACAGCGCGCCGGAGGCGATCTTCGCCGACCGCCGCCGACAGAATCTCCTGGCCAACGCCGGTTGGACGATCCTCCGCTTCACCTGGCAGGACACTCTCGATCCGGCGTACATCCCCTGGATAGTCCGCCAAGCCATCAACCCCCGCCCCTAACCCCGCCCCTAACCCCCACCCCACCCATCGCGCCGCACCCATCGCGCCGCACTCATCGCGCCGCACCCATCGCGCCGCACCGCGCCGCGTCGCGTCGATCATGAGGTTGACGGCGAAGTGGATCTCCCAAACTGCCGCAAACCTCATGATCAACGGGGTGAGTCGGTGGGGAAGGGGTCAGGAGGGTGGGGGTGGAGGGAGGAGGGGGAGTGGGAGTGGGGGTGGGGGTGGGGGGGGAGGAGGGGGCGGAGGGCGGCGACGAT
>NZ_QXEC01000034.1 GCF_003583405.1 Micromonospora radicis
AAGCTTGCCGAGACTGATCGACATCGGTCGACATCGGATCGGAGGCGCTGGGGCGGGACGACTCCGTCGATCGTGCCGGTCACCCGTTGGCGTCCCGAGGTGGCGGATCGGCTGCCGGGGGAGATCGACCAGTACTGCGCGGTGGGCCGTAAGCCGTAGCGATCGTCCGCTCTTCGGGTCTCGGTGGAAATCGGGGCTAGCGCCGGCAGGCTAAACCGGTTTAGCCTGCCGGCGTGGTCCAGCCGTGGCGGCACCCCGCGCAAACCCCCTGCGCAACGGTGTCCCGCCGCGGCGCCACCCCACCACCGAAGGGAAACAGACGATGTTGCAGATCAGCCGCAGGAAGGCCTGGTGGACACCGCTCGCGGCCGGCCTCACGGCCGCGGCGGTCCTGACCACCGGCGGGGCCGCGGCGGCCCCCAAGCCGAAGCCCACCCCACCGCTCGCGCTCCCCAGTGAGGCCCAGCAGGTGCCACCGACGGACTGCACCGCACCCGTCGGGATCGACGCGAACGCCACGCTGCCCGGCTACCTCGTTCCCGACGACATCCTGGGTGTCACCTGCGTGCCGTTCACCCAGGTGCCCCTCGAACCGGCCGGCTACCAGGGCGACTACCGGGTCGACGCCTTCTCCGACCAGGTCCTGCGGGACATGCTGGCCAACTGCGAGGCGGCGCCGCCGTGCGCCGCGATCACCAACGCCCAGAACTACAACCCCCCGCAGTTCCGGTTGACCGGATCCCTGGTCCCGCAGGGGAAGATCGATCCGCACGCGCCCAACGTCGACCTGCGGGACATCCGCCGACCGGCCTTCTTTGGCCAGGCGCCCTACCACGAGGGCATCGCCGCGGCGGACAAGAACAGCTACACCTTCGAGTTCGCCGTCCCGGCGGAACCGTACGAGCGGCTCAAGCGGGGCATCACCGCACCGGTGAAGCTGCGCGGCTGGTACCTGCGCGGCGCCGGCGTGCAGCAGCCCAACGGTCGGCGGGTCCAGTCCCTGGCGATCTTCGTCGGCGGTCGTTCGGTGGAGACCACCACGGTCCAGGATCCCCGCGATCCGCTGTACGTGCGCTCGGAGAGCACCGGCAGGTTCGAGAACGTGACCTACCCGTCGCGCGGCACCGAGCAGTGGGCGGGCCGGCACTGGCGGCAGTACCTCTACAAGCTCAACCAGGCCGGCTTCGACGTGCTCACCTTCGACAAGCGTGGGCACGGCATCTCCGGTGGCATCTCCGGCGACAACATCCTGCAACAGGGCCTGGACATGCTGCGGGCGGTCGACGCCCTGGACACCGGTGACGGCGTGCGTATCGTCGGCGCGAACGGCAAGCAGCTCACCGGCAAGGCCGCCGTCCGCGCGTTGGTGCCGAACAACATGAAGAAGCTGCCGATCATCCTCGGCGGCCCCAGCCAGGGTTCGGCGGCCACCCAGTGGGCGATGAACGCCAACTTCAACAAGTGGTGTGAGCTGGACACCCCCGGACGCGCCTGCCACAAGCCGTGGGGTCACAACGTCAAGGGTGCGGTGCTGATGGCGGGCTTCCCGGTGGTCAACCCGGGGCTGGCCGAGGCCGCGCGGCGCAAGGTGAACCACACCGTCGGCCTGGGCGGCACCTCGGAGCCGTTGGCCGGGATCGGCTCGTGGCCGGCGGTGTTCTTCGGCAAGGGCCTGTTCGACGGCATCCAGGGGCCGTTCCCCACCTTCAACGCCTACCTGCGGGTCAAGGGTGACAAGGAGCTGCTCTTCGTCCGTGGCCCGCACTCCGAGGTCGCCTTCGGGCCGGGCAACGTCGCCCTGATGCAGGAGCGGGTGGCCCAGTTCGCCGTCCGGGCGGTGCTCGGCCAGAAGACCGACCAGCCCAGGTACGCCACCCTCAAGGAGGCGGTGGCCGCCAGCCCGCAGATCTGGGAGCCGTCCACCCAACCCACCTTCGAGACCAAGCCCTGATACCGGTGATCCCCGGTCGGTGGTAGCCCCCGCTACGCCGGCCGGGATCCGGCCCGCCGCGGCGACCGCCTCGGTAGCGCGCTCACGGATCGAGCGCGCCCGACGGTGGTCGCCGCGGCGTGCTGTCTGCCCCCGGGCGGGCGCCACCCGGACGCCGGTGTTCCGCGATCGACGGCTGGCCCCGTGGCGCGGGGCCAGGCCCGCGTGCCGTACCGCCGCCGTCGTCCGCAGCGGCCGATCTTTTCGGCTGTGTGAACCCGTGTGAACACTTGTGTCGCGGCGCATCGGCTGATTGGACGGGTGCTGGTGCCGATCGTGTCGGTTCACCAGTGAACAAGTTCGGGGGTCTTGTTCACTGCCACTTAATCCGATAGAACACGAGTGGACCCGCTGCGCGGGCCGTCTGCCTCGTGGTTCTAGGAGGACTACTTCATGGCACGTTCATCCGGTGCGGGCCCCTCCTCGCCCGCCATCTCCCGCCGCGGGGTGCTGCAACTGGGCGGCGGCGTCGCGCTCCTGCTCGCCACCAGCGCCTGCGCCGCGAACAGCGACTCGAAGCCGGACACCGGTGCGTCGGGCGGCCCGGCCGCCAGCACGCTGCGCATCGCGGTGTCGAGCTACCTGTCCAGCTGGGATCAGGACTTCGTCGGCTTCGACCTGACCGCGCTGATGCTCTACAAGAACATCTTCCCCTACATGATCGACTACGGCGTCACCAACGCGGGCGACAGCCAGATCCTCGACACCCAGAACATCACCCCGACCTTCGCCGAGTCCTTCGAGCCGGACGCCGCGCAGAAGGTCTGGACGCTCAAGCTGCGTCGCGGGGTGAAGTTCGCCAGCGGCAACGAGATGACCTCGGCCGACGTCAAGTGGTCCAAGGACCGCGCCTTCGCCGCGCAGGCCAACGTGGCCGGCATCTACCGCACCATCGGGCTGACCAGCGCCGACCAGGTCAAGGTAGTCGACGAGTACACCGTCGAGTTCCACCAGGAGTTCCCCAGCGCCCTCACCCGGCAGATCCAGGCGATCTCGTTGTACGTCTTCGACTCGGTGGAGGCCAAGAAGCACGCCACCGCCGAGGACCCCTGGGCCAAGGAGTGGTTCGCCAAGAACGCCCCGACCGGCGGCTACTACAACGTCACCAAGGCCACCCAGGGCCAGGAGATCGAGCTGACCGCCAACACCGGCTACCCGGGTCCCGACCCGGCCAAGACGCCGACGATCCGGATCTCGGTGGTGCCCGCCGCCGCGAACCAGCGGCTGCAACTACAGGCCGGTGACATCGACATCGCCCTCGGCGTCAGCCAGCGCGACATCGAGGACCTGCGCAAGGCCGACGGGATCAAGGTGATCTCGGCGGCCAGCAACCGTCAGGTGGCCATCCAGATGTCGGTCACCTCGGCGCCGTTCGACAACGTCAACGTCCGCAAGGCCCTGGCGTACGCGGTGCCGTACGAGCAGATCATCAGCAACGTGTACGGCGGCGACGCCCGGCCCACCAAGAGCCCGGTGCCGCTGGACATGCCCGGGTACGACGAGAGCGGCTACCCGTACACCTACAACCTGGAGCAGGCCAAGGCCGCCCTCTCCGCCGCCGGGCGCAGCTCGGTCGACTCGGAACTCGTCTTCGAGGCCGACAACGAGGAGCAACAGCGCATCGCCGTGCAGGTGCAGAGCGAGGCGGCGAAGGTGGGCATCAACCTCAAGCTGACCCCGCTGGATCCGGCCACCCTGGGCGAGCGACGCACCCGCAAGAACATCCCGCTGCAGCTCACCTCCGGGCAGCTCTGGGTCAACGACGTCGAGTACATGCTCGCCACCAGCTTCGTCAAGGGCGCGAACCTCAACTACTCCAACTACACCAACGCCGAGATCGAGCAGATCTACGAGAAGTCCCACACCACCGTCGACGAGTCGGCCCGCAACGCGCTCTGGAAGCAGGTGCAGCAGATCCTCGCCGCGGAGGTGCCCTGGGTGGTGATCTGCCAGCCCAACTTCAACCTGCCGGTGCGCGAGGCCGTGGCCGGCTGGGTGCAACCCATGGACGGCCTGGCCCGACTGCGATACCTGACCGCCTCCGCCTAGACCCGGGCAGACACCCCGCCATGCGCATCTTCCGTTTCGTCGTCAGGCGACTGCTCCAGCTCATCCCGGTGCTGCTCGGGGTGGTCGTCCTGACGTTCCTCCTGGTCCGGGTGCTGCCCGGCGACCCCATCCGGAGCATCCTCGGGCAGAACGCCACCGAGGCGGATGCCGCCGCGGCCCGCGCCCGGTTCGGGTTGGACCAGCCGCTGTGGCGACAGTTCCTCGACTACCTCGGCGGGCTGGTCACCGGAGACTTCGGCACGTCCATCCAGAGCGGTGCCTCCGTCGGCGGCGAGATGGCGTTACGGATCGGGCCCACCCTGGAACTCGTCGTCATCGCGGTGTCCATCGCCCTGGTGGTGGCCACCGTGCTCGGCGTCTGGTCGGCCCGGCGGGCCAACCGCCTCGGCGACCACGGCATCCGCCTGTTCGCCCTGGTCGGCAACTCCATTCCGGAGTTCTGGCTCGGTCTGATGCTGGTCCTGCTCGGCTACAGCGTGCTGGGCTGGTTCCCCGCCCCCAGCGGGCGGGTCGACCCGGACGCCAACCTCACCCCGATCACCGGTGCCGACCTCGTCGACGCCGTGCTCACCGCGAACGGCCCGGCGATCTCCAGCGCCGCCGCCCACCTGGTGCTGCCGGTACTCACCCTGGTCGTGGGCGTGGTGGCGCCGCTGCTGCGCAGCGTACGCGCGTCCGCGTTGGAGGTGCTGAACTCCGAGGCGTACGCGGCGGCAGCGGCGCACGGACTGCCGCCGCGGACCCTGCTCCACGGCTACCTGATGCGCTCGACCCTGGTGCGGCTGCCGGCCCTGGCCGCGCTCGTCTTCGGCACCGCCATCGGCTCCACCGTCCTGGTCGAGTACGTCTACTCCTGGCAGGGCTTCGGCCAGTGGGCGTTGCGCGGCCTGCTCTACCGCGACTATCCGGTGGTCCAGGCGTCCGTCCTGGTGATCGCGCTCTGCTACGTGCTGGTCTTCCTCATCGCCGATGTGGTCCACGCGATTCTCGACCCGAGAGTGAGGATCTGATGGCCGACCTGAGGGCCGCCGGTGCCACGGGCGCCACCGCACGCGTGACCCGCAGCCGCGACGACCGCTTCGCCCGACTACTGATCATCACCGGTGCGGCCATCCTGGCGGTGGTCGCGATGGCGGCGCTGGCCGCGCCGCTGTTGAGTTCGTGGGGCGCGACCGAGATCGACCCGGCGGCCACCCTGGCCGCGCCCGGGGGCGCGCACCCGCTGGGTACCGACACCAACGGCATGGACGTGTGGAGCCGGGTGCTCTACGCCGCCCGGCTGGACCTGGGCATCGCGGTGGCCGCCGTCGCCCTCGCCGTGCTGGTCGGCACGCTGCTCGGCCTGGTCGCCGGCTACCTCGGCGGCTGGCTCGACGACGTGCTGATGCGGGTGGTCGACATCTTCCAGGCGTTCCCCACCTTCATCCTCGCCCTGGCGGTGGCCGCCCTGCTCGGCAACGGCACCGTCAACCTGATCATCACCATCGCGGCGGTGAACGCACCGGCGTACGCGCGACTGGTCCGCGCCGAGGTACGCACCCAGCGCGAGTTGCCGTTCGTCGACGCCGCGGTGACCTCCGGCGCCTCCACGGTCGGCGTGCTCTGGCGGCACCTGCTGCCCAACAGCCTCACCCCGGTCCGGGTGATCGCCCCGCTCAACTGCGGCTGGGCGATGCTCACCCTGGCCGGGCTCTCCTTCCTCGGCCTGGGCGTCAGCATCCCGGAGGCCGAGTGGGGCGCCATGATCAGCCTCGGTGCCGCGGACGTGGTCGGTGGCCGATGGTGGACCAGCGTGCCGCCCGGCCTGGCCCTGTTCGTCTCCGTGCTGGGTTTCAGCCTGCTCGGCGAGGGCCTGCAGGAACGCGCGAACGCGAAGCGGCGGTGACCATGCTGTCCATCGAGAACCTCTCCGTGCTCATCCACCGCGCCGACCGGCAGGTCGCCGCGCTCACCGACGTCACCTTCGCCGTACGCCCCGGCGAGGTGGTGGGTCTGGTGGGGGAGAGCGGCGGCGGCAAGAGCATGGTCGCCCGCGCCGTGGTGGGGCTGCTGCCCACCGGCGCGCAGGCCACCGGGCAGGTCCGCTTCGGCGACGCCGACGTGCTGCGGATGGACCCGGCGGCGCTGGCCGCCCACCGGGGCCGGGGCGCGGCCATCTGCTTCCAGAACCCGCGCGGCGCGCTCAGCCCCACCCGGACCGTCGGTCGTCAGCTGAGCGACCGGCTCGTCACCCACCAGGAGATGTCCCCGCGGCGGGCCCGGGAGGCCGCCCGGGAGCTGTTCGAGGCGGTCGGCATCCGCAGCCCGCAGCGCCGGCTGGACGCCTACCCGCACGAGCTGTCCGGGGGCATGGCCCAACGGGTGATGATCTCGCTGGCCACCGGCTGCGCCCCCGGGTTGTTGATCGCCGACGAGCCGACCACCGGCCTGGACGTGACCCTGACCCGGGAGATCCTGCGCCAGTTCCGGCACGCCGCCGACGTGGACGGCCGCAGCGTCCTGCTGATCTCCCACGACCTCGCCTCGATTGCCGAGATCTGCGACCGGGTGGTGGTGCTCTACGCCGGCACCGTGGTGGAGGCCGGACCGGCCGGGCAGATCTTCGCCGAACCGGCGCACCCGTACACCCGGGCGCTGCTGCGTTCGGTACCGGACGTCGGTGGTCGACCGGTCGTCGCCACCCCCGGCGCGATGCCGCTGCTGCAACGCGCGCCGCGGCACTGCCCGTTCGCGGCCCGCTGCGCGCACGCCGACGACACCTGCACCACCCGCCGCCCGCCGGCCACCCCGATGGCCGGCCGTCGGACCGACGAGTGGTCCCTGGCCTGTTTCCACCCGCAGAGCGGACCGGTCGCTCCCGCCGTGGAGCCGGCGGAGCGGTCCACCGCGTCGCCGACGCCCGCTCCGGTGGCCGGTGACGCGGCCGTCCCGGGCCCCGCCGTGCTGGAGATCGACGACGTGCACGTCGTCTACCGCAGCCGGTTCGGCTCCGGTGGTCACCACGCGTTGCGCGGGGTGAGCCTGCGCCTGGCACCGGGGGAGACCCTGGGGGTGGTCGGCGAGAGCGGCTGCGGCAAGAGCACCCTGGCCAAGCTCATCATGGGGCTGGTCGCCCCCACCTCCGGCACGGTGAGCGTCGCCGGGCAGTCCCTGGTGCGGCAGCCGGGCCGACCCACGCCCCGCGGACGGGCACTACGCCGGCTGCGGACCCGCGCCCAGTTCGTCTTCCAGGACCCGATCGGCTCGCTGAGCCCCCGCCGCCGGGTCGGCGACTCCATCGCCGAGCCGCTGCGCGCCGCCGGCCTCTCCGCCGCGCAGCGACAGGCCCGCGTCGCGGCGGTACTGGACCGGATGGAACTCGACCGGTCCATCCTGCGGCGGTACCCGCACGAACTCTCCGGCGGGCAGGCACAACGCGTCGGCATCGCCCGTGCCCTGGTCGGCGAGCCCGATCTGATCGTCTTCGACGAGCCGACCTCGGCCCTCGACGTCACCGTGCAGGCACAGATCCTCGCCGTGATCGCCGACGTGACCGCCGACACCGACCGGGCCTCGGTCTTCATCTCGCACGACCTGGCCACCGTCCGGGGCTTCGCCGACCGGGTCGCGGTGCTCTACCTCGGCCGGGTGGTCGAGGAAGGACCGGTCGACGTCGTCTTCGACAGTCCCCGGCACCCGTACACCCGGGCGTTGCTGGCCAGCGCCGCGCGCCTCGGTGGGGAGCCGACCTCCGGTGCCGCCGCCGTCGAGCTGGTGCGGGAACTGGAGGAGGGCGACGCCGCCACCGGCTGCGCGTTGGCCGCCCGCTGTCCCTTCGTCACCGACACCTGCCGGTCGCAGCCGCAACACCTCCAGCCGTACGGCGCGAGCCGGGCCGCCTGTTGGCGGATCCCGGAACTCGACGCCCTGATCGGAAAGCAGGCCGCCACCCCATGACACCTCGCCCCATCCGGCTGGCCGTCGACATCGGCGGCACCTTCGTCGACGCGATGGAACTGGACACCCGCACCAACCGGGTGCGGTTCCGCAAGGCGTCCACCACGCCGGCCCGTCCCGCCGACGGGGTGCTCGCCGCGATCACCGCGCTCGGCACCGACCTGTCCGAGGTGGAGCTGTTCATCCACGGCACCACCCTCGGGCTGAACGCGGTGCTGGAGCGACGTGGTGGGCGTACCGGCATCATCACCAACGAGGGATTCCGCGACATCTTCCTGCTCGGCCGGGGCAACGTGCCGCCGCAGCACATGTACGACTTCCAGTACCAGCGACCGCCGAGCCTGGTGCAGCGCCGCTTCACCGCCGGTGTCCGGGGCCGGCTGGACCACCGGGGTCAGGTGGTGGAGGAGCTGGATCCGGAGAGCGTGCGGGCCGCCGCCCGTACCCTGGTCGAGGAACACCAGGTCACCTCGATCGCCATCTGTTTCCTGCACTCGTTTCTCGACCCGAGCCACGAACGGGAGGCCGCCCGGCTGATCCGGGAGCAACACCCCGAGGTCAGCCTGTCGCTCTCCACCGACATCGTGCGGGAGTACCGCGAGTACGAGCGGACCAGCACCACCGTGCTGGAGGCGTACATCCGGCCGATCTTCGAACGGTACGTCGACGAGTTGGAGTCCGGCCTGGCCGATCGGGGCTTCGCCGGCCGGTTCCTGATCATGCGGTCCGGTGGCGGCTCGATGACCAGCACGGTGGCGAAGACGTCTCCCACCCACACCGTGCTCTCCGGTCCGGCCGGCGGCATCGTCGGCGCCGCGTACCTGGCTTCCGAACTGGGGCGCGAGCGGCTGCTCACCTTCGACATCGGCGGCACCTCGCTGGACGCCTGCGTCATCGAACACGGCAGTCCGGTCGCCGCGTACGAGGCCCAACTGGAGCACTTTCCGCTGCTCATCCCGACGTACGACATCCGTACCATCGGGGCCGGTGGCGGTTCGATCGCCTGGCTGGACCGCGGCCTGCTCAAGGTCGGGCCGCAGAGCGCGGGGGCCGAGCCGGGGCCGGTCTGTTACGGGCGCGGCGGCACCCGGCCGACCGTCACCGACGCGGCGGTGGTGCTCGGCTACATGGATCCGCAGCGGTTCCTCGCCGGCACCATGGGGCTGGACGACGCGGGCGCCCGCGCGGCCGTCCGGGAGCAGTTGGCCGAACCGCTGGGCCTGACCGAGGCGGGCGCGGCGGCCGGTGTCTTCGACGTGCTGCTGGCCCGTACCGTCGGCGCGGTCCGGCAGATCACCGTCGAGCGGGGGCACGACCCCCGACACTTCTCGCTGCTCGCCTTCGGTGGCGCCGGGCCGCTGCTGGCACCGCTGCTGGCCCGGGAGATGGGCATCGGTGAGGTGGTGGTGCCGTTCGCGCCGTCGGGCTTCTCCGCCTGGGGGATGCTGTCGGCGGACATCGTCAACGACTTCAGCCGCACGGTGATGGCCGCCCTGGACGACGTGGAACTGGCCGACCTGGAGCAGTTGTTCAAGGCGGTCGAGGCGGAGGCGGTGGCGTCGCTGGTGGCGCAGGGTGTGCCCGGCGGGCAGGCCGTGTTGGAGCGGCAGTTCGAGGTGCGGTATCTCGGCCAGGAACACAGCCTGATGGTCACCGTCGGGCGCGCGGTGGACCGCGACGCGGTGCGGGCCGCCTTCGACGAGCTGCACCGGGCCCGGTACGGCCACACCATGGACAACCCGCTGCAACTGCTCAACCTGCGGGTGCGTGGCATCGGGCGGACCGCCCGACCGGAGTTGGGCAGCCACCCGCGCGGTGACGGCGACCCGTCCCGGGCGTTGCTGACCCCTCGGGACGCGTACGACTTCGGGCAGCGCGCGGTGGTGCCGTTCGCCGTGTACGACCGGGCCGCGCTGGAACCGGGCGACACGTTCGCCGGTCCGGCCCTCGTCGACGAGGGGACCTCGACCACGGTGGTGCCCAGCGGCCAGCGGGTCACCGTCGACGAGCACCGCTACCTGCTGGTGACCTTGGAGGAGGCCGCATGACCGCCCTGGACGGCGCGCAGGTCGAGGTGGTCCGCAGCTATCTGCTGTCGGCGGCCGAGGAGATGCGGGCCACGCTGATCCGGACCTCGTTCAACCCGGTGATCTACGAGGTGCACGACTTCGGCCTGTCCATCTACGACGCGGACCTGCGGCTGGTCGCCGAGGCCACCGGGCTGACCTTCTTCCTCGGGGCGAACGACTACTCGCTGGCCAAGGGGGTGGCGTACGTGGGTCGGGAGAACCTGCACCGGGGTGATGTGGTGCTGCTGAACTATCCGTACTGGAACGCCGCGCACGCCTACGACGCGACCCTGTTCGCGCCGGTCTTCCGGCCCGACCCGGCCGACGTCGACGCCGACGGCGACCTGGTGGGCTTCCTCTGCGTCCGGGCGCACTGGATGGATCTGGGGGCGAAGGATCCGGGTTATGTGTTGGATTCGACGGACATGCATCAGGAGGGGTTGATCTTTCCGGGGACGAAGGTGGTGTCCCGGGGGGTGCCGGTGCGGGAGATCCATGAGTTGATCCGGTTCAACTCGCGGATGCCGGCGGCGGTGTTGGGGGATCTGCACGCGCAGATCGCCGCGTTGCGTACCGGCGAACGCCGACTGCTGGAGATCATCGACAAGTTCGGCCGGGACACCGTGGCCGCTGCCGTCGACCGGATCATCGCCGACGGCGAGGCCCGTACCCGGGCCGCGCTCGCCGCCCTGCCGCAGGGCACCTGGAGCGCCGAGGACTGGGTCGACGACGACGGCATCACCGATGAACCGGTGAAGATGCGGGCCACCGTGACCATCGCCGACGGCACCTTCACCGTCGACTTCGCCGGCTCCGCGCCGGCCACCCGGGGCCCGATCAACATGCCGTTCGGTGCCACCGAGGCGATCTGCAAGGTCATCCTCAAGTCGCTCACCTCGCCGGACGAACCCTCCAACGCCGGCACGGTCGCACCGCTGGAGGTACGCGCGGAGCCCGGCACGTTGTTCCACGCCGTCTACCCGCAGCCGACCTTCACGCTGTGGACCGGCATCGTCGCCGTCGAGCTGATCCTCAAGGCGTTGGCGCAGGGGATGCCGGATCGGTTGCCGGCGTCCAGTGGTGGTGATGTGCCGGGGTTCATGATGGTCGGCGCGCATCCGGACACCGGCCGGATCTTCGCGGTGAGCAACAACGACCTGGTCGGCTGGGGCGGCACGCCCGAGCACGACGGGATGGAGGCCGCCACCCACGTCTCCGGCAGCACCGGCCGGGGCACCCCCATCGAGGTGATGGAGGCCCGCACCGGGATGTTCTTCGAGCGGGTGGAGATCCGGACGGATTCGGGGGGTGCGGGGCGGTTCCGGGGTGGGTGTGGGTTGCGGCGGGACATTCGGTTCGTGTCGGCGGGGGAGTTTCTGTCGGTGATCAAGAAGACGCGGAGTGCGCCGTGGGCGTTGGCGGGTGGGTTGTCGCCGGAGCCGAATCAGGTGGTGGTCTTCCCCGGGACGGATCGGGAGGCGCGGGTGAGTACGCGTCGGACGTCGGTGGTGGCGGGTGATCGGGTGTCGTTGTTGACCGCTGGTGGTGGTGGGCATGGTGATCCGGCGCTACGGGATCCGGAGGCGGTCCGTCACGACGTGGCCGAGGGGTATGTCTCCGCACAGGCGGCCCGCGACGTCTACGGGGTGCAGCCGCGATGACCGACACCAGTCCGCCCAGCCTGCTGCTGGCCAACTGCACCGTCCTCGACGCCCGCGTCCTGGACGGCCTGGCCCCCGTGCCCGACGCGGGAGTCTGGGTACGCGGCGACCGGATCGCCGCCGTCGGCCCGTACGCCGGGGTGGCGGCGCAGGCCCGGGCCGCCGGCCCGGTGACCGAACTGGACCTCGACCGGGCGTACCTGACTCCCGGACTGGTCAACATGCACACCCATTTCTCGTTGTCGCTGCCCGGCACCGGCGGCGACAACGTTAAAACCATGGGCCCGTACGACCTGGCCCACTACATGGCCGACGGCGCCCGGCGCACCCTGCACTGTGGAGTGACCACGGTGCGCTGCGTGGCGGAGAAGGACCACGCGGACTTCGCCCTGCGCCGGGCCATCACGGCCGGCCGGATCCCCGGCCCGCGTATCCACACCGCCGGCCGGGCCCTGGTCTGCACCGGCGGCCACGGCCACGAGAGCAACGACACCCTGGAGTGTGACGGCCCGGTCGGCTTCCGGCGTGGCGTACGCAGCCAGATCAAGGCCGGCGCGGACCTGATCAAGGTGATGATCTCCGGTGGCATCGCCGGGGAACACGAGGGCATCCACACCCCGCAGCTGTTCGCCGACGAACTGGCGGCCGTGCTGGAGACGGCGCACGCCTGGGGTCGCAAGGTGACCGCGCACGCCGGCCCGGCCGAGGTGATCGCCACCGCGGTGGAGTTGGGCCTGGACTGTGTGGAACACGGCTACCAACTCACCCCGCAGGTGGTGACCCGGATGGCCGAGCGGGGCACCGCCCTGGTGCCGACGTTGCTGGTCACCCGCTGCAAGGCGTTCTTCGACGAACTCGGCGTGCCGGAGTGGATGCAGTGCCGCTCGTTGGGCGCCGGTCCCCGGCACCTGGAAAGCTTCGCGATGGCGGTGGAGGCCGGGGTGGAGGTGCTGCTCGGCAGCGACATGCCCCCGTTCTGGGACTTCGAGGGCACCAACGCCACCGTCCGTGAACTGGAGTACCTCGCCGAGGGCATCGGGCCGGCGCGGGCGATCCACGCCGGCACCCGGGGACCGATCCGCTGGTTGGGCGCCGAGGCGGACCTCGGCACGGTGCAGGACGGCAAGCTCGCCGACCTGATCGCCATGGACGGCGACCCGCTCGCCGACACCTCGGCGTTCCGGGGAGTGCGGTGGGTGATGACGGGCGGCCGGGTCGCCCGCGACGACCGGGCAGGTGTGCCGTGACGTTCGTGGCCGCCGACGAGGCGGCCGTCGCCGCGCTGATCGACGACCTGTACGCGGCGTTCCTGGCCGGCGACCGGCGGCGTTTCGACGGGCACCTGCACGCCGACGTGACCACCTGGGAGACCCACCTGCCCGGTCCGTTGCGGAGCCGGGCGGAACTGGACGCCTACCGCAACAGCCGCGACGCGTCCGGGCAACGGCCCCAACTGGCCCTGCTGGTGGCCCGCGACAAGCACATCGACGTCTGGGGGGCGACCGCCGTGGCCCGGTACGTGCTGCTCGCCCGGTCCCATCCCGACCAGCCGCTGTCGGCCACCCGGGTCACCGACGTGCTGCGGCGCGTCGGCGGCCGCTGGCTGATCGTGCACCACCACGCCGAACTGCTGCGCGACCAGGAGGAGACACGATGATCCGCCGACTGGTCGCGTACCGCACCGGTGAGCCCACGCAGGTGTTGTCGGTGGCCGAGCTGCCCGACGACCCGCCGCCCGGCCCCGGCGAAGTGCAACTCGCGGTACGGGCCGTCGGCCTGAACTTCCTCGACGTGTCGCTCTGTCGGGGCGAGTATCCGGTGCGCCCAGAGCCGCCGATGACCCCGGGAGTCGAGGCGGCGGGTCGGATCGTCGCGGCCGGTCCCGGTGCGGAGCAGCTGTTGGGGCAGGAGGTGATCGCCTGCCCGGCCCTGCCCCGCGGCGCGCTCGGCAGCACCGTCACCGTCGACGCGACGCTGGTGGTGGCTCGACCGCCCACGATGGAACCGACGATCGCCGCGGCGCTGCCGGTCACCTACCAGACGGCCTGGTTCGCCCTGGAGCGGGCGCGGGTCACCGCCGGCGACGTCGTGCTGGTGCACGCCGGTGCCGGTGGCGTCGGTATCGCCGTCACCCAGTTGGCCGTCGCCCGGGGCGCGCGGGTCATCGCCACCGCCGGCAGCCCGGCCAAGACGGCGCTCTGCCGGGCGGAGGGCGCCGCGGTCGCCGTCGACTACACCAGCGAGGACTTCGTGGCCGTCGTGCGGGAGGCCACCGGCGGGCAGGGCGTCGACGTGGTGATCGACCCGGTCGGTGGTGACGTGCTCGCCCGATCCCTCGACTGTCTCGCGTTCGAGGGCCGGCTGGTGACCGTCGGCGCGGCCGGTGGCGCACCACCGCCGGTGGACCCGGCCCGGCTGATCGCCGCGAACGCCGACCTGGTCGGGCTCTCCTGGGGTTCGACGTACCCGTGGCGTCGGCCGGCGGCGGTACGCGCGGCCTACCAGACGCTGTTCGACCTCTGCGCGGCCGGCGCGGTCCGCCCACCGGTCGCCCGGGTGGTGTCCCTGGCGCAGACGCCGCAGGCCCTCGACGACCTGGCCAGCCGCCGGACCACCGGAAAGATCATCGTACGGCTCGACGAAGGAGAGCAGTGATGGCTGACAGCACCGACGGCGACATGGAGATCTACGACCTGAAGGTGACGGTGGACCGCATCGAGGGCCGATCGGTCTGCGGTATGGCCACCGGCGACTCGTTCGAGCTGGTCAACAGTGCCCACCTGCGGCTGCCGGAGGGCAAGCACTTCTGCGTCTACGCCCTCGCCGCCGTCCTTCCCTTCCTCGCCGCCAAACAGCGTGACCTGGCCGCCGGTGACTGGCTCGCCCAGGACTCGCACTTCGCCTGCCCCGACCCCGAGGAGCGGCTCGTCATGAAGGTCGAACGGACCTGCCGCCGGACCATGAACTCGGCCGACCTGACATGACCGGCGTCGAGATCGGACTCGGTCTACAGGGCGACAAACCGGCGGGCGCGTACGCCCGGCTGGCCCGGGCCGCCGAGTCGTACGGCTTCGACGTGCTGACCGTCTTCGGTGACCTGATGTACCAGCCGCCGCTGTTCGCCCTGCTGGAGATCGCCCAGGCGACCGACCGGGTACGTCTCGGCCCCGCCTGCCTCAATCCGTACTCGCTGGCCCCGTACGAGATCGCCGGACAGCTCGCCGCCCTGGACCTGGCCTCGCACGGGCGGGCCTACCTGGGCCTGGCCCGGGGCACCTGGCTCGGTGCGGTCGGCCTGCCCCAGCCGAAGCCGCTGGCCACCATCGAGGAGGCGACGGCGGTCGTCTACCGGCTGCTGCGCGGCGACCGGTCCGGCTACCAGGGAAGTGTCTTCACCCTGGCCCCCGGCACCGCGCTGCGCTACGCCGTGCACCGACCCGATCCGCCGCTGCTGCTCGGCGCCTGGGGTCCGCGCGGGGCGGCGCTGGCCGGCCGGATCGCCGACGAACTCAAGGTCGGCGGCACCGCCAACCCCGACCTGGTGCCGATCGTCCGCGACCGGATCCGGGTCGGCGCGGACGCGGTCGGCCGCGACGTCGACGCCATCGGCATCGTGTTCGGCGCGGTGACGGTGGTCGACACCGACGGTGCGGCGGCCCGCGCCCGGGCCCGCACCGAAGTCGCCATGTACCTCGCGGTCGTGGCCGACCTGGACCCGACGGTCGTCCTGCCCGACGGCCTGGTCGCCCAGGTCGGACAGCTGGTCGACGCGGGCGAGCACGAGGCCGCCGGGCGTCTCATCCCGGACGGGGTGCTCGACCGGTTCGCCTTCTCCGGCACTCCCGAGCAGGTCGCCGCGCAGGCCCAGCGGCTCATCGACGCCGGTGTCCGGCGGGTCGAGTTCGGCACCCCGCACGGGTTGACCGACGAGCGGGGCGTGGAACTGCTCGGTGCCGCCGTGCTGCCCCTGCTGCGTCGAGGACGGGGGTGACCGAGGTGGAGGTCGTCGTCGTGACCGGTCCCGACCTGGTGGCCGACCTCGACCTGCTGGAAACCCTCACCGCCGGCACGGCCACGGCGCTCGGTGTCGCCGGCCGGTTGGTCGTGGCCGGCTCGGCGGCCGAGTTGGCCGCCCTGGTCGCGGCGACGCCGCCGCCGCTGGTGGTGCTGCCCGGCCCCACCCCGACGGCGCGAGCTGTGATCACGGCGACACCCGAGGTGGTCTGGTACGACCCGACCGTGCAGCCCGTCGTACCCGGCGCGGTCCACCTACAGGGCCGGGGCATCTGGGGCCTGGCCTGGGCGATCCGCCACGCCGTGCACCGGCGGCGCACACCGGCCACCCGGCTCGCCTACGGCAGTCAGGCCGACCAGTGGGGTGACCTGCGGTTGCCGACTCCGCGCGAGTCCGTCCCGGGCACCTCCCGCGAACCCCGCCCACCTGCGGTCGCGGTACTGCTGCACGGCGGTTTCTGGCGGTCGGTGTGGGGCGCCGACCTGATGGACGCCCTCGCCGTCGACCTCACCGCCCGTGGGTACGCCTCCTGGAATGTGGAGTATCGGCGGCCCGACCGGCACGGCTGGGACGCCACCACCGCCGATGTGGCTGCCGCCGTCGCCGCGCTGACCGGCATCGCCGACCGCGGTGCCCTGGACCTTGGTCGGGTCGTCGTGCTGGGTCACTCGGCCGGCGGCCAACTGGCCCTGCGCGCCGCCGCCGACCTGGCTGCCGCCGACCTGGCCGCCGCCGAGCGGGGCGGGTCGTCGGGTCGGCGCGGTGCGGTCGCCGCCAGTCCTCGGGTGGCGGTGGCGGTGTCGCTGGCCGGGGTGGTCGACCTGGTCGAGGGGGAGCGTCGACAGCTCGGTGAGGGCGCCGTCGCCGCCGCGCTCGGCGGCACCCCGGAGACGACCCCTCGGCGGTACGCCACGAGCGACCCGCTGGCCCGGCTGCCGTTGGGCGTACCCACCGTGCTCGTGCAGGGCACCGCCGACAGCCTCGATCTCGTCGACAGCAACCGGCGCTACGCGGCGGCGGCCCGAGCGGCCGGCGACGATCTGACCCATCTCGAACTGCCCGGTGACCACTTCGACGTCATCGATCCCGGTTCGACCATCTGGCAGGCCACCCTCGCCGAGGTCGACCGCCGCATCGACCGGCTCGGCAGCTGACCCGCCCGGCAGCTGGCCCGCCCGGCAGCTGGCCCGCCCGGCAGCTTGCCCGCCCGGTAGCTGGCCCGCCCGGCAGACACCGGACACCGGCATGTTTCATGACGGTGAACAGATCCCGCGGCCCGGTCGTTGACCGACCTGGTTAGAACAGCCGGGGTGTGACGACCGAGACGACCGTGGTGACGCTGTCGGTGTCGTTGTACATCCGGTGCGGCACGGACGAACGCAGATGCACGCTGTCACCGGGGCGCAGCCGGTGTTCCACGCCGTCGACCTCGTAGAGCAGCTCGCCGGAGATGACGTACGCGAACTCCTCACCGGCATGCCCGTACGCGTTCTCCCGCCGCCCGCCGGGCGCGATGCTCACCAGCATCGGTTCGAGCCGCAGGTCGGGGCCGCGTTCGGAGAGCATCCGGTAGGTCTGCTGCCCGGAGACGTACTGGGTGGTGGTGCTGGTCTCCGCCCTGGTCAGCGTGAAGTGGCTGGGCAGCGGGGTGACGGCGCCACCGGCCGGGTCGGCCCCGTTGTCGAAGAAGTCGCCCACCGAGTGGTCCAGCGCCTTGGCGACGCTGCCGAGCGCGGTCAGGCCGATCGCCGAGATGCCCCGCTCGACCTGCGACAGGAAGCCGATCGACAGGCCGGCCCGGGCGGCCAGTCCCCGCAACGTCAACCCGCGTTCCTTGCGGAACTGGCGAATCCGCGCACCGACCAGGCCGGCCGGCGTCTCGCCGTCGACCTTCTGGTCGGTGCGGGCCTGCTCCGGCACCGGGTGACTCTCCAACGACCGCACGCGGCACCTCCTGTTACCGCCGGCGGAAGCCGCTCCACCAGCGGTGTTCAATCCTATCGAACACGGCCCCCGCCCCGCGAGGCCGACCGGCACATCTCGGGTGCGCGGGACGGACCCCGAAACGCGACCCGACGAGGTACTCGGCGAAGCCCGGGTCGAAGAGGTCCTGCGGCAGCTCGATCTGACTTTCCTCCGGCGATCTGATCCGTCGATGTGGGGCCTTCGTATCCATCTCAGTAGCGGATGTGGTGAACCCGGCGAAAGGGGCAGGCTCCGATGGACAGATCGAGGTACGGCAGGTCTCGTACGCAATCTCGGCGGTGGCGGCTCGGCACGGTCGCCGGGGTCGCGGTTCTCGCGCTCGGTGTCGGACTGGGTGTCGCCTCGGCCGGCGAGGACGTGCCGGCCGCGCCGCCACCTGCCACTGCCGCGCCGGTTACCAGCGCGCCCGTCGTGGCCGGGCCAGCGCCGCAGGCTCCGGCGGACACGCCGGTGGCGGTGCACGGTCGGCTCAGCGTCTGTGGTGTGCAGCTGTGCAACGAGGCCGGTGAGGCGATCCAACTGCGCGGCATGAGCAGCCACGGCCTGCAGTTCTTCCCGGACTGCGTGAACACCGACTCGCTGGTGGCGCTGCGCGACGACTGGCGGGCCGACGTCATCCGGCTGTCGATGTACGCGCAGGAGGGCGGCCTGGAGACCGACCCGGTCGGCTTCACCGCCAAGGTGAACGGGCTCGTCGACGACGCCACCGCGCTGGGGCTCTACGTGATCGTGGACTTCCACGTGCTCACTCCTGGTGACCCGAACATCAACCTGGAGTTGGCGAAGAGCTTCTTCGCGGAGGTGACGAGCACGCACGCGGCGAAGAACAACGTGATCTACGAGATCGCCAACGAGCCGAACGGGGTCAGCTGGGCCGGTATCAAGGCGTACGCCGACGAGGTCATCCCGGTGATCCGCGACAACGCGCCGGAGAGCGTCGTGCTGGTCGGCACCCGCGGCTTCTCCTCCCTGGGCCTGAGCGACGGCAGCGACGAGACCGAGATCATCGACGATCCGGTCACCTTCGACAACATCATGTACACGTTCCACTTCTACGCCGCCTCGCACGGCGCGGACCGGCGTGCGGTGGTGGCCCGCGCCGCGCGGAGCCTGCCCCTGTTCGTCAGTGAGTTCGGCACCCAGACCTTCACCGGCGACGGTGACAACGACTTCGACAGCACCACCGCCTGGCTGGACCTGCTCAAGGACGCCAGGATCTCGTATGCGATGTGGAGCTTCTCCGACGGCCGGGAGACCAACTCGACCTTCCTGCCGGGCACCTGCGCGGGCACCGACTTCACGGGCAACGAGGTGTTGACCGAAGCGGGCCGGTACCTGCGTAGCCGGATCCGCACCGGCGTCGGCAACCCCAACGGCTAGCTAGCCGACGACGCAGTTCGGCTGGCCGGAGGCAGACCCGCGGGTAGGCGTGATTTCACCCTGAAATTTTTATTTCACCATGAAATCAACGCTCTGAAGGTAACCCTCTCCCGGGGCTGCCAGCCACGGCGCCAGCACGGATCATCCAATGCCGTCTATCGATCACCGGCCCGCCGCACCCGACCTCGAGACACGGACCTAGCTAGACCTTCGCTGCGCCCGCAGCCCCGCCCCGAGTTAGCACTTACTCGTCTAGATCTCCACGAACAGCGCGGACGCTCCGGTGGAAGTTCGGGCGTCCCGCTGTTCGTTACGGCCGTGCGGTGCCTGGGCTGTCGGGCAGCTTTCGGGGGTCGAGGTCGACGGCCACGGGTAGGTGGTCGCTGGCGGCGCGGCTGACGGGGGTGTCGATGACCGTGAGCGAGGTGACCGCCTTGAGGACCGGTGTGGTGGCGTGGATGGTGTCGATGCGCCGGGCGATGCCTCGGGCGTCGTAGGGGCAGGTGGGCCAGTGGCCGGTGGTGGGTTTCCAGGGGCTGCGGGTGGCGGCGGCGAGGTCGTGGAGGCCGCCGGATTCCCAGACCAGAGCCGGATCGGTGGCGCGGTCGCGGGGGTGGTGGTCACAGTGACCGTCGGCGTGGTCTGGGGTGCGGGAACGGGGTCCGGCCGCCGCTGGTGGTGGGGGCGCCGCGCCACATCCGCCAGATGATCGGCCCGTCGGTGGGGAGGGCGATGGTGGGGCCGGCGGTGTAGCCGTGGCGCAGGTAGAGCCGCCGGTTGCGCATGTTGCTGGCTTCCAGGTACGCCGGCAGGCCGAAGTCGTCGAGTCGGCGGTGGTGGTCGGCCAGCAGGGTGGCGCCGATGCCGCGGTTCTGCCGGCTGGGGTCGACGGCCAGGTACGCGAGGTAGTGGTGGGGTGTGTCGGGGTGGAAGGCGTCGAACAGCTCTTCCAGCAGCACGAACTTCGGCGCGTAGACGCCCGTGATGCGTTCCAGTGCCGCCAGCCGTTCACGGGTGTCGGTGGGAGCGGGTTCGAGGCGGGGGTACCAGATGGCCACGGCGGTCTGGTCGGCGGTGGTGTGGACCTGCCCGTGTGTCATGCCGTGGTGGAGCGCGTCGCGGAAGTAGCGGTAGTAGACGGTGCGCCGCTCGTCGGGGTCGGGGATGAGCCACTCGGCGAGGGGTCCGTCGTGGAACGCCTCGGCGAGGACGCCGATCAGCGGTCCGGTGTCGGCTTCGGTGGCGGGGCGGACGAGCGGGTTGTTGTTGGTGACGGTCACGGCTTCTCCTTGGTCAGGCGGGTTGGCGAACGGCGTCGGGGGCGCGCAGGGGTCCGGTGTCGCTGTCCGCGCCGAGGCCGACTGCGGCGTACACGTCGGGGTTGGTGGTGCGCAGGAGCAGTGCCCAGGCGATGCCGAGGAGTGCGGCGGCGGCGTAGGCGGCGGGGAACGCCCAGCGCAGTGGCGAGTCCGGTGCCACGCCGAGGAGGGTGGCGAACTCGCGCAGGGTGACGGTGAGGATCCCGGCGAGCGCGAGGGTGGCGGCCCCGGGTGCGATCAGCGTCCGCCAGGGGCCTTCGGTGTGGGTGATGCGGGCGTAGAAGCCGATGACGGCGGCGGAGGTGACGGTCATCAGGATGAGGACGCCGAGGCCGCCGGTGACGGTGATCCAGAAGAACAGGTGCACGATCGGGTCCGCCCCGGCCAGGGCGTAGCCGACGAGCACGGCGAAGGCGAGGCCACTCTGGGCGAGGGAGCCGACTTTCGGGGCGCCGGTGTGCCGGCTGGTGCGGCCGAACACGGCGGGCAGGACGCGTTCGCGGCCGAGGGCGAACAGGTATCGGGCCACGGTGTGGTGGAACGAGAGCAGGGCGGCGAACAGGCTGGTGACGAAGAGGACCCGGGCGACGGTGATGACACTGTCGGCCAGGTACGGCGAGACCAGGTTGAAGATGAGGTCGGTGCCGTCGGCGCGGGCCGCCTCGACGATGCGGTCGGGGCCGGTGGCCACGGACATCGCCCACGCGGACAGCCCATACAGCAGACCCGTCACGGCCACCGCGATGTAGGTGGCACGGGCGATCGTGCGGCGAGGATCCTTCGTCTCTTCGCTGAACACCACCGTGCCCTCGAAGCCCACGAACCCGGTGATCGCGGTGACCAGCGCCGCGCCGATCCCGGCGGCGAACACGTGTGCCGGGGCGAGGGTGTCGAAGCTGACGGTGCCGTCGGCGGGGTGGGTGACCATGATCGCGTCGAAGGTCAGGGCGACGACGCATTCGGCGACGAGGACGACGGCGAGTACCCGGCCGTTGAGGTCGATCCGGGCGACCCCGAGCGCCGCGACGATGGCCCAGACGGCGAGGGCGCAACTCCACCAGGTGAGGTGCCAGCCGTACCGGTCGTTGAGGAACGCGGCGGTGACGGCCCCGGCCCCGCCGTAGAGGCCGATCTGCATGGCGTTGTACGCCAGCAGCGCGACCATCGCCGCCCCGACCCCGGCCGGACGGCCGAGGCCCCGGCTGACGTATGTGTAGAAGGCTCCGGCGTTGACGATGCGCCGCGACATCGCCACGTAGCCGACCGCGAACAACGCCAACACGGCGGCGACGAGCAGGTAGGACACGGGGATGCCGGTGACGCCGGTGACCGCGTACCCGGTGGTCGCCCCGCCCGCGACGACGGTGAGGGGCGCGGCGGCGGCGATCACGAAGAACACCACCGACGGGATACCGAGCCGCCCACGGGCGAGGACGGCGGAGACGGTGTCGGGTTTCGAGTGGGACATCGGTTCTCTCTCAGCGAAGGGGATGGCTGGGGTTGGTCGCACTCAGGAGGTGCGGTGGCTCAGTACGGCACCGCCGACGACGGCACCGAGATCAGCGAGAAGGTCACGCAGCGGCAGGGGTGCCTGCTCGACCTGCCGGCGCAGGAACGCGCGGGCGGACAGGGGCGCCCCGTCGAGCAGGATCGGATCGAGCTGCGTGTGCACCGCGATACCCGCCAGGGCGATGTCGAAGGCGTTCAGCCGTTGGTGGTTGCGCAGCTGGTAGGACAGGCGCGCCCACGACCAGGCGGCCGTGTTCATGTCCGCCGGCACGTAGACGGTGCGCTGGCGCCACAACCGACCCACCTGCTCCGGTCGGAGCAGCCCGAGCTGCCACATGCGGGTCGCCACCTGCTCGTGGGCGGTGGTGCCGAGGAACGCCAACCACGTCCGCGTCGCCGTGTGACGGGGCTCGGCCACCAGCCGGTCGAGGACGAGGTGTTGCAGCCAGTCCCTCGGCGGCGACACGTCGGTCACCCGCACCTGCCGGCCCACGAACGTGATCCGCCCCTCCCAACACAGTTCAGCGAGGAGCGCGGCGGCCAGGCCGTGCGCTGTCGCGGACTCGAACAGCCGCGACCGACCGGTCTGGTCGTCGTGCGCCAGGTAGAAGAACTCGTCCGCGAGGCGCGCGGGTTGGGCGGCGGCGCTACCGACGGCCCGCACCGGCCGGGCCGGCTCCACCGGCACCCGGTGCTCGCGTAGGTGTGGGGCGTGGTCGTCGGCTGCGCCGGGGGGTGTGGTGTTCACCGCGGCTGGCCTTCCTCGGTCGAATCGTCAGGGGAGATCGGGTGCCCGAGCTGCCGAAGGAGCTTCCGCCCGCCAGGATGGCGAGCGAGTTCCTCGATCGCCCAGGCGTGTTGCCCGCACCGGTCGTGCCGACAGTGGAGACACGTGCCGCCGTCGCGGTGCTGGAGCGCGGTGTTCCGCGCCGACTCGAAGCGGTCGACGGGCCGATCGCTGTCGTCGGTGCCGGTCACGACGCGGCGAGCTGGCGGTGCAGCGCGGCGATCCTGACCCGCACCTCCATGCACGGCGGGTGCCGGTCCACGTGCGGGTACGCACACTCCGGCCGGTGACCGAGCACCCAGACCCACTCGTCGCTGCGGTACAGCAGGTCGCGGACGCCTGCGACGGTGACGGCCACGGAAGTACCGGGGGTCAGGCCGCGCCCGTAGGACCAGTCGTCCGCGCGGAGTTGGAGCAAGACACCCGGCGGGACGTCGGGGAGCGGCTGCGGGGTGCGGTTCACGGCTGTGTCCCTCCGTGAACCGGCTGCGGACCGCAGCCGCGACCCGATGCGGGTCGGCTGGGGCTCGGTCGGCGCATGTGATCGTGTCCGTGAGCGGGGACGAACCGCTTGACGCGCACTGTCATCACCTCTTCGTGTGGGAGATACGCGGCCGGGCCCTCCCTGGCACCGACCGCACACCCCGATCAGCGGACGCAGGCGTGCGTCCCGTACGGGACGCACGGCGGACCCCGCACCCGGTTTATGGACAGGACAGGACCGCTTCCGCACGTACTCGGCGTTGAGCTGTTTGAAGAGGCCCGCGGGCTCGTGGCGTTCCGCTTGATCCGACAGACGTGATCGGCCTTGGGGTGATGACCCGTTCGGCGACTGTCCGGCCCTTCTGCTACTCATTACACTTTGGACATGACCAGAAATCAACCATCCAAGAAGGGGTATCTGTTTTGAGAGAAGTTTTTGCGTTGCCTAATAAAAGGGCAGGTCACAGGGGATGTGCCCCTCAGGGTTACGCGTCTATTGCGTGTTTTAATTGGGCGCAGCACGCGCCCAAAGTGGACGAGAGGGTGGGCTTAGGTGTCTGAGGCAGTGGGCTCGGCGTTGCTACGCCGCCACATCGGGCGTCGCCTGGAGGCGTTACGGAAGCACGCTGGGCTGTCGCAGGAGCAGGCGGCCGAGCAACTCCAGAAGGGCCGCACGACCATCGCCAGGTGGGAAGAGGGCCACGAGAACGTCCGTTTCCGCGACGTGGACGTCAAGGCGCTGCTGGAGATCTACGGGGCGGGAGAGCATGACACCAAAGTCCTGCTCGCGCTGACCGCCGAGACCCGCAACGGCCGGCGCAAGAGCTGGTGGCACGACTACACGGAGACGGCGCTGCCGACCTGGTTCGGCCTGTACGTCACGTTGGAGGACAGCGCCGAGACGATCCTCCAGTACGAGTCGGAGCTGGTCCCCGGCCTGCTCCAGACCCCCACCTACGCCGAACAGGTCGCGCGCGTGCCACCGGGTTACCTCGAAGAGGACGAGATCCTCCGCCGCGTCCAGGTGCGGGTCGAGCGACAGTCGCTGCTCACCCGCCCCCGCGCGCCGCACCTCCAGGTCGTCCTCAACCAGGCGGTGCTCCATCGACCCGTCGGCGGCCCGAGGGCCATGGCCGAGCAGATGGCCCACCTGCTGGAGCTGACGGCCAAGGCGAACGTGACCGTGCGCATCGTGCCGTTCTCCGCGGGCGTGCACAGCGGCATGGCCGCCTGCGGGCCGTTCACCATCCTGGACTTCCCGACCAACGAGTTCGGCGATCCACTCGAACCCCCGCTCGCGTACGCCGAGACGCTGACTGGTGCGATGTACCTGAACAAGCCCGACGAGGTCAACGCCTACCGGCTGGCGTGGGCTGACCTTGAGAAGCGCGCCCTCAACCAGACGGCGTCGAAACGACTGATCGTGGAAGCACAGAAGGGATACACCAGTGGCTGACTCGGCTGGCGCGATCTGGCGCAAGAGCACCCGCAGCGGCAACGGCGGAAACTGCGTCGAGGTGGCGACGAACCTGCTCGACCGCCAAGGCGCAGTCCTTGTGCGCGACAGCAAGAACCCCCAGGGCGGCAACCTCGCCGTCACGGCCAGGAGCTGGACGGCCTTCACGGCCGCCGTTCGGGAGGGCACCCTCAGCCGGTAACCACGACGTGGCGGCACCCCGCAGGTGTCGGCCCGCGCCGAGCACCACCGCCTTCACCGCCACCGCCACCGCACCAGCTCCACCGGACCAGCTCCACCGGACCAGCTCCACCGCGCCAGTTCCACCGCGCCAGCTCCACCGCACCAGAGCTGCGCGACCGAGGGCAGGAAGCTGCTGAAGTCCTCGGCGGACCAGGAAGGGAAGAGGTGGGAGGGAGGGCACCGCCGGATGGTGCCCTCCCTGGTGCCCGCCCTGCGGAACCGCCGGGCGGGCCGTCACTGTCGGCGGTCAGATGCTCGTGTGGTCGACCGCCTCCCATGAGCGCAACCTGACATGCGGCGTCCCGGCCGCCTGGAGGCGTTCCGGCGAGCTGTTCGCGGCCGCCGAGGCCGACGCCAACGGGACCTTGTAGAGGCCGTAGATGTCCGCCGCGTTCTTGACCATCTGGTTGATCTTCTTCTGGTCACCCCCGTATGCCTGGTTCAGGATCGGGGCGTACAGCGCGAGGAAGTCGTTGAAGGCCAACTTCGACAAGTCCACGGCCGACTTGAAGGCGACACAGGTGAGCACACTCTCCATGTACGACTTGATCGACTGGGCCCGAATGTTCCGCCCCCAGAATGCGAAGTCGAACCGGACGATCGCCGGGTAGTCCACCGCCACCGCGTAGTACCTCGCCTCGGACTCCTGCCCCTCGCCGGCACCGATGATCGCGGTGAGCGCGGTGCCCACGACGCCCGCGATACCTTCCATGATCTGGGGATCACCGGAGAAGATCTTGGCGAGGGAGTTCTTGACCTCGTTCACGATGTTGGTGGTGTCGCTCTTCGTGTAGGCACGAAACTCCGTACGCTTGCTGACGATCTTGGTGATCGCGATGGTGAGGTTGTCGGACGTCTTCCCCAGGAGCAGGTCCTGCTGGATCTCATCCTCGTACGCCTTGCCTTTTGCCTCGGCAAGACTCATCAGTAGGGACAGGTTGTCCTTTACCTCGGCAGCGACTTCCGGGGTGTTGTCCACGGCTTGCACGACATCTCTTGCGAAACTCATGACTTTCCTTTCCCGAGAATCATTGTGCGGTGCCCCCGCACGGTCAGGTTGCCCCTGGAATCAGGAGGACGGGCTTCCCTCGACAACCCAGATGTGCGCATCGCCCGCGCGGTAGTCATCAAGGCTCGACAACAGGGCGTGTCGGACGGACCGCTCGATCTCCCGCTGCTGCTCCAGGCTGCGCTGCCGGTTGGTCGCCGGGTCGATGGCGACCGCAGACGGCGCGACGAGCGCCGCGGCCACCGTGTTCGGCCGAGCTATGCCCTTGAGCTGGACCTGCAGGTTCGCTCGCCCATCGGCCGTTCGCCCCTGGACGTCCAGGTGCACCCGGTCGTTCTCCACGACGGTCCCCGCAGCGTCCCGCCAGATGTCGGCATACCCAAGGTTGGCGATCGCGTTACGGGCGTCTTCGTACTGAAGTTGGTCGAACTGGGGAGCCGCCGCCCGCGGAACCTCGCCCTGACTTATGGTGATGGTCATCTCCGAACACCAATCACCATTTCCGTATTGCCTCTCACCGCTCTCGCTCCTCTCCGGATTGGAACATCTTCCGAGTCTCTTTCCGAGACACCAGCCGAAGGTAAATCGAAGTGCGCGATCAAAGGCGCAGAGTCACGCCTGACGTCAGGAAATACTGACGATCTTCACAAGTGCCACAACATCGTCGACCACATCACGATGATGACCCCATGCCGATAGATGATGCGCGGTGGCCCTACCTGTCGCCGTCGTTACCGGACTGGGGGCGGGTGGCCGATCCACGCGGATTGCTACGACACATCGTCACGCGGGACATCACTCGACACGCCCCACAGCCGAATGCGTTGGCCACGGTTCTCGACGCCCTTGGACAGTACGCGCGCCTGCGAACGGCGCTCGGTACGGAACTGTTGCTCCTGGTCGTCGAAGCCCATCTCCGTGGCGCCTCCTGGGCAGAGGTGGGTCGTCGCCTGGACCGAACGAAACAGAGCGTCCACCAGCAGTACCAGGCGCGCGTCTGGGCACCGGAGACCCGACGGCTACTCCTGTCCGACCTGGCGTTCGCGCGGGGCAGGTCGCCTTACCTCGCGGCGACGACACATCGCGCCCAGAGGGTTGACGTCGGCCCACTGCGCCTGCGTCAGCAGCCCCCCACGCACCAGCCGGTGTCGGTGTTCGAGATGTAGCGAGGTCTCCGGCATCTGGTTGGGATCTGCAGGCCGAGCCGCCGGGCGGGGCCACGGTCGAGCCGACCGATCACGCGCTCGGCCGGTCGCGGGGTGGGCTGACCACGAGGCTGCACCTGGCCTGCGCGCAGGGGCAGAAGTCGTTGTCGATCGTGTTGACCGTAGGGCGGCGTGGGGACAGTCCGCAGTTCGTCAAGGCGTACACGTCCCGGGCCATCCGTCGCTACCTGCGCCGACGCGGAATCGCCGTGGCCATCCCGTCGAAGGCCGATCAGGACGCCAACCGGCGTGGACGAGGCGCGAAGGGCGGCCGGCCACCCGCCGTCGACCCCGAGCGGTACAAGCAGCGTCATGCGAAGCCACCGTGCGCGTCGCCGCGATCCGCGAGTGGCGGTGACCGACTTCGACACAGGCTTAAACCGACGACACAGGCTCTAACCGACGACGCAGGCTCTAACCGACGACACAGGCTCTAACCGACGACGCCGGCTCAAGCCGACGACGCAGTGGCTGGCGCCGACTCGCCCCGATCCGGCCGCCCCCGGCCCGGAGACAGATCTGCGGGTAGGCGTGATTTCACCCTGAAATTTTTATTTCACCATGAAATCAGCGCTCTGCAGGTAACCCTCTCTCGGGCTGCCAGCCACGGCGCCACCGCCGATCATCCGCCGCCGTCTAGCGATCACCGACCCGCCGACACGCACCCGACTTCGAGACACGCGGGCATCCGTCAGGAATCAAGAAGTGCCGGTCTCACGGCACGGCTAGCGTCGGAGGCGCCGACCACGAGCAGGAAGTGACAGCGATGAGCGCCAACACCAGCAGGAAGAACACCGACGGCTTCTCGGCCGAGGAGCGTGCCGCCATCAAGCAGCGTGCCGCGGAGCTGAGGGAGGAGGCGAACCGTGGCGGTCGCGGCAAGAAGGCAGCCGCCGAGGAACTCGACGTGCTGTCGAAGATCGCGGAGATGGAGGCGGCGGACCGCGCGGTGGCCGAACGCATCCACGCGATCGTGACCACCAACGCTCCGGAGTTGTCGCCGAAGCTGTGGTACGGGCAGCCAGCCTACGCCCGGAAGGGAAAGGTCGTGTGCTTCTTCCGTAGCGGGCAGGTCGACAAGGAGCGGTACTCGACCTTCGGTTTCACCACGGACGCCAACCTCGACGACGACAGCGGCCTGTGGCCCACGTCCTACGCCGTGACGGCGCTGAGCGCCGAAGCCGAGAAGGCGCTCACGGCCCTCGTCAAGAAGGCCGTGAGCTGACGCCACGTCCCCTACCCGGTCCTCACCCGCACGAGCCCGGCGAGTGTCGCGGGAGACGTTCCTGGCCCGTTTCTTCGAGCGGCGGCTTGCCGCACCGGCGGCTCAGGTGGCGAGCAGGTCGTCGATCCGGTTGATCGCCGAGGTCGCGCCCTCCACGACGCCCATGTCCAGTACCTTCTGCAGTGCCTCGGCGGATTCGTACCTGCCGAGGTAGACCGCCCGGGTGCCGCCGTCGTGTTCGGTGAAGGTGTAGACGTTGTGCGAGGCCGGCGTACTTCTCGCCCTCGGGGCTGGTCATGTAGTAGGTCACCCGGCCGCCGGGAGTGAGGTCGTGGTCGACGAAGGTCGCCGGGTACGTCGGTGGTCCCCACACCGTCGGTCACGGGCACGGGCCAGTCCTCCTGGTCGGGATCGGGTGTGTTCTGGTCGGGATCGGAGGCGAGGAGCAGGTCGATGCGGGCGACGCGGCCGCGCCAGACCTGTTCGAGTTCGCCGAGCATGGCGGCCACCGACCGCACCGCCGCGACGTAAACGTCTCCGGCCGTCCGCGAGTCGGGGCGGTGCCCGGGCCGGTACGGCGGCGACGGGGGAGACCGATGGGCGCCGGGCGCGACGGCCGAACCGGCCGAGCCGCCGTACCCGCCGGTGGCCCTGTCCCGAGGGCGGGGCCACCGGCCGGTACGGTCAGGCCGGGTGGTGGTGACCGAACTGCATGCGGGCCAGCAGCACCAGCATGACCACGGCCCCGCCGAGCAGCGCGAGCCAGGACCAGACCCAGCCGACGGTGAAGCTGAGCACCGCGAAGGCCGCGATCGCGACCAACCAGATCGTGGCCGTGTAGAGCCCGAACCGGGCGGCGGTGGCCGGGTCCCGCGTGAAGCGGTCGGCGCCGTCACGGTGGTCGGCCATCAGGCGCAGCAGCCACGGCTTGTGCCGGTTGGTCTGGGTGCCGCCGAGGTAGGCGAAGAGCGCCACCGCCGTGACCACCGCGAGCGCCCCGCCGACCAGCCACGGCAGGTCTTCGTTGGTGCGGTACGACCAGCCGGCGCCGAGACCGGCCAACACGAGGGCAACGGCGGCACCATAGGCGCCGGCCCGCGCCGCCGGCATCGGGTAGTTGGTCGAGGTTTCCTGGCGCAGCGCGTCGGCGGTGCCCGCGCCCGCCGCGATGGCGACGGCCGCGACGGCGACCAGCGACCAACCCGGCGGTACGGCGGTGCCGGCCACGGCGAGCGCCAGGAGCACGAGACCGGTCACCCCGAGCGCGGCGGACAGTACCGTGCGGACCAGGTAGCCGGGAGTGGGTCGTACCCGGTGACGTTCCCATTCGGCGTGGGTCGACGGGGTGCCGGCTGCCGGGGCGGTGTCCAGCAGGGGGCGCAGGTCGCCGAGTTCGGTCATGGCCTGCCGGGCGGCGACGGCGGGGGAGTGGCCGGCGTCGAGCAGCTCACCGACCCGGGCGACCAGGTTGGCGCGGATCTCCTCCTTGAGGTCCTGCCGTTCGGGGCACATCTCGACGCCGGCGAACGCCTCGTCGAGCAGGCGGTGGACGTCCAGTGCGGTGGGTGTGACGGTCATGGCTGCCCTCCAGCGGACAGGTCGGGTCGGCCGGCACGGTCGGCCAGGTCGAGCAGGGTGTCGATGAGGTCGCGGGTCACGGTCCAGGCGGCCACGTTGCGCTGGTAGACGGCGTGGCCGGCGTCGGTGATGCGGTAGTACTTGCGGCGGCCACCCTGGGTCTCGTCACCCCAGTACGACTCGATCAGCCCGTCCCGGACGAGCCGGCGGTAGCTGGCGTAGAGGGTGGCTTCCTTGATCTCGTGGCGGCCGCCGGTGCCGTCCCGGATCCACTTGAAGATCTCGAAGCCGTAGCTGTCGGTACGGCGCAGGATGCCCAGCACGATCGTGTCGGTGTGGCCGCGCAGCAGATCGGCGGCGAGCACGTCATCGTCGGACAGGACCAACTTATCAACCACAACGAGTACTGTATCAGATAGGGTACCCGTCTCGTCCACCGCCACGCAGGGCAGCAGCGGCACGGCGGTCTCGTTGGGCTGGATCCGTTCCTCGGTCGTCATCGTGATGGCCCCGGTTCCGGTCGACGTGACGCACCAGTGTGGCCCGTCCACCTCGTAGTACCGGGGCTGCCCGGGACGCGGCGGGCGTCGGGGAGCTGATCTGCGCTCAGGCCGGGTGCGGGAACCTGGCGTTACGCGTCGCCCAGTCCAGCGCGTGGTCGGCGACCTCTTCCCATCCGGGCCCGCCGCAGGTCCAGTGGTCCCGGCCGGCGAACTCGTGGTACTCGGTGATCGCCGGGGAGCGGCCGTACTGCTTGGCGTTGGACCGGTTCACCGCGGGCGGCATGAGGTGGTCCTCGGTGCCGGCGATGAACAGCAGCGGCGCCCGGTCGGCCTGGTAGTCGACCCAGGTGTCCTGGTGCCCGGGCTTGAAGTTGGCGATCAGGCCGTACTCGAAGACCCAGTAGCCGGGGGCGGGGATGTGGTACCGGTCCCAGACCGCCCGCGACTGGGCCTCGGTCAGCGTGTTGGTGAAGGCGTAGTGGAACTCCTCGGGGGTGAAGCCGACGGCCCGGTGCCGGTTCGCGGGATTCTTCAGCGCGGGAAACAGGGACTTGACCTGTGTGGCGGGGGTGGCCCGGACGCCCTCGGTGGGTGCCGAGTCGATCGCGACGCCCGCGCAGCCCACGCCTCGGGCGAGCAGGAGTTGGGTGAGGGTGCCGCCGAATGAGTGGCCGATGATGATCGGTGGGTTGGGCAGCCGCCGGACGACGTCGGTGAGGTGGTCGAGGGTCTCGGCGACGGTGAGGTTCGCGATCACGTCCGGGTTCTCCCGCAGCGCCTCGACCTCGATCTCGAAGCCGGGATAGGCGGGGGTCAGCACGGTCAGCCCGCGTTCCTGGTAGTACGGGATCCAGTGTTCCCAGCTGCGTGGGGTCATCCAGAGGCCGTGGACCAGGACGACGGTGTCGGGGCCGGTGGTGTGGGTCATGGCGGGTCGGCTCCTGTGTCTCGCCCGGTGCCCGTCCCGGGTGCGGATGTTCGGGTGTCGGTCGCGCCCACTCAGCATCGCGCCGGCCGGTCGGCCGGCGCGGCGTTTCGGTGGATCCCGGCTGGTCGACGGGTCGAGCGGCAACGTTCACAACCGGAGCCGCGCGGACTGGCGGATCTCGATGCCTTGACAGCCGGACGTTGGGCGTCAACACTGCGACACAAGCCCGAAACAATGATCGTCACCGATCATTCGTGGATGGTTGTTAGCGCTCACATGAGCGCCGTCACCGTGCCGTCACCGCATCGCCGCCACACCGCCACCACCTACCGTCCGCCTCGCCGGCAAGGAGTCGAAGATGTCCAGAGTTCTGGCCAGGATGAGCGCCGTGCTCGCCGCCCTCTTCCTGTTGTTGCTGCCCGCGGCGCAGGCACCCCGCGCCGAGGCCGCCGCGCTCGACCCGTTCACCGGATACCTGATGGCGCACTTCACCGGGGAGTCCGCCAACGGGGAGCAGATCTACCTCGCCCACAGCCGCGACGGGCTGACCTGGCGCGACCTGAACAACGGCGCACCCGTCCTGCTCTCCACCCTCGGCACCCGCGGCGTGCGCGACCCGGCCCTGGTCCGCTCGCCCGCCGGCGACCGGTACTGGATCGTCGCCACCGACCTGCGCATCGCCAGCGGCACCTCGTGGAGCGACGCGCTGAACCGGGGCAGCACCTCACTTGTCGTCTGGGAGTCCCGCGACCTGGTGAACTGGTCCGCCCCCTGGATGATCAACGTGGCGGGTGCGATCCCCGGCGCCGGCAACGCCTGGGCGCCGGAGGCCATCTACAACCAGGCCACCGGCGACTACGTTCTCTACTGGGCGACGAACTCCCCGCGCAACGGCGTCACCAAGAACCGAATCTGGTACGTCCGCACCGCCGACTTCCGTACCTTCACCGCCCCGCAGCTCTACATCGAACGGCCTGGCGGCCAGGGCATCATCGACACCCAGATCATCGAGGTGCCGAACAGCGTCGGCGGCTACCGCTACTACCGGGCGTCCGCCGACGGACACATCCCGATCGAGGCCAGCAACTCGATCCTGGGCACCTGGACCAGCCTCGGCAACCTGGCACACCTGGGCATCTCCAACGGCACCGGCGGCGGCAACATCGTCGAAGGTCCGATGTGGATGCAGTTCAACGACCGCGACGAATGGGCGTTGTACCTCGACCAGTTCGCCACCAACCGCGGCTACCTGCCGGTCACCTCGACGAACCTGGGCAGCGTCAACAACTTCCGGATCCGGTCCGACTACAACATGGGCGCCAGCCGCAAGCGGCACGGCTCGATCCTGAACCTGACCGCCGCCGAGGAGAGCCGGGTGCTGGCCCGCTGGCCGAGCACCACCACGGTCAACCGGATCCAGGCGTACACCCACCAGGACCGGTACGTGCGGCACGCCAACTACGACGTACGCATAGACCCGAACGTCAGCCCCGCCCAGGACGCACAGTTCCGGGTGGTGCCCGGCCTGGCCAACAACTCCGGGTACGTGTCGTTCGAGTCGGTCAACTACCCCGGCTACTACCTGCGCCACTACGGCTTCGACTTCGTGCTGGCCGCCAACGACGGCAGTTCCATCTTCGCCGCCGACGCCACCTTCCGTCAGGTCGCCGGCCTGGGCAACAGCGCCTGGCAGTCGTTCCAGTCGTTCAACTACCCCGACCGCCACATTCGCCATTACGACTACCAACTCCGCCTGGACCAGATCACCGACGCCCAGTCCCGCAACGACGCCACCTTCCGCCTGACCTCGTAGCCCACTTGTCCCCGTAATGGAGCGGGGCGCGCCGAGACGGATCGATGAGCAGACCCGCGACTGAACCCTGGGGTTGACGTTGGTCGGGATCTGCGACACAGCGGGACCGGTGCCGGATGATCGGCACCGGCACCCGTGGCTGGTGCGCCCGGGGACGGCGTGCCCGGGACGATCGCCTTCAGGACACTGATTTCACAGTGAAATAAAAGTTTCGCTATGAAATCACGCCTACCCACGGATCTTCCGCCGGCCCGACGATCCGTAGGCAGTCAATGCCTGGCCCTTCCGCGCGTGACCCGGCCAATGAGCGCGTTTCGTCGTGGGTTTGGCTGGTCGGGCCGTGATGTAGGGCGAGGATGGCCTTGACGATCATGGTGGCGCGTCGTGGGCGGCAGCGGAGTTTGGTCAGGATCTTCCAGCCCTTGAGGGTGGCCACGGCGCGTTCGCCGGCGGCGCTTGAAGGGCGGGCGGGGGATGCCGCGGGTGCAGGAGCGCTTCGGCCCCAACCGGCCGGAATCCGGCCGCGTGGAAGGCGCGCACACTGCGCGCGTTGCCGGCGGCCTGCTGGGACCAGACCGGCTGCCCGTCGGGCACCAGGTGCCGGGCGGCCGTGGCGAGCGCCCGACCCAGTCCCCGGTGGCGAAGCGCCTCGTCCACCTCGATCGCCGTCTCCCACCGGCCCGCCACCCCCCGACCCAGGATGAGCAGTCCACCCTCGGCGGCCCAGACCCGCACGTCGTCGCGGCGACTACGTGCCCTGACCTCGCGGGGATGGTCGGCGGCGGTGAGTTCACGCAGTCGCAGCGGAGGCGGACCCGTCAGCGGGTCGGCGACGGTCAGCAGGTCGATGGTGTCGGTGGTCCGGCCGGTACGGTCCAGCAGCGCCGCCAGGAAGCGCGGATTCAGCGTGGCGGCCAGAGCGTCGCAGTCGAGAGCCGCCAGCACGCCCCGGACCCACCGGGGATCCTCGTCGACGAAGACCACCGAGTGCGCGGTGAAGGCGATCACTCCGGCGTCGCGGTGGCTCGGCTGTGGCAGCACGGTCACCCCGCCGTCCGGCGGCGGGAACCGTCCACCGGCCACCGCCGTCAGGATGTCGCCCAGCGTACGAGCAACCTCCGGCGGAGTACGGTCGTCAACGCGGGGCATAGTCCTCCGTAGCGTGCACCACCAGCCGGAAACCCATCGGCATCCGTTGGTGGCGCGGCAGGCCGAGCACGGTGTAGTCGACGTGTGGCCGCCGGCACCGTCATGACAGCGCACGCTACAACCCCCGCGCCCGTGGCGCTGCCCGCGCCGCTCACGGACTGTCCGGCCGTCGGCCCAGAGCAGCCGGCCCTAGGCGGCGAGCAGCCGCTCGATCCGCTCGAACTCGGCGGCCATCTCGGGCTTGGCCAGAAAGTCGTCGAGATCGGCCGAGACCTGGAAGTCGACCTGCTCGACGGAGCGCAGCGCCAACTCGTAGAGTTCCTCGCGCCGGCCCGTTTCCAGGTACGTCGTCCAGTGTTCCAGCGCGGAGAGCGCGATCAGCAGCTCGGGATCCATGTCGCCGTCGCTGACGACACCATCGTCGACGCGGGTCAGTTGCGCCCGCAACTCGGACGCACTGGCGGTCAGGACGTTCTCCCGGGCGATCGTGAACGCCGCCACCGCATCATCGTCCAGCTCGTCCTCGACACGGACGTCGTCCAGCTGTTCGCTGGCGACCAGCCGGTTGACCGTCTCGGCACCGAAGGCGCGGAGCCGGTCGTCGTCGGCGTCGGCGACCAGTTGACGGATGGCGGCTTCGAGTTCTCGGTATCGCACCGCGGCAGTCTACGTACCGGCCACCACCTGGATCCCGTCGCCGTCGGCGCGGCTGACTCCGGTAGGACCGGCCTGGTTGGCCACAACCGGCCGGCAGGCTCGTACCATTGCGCAGAGACCGGGACCGCGCGGCGGGGAGGGACCCATGGGTAAAGGGATCTACGTGCAGGAACTGCCGGGAATCGGCAAACGGTACGACGTCGATCTGGGCAGCAACACCCAGCGGATCTCCATCGTGGTACGCCGTGACGGTGCCCGCGACCTCTACGTCTTCGCCGCCGGGGCGGACGACCCGGTGGCGGTGATCGAGATGTCGGAGGAGCAGGCCCGCAAGGTGGGCGCGCTGCTGGCCGGCACGTACTTCTCCGAGTAGCCCCGGCCGCCTCCCGTCGTTCCCTCTCCAGCCCACTCCAGGAGTCCCCACCGTGCACGCTGACCTCGTGGGCTTCGGCGCCCTCGTGTTGATCGCGGGGTTGCTGGCCCGCTTCGGTCGCCGGATCAACCTGCCCACCGTGCCGTTCTTCATGCTGGCCGGCATCATGCTCGGGCCCGGTACGCCCGGTCCGGTGCTGGTCGCCCACCCCGAGGACCTGAGCCTGCTCGCCTCGCTCGGCCTGGTGCTGCTGCTGTTCCACCTGGGCGTCGAGTTCCCGGTGGAGCAGGTGCTGGGCAGCGGTAAACGGCTGTTCGTCGCGGCGGGGGCGTACATCGCCCTCAACGTCGGCGCGGGTCTGCTCTTCGGGTACGCGCTGGGCTGGGGCGGCTACGAGGCGTTCGTGGTGGCCGGCGCGCTCGGCATCTCCTCGTCGGCCATCGTCACCAAGCTGCTCATCGAGCTACGCCGGCTGGCCAACGCGGAGACCCCGGTCATCCTCGGCATCATCGTGATCGAGGACCTGTTCCTCGCCCTGTACCTGGCGCTGCTGTCGCCGCTGCTCTCCGGTGCCGGCTCGGCGGGCGAGTTGACCCTGCGCATCGGGCTCAGCTTCGCGTACCTGGTGGTGCTCTTCGCCGTGGCCCGGTTCGGCGCCCGATGGGTCGGCAAGATCATCGACAGTAACGAGGACGAACTGCTGGCCATCCTGATGGTCGGGCTGGTGGTGCTGGTCGCCGGCATCTCGGCCGAGATCGGTGTCTCCGACGCCATCGGCGCGCTGATGATCGGCCTGGTGGTGTCCCGTACCCCGATCCGGGAACGGGTCGAACGCCTGGTCCTGCCGTTGCGCGACGTCTTCGCGGCGGTGTTCTTCGTGGTGTTCGGGCTGAGCATCAACGTCAGCGCGATCGGCTCGGTGGCGCTGCCGGTGCTGCTGGCGGTCCTGCTGACCCTGGCGACCAACGTGCTGGCCGGTCTGATCGCCGGCCGGTTGTTCGGCCTCAACCAGCGCGGCGCGGCCAACGTCGGCCTGACCGTGCTGGGTCGGGGCGAGTTCTCCCTGATCCTGGCCACCCTCGCGCTGGCCGCCGGGCTGGACGCCCGGCTCGGCCCGTTCATCGCCCTGTACGTGCTGGTGCTCGCCGTACTCAGTCCACTGCTGGCGGCGAACTCGCGCTACCTGGCCCGGATCATCCCCGACCGGCTGCTGCACTCCAGTTGGCGGTACGTGCGGGAGGAGACCATCAGCACCGCCTGCACCCACCTGGACCGGATCCAGATCACCGAGTCCGACGCGGAGGCGTGCCCGCAGTGTGTGGAGACCGGCGACGACTGGGTGCAACTGCGGATGTGCCTGACCTGCGGCGCGGTGGGGTGTTGCAGCGACTCGGTCAACAACCACGCCGAGCAGCACTACCGGCAGACCGGGCACCCGCTGATCCGGTCGTTGGAGCCGGGGGAGGACTGGCGCTACTGCTACATCGACGGCGCTCTGGTCCGCGAACCGATGGGCGCCACCCGGGAGTGACCGGGTGGCGGGGAGCCGTCGCGTCGGCTGCTGCGCCTCAGTCGAGGCGGTAGACCAGCGCGCCGGCTATCTCCTCCCGGGTGATGCCGAGGCCGTCCACCGGCCGGCTGGTGATGCCGTCCCACGGCGTACCGGCGAGCCGGTCCGGCAGCACGACCACCGACCGGATGCCGACCTGCCGCAGGTACGCGATGCTGGCCCGATCGGGGAAGGTGGTGCTCGCGGTGCGGATCTGCTGTTGACCGGCCGGCACGAAGGTGACGTAACCGTTGGCGACGCGGGGGAACCCGTCGGTCGACCAGAGCATGACGTGCGCGTCGGAGAAGCTGTCGCTGGGCAGGACCAGCAGCGGGTCGGGCGCCGACCGGAGCGCTGCCGGGGCGGTCGGCACGGTGGGGTGCGGGGTGCGGTTGACACCCTCGACCAGGACCAGCAGCAACGGCACCACGAGCAGGATCCGCCCCGCCAGTCGTGGCCACCTGAGGGTGGGAAGCTGCCGTCCGAACTCCGTGATCGCGCCCGCCGCCAGCACGGCGAGCAGCAGACTCGTCCACACCATGAGCCGCCCCGGGGTGCGTAGCGCGTCCCAGCCGGGAAGCAGCCGCGACAGCGTCAGGTACCCCGGATCGCCCTGGCCGACGAGGTTGGTGCCCAGCCCGAGCGCACCGCTGACCAGTACCCCGAGCCCGAGCAGTACGCGGTGCCGGACCCGGAACACCGAGTAGCTCAGCCCGGCCACCGCCAACATGATCAACGTGACGCCGGGCAGCAGGGTCATCTCCGGCGGCCAGGACAGCTGGGCGCGGGCGGCGGCGAAGTGTTCACCCCAGAGCCACGAGTCCGCGGGCGCGACGAGGTATCCCCGCAGGGGTGGTGAGAACATCTCCGTCCAGGCCAGGTCCCGGCTCGCCTCCGGATTCAGCTCGACCACCCGCAGGTAGGTGGTGCCCAGCCAGACGCACACCGCAGCGAAGGCGGCGCCGCCCACCAGGTTGGCCAGCACCACCCGGCGGCCCAGCACCCATCGGCCGGTCCGCCACCGGGCCCACCCGACCGCGGCGAGGACCACCAGCCCGGTTCCGGCCAGGAAGTACACCAGCGGCAGGCCGATCGCGAGGCCGAGGCACACCTGCCAGGCCGCGACAAGCCAACCGGCCACGACCCATCCGGGTCGGTGCCGCGCCGGTCGGTGGCCGTCCCGCAGGGACCAGCCGTGGCCGCGGGCCAGCATCGCCAGGCACAGGGCGATGCCGCCGATGGAGAGGACGTTCAGGTGCCCGCTGTGGGCGAGCCGCCACGGCGCGAAGGCCCAGGCCACGCCCGCCACGGCCGCCGCCGTCCGGATGCCACCCAGCTGGCGTACCAGCGCGTACGCCCCGACGAAGGCGAGTGCGTGGGCCAGCACGTAGAGCAGGTTGTAGCGGAACAGGGCGGCCTCGACGCCGTGGCCGAACAGGCCGGCCAGCGCGTAGCCGGGCATGCTGTCGGTGTAGGCGAACGTGTACGACGCCGGGAAGAACGTGTTGGAGTGCCAGAGGCTGAGCGGGTCGGTGCTCAGGGCGTGCCCGGCCCAGGCGACCTGCCATGCCTGGAGTGTGGGATCGCCGGCATCGCCCGGAATCGTGGTGAACGGATGCCGCAGGGTCGGCCAGGTGAGCAGGACGGCCAACGCGACGCCAGCGACAGCCGCCAGCGTCCACTCGTGGCGCAGCGAGCGCGACGTCAGTCGGGCGGCGGCGGCGAACCGGCCCTGCCGGTGCTGGGGCGGCTTCGGTTCTGCCTGCTCCTGGTCGTCCGGCTCTTGGTCGTCCTGCCGGCGGTCGACGGACGAGGTTCCGGCAAGCTTTCGACGAATCGCCTGCACGTATCCTCCCGTCGATGTCCGGCGCCGAGCCCATAGCGTCGCATCGATCGGATGATAATAGCCATGGCCAATGGCCACCGATACTTTCGAAAGGGCCTACCGGCCCTCGATCCCATCGTTCGGGAAGCGGGAGAAACGGTGAGAGTGGTCCCGCTCAACGTCCGGCTGGCCGGGGCGTACCCATCCGGCTCAGGCCGGAGCCGTGCTCGACCAGGGGCGCGACGAGCGCGGCCAGCACTCCGCCGAGCAGCGGGAAGACGATGAACACCCAGAGCTGTCGCAGCGCGTCCCCGCCTTCGAAGATCGCCGGGCCGAAGGCCCGCGCGGGGTTCACCGCCGCGCCGGTCAGGGCGACCCCGGCCAGGTTCGCCACGCCCAGCGCCAGGCCGATCGCCAGGCCGGCGAAGCCCGACAGGTCCGTGCTGCGCTTGCCCACCACCAGCACCACCAGGACGAACAGGAAGGTCAGCACGGTTTCCAGCAGCATCGCCCCGCCGGCGTTGATGTGCGTGCCGTACGCGTTGGCGCCCAGCATCCCGGTCTGGTCGGTCACCCCACCCCAGCGCACCAGCACCCAGAGCAGGAAGGCCGCCACCGCGGCACCGGCGAACTGGGCGATCCAGTAGGCCACCGCGCCGAGCGGTGAGATCTTGCCGGAGAGCAGCACGCCGAGGGTGACCGCCGGGTTCACGTGGCTACCGGAGAGTTGACCGATCGTGTAGACCAGCGCGAGCATCACGAACCCGAACGCCAGCGAGACCACCACGACGCCGCCCTCGACGCGGGCGGCGACCGCGCTGCCCACGCCGAGGAAGACCAGCAGGAAGGTGCCGATGAACTCGGCCACGTAGCGCCTGACGTCGACCATGCCGCCAGTCTTGCCCACTCCGCTCGCCGGGGTGGACGTTTCCGCTGTTCATGGGTGCTGCGGGCGGGTATCGAGCGTAGGCCGTCAGCGGTCAGTGCAACGTCGGCGGCCGAGTCCGGGGGCGAACCGGCCGACCCGGGCGGCGTACGCGGCGTAGCTCGGGCCGTGCACCCGGCGCAGGTACGGCTCCTCGACGGCACGCACCTGTGCCTGCACCGATCCGATCAGCACGACCATGGCGGCCAGCGCGACCGGGTTCGCCACCATGAGCGCCAGTCCGGCGCTGGTCACCATCATGGCGGCGAAGATCGGGTTGCGGGTCAGCGCGAACGCGCCGGTGGTGACCAGCGTGGTGCGTTCGGTCGGGTCGACACCGACGCGCCACGCGGTACCCATCTGGAGTTGTGCGCCGAGGGTGCCGGTGAGCCCGGCCACCGCCAGCGTCAGCCCGGCGGCCTGGATCCCGCCGTGGTCCAGCGCGTCGACCCGGGGTAGCCCGCCGAGACCGGCGATCGGTCCGGCCAGGCCGAGCAGCAGGGCGAGCAGGAACGCCGTCTTGGCCCACCAGGCCGTCGAACCGACCGGGCCGGCGTGCAGGCGCAGCCCGCTGTCGCCGGTGGCCCGCCACTGGGCCACGCTGCGCCAGCCGAACGCCAGGGCGAGGCCGACCACGTACAGCCCCAGTGCGAGTCCGGTCATCAGGCGCCGCCCGCCTGTGCCTGCGGCCTCGGTGCCGGACCGTGCGGTGACCGGAGGTGGCCGAAGGCAACTATGTGGTCACATGGCAATGTATGCATGAGTCAACCGTACAGCAATCGATGTATTCATTGGAAGCTGTACCGCTGGGGGGTGTCAGGGCCGATGCAGCCGGCGGTACACCGGTGCCAGCCGCTTGTGCAGCTCCCGGTAGACGGCGAAGACCTCGTCGTAGGTGGCCCGGTGCGCCGGTGTGGGGCGGAAGACCCGATCGGTACGCATCAGGCCGGGGACGTCGGCGAAGTCGAGCAGCCCGGTGCCGACCGCGCCGATCCAGCCGGCGCCCCTGACATTGACCGCGAGCGGCTGGGCGTCGCGGCGGATCTCGACGTCGAGCACGTCGGCGAAGATCTGGCACCAGGAGTCCGACAAGGCGCCGCCGCCGGTGATCGCCAGCGAGCGCACCGGCGAGCCGAGGAACCGGTCCACCGCCCCGGCGAGCCAGCGGGTGTTGAGGGCGACCCCCTCGAAGACCGCCCGCAGCAGGTCGGACCGGTTGGTGTCGAGGGAGATGTTGAGGAACGCGGCCCGCAGGTGCGGATCGTCCACCGGCGCCCGCTCGGCGTACAACCAGGGGGTGTAGAGCACGCCGTTGGCGCCCGCCGGCACGGTCGGGATGATCCGGTCGAACGCGTCGAAGATGGTGCCCTCGTCCCGGCTGACGTGGCCGGCACCGAGCAGCGGATCGTCGTACTCGACGACCTTGTCACGCAGCCAGGTCAGGTTGGCCCCGGCGGTGGCCTGTAGGGCGGTCATCAGGTAGCGGTCGCCGATCGCACAGGGCACCGAGGCGATGCCGGCGGCGATGTCGGTCTTCTTGCCGGGCACGTGCGCGGCGATCCACGACGAGGTGCCGAGGTACAGGTGCGGCTGGTTGTCGCCGGTGGTGCCGGCGCCGATCGCCGCCGCGGTGGTGTCGATCGCCCCGGCCACCACCCGTACCGACGCCGGCAACCCCAGGTGCGTGGCGGCGGCCGGGCTCAGCGTGCCGATCACCTCGGTGCAGGCCACGATCGGCGGCAGCTTGTCGGCGTCGATGCCGCAGTCGGCGACCAGGGCGGGGGAGTAGCGGATCTTGCCGGGCCGGCGGTTGTCGGTCACCCACGAGGTGAGGACCGAGTCGACGGTGGCCACCGTCCGGCCGGTGAGCTTCAGGTTCATCCAGTCCAGGACGTTGAGGAACGACGCGGTACGCGCGTACACCTGCGGTAGCTCGTCGCGGACGAAGAGCATGTGCGCGGCCGGATCCTTGCCGGTCGGCGAGGGCATGCCGCCGGTGAGCCGCAGCCAGCGGGCGATCCGGCGGACCGACATCCCCTGGTACGCGGGAAAGCCGCCGAACTGTCGACGCAGGTGCGGTGCGCCGCGCATGTCCAGCCAGGAGATGCACGCGGTCAGCGGCTCCCCGGCCGCGTCCACCGCGATGGTCCCCTCGCCCTGGGTGGAGGCGCAGACCGTGCCGACGGCCCGCAACTGCTCCGGGTGGGCGCGACCCAACTCGGCCGTCACCTCCCCGAGCGCCGCCCACCACGCCAGGGGATCCTGTTCGGCACCGCCGCCGGGCAGCACCCGCAGCGGCACGGCGCGCTCCGCCCAGCCGGTCACCGTGCCGTCGGCGGCGACCAGGGCCGCCTTGAGCCCCGAGGTGCCCAGGTCGATCGCGAGGATCTGCGGCGGGGTGGCAGCCACCGGTTCAGACCCCTTCGACCAGCGCGAAGACCTGGTCGAACCGGGCGAGGGCGTCGTCGACGACGGCGTCGGTGTCGGCCATCGAGGTGTACATCCGGGAACCGGCCAGGGTGACGATGCCGTGCGCGGTGTACGCCGCACCCATCTGCTCCATCAGCCGCTTGCGGGCCTTGTTCTCCTTGAGCAGCTTCACCGGGTTGCGCATGTCCAGCAACATCACGCCGCTGCACTCCAGGTGCACGATCGACCCCTGGTTGTACGCGACGTACGGCAACCCGTAGGAGTCGATCAGCCGTTGCAGTCCGCGGGTCAGCCGGTCGCCGGCCCGGCCGGCGATCACCGGCGCGTTGGTGCGGGCCATCTCCTCGATCGCGAAGTAGCCCGCCGCGCAGGACAGCGGGTTGGCCGACAGCGTCCCACCGACCTGGATGTGCGCCCCGCTCTTGCCGTCCAGGCCGGAACCGAAGACCGCCATCACGTCGGCCCGCCCGCCGACCCCACCGGCCATCGGGTAGCCGCCGGAGACCGCCTTGCCGAACACGGTCAGGTCCGGGGTGACCCCGAAGTAGCCGGCCGCGCCGCCCAGTCCGAGCCGGAACCCGGTGACCACCTCGTCGAAGATCAGCAGCGCCCCGAACTCGTCGCAGAGCGCCCGGACCTTCGCGTTGAAGTCCCGCGGCGCGGGCCGGGTGCCGGACTCCGGACCCACCGGTTCGACCACCACCGCCGCCGTGCCACCGCGCAGCCGGTTCTCGATCAGCTTGCGCTTGAGCTGCCCGAGGTCGTGCGGGAACGCCTCGCGGGTACGGGCGGTGGCACCGAACGGGATGCCCTTGGCGTTCATCCGGTACGTGCCGGGCACCCGCAGGCCGTAGACCATGGTGTCCGACCAGCCGTGGTACGCGCCCCCGACCTTGATCACCATCTTCTTGCCGGTGAAGGCGCGGGCACCGCGTACCGCCGCCATCACCGCCTCGGTGCCGGAACCGAGCGACCGGTACATCTGCACGTGCGGCATGAACCGGTGGATGATCTCGGCGAGCTTCAGTTCGTACTCGTGGAACAGGCCGGTCACCGGACCGGAGGCGCGGACCACCTCGGCGACCCGCTCGTTGACCGGGCCGTAGTTGCTGCCCAGGATCGTCGGCCCGCCGGCCTGGAGGAAGTCGATGTAGGTGTTGCCGTCCCGGTCGACCAGGTAGGCACCCTCCGCCTTGTCGACGGCGAGTGGGAACGGGTAGTTGAAGGCCAGGTTGTGCTGCACCCCGCCCGGGATGCGCTGCTTGGCCCGGTCGGTGATCTCCTTGCTGGCCCGGCACTTGGTGTCGAAGTAGTTCAACACGTCGAGCAGCGCGTCGTGGCGCAGCCCGCGCAACGGCTGGGCGGTCAGCGCCTTGAGCCGCCGCATCACGTCGTTGACGTCGGGGTACTCGCTGATCGCGTACCCGAGCCGCGCGGACTCGGCCCCCGGCGCCTCGGCCGACCCGGCGGTGACCCCGACGGCGGTTTCGCCGGCAGCGGTTTCCCCGGCGGCGACCTCCGGGGCGGTTTCCCCGGCGGCGACCGCGTCCGCGCTGGGCAGAACCTCGTCGGCCGGCACCCGCACCGGCTCCACCGCCTCGGTGATCTGCGCGGCGATCCGCTTCTCGTCGGCGCGCAGCTTGCCGAAGGCGATCTCCCGAATCGCCACCGGAATGGTGTGCACCTTCCCCGCCTCGCTGGTCAGCGCCAGCAGGTACGCGATGGAAACCTTCTCCAACAGCGCCATGTTGAACACCGCCCGGTCCGGGTCGGTGCCCACCGCCACCACACCGTGATTGGCGATGATGAACGCGTTGTCGCCGCTGGCCACCTTCTTCTGCACGTTGCGGGCCAGGAACGAGGTGCCCGACGGGGCGTAGTCGATGATCGCCACCTCCCGCCCCAGGAAACGCACCTGCTCGTCGGTCAGCGCCGGGATGGGCTTGCGCAGGAACGCCAACGCCGAGGCGTACGGCTGGTGGGTGTGCACGATCGCGTTCACATCCGGACGTTCCCGGTAGATGTTGGCGTGCATCCCGCACTCGATCGACGGCTTGAGGTCGACACCGGAGCCGTCCGGCACGTGCTTGCCGTCGAAGTCGACCAGGCAGACGTCCTCGACCCGCATCCGGTCGTAGTCGTAGTTGCTCGGGGTCACCGCGTACAACCGGTGGCCCGGCACCCGCACCGACACGTTGCCCTCGGTGGCCTTCAGGTAGCCGCGGGCCAGCATGGTGCGGCACATGTCAACCACGTGCTGGCGGGACAGGCGATGCTGCACGGCGCTCCTCCGTCGACTCCTCGGGCACGGCGGGGTCCATCCTCGCCCGGCTGACCAGGTCGAAACACCGTCCGGACGGCAGCGAGAATCCGGCCCGGAACTATCCCGCCGTGACAAAATCGACCGGGTGAGCGCGCCCCTGTCCGCCACCCCCTGGCAGCTGCTGCCCGCCGACCTGGCCACCGCCATGCGCCCGCGCCTACCCGCCACGGTGCCCGCCGTGGCGGTCGCGGTCACCGAGGCCACACCCGCCTTCGCCGCCGTCGCCGACGACAAGTTCCGCCGCGACGTGCACACCGCCGTGCAGGTCGCCCTCGACCGCTTCCTCGACCTGGTCGGCACCGACGAACCCGCGCTGCCACCGCGCATCCGGGAGGTCTTCGTCGCCCTCGGTGCCGCCGAGGCCCGCGAGGACCGGGGACCGGAGGCACTGCTGGCCGCGCTGCGGATGGCGGCCCGGCTGCTGCTGCGCACCGCGTCGCAGTCCCTGGCCCAGCTCCGGCCGGTCGACCCCGAGGAACTTGTCGACCTGTCCGACGCGGTCAGCGCGTACGTCGCCGAACTGGCCGCCGCCAGCACCGACGGGTACGCCCTGCAGGTGCGCGAGCAGGCCGGCGAGGTCGACCGCCGCCGCCAACTCGCCGAACTGCTGCTGCGCGGCGACGCCATGCCCCACGCCGTCGAGACCGCCGCCGCCCGCATCGGCTGGCCCGACCTGGACATCGTGACGCCCGTACTCCTGCCCCCGGAACAGGCCCGCGACGCCCGGTTCCGGTTCGGCGCGGACGGCCTGGTCGTCGAACGCGGACGCGACGCGGTGCTGCTGCTGCGCGCCGGCCCCCGGGCGACCCGGGCCGCCCTGACCACCGCCCTGGCCGGCCGGTGGGCGGTGATCGGCTCGGCGACGGACTGGCCGCAGGCCCCCGCGGCGGTGCGCCTCGCCGAACAGGCCGCCGGACTGGTCGGCCCCGACCCCGGGCCGGTCTTCGTCGACGACCACCTCGTGGCGCTGACCCTGCGCGGCGAACCCGGCGCACTGGCCGTACTCACCGCCCGCCGGCTGGCCCCGCTGCGCGACCTGCGCCCGGCGCAGCGAGACAACCTGCTGGTCACCCTGCACGCCTGGCTGCGCCACTGGGGCTCGCGCACCGAGGTCTCCGCCGAACTGTTCGTCCACCCGCAGACCGTCAGCTATCGGCTCAAACGCCTCCGCGACCGGTACGGCACCGACCTCGACGACCCGACCGCCCGCTTCGAACTCCTGGTGGTCCTGGCCAGCCACCTCGGCACACCCCGCCCCTCCGACGCCGGAGCCTGACCGACGGCACCACCCCGACGGCCCCACCAGCGTCCCGACGGTGCCCGTGCGAAGGATGGGTCGCCACCGGCGAATCGACCGGCGTCGTCGTCCGGGTCTGTCGCGGCACCCCGCCGCTCGGTAGGGTCGTCCCGTGGACCTGGACGACACCGCGGCCCGGCTCGGCGTACCCGTCGAGGACGTCGACCGGGTGTACCGACTCGCTGGTGACCTGCCGTCGGCTCCGCTGCCCGCCAGGGCCGACGCCCCGGCGCTGCTCGACCGGCTCGGGGTGCAGCCGGACGACGCCACCGAGATCATGGCCGGCTGGCCCGACACCGAATCCCCACTGTGGACGCCGGAACTGCGGTGGCTGCTCGACCGCTCGATCGCGCTGGTCCGCGCCGACCTCGGCGGCCATGGCTGGTTGTCGCCCGGCCCGGAGCTGCCCCGGGACCGGGGCCCGGCCTGGCGGCATCTCTACGTGTACGCGTACCTCGCCCTGGTCGACGTCGTGCTTGAATACCACCGCGACCACGGCATCGCCGAGAGCGTGTCCTGGGCGACCCTGGCCGACCTCGGCCGCAACCTCGCGGTCGACCGACGGATGAACCGCGAGGGCTGGCCGGTCATGCAGAGCTGGCTGACCCTGCACGCGCGCGGCGGCCTCTACCAGCTCGGCCGACTACAGCACCAGCGCGGCGGCACCGCTCTCGACCTGCACATCCCCGACTCGGGTCCGCTGACCCCCGAGGCGATCGACGCCTCCCTCGACGAGGCCCGCGCCTTCTTTCCACGCCACTTCCCCGACGAGCACTACACCGCCTTCGCCTGCGGCTCCTGGCTGCTCGACCCGCAACTGTCCGAGTACCTGCCGGCAGACTCCAACATCATCCGATTCCAGCGCAGATTCGAACTGGAACCCTACGAGGAACCGGAAGGGTTGGACCCCGACGTCGAGGTACGGCGGTTCGTGTTCCGTACCCTGACCACACCGCTGGACCAACTGCCACGCCGCACCGTGCTGCAGCGCGCGGCCGCCGACCACCTCAAGGCCGGCCGCCACTGGCAGTGGCGCCGCGGCCGCTTCCCGATCTAGGTCGGGGCCACCGCCCCCGGCAGCCGCACGGGCGCTCGACCTCCTCGCCACCCGCGCCGCCGGAAACACCCGCCACCCGCCGACAGTAACCTGTCGAGAAGTGGTGCCGGCCGTTCGTTACCCAGATGACGGACCCGCCATCAGGAGGAGCAAGAATGCAGTACGCAATGCTGATCTTCGGTGACGACCAGGAGTGGGCCGCGCTCTCCCCCGCCGAGGAACAGGAGCTGATGACGCAGATCTACGGCTGGTACGAGCGGTGGCAGCCCACCGGCAAGGTCACCAACGATGGCGCCGAGTTGCAGCCCCGTGAGACGGCGAAGACGGTCCGGGCCGCAGCCGACGGAACGCCGGTCACCACCGACGGGCCGTACCTGGAACTCAAGGAGGTCATCGGCGCCGTGATCATGCTGGAGTGCGACGACGTCGACGAGGCCACGCGGATCGCGGCCAGTTGGCCACTCGGCGCCGGGATGAGCGCAATCGAGGTCCGTCCAGTGATGATCCGCGAATAGCACGCGCCACGCGGGTCGGCGCCCCCACCCCGGGGGTGCCGGCCTCATCCCCGACGCCGCAGCGCACCCACCCGACGCGACATCAGCTCCCGCTCCGCCGGATTCGTCGCCAACTCCAGCGCCCGCTGCGCCGCCACCAGCGCCTCACCGGGACGGTCCGGCGTGGCCGGCAGGTCGGCGTGCGTGGCGTGCCACAGTTGAGCCTGCACCTGGTACGGCCCGGCACGGCCCTGACGCACCGCCGAACGCAACCGCCACACCGCCCGCCCGATCGCCGCCCGATCCCACCGCCGCCGGTCCTGCTGATCGAGCAGCACGATACGACCGCGATCCCGCGCTGGCGACCTCGAGGACGCGTGAAGCCACCAGACCCCAGCCGTGATCCCGAACGACGGTGACGTCCGGAAGCCACCGCCGCAGCAGCGCGCGCTGCCGCGGTGCGAGAGCGTCGAGTGTGGCGGTCATGTCCGGCCGAGGTAGGCCGCGGCCGTACCCGCCTGGCTGCCCGCCGTCAGCGCGAAGGCCAACGGGAGGAACAGATCCCATGGAGCTGGCAGGGGACCGGTGAGCAGGACGCCGGCCACCAGGCACCCGGCCGCGGTGACCGTCAGTGCCACCACCACCCGCAGCCGGTACCCGCGGCGAACCCGGGGCAGCCCGAAGGCACCGAGGGCGGTCACGCCGGCAATGTCGTTGTCCCACCCGAGGGCGACCGCCACCACCATGACCACCAGGCCGCTGAGGGTGCCCACCAGGGACGACACGGCGGCGGCCCGCAACGCGACGGGGAGCGGCAGGTCGGGTACGGACGCCTCGCCGACGAAGAAGAGCCGCCTGGGCCAGCCCGACGTCACGCCCGCGGGTGGCGGATCGGCCTGGCCCGGTCGGTCGGATGACATGTCCCAAGTATCAGACATCGGCCGACGCACAGCCCACTGCCGACCTCGTTCCACCGCATCCGACGGCCGCCGGCGCCGCCGTGCTCGACATCGCCCCTCCCGACCTCCGCGCGCTGACCGGTGTCGGCCATGGCTGGTTGGGTGATGTCGCGTACTGCGATTGTGTATCCGACGAAGGCGGGCAGCGCTGGCGGCAACGGGGTTGGTGGCACCTCGGCTAGTTTGGACGCGGCGATCAGTGTGACTGCGGCGTCATCGAGGTCGAAGGTCCGCGCGTGGCCGTGGGTGTCCGGGGAACGACCGAGGTATGTCTCGTAGCGTCGCTGGATACCGGGCAGGTTGTTGTCGGGTACGCACAGTACGCACTCGACCAGGTCGATGGCGCCGTTGGCATGCTCGGGGTGGGCACCGCCGACACCCCCAACCGCGGCCGCAGCACCTGATGTGCCTCGATGGTTGGGTTCTCGGCGATGCCGACTCTGCCCTCAGACAGCCGGCCGCGCGGCGCATCCGGGTCGTCGCTGTCGATCTCCAGGTAGCGCCCCGGCACCATCCGGGTGCCGTCGGGGGTCTGGATCGGGCGCCGCACGGGCGTGCACGCGCCGTGACCGACGCCGCTCGCGGTCAGCCGGTTGGCGGCGCGGTCGAGGCCGGCTGAGCCGAGGATGAGGATGTGCGCGCCCTCGAACCGGTCGAGGCCGGCGGTGGGGTTTGTGACGGTGCCGCGAACGGCGGCGACGAGTCCGGGCAGTTTGTCGTCGGGAATCACGCCGCCGACGCGGCGCCCCCTTCCGGTCGATCATGAGGTTGGCGGCAGTTTGGAGATCGATATCT
>NZ_QXEC01000035.1 GCF_003583405.1 Micromonospora radicis
TTCGGGGGGTCGGCACACACCCACCCACGGGGGTCGGGTCGGGTGCACGCGAGCACCGTCAGGCGCCCAACAAGAACAGGGGGTCCGGCACGCGGGGCACGGCCTCTCCACGCCGCCGGAACCAGATACAACCACCGACCGGGCTGGGTCATTCCCAGCCCACCCCGTTGATCATGAAGTTGTTGTCAGCCCGACCGGCGTGGCGTGACAACAACTTCATGATCAACGGGGCTATGGGGGGCACGCAGCGGCCAGCCGGCGCCGGGGGGGTTAGGCGGCGGGCCAGTCTTGGGAGGCCACACGCGGCGAGACCGCCCCCGGAGGGGCGGCCTCGAGCCAGGATAGGAATCCGGTGACGGTGGATCGTGCCATGGCGATCTCGACCGGAGCGTGTCGACTGGTACAGCGGAGAATGACCCAGTCTGCCGGCATGGACATTCGTTCCTGTCCTTCCGGCAACCGCCGTCGCTCCACGTTCAGGCCCTCGCGGGAGAGCACCCGCTTGGGACGTACGGCGAAACTGACCATTCGGTACCAGCGCAGTTCGTCACCGACGAACCGACCGAAACCGGGCGACCAGCCACGACCGTCGAGCATGGTGGAGGTCCGGACACTGAGCCGGATGATGCCTCCGCTCCGGGTGACCACGGCCCGCCGGATGAAGAGGAACAGGATCGCGCCGAGAACTACGGCGAAGCCGATTCCGATCCCTTCCACAATCTCCATCGGCGGGTCGGCTCAGTTGTCCGAGGCGGCGGAGGCCGGAGTGGCGCTCTCGGCCAGTACGGTGACGCCCTGCTCGTTGACGGAGAGGAAGCCACCGGACACCTCGTAGGCGACCTGCTCGCCACCGGGGAGCTTGATCCGTACCCGGCCGGGCTCGGCGAGTTGACCGAGCAAGGGCGCGTGCCCCGGCAGCACACCCAGCTCACCTTCGGTCGTCCGGGCCATGACCATCTCGGCCTTGCCGGACCAGACCTTCTCCTCTACGGCCACGAGCTGGACGTTGAGCTGCTCTGCCACGCTGTCTCCTTGTTGAGGCGGCGGATTGGGGAAAGTCTAGTCGCGTCCCGGGCGGGTTCTTCATGCGGGTGGCGAGACGCGCACCACGGTCAACCCTTGTTCACCAGCTTGGGGTGTTCGAGGAGGAACGGATCGAGCAGTTCGCGTTCCAGTGCGACGAAGAAGTCGTCGACCTCGGGTTCGAACCGCTCGCCGAGATAGTTGCCGTTGTCGAAGACGCCACCACCCGGCAGCTTGATCATCTGGATGTTGCCGGGACGGATGTCCTTGAGCGCCAGACCGAAGTCGACCACACTGTGCCCCCGGCCGCTGAAGATCAGCGACTCGCCGGCGGCCCGGAGCACGCGGTCCAGCTTGACCGGGTTGGTCACCACGTCGGCACTGAGCGCCTGACCGGCCATCGCCTTGACGAACTGCTGCTGGTGCCGCTGCCGGCCGTAGTCACCGTCCGGTACGCCGTTCTTCGGGTACCGCTGGCGGACGTAGTCCAACGCCTGCCAGCCCTCCAGGTGCTGCTTGCCCTTCGGGTAGACCGCCTGCGGCCCGATGTAGCCACTGCCGTTCGGGTTGCCCTTGCGGTGCTTGCCGTCCGGCTCGCGGTGCTCGGAGCGGACCTCCCGCTCGATGTTCATGGTGACGCCGCCCATGGCGTCGACGATCTTCTGGAAGCCGGAGAAGTTGATGATCGCACCGGCGTCGAAGCGCTCGATCCCGGTGACCCGCTGCACGGTGAGGGCGAGCAGTTCGAAGCCGCGCGCCGGGTCCGGCTTCCCGTTGGGCACCCGGCTGCCGAAGGACATGGCGGCGTTCAGCTTGGTGGTGGAGCCGTTGAAGTTGGCCTTGGGGAAGGCCGGGATCTCGACGTAGAGGTCGCGGGGCAGGGAGAAGAGGTACGCCCGGTCCATCTCCTTCGGCACGTGCAGGACCATGATGGCGTCGCTCAGCGGCGGGCGGTCGTCCCGGACCGGGTCGATGCCGACCAGCAGGATGTTGAGCGGGCCCTTGATGTCGCTCCTGGGCTCGCTGGCACCGGCGGCCTGGTCGCCGAAGAGATCCGCCTTGCCGACCGCGCCCTCGTAGCGGGCCATCAGCGCCTCGGCACCGACCAGCGACGTCCCGCTGAGCATCATCAGCACCACGCCGAAGATGGTGCAGAACTTCGCCCAGCCTGGCACGCCACGCCAGACGGACGGTCGTCCACCACGCTTGCCGCGTCTGCCGGCCTTACCCACGGGCATCTCCGTTCGTCGCGTCCCCAGGGGATACGGGTACGCGCATCCAGAAGGTTGAACAGGATCATCGCTCGTCGGCGCATGAGCGTGGCTAGACGGTATCTCGTGCTCGACCCGATCGCCGACCACGCAGAACCGGGCAGCGGCGACCTTACGTCCCGAAGATGAACGGAAGGCCGCCCCGGCGTGAACCGGGACGGCCTTTCTCCGTTCGGAGCGACGGACCGAAGGGTCAGCCCTTCATCAGCTCGGCGGCCTTCTTCTCCAGGTCGTCGAGCCCACCGCACATGAAGAACGCCTGCTCGGGGAAGTGGTCGTACTCGCCCTCGCTGATCTTCCGGAACGCCTCGATGGTCTCCTTGATCGGGACCGTCGAGCCCGGCACGCCGGTGAACTGCTCCGCCGCGTAGGTGTTCTGCGACAGGAAGCGCTCGATCCGGCGGGCCCGCTGGACCGTGATCTTGTCTTCCTCGGAGAGCTCCTCGATACCGAGGATGGCGATGATGTCCTGCAGGTCCTTGTAGCGCTGGAGGATCCGCTTGACCTCGCTGGCCACCTGGAAGTGCTCCTGGCCGACGAACTCCGGGGCGAGGATCCGCGACGAGGACGCCAGCGGGTCCACCGCCGGGTAGATGCCCTTGTCGGAGATGGACCGCTCCAGGTTGGTGGTGGCGTCCAGGTGGGCGAAGGTGGTGGCCGGAGCGGGGTCGGTGTAGTCGTCCGCCGGCACGTAGATCGCCTGCATCGACGTGATGGCCTGGCCCTTGACGGACGTGATCCGCTCCTGGAGCTCGCCCATCTCGTCGGCCAGCGTCGGCTGGTAACCCACCGCGCTGGGCATCCGGCCCAGCAGGGTGGAGACCTCGGAACCGGCCTGGGTGAAGCGGAAGATGTTGTCGATGAAGAGCAGCACCTCCTGCTTCTGCACGTCACGGAAGTACTCCGCCATGGTCAGCGCGGAGAGCGCGACGCGCAGCCGGGTGCCCGGCGGCTCGTCCATCTGACCGAAGACCAGCGCGGTCTTGTCGATGACCCCGGACTCGGTCATCTCGTGGATGAGGTCGTTGCCCTCACGGGTCCGCTCACCCACACCGGCGAAGACGGAGGTACCACCGAAGTTGCGCGCGACGCGGGTGATCATCTCCTGGATGAGCACCGTCTTGCCCACGCCGGCACCGCCGAACAGGCCGATCTTGCCGCCCTTGACGTACGGGGCGAGCAGGTCGATGACCTTGATGCCGGTCTCCAGCATCTCGGTCTTCGGCTCCAGGTCCGCGAAGGCCGGGGCCTTGCGGTGGATGCCCCAGTGGTCGTCGGCGGAGATGGTCTCACCCTCGGTGAGGTTGAGGCACTCGCCGATCGCGTTGAACACGTGACCCTTGACCGCGTCGCCGACCGGCACCCGGATCGGGAAGGCGGTGTCACGCACCTCGGCACCGCGCACCAGACCGTCGGTGGGCTGCATCGAGATCGCGCGGACCAGGTTGTCACCCAGGTGCTGGGCGACCTCCAGGGTCAGCGTCCGCTCGCCGCCGGAGAGGGACACGTTCACGTGCAGGGCGTTGAACAGGTCCGGCATGGCGTCGCGCGGGAACTCGGCGTCGACGACCGGGCCGATGACCCGAACCACGCGACCCGTGGCCGTCGTGGTCTCGGCTGGTCCTCCAGCAGCAGTGGAAACAGTCATCACACTTCACTTCCCGACGCGGCCAGCGCGTTGGCGCCGCCGACGATCTCACTGATCTCCTGGGTGATCCCGGCCTGGCGGGCCGAGTTCATCTCACGCGTGTACTTGTCGATCATCTCTTCGGCGTTGTCGGTGGCGCTCTTCATCGCCCGCCGCCGGGCCGCCGACTCGCTCGCCGCCGACTCCAGCAACGCCGCGTAGATCCGCGTGTTGATGTACTTCGGCAGCAACGCGTCGAGCAGTTCCTCCGGGTTCGGCTCGAACTCGTAGTCGGGCAGCAGCCCGGGGGCCGCCTCCGACCGAGGCCGCTCCTCCACCTGCAACGGACCGATGATCCGGGTGACCGGCGTCTGGGTCATCAGGGACTTGAACTCGGTGAAGACGATGTGCAACTCGTCCACCCCGAGCACCCCGTCCGCACCCGGACCGCCGTCGAGGTCGTCCGCGCCGGCCGAGAACGCCTTGACCAGCGTCTCGCCCACCTCGCGGGCGTCGGCGAACGACGGCTGCTCGGAGAAGCCCGTCCAGCTGGCCTCGATCGGCCGGTTACGGAACCGGTAGAACGACACGCCCTTACGCCCGACGACGTAGAGCACCGGCTCCTTGCCGTCCTCCCGCAGCCGCGCGACCAGCGACTCCGCCGTCTTGATGGCGTTGGAGCTGTAACCGCCGGCCAGACCCCGGTCGGCGGTCACCAGCAGCACGCCCGCCCGCCGCACCCGCTCGCGCGGGGTCAGCAGCGGGTGGTCGACCGACGCGTTGGACGCCAGCGCCGTGAGGACGCCGGTGATGGCCCGGGCGTACGGCAGGGACGCCTCCACCCGGGCCTGGGCCTTGGCGATCCGGCTCGTCGCCACGAGCTCCATCGCCTTGGTGATCTTCTTCATCCCCTTCGCCGAGCGAATGCGTTGACGAAGAACACGTACCTGCGCCGCCATGGCCCGGCCCTAACGCTTCTGGGCCGGCGCTGCGCTGTAACGGGTGACCGTCTCCTGCTCGGCCTCGCCCTCCAGCGGCGCCGCCGGCGCCTCGTTGATCGTGCGCTCGTCCTCCCGGCCGAGGAAGCCCTGCTTGAACTCCGTGACGGCCGCGTCGAGGGTGGCGATGATCTCGTCGTCCCACTTGTTGTCCGCGATCGCCAGCAGGGTGGCGTTGTGCTTGCGCCGCAGGTGCTCCAGGAACTGGGTCTCGAAGCGCCGCACGTCACCGACCGGGATGTCGTCCAGCTTGCCCTCGGTGCCGGACCAGACCGCGATGACCTGCTCCTGCACCGAGTACGGCGAGTAGTTCGGCTGCTTGAGCAGCTCCACCAGGCGGGCACCGCGGTCGAGCTGGGCGCGGGAGGCCTTGTCCAGGTCGGAGGCGAAGGCGGCGAACGCCTCCAGCTCGCGGTACTGCGCCAGGTTCAGCCGCAGCGAACCGGAGACCTTCTTCATCGGCTTCACCTGCGCGGCGCCACCGACCCGGGAGACCGAGGTACCGACGTTGATGGCCGGCCGGACGCCCTGGTTGAACAGGTCCGTCTCCAGGAAGATCTGGCCGTCGGTGATCGAGATGACGTTGGTCGGGATGAAGGCCGAGATGTCGTTGGCCTTCGTCTCGATGATCGGCAGACCGGTCATCGACCCGCCGCCCATCTCGTCGGAGAGCTTCGCGCACCGCTCCAGCAGCCGCGAGTGCAGGTAGAAGACGTCACCCGGGTACGCCTCACGGCCCGGCGGGCGACGCAGCAGCAGCGACACGGCCCGGTACGCCTCGGCCTGCTTGCTCAGGTCGTCGAAGACGATCAGGACGTGCTTGCCGCCGTACATCCAGTGCTGGCCGATCGCCGAACCGGTGTAGGGGGCGAGGTACTTGAAGCCGGCCGGGTCGGAGGCCGGGGAGGCGACGATGGTGGTGTACTCCATCGCGCCCGCCTCCTCCAACTGCCCCTTGATGGAGGCGATGGTGGAGGCCTTCTGGCCGATGGCGACGTAGATGCAGCGGACCTGCTTCTTCGGGTCGCCGGAGGCCCAGTTCTCGCGCTGGTTGAGGATGGCGTCCAGGGCGACCGTGGTCTTGCCGGTCTTCCGGTCACCGATGATGAGCTGCCGCTGACCACGCCCGATCGGGGTCATCGCGTCGATGGCCTTGATGCCGGTCTGCATCGGCTCGGAGACGGACTGCCGGGCCATCACGTTCGGGGCCTGCAGCTCCAGCTCGCGGTAGCCCTCGTCGGTGATCTCGCCGAGGCCGTCGATCGGGGCGCCGAGCGCGTTGACCACGCGGCCCAGGAAGGCGTCACCGACCGGTACCGAGAGCACCCGGCCGGTGCGCTTGACCCGCTGGCCCTCCTCAAGGCCGGCGTAGTCGCCCAGGACGACGACACCGATCTCCCGGACGTCGAGGTTCAGCGCCACGCCGAGCGTGCCGTCCTCGAACTCGAGCAGCTCGTTGGTCATGGTCGAGGGCAGGCCCTCGACGTGGGCGATACCGTCGCCGGTGTCGGCGACGGTGCCGACCTCCTCACGGGAGACGTCGGGCGAATAGGAGGAGACGTAGCGCTCCAGGGCGCCGCGGATCTCCTCCGTCGAGATGGTCAGCTCGGCCATCCTCTGCTTCCTTAAGTATCAGGGGCCCGGGATACCTAGTACCGACCGGTCCTCGGGTCGACTGTTATTCCGGGCGCTTCGCGGGGTGCTGGTCAGCGCTTCGCGAGCGCGTTACGGGTCTCGTTGAGGCGGCGCAGGATCGTCCCGTCGTACAGGTCCGAACCCACCCGGACGCTCGCTCCGCCGAGGATCGTCGGGTCAACCGTAAGCTTCACGGCGACCGCCCGGCCGTAGATGGCCGAGAGCTGGTTGGTGAGCCGGCTCTCCTCGTCCGCGGACAGCGGTGCTGCGACCGTCACGTACGCGACCTGCCGGTCACGCCGCTCGGCCGCCAACTCCACCAGCCGGGACAGCGCGGCGGAGAACGACCGACCGCCGAAGCCGGCCAGGGCCGCCTCCACCAGTCGCACCGTCACCGGCCGGGCCTTGCCCGTCAGGAGCATCCCGATCAGCTCGGCCCGTTGGGCCACCGGGGCCCCCGGGTCGGACAGGGCGTTGGAGAGCTGCGGGTCCGCCGCGACCACCTGGCCGAAGCGGAACAGCTCGTCCTCGACCTCACCGAGCTCGTCGGCGCGGGCCGCGCTGGCGAGCAGCGCCTGCACGCCGAGACGCTCGGCACCTTCGAGCAACTCCGACGGGGCCGACCACCGGCCGGCGACCAGCACCCCGAGCAGGTCGAGCGCGTCCGCGCCGACCTTGCCGGAGAGCACCGAGTCGAGCAGGCCGCTGCGGTCCGCACCGGCACGGGCCGGGTCGGAGAGCGCCCGGCGCAGCCGGACCTCCCGCCGCAGCAGGTCCGCCACGGCGAGCAGCTCGGCACCGGTGGTGGCGAGAGCCGTCGAATCGGCGCCCCGGACGTACTCCTCCAGCCGCTGACTCGCGGCGGTGTAGGACTCCCGGCTGGCGGCCTGCATCAGCGGGCCCCCGCGCTCTCGAGGTCGGTGAGGAAGCGCTCGACGGTGCCCTTACGACGGGCCTCGTCGGCGAGCGACTCGCCCACGATCCGCCCGGCCAGCTCGACCGCGAGACCGCCGACCTCCGCGCGCAGCTCGCGCACGATGGTCTGACGCTCGACGGCCAGCGACTCCCGGCCGGCGGCGATGACCCGGTCGGACTCCTCCCGGGCCTTGGCGAGGATGTCGGTGCGGATCGACTCGGCGTCGGCCCGGGCGTCGTCCCGGATTCGCGCCGCCTCGGTACGCACCTCGGCGAGCTGGGCCCGGTACTGCTCGAGCAGCTGGTTGGCCTCGGCCTGCGCCGCCTCGGCGCGCTTGAGGCCACCCTCGATCGCGTCGACCCGCGCCTGGTACATCGCCTCCATGCGCGGCATGACGAACTTCAGCAGCACGAAGCAGAGCAGGGCGAAGGCGATCGTCCCGATGACCAGCTCCTGCCACAGCGGCACGAGCGGGTGGTGCTCCACACCTTCGGCGGCGAGAATCATTTAGACCTCCGGGTCGGGAAGCGGACGGTCAGACAACGGCGAAGGCGAGCACCAGGCCGAAGAGGGCGAGCGCCTCGACCAGGGCGAAGCCCAGGACCAGCCAGGTGCGGTTGTAACCGGCCGACTCCGGCTGGCGGGCGCTGGAGTTGATGTACGCAACGAAGATCAACGCCACACCGATCGCGGGGCCGACGGCGGCGAGGCCGTAGCCGATCGTGTTGACGTTACCGCTGATCTCAGCCAGAACAGTGGTTGCGGGAACAGTCATTGCGGGTATTCCTCCTGTTTGACGCGTGAGGTTTCACGCGTACCGGTCGTACCTGAAGCTTGGGCGGGTGACCCGCCGGGCGGATCAGTGTTCGGACGCGAGCGCCGATCCCATGTAGTTGGCGCTCAGCGTGACGAAGACGTACGCCTGCAACAGCGCGATCAGCACCTCGAAGAAGGCCATCACGATCGCCATGATGAAGGAGAAGATCGAGGTCGCCTGGATGAAGACGTTGTCCGAGGCGAGCAGCACGAAGCCACCGATGGTGAAGACCAGCAGGATCAGGTGGCCGGCGAACATGTTGGCGAAGAGACGCACCGCCAACGTGACCGGCCGGTTGATGAAGGTCTGCAGGAACTCGATCGGGATCAGCAGGAAGTGCATCGGCCAGGGGATGCCCGGCAGGATCAGGCTCTGCTTGAGGTAGCCGCCGACGCCGTGCTGACGAACGCCGAGGTAGATGTACATCACGTAGGTGATCGCCGCGAGCACGATCGGGAAGGCGATGTGCGAGTTCGGCGAGATCTGCAACCCCGGGATGATGCCGAAGAGGTTGGTCAGCGCGATGTAGCAGAACAGCACCGTGAAGTACGGAGCGAACTTGACGCCGGCGCTGCCCATCTGCTCCCGGGCGATGTTGTCCCGGACCAGCCCGTAGATCGATTCCGCCACCCATTGACCCTTACCCGGCACCAGCTTCGGGTTCCGGTACGTGGCCATGAAGAAGATGATCAGCAGCCCGACGGCCAGCCAGATCATGAGAGTGAACTTGGTGACGAATGGGCCGGCCACTTCCGGCAGGTAGAAGTCCTTGACCCCCGGGGGCCAGGGCAGCCCTTCAGCGGCGACAAGCTGTGCGCTCACCGTGTCATCCTCCGCACTCGACAGACCCGCGCGTGCCGAAACTCAGGCACCGAGCCTCTTCATGATCAGGTAGATCGCTCCGGCTGCGCCGAGCATCATGCCCACCCCGATCCCGATGCCGGTCGGCAGGCCGAGGAACTTCCCCGCCAACCAGCCGAGGAATCCCCACGCCACGATGCCGGCGAGCAGGTAGCCAAGAACGGCTCCGGCAACGCCTTCCGACGAGTGCTCGTCGGAGCTTCCGCGGTGAGGGTTGTCGGCCATGACGAGGCGAACACTATCAGCCGGGTGTTTCGCGAGTGTGCGGCACCCCCCACACTGCAAGCAGCGTGCGGGCGGCGGGTGCGGGCGCGTCAAGCCGGGGTCAGCTTACTCCTGCATGGCCACCCGTACAGGGTGGCGAAACGCCCGGCGAACACCGGCCGTACGGTCAGTGACCCGTAGCCCGGTCCACGGTGGGCAGCGGGGCACGCCAGGCCCAGGTCACGTGGGCGACGATCCACACCAGCACGGCCGCGATGATGGCCACGCCCATGTCGGGCAGCCCGGGCCAGCCGGCGCTGGCCACGGCGGACATCACCACGCCCAGGAAGACCATCTTCGTGGCGTAGGTGACCAGCCCCACCGACATGATCAGCTTCGGGTTGACCGCGTCGGCCCAGGCCACCGAGAAGCTGGAGACCAGGTAGCTCACGATCACCAGGCCGATCCCGGCGGCCACCCCGGCCGCGCCGGTCGGACCCCGCAGCAGCGCGGCGAGCGGTACCCCGAGCACGGCGAGCGCGGCGCAGGCGAGCAGCGGCAGCCGCAGGTGCGGCAGCCGGGCCCGGATCGCGCCCCGCTCCCCCGCCCGCGGCGCGGGCGCCGGTCCGGACCCGGCCGGCGCGGCCCCGCCGGTCACGGCCGGCGCTGCCCCGCCGGTCACGGCTGGCGCAGACTCGGCCGGCGCAGACTCGGCCGGCGCAGCGGGCGTGCCGGGCGCGGTCCGGGGGGCGACGTGGGGCTCACGCGGCGCGGCCACCGTGGGCTGGCCGGGCTGACCGGTACCGGGCGCGCTCATCGGGGGTACGCCGGGAACTCGGCGACCAGGTCGGCCACGTCGGCGGCGACCCCGGCCAGTGCGTCGGCCCCGCCGGGGGCCGCGGGATCGGTGCGTACCGCTCGGGCGATCAACTCGGCCACCTGCCGCATCTGGGGTTCGTGCAGACCCTGCGTGGTGACGCTGGGGGTGCCCACCCGGATACCGGAGGCGACCATCGGCTTACGCGGGTCGTACGGGATGGCGTTCTTGTTCAGCGTGATGGTCGCCGCGTCGCAGCGCGCCTCGGCCTCGGCGCCGGTCACCCCGGTCTCCCGCAGGTCGATCAGGGCCAGGTGGGTGTCGGTGCCGCCGGAGACCGGCCGCATCCCCTCGGCGGCCAACCCGTCGGCCAGCGCCTGCGCGTTGGCCACCACCTGCGCGGCGTACCGGCGGTACTCCGGCTGCGCCGCCTCGCGTAACGCGACCGCCTTGGCCGCGACGGCGTGCATCAGCGGGCCGCCCTGGGTGAACGGGAAGACCGCCTTGTCGATCCGTTCGGCCAGCGACTCCCGGCAGAGGATCATGCCGCCGCGCGGCCCACGCAGTACCTTGTGGGTGGTGGCGCAGACCACGTCGGCATACGGCACCGGCGAGGGGATGGCCTGCCCGGCGACCAGCCCGATGAAGTGCGCCGCGTCCACCATCAGGTACGCGCCCACCTCGTCGGCGATCTCCCGGAACCGGGCAAAGTCGATCAGCCGCGGGTACGCCGTCGCGCCACAGATGATCATCTTGGGGCGGTGGGTCCGCGCGAGGTCACGTACCTCGTCATAGTCGATAAGCTCGGTGTCCCGCCGCACCGTGTAGCCGACGGTGGCGAACCACCTGCCGGAGAAGTTGACCCGGCTGCCGTGGGTCAGGTGCCCGCCGTGCGGCAGCTCCATCGCCAGCACCGTGTCCCCCGGCTGCACCAGCGCGGCGTACGCGGCCAGGTTGGCGCTCGCCCCGGAGTGCGGTTGCAGGTTGGCGTGCTCGGCGGCGAACAGCTCCTTCGCCCGGGCGATGCCGATCTCCTCGGCCCGGTCCACCTGCGCGCAGCCGCCGTAGTAGCGCCGACCCGGGTAGCCCTCGGCGTACTTGTTGGTGAGCGTGGAACCCAGCGCGGCCAGCACCGCCGGGGAGGTGAGGTTCTCGCTGGCGATCAGTTGCAGGCCGGTACGCAACCGGTCGAGTTCGCCGAGCACCACCTCCGCGATCTCGGGATCGCCGGTGCTCAGCTGCTCGAAGTCCGGCCCCCAGAAGGTGCCTCTCGCGGTCTCCACAGCGCCAAAGTCTATTGGGCGCCAGACTGGAGACCGTGAGATGCCTGGTCACCGGTGCCACCGGTTACATCGGCGGGCGGTTGGCACCCCGCCTGTTGGCGCAGGGACACGACGTACGCTGCCTCGCCCGGCGGGCCGGTCGGCTGCGCGACGTGCCGTGGGCCGGACAGGTCGAGGTGGCCGAGGCGGACCTGAGTCGGGCGGAGTCGCTGACCGGGGTGTTCGACGGGATCGACGTGGCGTACTACCTGGTCCACTCGCTCGGCCAGGCCGGTTTCGAGGCCGCCGACCGGCAGGCCGCCAGCAACTTCGCCGCAGCGGCCCGGGCGGCCGGCGTACGCCGCATCGTGTACCTGGGCGGGCCCGAGCCGGCGGCGGCCGACCCGGCCACCTCCGCGCACCTGCGCTCGCGCAGCGAGGTGGGCCGGATCCTGCTGGACAGCGGGGTGCCCACGGTGGTGCTGCGGGCGGCGGTGATCATCGGGTCCGGTTCGGCGTCGTTCGAGATGCTGCGCCACCTGACCGAGCGGCTGCCGGTGATGGTCACCCCGCGCTGGGTCAGCAACCGGATCCAGCCGATCGCCGTCCGCGACGTGCTGCACTACCTGGTCGGCTGCGCCACCCTGCCGCCCGAGGTCAGCCGGGGCTTCGACATCGCCGGTCCGGACGTGCTCACCTTCGGCGAGATGATGCAGCGCTACGCCCGGGTGGCCGGGCTGCACCGCCGGCTGCTGCTGCCGGTGCGCCCGTTGACGCCCACGCTGTCGTCGTACTGGGTCGGGCTGGTCACCCCGGTGCCGAACGCGCTGGCCCGGCCGCTGGTGGCCAGCCTGGTCCACGAGGCGGTGGCGCACGAGCACGACATCGCGGCCTACCTGCCGGACCCGCCGGGCGGGCCGACCGGTTTCGACCGGGCCGTCGAGCTGGCCCTGGCCAAGGTACGCGACGCGCAGGTGGAGACCCGCTGGTCGACGGCGGCCGGGCCGGACGCGCCCGCCGAGCCGCTGCCCAGCGACCCCGAGTGGAGCGGCGGCACCGCCTACACCGACGTACGGGAACGGACGGTGGCGGCGTCAGCGGAGGCGCTCTGGCGGGTGATCGAGGGTGTCGGCGGCGAACACGGCTGGTACTCGTTCCCGCTGGCCTGGTCGGCGCGCGGCTGGGTGGACCGGCTGGTCGGCGGGGTGGGGCTGCGCCGGGGCCGGCGCCATCCGCACCAGCTGCGGGTCGGCGAGGCGCTGGACTTCTGGCGGGTGGAGGAGATCGTGCCCGGCGAGCTGCTGCGGCTGCGGGCCGAGATGCGGCTGCCCGGCCGGGCCTGGTTGGAACTGCGGGTGCAGCGGGACGCCGCCGGGCAGGTCAGCTACCGGCAACGCGCCGTCTTCCTGCCGCACGGGCTGGCCGGGCACGCGTACTGGGCCGCGGTGGCGCCGTTCCACGCGCTGGTCTTCGGCGGGATGGCCCGCAACATCGCCGGTCGCGCCGAAGCAATGACGGGCGCCCTGGCAACGCCTTCGGCATAGAAAGGGCGCCGGCCGACCACCACCCGGCTAGTTGCCGGGTCTTCCAACATTGGCCGGGGTTACGCGCGGAAGGGCCAGGCATTGACTGCCTGCGGATCGTCGGGCTGGCGGCAGATCCGTGGGCAGGCGTGATTTCACACCGCAATCGTTATTTCACCGTGAAATCAGCGTCCGGAGGACGATCGTCCCGGGCGCGCCGTCCCCGGGCGCGCCGTCCCCGGGCACGCCGTCCCCGGGCACGCCGTCCCCGGGCGCGCCGTCCCCGGGCACGCCAGTCACGGATGCCGGCGCTGATCATCCAGCACCGGTCCCGCCGTCGCGACCGAGGCTAGTTGCCGTCGCGCTGGCCGGTGACCCGCCAGGCGGTCGTGTCGCTGGGCGGCACGAAGTCGCGTACCGGCTGGTCCCGCAGCGCGAAGGCGAGGATGTCGCCGACCGAGGCCACCATCCGGCTCTGCACCGCGCTGCCGACCGCGTCCCGGGGATCGTCCGGGTTGGCCGCCATCGCGGCGACCGCCAACTGCGGCGTGAAGGCCACCACCGTCTCCGTGGCGTACCGCTCGGAGCTGCCGGTCTTGCCACCCACCGGGCGGCCGAGCTGCCCGCGCAGCCGGCTGGCGGTACCGCCGTCGCAGGTGTGGTACATGGACTGGTCGCCGACCGGGCAGCGGGCCGCGTCCACCGCCGCCCGGGCCACGTCGACGTCGAGCACCTGCCGACAGTCCGGCTGCCCCGCGCTGACCGGGCGGCCGGCGGCGTCGGTGATCGAGGTGATCGGCGTCGGCGCGCACCAGGTCCCCTCGGCCGCCACCGCGGCGTACGCGCCGGCCAGGTCCAGTGGGGTGGTGGCGGCCACGCCGAGGGTGAACGGGCCCCACTCGCGGGCGCCGTGCCGGGCCAGTTGCGCGTCGCTCTCGGCCCGCAGCACGATGCCCAGCCGCTGCGCCATCTCCACCACCCGGTCGGCGCCGACATGCTCGGTCAACCAGGCGAAGTACGTGTTGACCGAACGGCCGAACGCGGTCCACATGTCGTGCTCGCCGCTCATCGACGCGCTCGCGTTGGCCGGGCACCAGTACCCGCCGCAGTTCACCTCGCCACTGACCCGGAAGTCGGTGACGATCCGCGACGGGGCGTCGAAGACCGTGTTCAACGGCAACCCCGCCTCCAGCGCGGCCAGCATGGTGAAGAGCTTGAAGGTGGACCCGGCCTGGTAACCGACGATGGTGCCGCCCCCGCCGATCAGCTGGTTGACGGTGTTCGGGTGGTTCTTCTGCCCGGACGGGTTCGCCGCCACGCTGTAGTTCCGGTTCACCGACATGGCCAGCACCCGACCGGTGCCCGGCTGCACCACGGCGGTCGGCATCGCGTACGGGTTGTCGGCGGAGTAGACCGAGCGGACCTGCTCGGTGGTGGCCCGCTGCACCGCCGGGTCGAGCGAGGTGACGATGTGGAAGCCGCCCCGGCGCAGGGTGCGCTGCCGTTCGTCGACGGTGCTGCCGAACGCCCGCTGGTCGTTCCACCACCGGGTGAACCAGTCGCAGAAGAAGCCCCAGTCGTTGTGCCCCTCGGGCACCGCCGTGCAGTCGTTGGGAGTCTCGCTCGGACGCAGGTCCAACGGCTCCGTCCGGGCGCGGTTCGCCACGTCGGGCGGGATCTGACCCGACTCGACCAGCCGGTCCAGCACGTACCCCCGGCGTTCCAGCGCACTGTCCGCGTCGCCGTTGATCGGGTCGTCGGTGTGCGGGGAGCGGACCAGCCCGGCCAGCAGGGCCGCCTGGGCCAACGTCAGCTCGGCCGGTGAGCTGGAGAAGTACCGCTTGCTGGCGGCGGCGACGCCGTACGCGCCGGCACCGAAGTAGGCGATGTTCAGGTACCGGGTGAGGATCTCGTCCTTGGTCAGCTCCCGCTCCAGGGCGAGCGCGTAGCGGATCTCCTGGATCTTGCGCGCGGTGCTCACCTCGGTGGCGGCGGCCCGCTGCGCCTCGCTCAGCCGGGGGTCGTTGCTCAACACGTTGCGCACGTACTGCATGGTCAGCGTGGAGGCACCCTGCCGGGTCGCGCCGTCGCGCCGGTTGACGGTGAAGGCCCGCACGATGCCCCGCAGGTCGACGCCGCTGTGTTCGTGGAAGCGGGCGTCCTCGGCGGCGATGATCGCCTGGCGCATCACCGGCGCCACCTCGCCCAGCGGCACGTCCACCCGATCCTCCTGGTAGAAGGAGGTGATCAGGGTGGTGCCGTCCTTGGCGTACAGGTTCGACCGCTGGGCGGTCGGTGGCGTACGCAGGGTGTTGGGCAGCTCCGCGTACGGCGCCGCGAGCGCGGAGAGACCGACGCCGTAGACCAGTGCGGCCGGCAGCGCCGCCACCGCGAGCGCCAGACCGGCCAGCGTGCCGGCCAGCAGGACGGTGAACATCTTCGGCAGGAACGCCCGGGTCATCAGCTCTCCCCGCAGGAGCCTTCAGGACCCTCCCAGAATGGCGCCAATCGCCCTTTCTGCTGCCTAATCCCCTAAATCCGCAGGAAGTTCACCGATCAGGGCAGCAGGGCCGCGGCGAGCGGATGGACCGTCTCCTCGATCTCGTCGGCCACCCGGCTGAAGCACTGGTCTCCCCGTCCCCACGGGTCGTCGAGATCGTCCGTGGGCAGCAGGGCGCTGCCCTGCCGAGCGGAGTTCACCGCCTCGACCAGCGCCACCCCGCGGGCGTACAGCGCGTCCGGAGTCGCCTCCGCCGCCGGCAGCGCGGCCAGGTCCAGCGTGGCCAGCAGCCGGCCGAACTCCCCCAACACGAAGGTGCGCGACGCGGCGTCGGGACGCAGCGCCACCACGTACTCCTGCTGGTCGGCGGTGGCGGTCAGCACCAGGTCGGCGGCGTCGATGTGGTCGGAGCGCAGCTTGCGCGCGGCGAACCCGGCGGTGCCGCCACCCCGGGTGGTGACCTGCCGGGCGGCCGGCGGATTCATCTCCTCGCCCGCGTGCCAGCCACCGGTACCGGCGCTGTGGCTGTGCAGCAACTCCTCGGCCCGGGCCGGACCGCCCTCGCGCCGGGACAGCCGCTCCCGCAGCGCGACGACGAGCAGCCGCTCGGCCATCGGCGACCGACAGATGTTTCCCATACAGACGTGCAGGACGGTGAACGGAGGCACCTACGCCACCTGGCTCTCGCGCAGCTCCGGCACCACGTCACGGAGCCGGGCCAGGCTGATGCCACCCTCCCGGACCAGGACCGGCTCGTCGCCGGTCAGGTCCACGATCGTGCTCGGCACCGGATCCACCGCCGGCCCGGCCTCGAGGTACGCCCGCACCGAGTAGGCCAGCTGGTCACGTGCCTCGTCGGCGGTGAGCGCGGCCGGCTGGCCGGTCTTGTTGGCCGAGGCGACCGCCATCGGGCCGGTCTCCCGCAGCACCTCCAACGCCACCGGGTGCAGCGGCATCCGCACCGCCACCACGCCGCTGTCGTCGCCGAGATCCCAGCGCAGGCTCGCCGAGTGCTGCACCAGGATGGTCAGCGCGCCCGGCCAGAACGCCTCCACCAGGTCACGCGCCGCCGCCGGCAGCGAGTAGACCAGGCCGTCGAGGGTGTGCCGGGAACCGATCAGCACCGGTGGCGGCGTGTGCGGGGCGTCCTTGGCGTCCAGCAGCGCCTTGACCGCGTACGGGGTGAAGGCGTCCGCGCCGACCCCGTAGACCGTGTCGGTCGGCAGGACCACCAGCTCGCCGTTGCGGACCGCTTCGATGGCCGCAGCGATGCCGCGGTCCCGGTCGGCCAGTGACCGGCAGTCGTAGAGCATCACGATGAGCCAGTCTGCCACGTGCCGGTCGCACCGGCTGCCGGGCGGTCCGCTCGGCGGGACGCCGTGGTGAAACGCGGCCGGCCGACGAGGTCGCGGTGCGCCTCGATCGTGGTGTAGCGGCCGTCCGCGGCGAGCAGTTCGGGCAGCGCCGTGCCGTGCGTGTCGTCGTGCTCGATGCCGAGCACACCGCCGGGTCGCAACAGGGCCGCCGCCCGATCGATCACCGGCCGGATGACGTCGAGGCCGTCCGCCCCGCCGAAGACCGCCTCCGCCGGGTCGTGCCCCGCCACCTCCGGCGGTACGGCGACCGCCCGCGGCACGTACGGCGGGTTGCAGAGCAGGACGTCGACCCGACCGGCCAGCTCCGCCAGCAGGTCCGGATCGGTCACGTCCGCCTCGACCACCTCGACCGGCCGATCCCCCGCCCCGACCCGGGCCGACGCGTTGTCGCGCAGCCAGACCAGCGCGGCGGCGGACCGCTCCACCGCCACCACCCGGGCCGCCGGCACCTCCTGGGCCACCGACAGCGCGATCGCCCCGGAACCGCTGCACAGGTCCACCACCAGCGGCTCCGGACGCGCACGCCGGGCCTGCTCCACCCCCCAGCCGGCGAGCAGCTCGGTCTCCGGACGCGGGACGAAGACCCCCGGCCCGACGGCCAGCTCCAGATGCCGGAAGGCGGCACTGCCGGTCAGGTGTTGCAGCGGCTCCCGCCGGGACCGCCGGCGCACCAACTCCCGGTAACGGTCGAGTTGGCCGTCGGTGAATCCGTCGGCGAGGGCCAACCGGCCCCGGTGCACCCCGAGCACGTACGCGGCCAGCAGTTCGGCGTCCGCGCGCGCCGAGACCACGCCGGCGGAGGCCAGGTCACGGGCGGCGGCCGCCACCTCGGGAGAGGGGCGGTGTCGTCTCGTCCCTTCGGACGGGTGTTGCGGCACGGTGGTCACGCAATAATCATGAGTCGTCGCGGTGCACGTGCAGCAGCAGGTGCAGCCAGCGGCACACCGACAGGAGGTCGCGGGTGGGCTGGCTCGACCGGGTCGACGACCAGGTTGACGCCCTGACGAAGGCGCGGGCGTTGCAGGAAGTGAGCCGTTCCGCGGAGGCGTACGCGATCCTGGAACGGGTGGTCCGCACCACCCGCGCCCCGAACGCCCGAGCCGACGCGCTGGTCCAGCGCCTCTCCGCGCTGATCAACCTGGGCCGGACAGCCGAGTACACCCGGGCCATCGAGGAGGCGTCCGCCGCCGTACGGGATCTCGCCGAGCCGTACCTGCACGGGCACCTCAACGCGCTGGCCGCGCTGGCCGCGCACCACCAGGGCGCCCTGGACCGTTGCGTCACCCATCTGGTGCGGGCCGCGCGGGCGCTCGGCGCGGTGGACGACCCGGACCGGGACACCGCCTGGGGCTGGCACGACCTGGCCATGGCCTACTCCTACCTGAGCTTCCACGGGTACGCCCTCGGCGCGATCGAACGCGCCCGGCAACTGGGCAACGCCGCCGGCATACCGGAGGAGACGTTCGCCGCCCCCGGCATCCGGCTGCGCAACGCGGTGGCCCTGGACCACACCGGCGACGGCGACGGCTGCCTGCGGGTGCTGCGGGACATCGCCACCGACCTGGAGCGGTTCATCGCCGCCGGGCGCGCCGACCGGTTGCGTCCCAGCAGCCTGGCCGCCTACGGCTACGCCGGTGCCCGCCGCGCGGCCCTCGGCGACCGGGTCGACGACGACCGCGGCACCGACCCGACCCGGCTGCTCGGGCACGGTGCGGACAGCGCCCGGGCCCGCGACATGCGCCAACTCGGCCAGGTCTGCCTGGCCATCGCCGCCGGCCGACCGATCGAGGCGGTCACCCGGCTGGACACCGTCCAGGTCTCCGCCGAGACGCTCGGCGCGGCCGAACCCGCCCGGCTGCGCAGCATCGCGCTGGGCCGGGCGGGCGACCACGCCGCCGCGCACCGGGCCGACCGGCTGGCCTTCCGGCTCGCCGCCCAGCGCCACGACCGGCTCCGGGACGTCTACATCGACGGCATCGCGGCCCGTATCGACCACGAGGAGATGCGCCGGGAGGCGGCCCGCTTCGAGGGTGAGGCGCTGACCGATCCACTGACCGGGCTGCCAAACCGGCGCCGGCTGGAGCGCTACATCGCCGCCGTGGTGTCCCGGGGCGAACGGGTGGTGATCGGCGTCTGCGACCTGGACGGGTTCAAGGCGGTGAACACCCGTCACGGGCACCACTCGGGCGACCTGGTCCTCCAGCGGGTCGCCGGAGTGATCAACCGGGTGATGCGTCGGGGCGACTTCGTGGCCCGCTACGGCGGCGACGAGTTCGTGGTGGTGCTGCCCGGTGCGGGGATGGCCGAGGCGGCCGAGGTGGCCCGTCGCATCGACGCCGCGGTGCGGACCGAGGACTGGGAGTCGCTGGTGCCCGGCACCCCGGTCGGCGTCAGCATCGGCTTCGGCGAGGTCGGTGCCGGCGGACCCGGCCAGCGGGACGCGCTCAGCGCCGCGTTCGAGGCCGCCGACCGCGAGATGCTGCAGGCGAAGGTCCGCCCCCGCAGCGCCTGAGCCCACCCGTACCCCGGTCGGAGCCGGCGCGGTGCGGTACCGGGCTCAGCGCCGCGCGAGCTCCGGATCGCCGGCCAGCCGGGCCGCCCGGTCGGCCTCACCGAGCGCGTCGAGTACGCCGTCGAGCTCCCCGGCCAGCGCCAGGTCCAGGTTGTACGCGGTGTAGCCGATCCGGTGATCGGTAATCCGGTTCTGCGGGAAGTTGTACGTGCGGATCCGCTCCGAACGGTCGACCGTACGCACCTGCGCCTTGCGGGCGTCCGAGGCGGCCGCGTCGGCCTGTTCCTGGGCGGCGGCGAGCAGCCGCGCCCGCAGGATCCGCATCGCCTGCTCCCGGTTCTGCAACTGGGACTTCTCGTTCTGGCAGGAGACCACGATGCCGGTCGGCAGGTGGGTGATCCGCACCGCGGAGTCGGTGGTGTTCACCGACTGCCCACCGGGACCGGACGAGCGGAAGACGTCGATCCGCAGCTCGTTGGGGTCGACGGTGACGTCGACCTCCTCGGCCTCGGGCAGCACCAGGACACCGGCGGCGCTGGTGTGGATGCGCCCCTGTGACTCGGTGACCGGCACCCGCTGCACGCGGTGCACGCCGCCCTCCCACTTCAGGCGGGACCAGACGCCGTTGCCGCCCTCGGGGACACCCTTGGTCTTGATCGCCAGCGAGACGTCCTTGACCCCGCCGAGGTCGGAGTCCTGTGCGTCGATCACCTCGGTGAGCCAGCCACGGCGCTCCGCGTACCGGGTGTACATCCGCAGCAGGTCACCGGCGAACAGGGCGGACTCCTCACCGCCCTCACCGGCCTTGATCTCGACGATGACGTCCTTGGCGTCGTGCGGGTCGCGCGGGATCAACAGCTCGGCCAGCCGTTCCTCCAGCGCCGGCAGGGCGGCCGCGATCGTCTCCGCCTCGGCCGCGAACGACGCGTCCTCGGCGGCCAGTTCCCGGGCCGCGGCCAGATCCGCGCGGGCCTGCTCCAGCTCCGCCGCGGCCTTGTGCAGCGGGACCAGCTCGGCGTACCGGCGACCGACCCGACGGGCGGTGCCCTGGTCGGCGTGGATGGCGGGATCGGCCAGCCGCTTCTCCAACTCCGCGTACTCGTCGAGGAGCCTGGCCAGGCGCTCGCTGCTCATGCTGTGCATCGCTCCTTCGACGGCGGACCGGGCATACAGACGGACGACGCCCGCGTCCGGCGGAAACCGGACGCGGGCGTCGGACCAGGAGCTACTTGGCCTTCTTGGCCTGAACCTTGGCGTACTTCTGCTGGAACTTGGCCACCCGGCCGGCGGTGTCCAGGACGCGCTGCTTGCCGGTGTAGAACGGGTGGCAGGCGCTGCAGGTCTCGACGTGGATCGAGCCGCCCTTGGCGGTGCTACGGGTGGTGAAGGTGTTGCCGCAGGAGCAGCTGACCTCGGTGGTCACGTACTCCGGGTGGATGTTGGACTTCATGTCGCCTCGGTCCTCTCGTCATGGTCGCCGGGTCGCCCTGGCGCGCCGCTGCGCGCCGATTAAGGGCGTGAACCGGAACCGGTGGCCGATTGACCAGTGTGCCATGGGCCCCGGTGGGCCCGGGAATCGGGCCACACCAGCTGGTCGCCGGTAGCAACATCGGGCCTGACGTACGCATTCCCGCCGCCCCCGCGGAGCATTCCTCCGCCCCCGCCCCCGCCCGCACCCGCACCGGCACCGCCACGGCTCCACGGCCAGGAGCCCGATCCCCGCGCGGAGCCGTATCCGGCCGCGAGATACCCACCTCCATGCGCCCTGATGCTCTGCTTCAACCGGCGCACCGGTTTCGGACCGTTTCCCGTTGCGTGGGGTGACGCAGAGCAACGGGCCGAAACCCGAGGGTACGGGCGCGGGCGCACGCGGGGTCGGCCGGCTGCCCGAAGGGCGTGGCCGGGCAGGTCACGCGAAGGGGCGTGGCCGGACCGGCCACGCCCCTTCGTCGATCTTCGTCGGGAGGGGTTACTCCCCCGGCGTCGACTTGGCGATCTGCATCAGGAACTCGATGTTCGTCCGGGACTGCTTGAGCCGGTCCAGCAGGAGGTCCAGCGAGGCCTGCGAGTCCAGCGAGTGCAGCACCTTGCGGAGCTTGTGCACGATGGCCAACTCCTCCGGCGCGAGCAGGATCTCCTCCTTGCGGGTACCGGAGGCGCTGACGTCCACGGCCGGGAAGGTCCGCTTGTCGGCGATCTTCCGGTCCAGCTTCAGCTCCGCGTTACCGGTGCCCTTGAACTCCTCGAAGATGACCGTGTCCGCCATCGACCCGGTCTCCACCAGCGCGGTGGCGAGAATGGTCAGCGAGCCGCCGTTCTCGATGTTGCGGGCCGCACCGAGGAAGCGCTTCGGCGGGTACAGCGCGGTGGAGTCGATACCACCCGACATGATCCGGCCGCTGGCCGGCGCCGCCAGGTTGTACGACCGGCCGAGCCGGGTCACCGAGTCGAGCAGCACGACCACGTCGTGACCCAGCTCGACCAGGCGCTTGGCCCGCTCGATCGCCAGCTCGGCGACAGTGGTGTGGTCCTGCGGCGGACGGTCGAACGTGGCCGCGATGACCTCGCCCTTCACCGACCGCTGCATGTCGGTGACCTCTTCGGGCCGCTCGTCCACCAGCACCACCATCAGGTGGCACTCCGGGTTGTTGTGCGTGATCGCGTTCGCGATCGCCTGCAGCACCATGGTCTTACCGGCCTTGGGCGGCGAGACGATCAGCGCCCGCTGGCCCTTGCCGATCGGCATGACCAGGTCGATCACCCGGGTGGTGAGGATGTGCGGCTCGGTCTCCAGCCGCAGTCGCTCCTGCGGGTACAGCGGGGTGAGCTTGTAGAACTCCGGCCGCCGCTTGGCCTCGTCCGACTCCATCCCGTTGATGGTGTCCAGCCGGACCAGCGGGTTGTACTTGTCGCGCCGCTGCTCGCCGTCGCGGGCCGCGCGGACCGCGCCGGTGATCGCGTCGCCGCGCCGCAGGCCGTACTTCTTGATCTGGGACATCGACACGTACACGTCGTTCGGGCCGGCCAGGTAGCCGGTGGTCCGCACGAAGGCGTAGTTGTCCAGCACGTCGACGATGCCGGCCACGGGGACGAGCACGTCGTCCTCGCCGACCTGCGGCTCCCGGCCGCCGCCGTCGCCACCGGACTCACCACGGTCGTTGCGGCCCCGCCGACGGTCCCGGAAGCGGCTGCGTCGGCTGCGCCGACCACCACCCTCGCCGTCGTCGTCAGCGTCGTTGTCCCGGTCGGCACGCTGCCCCCGGTCGCCCCGATCGGCGCCCCGCTCACCGCGCTCACCGCGCTCACCCCGGTCGGCGCCCCGCTCCGCGCGCTCGCCCCGGTCGGCGCCCCGCTCGGTACGCTCGCCCCGGTCGCCGCGCTCGGTACGCTCACCGCGGTCGCCGCGCTCGGCGGCGCGCTCGCTCCGCTCGGCACGGTCACCACGGTCGGCACGCTCAGCGCGATCGGCGCCCCGCTCGCCACGATCCGCACGCTCACCGCGCTCGCGACCGGCCCGGCCCTCGGTCCGCTCGCCGGCCTCGGCGACGGCCTCCTCGGCGCGCGGCTCGGCCGCGGCGGCCCGGCTGCGTCGGGTCCGGGTACGACCCTCGGTCTCGACGCTCGCGGCCGGTTGCTCGGCCCGGCGGTCGCCCTCCGGCCGCTCACCCGCCTCGCGTACCTCCGCGTGGACCTCCTCGCGGACCGGTGCGGCGGCCGCCGCGACCTCGGCCCGCGGTCGAGGGGCCCCTGCGGCGCCGCCCTGCCGCTCGGTGATCGCGCTGATCAGCTCGCCCTTGCGCATGCGAGCCGTGCCCGAGATGCCGAGCGACGCGGCCAGGCTCTGCAGCTCCGGCAGCAGCATCGCCGACAGGCCGGTGCCGCTGCGCCGACGCCGGGCAGGGGCAGCGGTGGTGGCCTCGCCAGCGACGTTGGAAACATCCGACGTCACGTCGGTGGTGTCGCTCAATGGATTCCTTCCCTCGATAGGCCGGGACTGCCCGGAATCGAACAACAGGTGGCCGGGCGGCCTCGGTGCACCCGCCTCGCATGACGCTTTGCGGGAGTCTGTGACACAGCAGCCGGTCGGTCGCCCGACCCACCGAAGGGAGCCGGTGAGCGGGTTTCGCCGTCTGCGGCGACCAGTGAAGACTGCGGTGCGGCGTGGGCCTAGGCAGGGATGACGGGCTTACCGCCGAGAGCTTCGGGGGTGCGCCGACCCGCAGGAGATCGCATGCTTCGCGGCTGTGCTAAGTCTAGAGCGTAATCAACTCTTCCGACCTGCGGCAACAGGGTCCCGCTCCGCGTGTCCGAGTGTACCCCGTCGAACCTGCGCGCCGCGTACGTCTGCCGGCAACCGCAGGACTTGCCAATCTGTTCCCGCCTCGAAGCCTTTCGGCAGCTCAGACAGGGCGAGCACGGTCGGCCCGGCCCCACTGACCACGGCCGCCACGCCGGCCTCACGAAGCTCACCGACGACCGCGGCGGTGGCCGACATCGAGGATGCCCGGTAATCCTGGTGCAGCCGATCGACGGTGGCCGGCAGCAACAGCGCCGGCTCTGCGGTGAGCGCGTGCACCAGCAGCGCCGCCCGGCCGGCGTTGAGTGCGGCGTCGCCGTGCGGCACGGTCGCCGGCAGCGCCGCGCGGGCGGACGCGGTCAGCCCCCGCTCGGTCGGCACCAGTACCGTCGGGCGTACGCCGTCGGCGACCGGCAACGACACCGCCCGCGCGCCCGCGGGTTCCGTCCAGGCCACCGTGAAGCCGCCGAGCAGGCAGGGGGCCACATTGTCCGGATGGCCTTCGAGCTGCGCGGCCAGGCGCAACACCCCGGCGGGGTCGAGCCGCTCCCCGTCGGCGACCAGCGCCCGGGCCAACAGCACGCCGGCCACGATGGCCGCCGACGAGGAGCCGAGTCCACGGGCCTGCGGGATCCGGTTGACACACTCCACGGCCAGCCCCGACGGTTGCCCGCCGAGCGCGTCGAAGGTCGCCCGCATGGCGCGTACCACGAGGTGGCCGTCGTCGGTGGGCAGATCGCCGGCGCCCTCACCGGTCACCGACACGGTGACGCCGGACGCGGTCACCTCGGCTGCGACGTCGTCGTACAGTCCGAGGGCGAGCCCCAGGGCGTCGAAGCCGGGCCCCAGGTTCGCGCTGGTGGCGGGGACCCGGACCCGGACCGGACCGGCGGCGAATGTGGTCGACACAGGCCCCATGCTAGGGCCCGAGCCGTCCCGGGTACGCCTCCGCCCGCCCGCTGGGACGCTCCTCAGCGCCGCTACCCCCGCCCAACCGCCCGCTCCCTCCCGCCCTCGCCCCGCGCTGGCGGCGCACCGCAACGGCGGCTACCGCACCGGGGTGGCCTGCGCGGCGGCCGCCGGGCCGGTGAGCGACAGGCGCCGGGTGGCGATCCGCCAGCCGAGGGCGTACGTCAGCGTGACGAGGCCGCACCCGGCCAGGATGACCCGCTCGTCCACCCCGTCCACCACGAACGCCACCACGAGTTGACTGACGGAGATCGCCAGGGTCGCGAGCATCATGTCGGTGGCGAAGACCCGGCCCCGCAACCGGTCCGGCACCTCACCCTGCAACGCGAAGTTGGACATGACCCAGTTGCTGCCGCCCGCGAAGTGCGCCACGAAGACCAGGGCCAGTACCAGCGGGAACCAGGTCACCACCGAGGTACCGAGGTAGGCCAGCCCGTACGCCGACATGGACAGCGCCAGTCCCGGCAGCAGCCAGGCCCGGTTGGTCAGCACCCGGCGCATCAGGATCGGACCGACCAGCGCGCCCGCGCCGCGTACCGCGAACAGCAGGCCGGTACCCACCGGGCCGACCCCGTAGACGGCGGCCAGCAGCGGGAAGACGGTCAGCACGCCGTTGCCCAGCCCCACCGCGGACTTCACCGTGACCAGTGCCAGCACCCGCGGCCGGTGCCCGATGTAGCCCAGCGCCTCGCGGATCGCCGCCCAGGTCTGCGGCACGGGCGCGTCCGCCTCGCGTGGGGCCTGCAACGGCCGGCGGATCCGGGTGGCCAGGACCGCGGCGACGACCAGGCCGACCGCGCCCACCCAGAAGCAGACGTACGGGCCGGCGGCGGCGGTGAGCAGGCCACCCAGCGACGCGCCCACGATGCTCATCGTGCCCCAGGCCGAGCCGGCCACCGCGTTGCCCGCGGCCAGTTCCTCCGGGTCGAGGACGTTGGGCAGGGCCGCCTGGGCGGCCGGGGAGTAGAACGCCTTGGCCACCGCGACCACGCCGATGCCCAGCATCGCCAGCCAGGCCGTACCGGCGCCACGGACCCCGAGCAGGAGCAGCACGCCGACCAGCGCGGCCGCATTCGAGATGATCATGATCTTCCGGCGGTCGAACCGGTCGGCGATGGTGCCGCTGTACGGCAGCAGCAACGCCAGGATGCCGGTGTCCACGGCAAGCACCAGGGCTCCCCAGACCCCGCTGCCGGTCAGGTCCGGCAGCAGCACGAGCAACGGCACCATCACGAACCAGTCGGCACCGAAGACCACCAGCTCGGCCAGGACCAGGTTGCGGAAGTTCCGGTTGCGGGTGAGGACCGAGAGGGTGGATGCCACGGAGCGGACCATACTCCGCAACCCCCACAAGCTGAGTCGGGGCGCGGACAACGCAAGCCACGTCACGTCCTCGCCCGACCAGCGCCCCGGCCGGACCACCCGGTGCCATCACGCCGACGCCCCCGGCCGCTGGCCGGGGGCGTCGGTGGGTGAAGTCACTCGCTGGGCGGGAAGGGCGAGTTGCGGCTCTTCGGCAGCCGGAGCACCTCGAACTGGTCGGTATTGTCCACCAGCGCGCCGGACGGCGCCGCCGGGACCGGTCGGTGCGCCGGCTTCTCCTCGGACGTCGCGGCGCCGACGCCGACCGGAATCCGCTCGCCGGCAAGCGGTTCCGCACCGCCCGACATCGCGCCACCGGTGCCCCCGCCGGTGCCGTCGGAGCCGGCGCCGGACCGGCCCGCCCGCCAGGCCCGCACCGACTCCTTGGTGTCCTCCACCATGGCGTACAGCGTGGGCACCAGGATCAGGGTGAGCAGGGTGGAACTGATCAGCCCACCGATCACCACGATCGCCAGCGGCCGGGAGATGAAGCCGCCCTCGCCGGTGAGCCCGAAGGCCATCGGCGTCAGCGCGAAGATGGTCGCGATCGCGGTCATCAGGATCGGGCGCAACCGGTGCCGGCCGCCCTCGACCACCGCCTCCCGGACACTCATCCCCTGCGCGCGGTACTGGTTGACCAGGTCGAGCAGCACGATCGCGTTGGTCACCACGATGCCGACCAGCATGAGTACGCCGATCAGCGCCGGCACGCTCAGCGTGGTACCGGTGAACAGCAGCAGGGCGACCGCGCCGGTGGCCGCGAACGGGATGGAGACCAGCAGGATCAGTGCCTGCACCACGCTGCGGAAGGTGGCCATCATGATCAGGAACACGATCGCGATCGCGGCCAGCACGGCCAGGCCCAGATCGGCGAAGGTCTCCCGCTGTTCGGCGCTGACCCCGCCCAGGGTCAGCGTGGCCCCCGGTACGTCGATCGCGTCGAGCCGACTCTGCAACTCGGTGCTGATCGCGCCGAGGTCGGAGCCGGTCACCGTACCGGTCACCGTGGCACTGCGTTCACCGTCGATCCGCCGCACCTGCTGCGGTCCCTCGGTCTCGGTGACCTCGGCGATGTCGCCGAGCTTCACCGGGCCGACGGGCAGCGCCTGCAACGCGTCCACCGTCGTCGGCGGCTGTGCCGACAGCCGCAGCACCACGTCGCGGTTGTCGCCGTCGAGGCTCAGCTGGCCCACCGGCGTACCGCGGAACGCCTGTGCGACCAGCTGGCCGACCGCCGCCTCGGTGAGCCCGGCCCGGCTGGCGGCGACCCGGTCGACGGTCACGTCGATCCGCGGCACCCGCTGCGCCAGGGTGGTGGAGACGTCCTCGACCCCCTGGATCCCGGCCAGGGCCGCCCGCGCCTGCTCCGTAGCGCGGGTCAGCGCCTCCGGGTCGGCGGCGCGGACCACCACCGCCAGCTCGTTGGCGGACGCGCCGCCCTGGCCGGCCGGGAAGGTGATCTCACCGGCCGTCGACCCGAGCGCCGCGAACCGCTCCCGCAGTACGCCGCGCATGGCCTTGGCGTCGGTGTCGCCGTCGAGCCGCAGCGCGTAGCTGGCCACGTTGTTGCCGGCGCCGCCGGCCCACGGGGTGTTCCCGCCCCCGGCGGTCACCTGGTACGACTGGACCCCCGGGGTGTCCGCCAGCACCGCCTCGACCCGTCGGGCGGCGGCGTCGGTACCGGCCAGCCCGGTGCCCACCGGCAGCTCCTGCCGGATGTTGAGGGTGTCCTGGCCGGAGTCGTCGAGGAAGTTGGTCTCCAGCTGACGGGCCAGGCCGAAGGTGCCGGCCAGCACGAGCAGGCCCATGGCCAGGGTGGCCCAGCGGAACGCCCGCCGGCCGGTGGCGAACCGGATCACCGGCAGGTACGCCCGCTGCAACGGGCTGCGCAACTCCCGCTGCTCGGCGGCCTGCCGGATGGCGGCACCGTCGGCGCCGGTGACCGGCTTGAGGAACCAGTACGCGAGCACCGGCACCACCGTCAGCGACACCAGCAACGAGGCCAGCAGCGCCACGGTGACCGTGATCGCGAACGGCGCGAACAGTTGCCCGACGAAGCCGCCGACCAGCGCGATCGGCGCGAACACGGCGACCGTGGTGAGGGTGGAGGCGGTGACCGCGCCGGCCACCTCGCGGACGGCGGTGAGGATCGCCTCCCACTTCGGTTCGCCGTAGGTCAGGTGCCGCTTGATGTTCTCCAGCACCACGATCGAGTCGTCCACCACCCGGCCGACCGCGACGGTCAACGCACCGAGGGTGAGCAGGTTGAGCGAGTAGTCGCCGATCCAGAGGGCGAGCAGCGCCACCACCACCGAGAGCGGGATGGAGACGGCGGTGACCACGGTGGACCGGATCGACAGCAGGAACACCAGGATGACCACCACGGCCATGATCAGGCCGAGCAGGCCCTCGGTGCTCAACGTCTTGATCGACTTCTCCACGAACGGGGCCTGGTCGAGCACCACGGTCAGCTCGGCTCCGGTGGCGGCCCGCAGGTCGTCGAGCCGGTCGGCGACCGCGTGCGAGATCTCCACCGCGTTGCCGTCCGGGTCGGCGGTCACCGCGATGCCCAGGCTCTCCCGACCGTTGGTACGGGTGATCGCCGTGGCCGGCGCGAGTTGCTCCGCCACCGTGGCGACGTCCCGGAGCCGGACCGGACCGGCCTTCTTGACCGGCGGCGCGACGATCACGTCGCGCAGCTCGTCCAGCGTGGTCAGCGGGGTACCCACCTGCACCGGCAGGCTGCGCTCGCCGTCCAGGACGGCACCGGCCGGCACCGCCACACCGTTGGCCTTCAGCGCGGTGCCGATCGCGGTCGGCTGCACCTTGGCCTTGGCCAGCTTGGCCGGATCCGGCGTGATCACCACGAGTTCGTCGCGGACGCCGGTCAGCTCGACGCTGCGGACGCCCTCGATCGCCGCCAGCTCCGGCACCACGACGTCACGCAGTTTCGCGGCGAGGTCACGCTCGTCGGCGCCGCCGGAGGCGGCCAGCACCACGGCCGGCAGGTCGTCGGTGCCACCCGCGAGCACCTGCGGCTGCACGCCGTCGGGCAGGTCGGTGCGGTTCAACGCGGTCTGCATCTTGCTGACCACGTCGTCCAGGTCGGTACCGAACTCGTACTGCACCTGGATGGTGGTGAGACCCTCACGGGAGGTGGAGGTGACGGTATCCAGCGCGGGGATGCCCCGCAGGCTGTTCTCGATCGGCTCGGTCACCTGGGCCTCGACCACCTCCGGCGCGGCGCCGGGATACGAGGCCACGATGAACGCGGCGGGAAACTCCAGCGACGGCAGGAGTTGCTGCTTCAGCGACGGCACGGCGTACACACCGAACGCCGTGGTCACCACCGCGATGAGGGCGACCAGCCCTCGGTTGGCGAGGCTGAATCTGGCGAGCAGCGACATCGGCGTGGCTCACTCCTGAGGAAGACGTTCCGGGGGCACGAGCAGTGTGCCCGACCCGGTCCGCTCGCCGACTCGCGGGGCCACACCGGTCCACCCCCACCCGCCCACCCTCGTTGATCATGAAGTTGCCCTGGCGGCAAGCGCTTGCCGTCGCCGCAAACCTCATGATCAACGAAGCTCCGGACGGGACGCGCCGGACGGGGGTGGGGGTGGGGGTGGGGGTCAGGCGAGGTCTAGGGAGCGGGCGGCGGCGAGCGGGTCGTTGGCGATGGTGACCGGAGCGGGAGCCGTGGTGATGGCCCACTCCGGGTCCTTCAGGCCGTGCCCGGTGACCGTGCAGACCACGGTGGAGCCGGCCGGCACCCGGCCGGCGGCGGCCTGCTGGAGCAGCCCGGCCACGCTGGCCGCGCTGCCCAACTCGACGAAGACGCCGACCTCCCGGGCCAGCAGCCGGTACGCGGTCAGGATCTCCCGGTCGGTGACCGCCTCGATCAGCCCACCGGAGGCGTCCCGGGCGTCGAGAGCCTTCGTCCAGCTCGCCGGGTTGCCGATCCGGATGGCGGTGGCGATGGTGGACGGCTCCGGCACCACCTGACCGGTCACGATCGGCGCGGCGCCGGCGGCCTGGAAGCCGTACATCTTCGGGGTGCGGGTGCTGTTACCGGCCTCGGCGTCCTCGGTGTAACCCATCCAGTACGCCGAGATGTTGCCGGCGTTGCCCACCGGCAGACAGTGGATGTCCGGTGCGTCACCGAGCGCCTCGACGATCTCGAACGCCGCCGTCTTCTGGCCGTGCAGCCGGTCGATGTTGACCGAGTTGACCAGCGCCACCGGGTAGTCCTGGGCGAGCTTGGCGGCCAGCGCCAGGCAGTCGTCGAAGTTGCCGTTGACCTGGAGCAGCTTCGCGCCGTGCACCAGCGCCTGCGCCAGCTTGCCCAGCGCGATCTTGCCCTGCGGCACCAGCACCGCACAGGTGACCCCGGCCCGGGCCGCGTACGCGGCGGCCGAGGCGGAGGTGTTGCCGGTGGAGGCGCAGATGATCGCCTTGTTGCCGGCCTCGACCGCCTTGGAGACGGCCATCGTCATGCCCCGGTCCTTGAACGACCCGGTCGGGTTCGCGCCCTCCACCTTCAGGTAGACGTCGCAGCCGAGCCGGGCGGAGAGCACCGGCGCGGGCAGCAGCGGCGTGTTGCCCTCGTGCAGCGTGACCACCGGCGTGGCGTCGGTGACCGGCAGCCGGTCCCGGTAGGCGTCGATCAGGCCCCGCCACATGGTGTTCTCCTCGACTCCGCGGCCCATCACAGGCCGCCCTCGACCCGCAGCACGCTGGCCACGGACCGGACGATGTCCAGCCCGCGCAGTTCCCGGACGGTGGCCGCGAGCGCGGCGTCCGGCGCCACGTGCGTCACGATCACCAGGACCGCCTCGCCCGCCGCGCCCGCGGTGCCGGCCGCCGGCCCCTGGCGGACCGTGGCGATGGAGACGTCGTGCCGGGCGAACACCCCGGCCACCGCCTCCAGCACGCCGGGACGGTCGGCCACGTCGAGGCTGATGTGGTAGCGGGTCAGCGCCTCCCCCATCGGCCGGACCGGCAGGTCCGCGTAGGCGGACTCGCTGGCGGCCCGGACCCCGGCGAGCCGGTTGCGGGACACCGCCACCACGTCGCCGAGCACCGCGCTGGCGGTCGGCGCACCACCGGCACCCCGCCCGTAGAACATCAGCTGCCCGGCCGCGTCGGCCTCGACGAAGACCGCGTTGAAGGCGTCACCGACGCTGGCCAGCGGGTGGGTCAGCGGGATCATCGCCGGGTGCACCCGGACGCTGACCGCCTCCCGGCCCTGCCCGTCGGTGCCCCGGGCCGCGATGCAGAGCAGCTTGATCGTGCAGCCCATCGCCTTCGCGCTGGCCACGTCGGCGGCGGTGACCTCGGTGATGCCCTCCCGGTGTACGTCGGCCGCGCCGACCCGGGTGTGGAAGGCCAGCGAGGCGAGGATGGCGGCCTTGGCCGCCGCGTCGAAGCCCTCCACGTCGGCGGTCGGGTCCGCCTCGGCGTACCCCAGCTCGGTCGCCTCCTCCAGCGCCTCGGCGAAGCCGGCGCCGGTGGCGTGCATGGCGGAGAGGATGAAGTTGGTGGTGCCGTTGACGATGCCGGTGACCCGGGTGATGCGGTCCCCGTGCAGCGACTCGCGCAGCGGGCGCAGCAGCGGGATCGCCCCGGCCACCGATGCCTCGTAGTAGAGGTCACCACCGCCCTCGGCCGCCGCGTCGTGCAGCGCACCGCCGTCCTCGGCGAGCAGCGCCTTGTTGGCGGTGACCACGCTCTTGCCCGCCCGCAGCGCCTCGACCAGCCAGCTCCGCGCCGGCTCGATCCCGCCGACCACCTCCACCACCACGTCGACGTCGTCGCGCTTGATCAGCCCGAGTGCGTCGGTGGTGAACAGGGTCGGGTCGACCGGCAGGTCGCCGCGGTCACGCCCCAGCCGGCGCACGGCGATGCCGGCGATCTCCAGCGGGGCACCGATCCGGGCGGCGAGGTCCGCCGACTGCTCGTGCAGCAGCCGGACCACCTCGGCACCGACGGTGCCGCAGCCGAGCAGGGCCAGACGCACAGGTTGTTTCATCCCACATCCAAGGCGAGCAGGTCGTCTTCGGTCTCCCGTCGAACGATCAGCCGGGCCCGGCCGTTCCGCACCGCGACCACCGGCGGGCGGGGTACGTGGTTGTAGTTGCTGGCCATGCTGCGGCAGTAGGCACCCGTGCCGGGCACTGCGACAAGATCTCCGGGCTGCACGTCGGCGGGCAGAAATTCATCCTTCACCACGATGTCCCCGGACTCACAATGCTTTCCCACCACGCGGGCGAGCATCGGCTCGGCGGCGCTCGCCCGAGAGGCCAGCGTCGCCGAGTACGAGGCGTCGTAGAGCGCGGTACGGATGTTGTCACTCATCCCGCCGTCGACGCTGACGTACGTCCGGATGCCGTCCACGTCCTTGACGGTGCCCACCTGGTAGAGGGTGAACACGGCCGGCCCGACGATCGCCCGGCCGGGCTCGACGGACAGGTGCGGCACGACCAGCCGCTCCGCCGCGCACTCCGAATCCACGATCTTGCGGAGCCGCTTGGCCAGGTCCTGCGGGGCCGCCGGATCGTCCTGGGTGGTGTACGCGATGCCGAAACCACCGCCGAGGTCCAGCTCGGGCAGCTCCACCCCACGGGCGTCGCGGATCTGCGCCTGCAACGCCAACACCCGGCGGGCGGAGACCTCGAACCCGCTGGTGTCGAAGATCTGCGAGCCGATGTGCGAGTGCAGGCCGCGCAACTCCAGCACGTCCTCGTCGAGGATGCGCAGCGCGGCGGCGATGGCCGCGCCACCGGCCAGCGAGAAGCCGAACTTCTGGTCCTCGTGGGCGGTGGCGATGAACTCGTGGGTGTGCGCCTCCACGCCCACGGTGACCCGGACCAGCACCCGGGGCCGCACCCCGCGCTCGCGGGCCAACGCGGTGAGCCGGTCGATCTCCGCGAACGAGTCGACGATGATCCGGCCGACGCCGACGTCCAGCGCCCGCCGCAACTCCGCCTCGGACTTGTTGTTGCCGTGGAAGCCGATCCGCGCCGGATCCATCCCGCCGGCCAGCGCCACGGCCAGCTCACCGCCGCTGCACACGTCGAGGAAGAGCCCCTCCTCGGCGATCATCCGGACCACCGCGCGGCAGAGGAATGCCTTGCCGGCGTAGTAGACGTCCTCGTCGGGGAAGGCCGCCCGGAAGTCCCGGCAGCGTGACCGCAGGTCGTCCTCGTCGAGTACGTAGACCGGGGTACCGAACTCGGCGACCAGGTCGCGTACCCCCACACCGGCGACGACCAGGGCGCCGTCGGCACCGCGGCTGGTGTTGCGCGGCCACAGCTGCGGCACCAGGGCGTTGACGTCCGCCGGGGTACGCAGCCAGGCCGGCCCCCGGTTGCCGATGTCGCCGTGCAGCGCACCGGCCTCATGAGCACGCATCAGCCCGCTCCTCCACTCGCCTCGCTCGCCTGCGCGGTCATCGTGCTCACATCCGTTCCGGGGCCGAGACGCCGAGCAGCCGCAGGCCGTTGGCGATGACCACCCGGGTGGCATCGTTGAGCCAGAGCCGGGCCCGGTGCAGGTCGGTGACCTCCTCGTCACCCCGGGGCAGGATCCGGCAGTTGTCGTAGAACCGGTGGTACGCCCCGGCCAGATCCTCCAGGTAGCGGGCCACCCGGTGCGGCTCACGCAGCTCGGCGGCGGTCGCCACCACGGCGGGGAACTCGGCGAGCGCCTTGAGTAGCTCGTTCTCCTTGTCGTGGCCGAGCAGCTCGGGCCGGAACGACTCGGCGTCACCGCGGGTCAGGCCCACCTCGGCCGCGTTGCGCCCGACGCTGGCCGTCCGGGCCGCCACGTACTGCACGTAGTAGACCGGGTTGTCCCGGGTGGCCCGGGTCCACAGCTCGATGTCGATGTCGATCGGCGAGTCGCTGGAGTAGCGGGCCAACACGTACCGGGCGGCGTCCACCCCGATCGACTCGACCAGGTCCTCCAGCGTGATCACCGTGCCGGCCCGCTTGCTCATCCGGACCGGCGCACCGTCGCGGACCAGGTTGACCAGCTGGCCGATGAGGATCTCCAGGTTCTGCGCCGGGTCGTCACCGAAGCAGGCCGCCATCGCCTTCATCCGGCCGACGTAGCCGTGGTGGTCCGCGCCCAGCATGATCACGACCCGGTCGAAGCCGCGCTCCCGCTTGTCCAGGTAGTAGGCGCAGTCCGCGGCGAAGTACGTCCACTCGCCGTTGGACTTGCGCAGCACCCGGTCCTTGTCGTCACCGAAGTCGGTGGTCCGCAGCCAGGTGGCGCCGTCGGCCTCGAAGAGGTGCCCCTGCTCGCGCAGCCGGGTCAGCGCGTGCTCCAGCTCACCCCGGTCGTGCAGGTCCTTCTCGTTGAAGTAGGTGTCGAACTCCACCCCGAAGTCGCGCAGCGAGGACTTGATCTCGGTGAACATCAGCGCGACGCCCTCGACCCGGAAGACCTCCTCGGCGGCGGCCTCGTCGAGCCCCAGCACCTCGGGGCGGCGGGCGGTCACCTCGGCGGCGATCTCGGCGATGTACGCCCCGCCGTAGCCGTCCTCCGGAGCGGGCTCACCCTTGGCGGCGGCGAGCAGCGAACGGGCGAACCGGTCGATCTGCGAACCGGCGTCGTTGAAGTAGTACTCGGTACCGACGTCGGCACCGGTGGCGCGCAGCAGCCGGCCCAGCGCGTCGCCGACCGCCGCCCAGCGGACGCCACCGATGTGCACCGGGCCGGTCGGGTTGGCCGAGACGAACTCCAGGTTGATCTTCAGGCCGGCGAGCCGGTCGCTGCGACCGTACTCCGGGCCAGCCTCGACGATCGTCCGGGCCAGCTGGCCGGCGGCGGCCGCGTCGAGCCGGATGTTCAGGAAGCCCGGGCCGGCGATCTCCACCGACTTGATCCCGGGGGCGCTGGCGAGCTGGGCGGCCAGCGCGGTGGCCAGCTCGCGCGGCGGTACGCCCACCTTCTTGCTCAGCTGCAGGGCCAGCGTCGAGGCGTAGTCGCCGTGCTCGGCACTGCGCGGTCGCTCGACCGTCGTGCGCTCCGGCAGCGCGGCGCGGTCCAGCCCTCGGTCGGTGAAGACGGCGTGAGCGGCGGCAAGGACGGCTTCGGCGAGTTCTGCGGGAGTCACCGAACCATGTTATCGGGGGTAGACTCGGTCCCCGCGGCGGCGACCCGGCATCGGGGGCCGGGCCGCCGGATCCCCTGACCGACCGACCTGACGAGGACCGATGAGCATCAGCACCCCGGGCGGCCCGCAGCGCCGTCCGACCGTGGTCAGCACCGGCAAGAAGCCGGCGGCGGGTCGGCCGGCCGCCGACGCCAAGGCCGCTACGGACAAGCCGGCGACTCCCAAACGTGCTGGCGGAGGCGGCAAGGGGCCACGCAAGCCGATCGCACCGGTCAAGGTCAGCCAGGGCCGCTCGTGGGGGCCGATCGCGCTCTTCGTCGCCGTCGGCGTGCTCGCCACCTCGATCATCGGGTTCGGCGCCTGGGCGACCGTTCAGGGTGGCCAGTCATGGCAGGACAAGGCCTCGAAGATCGACGGCATCGTCAACTTCCGGGAGACCGACCCGGAGAGCGTCAGCAACCAGGAGCACCGCTCCGGCAAGATCGAGTACGCGCAGAGCCCGCCGGTCGGCGGCCCGCACAACAACACCTGGCAGCGCTGCCTCGGTGACGTCTACGACGCGCCGATCGCCAGCGAGCACGCCCTGCACAGCCTGGAACACGGCGCGGTCTGGCTCACCTACCGCCCCGACCTGCCCGAGGCCGACGTGGCGAAGCTGTCCGAGGTCATCCGCGGCAACGACTTCATGTTCATGAGCCCGTACGAGGGCCTCGACGCCGCCGTCTCGATCCAGGCCTGGGGCTACCAGCTCAAGGTCGACGACGCGGGCGACCCGCGGATCAAGGAGTTCGCCACCGTCCTGGCGCAGAACGCCTCGATGGAGCCGGGCGTGCCCTGCTCGTCGGGCAACTACACCACCGGCACCGGCACCGAGCCGCGCGAGATGCAGCCCTCGATGGGCGGCTGACGATGCCCAGCGCGGTGCAGGAGACGACGGTCGACGAGCAGACGACGCAGCCGGCCGAGCCCCGGCCGACGTCCCGGACCCTGCGTTACCTGACGCTGGCCGTGACGGCGCTGCTGCTGCTCGGCGTCGGCTGGACGGCCGCGACGCTGGCCACCGGACGCACCCCGGGTGAGGAGTCGGCCGAGGCCGGCTTCGCTCGGGACATGTCCCGGCACCACGCCCAGGCCGTGGAGATGGCCATGGTCGCGTACGCCAAGGGGCAGGATCCGGCGATCCGGCAGCTCGGGTACGACATCGCCCTGACCCAACAGGCCCAGATCGGTCACATGCAGCGCTGGCTACAGGAGTGGGAGTTGCTGCCGACCGGTTCCCGGCCGGCGATGTCCTGGATGCCCGACGGGGTCGGGGTGGACGAGAACGGGCTGATGCCCGGCATGGCCACCCGCGAGGAGATCACCCGCCTGCACGAGGCGCAGGGCGTCGAGGTCGACCGCCTCTTCATCGAGTTGATGATCAAGCACCACATCGGCGGCGTGCACATGGCCGACGGGGTACTCAAGGCCTCCGACCGTCCCGAGGTGGTCCGGCTGGCCCAGGCGATGAAGCAGGCCCAGCAGAAGGAGATCAACGAGCTGCGCAAGCTGCAGCAGGGCGCCGGCTGAGGCCGCGTCCACCACTCGACCGGCGCCGTCCCGCTCACCCCAGAGCGGGACGGCGCCGTCGTTGTCCGGGCCGCCGACGACGCCACGCTCGCCCAGAGCTGACGGCGCCATCGTGTCCGGTCCGCCGACGACGCCTCGCTCACCCCAGAGCGGGACGGCGCCATCGTGTCCGGGCCGCCGACGACGCCCCGCGGGCGCCTGCGGCAGGCCGACCGGGATCGACGCGACCGACACCGGTCCCCGAGCAAGCCCCGCCACCGCCAGCCGCACCCACCCGCACCCGGACCCCGGACGTGGAAGATCGTGCTCGATCAGGGATCGAGTGGCCAACCGGGCGCAGCGAGACCACTCGATCCCTGATCGAGCACGATCATGGGGTGCTGGAGCCATGAACTCGGCCAGTCATGCGTGTTTTGTCCGCAATCCGGACAGGGAACGGCGTGCCATAGATCAGGTCGAGGTTCACGTCCTCCCGGTCGGGCTCCTGGTCGGCGTTCCCGCGCCGAGGGGAACGGCGCGCCGTGGATCAGGTCGAGGTTCACGTGGTCGAACGGCCCGCCGGGATCGTCCGCAGGCTCGTCGTGCAACCTGCCCAGCTCTCGGGTGAGCCGCAACGGGTGGAGGCAGCAGCCCAACGCCCACCCGGTACGCCGACCGGGATCGGCCACTCCATCACCCCTTGCACGTATAAGACCGATTTTCCCTCTAGGGGTTACTTAGAGAGAAGTGCACTCGTTGTCCTGGACGTGGGGGTTGCACTCAGAGACGCACGGCGTTCCGTCACCAGCTGGTGCCGGCGCCACACCATCGGCGGTGACGGGACGGTGGCAGCCGTCCGTCGCGGACAGCGGCAGGGCGAGCCGGGAGCGCTCAGCCGCGAACAGGAGCTGGAACTGATCGACACCCTCCGGGGCGTCCACCCTGACGCGTTCGGCCTGGACGAGGAGCTGTGGACCCGGCAGAGTCTGCAGGGCCTGATCCAGCAACACTTCGGGTTGACCCTGGAGACCGGCACGGTCGGGGCGTACCTGCGAGCCTGGGGGTTGGGCCCGCGCGAGCCCCGGGAGCGGGCCTGCGGGCTCTGCGTGGGCGCGGTCGAGCGGTGGGTACGCAGCGAATACCCGGCGATCACCCGGGCCGCCCAGGAGCACCTCGCCGAGGTCTACTGGCTCGGCCGGGTCCGCCTGCGCGGCACCATGCCGGCCGCCGACGTGGTCTCCGCCGTCTCCTCGCGCGGCCGGGTCCGGTTCATGATCACCACGCCGTCGGTCGACCCGGCGCTGCCCCGGGACTTCGTCCTGCGGCTCAGCGGCGCCGAGCAGCGCACCGTCCACCTCATCGTCGACGGCTCCTGGGCCCGCAACGAGTGGCCGCGCCGGCTGCCCCGGCGGATCGTGCCGCACCCGCTGCCGAGTTGCGGACGCGCGCAGGCCGCCTGACTCGCCGATACCGATTCGGCGATCGGCTACGGGGTTTGCTAGTCTTCTCCCGTCGCTGAGCCCCCGTAGCTCAGGGGATAGAGCACCGCCCTCCGGAGGCGGGGGCGCAGGTTCGAATCCTGCCGGGGGCACCAGAGCAGACCACCACGATGAGGCCGCCGACCCGGTAACCCCGGTCAGCGGCCTTGATCGTCTCCGGGCCTCGGTAGCCCGCAGCGGGTACCGGGCTCACCGACCACCAGCTCAGGTGCCGGCCGGGGAGAAACTTCCGCGCTGGGCCGCGATCGTGATGTTCGCCCTGCCCTCGGTCGGCAGCATCAGCGGTGACTCCTTGCGTCCACCCTCGATCAGCGGCGAGACCACGACGACGCGTACCTCGCCCGCGGCGTCGTTGCGCGGCAGCAGCACCTTTCCGGTGGCGTCCGACCTACCCGACGCGTGGACCTGCCCACCGAGGTCCACCAACGACACTTCCGCCTCCGGGATCCCGAGGAAGAAGCAGCCGGCGTCGCCCTCCACACAGACGTTCACCCAGAGTTGTACGTCGACGTCGGCGGGCTCACCGCCGCCGCAGCCGGCCGCACCCGTCACGGCCAACATCAGCCCGAGGATCGGCCCGAGCTTGACAAGCTTCGTCCCCATGCTCTCCCCCGTCGCGCCGCTACGGCTCATCCGCGAAGGTACCCGTCCAGGACGGGACCTTGGTCCCGGTGACCTGAGGTGTTCCGGCCCGCGCGCCCGGACCCTGCCAAGGGTGACAGTGGTGGGGAAGAAAGCGAAGACCGGAGGCGACGATGACCATCCAGCACAACACCCACCGCTCGATCGAGCGGCCCCTCGAACACGCCGAACTGCCCGGCTCGATGTTGACCACCACCGCCGCCCGGGCACTGGCCGTGCTGCGGGTCGCCACCGGGCTCGTCTTCCTGTGGGCCTTCCTCGACAAGACCTTCGGCCTCGGGTACGCCACCCCCGCCGAGCGGGCCTGGATCAACGGCGGCTCCCCGACCAAGGGGTTCCTGGCCAACGTCGAGGTCGGACCGCTCCAGTCGATCGCGCACACGATCGCCGGCACCTGGTGGGCGAACGTCCTGTTCATGGTCGGCCTGGCCGCGATCGGTCTCGCCCTCGTCGCCGGGGTCGGGCTGCGCCTCGCCGCCGCCTCGGGCACGCTGATGATGGCGCTGATGTGGCTGGCCGAGTTCCCGTTGGCCCGGTTCACCGCCGCCGGCGACCCGACCGGCTCGACCAACCCGCTGGTCGACTACCACCTGATCTACGCCGTGGTGCTGGTGGTCCTGGCCGCCGCGTACGCCGGACACACCTGGGGGCTGGGGCGGCTCTGGGCCCGGCTGCCCTTCGTGCAGCGACACCGCTGGATGATCTGACCCCGCGCGATCAACGTGCGCCGGACCGCCACGGTCCGGCGCACCGTCGTGTGCGTGCCGCGCCGTCGGCCGCCACGGTCGACGCCCGTCGACGAGACGCCGGTCGCGTCGTCACGCGTACTCACCCGGTGGCGGCGCGGCGGGCGCGGGCCCGGCGGCGGCCCTCGTGCATGGCCTGCACCCGGGGCACCGGGATGGCCCGCCCCTCCTCGACGAGGTCGGCGGGGAGAGCCTGCGGCGGCGGCATCAGCCGCACCCACGGATCCCGCTCGGCCAGCAGGCCCGGCGCGGTGCGGATGGTGAAGTCGGCCGGGGCCACCGACGCCAGGTCGGGCCAGGGCACCGGGAAGGAGACCGGTACGTCCGGACGCAGCCGTGGACTGTAGACGGAGACGACTGTCGCGCCCCCGCTGCGGGTCGGGTCGATGAAGACCCGGCCGCCCCGGTCATCCCGGATGAAGGCGGTGGTCGCCAGGGCCGGGTCCAGGCGTTCCGCCCGGGCGGCGAGGGCGCGGGTGGCGGCGGCCAACTGCTCGGCGTCCGGACCGGGGGCGACCGGGACGAAGACGTGCACCCCCTTGGCGCCGCTGGTCTTCACCGCACTGGTCAGGCCGACGTCGGCCAGCGCCTGCCGAACCAGCAGCGCCGCGGCCACCCCGGCGACGAAGCCGTCGCCCTCCGGCGGGTCGAGATCCAGCACCAGGTGGGTGGGGCGGCTCAGGTCGTCCACCGTGGCCAGGGTGGGGTGATACTCCACCGCGCGCTGGTTGGCGAACCAGAGCAGGGTACGCCGGTCGTCGCAGAGCCCGTACGCGATCTCCCGCCGGGATGCCTCGGCCCAGACCGTCTCCCGACGTATCCAGTCCGGGGTGTAGCGGGGCAGGTTCTTCTGCATGAACGGCGGCTGACCGGGACGCACCCGGACCACCGACAGCGGTCGACCGCGCAGCTGCGGTACCAGCCGGTCGGCCACCGCGTCGAGGTAGTCGACCAGGTCGCGCTTTGTCGCACCGGACCCGTCGAACAGCGGCTGGTCCAGGTTGGTCAGCGCCACCCCGTCCCTGGTCTCCTCGGCCCCGCCCATCCGACCACCATCCCCGCCCGGGGCCCGGCGGTCAACCGGAACACGGGGTGCGGCGCTCAGGCGAGTTGGCGGCCCGCGGCCACGGTGGCGAGCAGCCGGGCGGTGTGGGCCTGGGTCGCCGCGTACAGGCCGGGGCCGTAGCTGACCCGGGCCACGCCGAGCGCCGCCAACTCGGGCGGCGTGGGGGCGGCCGGGTGGGCCAGTACGTTCACCGGGGCGTCCACCGCCGCGACGAAGGTACGCAGCTCGGCGGGGTCGGCGAGCATGATCGGGTAGACGCAGTCCGCGCCGGCGGCCAGGTAGGCCCGGGCACGTTCGATCGCCGCGTCGAGCCGCCCGGCCGGGTCGCCGCCGGCCCGTAGGAAGACGTCCACCCGGGCGTTGACGACGATCGGCACGCCGGCCGCGTCGGCCGCCGCCCGGACCCCGGCCAGCAGCTCGACCTGCGCCTGCGGGGACACCAGGGTGCCGACGCCCGGCGCGGAGTCCTCCAGGTTCAGCCCGACCGCTCCGGCGTCGAGCAGCCGCCGCACCAGCTCGGCCGGGGGCAGCCGGTAGCCCCGTTCCAGGTCGGCGGTGACCGGTACGTCCACCGCTCGGCTGATCCGGGCCACGGCGGCGAACATCTCCTCCACCGGGGTGTCCTCGCCGTCGGCGTACCCGAGGGACTCGGCGACCGCGGCGCTGCCGGTGGCGACCGCGGCGAAGCCGGCCGCGACCACCGCGCGGGCCGAGCCGGCGTCCCAGGCGTTCGGCAGCACCAGCGGGTCGCCGGGTCGGTGCAGGGTACGCAGCGCGATCGCGTGGTCCGCCGGAGTGCTGGTCATGGAGCCGATTCTCGGTGGCGCTCGGGGTGGTCCGGAGAGCCAATCCGCAGCCGGTGGTTGTGGCGAACGCCACTGATCTGACCGAACGGTCAGCCTCTGACCGATCGGTCAGGCATGCTGTAGGCCATGGCCCGCACCACCCCGCAGAAGCATGACGAGATCCTGGCCGCCGCGGCCCGACGCTTCGGCGTCACCGGCTACCGGGGCACCTCGTTGCAGGACATCGCCAGCGAGGTGGGCTGCTCCAAGGCCGCGGTGCTCTACCACTTCGCCAACAAGGAGGCCATCCTCACCGAGCTGATGGCCCCGGCGATCGAGGTGCTGCGCGCGCTCGACCGGCGGATCGCCGCCGAGTCGGACCCGGAGTCGGCCCAGCGGGTCGCCGCCGAGGGCTTCGTGGCTCTCGCGATCCGCTTCCGTGGCGAGATCGCCCTGCTCCGCGGGGAGTTCCCGGCGCTGCTGCAACAGCCCGACTTCGCGCACGTCCAACAGATCTCCGAACGGCTGCTCGACGCCCTCGCCGCCCGGTCCGCCCGGGCCGCGGCCCGGATCACCGCGTTCGTGATGCTCGCCGGCATCGCCGAGACCTGCGGCGAGTTCGCCGACGTGTCCGACGACGAGCTGCGCGACGCCCTGCTGACACTGCTCCGGCGGGCGCTCGAACCCGTCCACTGACCCGTCCCACATCCACGACCGAGGGAAAGGACCTCATGGCGACCCTGCTATACCGGCTTGGCCGGGGCTCGATGCGCCGACGGCGACTCGTCGCCGCCATCTGGCTCGTCGTACTCGTCGGGCTCGGCCTGGCCGCGGCGACCCTGCGCGGCCCGACGGCCAGCAACTTCACCATGCCCGGCACCGAGTCCCAGCGCGCGCTCGACCTGCTCGCCGAGCAGTTCCCGGCGGCGGCCGGTGCGACCGGCACCATCGCGGTCAAGGCGCCCGGACCGGGCCAACTCGGCACGCCCGAGGGTCAGGCGGTGGTCCAGACGATCACCGAGGAGGCGACGACCGTACCGGGTGTGGTCGCCGCGGTGAACCCGTTCCAGGTCGGCGCCGTCTCCCCCGACGGCCAGTACGCGCTGGTGCAGGTGCAGTTCAGCGACGGCGCGGACGCGGTGACCGAGGAACAGCGGGACGCCTACGAGGAGGTCGGCGCCCAGGCGCGGACGCAGGGCTGGCAGGTCGCCCCCGGCGGCGAGGTGCTCAACACCGAGCCCGAGGTCGGCTCCACCGAGGCGATCGGTGTCGCGGTGGCGTTGGTGGTCCTGATCGTCACCTTCGGCTCCCTGGTAGCCGCCGGCATGACCATGCTCAACGCGCTGATCGGCGTCGGCGTCGGCATGGCCGGCCTCTTCGCGCTCAGCGGCGCGGTGGAGCTGACCAGCACCGCGCCGATCCTGGCGCTGATGCTCGGCCTGGCCGTCGGCATCGACTACTCGCTCTTCATCACCTCCCGTTACCGGCAGAACCTGCTGGACGGGGTGCCCGCCGACGAGGCCGTCGGCCGGGCGGTCGGCACCGCCGGCTCGGCGGTGGTCTTCGCCGGAGCGACCGTGGTCATCGCGCTGGCCAGCCTGGCCGTGGTGAACATCCCGTTCCTCACCGTCATGGGTCTGGCCGCCGCCGGCACGGTGACCGTCGCGGTGCTGGTGGCGATCACCCTCCAACCCGCCCTGCTCGGCTTCGCCGGTAGCCGGGTGCTGCCGCGCCGGCTGCGCTCGACGGTCCGGTCGGCCGACAACGGCGACAGCCGGGCCGCCGACGGCACCTCGACCGAGCACACGGGGGCGGAGGCGGCCACCATCGCCGGTGAGGACCGCTCGACCTTCGGGTTCCGCTGGGCCCGGCTGGTCACCCGCTTCCGGATCCCGGTGATCCTGGTCGGCGTACTCGGTCTCGGGTTGCTGGCACTGCCCGCGCCGGACATGCGGCTCGCGCTGCCGGACGCCGGTACGGCCCCGGTCGGCTCCCCCGCCCGGGTCTCCAACGACCTGATCACCGAGGGCTTCGGGCCCGGCTTCACCGGCCGCCTCGCGGTGGTCGTGGCCGGCGACGACGCCGAGGCCACCGCCGCGGCGATCCCGCAGGTGACCGGCCTCATCCAGGGAACGGAGAACGTGCTGGCGGTGGCGCCGCCGCAGCTGAGCCCGGACGGCCGGACCGCGCTGCTCGGGGTGATCCCGCAGACCGGCCCGACCGACCCGGCCACCGAGACGATGGTGCACGACATCCGTACCGCCGTCGCCGACGTACCCGGCGCCGACGTGCTGCTGACCGGCGTGACGGCGATCGGGATCGACATCTCGGAGAAACTCTCCGACGCGATGCCGGTCTACCTGGCGCTGGTGGTCGGGCTGTCGATCCTGCTGCTGATGTTGGTGTTCCGGTCGCTGCTGGTGCCGGTCAAGGCGGCGCTGGGCTTCCTGCTCACCGTCGCGGCCACGTTCGGCCTCACGGTGGCGGTGTTCCAGCAGGGGCACCTCGCCGACCTGGTCGGCCTGGACACGCCCGCCCCGCTGATCAGCTTCCTGCCGATCCTGCTGATCGGCATCCTGTTCGGCCTGGCCATGGACTACGAGGTGTTCCTGGTCTCCCGGATGCGGGAGGACTTCGTCCACGGCGACACCGCCCAGCAGGCCACCGTCAACGGGATGGGGCACGGCGCCCGGGTGGTCACCGCCGCCGCGCTGATCATGACCTCGGTCTTCGGCGGCTTCGTCTTCCTCGACGACCCGGTGATCAAGTCGATGGGCTTCGCGCTGGCCGTCGGCGTGGCGATCGACGCCTTCGTGGTCCGGATGACCATCGTCCCGGCGGTGATGTCCCTGCTCGGCAAGGCCGCCTGGTGGCTGCCGGGCTGGCTGGACCGGCTGCTGCCGAACGTCGACATCGAGGGCGAGAAGCTGCGCGCCCGACTCAACGAGAAGGTGCCGGTCTAA
>NZ_QXEC01000036.1 GCF_003583405.1 Micromonospora radicis
GGGGGGGGCGGTGGGCGTGGCGGGCTTGGGGATGGGCGGCGGGACTCAGCCAGCGAGACCGGCCAGTTCGACCTGATAGTCGGCGATCGAGTCGACCTCCGGCAGCACCAGGACGATCCGGCCGCTGCGGTCGGCGAGCAGCACCGTCATCGCCTCCGGCTGGGCCGGCAGGTGCAGGAACGCGCGGAGGCCGCCGGCCGGGTCGGCCAGCGCGCGTACCCGGCTGTCCGATGGTGCGGCCCGCGGGCTTGTCGAGGCCACGGTGACCACGTTCACCCCCGGCGGTGCCGCCGCCGCTGCCTCGGTGACCCGCTCGGGGCAGGGACACCCGTCGACCAGCAGCACCGCTGCCGGCAGCAACCCCCGTAGCGGCACCGGGGCCTGCCCGGCGTCGACCAGGTCCAGCGCGGGCAGTAGCCGATCAGTCAGCGGGGTCGGTGGCCGCTCCGGTGGGCTGGCGGCCGGTCCCGGGGAGCGGGTGGCCCGGGGCCAGGTGACGGTGGCCAGGCCGGCGACGGCGGCGACGACCGTGACGAGCAGCACCAGCACGGGTACCGCCGGGGGCCACCGCCGGGATGCCGGCCGCCCCGGCCGGCGAGCCGCCCGGCGAGGCGGCGCGGTTACCCGCCGGTGCAGCTCACGGCGGATCTGTTCGGCCTCCTCGGCCAGCGCGGAGGCATCGTCGGGTACGACCACTCGACCCCACTCGGGAGGCAGGTCGGGCAGCCCGGGCCCGTCGGCGTCAGCCTTGCCCATTACGACCCCCTGGTACTTCGCGGGTGCGCGGACAGCGGCGCTCCTCCAGCGTCCCGTACGGCGCCCAGTCCCGCTACCGCTGCCCACACTCGGGTACGGCGAGATACCATGGGACGGGTGCGTAGCCCCTGATCGCCGGCGCAACTGCCGATGATCGCCGGCGCAACTGCCGACGATCATCGCTGGCGTAACTGCCGATCATCGGTGCAGGGTGCACCGGTCATCGGTGACAGCTGCACTGATCAACGGTTGGGTTTGTGCCGGCGACATGGCGGTTCGCCGTCCGTGCCCGGGGGGTCATCTCCCGATTACGGAGCGTGGCTAAACCATCGGATTGGTCGTCTGTCAAGCCGAAGAAAGACCTCTCACAGGGCCCCTGAGCTGCGCCAACGGTCAGGACAGCGGTGAGACATCGGTGCCTGAGCGTGTTACCCTAGACACAGCGAAAGGGGTTTCGAACCTATGGTTTTCAGTGTCGGCGAGACCGTTGTTTACCCCCACCACGGGGCCGCACTCATCGAGGCAATCGAGACTCGGGTCATCAAGGGCGAGCCTAAGCAGTACCTCGTCCTGAGGGTCGCGCAGGGTGACCTGACGGTCCGGGTGCCTGCTGAGAACGCCGAGATCGTGGGTGTGCGCGAGGTGGTCGGCGAAGAGGGTCTCGGCAAGGTCTTCGACGTCCTCCGGGCTCCGCACACCGAGGAGCCGACCAACTGGTCGCGGCGTTACAAGGCGAATCTGGAGAAGCTGGCTTCCGGCAACCCGCTGAAGGTGGCCGAGGTCGTCCGCGACCTGTGGCGCCGGGAGCGGGAGCGGGGCCTTTCCGCGGGTGAGAAGCGCATGCTCGCCAAGGCCCGGGACATTCTCGTCGGCGAGGTGGCGCTGGCCGAGAAGAGCACCAAGGACGAGGCGGAGACGCTGCTCGACAAGGTGCTGACCGAGGCCTAGTCCGCACAGCATCGTCGTACCCACTTCGTAGCGAAGAAACCATCGAGGACCGCGACGTGACCGCGCAGCTGAATCCGCGCGGTGACGTCGCGGTCCTCGTGCCTGCGGCCGGTGCCGGGGTACGCCTCGGTCCGGGCCGACCGAAGGCCTTGCGACTGCTGGCCGGCGAGCCGCTGCTGGTGCACGCGGTCCGCCGGCTCGCCGCCGCCGTGTCGGTGCACACCATCGTGGTGGCCGCCCCGGTCGCCGACGTTCCGGCCGTACGCGGCCTGCTCGCCCCCGTCGCCCCGGTCACGGTGGTGCCGGGCGGTGCCGAGCGGCAGGCGTCCGTGGCCGCCGCCCTCGCCGCCGTGCCCGCCGGCCCCGACATCGTCCTGGTGCACGACGCGGCCCGCGCGTTGACCCCACCCGCCCTGGTGGAGTCGGTGGCCGCCGCGGTGCGGGCGGGGCATGACGCGGTGATCCCGGTGCTGCCCGTGGTCGACACGATCAAGGAGGTCGACGCGGGTGAGGTGGTCCTCGGCACCGTCGACCGGTCCGCGCTACGCGCCGTGCAGACACCGCAGGGTTTCCGACGGGCGGTGCTGACCGCCGCGCACGCGGCCGCCGCCGACGCGCTGACCGACGACGCCGGGCTGGTGGAGAAGCAGGGCGTACCGGTGTTCTGCGTACCCGGCTCGGATCACGCCCTGAAGATCACCCGGCCGTTCGACCTGGCCCTGGCCGAGCACCTGCTGGCGGCCGGGCCGTGACGCGTACCCTCGATTCATGATCGTTCCTCGGGTGGCCATCGGGACGGACGTGCACGCCTTCGAGGCCGGGCGGCCCTGCTGGGTGGCCGGCCTGCACTGGCCCGACCAGGACGGCCTGGCCGGGCACTCCGACGCCGACGTGGCGGCCCACGCCGCCTGCAACGCGCTGCTCTCCGCGGCCGGCCTGGGTGATCTCGGCGCCAACTTCGGCACGGGTCAGCCCGAGTGGGCCGGCGCCAGCGGGGTGACCCTGCTGACCGAGTCCGCGCGGCGGGTTCGGGCCGCCGGCTTCGCCATCGGTAACGTGTCGGTGCAGGTGGTGGGGGTACGACCGAAGATCGGCCCGCGCCGCGAGGAGGCGCAGCAGGTTCTGTCGGCGGCGGTCGGTGCGCCGGTCGTCGTCTCCGCCGCCACCACCGACGGTCTCGGCTTCACCGGGCGCGGCGAGGGGCTCGCCGGGATCGCGGTGGCCCTGGTCTACCCGCAGCCGAGCGCCTAGGCTCGCGCGATGTCCGCCGACGTCCCCGCCGACCCGCCCACCGCCGACGGCTACCTGCAGCGCGCCACCCTCCTCGCCGAGCTGGGCCGGTACGACGAAGCCGCCAGCGAACTCGGCTTCGCGCTCGCCCTCGACCCCGCCGACGTGGAAACGTTGACCATGCTGGCCCGGGTGCAGTTGGCCGCCGACCGGCCGACCGAGGCGCTGGCCGCCGCCGAGTCCGCCGTCGCCGCCGCGCCCGGGCGGGTGCCGCCGCTCGTTCTCCGTGGCCTGGCCCTGGGCGATCTGGAACGGTACGGCGAGGCGGCCGGCACCGCCGACGAGATCCTCGCGCTGGGGCCGCAGGACGCGTACGCCCAGCGCAGCGCGGCGGCGATCCTGGCCGGTTCGCGCAACGGCCAGCCGGCGTTGAACGCGGCCTGGCACGGGGTGGAGTTGGCCCCCGAGGAGCCGCAGGCGCATCTGGTGCTCGGTCTGGTGGCGGCCAACATGCGGATGTTCGACCTGGCCGAGCGGGCCTATCGGGAGGCGCTGCGGCTGGACCCCAGGCTGGCCGAGGCGGGCGCCGACGTCGGGGTGCTGCGGTTGGAGCAGCGGCGCTGGATCGCCACGCTGGAGCGGCTGGCGGAGGCGGCGGTGCCCTACCTGCCGTCGACCGAGCCCGGCACGTCGACCGAGCCCGGCACGTCGACCGAGCCCGGCACGTCGATTGAGCCCGGCACGTCGACCGAGCCCGGCACGTCGACCGAGGGCCGGATCGACCCGAGCCGGGACGAGCCGAGCCGGGTCGATCGGGTTCCGGACGACCTCAGCGGGCTCGACGAGGCCCGAGACTACCTGCGCCGGCCCGGCGATCCGGTGCAGCCGGGCGCCGGCGTCGATCCGTACGGTTCGGGGCCGGCCGGTGCGAGCCGGGCCGACCTGGGGCCGGTCGCCGCGCGTCGGCCGGTGCCCGCGGCGCTGCGCACCCTGGTGCTGTGGGGGGCCGGCTGGTCGATGATCGCTGCCGTCGTGGTCGCCTGTTCGGCCGCGACCGGTCCCGGCTTCTCCCGGCTGATGGCGCTGCTGGCGGCGGCCGGTGGCGGCATCGTGCTCTGGCGGCACGCGGCGCGGTTGCCCGGTCTGGCCCGTACGATCCTGCCGGTGTTGCGCCGGACGGACCGTACGCTCGCCTTCGCGGTCTACGCGGTGCTCGCCGCTCCCGCGCTGATCCTGCTGTACGCCCTGCTCGGCAACCCGTGGCCGCTGGCCCTGGCGATCGGCGTGACCACCGCCGCCCAGTTGACCACCATCACCCGCCCTTCGGCCTGACCTGACCGCAGCGACCTCGGTGCGACAGCCCGTAGGGCGCGTTCGGGTGCCGAGCCGCTACGGGCGGCGCGACCAGGTCCAGGCGTAGCCCTCGTCCTCGCAGTCCGCCGCCGCGTCGCAGAGGTCGAGGGGGCGGAAGGTGTCGACCATGACGGCCAGTTCGTCGAAGAAGTCCACGCCGATCGAGCGTTCCGCGGCACCGGGCTGGGGGCCGTGCGTGAAGCCGGACGGGTGCAGCGAGATGGAGCCCTGTTCGATCCCCGAGCCGCGGCGTGCCTCGTAGTTGCCGCCGGTGTAGAAGAGCATCTCGTCGGAGTCGACGTTGTGGTGGTGGTACGGCACCGGAATGGCGTCCGGGTGGTAGTCGACCTTGCGCGGCACGAACGAGCAGATCACGAAGTTCGGGCCCTGGAAGGTCTGGTGCACCGGCGGCGGCTGGTGGATCCGGCCGGTGATCGGCTCGAAGTCGTGGATCGAGAACGCCCACGGGTACAGGTGCCCGTCCCAGCCGACCACGTCGAAGGGGTGGTTGGCGTACACGTGGCGGGTCCAACCGCGCCGGTGACGGACCAGCACCTCCACGTCGGTGCCGTCGACCAGCAGCGGGGTGTCCGGCCCGCGGACGTCGCGCTCGCAGTACGGCGAGTGCTCCAGGAACTGGCCGCGTACGGAGAGGTAGCGCTTGGGCGGGCCGATGTGCCCGGACGCCTCGACGGCGAGCAGCCGGGCCGGCGCGTCGCCGGTGGGCACCAGCCGGTGCACGGTCGAGGTCGGGATGATCACGTAGTCGCCGGCCACCGCGTCCAGTACGCCGAAGGTCGACTCGACCCGTAGCGTGCCCGACTCGACGTACAGGCACTGGTCACCGGTGGCGTCCCGGAACAGCGGGGAGGGCCGGTCGGCCAGCACGTAGGCGATCCGTACGTCGTCGTTGGCGAGCAGGTAGCGGCGGCCGAGGACCGGGTCGGCCCCGGTGCCGTCGAGCTTGTGGGTACGCAGGTGCCGGGGCTTGAGGGGCAGGTTGGGCACCCGGGTCACGGTGGGTGGGGTGAACTCCTCGGCGGCGACGATCGCGGTCGGGGCGTACCGGTGGTAGAGCAGGGACGAGTCGGAGGAGAAACCCTCCTGGCCCATCAGTTCCTCGGTGTAGAGGCTGCCGTCGGGCTGCCGGAACTGGGTGTGGCGCTTGCGTGGCAGTTCGCCGACGCTGCGGTAGTACGGCATGTCGCCTCCCGGTCACCAGCCAGATGCGTCCGATAATCGGACACTGTTGTCCGCTTCTTGTAGCGTCCCGTACATTCTTGTCTCGTGTCAACGCAACTGCCGGCACTCGTCGCCGGCCTGGTCGACGACGCCGCCGTCTTCCCGCCGGGCAGCGCGTCGGTGCCGGCCGCGGTCGTCGCCCACCGGCGGCACCGCGCCGCCTGGTACGCCGACCTCGTCGGTCCGCTGCTGCTGCCCGCCTCGGCGGTCGCCGCCGGCGAGCTGGACGGCCTGGTCGACCCCGACGAGGGCTTCGTCATCGGGCTGATCGGCGACACCGGCCTCGACCAGCTGCCCTTCGCGCTGTCGTTCCTGCCCCCGCTCGGGGTGACCGTCCGGCAGATCGAGGCACCGGTGGCCAAGCGGGGCGAGGACCCGCAGCCGGGCCTGGCCGAGCTGGTCGCGCTCGCGTCCCGGCTGGAGACCGTGCCGGTGTACGCGGAGATCCCGCTGACCTTCGGGCTGATGGGCGCGCTGGACACCGTCGCCGAGGCACGGGCCGGCGGACTGCCGGTCGCCGCCAAGTTCCGTACCGGCGGGTTGGCCGCCGAGCTGTTCCCCACCCCGCTGGAACTGGCCGCCGTGATCTGCGCCTGCCGCGATCGGGGCGTGCCGTTCAAGTTGACCGCCGGGCTGCACCACGCGGTGCGCCACGTCGACCCGGAGACCGGCTTCACCCACCACGGCTTCGGCAACGTCCTCGCCGCGGCGCTGGCCGCCGCCGAGGGCGGCGCGGTGGAGACCGTCGCCGAACTGCTCACCGTGCGCGACGAGCGACCGCTGGTGCAGTGGACCGACGGCCGGCAGGACGCGGCGCGGCCACTGTGGGTGGGGTTCGGCTCGTGCAGCATTGTGGAACCACTTACCGATCTGATCCGGCTGGGGCTGGTGAACGGGGGCTTCGAGGCATGACCTGGGTGAGCGGCGCGGCCGGTTCGGGGTACGGGGTGCACCACCTGCCGTACGGGGTGTTTCGGATCGGCGACGGCGAGCCCCGGATCGGGGTGCGGATCGGCGAGCTGATCCTGGACCTGGCCGGTGCCGAGGCCGCCGAGCTGGTACTGGCCGGCGGGGCGCTGCGCCGACCCACGCTGAACGCGTTCCTGGCGCTCGGCCGACCGCAGTGGACGGCGGTACGGCAGCGGATCACCGAGTTGCTCACCGACCCGGCCCACCGGTCCGCCGTGGAGCCGCTGCTGGTGCCGGTGTCCGAGGCACGGATGGAGTTGCCGTTCGAGGTCGCCGACTACGTCGACTTCTACTCCTCGGAGCAGCACGCCTCGAACGTCGGCCAGATCTTCCGTCCCGGCCAACCGCCGCTGCTGCCGAACTGGAAGCACCTGCCGATCGGCTACCACGGGCGGGCCGGCACGGTGGTGGTCTCCGGCACCCCGGTGGTGCGGCCGCAGGGGCAGCGGCCGGGCCGCGAGGGCCCGGTCTTCGGCCCGTCGGCCCGGCTCGACATCGAAGCCGAGGTGGGGTTCGTGGTCGGCGTACCCAGCCCGCTCGGCCGCCGGGTGCCCGCCGCCGACTTCGCCGAACACGTCTTCGGCGTGGTGCTGGTCAACGACTGGTCGGCCCGGGACATCCAGGCCTGGGAGTACCAACCTCTCGGGCCGTTCCTGGGCAAGTCCTTCGCCACCTCGGTCGCGGCCTGGGTGACGCCGCTGGACGCGCTGCGGCACGCCGAGGTGGCCGGGCCCGAGCAGGATCCGCCGGTCCTGGACTACCTGCGCGCCGAGCCGCACCTCGGGCTGGACCTGCGGCTGGCCGTGCGCTGGAACGGCACGCTGGTCAGCGAGCCGCCGTTCGCCGGGATGTACTGGACACCCGCGCAGCAGTTGGCCCACCTGACCGTCAACGGCGCCGCGCTGCGTACCGGCGACCTCTACGCCTCCGGCACCGTCTCCGGGGACCGGCGGGACCAGGTCGGCTCCTTCCTGGAACTCACCTGGGGTGGTGCCGAGCCGGTGACCGTGGCGGGCGAGGAGCGAACCTTCCTCGCCGACGGCGACACCGTGACCATCACCGCCACCGCCCCCGGACCCGACGGCTGCACCGTCGAACTGGGCGAGGTCACGGGTACGGTGCGACCCGCCAACTGACCCCTACCCGACAGTGACCCTTGATCGCACCCGATGTGCGATCAAGGACCGTCACCGTCTTCGTTGATTGCCTCGGAATTCGTCGCCACGACGTGTCGGGCCGGCCGGTGCCCCCCTATCCGGTCGGCCCGGCCTCGGCGCGGCGACATGCCACAAACCGAGGAGATGACAACGATGCACGATCTCGTGGGCGCGGTCTGGCGTACCAGCAGCCGCTCGAACGACCAGGGTCTCTGCGTGGAGGTGGCCGACAACCTGGCCCGCGTCCACGGCGTGGTGGGCGTACGCGACTCCAAGGACCAGGCCGGGCCGGTCCTGGTGGTCAGCCCGCCGGGATGGACCGCGTTCGTCGGCGCGATCCGCGCGGGCCACTTCACCAGCTGACGCCTCCGGCCGTGTTTCGCGGGGCCCACCGGCCCTCGTGGAACACGGCCACCCGTCCGTCGGTGGAATCCCCGTCCGGGGCCCCGCACTGCGATCACTGCGCGTACCGTCGATGCCACGGGAGGTGGCATGTCGACTGTTGCGGTCCGTGCCGTGGTGGCGGCACCGGCGGACGAGCTGTGGCGGGTGCTCACCGACCTTCCCCGGCGGCTGCCGGCCGACGGACCGGTCGAGGTGTTGACTCCCGGCCCGTTCGGTCCCGGCACCGCCTGGCGCGGAACCCGGCTACGACCCGACGGCAGTGCCTGGGCCGAGCACTTCGTCGTGCTGGTCGCCGAGCCGCCCCGGCGGCTGGTGCTCAGTTCACCCGGTGACGACGTGGACTATCTGATCACCTGGACCCTGCGGGACGCCCGTCGCTTCCGCCGCCGGGCCACCGCCGTGACGGTGACCGTCCGGGCCCGGCCCGCCGCGCCGGCCGGGCGGGCGCTCGCACTGCTGCTCGGTGGGCTGGCCGCCCGGGCCGCGGAGAAGGTGCTCCGCCGCGACCTCGCCGCGCTGGCCGCCGCCGCCGCCGACCGAGCCGCCTGATCTCCCACCCCCGGCCGTGCCGCCGCCCGCCGGGGCCGCGCCCCGACGCACTCAGCTCGGCTGGATAGGGTGCCGGGCGGGAGGTGCGGCATGGGGTCGACGATGGGCCGGCGACGGATCATGGCAGCGGTCTCCGCTGCCGTCCTGGTCGCGGTCACCGCGGTCGTCGCGTACCGCGTGCTCGCCCCGGCCGAGGTCAGCACGACCGCCCGCGCCGACTACCCGGTGGCGGTCAGCCGGGAGGCCGGCGTGGTGGGCCGGTTGCCGGTGGCGCCACTCGTGGTCGACGGCCGGCTGCGGGTGTACGCGGCAGCGCGCCAGGTGTACGCGGACGCGCCGGTGGACGGCCGGCACCGCAGCACCCCGTACTGGTCGTACCGGCGGTGGCCGGCTCAGGTGAGCGGTGTGGTGGCGGACCGCACCACGGTGGTCAGCCACTGGTCAGACGGTGTGCTGGTGGCGCTGGACGCGCGTACCGGACGGGTGGCCTGGCGGGTCGACGGCCCGGCGCCCGCCGAGGGCTGGACCGCCCGTCGTACCGGGGCCGGGGCGGTCTGGGATCCGCCGGGCCTCTTTCTCGCCCAGGCCGTCGACGGCCAGCCGGTGCTGGTGGTGTCCGGCCCGCGCCGGGTCGCCGGGTTCGGGCTCGCCGACGGGCGGCAGCTCTGGTCCACGGAGGTGGACGGCGGCTGCCGGACCGACGTGGGCACCACCGGGTACGGGCAGTTCGCCGTGCTGGACCAGTGCGCGGAGCCGGCCGCCGTCGAGTTCCACGAGGTGTCCAGTGGGGCGGTCACCCGCTGGCAGCCGCCGGACGGGCCGGCCGGGTGGGGCGTCACGCCGCTCGGCTGTGTCACCGATCGGGTCCGCTGCGGCGGGCTGCGCGTCACCGGCCCGGCCGACGACGGGGGGACCGGCTGGTTGCTCGGCGCGGGCGACCCGACGCCGGCGCCGGCCCTGGACCCGGCCGACGCGGAGTTGGTCGACGGCTGGGCGATCCGGGCCGCCGACGGCGCGGTGACCGGGCGGGACGCGGCTACCGGGAAGGAGCGCTGGCGGCGTACCGACCTCGGTGCCGTCCGGATCGTCGCCGTGCAGTCCGGCCGGGTGCACCTGCTCACCGAGACCAACGAGCTGATCACGCTCGACCCACGGACGGGTGCGGAGCGTTCGCGTTTCCCGGTCGCGGTCGGCGCCGACGGGCTCGGCTGGGCGCTCGGGTCGGCGTACGCGGGCGACGGCTACCTGGCGTTGGAGCGGCTGCGTGAGCCGGTCGCCCGGGACGCCGACGACCAGCGCTACTTCTTCACCGCCGAGCCCGTCGTGTTGGTCGCCACCTAGACAGGGCCACTTCCTGCGAGTACGGGCAAAACGGACATAAGTTACTTATAGTGTGAGGTGCGGCTTCCGGGTCGGTCCGCTGGGGGATGGCGGACCGGCCCGGCTCAGCCTCGACGGCCGCACTGGGCCAGTGCCGACTCGTGGCCGTACTCAGGCCAGTGCCGACTCGGCGGCGGCCAGGAAGGCGTCGTTCTCCGCCGGGGTGCCGATGGTGACCCGGACCCCGTCCCCCGGGAAGGGGCGCACGATCACGCCGCGTGCCTCGCACGCCTTGCCGAACTCCAGCGACCGGTCGCCGAGCGGCAACCAGAGGAAGTTCGCCTGGCTGGCCGGCACGTCCGGCACCAGCTTGCCCAGCGCCTCGGTGACCCGGTCCCGCTCGGCCACCACCAGCGCACACCGCCGGTACACCTCGTCCGCCTGGGCCAGTGCGGCCAACGCACCGGCCTGTGCCGCCGCGCTGGTGGAGAACGGCGTGACCACCTTGCGGACCGCCGCCGCCACCTGCGGCTGGGCGACCAGGAAGCCGATCCGCAGCCCGGCCAGGCCCCAGGCCTTGGACAGGGTGCGCAGCACCGCCACGTTCGGCCGGTCGGCGTAGCTCAGCCCGTCCGGCACCTCCGGGTCGGTGACGAACTCGCGGTACGCCTCGTCGATCACCACCAGCACGTCCTCCGGGACCGCGTCCAGGAAGCGGTCCAGTTCGGTGCGGCGCACGGCGGTGCCGGTGGGGTTGTTGGGGTTGCAGACCAGGATCATGCGGGTCCGGTCGGTCACCGCCGCGGCCATCGCCGTCAGGTCGTGCCCGTGGCCGGCGTCGTTGGGCACCCGTACGCTGGTCGCGCCGCTGGTCGCCGCGATGATCGGGTACGCCTCGAACGACCGCCACGAGTAGACCAGCTCGTCACCGGGCAGGCAGGTGGCCCGGACCAGGTGCTCGGCCAGCGCCACCGAACCGCAGCCGGTGGCCACCCGGTCGACGTCCACCTCGTACCGGTCGGCGAGCGCCTGGCGGAGCGCGACGACGCCCATGTCCGGGTACCGGTGCACCCCGGCGGCGGCCTCGGCGACCGCCTCCACCACCCCCGGCAGCGGGCCGTACGGCACCTCGTTGCTGGCCAGCTTGATGGCCTCGGGCAGGCCCAACTCCCGGGCCAGGTCGGCCGGGCTGCGGCCGGGCACGTAGTTGGGCAGCGCGTCCAGGTCGGCGCGGGTCAGCCGCAGGGCCGGCTGGTGGCGTCCGCTGTCGGTCATGGGGTGTCTCCCGGAGGTTCGGTGCGGTCGGTGGCGGTACGGGGAACCTTCACCACCACGGTCTGCGCCCGCTTGTCGTGCAGCGCCTGCCGGAGTGGATGGTCGAAGAGCGGGGAGAGCGCGTCGATCAGCTGGAGCACCAGACCGAGACCGCAGCAGTACCAGAGCAGCGTGGGCAGGCCGAGGGTGTTCCACCGGCGCAGCGCCCGGCCGAAACCGAGCGGCTTGTCGGCCTCGACCGGCACCGCCTTGACGCCCACCAACCGCTTGCCGAAGGTCTGTCCGCTGCTCGCCATCGCCGGCACCTCGTAGGCCAGCCAGAGCATGGTGGCGATCAGCAGGATCACCACGATCAGCGCGCCGGTCTGCTCGCCCATCGCGGGCAGCGGCTCGGTTGTGCGGTCCTGCTCCTGGACGCGGCGCACGAACTCGTCGGTGAACGGTGCGGTCTCCGCGACGAGCCGTTTGACGAACCAGTAGGTGACCACGCCGATGAGCGTGAAGAGGATGGCGAAGTCGATCAGGCGGGCGGTCAGCCGGGCACCGAACGAGGCCAGTGCCAGCCCGTGCGGTCGCGGCTCCGGCGGCGGCCCGGGCCAGGTCGGGTACGGCCAGCCGGGGGGTGGCCCGTACCCGGGTGTCCCGGGCGGCGCACCCTGCTGCCACTGGGCGGGCGCGCCGGAGACCGGGGCCGGGGCGGGTGGTGTGCCGGTGGCGGCGGGCGCCGGGGCGGCCGGCTGTGGCTCCGGTTCGGGTGTCGGTTCGGGCTCGGGCGGGGGTGGGCCCTCGGGTGGGGTGGCGTCGACCGGAATGGGCGCGCCGATCCACCCCTCACCGTCCCAGTACCTGCGGGTCTGCGGATCGGCGGGGTCGACGTACCAACCCGGTGCCACGCTCACGGTGCGGCCTTGCTGCGCTCGTTCACCTCGCCACCTTAACGACGACCGTTCCGGCGAACTTGTCGTGGAGGCACTGCTGCCAGGGCTTGTCCCACAGTTGCCAGAGACCGTCGAGGTAGCTTCCGCCGGGCACCAGCGAGCCGCCGACGAACTGCACGAGGTAGCGCTTGCCGGCCATCTGCCGATCCAGGGTGCGGGTCGGGTCGAGCGGAACCACCCGCAGGTTCATCACACGCTTGCCGAGGGTCTGCCCGGTCCGTTTCAGGTACTCGACGTGGTAGATCCAGTAGAGGCCGAACATCAGCACCATGAGGCCGAGGTGGAGCAGCAGGACCGGCAGCAGGAACTGCGTGAACACCTCGCCGGGCCCCGGCGAGGTGTTCGTGCCGCCCGGGTCGGGCATGGGTAACCCGCCGACGATCTGCCAGACGAAGAGCACGGAGACCGGTACGAACAGCACCATCAGGGCCGCGGTGGCCACGGCTGTGTCGATGAGGTACGCCAACAGCCGGTCGCCAAAGCTGGCCAGCGGCTGCCCGCCGGGCCCCAGCACGGGTGGCGGCGGTCCGGCGGCCCACTTCGGCGGCGGTCCACCGGCCCAGCCCGGCGGCGGCCCAGCCGAGAAGCCGGCCGGGGCCGGTCCGGCGGTCGAGCCCGGTGGCACCGACCAGCCCGGTGGCACCGACCAGCCCGGTGGCACCGGCCCGGGTGGGGCGTACTGCGGGGGTATCGGCGGCGGGGGGTGCGGTGGCCCGCCGGCCGGTGCGCCGCCGTACGGCGGCCCACCGGCCGGTGAAGCGGGATGCGGCGGGGGTTGGGTCACGCTGGACAGTGTTACAGGTTGCCGCGCTTCTCCTGCTCCCGCTCGATCGCCTCGAACAGGGCCTTGAAGTTGCCCTTGCCGAAGCCGAGCGAGCCGTGCCGCTCGATCAACTCGAAGAAGACCGTCGGGCGGTCCTGCACCGGCTTGGTGAAGATCTGCAACAGGTAGCCGTCCTCGTCCCGGTCGACCAGGATCTTGCGGGACTTCAGCTCCTCGATCGGTACCCGTACCTTGCCGATCCGGGCCCGCAGCTCCGGGTCGTCGTAGTACGAGTCCGGCGTCTCCAGGAACTCGACGCCCGCGGCGCGCATCGCGTCGACGCTGGCCAGGATGTCGTTGGTGGCCACCGCGATGTGCTGGGCGCCCGGGCCCTGGTAGAACTCCAGGTACTCGTCGATCTGCGACTTCTTCCGGGCGATCGCCGGCTCGTTGAGCGGGAACTTCACCTTGCGGGTGCCGTTCGCGACGACCTTGCTCATCAGCGCCGAGTAGTCGGTGGCGATGTCGTCGCCGATGAACTCGGCCATGTTGCTGAAGCCCATCACCCGCTTGTAGAACTCCACCCACTCGTCCATCCGGCCGAGTTCCACGTTGCCGACGATGTGGTCGACCGCCTGGAAGAAGCGCTTCGGCTGGAGACCTGCGTCGATCATCGGCTGCCGGTCCACGATCGGGCCGCGGGCGACGAAGCCGGGCAGGAAGGGGCCGGTGTAACGGGACCGGTCGACCAGGGTGTGCCGGGTGTCGCCGTACGCGCCGATGGCGGCCATCCGGACGGTGCCGTGCTCGTCGCTGACGTCGTGCGGCTCGACCAGGCCGGTCGCGCCCTGCGCGGTGGCGTGTGCGTACGCGGCGTCCACGTCCGGCACCTCCAGCGCGATGTCCGAGACGCCGTCGCTGTGCCGGTTGACGTGCTCGGCGCCCTGGGCGTCCGGGCGGACCACGCCGGTCAGCACGAACCGGGCCGAGCCACTGGTCAACACGTACTGGGCGTGGTCGCGGTGACCCTGCTCCGGGCCCCGGTACGCCACACAGGTCATGCCGAAGGCGGTGGAGTAGTAGTGCGCGGCCTGCTTGGCGTTGCCCACCAGGAAGTGCACGTGGTCGAGGCCGCGAACCGGGAACGGGTCGTGGCTGATGTCGTGGTCGACGGCGCCGACGAGGGCGTCGACGTCGACCTCCTCGGTCGACTGGGGTCGGTCGATCGCCTGGGTCATGGTGGTCTCCCTTGCGTACCGGCCGGCCTGGCGGGCCGACGCTGTGCTCTGTCCCCGGACTATCACCGTGCGCAGGCTCACTGGGCAACTGTCGCCGTTAACGCTGGTCAGGTTGCGCAAGAAGTAGGGTGTTAACCCATGAACACTGGTCAGGATGTACAGCTGGACGGCCTGGACGTCAGCCTGATCGAGCTGCTCGCCGAGGAGCCCCGGATCGGCGTACTGGAGTGCTCCCGGCGGCTCGGCGTGGCCCGGGGTACCGTCCAGGCCCGGCTCGACAAGCTGGTCGACCGGGGCGTGATCGGCGGGTTCGGGCCGGAGGTGTCACCCGCCGCGATCGGGTTCGCGGTGACCAGCTTCGTGACCCTGGAGATCAGCCAGCGGCACGGGCACGACCCGGTCGCCAGCCACCTGGCGGCGATCCCCGAGGTGCTGGAGGCGCACACCATCACCGGCTCCAGCGACCTGCTCTGCCGGATCGTGGCCCGCTCCAACACCGACCTGCAACGGGTGATCGACCAGATCGTGGCGTACGAGGGCATCCGGCGCGCCTCCACGATCATCGCCCTCGCCGAGCAGATCCCGTACCGCGTCCTCCCGCTCGTCCGCTCCGCCGGGCGGGAGGAAAGGGCATCCTCGGGTCAGTCGGCGGCGAGCGCGTCGCCGAGTGGGGTGCGCCGGTAGCGCACCGAACGGCCGGCGCGGACCCGGCTGACCAGGCCGGCCTCTCGCAGCACGGTGAGATGGTCACCGACCCCACCGAGGCTCAGCCCGAGCTGGGCGACGAGCTGACTCGTGGTGGCGGGCAGCGCGAGCGCCCGCAGCACCGCCGCCCGGGACCGCCCGACGAGCCGGTCCAGCGCGTCGTCGGGACGCCCGGGATCGGGCGGCCCGAGCAGCTCGGCCACCCCGGAAGCCCGGTAGACGATCGCGAACGGCCAGGGCGCCTCGACGTACGTGATCAGGGCACCGAAGACGGTGGGTACGAAGAGCAGTCCCTTGCCGGCCAGCGAGTGCGTCCGCGGATCACGGTCGGCGACCTCGATCACGCCCACCTCGCCGCCGGGAACCCAGCGCAGTCGTGGGTCCAGGTCCGCCACCGCGGCCCCCCACCCGTACGCGAGCAGGCGGCCGGCCCGGTGCACCAGGTCGCGTTCCAGGATCGCCCGTAGCCGTGGCCAGTCGGGCTGGACCAGCGCGATCCAGGCCGCCTCGATGGCCCCCGCGAGCCGGTCGACCACGTCGGGTGAGGCGTAGATCTCCCGGGCGTACGCCGGTGGGTCCACCCGGGGGCCGGTGAGGTTGCGGGCCAACTCGTCGCGGGCCTGGGCCAGCGGGGTGGCCCGGACCACGGCCAGTTCGCCGGCGAAGTCCCGGGCGGTGCCGTCCGGTGGCGGCTGGATGAAGTCGGCGTTGTAGCCGCCCCGGCGCAGCAGCGCCAGCAGCGCCCCGACGGCCGGCAGCTCGCGCCGCAGTCGCTCGTACGCGGGCCTGGTCCGGGTCACCCAGGGGGCCAGGCTGGCGTACGACCGCTGGCCGGCGTGCAGCCGCAGCGCGGACACCGCCTCGCCGAGCGGCGAGACGGCGTACCGGCTGGCCGCCACGTCGGCCGGGGTGACCTCGATCCGCATCGGTCGACCTTTCGTCTCTTGGCGAAAGGATAGAGCTGGGCAGGGTGCGTCACCATGCTGGCTGGCGTGAACGACACCACCATCACCGCCACGGCGGTGCGGGCCGACCGGCCGGCCACCTTCCGGGACGTCTTCGCCGTCACCGAGTTCCGGGTGCTCTTCGGCAGCTTCGGCATCTTCATGATCGGCGAGACGGTGAAGATGCTCGCCCTCTCCGTGCTGGTCTACGAGCGCACCGGGTCCGGACTGCTGGCCGCGCTGGCGTACGTGACCGGGTTCCTGCCGCACGCCCTGGGCGGCATCTTCCTGCTCGCCCTCGCCGACCGGTGGCCGGCCCGCACGCTGATCGTCGGGTACGACCTGCTCCGGCTGGCACTGGTCGCCGTGCTCGCCACCGGTGTGCTGGCGCCGTCGGTGATGCTCGGGCTGGTCGCGGTGGTGGCCCTGTTCGGTCCGGTGAGCAGCGCCTCCCGTGCCGCGTTGCTGCCGGAGATGCTGCACGGCGACGCGTACGTGCTGGGCCGGTCCCTGCTGACGGTGGCCGCCGGGGGCACCCAGGTCGCCGGCTTCGCGGTCGGTGGACTGCTGCTCGGCCTGGTCGGCCCGTACGGCGCACTCTGGTTGACCGCGTTGACCTGCGGTCTCTCCGCGCTGTTGGTCCGCCTCGGGCTCGGCCGCCGCCCGGCCCGCGCCCGAACCAGCCCGGCGCGCGCCCGAACCAGCCCGGCGCGGGCGGGAAGCAGCCCGGCGCGGGCGGGGACCGGCCCGGCGCCGCGCAACGCGGGCGGCGCGGTGCGCGAGACGCTGCGGGTCAACCGGGAACTGCTCGGTGATCGCCGGATCCGCGGACTGCTGCTCGCCCAGTGGCTGCCCGGCTCGCTGCTGGTCGGCGCCGAAGGGGTGGCCGTGCCGTACGCGGCCGACCTCGGGCCGGGTGCCAGCGCGGGCGTACTGCTGATGGCCGGTGCGGGTGGGATGCTGGTCGGCGACCTGGTGGTGGGCCGGTTCGTGGCGCCGGCCCGGCGGGAACGGTGGACGCCCTGGCTCGCGTTGCTGCTCGGCGTACCCATGCTGGTCTTCCTGACCCAGCCGGCGCTGGTGCCCGCCGCGGCCCTCTTCGCGGTGGCCACCGCGGGCTTCGCCTACCAGTTGGGGCTGGCCCGACGGTTCCTCGACGCGGTCCCCGAGCAGCGCCGAGGTCAGGCGTTCGGGCTGGTCAGCACGGGGATGATGGCGGCGCAGGGGCTGGCGGCGGCGGGCGCGGGCGGGCTGAGCGAGGTGCTCTCCCCGGGTGTGGTGATGGCGGTGGCCGGTGCCGCGTCGATCGCCGCGACGCTGGCCCTGTGGCCGGTCCTGAAGCCCGTCGCCCGCTGAGCCGGGAAGGGGGCCGGTCACGACCGGAGGCGGCAGTAAGGTGCCCTTCCTTTCCCGACACGCGGTGCGGTGCGAGCGGTGGGGGGTGTGGGTGGCTACCGTGTTCCGGTGGCGAAGGGGAGCGGCCTCGGCGTACGTGGCTGGCTGCTGCTCGGCCTGACCACGGTGGTGGCGCTCGCCGCGACCGGAGTCTGGAACCCGTTTCCGGGCATGTGGGACTGGGTCAACCGGCGATCGCCGATCTCCGAGCCGGACGTGCTCTGGCAGCAACGCATCGGCGGCACGCCGCGCAGCGTCACCATCGCCGCCGAGACCGTGGTGGTCGAACAGCGCACCCGGGTCGAGGCGCGCAGCCTGGCCACCGGCAGCCAGCTCTGGGAACGCAAGGCCGACTGGAGCGCGGTCGCCGGCGGCGGCGCCGAGGCCGTGGTCGTCGTCGGACGCCTACTGGTCAAGGGGTACGAGGTGCTCGACCCGACCACCGGCGTGACCCGGCGACGGTCCGACGACACCGTGGCCGTCTGGACCTACCGCAACCTGCTGCTCGACGCGCGCTGCACCGAGGCGACCGACTGCACGCTCAGCGCCTGGGAACCGCGCGGTACCACCCCGCTGTGGACCGCCTTCCTGCCCGGGGTGAGCACCGGCCTGCTCGCCGACAACCCGAACCTGCTGGACAGCCGCCGACTCACCAGCGCGCGGATCCACGCCGAGGTGGCCGGCCCGGAGGCGGTGCCGCCGCTGCTCGGCTTCCCGGTCGACGGTCGGGTGCACGTGGTGGACACCGCCACCGGCCGGGTGTTGCAGGACGTCGAGCCGGGTCGGGACGAACGGCTCGCGGTGATCGGCGGCCGGCTGCTGCGCATCGCCGCCCGCTCGCAGGACGGCAACTGCTACTTCACCATCTCCGGTCAGGACGCGGCCACCGGGCAGCAGACCTGGCAGCGTGCCGGGCTCAACCTGCGTACCGCCGACAGCGCCGGTTGCGTGCAGCGGGAGGATCCGTACGGCGCCCGCAACGTGCTCGTCGGGGTCGCCCCGGACGGCCGGGAGGCGGTGCTCGACGGGTACGACGGGCGGCTGCTGCTGAGCACCGAGGACGGCGAACGGGTGCTCGCCGTCGACGACCGGTACGCGGTGGTGCGGACCGCCGACCGGGGCGGTGTCGCCGGCCGGGAACTCGGCTCGGGTCAGGTCCGCTGGAACCGGCCGTCGGGCGAGAAGGCCGGTGCGGCGTTGACCCCGTACGCGGCGGTCGTCGCCGACGAGAAGCCCAACCGCCTGGTGGCGCTGGACCCGCGTACCGGCCGGGAGTTGGTGGCGCTGCGGACCTCCGCGAACGCGCTCGCGGTCGGCCCCGCCGGGATGGTCGTCGGGGAGGGCCGCGAGATCGGATACGTCCGGTTCGGGACGACCGGCGGCAGCACCGGGCCGGACCCCACCGGTGGCGTGCCGGGGCCCGCCGGCACCGGTGGGGTGCCCGCGCCGCAGGACGCCTGCGGTCCGAAGAACGAGCTGTGCGCCACCCCTGATTCCGGCAAGTGACCGCTCACCGGGACGGTGGAGCGCACCCCACCCGGCGGGTGGGACTGATCGAACCTTCTGCCTTAGGCTTTGCCGTCATGAGCGAGCGCCAGCGAGCGGATGATCAGCGCAGTGCGGTGGTGCCTCATGGCGGCACGGAGCGAAGCGGAGTGCCGTCATGAGCAGTGCCGCCGACTTCTCGTACGCCCCCCTGCTGCCGACCGGGCCCGATCAGACCGAGTACCGCCTGATCACCGACGAGGGTGTGGACGTCGTCCACGGTCCGGGTGGCCGCCGGTTCCTGACCGTGGATCCGGCCGCGTTGACCGCGTTGACCGCCGAGGCGATGCATGACATCGCGCACTTCCTGCGGCCCGCGCACCTGGCCCAGCTGCGGTCGATCATCGACGACCCGGCGGCCTCACCGAACGACCGGTTCGTCGCCCTCGACCTGCTGCGCAACGCCAACATCGCCGCCGGTGGCGTGCTGCCCATGTGTCAGGACACCGGCACCGCGATCGTGATGGGCAAGCGGGGCCGGCACGTGCTCACCGACGGCAGCGACGCCGAGGCGATCTCGCGGGGCGTCTGGCAGGCGTACACCCGGCTGAACCTGCGCTACTCCCAACTCGCCCCGCTGACCATGTGGGAGGAGCGCAACACCGGCAGCAACCTGCCCGCCCAGGTGGAGCTGTACGCGGAGGATCCGGACGGGCATCCGGACGCGTACAAGTTCCTGTTCATGGCCAAGGGCGGCGGCTCGGCCAACAAGTCGTACCTCTACCAGGAGACGAAGGCGCTGCTGAATCCCACCCGGATGATGCAGTTCCTGGAGGAGAAGCTGCGGCTGATCGGCACCTCGGCCTGCCCGCCGTACCACCTGGCCGTGGTGATCGGCGGCACCAGCGCCGAGTACGCCCTGAAGACCGCCAAGTACGCCTCCGCCAAGTACCTCGACGCGCTGCCCACCGCCGGTTCGATGACCGCGCACGGCTTCCGTGACCTGGAGCTGGAGGCCGAGGTGCTGGAGTTGACCCGCAACTTCGGCATCGGCGCGCAGTTCGGCGGGCGGTACTTCTGCCACGACGTGCGGGTGGTGCGGCTGCCCCGGCACGGCGCCTCCTGCCCGGTGGCGATCGCGGTGTCCTGCTCCGCGGACCGGCAGGCGGTTGCGAAGATCACCCCGTCGGGTGTGTGGCTGGAACGACTCGAAACCGACCCGGCCCGCTACCTGCCCGAGGTCACCGAGGCGCAGCTGGACGCCACCGAGGTGGTCCGCGTCGACCTCAACCGGCCGATGGACGAGATCCGCGCCGAACTCTCGAAGTACCCGGTCAAGACCCGGCTGTCGCTGAGCGGCCCGCTGGTGGTGGCCCGGGACATCGCGCACGCCAAGATCGCCGAGCGGCTGGACGCGGGCGAGTCGATGCCGCAGTACCTGCGCGACCACGCGGTCTACTACGCCGGGCCGGCGAAGACCCCCGAGGGCTACGCGTCCGGCTCGTTCGGCCCGACCACAGCCGGGCGGATGGACGCGTACGTGGAGAAGTTCCAGGCCGCCGGTGGCTCGATGGTGATGCTGGCCAAGGGCAACCGCTCGGCTCAGGTGACCCGCTCCTGCGACCAGCACGGCGGCTTCTACCTCGGCTCGATCGGCGGCCCGGCGGCCCGGCTCGCCCAGGACTGCATCAAGCACGTCGAGGTCCTGGAGTACGCGGAGCTGGGCATGGAGGCGGTCTGGAAGATCGAGGTGGAGGACTTCCCGGCCTTCATCGTGGTCGACGACAAGGGCAACGACTTCTTCGCCGAGGTCACCAAGCCGGTCCTCACCATCGGCCGCCGCTAGGCATCGGCTGCGACCGGCCGTAGGCCGCCGGTGACATCGGTGCGCCCGCTCCTGTCGAGCGGGCGCACCGCCCCCGTCGATCACGCAGAACGCGACCGGTGGAAGTCTGCGATCCCGCGCTGTCGATCCACTCTCAGATCGCTATCAGGCGGGTGGGGTCAACTGTGACCGTCGGACTACGCTGCTGGAAGTTGCCACCATTGCGGGGCGGGAGAGCGGATGCGGTTTCAGATCCTGGGGCCACTGCGCGTCGGTGGGGGCGAAGCCACCATCACCGCGGGTCGGGATCGGGCGGTGCTCGCCGTGCTGCTGCTGCGGGCGAACCGGATCGTGCCGGTGGACGAGCTGGTCGACGCGATCTGGGACGAGCGCCCGCCGGCCACCGCCCGCGCCCAGCTACAGACCTGCGTGTCGCGCCTGCGACACCGGTTCGCCGCCTTCGGCCTGGCGCCGGAGACCATCGTCACCGACCCCATCGGGTACGGCATCCGCACCGCCCCCGGTGAGCTGGACACCGAGGTGTTCGCCCGGTCCGTCGAGTCGGCCCGGGGCGCGGTCGCCTCCGGGCGGCTGGTCGAGGCGCGCCGGCAGTTCCGTACCGCGCTGGAACTCTGGCGCGGGCCGGCGCTCAGCGGCATCCCGAACCAGTCGGTACGGCGGCGGGCGCAGTCCCTCGACGAGCAGCACCTCGCGGTGCTGGAGGAGTGCGTGGACGTCGAGCTGCGGCTCGGCCACGCGGCGGCGCTCCTCGACGAACTGGCCGAGCAGTTGGAGCGACACCCGCTGCGGGAACGGTTACGCGGGCAGCTCATGTTGGCGCTCGCCGCGGTCGGCCGGCAGGCCGACGCCCTCGGTGTGTACCGGGAGGGACGGCGTCGGTACGCCGAGGAACTCGGCATCGAGCCGGGCGCGGCCCTACAGGAGCTGCACCAGCGGGTACTCGCCGGTGACCTCGCCGTCGCCGGATCCGAACGGCGCGCCACCGTGCCCGTCCGGTCGCTGCCCCGGACCATCAGCGACTTCACCGGCCGGTCGGAGACCGTCGCCCGGCTGGTGAAGGAGATCGAGGAGGGGGAGACCCGGATCCAGCTGATCGACGGGATGGCGGGCAGCGGGAAGACCACCCTGGCCGTGCACGTCGCCACCCGGATGGCCGATCAGTACCCGGACGCGCACCTCTTTATCGACCTGCACGGGCACAGCGAGCGGGCGCCGCTGAGCCCGGCCGCCGCGCTGGCCACCCTGCTGCGTCAGCTCGGGGTGGCGGCCGACCGGATCCCGGTCGACCTCGACGACCGGCTGGCCATCTGGCGCACCGAGTTGGCCGACCGGCGGGCCCTGGTACTGCTGGACAATGCGGCCACCGCCGCACAGGTGGCGCCGCTGCTGCCCAGCGGCGCCGGTTGCCTCACCCTGATCACCAGCCGGCGCCGGTTGGTCGGTCTCGACGAGGGGCGGCCGTCGTCGCTGCCGGTACTCGACCCCGACGAGGCGGTCGAGCTGCTCGGGCGGGTGGCCGGTGAGGAACGGGTGGCCGCCGAACCGGCGGCTGCCGCCGAGGTGGTCCGTCGCTGCGGGTACCTCCCCCTGGCGATCCGGCTGGCCGGCGGCCGGCTGGTGCACCGTCCCCGGTGGCGGATCGCCGACCTGGCCGACCGGCTCGGCGGGGCCCGCGACACCCTCGCCGAACTCGCTGCCGGCCAGCGCTCGGTCGGGGACGCCTTCGCCCTGTCGTACGCCCAGGTGTCCCCGGCGGCGCAGCGCACCTTCCGGCTGCTCGGGTTGCATCCCGGCGTACGGGTCGACAACGCCACCGCCGCCGCGGTCACCGGGCTACCGCTGGTCGAGGCACAGGACGTGTTGGACGAACTGGTCGACGCGCACCTGATGGACGAACCGGAGCCGGGCCGGTACCGCCTGCACGACCTGGTCCGCGAGTACGCGCGGACGCTGCTGTCCGAGCCGACCAACGCCGCGGAGCGGCAGCACGCGCTGGGCCGGCTGCTGGAGCACTACCTGTACGTGGCGGCGACGCTCGGCCGCGAGACCGAGTCGCCGGGCACCCGCCTCACCCTCAGCCTGCCCCCGGCCTCCCGGCCGGATCTGGTGGCGGAGTGTGTCGACCGGGGGCTGACCTGGTTCGACGAGAACCGTTCGGCGTTGGTGGCCATGCCCGCCCTGGCCGAGCAGGAGTTTCCCGAGCGCGCCTGGCAGCTGGCCCGGGCCAGCTGGCGGCTCTTCTTCAACGGCGGTCACCTGGACGAACTGGTCGAGATCCACCGGGTGGGGCTCCGCGCGGCCGAGTCGTTGGGCGACGAGCCGACCCAGGCGCTGATGCTCAACTACCTGGCCTCCGCGTACTTCCGGCGGGCCCGGTTCGCCGAGTCCATCGCGCTGTTGCAGCGCGCCGTCGAGCTGTGCCGCCGCAGTGGCCCGCCCAGTCTGCTGCGTCGCGTGTTGTGGAACATCGGCATCAGCAGCCACGGCAACGGTGACCACCGCCGGGGGGTCGAGTTCTTCCGTGAGGCGGCGGCGACCCCAGGTGGCGGCAACGAACTGGCCGAGCGCAGTGCGCTGCTCAACAACCTCAGCTACGTACTGTGCGTCTGGGGTCGCTACGACGGGGCATTGCAGGCGGCCCGGCAGCATCTGCTGCTCGCCCGGGAGGTCGGCGACCGTCGGCAGTTGGCCAACGCGGTGGGGCACATCGGCGTCATCCGGCACCGGATGGGCCACACCGGGCCGGCGGGCCGGCTGCTGCGGGCCGCGCTGGCCCTGCACGGGCGGGCCGGCAACCGGTACGACGAGGGCGAGATCCTCAACGAGCTGGGGGTGATGGAGCGTGAGGCGGGTCGGCCGGAGGAGGCGGCAGGCTTGCACCGCCGCGCGTTCGTCGCGATGAGCGAGGCCGGTGACCTGGTCGGCCAGTGCGGTTCGCGGAACCTGCTGGCCCGCGCCCTCCTCGACCAGGGGGACGTACGCAGCGCCCAGGATCTGTTCGGCCGGGTGCTGATCGACGCCATGCGGATCAACCACCGGTACGAGCAGGGCCGCGCCTTGGACGGTCTGGCCCGCTGCCTGGCCGCCACCGACCCGGCAGCGGCCAGGTCACACTGGGTCCGGGCGCTGTCGTTGCTCCGTCAGGTCGAGTCGCCCGACGCGGCCGAGGTCGAGCGGCTCCTGGCCGAGCTGGGCTGATCCGGCTGCCGCGATCATCTGCACGGGTCCGCCGGGCGCGGCAGGATGGTATGCGTGACGACTACGGAGACCACGGGCTACCGGATCGAACGCGACTCGATGGGCGAGGTGGAGGTGCCCGCCGAGGCACTGTGGCGGGCCCAGACCCAGCGGGCGGTGCAGAACTTCCCGATCTCGGGCCGGGGCATCGAGCCGGCCCAGATCCGCGCGCTGGCCCAGATCAAGGGGGCGGCGGCCGAGGTCAACGGCGACCTGGGCGTGATCGACCCGGACGTGGCAGCGGCGATCGCCGCCGCCGCGGCGCACGTGGCCGACGGCGGGTACGACGACCAGTTCCCGGTCGACGTCTTCCAGACCGGCTCCGGCACCTCCTCCAACATGAACACCAACGAGGTGATCGCCACCCTGGCCGGGCGGGAGCTGGGCCGGGACGTGCACCCCAACGACGACGTCAACGCCTCGCAGTCCAGTAACGACGTCTTCCCGTCCTCGATCCACCTGGCCGCGACCGAGGCGGTCGCCCGTGACCTGCTGCCGGCGTTGACCCAGCTGGCCGAGGTGTTGGAGGCGAAGGCCGAGGAGTTCGGCACCGTGGTCAAGGCGGGCCGTACGCACCTGATGGACGCCACGCCGGTGACCCTCGGGCAGGAGTTCGGCGGGTACGCCGCCCAGGTCCGGTACGGCATCGAGCGGTTGGCGGGGGTGCTGCCCCGGTTGGCGGAGCTGCCGCTGGGCGGTACGGCGGTGGGTACCGGCATCAACACGCCGCTCGGCTTCGCCGCCCGTGTGATCGACAAGCTGCGCGACTCCACCGGGCTGCCGGTGACCGAGGCGCGGAACCACTTCGAGGCGCAGGGCGCGCGGGACGCGCTGGTGGAGACCTCGGGTCAGCTGCGTACCGTCGCGGTCGGGCTTTACAAGATCGCCAATGACATCCGTTGGATGGGTTCCGGCCCTCGCGCCGGCCTGCGTGAGCTGCGCATCCCGGATCTCCAGCCGGGTTCCTCGATCATGCCCGGCAAGGTGAACCCGGTGGTCTGCGAGGCGGTCCGGCAGGTCTGCGCCCAGGTGGTCGGCAACGACGCGACGGTGGCGTTCGCCGGCTCGCAGGGCGACTTCGAGCTGAACGTGATGCTGCCGGTGATGGGCCGCAACCTGCTGGAATCGATCCGGCTGGTCGCCGCGTCCAGCCGCCTGCTCGCCGACCGCTGCGTGGTCGGCCTGGTCGCGGACGCCGAGGTCTGCCTGTCGTACGCCGAGGGTTCGCCGTCGATCGTCACCCCGCTGAACCGCTACCTCGGGTACGACGAGGCGGCCTCGATCGCCAAGGAGGCGCTGGCCAAGCAGATCTCCATCAAGGAGGTGGTGATCGCCCGCGGGCACGTCGACGCCGGCAAGCTCAGCGAGACGCAGCTGGAGGAGGCGCTCGACCTGCTCCGGATGACCCACCCCTGATGTGCGCCGGCGGGTGTGCTGGTTCACGGGTCGGGGTGTGTCACGCCGTCGATCTGGTCACGGCCGGGTGACCGCGCGGCACCCAGGCGAGGAAGCGGGCGAAGAGCGTGGCCGGGTCCGGCCGGTCGGCCGGGTTCAGGCGGCACAGGTCGGCGGTGGCGTCGTGCAGCACCGTACACAGGTAGACGCTGAGCGCGACCCGGTCGTGCGCGTACTCGGCGACGAGGGCGAGCCGCGCGGTGGCGCACGGCCACGGCGCGGCACAGACCCGGCACAGCCACAGTGGACGCCCGGCGCGGAGATCATCGATCGGTTGGCGCGGGAACGACTCGTCTGGCTCTGCACCCTGCGCCCGGACGGCTCGCCGCACCTGACGCCGGTCTGGTACCTCTACCTCGACGGCGAGTGGTGGATCGGCACCGGCGAGCGCAACCGTAAGGTCCGCAACGTCGCCGCCGACCCGCGGGTGTCGCTCGCCCTGCCCGACGGGGACGCGCCCGTCGTCGCCGAGGGTGCCGCGCGCATCGTCCGCCAGCCGTTCCCGCCGCAGGTCGTCGCGGGACTCCGCAACCGGTACGACGGATGGGACGTCACGATGGACGGCCCCGACGGCCCGTACGTCCTGCTCCGGATCGCGGTCTCCCGATGGCTGATGGTGGGCCGCGCCCACTGATCGGCGCGCTGGCTTGCGTGCTGCGGCGGTCCGAGGCGAGCACGGGTGGGTAGATTTGTTGTCGCTGGGACGACAACAAACCTACCCACCTCGACGTGTCGCCGGTGGCGTCCGACCTCAACGGCTCGAGCGCGGCGCTGACTGCCGCCGGGAGAAGGTCCGCACTCGGGCCGCGCGGGTGGCGACTCCGCGAGTGCGCCCGGGTGTGCGATGTGTAACTGGTCCGCGCGGGTGTGCGATGTTGCAACCGGGCCGTGGGTGGCGACTCCGCGAGTGCGCCCGGGTGTGCGATGTTGCAGTGGGGCCGGGCGGGTGGCGACCTCACGGTTGGGTTGCGCGGGCGGCGACGCCACCGCCGAACCGTGCGGGCGGGGACCGGTATTCGCGCGGCGCGAGCGAGGATCCCCGTGGCTGGGCCGCGCATGCGAGGACCTCGCAGCCGAGTTTCACGGGCGACGCGGGGTCAGGTGCGGGCGGCGGCCTTGCGGGCACGGTAGGCGCTGACCGCGGCCCGGTTGCCGCAGCCGGCCTCGCAGAACCGGCGGGACCGGTTCTTGGAGAGGTCGACCAGCACGTTGTCGCAGTCGGGGTGCTCACAGGTGCGCAGCCGGCGCAGTTCGCCGCCGCGGATCAGGTCGGCGATCGCCATCGCCGCCTCCACCGCGATTCTGGTGGCCAGCGGGGCGTCCCGGGGAACGGCGTGCAGGTGGTACGGCTGGTCGTCGTGCGTGATCAGCTGGGGTAGGGCGCGATGTTCGCGGAGCAGCCCGTTGACGATCGAGACGATCTCGTCCACGTCGGCGTGCCAGATCCGGCGTAGCCGGGGGCGCAGTGCGCGTACCGCCCGCAGTTCGGTTTCGGTGTGTTCGTGCCGACCGCTGTAGGCGTGGGCGGTGAAGAAGGCGTCCAGGGCGGCGACGTCGGGTAGGTCTTCGCCGTCCTGGCCATCGGTGTTGACCAGCGCGGCGGTGGCGATCAGCGAACACTCGGTGTCATGGGCGAAAAGCAACTTGACTCCTGTCGTGGCCCCGCTCTAGCGTCATCGGTGTAACCCTAGTTTGCCCATGGCGGTCCGCCGTGCCAAGGAGAGTTCATGCGCCAATCGTCCGCTGCCGGCGCCGGCTTCGCGCTGGCCCTGCTCTCCGCGGTCACCTTCGCCACCTCGGGTACGTTCGCCCGCTCGCTCATCAACGACGGGTGGTCGGCGGAGGCGGTCGTCATCGCCCGGGTCGGCATCGCGGCCCTCGTGCTGGCGGTACCCGCGCTGCTCGTCCTGCGGGGGCGGTGGCCGGTGCTGCGCCGCAACCTCACCGCGATCGGTGTCTTCGGGCTGCTCGGGGTGGCGCTCGCCCAGGTCTGCTTCTTCAACGCGGTGCGCTACCTGCCGGTCGGCGTCGCCCTGCTGCTGGAGTACCTCGGCATCATCCTCGTCGTCGGCTGGACCTGGCTGGTGCAGGGGCAACGCCCGCGCCGGCTGACCGTGGCCGGCTCGGTGGCGGCGCTGGCCGGGCTGGTGTTCGTGCTCGACCTGGCCGGTGCCGGCCGGCTCGACCCGGTCGGCGTGCTCTGGGGGCTGGGCGCGGCGGTCGGCCTGGCCGGCTACTACGTCCTCGCCGGCCGGATCGACGCCGCCCTGCCGTCGGTCGTCATGGCCAGCGGCGGGATGGCCGTCGGAGCCGGTGCGCTGCTGCTGCTCGGCCTGCTCGGCGCGCTGCCGTTGCAGGCGACCTTCGGCGCGGTGCAGTTCGCCGGGCAGCAGACCAGCTGGCTGGTGCCGATCGTCGGGCTCGCGCTGGTGGCGGCGGTGGTCGCCTACCTGGCCGGGATCGCCGCGGCCCGGGTGCTCGGTGCGCGGTTGGCCTCCTTCGTCGGGCTGACCGAGGTGATGTTCGCGGTGCTGATCGCCTGGTTGCTGCTGGGCGAACTGCCGACGGTCGTGCAACTGTCCGGTGGTGCCCTGATCGTGGCCGGGGTGGCGCTGGTCCGCCTCGACGAGTTGCGCGTACCGGTCGAGCCCGTCGAGCCGAAGGCCGCGGAGCCGGCGCTGACCTGACCTGCATCCACCGTCGGTGCCGTCGCGCGGGTGTCGGAGCCGGCCCTGACCTGACACCCTGGACGGCATGCTCAGCACGGTGGTCTTCGATGCCGACGAGACCCTGCTCGACCTGCGTCCGGCCGTCACCGGCGGGCTGCTGGCCGTACTCGACGAGATGCGGCGCCGCAGTCCGGCGGCGGCCGGCGTGTCGCTCGCGGAGCTGGAGTCGGACTGGGATGCCGTCTTCGGTGAGCTTGCCGCGCAGCCGGTGCTGGAGATCCGGCGGGCGGCGCTCGCCCGCTCGCTGGCTCGGGCCGGGCTCGACGCTCACCTGGACGAGTTGGCGGAGGTCTTCTTCGCCCGGCGGTTCGCGTTGACCCGCCCGTTCCCCGATGTGCTGCCCACCCTGGCCGTGCTGCGGCAGCGGTGGACGGTGGGCTTCGCCACCAACGGCAACAGCCGCGCGCAACGCTGCGGGCTCGCCGGCCAGTTCGCCTTCGAGGTGTACGCACACCAGAACGGCCTGCCCAAGAAACCGGCCCCGCAGTTCTACGCCACGGTGTGCGCGGCGGCCGGGGTGCCACCGGAGCAGGTGGTGCACGTCGGTGACAACCCGTTGCACGACGTGGCCGGCGCCCAACGGGCCGGAATGCGTACGGTCTGGCTGAACCGGCGTGGCCAGACCCTGCCCCCGGGCGTCCTGCCGGACGCCACAGTCGCCACGCTGACCGAACTGCCCGCCGTCCTCACGAACAGTTTCGCCGCAACGCCGGTCACCTGAGGTCTCGATACCGCCGTTGCGGCGGCATGGTGAGGGTCATCGGCGCAGTCCCGCAGCGGCGTGGTGAGGGCCATCGGCGCAGCCTGGTGGCGGCGTGGTGAGGGTCATCAGCGCAGCCCCGCAGCGGCCAGGGTGGTGCGGATCTCCCGCAGCAGGCCGGGGAACTCGCGGTGCAGCCGCCGGCCGGTCACGTGCAGCACCCGCCAGCCGGCCCCGACGAGCTGGTTGAGTCGCTGCCGGTCGAGGTGCAGCCGCTCGGGGTCACTGTGCCGGTGCCCGTCGTACTCGACGGCCACCCGGTACTGCGGCCAGGACAGGTCCGGGTGCACCACCCGCCCGTTGGCCAGCCGCACCGGATGCTGCGTGACCGGCCGGGGTAGCCCGGCCAGAACCAACCGGACCCGTAGCTGCGATTCGGGCGGCGACTGCGCTCCCGCGTCCGCCAGACCGAACACCCATCCGGCCCGGCGGCCACCCGGCCGGCGCGCGTTCGCCCCGGCCACGGCGTCGAGCCCGGCACAGTCGACCAGTTGCTGCCGGAGCATCGCGTCGATGATCCCGACCGCGAGTACCGGTTCCAGCCACACCGCGCACTCCCACGCGGCGGAGATCGGATCCGAGCGGAGCAGGGCCGAACCGCCCGCGGGGTGTGGGCTGTGGGGCGGCGCGGGGTCTGCGCCGAGGTGCGGGGGGTGGCGTGGACCGAGGGTGTGTACCCGGATGCCGCGTTGCGAGCCGAGCCCGAGTCGGATCGGGGCGAGGACGTGCACGTCGTCGTCGAACGTCGCGGCGTGCTCGACGCCGTGCAGGTACGCCGCGGACGGCCCGGCGATCAGCACACCGGGTGGCAGTCGCAGGCCGGCCGCCCGGCAGCGCAGCTCGTGATCGCGATCGAGGCGGGCGTCGGCGTACACGTCGTGCATCAGCCGGATCCAGGACGCACCGCGGAGCTGGTGCCGGGTCAGCAGACGGTCGCGGATCGCCGCGGACCCGCGGAACACCTGCCAGGCGAGGGCGGCAGGCCGGTACGGCGTAGGGGGCATGCTCCCACCGTGCGACCCGGCCCCGTCCCGGCGGTACCCCTGTGGACAACCCGCCCAATCATGATCCACATCCCCTGTGGACAACCCGGTTCCGGCAGCCCGACTGTGGTAGTGGTCGGCCCATGACCGGCCCCGGCCCATGACCGGCCCCGGCCCATGACCGGCCGCGCCCCGGGGGTCCGGGCCGGGATCGGCGGTGCGGGTCAGCGCAGTGCGGCGGCCACGGCGGTGGCGGCGGCCAGCACCTGCGCGCCGACCGCGTCGGTGTCCAGCGGGGCCAGGGCGACCACCCCGACGCTGGCCTCCAGGCCCGGCACCCCGAGCACCGGGGCCGCCACGCCGTACGCGCCGGGTTGCAACTCGCCGACGGTGCTCACCGGGCCGGCGGCGCCGGTGCGACCGGCGAGGATGGCCTGCCCGGCCGCGCCGCGTTCCAGCGGGTGTCGGGCCCCGGTCCGGTACGCCACGTGGAACGACGTCCAGCTCGGCTCGACCACCGCCAGCGCGACCCCTTCCCCGCCCTCCACCACGGTCAGGTGGGCGGTCGCCCCGGCCTGCTCGGCGAGACGCCGCAGCGCGGGCAGCGCACCCTCGGCGAGCAGCGGCTGAGCCCGGCGGGCCAGTTGCAGCACCCCGGCGCCGAGGCGCAACCGGCCGTCGGTGTCGCGGCGCAGCATCCCGTGCCCGGCCAGCGGGGTGACCAGCCGGTAGACCGCAGCCCGCCCGATGCCCAGCCGGTTGGCCGCCTCGGTGACGGTCAGCCCGCCGGGCGCGTCCGCGACCAGGTGCAGCAGCCGCAGGCCCCGATCCAACGTCTGCGACGTCTCGCCGGCCGGCCGGACAGGCGGCGGTGGGTCGATGCCGGGGGTCGCGGGGGAAGTCACGATCAGCAGCGTACGACCCGGCTCCGGCGGACCGGGAAAACGACGGACGGCTACCCTTGTACGGTGACGCTTCGCCTGTACGACACCGCCACCCGATCGGTGCGGGACTTCGTCCCGCGGGAAGCCGGCAAGGTGGGGGTCTACCTGTGTGGGCTCACCCTTCAGGCACCGCCGCACATCGGCCATCTCCGTTCCGGAGTCAACTACGACGTGCTGCGTCGCTGGCTGCTGGCCGCCGGCAACGAGGTCACCTTCATCCGCAACCTGACCGACATCGACGACAAGATCCTGGTCAGGGCGCAGGAGCAGGAACGGCCGTTCTGGTCGATCGCGTACGCGAACGAGCTGAAGCTCGCCGAGGCGTACCGGGCGTTGAACGTGCTGCCGCCGACCTACGAACCGCGCGCCACCGGACACATCCCCGAGATGCACCAACTGATCGCCCAGTTGATCGAGCGGGGGCACGCCTACCCGGCCACCGACGGCTCCGGTGACGTCTACTTCGACGTCCGGTCCTGGCCGGCGTACGGCGCGTTGTCCAACCAGTCGCCGGACGACATGCAGTCCGCCGACTGCGCGCCGGAGCGCGGCAAGCGCGACCCGCGCGACTTCGCGCTCTGGAAGGGCGCCAAACCGGACGAGCCGGCCGATGCCTACTGGCCGTCGCCGTGGGGGCGGGGCCGGCCCGGCTGGCACATCGAGTGCTCGGCGATGTGCTGGCGTTACCTGGGTGCCGAGTTCGACATCCACGGCGGTGGGCTGGATCTGATCTTCCCGCACCACGAGAACGAACTGGCCCAGTCCCAGGCCGCCGACCTGCCCTTCGCCCGGTACTGGGTGCACCACGGCCTGCTCGGCATCGGCGGCACCAAGATGGGCAAGTCGCTAGGCAACACGCTCGACCTGGCGTACGTCGCCGGGCTCGGGGTGCGCCCGGTGGAACTGCGCTACTACTACGTCGCCGCGCACTACCGCTCCCGGATCGACTACTCCGAGGAGGCGTTGCGGGAGGCGGCCGTCGCGTACCGGCGGATCGAGGGTTTCGTGCAGCGGGCCGTCGAGCGGATCGGTGCCGGGCAACCCGGCGAGTTGCCGGCCGCGTTCGCCGCGGCGATGGACGACGACCTGAACACCTCGGCCGCGCTGGCCGTGCTGCACGACGTACTGCGCGACGGCAACAACGCGTTGGCCGGCGGCGACGATGTGACCGTACGCACGACGCTGGCCGGCATCCGGGCGATGCTGGATATCCTCGGCGTCGACCCCCTCGACCCGGCGTGGACCGGTGGCGCTCGGGCGAGTGACCTCCGCGACGTGGTGGACTCCCTGGTCGCCCTGGCCCTGGAACAGCGTGCGCAGGCCCGGGTCCGCAAGGACTGGGCCGCTGCCGACGCGCTACGCGACCAGCTCAAGCGGGCCGGCGTGGTGGTCGAGGACACCCCACAAGGCCCGCGTTGGACTATTGGAGAGCATGACTGATGGCCGGCAACTCGCAACGTCGTGGCCGTCGGGTGGCGTCGAAGGCAAGCGCCCCGAAGGGATCCGGCGGCAAGAACCGGGACTCCCTCGCCGGGCGCGGACGGACCCTACCCGCCGACGAACGGCCCTGGCACAAGGGCTACTCCGGCACGGAGAAGCTGCCCCAGCGCACCGCCTGGAAGCAGGAGAAGGAGCGCCGGGCGGCGACCGAGGAGGGGCGCACCCCGAAGATCGGCAAGCCCGGCACCAAGGACACCACCTGGGGTCGGGGCGGCGGTCGGGGTACCACCGCCGCCAAGCCCGCCCGGGGCAAGCAGCCCGCCGGGCGGGGCGGCCCGCGGGTCGCTCCGGGCCGTAAGTCCAACCCCGCGAAGGACGCCCCGGAGCTGCTGGTCGGCCGCAACCCGGTGCTGGAGGCGCTGCGCGCCCAGGTGCCGTCCACCGCGCTGTACACGGCCCAGGGCATCGACATCGACGACCGGGTGAACGAGATCGTCCGTACCGCGGCCGACCGGGGGATCGCCATCCTCGAGGTCAGTCGCGCCGAACTGGACCGGATGACCGGGGGCGTGCTGCACCAGGGCGTCGGCCTGCAGGTGCCGCCGTTCGCGTACGAGCCGTTCGAGGACCTGGTCGCCGCCGCGCTGGAGCAGCCGGCGCCGCTGCTGGTGGCGCTGGACGGCGTCACCGACCCACGTAACCTCGGCGCGGTGATCCGGTCGGCCGCCGCGTTCGGCGCGCAGGGTGTCTTCGTACCGGAACGGCGGGCCGCCGGGATCACCGCGACCGCCTGGCGGACCAGCGCCGGTGCGGCGGCCCGGGTGCCGGTCGCCCAGGTCACCAACCTGACCCGGTCGTTGAAGGCGTGCCAGGACGCCGGGTTCCTGGTGGTCGGCCTGGACGCCGACGGCGAGACCGACCTGTACGACCTGGAGGCCGCGGTCGGCCCGCTGGTCGTGGTGGTCGGCTCGGAGGGGCGGGGGCTGTCCCGACTGGTCGGGCAGACCTGCGACCTGACCGTCAGCATCCCGATGATCTCCGAGGTGGAGTCGCTCAACGCGAGCGTCGCCGCCGCGGTCACCCTCGCCGAGGTGGCCCGCCGCCGCGCCGTCGAGGGCTGAGCCGACGGCCACCCGACGGCCACCCGACGGCCACCCGCCGGCCGGCCCGGCCGGTGTGCCCGGCACACACGCGAGAGGGGCGGCCCGCCAGCCGGCGGGCCGCCCCTCTGCGGTTGCTACGTCAGTTCCGCTCGCCGACGGCTCAGATCCGCTTGCCGGTGGCGGCGTGGAAGACGTGGCTGCGGCCGGTACGCGGCTTCACGAAGATCGTGTCGCCCATGTTCGGGCTGTGCTGCCGGTCGGTACGCACCACGAAGCGCTCGGAGGCACCGTCCAGGGCGGCGTGCCCGTAGACGTTGGCGTCCGAACCGAGGTCCTCGACCAGCTCGACGACGACCGGCATGCCGCCCTCGGTCGGGCTGACGATGTCGCAGTCCTCCGGGCGGAAGCCCACGGTGACCTTGCCGTCGCCACCCTCGGCGCGGGCCGCCTCGGCCTGTTCCCGGGTCAGCGGGACGAGCAGCTCGGCGAAGGCCGCGCCCTGCTCGGTGAGCGGGACGGTCTTGATGTTCATCGCGGGCGAGCCCATGAAGCCGGCGACGAAGACGTTGGCCGGGGTGTCGTAGAGCGCCCGCGGGGTGTCCACCTGCTGGAGCACACCGTCGAGCATGACCGCCACCCGGTGACCCATGGTCATGGCCTCGACCTGGTCGTGGGTCACGTAGACGGTGGTGACGCCCAGCTTGGCCTGCAGCGAGGCGATCTGGGTACGGGTCTGCACCCGGAGCTTGGCGTCGAGGTTCGACAGCGGCTCGTCCATCAGGAAGACCTGGGGCTCCCGGACGATGGCCCGGCCCATCGCGACCCGCTGGCGCTGACCGCCGGAGAGCGCCTTGGGCTTGCGGCTGAGGAACTCCTCCAGCTGGAGCAGCGCCGCCGCCTCCTTGACCCGCCGGTCGATCTCCGACTTGGAGGTCTTGCGGAGCTTGAGGGCGAACGCCATGTTCTCGTACACCGACATGTGCGGGTAGAGCGCGTAGTTCTGGAAGACCATCGCGATGTCGCGGGCCTTCGGCGGCAGGTGGGTGACGTCCCGGTCGTCGATGTAGATCGCGCCGTCGTCGACGTCCTCCAGCCCGGCGAGCATGCGCAGGCTGGTGGACTTGCCGCAACCGGAGGGGCCGACCAGGACGAGGAACTCGCCGTCGCCGATCTGGAGGTCGAGCTGGTTGACCGCGGGGCGTTCGGTGCCCGGGTAGATCCGGGACGCCTTCGCGTAGGTGACCGTAGCCATGAGGGGACGCTTCCTTTCACCGGCAGGAACGTGCCGGACGATCCGAGTGAAGGAGCCAGCAGGCCCGGATGCCCGGGCCGGCGTCACAGCCGTCAAGGGACGAGCCCATGTCGGCTGTGTCACTGCACGGTAAACGGCTTTTGCCATGCTGCCAAGGTTCGGAACTGTGGATGGGACCGGCGGCATACGCATTCCGGTCACTCGGGCACGGTCGGACACGAATCGACGTCCGCCCGTCGGGATGTTGACGTTTCCCGTGCTCGGGAGCCCTGCCGAGCGGGAAAACCGGACGTCGGTCGCTATGCTGGCCACGGCACACTGCCCCTGTAGCTCAGCTGGCCAGAGCACCCGCCTTGTAAGCGGGATGTCGCCGGTTCGATCCCGGCCGGGGGCTCCATGCGTCTCACGCGCGGCACACCGGGCTGACACCTCGGTGTGGCCGGGTGTTCAGGTGGGCTCGATACGCTCCGCCTCCACCCGTCGACACGACCAGGGACGCCCGCCGCCGTGCACCACGCCAACCACTACTACGGGCACTCCCACCTGCTGGCCCGGTACTGCGGCCTGGACCAGGCCGAACCGCTGCGGATCCGGGGCTACCTCCAGCACGGCTGGAACATCGGCGACGGGATGGCTCCCGACCACGACTTCGTGCCCGGGGTGCCACTCTTCCTCTGGTCCGAGCGGACCCGTCGCCGGGCCTGGTCGTTCGGGCGCCGGCAGACGTACGTGGTAGGGGCACCCTGGGCGTACCTGCTGGCGATGCAGCCCGACGGCGGCCAGCCGCGCGAAGGGACCATCTGGTACCCGTTCCACGGCTGGGAGGGCCAGCGGGTGACCGGCGACCACGGCCGGCTGGTCGACGAGATCCGCGCCGTCGAGGCCGGCCCGGTCACGGTCTGCCTCTACTGGCAGGAGTACCGGTCGACGCGGGTCCGGCGCCACTACGAGCGGGCCGGCTTCCGGGTGGTCTGCCACGGCTACCGGGGCGGCCGGTGGGGTGACCTCGATCCACGGTTCCTGCACCGGCAGCTGGCCGAGTTGCGCCGGCATCACCGGGTCGCCTCGAACCGGCTGTGCAGCGCGGTCTTCTACGGCATCCTGGCCGGCTGCGCGCCGGCCGTGTACGGCGATCCGATGCAACTCTCCGGCGAGCAGCCGATCTGGGGCGGTCAACCTCGGATCCGCGCGCAGTGGGCGCCGCTGCACGGCCCGCAGGTCGACCCGGTCGCCGCGTACGAACTGGCCGTGGCCGAGTTGGGTGCCGACCGCCTGCTGCCCCCCGCCGAGCTGCGCCAACTGTTCCGCTGGCCCGAACCGGCCGGGCGGCCGGCATGAGCGTGCAGCTGCTCGGCGGCGAGATGCGCGGCTGGTCGGATCTCGACGGTCGGCACGGCCCCGGCCCGGTACGCGGACCGGTCGTCACGGCCCTGCTGGCTGCCGTACCCGACCGCCCGGACCTCCCGGGCGGCGGTCGGACGCTCGTGATCGGGCCGCACGCCCCGGACCTGGTCGACGTGCTGCACCCGGCCGAGGTGACCGTGCTGGTACGCGGGCTGCCCGACGCCGAGGCGCTGGCCGCGCGGTACGCCGACCGGTCCGGTGTCCGGGTGTGCTGCGGCAGCCCGGAGCAGCTCGCCGGCCTGCCGGCGTACGACACCGTGGTGGCCCTGGACGGGCCGACCCGGCTCAGTTCGGTCGAGGGCCGGGAGCTGACCTGGGGCGAGACGGTCGACCTGCTGGTGTCGGTGCTGCGGCCGGGCGGTCGGCTGCTGCTCGGCGTCGAGAACCTCCTCGGCACGCACCGGCTGCTGGCGCTGCCGCCGGAACACACCGACTCCGACTGGGCGACCCTCGGCGAGTACGACGACACCCGCCCGGCGGGCCTGGACCGGTTGCGGCAGCGGCTGATCCGGGCCGGGCTGCGGCTCGTCGGCACCTGGGCCGCCTTCCCGACACCGCTGGCCCCCGTCGCGTTGTTCAGCCCGGAACTGCTGGCCGACCCCACGATCGTCGGCTTCCTCCAGGCCACGGCGGCCGGCCAGCCGGTCGCGGACGTGCCCGCCGGCACCGAGGACCGGGAACCGGCAGTGCCCACGGTGCCTCCGTCGATCGACCCGGGTCGACTGGTCGGAGCCGACCAGCGGGGGCCGGTGCCCACGGTGCAGGTGTTGGCCGACCCGGGTCGGCTGATCGGGGCGGCCATCCGGAACGGGGCGGCGACAGCATTGGCGGCGGGCTGGGTGCTGCTGGCCGAGCGGGTCGAACCCGTCCACCCGCCCGACCCCGACCGGTCCGTGTCCGACCGGTCCGTGTCCGACCGGTCCGGGTCCGACCGGTCCGGGTCCGACCGGTCCGGGTCCGACCGGTCCGTGTCCGACCGGTCCGTGTCCGACCGGTCCGGGTCCGGCCGGTCCGGGTCCGACCGGTCCGGGTCCGACCGGTCCGGCGTCGGCCGGTCCGGCGTCGGCCGGTCCGGCCGTGGCGGGTTCGAGGTGGGCCGGCTGCATGGTGTGCCGATCCGTGGCGACCTGCCGGCGGGTGTGCTCCGGCACGCGGGCCAGGTCCGGCAGGTCCACCGCGATCCGGGTGGCGGGTGGCGCCTCGCCGACGGGGAGGCGGTTCCGCCGGGGCGTACCGTCGAGGATCTAGTGGTGGCCGGGACGCTACGCCGCGACCTGCCCGCGGTGCGCGCGTGGCTCACCTCGTGGCAGGCCGGCGCGTGCGCGGGCGTGCCGGCGGACCAGGTGGTGGTCACTCCCGCCGGTACCTGGCACGCACTGGCGGTGGCGGCCGACCCGATGCAGGCGCTACGGCGGCTGGCGACCCGGCTCGCCGAGGCCGGGCTCGCCGAACTCTGGCCGACCGGCACGCTGACCGACACCCTCTTCACGATGTCCGGGCGGATGCCAAACGGCGACGGGGGGCGCGCCGACACGCGGCGGGTGCCAAACGGCGGCGGGGGGCGCGCCGACACGGGGTGGGTGTCGGACGGCGACGGGGGTCGCGCCGGTGCCGGGCGGGCGCGCACGACCCCCGATGAGTACGCCCGCGGTGACGGCGTACGCGGCTGGCGGGAGCTGCTGGTGGACCGGGACCGGCTGGCCCGCGAGGTGGCCGAGGCCCGCGCGCGTCAGGAATGGTACGAGCGGACGTTGACCGAGCGCGAGGACGAGCTGCGGCGGCTGCGGCGGATCGTGTCGCTGCTCAGCGGCACCCCGACTGCCCGCGCCGGTCGTCTCCTGCTCGCCAGTGCCCGCAGCGCCCGGGCCGCACTGCGCCACCTCCGTACTCCCGACTGACCAACGGCTCGGCGGGCCGCGGCGGCCCGCCGCGCACCATGGTCACGCTCGATCCTGGATCGAGTGGCTTCGGAGTCACGGCGAGACCACTCGATCCAGGATCGAGCGCGATCTTCGGGGGTGTCCAAGGCACTAGCAGCTAGCCGGGCTTCGGGGTGACCGAGGCGTAGTGGGTTTCCAGGCGGCGGGTCTGTTGGCGCAGGTCGAAGTCCGTCTCGACCCGGCGGCGGGCCTGCGCGCCCAGGCGTTCGCGCAGCGGTGCGTCGGTGAGCAGCCGGCGGAGGTTGGCGGCCAGCCCGGCCCGGTCGCCCTCGGCGCCGAGCAGGCCGTTCGCCTCGTGGATGATCGCCTCGGGGATGCCGCTGTGGTACGTCGAGACGACCGGTACGCCGACACTCCCCGCCTCCAGGATCGTCGTCGGCAGTCCCTCGGTGTCGCCGTCGGAGGCAGTACGCGAGGGTGCCGCGAGGATCCGCGACTCGGCTACGTGCCGGATCACCTCGGCCGGTGGCAGCGCGCCGAGGAAGGTGGCGTCCAGGCCCAGCCGCTCGGCGCGGGCGCGTACCGGCTCGTGCAGCGGTCCGGTGCCGACGAACAGCATCCGGGGGCGAAGGTCGGCCAGCGAACCGGCCGCCTCGACGAGGTCGTCCACCCCCTTCTTCTCGACGAACCGGCCGACGAAGACCACGTCCCAGTGCTTCGGCCGGTGCACCAACTCGGGCGGTACGGGTATCCCGGTGTGGTGCACGTGGACCTTCGCCGGGTCGGCGCCCAACTCCACCGCCCGATCGCGGATCGCACCGGAGACGGCGAGGATGAGGGCCGCCCGGTCGAACGCGGTACGCAGGTTCCGCCGGTGCCGGGCGCCGCGCAGGCCAGGCTCGGCAGGCTGCTGCGTGACGTCGCGGCCGTGCAGGGTGACGACCAGCGGGATGCCGAGCTGCGTGACGGTCCGGCTGACCAGCCAGCCGTCGCCGCCGAAGTGGGCGTGCACCACGTCGGGCCGGAGCCGGGCCAGCAGGCGGCGCAGCCGGGGTGAACCGCCGGTCGCCCGCAGCCGCAGCCAGTCGCGCCGGCCACGCGGCGTGTCCGGACACACCACCACGTCGGTGTCCCGGCTCAGCGGGGAGGTGATCCGGACGGCACCGAGGTAGACCGGGCGCCACTGGGTCAGTGCATCGCCCTGGTGGCGGACGAACGTCTCCGAGCCGGGCAGCAGGCAGCTCCGCCAGATCACCGCGACCCTATCGCCGGACATCGGCTCCGATCTCCGTCGGTACGTCCACCGGCTCGGCCGTCGACCAGCCACCCACGCCCGGTCGGTCGTCGGCCACGGAGCCGGACCGACCCAGGTCGGCGCGGCGATCACCCATGGGTCCGCCG
>NZ_QXEC01000037.1 GCF_003583405.1 Micromonospora radicis
ACCCTCGTTCTGCTCCGGTGCGCTGGCATCGCTCGACCGAGAATTCTCTAGAGCGACCGCCTGAGCTCGGGCCCCGAACTCGCTGCGGCCCGCCACGGCGGCATGAGCGCGAGTGCATCGGCCGCCACGGCACGACACGAGGATGCCGGAGTCCGGGAGGCGTACCGGCTCGCCGTGGTCTTTCAGCAGTTCGAGGTGCACTGTCCAGCCGGCGAGCCGGATGAGTCCGACCAGGGGCTCCAACGGTCGCAACGGTCGACCCTCAAGGGATGAGGCGTTACGGGGCACCCGAGAGATGGTGGGCGACCGCGGAACACGACACGGAAAGGCCCCGCCGGCACACCAGCCGGCGGGGCCTTTCCGTGCATCTGTGGCTACGTCAGGACGGTTCCTTGGCGCAGATGAAGCGGGGCTCCGCGTCGTAGGTCCAGGAGAACTTCTCCCGCTTGACCACCTTGCCGTCCTTCTTGATGACCCGGAAGGCGTCCTGGGTGAAACCCTGGCTGCCGTTGGCGGGGATGCAGCTCGGGCCAGGTTCGAGGTAGACGGTCTTCGACGAGGTGATGTTCCGTCGCGGGCCGTACTCGGTCTTGACGCTGTCCCAGATCTTCGTGCTCCAGATCGACACGGTGATCGAGCTGCCCGTGTACGAGGTGTCGATCAGTACGCCGTAGTCGGTGTTGTTGCGGAACTTGAAGTCGAGGTTGGGCCAGAAGATGGTCGACTCGATGACGGCCGGATAGCGGCTGAAGTAGTACGAGTGCGGCTTGTGTTCGACGTCCTCAAGACCGGCGTAGTAGGTGGCGTTGAACAGGGTGGTGGTGAACTGGGAGGTGCCACCGCCGACCCCCGGCACGAGCTTCCCACCGAGGATGACCGGTGCGTCCCGGTAGCCCTGGGCGTAGCCGCGCTCGCCGGTGTGCCCGTTGAGCGAGAAGGTCTCGCCGGGGAGCACCACCGTGCCGTCTACCTTCTCGGCGATCGTGACGATGTTCTGGCTGCGGGCCGAGGAGAGGCCGCCGGTGAAGTTCGTGGTGAAGGAGGAGACCTTCTCCTTGATGCCGAGGCCGCCCAGCTTCTCCGCGGTGAGTTTCGGCTGGACCGGCTTGAGCTTCGCGTCGAGCGTACGGTCCTCGGTGCGGGACAACACCTCAAGCAGGTCGTCACCGAGCCCGCTGATGTCCACCTGCTGCCCCACGCGTCCGTCGGCCACCTTCGGCTTGCCGCCCGAGATGGTCATCGTGGCGTCCTTCGGCGCGACCTCGACCTTGTTCAGTCGGTCGCCCATCGCCGTCCGCAGCTGCTTCATGTCGACCGTCGGGGTCAGCTTGCCGGTCTTGTCAGCCTTGAAGCGGAGACCCTTCGCGATCGCCTGCGGCGGGATGTCCACCGAACCGCGGTCGGTGGACAGCTTGACCGGCGCGGCCACCGCGGGCTTGGCCAGCTCGGCGACCATGCGGTCCACCTCCTCGGCGGAGGTCGCCGGATGGTTCTCCACGAGCGGTACGGTCACCGGCTGGCCGCTCAGCCAGCCCGCCTTGACCACCTCCGCGGAGTGCTCCGGGTCGACCGAGAGGCTCGGCTTCGGGTGGCGCACCTTGGGCTTGGTGCCGTCGAAGGTGATCGACGGCATCGTCATCTTGCGGCCCTGTTTGCCGACGAGCTTCTCCAGTGCGGCCTCCAGCTTCGGTACGTCGACCGAGACCACCGGTTCGACCTCCCGCGAGCCGACCAGCCGGTCCACCGCATGGGCGCCGGTCGCCGCCGCGGCGGCGACGGTCGCGTCCACGTCGACGGTGAGCCCGACGTCGGCCGGGTTGATCTCGGCGGTCCGCTCGCCCACCTGTACCTGGATGGGGGCGGCGAGTTCCGCGGCGCGACGGTCGAGCTGCGCGCGCAGTTCCCGCGCCGCGTCCGTCGTGCTGCGTCCGCCGAGTTCGGTGCCGAGCACGGTGGTGCCGCGTGGCACGTCACCGGCGTACGCCCAGACGGCCACCGCACCGACCGAGCCGAGCACGGCTGTGGCCACGCCGGTGGCGAGCAGGATCCGGAAGCGACTGGACCGCCTGCGTTCACCCTGCGGAGCCACCGGGGCCGGGTGTACCGGCTCCTCGACGGGCCAGTTGACCGCCTTGACCTGGACCGTTGGCCGGTCGTCGGGGGGCGGGTGGTTCTCGCCGTACAGCGTCACAACTACCTCTTAGAGACGAACCGCAGACGGGGCCCGAGCTGACACCCCGGAGAAAACACCTACGGTAGCCAACGTGCGGGCTGGCCGGGAGTCTGCGCCCGGTGGCATCTTCGATTTCGGGGTCTGACCAGGGCTTACCGCGTCGATCGGGTTACCCGGCGTAGCCGGGAGGGTGCGGACGAGTGGGATCGGGCCTGGGCCGGCGCCGCCGGTGACCCGACGATTCCCTGGTCGGTCGGGTCCTTCCGCCGGCTGCCACCCGCACCGCGGTTGACCAGGGCCGGGCCGACGACCGTGCCGAGGGTGGTGAGCGTGGCGGTGCCGAGGGCGCTGAACATGATCCCTTGGAAGGTGCCCGGCGCGATCAGGACGGTCAGCACGGCGAGGCCGCCGGCGGCCACCCAGAGTGGCGCGGACGGCCAGCGGGCGGCGGTCGCGACCTTGGCGTTGACGATCACGAAGACCAGCGCGTAGAGCCCTCCGGTGGCGGCGAAGTACGGGGCGTACTCGCCGAGATGTGCGTAGTCCTCACCCCCGGCCAGCCGGAACGCCAGGCCGCCGGCCAGTGCCGACACGGCGACTAGGACGGCACCGCACGCCGTGACGACGATCAGCGCGGCGCGCCGGATCTGCTGGTCGCCGACCGCGAGCCGGGGCAGCGCCAGGACCGTGACCACCTGGGGAGCCCAGAGCGCACCCTTGGTGAGTACGGTGCCGACGGCGTACGCCCCGGAGTCCGCCGGGGAGAGCAGTTGGCGTGCGAAGATCAGGTCGGCGTACGACACCACCAGCATCGCCAGCGCGGCGGTGCCGGCGCTCATGACCTGCCGCACCCGCAGGTCGTCCCCGGTGGTCGTGGGCTGGGTGGCGGCCGACGGAGGCTGCCGGCGGGCGAGCCACGCCAGGAGCGGCAGCGTGGCATAACCGGTCACCGTGCCGACCAATAGGGTGTCGACGAGCCCGACGCCGAGGACGAGGGCGACGACCATCCCGGCGTACCGGCCGAGGGCCAGTAGGCCCATGGCCCACGCCAGCCGGACGAAGCGTTGCCCGCCCTGGAGCTCGCCGAGCCACCTGCCGGCCAACACCACCGGCACGGTCATCACCACGAGCAGCGCGACGACCCCGACCGGCAGATGCAGCCCGAGCACCATCAGCGGTGCGGCGACGACGAGGAGGCCCGTGGTGGCGGCCGTGGTGGCGGCGCCGACCCGGGCGGTGGTGGCGTCGGGATGGCGGGCCCGGTGCACCGCGACGGCCATCTGTAGGCCCATGCCCGCGACGCCGGCGATCGCGACGAGGGCCAGCACCGTCGCCAGTACGCTGAGGTCCGCCGCGGGTAGTCGCCGGGCACCGAGCATCGGCACCAGGTATGCCAGCCCGTTGGTGACCATCGCGGCCACCGCCACCGCCGCGCCGGCTGCGCCCAGTCCGCGCTGATCGTGAGTCGTCGATGCTGTCATCGCGTTCGTGTCGCTCTCGCTGGGACGGTCGGCACCCGGAACCTCGGCTGTTGTCGCGGACCGCTCCTCGACGCCGTCTGGGAAACTACCGCCAGCATCGACCCTTGCCTAGGGTTCGCGGGTGGCGCCGGGCAGAGCCGACGTCGGAATCCGTGGGAGGCCGCTGTGCACCGACCGTCGCCGACGCGCGGACCGTGGCGGCGTCGTGCCGCCGCTGGGCTCCGGCGACGGTGGCCTGAGTGCGCACTGGGTTTCGGGGTCGTACTGGTCATCCTCGGGCCGGTGCTCGGCCCTGGCTATCTGCTCCGGTACGACCTGGTGTTCGTGCCCGACCCGCCGTTCGGCGCGATGGTCTGGGGCAGCGACGGCGCCCTGCCCCGCGCGGTACCCAGCGAGCTGCTGGCGGTGGGGCTCTCCCGGCTCATCGGCGCGGACGTCGCGCAGAAGGTTCTCCTCGCCGGTGCCCTGCTGCTCGCGGCGGTGGGCGCGGCCCGCCTGACCCCGGTCGGCCATCCGGCGGCGCGGATCGCCGCCGGCCTCTGCTACGTCTGGAATCCGTGGGTGTACGGGCGGCTGCACCTCGGCCAGTGGGCGATCATCGCCGGGTACGCGGCCCTGCCGTGGGCGTACGCCTGGGTGGTCGGGGTGATCCGCGCACAACCCGCCGGGGTCGGTCGTCGTGCCGCGATCGCGGGTGGGCTCCCGGTCGTGCTGGGGGGGCCGGCGTTGGTGTTGGCGGCGGTGCTGACCTGCGCACCGGCGCTCGTGCTGGCGCGCCGGTGGCGGGCGCTGGCGGCAGGCGGGGCGACCCTGGTCGGCCTGACCCTGCCCTGGCAGTTGGCCTTCCTCGACCGGGGTGGCGCGGTCGATCTCGACGAGCGGGGGATCGCCGCGTTCGCGGCGCGTGCCGACACTCCCCTCGGGGTGCTCGGCAGCGTGCTGACCCTGGGCGGTGTCTGGAACCGGCACGCCGCTCCGGTCGGCCGCGACCAGTGGCCGGTCGCGCTGTTCGCGCTCGCGCTCGCCACCTCGGCGGTGGCCGCCTTCCTCCTGTCCCGTCGCTGGCCCCCTGCCCTGCGGTGGGGGTTGGCGATCGGCGCGTTGCTCGGCATCGTGATCGCCGTGGCCGCCGCGTGGCCGCCCGGCGAGCGGATGCTGGTCGGGCTCGTCGAGCATGTCCCGGTGGCCGGCATCGTCCGGGACGGCACCCGGATGCTGGCCCCGCTGGCGCTGCTGCAGGCGGTCGGTCTCGGGCTGCTCGTGCAGTCGCTGGTGACATCGGCTGGCCGGGCGGCGACCGCGATCCTCGTCCTCGCACCGGTGCTGGTGCTGCCCGGCATGGCCTGGGGACTCACCGGCCAGCTCGACACCGTGCGGTATCCCCCGGAGTGGGCGTCGGTGCGTGCGGTGGTGAACGACGATCCGGCCGGGGGAAGCCTGGTCTCCCTGCCGTGGTCGTCGTTCCGTGCCTACCGCTGGGCGGGGAACGTGCCGGTGCTCGACCCGGCGCCGCGTGCGTTCCGCCGGCCGGTCGTCGGCGACCAGGACGTCCTGGTCGGCCGGGAGCGGATCCGTGGGGAGAGCCGGGCGGCGGAGCGGGTCGCGGCGGCGCTGGCCGGGCCGGGTGATCCGGGGCCTGCCCTGCGCCGGCTCGACGTCCGGTACGTGCTCATCCAGACCGATCAACCCGGTGCCGGTGGGCTCGAGGGCCGCTTCATCGACGCCGATCTGGTTCGCCGGGACGGGGCGCTCACCCTGTTGCGGCTCACCGGCGACGGTCCCACCCCTGCCCAGGGCGGTATCGGAACCGTTCCCGTTATGGGTTATTCGGTACTCACGGCCACTTTGTTGATCGCCCTTCTGCGCCCCACCAAGCGCCTCCGACGCATGCTACTGTCCGGTCACTTAGTTGGAAGGGATCGTCAATGAAGGCATCCTTCAATCCGCTCCTGACGGTGATCATCGCTGCGGCGGTCGGGGCTGTGCTGGGCATCCTGGCCGTTTCGGTGGGTACCTCGCAGCTCGCGAACACGACGCCGGCCAAGGTGGACCAGCCCATCATCGTGTACGGCGAGCGTTGACGGCGATCCATGGAGGTCTCGCCTCCTGATGCCGCAACCGACCACACAGTCCTCGAGATCGTGGTGCCCGCCTTCAACGAGGAGCACCGGCTGCCCGACACCCTCGTCGGGTTGCGCCGGGCACTCGGTGAGTTGGGCGTCCCCTGTCGCGTGACCGTGGTCGACAATGCCAGCATCGACGACACCGCCGGCATCGTGGCCGGTGCACCCTCCGGTGCCGTACCCATCCGCCTGCTGCATTGCGCCGAGCGTGGGAAGGGTTACGCGGTCCGCAGCGGAGTGCTCGCCAGTGACGCGCGGTACGTGGGTTTCTGCGATGCCGATCTCGCCACCTCGGTCGACGACCTGGAGCAGGTGTTGACCCTGCTGGCCGGCGGAGCGGACGCGGTGGTCGGGTCCCGTGCCCACCCGGATTCCGTGGTCGAGGAGCGGCACAGCCCGCTGCGGCGGTGGGGCGCGGTGGCGTTCCGGGGTGCGGTCCGGCAGGTCGTACGGACCGTCAGCGAGACACAGTGTGGCTACAAGTTCTTCCGCGGTGACCTGGCGCGTCGGGTGTTCGAGCCACTCTGTTGCGGCGGTTTCGCCTTCGACGTCGAGGTGCTGGGCCGAATGGAACGTCTCGGGGCACGGGTGGTGGAGATCCCGGTCAACTGGGTCGACGTACCCGGCTCCCGCTTCTCGACGGTACGGCACGGCTGGCAGAGCTTCTTCGACGTGGCCTCGATCGCCTGGCGACTGCGGCGGGTCGAGATCGCACCCGCGCTGCCCATCGTCGGGCTGCCGCTGCCCCAGGACGTCACCGGCGGTGCCGCCGCCGCAGGGCTGCGGCCGTGAGGGCCCAGGCCGCACCCGCCTGCCCGATGCGCGGCGAGAACCACTCGGTGCGGGGGCGGCGGATCGCCGTACTGAACTGGAAGGACCCGAGCCACCCCGACGCGGGCGGTGCCGAGGTGTACGCCTGGGAGGTGGCCCGCGACCTGGCCGCGGCCGGCGCGGAGGTCACCTTCGTCGCGGCGCGCCCCGCCGGCCAGCCCGCCGACGAGGTACGCGACGGCATCCGGATCGTCCGCGTCGGCGGTCGATGGACCGTCTACCCCCGCGTGCTGGCCTGGTTGCTGCGCCGTCGCCGTCAGTACGACGTGATCCTGGACTGTCAGAACGGCATCCCGTTCTTCAGCCCGCTCGTCCTGCCGAGGGTGGTGCCGGTGGTCTGCGTGATCCACCACGTGCACGACCGACAGTTCCGGCTGTACTTCGGTCCGCTCGTCGGTCGGTTCGGCGCCTGGCTGGAGGGTCCGGTCGCCCGTCGGGTCTACCACCGCAGCGTGACCCTCGCGGTCTCCCCGTCCACCGCGCTGGCCGTACGCGAGCGACTCCGCTGGGCGGGACCGGTCGTCGTCGTCCCGAACGGCGCGGACGGTGCCACTGTGCCCGTCCGCCGTGCCGCGGGGGTGGCCCGCGCTGCCCGGCCGCGACTGGTCTGCGTCGGCCGGGTCACCCCGCACAAGCGGGTGGGTGTCGTGCTCGACGCGGTGGACCGGCTGCGTACCACCCGGCCCGAGCTGCGGCTGGACGTGGTGGGTGGTGGGCCGGACGTCGAGACGATCCGCCGGGAGGTCGCGCGGCGAGGGCTGACCGGCTGGGTCACCGTCCACGGCTTCCTGCCCGCCGAGGAACGCGACGAACTGGTCGCCGCCGCGTGGCTGCACGTCTCCGGCTCGTGGGGGGAGGGGTGGGGTCTGGTCGTGGTCGAGGCCGCCGCCGCGGGCCTGCCCACCGTCGCCTTCGACGTCGAAGGGCTCCGCGACGCCGTACGACCGGGGCGTACCGGATGGCTGGTGCCGGAGGGGGAGGATCCCGCGGAGCGTCTGGCCGCGGGACTGGACCGGGCGTTGCAGTGGCTCGACGTGCCTGGTAACGCGGACCGTATGGCCGCGGAGTGTCGACAGTGGAGCGAGTCGTTCCGCTGGGTGGACACCGGCCACCGGGTCCGGGCCGTGATCGGTGACCTGCTTGCGCCCCGCGCCCTGCCGTGGGCATCCCGGGACGCCTGTCTCCTGGTTCGCACGGACCGGCCGGAACAACTGCGGGACCGGTTGACGCCGCTGCTACCCCGCAGCGCGCAGCTTGCCGCCGGTCAGGCGGGGTTGTGGCTGCTGGTGCCCGGCACCGATCCGCAGGCCGTACGGCGGTTACTGGCCGAGCTGGGTGTCGCCGAGTCGGCGGTGACCGAACGGGACGCGACCGGTGCGGAACTGCTCACCGGGGGCCCGGTAGAGCAGTGCTGACCACTTGGCCGACGGTACGGCGGGAGCGCCGTACCCCGCCGGTGGCCGTGCAGTCGGCGGTGTGGCGGATGCGCGAGGTTCTCGTCTGCCTCGCCCTGACCGGGTTCTGCGTCACCCAGGATCCAGGGTTGCTCGTGGCCGACACGAAGCTCGACATGGCGGTGGATCCCGGAGCCTTCCTCGCCCGGGCCACCGAGCTGTGGACCGCCGGCTGGCAGTTCGGCTCGTTGCAGAACCAGGCGATCGGCTACTTCTTCCCGATGGGCCCGTTCTTCCTGCTCGGCGAGGCGGTGGGCCTGCCGATGTGGTTCGTGCAGCGGCTGTGGATGGCGGCCCTGCTCTGCACCGCCTTCCTCGGTGTGGTGCGCCTGGCCCGCGCCCTCGACCTGGGCGGTCCGGCGTCTCGGGTGATCGGCGGCCTGATCTTCGCGCTCTCGCCGCGGGCGCTGAGCCTGGTCGGTACGGTCTCGCTCGAACTGCTGCCGTACTGCGTCGCGCCGTGGGTCGTGTTGCCCCTGGTCCGCGGCGCGGCGGGCGGTTCGCTGCGGCGGGCGGCGGCGCTCAGCGGCCTGGCCGTGGTCTGCATGGGCGGCGCGAACGGGGCGGCGACCGCGTCCGCCGTGCTGCCGGCGTTGCTCTACGTGCTGACGCGTCCACCCCGGCGCCGGTGGCGGCTGTTCGCCTGGTGGACCGCGGCGATGGTCGCCGCGACCTGCTGGTGGCTGGTGCCGCTGCTGCTCATGCAGCAGTACGGCTTCCCGTTCCTGCCGTACACCGAGAGCGCGGCCGTGACCACTGCGGTCACCGACCTCGGCACCACTCTCCGCGGCGCCAGCCACTGGTTGGGCTACCTGGCTGTCGACGGCGTGCCCTGGTGGCGTTCGGGCTGGGCGTTGGCGACGGCGCCGTGGCTTGCCGTGGTCACCGGCTTCATCGCGTGCGTCGGGTTGGCCGGGCTGGCCCGCCGGGACCTACCGGAGCGACGGTTCCTGGTCGTCGGTGCGCTGGTGGGGCTGTTGATCCTGACGGCCGGCAACATGTCGAACGGCGGTGCGCTCTTCGCCGCGACGGTCCGGGAGGCGCTGGACGGCCCGCTTGCCGCGTTGCGGAACCTGCACAAGTTCGACGTGGTCCTCCGGATGCCGCTCGCGCTGGCCGCCGCCCATCTGCTGCACGGCGCGGCCCGGATCTCCGCCGTCCGTCGGTTCGCGCGTCCCGTCGAGATGGCGCCGCGCCGTGCCGCGCTCGGGGTCACCGCCGTCGCGCTGGTCGCGGTCGCGGGTGGGGCCGGCACTGCGGGACTCGCCGCCGGTGGCGGCTATCCGGCCCTGCCCGAGCACTGGCGGCAGGCGGCCGGGTGGCTGGACCGGCACGCCGGCCACGGCAGCACGCTGCTGGTGCCGGGTTCCAACTTCGCCGAGTACGACTGGGGTCGTCCGATGGACGAACCTCTCCAGCCGCTGTTGAAGTCGCGTTGGGCGGTGCGTTCGCTGGTACCGGCCGGATCGGTGGGCAACGCCCGGCTGCTGTCCGCGATCGACGAGCGGCTGGCCTCCGGTGTCGTCTCGCCGGGGCTGGCGGACGTCCTCGGCCGGCTCGGGGTGCGCTACCTGGTGGTGCGGAACGATCTTCGGCCGCCGGTGGGCGCGAGGGCGTGGCCGGTGCTGGTGCACCGGACCCTGGACAGTGCGCCCGGCCTGACCAGGGTCGCGCACTTCGGGCCGATCGTGGGTAGGGAGCCCGACCTGGGCAGCGCGTGGGACTACGGGCTGCACCGCCCGTACCCGGCGGTGGAGATCTACCGGGTCGACCGACCCGCTCCGCGTGCCGTCGTCGTCGACGCGGCCGAGCCGCTCGACCTGGTGGGCGCGCCGGAAACGTTGCTGGACCTCGCCGACGCCGGAATCCTCGGCGACCGGCCCGTGATCATCGACGGGGACGCCGGTGTCCGGGACCGTACCCGGGTGCGGACGGTGCTCGCCGACAGCCTGCGCAGCCGCGAGGTCGACTTCGGCCTGGTTCGTGGGAACGTCTCCCGGACGTTCGGGCACGACGACCGTCCCCGGCAGAGCCGGGCGGCGCACGACCTGTTCGACCCGGCCTGGGAGTCGTCACTCACCTGGGCCGGGTACACCGGAGTGGCCGACGTACGGGCCTCTTCGAGCGCCGCCGACGTGGCCGGTCCGGCGGGGCTGCGTGATCCCTCCGCCACCCCGTTCGCGGCCGTCGACGGCGACAGTGGCACCGCGTGGCTCTCGGACGGTGCGGACAAGCCGGTCGGCCAGTGGCTGGAAGTTCGCTTTCCGCGCCAGATCCGGCCCCAGTCGGTGGAACTCCAGGTGGTCCACGAGGAGTTGATCGCCGAGCCGGTGACCCGGGTTCGGGTCAGCACCGCGGGCGGGTCACGGGTGCATCAGGTGACGGGCGCCGGTGCGGCCCCGGTACGGCTCGCGCTGCCCGCCGGTGCCACGGACTGGCTCCGGGTGACCGTCGACGCGGTGGCGGAACTCGACGTACCCGGGCGGCGGGCCGGGATCCGTGAACTGCGGATCGCCGACGTGACGCCGGTGCGGTACCTGCGGCTGCCGGCCCCGGCCGACCCGAGCGGCGCGCCGGACGCCGTCGCACTCGCCCGACGCAGCGGTGACCGCAGCGCCTGCACCACCGCCGGCGACCACTACCTCTGTTCGCCCGAGCTGACCCGGCACGGCGAGGAGACCGGGCTGCTGCCCCGCCGCTTCGAGTCACCGGCCGCGTTCACCGCCGACCTCACCGGCCTGGCCCGCGCCGTGCCGGCCACGGCGTTGGCCGAGTACGACGAGGTGGTTGGCGAACCGGACGTCGTCACGTCGAGTACCTGGTTCGCCGACCCGGTCGCCTCGTCCCGGTCGCTGCGGGACGGGGACGACGGCACGGCGTGGTGGGCCGACCCGGACGATCCACAGCCGACGCTGGAGCTGCGCTGGGACAAGAAGCGGAAGGTCGGCTGGGTGCGGCTGCGCTTCTCGGCGGGCCTGGTCGCGGCGCCTCCGCTGACCGTCCGGGTCACCGGTGACGACGGCATCCGGGAGGCGAAGGTCGGGCTGGACGGCGTGGCCCGCTTCGCGCCGCTGCGTACCCGCAATCTCGTCGTCGCGGTGACCTCGACGGTGCCGCGGGTCAACCGGTCGACGGCGCTGTTCGAGCCGTGGCCCCTGCCACTCGGGATCAGCGAGATCGACGTGGAGGGGGCGCAGGCGGAACCGCCGCCCGACCTCGACCGTACGGTGACGCTGCCCTGTGGTGCCGGGCCGACCATCGTGGTCAACGGCAGGCAGGTGCCGACGACCGCGGTGGGCACCCTTCGGGACCTCCGGGATCTGCGCCCGTTGCGGTATCGGGCCTGCGCGGCCGAACCGGACGACGACGGGACGGGATCCGGTCGGGTCGTGCTGCGCCGGGGGACGAACGAGGTCAGCGCTGCGGCGGACCGCTTCGTCGTCGACAGCGTCATCCTGGCCAACCGGACCCTGGCCAACTCCGCCACCGGCCGGGCCGGTGGTGAGCCGGTGCCGCGCGCCCTGGCCGTGCTCGACTGGGACGACCGGCAGCGGTCGCTGTCGATCGGCCCGGGTGCCGACACGTATCTGATCGTTACGGAGAACGCCAACCCTGGCTGGACGGCCACCCTCGACGGGGTCGCGCTCTTCCCGGCCCGGATCGACGGCTGGAAGCAGGCGTGGTTCGTGCCGGCCGGGACCGCCGGTCGGATCGAGCTGGTGTTCGAGCCGGGGGCGCACTACCAGCTCGTATTGCGGGTGGCGGGCGTGCTGCTACTGGTCCTGGTCGTCGCGGCGGTGGTGCCGGCCCGCCGGGACCGACCGGCCTATCCGGTGATCGCGACGACGATGCCGACCGCGCCGCTGTTGGCGGTCGGCGTTCCGGTGCTGCTCGGTGGCCTGGCGGGCCTCGGGTCTGCCCTGCTCGTGGTGGTGCTGAACCGGCGCCGGGCACCCGCCCCGGTGTGGGTGTGGTTGCCCGGCTCCATCGGGCTGATGGGCGAGGCGGCGCGGCGCTGGTGGCTGCCGCCGCCGGTCGCCGAACTACTCGTGCTGGTGCCGACCGTGCTGCTCCTCGTCGCCGTCGCGGCCCTGGTGCTGCGTGGCCGGCGGGTGCCGGGGCGGTACGAGAAGCGGCGGCCCAGCCGACTCAGTGGCTGGCTGCGCCGCCCCGTCGGGCGCGCTCGCCGGTTCCGGCGGGCGGGTCAGCGACCGGCTCTCGACACGGCGGTACAACAGCCGGACCGGGCGTTCGACGAGGTAGTGGCTGGCGGTCGCGATCGGGATGGTGAGCGCCAGGGTGACCGCCAGCAGGCTCCAGAACGAGCTGTCGAACCGGGTGAAGCCGAGCAGCCGGAGAGCGGCTTCGAGCACGAGGAGGTGCCACAGGAAGATCCCGTACGAGATCCGGCCGAGGAACCTGACCGCCGGCTGACCGAGGAACCTGCGCGGGAGCCCGTCGGTCCGCGGCCCGACGAGCGGGGCGATCAGGCACCAGGCGACGAGGAGGAAGAGCAGGTGCTCGGCGAGAACCTCGGCCCGGGTGGCCGGTTCGAGCGCCCGGGGACCAGCGATCGGGGTGCTGGCGATCCAGAGCAGCACGGCCGCGACGGCCCAGGACGTCGCGGGGGCGAAGGTGAAGGTACGCAGCCCGCGCGGAAGGAGGTACCACAGCTGGTCGCCACCGTCGGTGGCCTTGACGGCGGTGGGGTCGATGGTGCCGAGGAAGGCGGAGGGTCTGGTGCCGTCGGGCCAGCTGACCAGCACCGCCAGCACGACACCGGTACCGAACCAGTCGAGATGGGAGGGCAGCCAGAGCGCCGCGACGTCCTGGAGCGGAGAGTCCGGCGTGTGGACGTACCCGTTCCAGAGCAGGCCGACCAGGATGACGCCGATGCCGAGGGCCAGTTGACGCCGGGCTCGCGCCCGGGGGGATCTGCCGCCGAGGCACCGGCCGAGCAGCGCGACGAGCGGCAGGAGGAGACAGAACGCGGCCCCGGTGGCGAGGCTCCAGGTGTGTTCCATCCCGACCGGCAGCCGCAGCGGCTCGTAAACCTGCATCAACAGCAGCGGAATGGCCCAGTCCGCAGGTGACGTGAGGTATTGGATATTCAGCCAGGCCAACGCGACGGCTGCCATCGCCCAGTACCCGGGCAGAATGCGCAGTGCGCGGTGCCAGAGATAGCGCCGAACGGAAGGAGTCGGGTACGAGTGAATGGCAGCGGCCGCGAATGGCCGGTAGAGAAGAAAACCGGAGAGGGCGAAGAGTAGCGCCACGCCGACATCGAGCCGGGCGAGCAATCCACTGCTCTGCCCCGGCGAGTTCGTCATGCCGCTGAGATAGGAAACGTGGTGGACGAGAATCATGACGACCGCGACGGCACGTAACCCTTCCAGCGCGGGCAGCCACCTGGAATGCCTGTTGTTCCGGTCCGGCTGACCGTCCATCGTATTGATCCGGCTTGGCGTGCTCACGGCTACTCTGCATCCCATTCGTCGGGGCAGTCCATGCTGCCGTGGGCCGGATCAGATGTGGCTCGGTAAGCCGCATCGGACCATATCCGAAACTGCGTCACATCGTGTACTGTCAGCCGACCAGTCGACCTAATCACTTGGGAGGAGCCACATGCGACCTGCAACGGGTGTCGTCTTGGTGGCGACAGGAACGTTCCTGATCGTCGGCGCTTTGGCGATGCCGCTGTACGTTGCGCCGGCTGTCGTGAAGGTGCCCCTGGACCAGAGTTCGGTCACATATTCGAGGGCCCAGAACGCCACAGTCCTGGACTTCCAGACCCTGTCGGAACGGAGTGGGGTCGACCTGACCGCCGTCCGCGCCGTTCGTGGCGATGTCGAGGCCGGCAATGCCGACCGGGCGGTCTTCAACGTCGGCGTCCGGGTCACCGACGAGGCCGGCACGGAGATCACCGTCAGCCGGGACCGGGTGGCTCTCGACCGCCGAACCGGGGAGGCGATCGCCTGCTGCGCCGAGGACATCAACGGCACCCCGTTCAAGCACGACGGCCTGACCTACACGTTCCCCTTCGGAACCGAGAAGAAGACGTACCGCTACTTCGACAACACCGCCCGGAAGGCGTACGACGCCACCTACCACGGCACCGAGCAGTTGCAGGGCCTGACCGTCTACCGGTTCGAGATGACGGTGGAGCCGGTCCAGGTCGACGAGATCAAGGTCCCTGGTCACCTGGTCGGCTCCGCCGAGCAGATGACCACCGTGGGCCGGTTCTACACCAACAAGCGCACCCTGTGGGTGGAGCCCAACACCGGCGTCATCGTCAAGGGCCAGGAAGACCAACTGCAGACGTTGCGCGGCCCGAACGGGACCGACGCCATCCGCATCATCGACGCCGACCTCGCCTTCGACGAGGAGACGCAGAAGCAGCAGGCGGACGTCGCCCGGGACGCGATGCGACAGATCAACCTGGTGACCGTGCTGGTGCCGATCGTGCTCGGTGTCCTGGGCCTGGCCCTGCTGGTCCTCGGTCTGCTTCTCTTCTTCCGAGCGAACCGTCGGGCGGAGCCGCCGGCCCCGGTGGCCGTCGGCGACTCACCCGAGCCCGACCTCGACTCGCCCGCGTCGGCGGACCCACAAGACGAGCCCACCGGGCCCGCGCAGTCTCGGCCAGCCGAGCGCGTCGAGTCCTGACACCGACCCCACCCACCAACTCGGTGCGGCCGGCGGAGCCTGGTGCTCCGCCGGCCCCGCCCGACCCGGGTCGGCGCCGGTTCAGGTTCGACGCAGGACGTACCGGGTGCAGTGCCAGTCCGCCGTGTAGGGCAGGTCAGGCCGCTGCCCTACGATCTCGCCCCCGTGCTCGGCCAGCAGCCGCACCATGTCCGCGTGCGGCACCGGCGTCATCCTCATCGGAGCCGGGTACCCGAGGAGGCGGCACTGGGCCCAGCTGATGAGCCGGTAGGGCGCGACTCGCCAGATGAACCCCCGCGCCGTGGGTGCCGGCCTCGTCGGCAGCCCCACCACCGCGACCCCACCGGGGCGCAGCACGCGCAGGAACTCGGCCAGGTAGCCGTCGACAGCGGGACGGGGCAGGTGTTGCAGCACCAGCGCGCTGTAGACGAGATCGAAGTGACCGTCGGGGAACTGCCGCAGGTCGGCCGCGTCGTTGAGCGTGAAGCGGATGTTCCCGGAACTCCGGTCGAGTTCGCGGGCGGCCGCCAGCATCGACGGTGCGATGTCCACGCCGGTCACCTCGTCGGCGTACGCGGCCAGCGCCTGCGACAGCCGGCCGACCCCGCAGCCGAAGTCGAGCGCCCGCTGCCACCGCGTCGGTTGGCCGAGCTGGTCGAGCCAGGCGACCGTCTGCTCGACATCGGCGCGCCCGGTGGCGAGGAACTCCTCGACGTCCCAACCTCCGCCGCGCTTGCCGGGCTGGACCAGCACCGCCCAGAGCGGATCCTCGGCGCCCAGCCTGGTCCAGTCGCGCCGCACCTCGTGCAAGTCCACGGCCCAAACAGTAGGGCATCCGATGGTCGTGGACGAGAGGCGAACGCGCCGGCTCGTCGTTGCCGCGAGCTGGTCGGGAGGCCGCTGCGGTCACCGCCCCGCCGCGCCCCACCGAGGGTGGACGCGGCGAGGGCGGCGTCGCTCAGATCCGGGCCAGCGCCCGGCGCAGCGGGTCGAGGCCGAGGGAACCGAGGTCGAGCGCCTGACGGTGGAACTCCCGCAGGTCGAAGTCGGCGCCCTTGCGGGTCTTGGCGTCGTCGCGGGCCTGGAGCCAGATCCGTTCGCCCACCTTGTAGGAGGGCGCCTGCCCCGGCCATCCCAGGTAGCGGTTCAACTCGAAGCGCAGCATCTCGTCCGGCACCCGGCAGTGCGCCCGCAGGAACTCCCAGCCCAGCTCCGGCGTCCAGCGCTCGCCCGGATGGAAGTCGAACGGGTTGTCCTTCGGGATCTCCAGCTCCAGGTGCATGCCGATGTCGACGATCACCCGCGCGGCCCGGAACGCCTGTCCGTCCAGCATGCCGAGCTTGTCACCCGGGTCTTCCAGGTAGCCAAGCTCGTCCATCAGCCGCTCGGCGTACAGGGCCCAGCCCTCGCCGTGCCCGGATACCCAGCAGAGCAGCCGCTGCCAGCGGTTGAGCAACCCGGCCCGGACGGCGGTCTGCCCGATCTGCAGATGATGCCCGGGCACCCCCTCGTGGTAGACGGTGGTCACCTCGCGCCAGGTGGAGAAGTCGGTGATGCCGTGCGGTACCGCCCACCACATCCGGCCCGGCCGGGCGAAGTCCTCGCTGGGACCGGTGTAGTAGATGCCTCCGTCGCTGGTCGGCGCCAGCATGCACTCGATCCGGCGGACCTGCTCGGGGATGTCGAAGTGGGTGCCGTGCAGTTCGCTGATGGCCTGGTCGGCCAGCCCCTGCATCCAGTCGCGGAAGGCCTCGTTGCCCTGGATGGTGCGGGCCGGGTCGGCGTCCAGCGCCGCCACCGCCTCGTCGATGGTGGCGCCGGGGGTGAGGATCTGCCCGGCCACCGTACGCATGTCCGCCTCCAGGCGGGCCAGCTCGGTGAACCCCCAGGCGTACGTCTCGTCGAGGTCGATCCGGGCGCCGAGGAAGTACTGTGACGCCAGTTCGTACCGGTCCCGCCCGGCGGCCTGCTTCTCCGGGCCGCGCGGCGCCAGCTCGGTACGCAGGAACTGCCCGAACTCGGCGGTGGCCGCGGTGGCCGCCGCCGCACCCCGGCGCAGGTCGGCGTCGAGGGCTCCGTCGGCGCCGAGCCGATCGACGAGACCGTGGAAGATGTTGTCGCCGTCCGGGTCCACCCAGGCGTCGCACTGCTTGGCCACCTCGATCAGCTGTGCCCGGGCGCTGACCTTTCCGGCCGCGGCGGCCTCGCGCAGGGTGGTCTTGTAGCCCTCCAGCGCACCGGCGAAGCGGTTCAGCCGGGCAGCGATGTTGGCCTGCGCCTCGACACCCTCGGTGGGCATCAGGTCGAAGATCATCCGGGTGTGGTGCAGCCCGCTGGTGATGACGCTGACCTCGCTGGTGGCCTCGCCGGCCTCGTAGCGGGCCAGGTCGAGGCCCAGGCGCTCCTGCATCGCCTCCCGGGCGGTGCGCTCGGCCTCGGTGTCCGGCTCGACGCCGTCGAGGTCGGCCAGGGTCCGTCGGGTCAGGTCGGCCTGTGCGGCGTACCCGTCCGGCGACAGGTCGTCCAACTGGTCGTCGTACCCAGAGATGCCGACGTAGGTGGCGCCGGTCGGGCTCAGCGCGGCCCAGTCGGCGACGTAGCGGTTGGCGATGTCGTCGATTCGTCCCACGCCGCGACCCTACGCGAGCCGGCCCGGCGCACGCTGCCGCCTTTCCGGGGTCGGAGCAACCGGTCGGCCGGGTCGGCTCGCGAGCGGTTTCGTCGCATCGGCGGTGACCCGGCCCGGTGGATACCACTATCCGCCGGAGCGGAGTGGATCAGCGTGTCCAGGCGACCAGTTCGTCGGCCGTCCAGGTGTTGATCACGCGGTCGGTGGGTACGCCGCAGCGGGCCGCCCGTTCGCAGCCGAAGCGCTGCCAGTCGAGCTGGCCGGGGGCGTGTGCGTCGGTGTTGATGGCGAACCAACAGCCGGCCTCCAGCGCCCGGCGGATCAGACGCTTCGGCGGATCCTGCCGTTCCGGGCGCGAGTTGATCTCCACGGCGACGTCGTGCTTGACGCAGGCGGCGAAGACCGCGTCGGCGTCGAAGTCGCTCTCCGCCCGGGTACGCGCGCGATGCCCCCGGTCGCCCGGCCCGGTCACCCCGGCCGGGCGGGAGGACACCATCCGGCCGGTGCAGTGGCCGAGGATGTCCAGGTGCGGATTGGCGATCGCGGTCAACATCCGGCGGGTCATCTTCGCCCGGTGGTCGTTGAGGCCGCTGTGCACCGACCCGACCACCACGTCCAGCCGGGCCAGCAGCTCGTCCTCCTGATCCAGCGAGCCGTCGGCCAGGATGTCCACCTCGATGCCGGTGAGGATCCGGAACCCCTCCGGCAGTGCCTCGTTGAGCCGCGCCACATGGTCGAGTTGGCGCCGCAGCCGGGCGGCGGTCAGCCCCCGGGCCACCTTGAGCCGGGGCGAATGGTCGGTCAGCACCAGATACTCGTGGCCCAGCTCGACCGCGGCCAGGGCCATCTCCTCGATCGGTGAGCCGCCGTCCGACCAGTCCGAGTGGGTGTGGCAGTCACCGCGCAACGCGGTCCGCAGTCGGCTCGCTTCGGCGTCCAGGTCCGTGCCCGCGGTGGCGAGCAGTCGGCGCAGGTAGACCGGTTCCTCGCCGGCCAGCGACTCGACCACGCAGCGCGCGGTGACGTCGCCGACCCCGGCCAGTTCGGTGAGGGTGCGGTCGCGGACCCGCTCGGCCAGCTCCGCGGTCGGCAAGGCGGCAAGCGCGTTCGCCGCCGACCGGAAGGCCTGGACCCGGTAGGTGGCCTCGTTGGCCCGCTCCAGCAGGAAGGCGATCCGGCGCAGGTCGGCGATGGGATCACGGGTCATGACCTGCAACCTACGCGCCCGCGCCGCCGGTCGGGAGTCGACCGGCGGCGCGGGGTGCGGGGTTGCCGATCAGCTGAACGGCAACCGGACCACGGAACGGTTGCCGATGCCGAGCGTGCTGGGGGCGTTGCCGATCGCGGACCAGACCTCGACCCGGACCGTGCCGCCGCGCAGGTTACCGAGCGATCCGGAGCTGGAGTGCAGGCCGGCGGCCTGGGTGTAGTTCTCCCAACCGGTCACCGGGTCGGTGGCGAAGTAGCGGTACGTCTCCACCCGCTCCCAGGAACCGTCACCGGTCAGGTCGTACGAGATGCGAACCTGCACCCCGTTGCCGACCGCCGTGCCGGCGTCCAGTTGCAGGTCGAAGGCGGTCTGCCCGCCGCTGTGGTTGAAGTTCAGCCCGGTCGCGGTGAACACCACCGGGTTGCGCGGCGTGCCGTCGTAGTTGCCGCCGCCGGCGCTGGACACCGTCGTCGAGCCCGCGGTGCCGGCCGAGCCGAGGCCACCACCGGAGAGCAGGTAGCGGGTGGGGGAACTGGACGGCGGGTTGGTCGGGGTCGGGGTCGGCGACGGAGAGGCGGTCGGCGTGGGCGTCGGGCCCGGGGTCGGGGGTACGCCCCCACCACCGCTGCCACCACTCCAGGTGTGCGCGCCACTGGTCGCGGTGCGCCCGGCCGCCACCGACAGCTGGGTGCCGTCGGAGAAGCGTACGGTCAGCGGGTTGGCGGAGATGTTGCTGGCCACGTACGTCCGGGCGCCGTTGCGGTTGAACACGGCGGCCAGCGGGTGGTCGGCGGTGACACCGGTGTCCACCCGGCCCAACGCGGCCAGGTTGCGGACCCAGTGGAAGGTGTGCGCCCGGCTCTCACCCTCCTCCGGCGTGTAGCCCGGGTTGGCGCGCAGCTTCGTCAGGGCCGCGTCGGCGTCGCCGAGGGCCAGGAACTGCCAGTGGATGTCCTGCCACACGGTCGGCTCACCGCCGTTGTTGCGGACCAGTTCGGCGTACTTACGGGAGTTGTAGGCCGGGTGGTAGCCCAGGTAGAGGTGTCCGCCGGTGATCGGCAGCAGGTTGATGCCCTGGATCATCTCCGGCTCGGCGCTGAACCAGGTGGCGTACGCCGCGCCGTCGCCCCAGACCATGCCCACGTTGTTGTGCCCGAACGCGGCCGGGAAGTTCTCGTCGTTGACGTCGAACCAGTACTCGTGGATCGCCGCCGCCTGGGTGGTGTAGATGAAGATGCCGGCGTCGCGGACGGCCGTGTTGCCGGTGGCCTGCCCCCACTGGATCAGGGCGTTGGCGAAGTTCATCCCCTCCGACGAGGACTCCTGGTTGTTGCCGCTGGCGAACGCGCCGTGCCCGGAGGCCCAGTCGTGGCCGGCGTAGATGTCGAAGTCACGCAGGTACGGGAAGCGGTTGTCGGCGCGGTCGTAGTTGTTGGCGTCCCGGATCAGCAGGTCGATCATGCCGCCGTACTGGTCCTGCCGGGCCCACGCCGGGTCGAACTTGGCCAGCGTCGCCGCCGCGGCGATGTAGTAGCCGTAGTGGAAGTGGTGGTCGTTGAGTTCCTGGTCGGACCCGTACGAGGCCGGGTAGCCGATCAGCGTCCCCCACCGCTGGTCGTAGTAGAAGAGGCGCTCGGTCTCGCCGGGTGAGGCGGTGAGCCAGTCGGTGAGGGTGGACCGGATGGCGTTCAGCGCCGCCGTCCGCGTCTCGGTGTCGCCCACCTGGTCGGCGATCTCGGCGATCCGCGCGGCCCGACCGAGTCCCTTGCCGGTCCAGTAGGTGTCGTTGCCGCGCTGGTCCATCGGGTTGCTCCGCACTGCGGCCAGGTGCTGGCGCAGGGTGGTCAGGTCGGCGCCGGCACCGGTGGCCACCGCGGGCACCTCGGGCAGTACGCCGTGGAACTGCATCGACGTGCGGAACTCGGCGACGCCGGTGAGTACCTTCATCCGGCCCCGGGGCGACGGGTACGTCGGGGTGATCGGGGTGGCGCCGGTCAGTGCCTTCCACTGGTGCGGGTAGAGGCTGACCACGGTCCGCGTCTCGGTGCCCTCGCGTGGCGTGGTGGTGAAGGCGTACTGGGTCTCGACCCGGCTGGTCGCCTGGTTGTAGGTGTACGTGACACGGGTGCCGGTGACGTGGGCGTGCGCGTACGTGCGGTAGGTGTTGGCGAGTTGGCTGCGAGCCGTGGCGTCGGTGGTGGCCGGCAGCAGGGCGACCGAGAAGTAGCCGCGCCCGGCGAGGTTGGAGCTGATCCGGCCGCCGCTGACGGTCCACGTCGCACCGGTCGGGGCGTACGCCACGTAGTCGTGGCCACGGACGGTGAAGCCGATGGCGTTGCCGCTGTTCGACCAGATCGTCGGGCTGCCGCCGGTCACGTTGATCAGCGCGTCGCCGCCGCTGCTGCGGAAGTACGTGAACGGCAGGCCGTGACCGATGGTGGCGCGCAGCGTCCGCGACCCGTCGCTCCAGTACGGGGTGACCGTCCAGTCGGTCCAGTCGTCGACCAGTACGTTGGGCGCACCCAGGCCGGTCACCCCGACCCGGATGTCCTCGACGTAGGGGTACTTGTACTCGCCGACCCCCGTCGCGGTGCCGGTGATCGTCGCGGTGGAGGTGGCGGAGAAGCCGAGCCCGTCGGTGACCGGCTGGTACGCGACCGGGTGGGCGTGCAAGGGCTCACTGAAGCTGCAGTTGAGGCGCTTCCACAGCAGCGAGGACCACCAGTCGTTGGTGGGTACCGGTCCCGGCGGGGCGGCGGCGGTGGCGAACTGCCGGGGATTGGTGGCGATGTTTCCGCAGCCGCCGGGGAGCGGGCCGACGGGGGTGGTGGTGTAGCTGCCGGCGCCGACCGGTGCGGCCTGCGCGGCGGAGGTGGTGGTGACGGCCAGCCCGCCGAGGACGAGGGCCGCGGTGGCGGTGGCGGCCAGGAGTCGGCGGTGGGTGCGCTGTGGGACGGGAGGTCGCATCTTTCCTCCATCGCGCGCCGGTCCGGCTCGGAGCCGGCATCGGCGCCTTTCGTCATGATTGTCGGGTTAGTTAGGTGAGAGAGCGCTCTCTTGACTGTTACGCGGACGGTAGTTCACCGGCAAGACTTGCGTCAATGTGTCGGCACGGTGAAATGCGAATGACGCGGGACGCGGCGCGGGCGGTCAACGCCCGCAGCTGGGTGCTCAGCGGCCGGGCCCGGGCAGCCGCCCGGTGGCTCAGCGGCCGGGCGGGTCGGCCGGGCAGCCGTTCCTGCGGTGCCAGCGGGTGACCTCGGCGGCCGGTTCACGGTTGCCACCCCTGCGCCACGAGTCGAGGTACGGCGCCGGCCAGACCACCCCCCGGCGGATCCACCAGCCGTCCTCACCCGGGCACGGCGGCGAGATGCCGAAGTGCAGGTGGCACACGTTGTTCGCGTTGCCGGTCCGGCCCACGGTGCCCAACTGCTGACCGGCCCGCACCCGGACCCCCGGCTCGACGCCCTCGGTGACCTCGGTCAGGTGTGAACCGTAGTAGCGCACACCGTCGTCGCCGAGCACCGACACCGACAACCCGCCGTTGTACGGGCCCTGCGGACCCCGCTTGTCGTACCGGTCCCGACGACTGACCTCACCGATCGTGCCGTCGGTCACCGCGACGAACGGCTCACCACAGTCGGCGAAGATGTCCGTCCCCGGGTAGGCGGAGTGGGTCGGGTGGTAGGCCACCTTCCGGGCCCGTACCGGGAAGACGTGCGGCAGCCGGTCCCGGGTCGCGGTAGGGGTCGGCGCCGGCTGGTCGGCGGTCTCCGGCCCGGCGCCCGTCGGCGGTGCGGCGCTCGTCGCGGCCGGTCCGGTCGGGGCCGTCGGGCCGGTCACCGGGCTCGGCTCGGCCCAGGTCGGCGCGGCGCCGCCCCCGCAGCCAGCGGCGAGCAGCGGCACCAGCACCAGCACCACGTACGCCGGGCGGTGTCGGATCGGCAGCGAGACCACCCGGACATCCTGGCAGACTTGTCCGCAGTATCGCCGTGCGTGGGAGGTGTGGGGCCGAGATGATGCCGTACAGCCCCTCGGGTCTCTTCCCCTCCGGGCGACCGCCGCGCCCCACCTACCGCGAACCGCACCCGATCACCGGTGCCGGTGTCGCCGCGGGCGCCGCCGGCACGGTCGCCTGGCTGGTCCTGTTCGGGCTGCTCGGCCGCAGCCTCGCCGGCTACGCCTGGTGGACCCTGCTCGCCGGCGTGCTGGCCTGGCTCGCGGCCCTGGTGCTGGTCCGGTACGGGGACCGGGGTGCCGCCGCCGGTATCGCGATCGTGACCTCCGGCGGCTGGAGCATCGCCGCCGCCGCGGTGGTCACCCGCTGGGTGACCAGCGGCGACTGGCCCCTCTGGTGACCCAGCCGGCGCAGACTGCGCTGCGTCGTCGTGCAGGCACTGAAACCCGTCTTGACTCGACCGCCGGGACTCGGCACTCTCCCGGTATGGCCTGGACCACTCCGCGGCTCGATCCGGATCGCAGCCGTCGCCGCCTTCAGCTCCTGGCGCAGTTGGCGGACGCCCGTGCCTTACGCGAGCGGGAACGACCGCAGCGGGCCCGCACCGAGCGCCTGCGGCAGCTGATCGCCACCCGCCGTCGGCTCGCCGGCTGATCGCCACCCGCCGCCGGGCTCGGCCAAGCCAGACACTTCTCTCAGGAATGACCGGCCCTTCGGGGCGTTGACCGGTCGCCCACCGACCCGACCGGCTAACGTGCACGCGTAACGGGTCGGCGTGAGCTGTGCCGAGGGGCTACTTGGGGGGACCGTGTCGTACTTCGCTGCGGCCGTCGTACGGGAGAAGGGCGGCTGGACGGCCGCCGAGCTGAGCCTGCGGGGTGCCGCCGACGTCGACGAGGTCGCCGACCGGCTGCGCGATGTCGCTCCCGACGCCGACCTGTCACTGCTGTTCGTGGAGGCCGACGACACGTACCTGGTCGTGCTGCGCCTCGACGAGGGGGAGGACCTGCGGGTCTTCGGGTCGGACTCGGCCTTCGCCGAGGAGTCCCGGCTCGGTGCCATGCTGGTCGGCGACCTCAAGACCTCGGTGACCGGGTTGGACGACACCGAGGAGACGCGCCAGCCCGCCGCGAGCGGCGACGACAACGAGCAGCCCGCCGTCGACCCCGAGGCGGATCCGGTCGGCGAGGCCGACCTCCTGGCCGACCTGGGCATTCCCGCGCAGCGGCTGCTCACCCTCTGCGCCCACGAGGGCATGATGCCGGCCGACGTCACCGCCGAGATCTGCGAGGTGTTGGGCTGCGTCGACGAGGTCGAGGAACTGCGTGAGGTCTGAGCCGGCGGACGCGACCGATCCGGCGTTGGAGACGGTCCGCGCCGGGCAGCCGACTCCCGGTTCGGTCGGCCGGGTCGGACCGGGGGCCGACGAAGGGTTGGCCGACCCGACCGGAACCGGCCGTCGGCAGCGCCACGAACTCTGGATGCGCCGGGCCCTGCGGGTCGCGGTGACCGGCCCGGACCACGACGCCGCCGTGGGCGCTCCCGGTGAGGCTGACGACGTGCCCGTCGGCGCGGTGCTCTACGGGCCGGACGGTGCCGAGTTGGCGATCGGCCGCAACGAGCGGGAGTTGGCCGGCGACCCGACGGCGCACGCCGAGGTGCTCGCGCTGCGGCGAGGCGCCGAGCGGTTGGGCCGCTGGCGGCTGGACGGCTGCACCCTGGTGGTGACCCTGGAACCGTGCACCATGTGCGCGGGGGCGCTGGTGCTGGCCCGGGTGTCGACCGTCGTCTTCGGCGCCTGGGAACCGAAGACCGGTGCCGCCGGCTCGCTCTGGGACGTCCTGCGCGACCGCCGGCTCAACCATCGTCCCGAGGTGTACGGCGGCGTGCTGGCGACCGAGACCGGAGCCGTCCTGCGCGCCTTCTTCCGCTGACGCCGCCCACCCGGCGCCGGTGCGGAGGGCGGTCAGGCGGGGCGGAGCAGCGTGCTGGCCACGGTGCGGGCGGCGTCCGTCCACGGGGCCGGGCGCAGCGTAGCCGGATCGAGCCGGACGACGGCCCGCCGCCCCTCGGCGTACACCGTCGGTCCGTCGAGGGAGTGGAACCGGAAGGCGTAGACGGCGCTGGTACTGCCCAGGTGGTCCAGCCAGAAGTGCAGGCCGACCGGGCCGGTACCGGTGATCGGCGCGTGGTAGCTGATGGTGAACTCGCGTACCGCGTGGAACACGTCGGGGGCAGTCGCGCGCCCGTTCCGGAAGGCGACGCCCCGCGCGGACCAGTACGTGGTGAGGGCCCGCTCCAGCAGCACCGCGTACCGCGCGTTGTGCAGGATGCCCATGGCGTCGAGGTCGTCGAAGTGCACCATGGCGTGCTCGACGTGGCCGTACTCGACGGCGGCGGGGTCGGCGACGGCGTGACTCATGACGGGCCCTCCGGTAGCAGGATGGGATCGGGGCAGAGCCCCCGTAGGCGGTCCAGCACGGCCCGGCGGGCGTGCCGATAGGTGGTCTCCGGGTCGAACAGTCGGGCGCGCATCGCGGCGGCGATCCCGAACGAATCGATCTCGTACGCCAGCAGCCCGGCGTTCACCCCGGCGGGCAGTTCACCGAGTGCGACCGCCTCGTCGACGAGTCGCTCCAGGAACGCGGTCCAGTCGGCAAAGGCGACGGCGAGGCGATCGCGGACCGCGCCCGGTCGGGCGTTGAACTCGAACTCGGTGGTGGCGAAGAAGCAGCCGCCGGGCAGTACCCGGGTGGCGTAGAAGTCGATCCGGGCCTCGTGCAGCGCGTGGATCCGGCGCACGCCCCGGGGTGCGCGCAGGGCCGGTCCGATGATCTGCTCCTGCCACTGCGCCACGGCTCGGTCGATGGTGGCGAGTTGGAGTTCTTCCTTCGAGCGCCAGTGCGCGAACAGGCCGGACTTGCTGACTCCGAGCGAGTCGGCCAGGTGCGCGAGAGAGAGACCGTCGAGACCGTTGGCGGAGGCCAGGCTGACGGCCGCATCCAGCACGGCGGTGCGGGTGCGTTCCCCCCGGGCGAGCCGGCCGTCGACGGTCATGTGCCGACCCTACTAAATAAAACCGACCGGTCGTTCTTGTTTCTTCGGTGATCGCCGTCACCCACGGCCCGTCACCCACGGCCCGGCACCCACCGTCCGGCACCCACCGTCCCGGTGCGCCGCGTCCCGCCACCGGCGGGCGGTGGCGGGACGACGCACGTGGCTCCGGTCAGGCGACGATGGTGTCCAGGGCGATCTCGACCATCTCGCTGAAGGTCTGCTCACGCTCCTGCGAGGTGGTCTTCGCGCCGGTCTTGATGTGGTCGCTGACGGTCAGCAGGGTCAGCGCGCGGGCCTTGAACCGGGCGGCGATCGTGTAGAGCGCCGCCGACTCCATCTCCACGGCCAGCACGCCGTAGTCGGCCAGCCGATCGTAGAGATCCGGCCGGTCGGTGTAGAAGGCGTCCGCGGCCAGGATCGGTCCCACCCGCATCGCGACGCCGCGCCGCTCGGCGACCTCGACCGAGGTGCGCAGCAGACCGAAGTCGGCGACCGGGGCGTAGTCGATCAGCCCGTCGAAGCGCACCCGGTTCATGTTCGAGTCGGTGGCCGAACCACTCGCCGCGAGCACGTCCCGCAGCTGCAGGTCCTCGGTCAACGCGCCACACGAGCCGACCCGGATCAGCGACTTCACGCCGTACTCGTTGACCAGCTCGTGGGCGTAGATCGAGGCCGACGGCATGCCCATCCCGGATCCCTGCACGGAGACCTCGACACCGTTCCAGCGGCCGGTGAAGCCCAGCATCCCCCGGACCGTCGAATAGCAGTTCGCGTCCTCGAGGAAGGTCTCCGCGATCCACTTGGCCCGCAGGGGGTCACCCGGCATCAGGACCCGCTCGGCGATCTCGCCCGGCTTCGCGCCGATGTGCGTACTCATGGCAGAGATCCTGCCAGGCCGGCCTGGCCGGGACCGGTTCGGCGTCGGAACCGGCGGTCCTGTAGCCTACTCGGCGGTGGCGTGTCCGAGTGGCCTAAGGAGCACGCCTCGAAAGCGTGTGAGGGTTTACGCCCTCCGCGGGTTCAAATCCCGCCGCCACCGCTCGTGAAGGACGAGGCGCCCGGTGTGATCCGTGAGGATCCTGCCGGGCGCCTCGCGTTTCGCCCCTCCGGTGACCTGGTGACCTGGTGACCCGGTGACCCGGTGATCCGGTGATCCGCTTCCGCCCGTCCGGGTGGCCGGGTCTGACCGACCGGGCATGGTCATCGATCTGCGCGTCCCTAGGATGTTGGGGCGACTACGGGGATACGGGGGTTTCGATGCGGCGCAAGCTTGCCGGTCTGACGATGTTGACGGTGTTGACCGGGTTGGCGGTGAGTACGCCCGCGTACGCGGCCGACGAGTTCCGGACCATCACCCGCGACGGACTGATCATGCAGTACCACCGGGTGACGAAGGCGGTCACCGCGGTGAAGGGGACCGGCCCGACCCGCTCCGACTTCGACGGCGACGGCGTCGACGACATCGCCGCCTCGGCCGACACCCTCAACCACAATCTGCCGTACCACCCGACCGGCGTGGTGGTGGTGCGGTACTCCTCCGCACCGCAGGTCGACTACTTCATCGGCGCCATGGTGGGCGACGCCATGTCCAGCTTCGGCATCGCGCTGGCGGCCGGTGACTTCAACGGCGACGGCTACGACGACCTGGCCGTCGGCGACGCCGACGAGATCGACACCAAGAACAAGGCGCGCGGTGGCGGCGTCTGGATCATCCCGGGCAGCCGGAACGGGCTGGTGGTCGATGCGACGAAGCACTTCAACCAGAGTTCCCCGGGGGTGCCGGGCGAGTCGGAGAACCGCGACGCCTTCGGTGCCTCGCTGGCGGCCGGTGACATCAACGGCGACGGACGCGACGACCTGGCGATCGGCGCCTTCAAGGAGGCCATCGGCAGCGTCAAGGAGGCCGGCGCGGTCACCGTCCTGTACGGCAGCAGCGCCGGCCTGACCGGCACCGGTGCCCAGCAGCTGCACCAGAACCAGGCCGCGGTGCCCGGTTCGGCCGAGCGCCGCGACCACTTCGGCATGTCGCTGGCCATCGGCAGGGTCAACAACAACAAGTACGCCGACCTGGTGATCGGTGCGCCGCACGAGAACGACGGCTCCGGCGCCAACGGCACCGGCATGGTGACGCTGATGTGGGGTTCGGCCAGCGGGGTGAAGCTCAGCGGAGCCACCTCGGTCACCGGCGCGGGGGTCTACAAGGCGACCGGACGCAAGGACACCATCGCCTGGTACCTGGGCATGTCGCTGGCGATCGGCGACATCAACGGCGACGGGCTGGGCGAGGTCATCGCCGGTGCCCCGAACGCACAGACCCCGCACCTCGACGGTGGTCTGATCGCGGTCTTCACCGGCCGGACCGGTGGCCTCTCCGGTAGCGCCGTAAAGATCATCACGCAACGTACGACGGGGGTGCCGGGCTCACCGGAGGACGGCGACCGGTTCGGCGCCACGCTGGCGGCCGGTGACGTGACCGGCGACGGCCGGGTGGACGTCCTGGTCGGGGCGTACACCGAGGCGATCGGTACGAAGGCCGAGGCCGGGATGATCACCTTGCTCAAGGGCTCGTCGTCGGGGCTGACCGGCACCGGCGCTCAGGGATTCGACCAGAACCACCCGGTGGTGCCGGGCGGCGCGGAGCGCGGTGACCGCTTCGGCGGCTCGGTCGCGCTGCTGAACCTCGACGGCAAGGGCACACTGGACGCCCTGGTGGCGTCGACCGGGGAGGAGGTCTCCGGCGACATTCCCGGCTACCCCTCCGCGACGCTGTCCCGATTCCACGGCTCCTCCGGTGGGATCGTCGCGCAGTCCGGCTCGTGGAGCGGGCGCGCCCTGAACACCAATCGTCTGGAGCTGCTGCACTACGGCCAGCGGATCGCCGGTCCGCAGAGCAGTGGCCCGTGGTACTGAGCATGAGCGCAGCGCGGCGGGTCGCGGGCTTGTCGGTGTTGGTGGTTGCGGCGAACCTGGCGGCGAGCGCACCCGCCCAGGCGGCGGCGAACGAGTTTCGGACGGTGACCCGGGACGGCATCGTCCTGCAACACCAGCGGGTGTCGAAGGTGGCAGCTCCGATGAAGGGGACCGGCCCGACCCGCTCCGACTTCGACGGCGACGGCGTCGACGACATCGCCGCCTCGGCCGACCCCTTCGAGCAGGGTTTTCCTCAGTCGCCGGCCGGTCTGGTGGTGGTGCGGTACTCGTCGGCACCCCACGTCGACTACTACGCGACGGCGGTCTCGCCGGCCGGCGGCTGCGTCTGCTTCGGTGAGGTACTCGCGTCCGGGGACTTCAACGGCGACGGCTACGACGACCTGGCGATCGGCGACGCCCAGGAGTACGATCCGAGCGCGAAGGTGCACGCCGGAGGCGTGTGGGTGATCTCCGGTAGCGGCACCGGTCTGCGGGTCGACACGGCGAGACACTTCAGCCAGAGCACGCCCGGCGTGCCGGGCGCCTCGGAGCGCGGGGACTGGTTCGGGTCGGCCCTGGCGGCCGGTGACATCAACGGCGACGGTCGGGACGACCTGGCGGTCGGGGCGTACGGCGAGGCGATCGGCAGTGTCAAGGAGGCCGGTGCGGTCACCGTCCTGTATGGCGGTACCGGCGGGCTCACCGGCACCGGGGCTCAGCAGTTGCACCAGAACCAGGCCGCGGTGCCCGGGGCGGCCGAGCGCGGGGACCACTTCGGCTGGACCCTGGCCATCGGAAAGGTCAACAACAACCGGTACGCCGACCTGATCATCGGGGCGCCCCAGGAGAACCAGGGCAGTTCGCCCACGGGCAGCGGCATGGTCACGTTGATGTGGGGCTCGGCCAGCGGGGTGAAGCTCAGCGGCGCCACCTCGGTCACCGGGGCGGCGCTGCGCAAGGCGACGGGGCGCAGCGACAGCTACGTGTGGGAACTCGGCATGGCGCTCGCCGTCGGTGACGTCAACGGCGACGGATTGGGCGAGGTGGTCGCCGGGGCGCCCTTCGCGCAGAGCCCGAAGGGCAACGAGGGCATGGTGGCCGTTCTCACCGGCCGGAGCGGTGGCCTGTCCAGCGGGGCCGTCAAGCTGTTCAGCCAGCGCACGGCCGGGGTGCCGGGATCGCCGGAGGCCGGTGACCTGTTCGGTGCGACGCTCGCGGTGGGCGACGTGACGGGCGACGGTCGGGCGGACGTGTTGGTGGGTGCGCCGGGCGAGGCGATCGGCAAGAAGTCGGGAGCGGGCACGATCGCCCTGCTGAAGGGCTCCGCATCCGGGCTGACCGGCACCGGCGCCCAGGGCTTCGACCAGGATCACGCAGTGGTGCCGGGTGGTGCCGAGCGTGGTGACCGGTTCGGCGGCTCCGTGGCCATCCTCAACCTCGACGGCAGGGGCCCGTTGGACGCGATCGTGGCATCACCGGGTGAGGCGGTCAGTGGGGACCAGGCCGGTGTCCCGTCCGGGTCGGTCGCTGTGTTCCACGGTGGTTCCGGTGGGCTGGTCCCACAGTCGACCTCGTGGAGCGGCCTGAGCCTGCGTACCGACCTCGTCTGGCCCAAGTGGTACGGCCGCCGCCTGGCGACTCCGCAGAGTGGCGGCAGCTACTACTGACCCGGTTCAGCACGGGCCGTGGCCCTCGACGAAGAGGCGGTGGACCCAACTGGCGTAGCCCGCGATGATCTTCTGAACGGTGTGGCCGTCGTGCAGGAAGAGGTAGGCGCGGTCGCCCTGGCGGGCCAGCAGGCCGTCGAGGCGGTATGTCCCCTGTGGTGCGTGCAGCTCGCGTACCGCCGGATAACTGGCCCGGACTTCGGCGATGGGCGAGCCGGCCGCGATCCCCTCGGGAGTGCGGGCCGGGTCGCCGGCCCAGAGCAGCACCAGCCGGTCGTCGATGAAGATCGGGCTGACCGTGTCGTGTCCGGCCAGCGTCGGGCCGCAGGCGTCGACGTCGGTGCGGAGTATGCCGCGCCGGGTCAGCTCCGCCTCGGTGTCCCCGAAGTCCACATCGGCCAGTCCGTCGAGGTCGACCACGCTGACCGACGCGACGGGTTCCCGGACGGCGATGGTGTCCGGCGGCATGGGTCCGCTGCCCGATACCGAGGCAGCCAGAAGTAGTGCGGCGATGAAGCCGTATTGTCGCAATTTCATCAGAATCCCCCACTCCCCAACGTGACGGGGGCGCCGAGGTTATTGCCGTGCCTCCCATTCGTCGGCCAACTCGTCCCAGTAGTCGGCACTGAGCCCGCGTCGGCCGTGCGTCAGCCATCCGGCGGTGCTCCGTTCGACGTGTAAGCCCAGTTCAGCGAAGAGGTCGATCCACTGCCCCGGCTCCGCGCCCAGCTCGGTCAGGGCTGCGTTGATCGGCCACTGCGGGCGCGGCCCGTCGAACGCCGCGTCGAAACGCGGCCCCCAGGCCAGCGCCCCGTCCAACCACGCCGCCGCGGCCTGATGCCCGGCACCGCCGGCGAACTCCGCCTCGACGTACGCCACCGGGCCGCGCCGCGACCAGCGGGCCAACGCCTCGGTGAGCGCGGGGGAGAGGGTGAGGGTGAACGGGCGCTCCGGTTCGGGCTCGTCGGCCGCGTAGTCCGGCGGGGCGCCGGTCAGCTCCTGAACCAGTTGCGGGGTGATCGGGAGAAGCGCGAAGTCCTGCCGCAGCTCGCCGAGGACGGCATGGTCCAGCTCCCGGGTCTCCTCGCGCAGCAGGTCGGCGTCCGCGATGATCGCGCTGAGCTGGTAGCTCACCCGGCGTCCATAACCTGTGGATAGAACATGTGTACGTACCCCACCATCGCGCGGTCCACTCCCTCGACCCGTCGAGCCTGGTACGAAAGTGTCCCGCCGGGGGCGGTTTCGTACCAGGATTCGGTGCGGCTCCGACGCGACGAAGGGTCGACCCTGCCGGGGCCGACCCTTCGTGTTGCTCTGGCGAGCGGAGGATACGAGATTCGAACTCGTGAGGGTGTGAACCCAACACGCTTTCCAAGTCTGCCAAGTCGCGTCCGTCACGGGTCTAGCGCGTCCGTGATGTCGGGCAGGCGTTGGAGCTGTTGGTCTACGACTGCTCGCGAACGACGACGAATGAGACGACTACTGAGACGGAGCCACGCCGACCCTAGGAGTGGCCATGTCACCCGATCACAAGTGGATAAGGGCCGATCGACTCGCTGAGTTGCTTTGCCACCACGAGCGCGTCCACCACCCGTACGGGTTCGCCTGCTGCAAGCTGCTCTGGTCGTAGTACGCCTCGGGCCGCCTTCACGACCGGATCATTAGGCCGAACAGATTGGACGGACTCTAGGACCGCGTCGAGTATCGGCAGGGCGATGCCCTGCACCGTCTGCTCGGGATTGCGGCGGCACAACTCCGACAATGTCTCAACCAATGCTTCGATCTGCCGCTTAGCTTCATATGGGTATGATTCGCTCATCTTGCCCCTATCCGGCATGTGCCGTAAATTGCACAAACCTGTTTGCTTACGTCGGCCGCAAGGCGAAGTTTGGTAGCCTAGCCGGTCGGCAGTCAACCGGCTGCGACCGTGGATATAAATGCTGGAGAGAGCTGCCATGGGCGAAGACAACTGGACTCCTTTCTATGCGCGGCAGAGAGACGGTCGAGAAGACTTCTTCAGGCTTCATGACGGAGTGCCGGACTGGCTAAAGGAGTCGTTGTGGTCCTGGCTTTCGGCGGAACTGGCGACATGGAAGAGTTCCAGCACGGGAGGGTATTTCGACCCGAACGTGGCGAAGATTCGAGAAGTGGAACGGCTGATCCGAATTGGAATCGGATGGAGTGGCAGCGGTGAGAAATATTCGGGTCGGCTGAATGGATTGGCGGCGCTGCGCGCCGTCCTCTACAAAAATGACATGGCGTTCTTGACGGCGGTTGACTATCGCCTCTCGTTCCTGGCCATCGAGCGGGACCGTGCGAAGATTGCAAGACTCGAAGGGATTTTGAAGGATTCGGCAAGCAAGTGGCGGGTTTCTGAAATATCCGGCAAGCCGGGGCTGGGTGAGCGAATTGATGAGACGGTTCAGATGGCAGCTGAATCGCTGGCAACAAAGGAGGCGCGGGCGGGTGAACTTCTGGCGGATGCCTGGCGTCACGCATTCTCAATGAACCGCGATCCCTCGGCTGCCTACCGATGCGCTGTTCGCGCAGTCGAAGCTGCGGCGGGACCCGCGCTTACCCCCAGCGACCAGATGCCAACTCTCGGGAAGATGATTTCTGTCTTCCGTGATAAGCCTGAAAAGTGGGACTTTGCCTTTACGGTTGATTCGGCTGTCGATCCCAAAAAGGTGCTATTGCAGATGCTGCAACTGCTGTGGACTAATGAGTATTCACGTCATGTTGACCCTGGACTTGACTCGCCTCTGCATGTTACTCAGGGCGAAGCGGAAAGTGCGGTAATGCTTGCCTTGACCGTAACAAGTTGGTTCTCTTCTGGTGCAATCTGCATGCGTGACGGTGTAAGTCAACGCTCCTAAAGGGAGTTGCTGCCAACAAGGGCGGCAGGGATATCGGATCGGAGGATGACCTGTCCTGGGCCGATAAAGCGGCGGGCAACCAAAAGCCCAGCAGTGTGGGCTTCGATACCAGCGTGGCTTGCGGATGCGTCCGAGACCAGCCATGGTGTGAAGCTGTGTTCGAATGCATCCACCGCTCCCTTCAAGACGCAGCTCTCCGTGGCGATGCCGCAGAAATAGAACTCTCGCCATCCGTGCTGCTTGAATAGTGCTACACCTTCTGGGGTGAATGGGCTATAGATCCTCTTGTCAAGCGTAACGCCCTGATCTACGTACGGGCGCAACTCGGGCACGAAGTCAATGTCGGGGGAAGACTGGAGTCGTTGCCAGCCAAAGAAGCGCTCGAAGGGGCTGCCAGGATAGTTTAGGTACCTAGTGGATAGCGTGTCGCCGCCGGCTGCCTGCCAGCGGCGCGCCAAGTCGACAACGACGGGAACGATGTGCGTCGATTGCTCTCGCACGAAACCGTTCTGCATGTCGGTCACGACAAGCACAGGGCGACCCGATGTCATTGGCTCAACCTCGATCCGTATCACGGAGGGTTTCGATGGCTTGGTCTAGGGCCGGCCTAAGGTCACACGTCCGCAGAATTGCTCGGCGCATTGCCTGGTGCTGTCCGGTCTCTCGAAGGCGGGAAACAGTTAGTCGGGAGCGTACTCCCCGAAGGTAGCGCCATCCGCGCTCCGGTGGCACCTGTGGATCTCGTCCCTGCTCTATCTGACGGGCGATCGCGTCGCTATACGCCCACATGGATTGAATCGCAAGCTCGCATGCGACCATCTCGGCTTCCGTCAAGGAGCGCTCGGCTGAAATCGGGTGGTACACGACTCCGGACCATGAGGCGTAGCCCACCGATATCCCGCGCACGCCGAATGATTCGATGCCTACGTGGTCGTACGCCTCGGAGAGCAACGACTGCTCGATTAGTTCGGCATGCGCTAGGTGCTCGTCGTCCATGGCGCGGCCTCGGTGCAGCAATACCTTTGGGGTCGACATGATGCGTAGCGCGGCCTCTAACAGCTCAGGCGGCCATGCCGGCTCAACGACCCAATGAGCGCCGAGGACGTACACCGCTGACTCGTCCTCGGCTGGCGCGATGGCTGCGAGGTAATCGATGGCCCATTTGATGTTGTCGCCGTACGACACCTCCCGCCACGCAGCGAGCGCCGCGATCGTGGACAACTGGACGTGCTCGACAAGGTGAAAGATTGCCGACCCGCACGGCCAGACGTACAGGGTGCAGTCGCCCTCCGAGTGCTCGACGGGAGTCGAGTAACAGGTGTGCCACTGCTCCTCGGCTGGCGTGCAGCCGGTGCTTTCGCGTAGGCGGGAAGCGCCGTCGGCGCCGACGAACGCCGTCACGAACTTGTGGGATCGCGCCGTGAAGTGCGGCCGGTCCTCGGCGCTGCCGGTCAGTTCGCCGAACAGATCGTGGGGTTTTGCGTCGTACGCCAGGCAGTAGAGCTGCCGGTAGATCGGGTCGGTGACCGCTACGCGCCCGGTCTCGTGGCGGTACATCGCTTTCTCGATGGCCTCGACCGTGGGTGTCTCTCGGATCCCGCGCTGTTGGCCTACGCGGTGCAGCTCTCGCGCGGCGCGCTTGCGCGACTCCCAACCGACTGCCTTCCGGCGGTTGACCAGCACAAGATTCGGCTTGAACTGCCGAGGGACCTCATTGGGACATGACCCGTGTCCTTCGTGTCCGTGCGTAGTACCTGCCCGGTTCGCTGTCCGGCGGGCAGTCTCATTGGCAGGCGAGCACAGCGCCGCCGCAGACGGGAGCCGAAGACAGGAGGCACCAGATGATCCGACCTAGCCGGTGGTGCCTCGGCGTGGCCTCTCGGCCTGCCACTTTCGGATGGTCTCGGGTTGCCAGGCCGGTGACCGGCCGAACATCCGGTCAGGCGCGGGAGCCTGGCCGCGTGAGACGTAGGAAGCCCAGGTGGCGCGACTGATCGGGGCACCTACCGAAGCGAGGTAGGCGCGTACGTGGTCCGTCGTCCACCAGTCGGCGGGCAGGTCAGCGTCAGTCATCAGTACAAGCCTACGTGGTACGGATGCTTGCGCGAATACAACGTGGCGTTGTAGCGTCACGAATACAGCGTCAAGTTGTACCGGCCGGATGGCTCGGGGAACGACGGCACGCCGTTGCCGCACGCCCATGAGACGCCGGATCAGGCCGTTCATTGAGAACTCCACAGCGACAGGAATGAGCACGCGCGACGTCGTCGAGCGGCATCCCTGCCTTGAGCCACCTGGTGGCCGACCCCGGTAGATCCCGGGTGAGCGGAGCGGATAGCGCGTGCTGCACCACCTCGGAACCCTGCCCGTGATGACTGCCGACCCGGTGGCCGCCATCGGCCCGGTTCCGAGGATTCCCCCGCTGTTCGACCTGTACCGGAGGTTCCCCGTGAGGAAGCACCTCGTTGCCGTCACCGCCGAGCCGACCGCCGCCGAGCTGGCCGCGATCGAGTCGGAGTGGCCGCTGATCGCTGCCGAGCTTGACGTGTTGGACGCGCAGATCACGCTGATCTACGCCGAGGGCCACGGCGGCCCGACCGCCCTGGATTGGCGACGGCTGTGCCGCGCCGAAGCG
>NZ_QXEC01000038.1 GCF_003583405.1 Micromonospora radicis
GAAACAATTGGCACTGGCTTATCAAGCACCCTGTTGAGTTCTCAAAGAACAACCACACACCAAACTCGGATCCGAATCTCGAAACCGCGTCTGGGGCAACCGCTCCAAACTATCCGAATCGCCCTTCGAGGTCAACCTGAACTATCAGGCATCTTCGAGGATCACTCGGCCCACGTCAGCGCACGCCTCTCGGCGATCGCTTCTTCCGTGGAGAACCGCAGACCGGCCAGTCGCCTCGCGGCGACCCGCCCGGACCCTGCCGGCCCCAGAACCTTACCCGGTCGGCTTCGCGATCGCAACCCCAACTTTCGAGGCCGTTCGCACCACCCGGTCTCGGCCCCGCGATCGACATCGTCTCCGCAGGACCGGCGCCCGTTCTCGGCCGGTTTGCCCCGGCCTCCCGCGTGCAGAGAGAAAGTTACGCGGACGCCCCGGAGAAGGCAAATCATGGTTCGTCAATGCCTCGATGCGGCGTCGGCGCCATGGTCGGCCGCATCCCCGGACTGCCGCCCGCTCGCGCCGACGACCGTGAAGCGCTTCGGCGTGCCAGAGTGTCAGGCATGGATGACGTGTCCCGGCCCGCCAGCCCGGTCCTCGCCGAGGACGCACTGCTCGGGCTTCTGCTGCCGTTCTGGCAGCTGATCATCGGAGCGTTCGTGCTCTTCGCCGTCCTGGTGTCGATCGGACGGCTGGCCCGCCGGGGCCCATCGCGGATGAGCACGGCGCTGCTGGTCACCGCTGCGGCGATCGCCGGGTTCGCGGTGGTGGGCGTACTGCTGCAGGGATAATGGGCGTTCAGAGCCGGCGGTTGGCGAGGCTCGGCAGCTCGGTACGGATCCGAGAGAGGCAGTCGAGGTCCACGTCGGCGAGCGCGAACCCCGGGCCGTCGGGCACCTGGGACAACACCGTGCCCCACGGGTCGACCACCATGCTGCGCCCGTAACAGGTACGGCCCGGCTCATGGTCGCCGGTCTGCCCAGCGGCTGCCACGAAACACTGGTTCTCGATCGCCCGGGCGCGCAGCAGCACCTCCCAGTGATCACGGCCGGTGTGCATCATGAACGCCGCCGGCACCACCAGCAGATGTGCGCCACCGTCGGTGGCCAACTGCCGATACAACTCGGGGAAACGCAGGTCGTAACAGATGGACAGGCCGACCCGCAGTCCCTCGACGTCGACCACCACCGGCCGCTCCCCCGCGGCCACCGTCGCAGACTCGCGGTACGACACCCGGCCGGGGATCTCCACGTCGTACAGATGGATCTTGCGGTAGCTGGCGGCGAGCCGGCCGGCGCGGTCGAAGACCAGCGTGGTGTTCCAGGTGCGCTCGGGGTCGGGACCGGCCTCGTGGAACGAGCCGGCGATCAGCCAGATGCCGCGCCTACGGGCAACCGCGGCAAAGAACTGCCCCACCGCACCGTCGGCGGGCTCCGGTGCGGGCATCCCCGCACCGGGCCCCAGATAGTCGACGTACTCGGGGAGGAGCACCAGGTCCGCACCGGCGCCGACCGCACGGTCGATCAAGACCTCCGCGGCGGCGAGGTTCGCCTCCCGGTCGTCGCGGGAGTTCAGCTGGCAGACGGCGACACGCATGACTGCCAGCGTACGGGCGAAGTCACCGCGGCGGCAGCACGAGCCACGGGCACCGAACGGTCAGGCGGACTTCTCCTCGCGTTCGCGGCGCGCCCGACGGCCGGTGAACTCGCGCGGCACGATGGTCGGGTTGACGTTCTCCAGCACCACCTCGCGGGTGATGAGCACCCGGGCGGCATCCGGGTTGCTGGGCACCTCGTACATCACGGAGAGCAGGACCTCCTCCATGATGGCGCGCAGCCCACGGGCGCCGGTGCCGCGCAGCATCGCCTGGTCGGCGATGGCCTCCAGGGCCGGCCGTTCGAACTCCAGCTCGACGCCGTCCAGCTCGAAGAGCCGCTGGTACTGGCGGACCAACGCGTTACGCGGCTCGGTGAGGATGCGGACCAGGGCGGTCCGGTCGAGGCTGCGCACGCTGGTGATCACCGGCAGCCGACCGATGAACTCCGGGATCAGACCGAACTTGAGCATGTCCTCCGGCATCACCTGACTGAAGATGTCGTCGGTGGAACGCTCGGAGACGGCCCGAAGCCGGGCACCGAAGCCGGTGCCGCCGTGGCCGGTACGGGCCTCGATGATCTGGTCCAGACCGGCGAAGGCACCACCACAGATAAACAGCACGTTCGTGGTGTCGATCTGGATGAACTCCTGGTGCGGGTGTTTCCGGCCACCCTGCGGTGGCACGTTCGCCACGGTGCCCTCGAGCATCTTCAACAGCGCCTGCTGGACACCCTCACCGGAGACGTCCCGAGTGATCGACGGATTCTCCGACTTGCGGGCGATCTTGTCGATCTCGTCGATGTAGATGATGCCGGTCTCGGCGCGCTTGATGTCGTAGTCGGCGGCCTGGATCAGCTTGAGGAGGATGTTCTCCACGTCCTCGCCGACGTAGCCGGCCTCGGTCAGCGCGGTGGCGTCGGCGACGGCGAAGGGGACGTTGAGCATCCGGGCGAGCGTCTGCGCCAGGTGGGTCTTGCCGCACCCGGTCGGGCCGAGCAGCAGGATGTTCGACTTGGCCAGCTCGACGCCGTCACTGTTGGCGCCCGGCGCGTTGGCCGCCTCCGCCTGGATCCGCTTGTAGTGGTTGTAGACCGCGACGGCGAGCGCCTTCTTGGCCTGCTCCTGCCCCACCACGTAGGTGTCGAGGAACTGGCAGATCTCCATCGGCTTGGGAAGCTCTTCCCACTTCACCTCGCCGGACTCGGCCAACTCCTCTTCGATGATCTCGTTACAGAGATCGATGCACTCGTCGCAGATGTAGACCCCGGGGCCCGCGATGAGCTTCTTGACCTGCTTCTGCGACTTGCCGCAGAAGGAGCACTTGAGTAGGTCGCCGCCGTCACCGATCCGTGCCACCTACGTTCTCCCTGCACTCATCGGCCGGAGCCCCGGCCACGACCTGCGGACGCTACGCTCCGCCCGTCTTCTTCTCACCCCGTCGGTCGCCCGACGAAGCGGTACTGAACCGACGTTACCCGCTGGCGGAGGTTTCTCCGACCCCCAAAACGGGTGTGTCAGAGGTCGACCGACGACGGGCCGGCCGACCTCTGACCCGGTACCGGTCAGCTGGCGGCGTTCGCGGCCAGCAGCCCCTTCTTGCGGCTACTGAGGATCGTGTCGACCAACCCGTACTCGCGGGACTCCTCGGCCGTCATGATTTTGTCCCGGTCGATGTCCTTACGGACCTTCTCGACCGGCTGGTTGCAGTGCCGGGAGAGCATCTCCTCGAGCTGGGTACGCATCCGCAGGATCTCCCGGGCCTGGATCTCGATGTCCGAGCCCTGCCCGTAGCCGCCCTCGGTGGCCGGCTGGTGGATGATGATCCGCGAGTTCGGCAGCGCCATCCGCTTGCCCGGCGTGCCGGCCGACAGCAGTACCGCCGCAGCCGAGGCGGCCTGGCCGAGGCAGACCGTCTGGATGTCCGGCCGGACGTACTGCATGGTGTCGTAGATCGCCGTCATCGCGGTGAACGAGCCGCCGGGCGAGTTGATGTACATGATGATGTCCCGGTCGGGGTCCGTCCCCTCCAGGGTCAGCAGCTGGGCCATCACGTCGTTGGCCGACGCGTCGTCCACCTGGACACCGAGGAAGATGATCCGGTCCTCGAAGAGCTTGTTGTACGGGTTGGACTCCTTGACCCCGTACGAAGTGCGCTCGACGAACGACGGCAGGACGTAGCGGTTGTGCACGGCCGCGAACTGGGGCGGCAGGCTGAGGTCGGTCATCGTCTGCTCCTCGATCAGCTCAGGGTCCCGGCGCCCTCGGGAACCTGGGCGGCCCCGATGATCACCTTGTCGATGAAGCCGTAGTCCATGGCCTCCTGGGCGGTGAACCAGCGGTCGCGGTCCGAGTCCGCCTCGATCTGCGCCTGGGCCTGGCCGGTGTGGTGCGCGACCCGCTCCTGGAACATCCGCTTGGTGTAGAGCATCTGCTCGGCCTGGATCGCGATGTCCGACGCGGTGCCGCCGAGGCCACCCGAGGGCTGGTGCATCATGATCCGTGCGTGCGGCAGGGCGTACCGCTTGCCCTTGGTGCCCGCGCAGAGCAGCAGCTGGCCCATGGAGGCCGCCATGCCCATCGCCACGGTCGACACGTCGTTGTCGATGTACTGCATGGTGTCGTAGATCGCCATGCCGGAGTAGACCGAGCCACCCGGCGAGTTGATCCAGAGGAAGATGTCCCGGTCCGGGTCCTCCGCCGCGAGCAGCAGCAGCTGCGCGCAGATGCGGTTGGCCACCTGGTCGTTCACCTCGCTGCCCAGGAAGATAATCCGTTCCTTGAGCAACCGGTTGTAGACCGAGTCGTCGAGGTTGCCAATTGAGTCGCCACCTCGGGCGTCGATCGCCCGGAGCGGCTTCGCTGGGATGTGCATGTCGGTCATGGCAGCCCTTCGCTCTCCGTACCGTCGTGTCCGACACTAACCGCTTGGCCGGGCGCCAGAGTCCCGCTCCAAGCACTGTTCGCTCTCAGCGCAGGGGCCCCACGAGGCGTACCCGGAAAGGGATCGGGCCACCACCCACCGCAACCGGCGGACGGTGGCCCACCCAGCGATCAGTGCTCGTGCGCGTGCTCCGCCTCACTGGCCTCACGCAGCGCGTCCAGACTGATCTCGTTACCGGCCGAATCCTTGATCGTGATGCGCTCCATGACCGCGGCGAGCGCCTTGCCCCGCCGCACGTCACCGAAGACCGCACCGGCCGTGCCCGAGCGGACCAGCTGGTCGTAGTACTGCTGCGGCGCCATGCCGGCCCGCTGGGCGCGGTGGACGATCTCGTGACCGAACTCGTCGTCGGAGACCTGCACGTCCTCGGCGTCGGCCAGGGTGTCGAGCAGCAGCTGGACCTTGACGCCCTGGGTGGCGGCCTCGGTCAGCTCGGTGTCGATCTGCTCCTCGGTCTTCTCCTCGGCGGCGAGGTAGTCCTCCAGCGAGGCGCCGATGCGCTCCAGCTGGTCGACCATGGCTTGCTTGCGGCTCTCCACCTCGTCACGGATGACGCCCTCGGGCGCCGGCACCTCGGCCGCCTCGACGAGCTGCTCGAGGGCCTTGTCCCGGGCTGCGTAGATCTGCTCCACCCGCTTGCCCCGGGTGACCCGCTCGCGCAGGTCGTTGCGCAGTTCCTCGATGGTGTCGAACTCGCTCGCCAGCTGCGCGAACTCGTCGTTCAGCTCGGGCAGTTCCTTCTCCTTGACCGTACGCACGGTCACCACCACGTCGGCGTCGCGGCCGGCGAACTCGCCACCGACGAGCTGGGTGGTGAAGGTCGTCTCCTCACCGGCGGCGAGGCCGACCAGTGCCTCGTCCAGGCCCGGCAGCAGCTGCTTGCTGCCCACCTCGTGGGAGATGTTGCTGGCCGAGCCGCCCGGCACCTCCTCGCCGTCGACGGTCGCCCGCAGGTCGATCTGCACGTAGTCGCCCTCGGCGGCGGCCCGCTCGACCGTCTTCAGGGTGGCGAACCGCTCACGCAGGTTCTTCACCTGCTCGTCGATCTCGCTGTCGTCGATCTGCAGCTCGTCGACGGTCACCTCGATGGCGGCCAGATCCGGCACGGTGATCTCCGGCCGGACGTCCACCTCGGCGGTGAAGTTCAGCGAGTCACCGTCGTTGAACTCGGTGATGTCGACCTCGGGACGACCGAGGGTCTTCAGGTCGTGTTCACGGACCGCGGCGAGGATGTTCTGCGGGATGGCCTCCTGCACCGCCTCGTTGAGCACGGTGCCCCGACCCACCCGCTGGTCGATGATCGCCGCCGGCACCTTCCCCTTACGGAACCCGGGGATCTGGATCTGCTGGCCGATCTCCCGGTACGCCTTCTTGAGGCTCGGCTCGAGCTCGACGAACGGCACCTCGATGGCGAGCCGCACGCGCGTCGGGCTCAGAGTCTCGACGGTGCTCTTCACAGGCGTACTCCTTGACGGATCTCGGTTTGAATCTGGGCGCACTTTCGGCCCATCGAGTGTAGGCGAACCGACGTGGCCGACCGGCAGCGCCCAGGGACCGGCGGCGGGCGTCCCGCCCACCAGCCGTCCCGGATGCGCCGGACCCACGCTCGCGGCAGTCGGGGTGGCGGGATTTGAACCCACGGCCCCTCGCTCCCAAAGCGAGTGCGCTACCAAGCTGCGCCACACCCCGTGGCGTCGAGCAGTCTATGCCGTCGCCACGACAATGGGATGCCGGGGCGCCACCCAACGCGCCGAACAACCACAAACCGGACATGCCGCCGTTCCAGTCAGGGACGGTCGGCACCGTTTCGCCGATGTTGCGATGTCCGCGGTGAAGGGATACCGCCAGATCCGCGTACTTTGTGCGGGCACCGCCGACGCGGCGCCGGGATACGCCCGCGCGGGCGCCGCGGGCATTGGGTAAGCTGTCGGGCGCGTCCGGTTTTCCGGGCGTACGCGGGCGTAGCTCAATGGCAGAGCTTCAGTCTTCCAAACTGACGGTGCGAGTTCGATTCTCGTCGCCCGCTCCAGCACCACCGGCCCAGGTCAGCGGCGTTCTCGCCCAACCTGGGCCGCTGTCGTTCTAGTCATCTTTGATCTTGCGTGCCATTGGCGTGCCAGTAGCACTGTCCGTGCCGCCCGAGGTCGCTTCGCGTGCCTTCCGAGCGGCCTTCCTGCCCTTGACCGGCTTCTGCTTGTCCTTGGGCTTGGGCTTGCCCGCTGCGCGCTTGGTCTGCTTGGTGATGCGGCGGTTCATGGCGTCGGCGATCTCCCGGTCCCGCTCACTGCTGGCGTGCTGGTAGATCAGCGCCGCCCGCATGCTGGCGTGCCCCATCCGGTGCATCAGGTCCCGGGTGCTGGCCCCGGTCGCCGCCGCGAGGTTGTTGCCGGTGTGCCGCAGGTCGTGGAAGTGGAACCCCTCTGGCATGCCAGCCGCCCGCAGCGCCGCCGCCCAGCCGACCGCCCGCCGGAAGTTGCCGGAACGCAGCACCGCCCCCTTGTCCCCGGTGAAGACCAGAGCCTCCGGCCCCTCCCCCACGAACTCATCCAGGTGATCGGCCAACACCAGCCGTGCCGCCGCCGGCAGCGTCACCACCCGATTGCCCGCCTCCGACTTCGGCGGCCCGAACTCCATCCGGTTACGCAACGCCGCCAGCTTGCGCGGCACCCGCACCGTGCCCGCCGTCAAGTCCACGTCCCCGCGCCGCAACGCCGCCAGTTCACCCCAGCGCAGCCCCGAGTACGCGGCGACGATCACCAACGCGGAGTACCGGGCCGGCATCCGTTCCGCGAGCGCGAGCACCTGGACCACGGTCGCCACCGGCCGTTCCGGCGTGTGATAGCGGTCATAGCCCGGGATGCGGCAAGGGTTCTGTCGGATCAGCTCGTCCTCTTTGACGGCGGTGTTGAGGATCGCCCGCAGCAGCGAGTACGCCTTGACGGCCTGCGGTTCGGTGGTGCCGCCGTCGAGCAGCGTGCGCCGCCAGGTGCGGATGGTCTGTGGCTTGATCGCGCCCAGGGCGAGCCCGCCGAGGTGCGGACGGATGTGCAGCCGGAACAGGTCCTCATAGTTCTCGCGGCTACGCGGCTGGAGCTTCCGTTCGGCGATCCACTTCCGGCCGTACGGCTCAAGCTTGATCTCACCCGCCTCCGGAGCCGACCACTCCCCCTTGATGATCTCCGACTCCACGAGGGTCAACCACTTGCCCGCCTGCCGCTCCGTCTCGAAGGTGTGCGGCGCCTTCCGCTCCAACCCGTCCGGTCCGACGTACCGCGCCTGGAATCGCCCGGACGGCAACCGCCGCACGTTGCCGAAACGCCGCCGGCCCTTGCTTCCCGCCCATCAGGCCACCTCCCCCAGGTAGTCACGCAACTGCGCCCGGGACATCGGCACCACGCGGTGTGTCTCGATGTATGCGGCCACGGCGGACGCCTCGAAACGCACCAGCCGCCCGACCTTCACGAACGCGATCCGACGCTCAGCCACCAGCCGGCGCACGAATCGCGGCGTTGCCTTCAAGCGAGCGGCGACCTCATCGGCGGTCAACAGCTCGTCATCCATGCGGTTGTCCCTCCCCTGGTTCAGGCCGCGAGCGCGGCAGGTCGATCGGTTGCCGAAACAGCGACGGCTGTTCGCTGCCGGGCGATGTCGAGGTCTGCGCGCCATCGGATGCGGGCCGAGATGGCGCGTAGGAGTCGGTGCTCCAGGGGCGGCACGTCGGGATCTTCGGGTCGGGCGAGTTCGAACCGGTAGCGGTTCGGCCCGTCTGTCTCGTCGGCCGCCTGGTCGTGTTCTTCGGTGTCGGCCATGCCGCCCGCGAGGATCGCCCGCACCCAGGCCCGGTTATCGGCGCGGTGGTCAGCCAAGGTCTTCCCGGACCACTGCCGGGAGACGAGGACGCGGCGGCCGGTGAAGCCGAGGGTGGAGCGTTGGTGGACCTTCCCGGTGCACCGTCCGGGGGTCAAGCCCGCCTTGACGCCATCCGGCTGGACGCCGTAGAGCAGCCAGTTGGCACACGTCGGCGAGCACGGCAGCACGGACAGTTCGGCGTGCAGTCGGTCGAAGTGTGCCTTCTGCGCCTCCGACCGGGGCTTGGCCTGGGTCAGGTCTTTGGTGACGTACTTGGTCACGTACCGGATGGACCGCTCCGCGTCCTTGGTGCCCTGCTCGATGCCGCGTGCGTCGATGCGGCCGAGCCTGGCGACGTAGGCGGGCCGAGCGTCGGGTTCCTCCAGGGCGTCGAGCGCTTCACCCCAGGTGGGTAGCGGTTCGCGGGTTTTCGGGTCGACGTATGCCTGTTGGTCGACGTCCCAGACCGGCGGCTTGTCGACCCGGTAGATGGGTTCGTTGAAGGGTGGCCACCACACTTGGTGGTAGGTGGCGGCGGCGATCTGCTTGAGCAGCCGACGCGGGAGGGTGCCTCGGATGGCGAAGTGCGCGTGCGGAGCGAGGCGGCGTTGTAGTTCGACGGCTCCGGCGTATTGGACGTTCCAGCCGGCGGCCCGGCGGACGTTCTGCCACCACCGGTCCAGCACCCGGGCGAAGTGGATCGCATCCAGCGCGGCCCGCCGGTAGTCATACGTGGTCGGGTCGACCGGGGTGCCCAGCACGTCGTCATACGGCCCGTGTCGCTGGCCGCACTCGCACGGGGCGACGTAGGGGCCGCGCCGCAGGTGGGAATGCACCGCCCCGTGAGAGCCCAGGGTGAGCGTGACGAGCATCGAGGGCCGGTGGGTCTTGCCGGCCTTCCCGGAGTAGGCCCGCCCGACGGTGCGGGGGTCCACGGGCAGGCGGGGTAGGTCGGGTGAGTCCTGACGCCGCCTGGTCGACCGCTTCCGGCGTGGCCGGTCGTCGCGGTCCTTCGGGGTGAGGTGCCCACGCAGACTCGTCTCTGCGAGCGCCTCGTCCAGTTCTGCAATGGCGGCATCAATCTCGGCCAGGTGGGTGACCCGTTCGTTCGGGGTCATCGGCTGGTACTGCACCGCTTCCCGCTCGAACTCCAGATGCGCCCGCACCCGCACCAGCGCGAGCACGTCTTCCCCCGGCTCCTCGGGGCGTACGGCGGGTTCGTCGGCGAGGTGCCAGCCTTCCCGGATCTGCTGGATCCGCAACCGACGGCCCCGCTCCGCACACGGCGTGCACTTGACGGCGAGGGTCGCGCCGCAGGGCACCTCCACCACCTCGGTCACGCCCGTGGCGATGTCGGTACGGCGCAGGGCGAGAGGTCGGACGCAGACGCCGTTCTGTTCGGCGAGCTGCTTGAGCGCGTCCTTGGCGAGCGGCTTGCGCAGTCGGTCGGCCCGCGACCCCGGCCGAGGCCGCTCCACCGGAGCAACGGCCGGGGTCGCGGTGGTGGGGATGAGTTCGAGTTGGCTCACCGGTCACCCTCCGACCCGGTGGGGGTGCCGTTGCGTGGGGTGAACGCCGCCGCAGGGACGGGCACCAGACCGGGACGCCGCTCGATCGACGGCACCGGCCGCAGAACCGCCGGACGAGACTGCTCGCCGTCGACATTCCGGACGACGGTCGCCGCCTGGTCGCCGTTGATCCGCGTAGACAGGGCATCGCCGCCGGCTGGCTGGTCGTCGTTGAAGGGCATCGGCACTTCGTCGGGTCTAGTCGGCACGTCAGCGCGTCGGTCGTCGCTCGGCTTGGCGACCGGTGCCGGGACGGGTGCGGTGGAGAAGACGAGTTTGGACAGGCCGAGGAACGCCAGCGCGGGCACGGCGGACAGCAGCCAGCCGGACAGGCCCGGCTTGGCCACGGCGAGTTGCGCGGCCAGGGACAGCGAGACGGCGCAGACGAGCAGAAACATCGGGTAGCCGATGGGGCCGCCGGTGCGGCGGCGTTGGCGGATGGTCAGCAGCGCGGCCAGGGGCAGGAGTTCGGAGATGGCGGCGTTGGCCCAGCCGAACCAGTCCCCCGTCCCGGCCGGCGAGTTCGCCATCGTCCAGTCATGCACGTGCGTGAACGACGCTGCTCCGGCGAGTCCGCCGACGACGAGGACGATGAGGACCAGGACCACGCCCTCAATCCGTTGCGCGGTGGTCTTCACGCCGTCACCCCCTTCTCATGGGTGGGGTGGTTGAGGCGGCGGTAGGTGCGGCCGAGGGAGCGGATGTCGTCGTCGGTGAGGTAGGCGAACCGGACCCGGACGGGTTCCCGGACACCGTCGAGGACGACGAACCCCACCCCGGGCTGTGTTTCGGGGATGCGGTCGCAGAGGGCGCCTCGGTCGCGGGCGGCGTCGCCGAGGACCATGTCCACCTGCTCCGGCTCGGTCAGCCGCAGGCCGATGCGGGTCGGGAACAGGTCCCGGAACGGCAGCACGTCCTTACGCGGGTCCTGCAACGCGGCGATGACGTGCACCCCGACCGCGCGGCCCTGGGAGAGCAGGAGTCCGAGGGATTCCTTGATCCGGTCCCGGACCTTCCGATCCGTGATGTACGCGGTCAACGCGGCCAGCTCATCGATGACCAGGACCAGCAGCGGTTCCTCCACCGTCGGCACGTGCTGGCGGGTGATACCGCGCAGCCGGGATGCGCGTAGCCGCATCCGCTTGACGGCTTCGTCGAGGACGCCGGCCATGCCGTCGGGGTCGTCGTAGGCGAACCGGGCGAACAGCGGCACCCCCGCCGCCAACTCCATGCCGCCCTTCGGGTCGAACGCCCACACCTCCACCAGGCCCGACCGCACACCACCGGCCAGGGACCGGATGAGCGACCACAACACCGACCCCTTGCCCGCCCCGGTCGCCCCCGCGATCAGCACATGCGAGCCCGCCAACCGCAGCCGATACGGCTCACCGTCTTCCCGGACACCGAGCGGCAACCCGCCCAGGTCCGGCGTGTCCGCCACCGGCAGCGGCGCGACCATGCCGGCGAGGGGGTCGCGGCGCATGAACCGGACCACCACCCGGTCGGGACGGTCGGTGGAGCGGGCTTGCCCGGTGTGCTGCCGGAACGCGTACGCGAGACGTTCGGGCGCCTGGCCCCAGTCGTCAGGGATCTGCCCGGGAAGCATGCGCACGGTCAGTTCGTCGCCCCATCGGTCACAGCGCACCTTGACCAGCCGGGGCACGTAGCGGTCACCGCCGAACGCGGTCGCCAGGCCGCAGGTGGCCATGACCGACGCCCACCGAGGCCGATACGCCACCAACGCCCGCACCCGAGCAACCAGCGGATACCAGCCGAACCGCAGCCACGAAACCGGATGCCACCGCCACCACCCCAAGCAGCCGACCGCCAGCGTGGTGACGACGCCCGCCAGGACCAGCCCGTCAAACTCGGCACGTACCCACAGCGCGAGCGCGGCCGGGGTGGTGAGCCACCAGTAGCGGACCGCTAGGACAGTGAGGCGGAGCAGGCCCCGGGCCAGCCACCAGAACACCAGCAGCCAGCCCGGCACCCGCCACGCCGGCAGACGCACATTCATCGGTGCCACGGGGATCTTGTCCCCCGGAATGATGTTGATCAGAGGCACAGGCCACCGCCCTGACCACGGCCGAGGGTGGTGATGCAGGCCCGGCAGGACATCCGTCGCAGGTCGAACCGGCGCGGCTTGACCCACTGCGAGCAGCGGGGGCAGCGAATCGCGTAGACCAGGCCGGGAGCCGGCGGCAACCGCAGCACCGACCGGATGACCGCCTCCACCTCCCGGTAGGCGTGTCGCAGGTCGGCCAAGCTCGTGCGGACCACCACGAGCAGCGCCCCGACCAGCAGCGGCACCGCAGCGATCAGGGCAGGGTGAACTACGGTGGGCATCACGCCCTCCTTCACAAGACGAGGGATGGGAGAGCGCGGGACGGGCCGGGACTCTTGGCGGGGAAACGACCCGCCCCGCGCGCAACGAAATGATCAGGCAGCCACCGAACCCGGCGCCGACGACGCCGGCCGCAATGCCGAAGCCCGCAGCGAGTACGCCATCCGGGAGCGGCAGTCACCCGACGAGCGGCCCGGCTTGCACCGCTGCGAATCGACGTACGGAGTCAGGGTCAAGCCCTCGAACTCCACAGCCGGCGGGTAACCTGGCACCGTCGACGGCGGCGGCACCGGCTGCTGCGCGGCCACCACCTTTACCTTCACCTCAGTCGACCGGCCGAACTTCCCGGCCTCCGGGTCCAGGTCCATCACCCGCACCACCCAGACCCGCTCCCCGGTCTCCTTGTCCCGCGCCTGGTTGTCCGCCTCACCACGCCGTTCGAAGTCGATCTGCGGCGAGACCCCGAGGCACAGCGCCCCGGCGGGGAAGACGTACTCGGACGGGACCGGCACCTTCAACGTCATCGGAACCACGTGGGCAGCCTCCTAGCCTCACCAGCCGTCACCCTGACAACCGGTTGAGCTAACAAGCTACGTCAGCTTGTAAGCACAAGCAAGGTCGAATGTGGATCGGAGCGCGATACGCGGATCGGGATGTCCCGACGCTGACGCATCTCCCCGACGACATGCCAGGCCCGCAACCCAGAGGGTCAACTCCGACCCCCACAACTCCACAAGAACGGTGATGCCTTCTCGACAGGGGGCCAGTAGGTTGACCCTACTCGACCGGCACGCAAGACAATGAGGTGACAGTTTTGGAAGATTTTGAGGGCATGGGCGCCTTCTGGCTCCCCGAACACTCGGAGAACGTCTTAAGCGGCCACCTCAGTTTCAACCACGAAGACGGAGTCCGACTGTCACTTGTTGGTGACTTTTCAGATCACCCATTCGACGACGCTCAGCACCACCCAAGGATCGTAGGGTTCATCGGCAACAAGAGGATCACACTCGACAACTGCGATCCGGGAAACAGCTCACGAAGTGCACCAGGAGTTAGGACCCAAGAGTATCGAATCGAGAGCCTGTGGCTTGGCCACCACTTTGCGTCTGACGATGAACTCTCCTTCGATTTTGCTGTTGTGACGTTCGATGACCTCCCCATCTGGGTGGGAAAGTCGATAATCGAGGTTCACCATAAATACGAAGAGAGTAGGTGGGCTAGCACTAACGCGAAACTGGAACTCATCCCTAGCCAGGTCGAAGAATGCTCTAACCGAAGGCTGACACTGGGAATCTCGGCCAGCTCAGGCGGCGACCTTATTACCGAGTTTCACATGCGCAGCAAGCCCTACTTGATGATTGAACACCCGAACCCGACGCCCCACGAAGACCTACTTACCGAGATCAGTCGGATCCAAGACCTCGTGACCGTGTGCACCGATCGCCCGTGCGGTATTCGCTCCCTACACTTCGGGCGGGAAGACACACCCGAACGCGCCATAAACGGAAGGGCCTTCAAGGCGCCTAAGCAAATTGAGTATCGCGCCTCCCAGCTTAACCCCGCCCGCAAGGAGGGCGTAAGCCCCCTTAAGCAGCACCGCATGCTGCTAGCATTTGACGAGGTAGGGGGATTGCCCATGATCTCACGATGGCTAAGGACTGCCCCGACATTCAATCCCGTCCTTGGCTCGCTCATGTCTTCTCGTTACCGATCCAAGATGTACGTCGAGAATCGGTTCCTGAATATGACGGCGGCGGCAGAGTCCCTCCATCGACTCACCGGAAGCGGAACCAAGCTAAATCCGCAGGAGTTTGCTCGACGTTCCGAGAAGGCTATCAACGGCATGGCCACCCCGGACGAGCAAGAGTGGCTGAAGAGTATCCTCAGATATGCCAACGAACCGAGCCTTGGCAGCAGGCTGAGAAATTTGTTTAAGGATGCCAAGCCTGCACTGAATGGCCTAATTAAGGATCACGGAAAGTGGTCCATGGCGGTAGCCGGGATGCGTAACAGGCTAACTCATCTCGACGACATGGGAGGCTTACAATTCGATAGCTCGGCCATCTATTGGCTCAGCGAATCAGTGTACGATCTCACACGAGTCGCCTTGCTCAAAGAAGCGGGATTGCCTCTCGAACGCCTACGCGCTCTAGGCGAATCAGCGGTCTACAACAGATACGCGGACCGACTTCAATCAGCAATAGAAAGCACCCGGTCGGCCCTCGCGGACTACGACGCCTTGCGCTCTCGCAGTTGACTCCAGTGAACTAACTGCCCGCTACCGTCAGCGCGGCGGGTCGCACCTTGGCTGGAAGGCCGAAGTGTGCTCAGGTCCGGCGGTTTCCTTCAAGCGGCCTATACAAGGGCGCCTTGCCATCGTCAGGAAATGGCGTAGGTGTCTTCGATCTCGTGACGGCTGCCCGGCATGACAAGGACCGAGGTCATGATGGGGTCGCCGGACGCCTGGTGCACTGTGATGACGACGCTCATCACCGACTCGTCGGCCGGCACGTCCAGGGCATCGGCCTCGTCCGGGCTGACCCGGCGCGCGGTCATGCGTTCGGTAGCGTAGTCGGCCCGTAGGCTCTTCTGGCGCGCGATGAGGTCGAGCAGGCCGCCCGGGATGGGTTCTGGCTTGGTGATGTCCGTGCCGACCGCGATGTCCACCGGGACGAAGGTGGCGATCAGGTCGACCGGCCCGAATTCGGTGACGGTCCGTCGACGCCGTTCGTAGACCGGCGTGCCCTCAGGAATCTTCAAGTCGGCCGCGATGCGAGGCGTGGCGAGGACCGGGCCGACGTGCAGGATCTCGGTGTCGCCGGTCTCGTCCAGCTCGACCGCGTCCCGCGCGTACTCCGGCGAGGTGCGGCCGGCGGAGGGTCGGCCGCGTACGAAGCTGCCCTTGCCCTGCTGCGACTCGATCCAGCCGTCCTGCTTGAGGATGCCCAGCGCCTTGAGCACCGTCGGGCGGGACACCCCGAACTCCGTACAGAGTTGGTTCTCCGACGGCAGTGCCGCACCGGGCGCGTAGTCGCCGTCCTCGATGCGCTTCCGCAGCGTGTTCAACACGCGCAGGTACTTCGGCGTCGGAATCTCGTACGCCATCGCGGGCCACCCCACCTATGAACGCTGCATGAATTACAGCAGCTTATGAGTTGTTTGCATGACAGAACAAGTCAGCTCAGCCGTTCGGCGTCACACGCTCCACCTCAGCGGCCAACCACCCCGACCAGGACGCCGACGCCTCCACCCGCTCCGGACGAGTCGCGCCCGGCCACCGACGCGGCAAGCAGCCGTACCGGCCGAACACCCGCAACGCCGCCCGCCGCTGAGGACACGGACCATCTACGCGGCAGACAGGACAACGCCCGTCCGCGCTCGACGGTGTGTGCCGGTCAAGCTGCGACTGTGCGGCCCGCAACTGATCCCGCACCGCCCCCGACAGGTACGTGGTCATTGCGTCTCACCCTTCGGCGCGAACAACCGCGTCGGCACCAGGACTTGCGTGCGTTCGCCGCGCTGGTGGCGTGGGGTGACCTTGGTGCCCTCGACCCAGATCCACTGCTCCCGCTCGGGCCGGTTGAGCACCAGGCGAACCCCGGTGACCCGGAGCATCACCGGCCCGTCGGCTGGGCGGTAGCGGTCGGCGGCCTCGATGCGCAGTACCGCGCCGAGTCGTACCCGTAGGTCAAACACCACGCCTCCTCGTCGTCCGCCGTGCTGTTCCCGACGGGTCGGCGGGTTTGGGGTTGATCTGGAGGCCGGCGATCTGCGCGAAGACCTCCCGCCGCGCCAACGCCTCCCCGGTCGTCGGGTTGATGGCGTAGCCGGTGAGCCACACCCAGCCGTCATACGTCGGCCGATCACCGATCGAGGACACCCGCAGCCACAGCGCCCGGTCCCCGCCGAACTGCACCGACGCCCGACCGTCCAGCAACACCAGGTCACCCGGGTTCGGGACACCCGGCGGACGAGGTTCCGGCCTGCGAGGCACCGAGGCGGGCGGGCTCAGTCGGGACCGTCGTTCGGGTCGCGGTCCCATGCCAGCACCCACCCCGGGCCAGCCTCAGCAGGAAACCGAACGACCGGACCCCGCACAGTCCAGACAGGACCGCCGGGCCAGCGACCGAGTCCGCTCCGCGCCTCGTCCGATCCCACGGACCTCAGCGCGAGCGAGGGTGTACTTCCAGCCCGCACCGGAGCAGGATTGGCAGTTGGTCGATACGTTCAGCCCCGTCATGAACACAGGCTGTGGCACGAACCGCCCATCGACCCGGAAAATCCTTCCGGGGTCGCTACCGACCGAGGGGAGACAGTGAACCGGTGCACGGGACCACCAACACCCTGACCATCGGCGAACGCGTCGCCTGGTACCGCCGTCGACGCGGCCTGTCGCAAGAAGTCCTCGCCGGACTCATCGGCCGTACCGCCGACTGGCTCGGCAAAGTCGAGAACAACCGGATCGAGCTTGACCGCCTGTCCGTCATCAAGTCCCTCGCCGAAGTCCTGGACATCTCCCTCGGCGACCTCCTCGGCGAACCCTCCCTGCTCGACTGGACTGCCGACAGCGGCACCCAGACCGTCCCCACGCTGCGCGCCGCCCTGATGAACTACCGCGCTCTCGCCCCGTTTGGCGGCGGCACCGACGCGGAGCCGCCCAGCGTCGCCGTGCTCAGGAAAGAGGTCGGCGCACTCTGGGACGCCTACCAGGACTCACGATTCGGGTACGTCACCAGCCACCTACCCGACCTACTCCACCGCGCCCAGGCCGCCACCGACCACCACGACGGAGACGCCCAGGACGACGCCCGCCGACTCCTCGGCCTGGCCTACCAACTCACCGCCACCCAGCTCACCAAACTCGGGGAAGCCGACCTCGCCTGGATCGCCGCCGACCGCGGCCTGTCCGCCGTACGACCCACCGGCGACCCCCTCGTCACCGGCTCCCTGTTCCGCTCCGTCGGCCACGCCCTACTCGCCACCGGCCGCTACACCGAAGCCGTACGCCTCACCGAAGACGCCGCCGGATACCTCGAACCACACCTCAGCCACGCAACCCCCGCGCTGCTGTCCGTCTACGGCACCCTGTTCCTGTCCGGCTCCATGGCCGCCGCACGCGCCAACGACGCCGGCACCACCCGCACCTTCCTCACCGCAGCCCACCAGGCCGCCGACACACTCGGCACCGACGCCAACCACCTCTGGACCGCCTTCGGCCCAACGAACGTCACCATCCACCGCGTCGCCACCGCCGCCGAGCTGGGGGACCTCCAAGTCGCCATTGACCTCGGCCCCCGTGTCGACACCACCGGCCTACCCATGGAACGGCGAGTGCGGCACGCCCTGGAGGTCGCCCGCGCGTACAGCTCATGGAACCGGGTCGACGACGCCCAAGCCACGCTGCTCGATGCCGAACAGATGGCACCCGAACAGGTCCGCCACCACTTCCTCAGCCGCCAACTCGCCCTCACCTGGGTACGACGCCAACGCGGCAAACCCTCCACCGAACTGGTCAGACTCGCCCGCCGACTCAAGGTGCTCGACTGACCTCAGCCCATCTAGGCTGCCCTGGTGACGGCCAACGAGATGCCACCCGTGGCAACCCCACGCGTCGCCGCAGGCGCTCTCTTCCTCAACGATGAAGGCCACGTGCTGCTCGTACGCCCCAGCTACAAGAAACACTGGGACATCCCCGGCGGCTACGTCGAACCCGGCGAATCACCCCGCGCTGCCTGCATTCGCGAAGTCGGAGAAGAGCTAGGCCTCAAGCTGCCCCTCGGACGGATGCTGGTCGTGGACTGGGCACCCGCCGAACACGAAGGCGACAAACTCCTCTTCATCTTCGACGGCGGAACACTCACCAAAGACCAAGAACGTGCCATCCGCTTCGAAGACGGGGAACTCACCGAATGGCGCTACGTTTCTGCCCGCGATTTGGAACAGCACGGCCCGCCCCGACTCGCTCGTAGGATCCGGGCCGCGATCGCCGCACACAGCAACGGTGGTTCCACATACGCGGAGCACGGCACCGCTATCTAGGCCGCAGTTTCGATACAGGTTCAATGCCGCCCGCGCCGCGGGCCGCTCGCGCCGCCGAACCCAGGCCGGACCGATGGTCCGCCGCAGCGCATCTGGCCTTCGGTCGGCAGCGCGCCGGTTCCAGATCGCCGGCTGCGCGGAAGTGTGACGAAGTCCCGGGCCGCTGGTAGCAACGGGGCTGGCCCGGGGCTTGCTACGTGCTGTAGTCCGTCACACGGGGCCGGGTTGCGAGGCGGACCTAGTGTCGATTGATACAGCCACCACGGCTCGCATGCCAAGTCTTCAGTGGGTGCCGCAACTGACCCATCCTTTTATACGAGGCGGTGTGTCTCGGCCACACGGATAGTCAGGGATGAAGCTGGTCTTCGAGGGAATGAGCCGCGCGGGCAGTGGTAATCAAGGCGTCGACGTGGGACTCGAGCTGCACTGACAACACAACCGCCAGCGTTTCAACAAACAGTGCATTCTCCGTGAGTTCGGAACGGAGAACGTGGGCGGCATCTGCGGTGTGGGCCACTTGGTGACGAGATAATACCAAGCTCTCTAGCTTCTCCTTGCAGTAGTCGAGTGACACGGGCTGAGGCCAGACTTTGCTGAACGGGTGCGATATCCTTCCAAAAATGTCGTTGCAGCCTACAGAGTTAAACATCCGCTTGACGCAATCTGGGTCCGGGTTATTCCCGGTTGAGGATAAGGCCCGAGGAAGAAATGAATCGGCAACGATGGCCTTAGCCGCTGCAAGCACATCGGGTATCCGATCCACCTTTTCCGACCCTCGGGTTCGATGATCACCTTTCATTGCCAATTCGAGTGAGGCGTAGATTGCGACGGTCCTCAGCTTGTCGCCGTAGCGCAAGAGCGGAATCCGTTCATGGCGAAGTCGGTCGAGTTGCTCCTCGAACAGAGTCCGCAGAAAGGACTCAAAGCAAGCGACGGTAAGAACGGTGCAGGCCCCGCGTAGGCCGAAACACGCGGGTCGGTCGTCAACCTCTGGCGGATCGTTGTAACGTCCCTCCATCTCTGCGAGTGCTCTTACGGCAGTAAGGGAACTTCTCAAATCCTCGAGCGCCCCCATGTGTTAGCTCACAATGGAGGCGGTCATGTCGCGGACAAGCCGGATGCGGTCTCGGAAATAGCTGGGCGTGTTTGTTGCTGAGTCGATTGCCACCCGAAAGTCAGGGTTCTCGAACAACTTTTTAATACCGGCGATCAACTCAGCTTGCTTCTGCTCTAGCTTGGATGCTTCGAAATCTTGCACGCCGAAGATCTCTGCATCGAAAGCCGATGCGAGCACCGGCTTTCGCCACTGCGCCTTCTCTGGCATCCACCGTCGGTAGGCGTACTCCCCGAAGGCCGCAACGGACTTCTGGACGGCCTGCCTGAAGTGGATCCTTAGCTTTTCGACGTCGGTAGGTGGCATCGCGTGGTTCTTGGCCATGAATTCATCTAGACGGCGTCCCATGCCCCCCTTGAAGGTCTCCCAGTCGTCTTTGAAGGTGAGATACCGCAGAACAAATTCGGCATCCCGCATCTCCTTGTAGAGGGCGGACTTATGCTTATCGCCAACACGCAGAGCTTGGTGGAAAAGGCTAGACGCGGACTCGGTAAGAACCATCTCGTTTAAGGCGCCAGGCCAGGCGCTGTTTCGGATCTCTTGAGGATTGAGGCGGATTCCTCCCGTGTTCAGCCTCTGGAATACCTGGTATTTTACGTCCGGGTCCGACTGTCTGAGAATGATGATGGCTCGGATCGCCGCTCGCGTCTCAAGGATGGTCTGTAGCGTCCCCGGCAACTCCTCAATTACGTTGCCGTTAAGCTCCGCGAATACCTCCAAGCCGGTAAGGCGAAGGCGCCCAACGAGGAAGTCGTTGATCGCTGTAAGTCGCTGCTTGCCGTCGATGACCGAATACCGCCCATACTCGTCCTCATTAAGGAAGATTGGCGGCACAGGCACGTTCATCAAGAACGACTCGATTAGTTGAGACTTTCGCTTGTCGGTCCAGCGATTCCGTCGCTGATACTTAGGAGACAAGTCGATCTTCTTGGATCGGACGAGACCCGAGAGCGAGAATAGGTTGTAGTCGACAGCGCTCGAGACTAGGTCTCGCTGTTTCTCTTCCCAGAAGCCGACAGGATCATTGCCGTACTGGTCATCGAGCTGCGGCTCCGCCTCCTCAATATCCCGGTCCTCCTGAATGTAGTCCTCGTCGTTAGTGTCTGGGGACTGGTCGCTCAAGGTGTCCTCCTACTCTCGGCGGGTCCTGTTTACCAGATGGAGGCCGCCGCCGGTTGCGACGGCGGTCGGCGAGATGAACGTGGCGGGAAAGGTGATGCAGCCCAGGGCGGGGCCTCCGGCGGGGCGTCGGCGCTCCGGGATGCTAGGGACGTCGAAGCGATGGCCGGCAGGGGGATCGGGGTACCGCAGCGAAGTACAGCAACCAACGGCACCAAACGGAACCACTACCGCAACCGCGGACGCGTGTCGCATATCAGCCGACGGAGGACGCGCTAGAACTCTGTGGGTTGCCGAAACACTCTCAATAGGATCAAGGGGCCGCGCAAGCGCGGCCCGCCCGCCGCACTCGGCCTGCTGGCGGCCTCCGGCCGGCATCGGCCGGCGCGGCGGGCACTTCGGTTCAGGTGGTCATGTCCGGAGATCTCTGAGCGCGGCTTCGATGCGCAGCCCGATCCCGGTGGCGACGAGGAAGCCCGCCAGGAGGTGTGGCTCAGCCGATCCGGCGTCGCTCGACAGCGTGATGACCGAGACCAGCAGTCCGGCGACCAGGGCGACGTTGCCGATAATGCGGATGGTGGAGGTACGCCGCGCAGCAGGTTTCATCCGGCGGACCGTACCGGAGGTTCGGGGCCTGCGCTGTCCGGACCTGTACTCGCAGCGCAGACGAACGATCGCGGGGTGGCTGGCCGCCGTCGAGGCCGGGGCGATCGGCTGCCGCGCCGCTCCGCGGCTTGCCACCGGGCGGACGGGTTCGGCTGGCCGTTTACCGCCAGGACCAGGCACCGCGGTTCGGTCGCGGCGGGCCGGGTCCGGTGAAGCTACGAGACGTCAAACAGGCGTAGGCCGTCGTACTCGGCGAAGTCGGCGTAGTCCTTGCTGTTGAAGGTCGCTAGCGGAAGCCGCTCGACCAGGCAGCAGGCCGCAATCCAGGAGTCGTTCGTCGGGCGGGGTCGCCCCCGATGCTGCGCCCGCGCCTGGAGATGCCCCCAGGTCGTCGCCACCGCCTCATCGAAGGGCAACACCACCACGCCGGATCGCCACTGCGCCAGGTGAGCCAGCTTGCGCGGCCCCCAGCTCCGCAGCACGGTCCACTTGGTCAACTCCGCGAGCGTGACGAACGTGATGCACAGAGTCTTACCAGCCAGCCGGGCACGAAGCCGGTCATGCAGCCGACCCCTCAGGATCGCCGACGCAACGTCGGTGTCCAGGACGACCGGGCTCACGCCGCGCTGGCCCGCCGGGAGGCGTACAGGTCGGCCAGGAAGTCGTCCAACTCTTCGTCGGACTCGAAAAGGTCCGGCCGGGCCAGGTCATCGACGGAGGCAACCGGCCGCACACCCTGCCGGCGGGCCAACTCCTCCACCGGCACATGCTCAGCGGTCGGCCACTCGGGCATCCGCTCGGCATTACTCGACATCACGACCCACCTCCTCCAGCACACCGCCGCCCATTGTCGCACGGTCAGCACCGACACCAGCGTCACTCGGCCGCGCGGAGAGCCGGCGGCACGGCAAGCCGCCCCCGGCCCAAGAGGCCAGGGGCGGTAAGCCACACGCCGCCGGACAACCACGCGCCCACCGCCCAGCCGTGCCAGCCACGTGCCAGTAACCCGTGTCCCAGACGGTCGACAGCGGTCATGATCGGGCACCACGACAGTCCCGCTGACCAGGCGATCCGGGCAGATCATGACAGCCGGGAACGATCTTCCAAACTGACGGTGCGGGTTCGATTCCCGTCGCCCGCTCCACGAACTCCGGCCCAGGTCGGGCGGTGGCTCAGGCAGCCACGCGGGAGGGTTCACCCTGGCGTCGACGCACCGTGCGCCCGGCGACCACGCGAAGCCAACGACCATTGCCCATCGGGCCAAGCGTGCCTGGCGGCGTCACGGCCGGAGGTCCCGGAGCGCGGCTTCGATGCGCAGCCCGACGCCGGTGACCACGAGCAGGCCCGCCAGGACGTACGGCCCGGCGGGCCCGGTGTCGCTGGACAGCGTGATGATCGAGACCAGCGGGGCGGGCGCCTCCGTTAGGCCGGGGGCCGGACAGCCACGCCGCGGATGACGAGGCTGAGGGAGAGGCGTTCGCTGATGCCGTCGAGGGTGAACGACTTGACGGTCTCGCCGGTGGCGCGGTCGTACTCCTTGAGTGTCACGGGCGTCTGGCGGTCGACGGGGTCACCGAGGGCGTAGATCGATTCGGGGGCGAACGCCACCTGGGCACCCTGAGGGCCGTAGCCGGTGGCGAAGCGGCGGGTGGTGACGCCGGTGGCGAGGTCGGTGGCCATGATGTCGCCCGCCGTGCCGAACCATTCGAGCTTGCCGTCGCGCAGCGAGCCGCTGTCGTAGCTGATGGCTTCCAGCTGCGTACGGTCGAGTGGTCGGCCGGCGTCGTCGACCAGCGGGCGCTCGGTGTACTTCCCGGTGGTGGTGTCCCAGGTGACGATCGCGGTGTGCGGCAACCCGTCGGCGTCCTGGTACGCGGAGAGGAACACGATCCTGCCCTGTTCGCAGGGTAGGTGGTGGACGATCGGGCCGGTGTCGAAGGCCGGGCGCCAGCCGATGACCTTCTCGTCGCCGTCCCCGACAGCTGGGTACAGCCGGGCGAGCATCTCGGGTTCCAGCTGTGGATCGGTGTGCGAGCGCAGCCCGGGCAGGGTGGCGGATTCGGCGGAGTGGGCGCCGGATTGTTGCGAGATGCCGTACACGACGCCGTCGCAGAGGGCGTTGGTGAAGTAGTTGCCCTCGACCCGGTAGCGCGTCGAGCCGGTTCCCGTCGTCGTCACCACCTGGTTGGCATAGCGCCCCTCCTCGGGTGACCCCTCGTTGTAGACGGCCACGAACCCCCCGCCGTCGGGCAGTGCGAAGGCGGCCTGTTGGAGGTCGGTCTTCGGGCTGGGGTACGTGGTCAGTCCGTCGTCGCCTAGTAGGTAGTCCTGTTCCTCGTCGGCGAAGGACAGGCCGGCCTCCGACCAGGTCAACCGGCCCAGGTCCATACCGCCGGTCTTGATGGTCCGGTAGCTGCCGTCCGGCTGCACGAGCACGACGTACGCCGGGTTCCGCTTGACGCTTGCGAAGGACTTGGCGTTGTTCTGTGGGCTGAGGTAGACGGCGAAGAAGGTGTCGCCCAGCCGTGCCTCGGCTGCGGCCAGCAGTCCGGCTTCGAGCTTGTTCTGCCCGGCCGGATCGTGCTCCGCCGAGCAGGCCGACAGCATCAGTGTGCAGGCGCCGACGAGGGCGAGGGCTTTCCGGAACGGCATGTCGTGGTCTCCAGAGGGGGGTGTCGCGTGACCCCGTACGCCGGGGTCACGCGACACTGGATCGGCCAGGTCAGGAGGTACGGGTGTAGTACGTCACGGTCTTGGAGGAGCCCTTGATGTCGTTCGGGTAGACGGCGAAGGGGTCCCAGGACCAGGAGAGGTCGATGTTGGCGGTGGACTTCTTGTACGCCCGCCAGACCAGCTCCGAGCAGTTCAACTTGGTGGCCGACGACGTCTTGTTGAAGGCGAAGTTGCTGTCGTACGCCTTGTTGCGGAGATTGTTGTACGCGTAGTTCGCGGCGATGTCACGGTTGGTCTGGGTGGTACTCACGGACAGCTTGTAGACCGGAAGCTGCACGCGGTGGGTCGATGCGGAGACCGACCTGCTGTTCGTCGTGCCACCGGGGGCTTCGACCACGGTCGAGGTGTTGTAGTAGATGCCGACATGGTTGTGGACGACCTTGGCCGTGCGCGCCCAGGAGTGGAAGATGTCGCCCTTGTAGCGACCGCTGCCGAGGTTGACCACGCCGGGGCTGGTCGAGGAGCAGGCGATGGCGAACCCTGCCGGCTCCGGTTCCGGGTCGGGCAGGGGCTCGTCCTCGTCCGGAAGGCACGGATCCACCTCGACCGCCTCGTCGGCCTGGGCCAGAGCCTGGTCGAGCATCTCGTCGTAGCTGATCCCGAGTTCGACCGCAGCCTCTTCGAGCGCGGTCTGCATCTCCTCCTCGGTGGTGCCGGGGTTGAGTTCGACGAGCCGGATCAGTCGCCAGTCGCTGCCGTCGGCGGCGTGCGCCGGTGCGGCGACGGCGAACGTCATCGCCAGCGCCGCGACCACGGCGGCGAAGGTCCGCAGCACGCGTCGGGAGGTCAACATCGCCAGGGAGGACCACACGGCCCATCCCGAAGGATTCTTCATGGCGGGGGACCGTAACGGAAGATTATTCGGCGGTCGACCCAGGACAGTGGACGCTTTCCGCCATCACGCCGACTTGAGCGACGTAACGAGCAATGATCATCCAACCTGGACAGATGGCGATCGAAGCGCACCGTCGAGTCGCCGGCGTGGCGCGCCGGCCTTGGGGTCGTCCGGCCGCGGAAGAGACCGCCGTCGCCGGCATTCACGCTGATCACGACATCGCGGACGGGCACACTCTGGCCGGCCCGACGGTCGAGCCGAGCCCCGGCAGCGGTGGGCGGGCCGCGGAGGGCAGACCCGACACCTGCTGACCGTTCGCCTAGATCATCTAGCCGAACGGTCACCGGCCGGGCACCGGTTCGGATCGGCGGTACCGGGCCTACCGGTGGGCGCGGCGGCGGGCTCGTTCCCGCTCTGCCTCGGGCAGGGCCGCGGCGGCCAGCAGCTGCGGCAGCAGGTCCGGTTCTACAGTCATGGCACGGAACGCGAACTCGACGGTCACCTGGTGGTCGGGGCGGTGCACGACCACGATCGGGTCGGCGGCGCGGAGCTGACCGGGCTCGATCACCCGCAGATACGCACCGGGGAGGGCGGCCCGGGTGAACCGCTTGATCCAGCCACGCTGCCCCAGCCAGTGCTGAAACGTCGAGCACGGGATCCGCGGCGAGGTGACCTCCAGTACGACGTCCGGCCCGATCCGCCAGCGTTCGCCGATCAGTGCCTGGTTGACGTCGAGGCCGACGGTGGTCAGGTTCTCCCCGAAGCCGCCGTTGCCGAGGGTGACGTCCAGCTCGGTCTCCCAGCCGTCCAGGTCCTCCCGGGCGTAGGCGTACACGGCCTGGTCGGTGCCGCCGTGGTGTTTCACGTCGTAGACCCGGTCGCCGACCAGGCCGACCTCGCCGGTGCCCTTGGGGCCGGGCACGACGACGGTGACCGGGCCGTCGACCGGCCGCTTGTCGATGCCGGTCAGCCCGCCCTTGGCCGGGTTGGACCGCGGCCTACCCACGTTCACGGAAAGCACCTGCATCCCATGACGGTACGTCGGGGCGGCCGGTGTCGGCGACCACGATCGGTCGCGGGCAGGTCGGACGCGGCGAGGAGCGGCGGCGACCTGCTCGATCGCTGCCCGGCCCACCCGTGCAGACCCGATGGGCGCCGCCGCCCGCGAACTGCTCGATCGACCGACTGCATCCATAATCTTGAATGAATAGGTACCATCCTGGGAACCGTCGAGGCCCCGGCCCGAGGGCCACCGCCCGCCGCAGGGGCCGCCAGGAGGAGGAACCGATGCCACTCCCCCGTCCGTACCGGCGAGGGCCGGCCGCCATCCGCGGACCGCTCACCGCCGTGCTCACCGCGGCCGTCGTGGTCGCGCTCACCGGTGGGTCCGCCGCCGCGTCGACCACCGGTGAGATCCGGTACGCCGACGCACCGACCGCCCTCGCCGGCAGCTACCTCGTGGTGCTCAAGGACCAACCGGCCGAGGCCACCGCGCAGCGGCTGGCCGCCCGGTACGCGGGCCGGGTCGAGCGGGTCTTCACCGACGCCCTGCCCGGCTTCGAGGTACGCCTGCCCGAACGCGCCGCCCGCCGACTGGCCGCCGACCCGACGGTCGCCTACGTGGAGCAGAACCGGACCGTCACGCTGACCGTGCCCGGTGTGCAGGACAACCCGCCTTCCTGGGGCCTGGACCGGATCGACCAGCGGTACCTGCCCCTCGACGGCCGGTACGCCTACCCGAACACCGCGCCGAACGTGCACGCGTACGTCATCGACACCGGCATCCGGGCCAGCCACGGTGACTTCGGCGGCCGGGTCGGCACCGGTGTCGACCTGGTCGACGGCCTACCAGCCGACGACTGCAACGGGCACGGCACCCACCTGGCCGGCACCGTCGGCGGCACCCGGCACGGGGTGGCCAAGCGGGTCCGGCTTCACCCGGTGCGGGTGCTCAACTGCGCGGGCAGCGCCAGCGTCGCCCAGGTGGTCGCCGGGGTGGACTGGGTGACCGCCAACGCGGCCCGGCCGGCGGTGGCGTTGCTGGCGCTCGGCGGTGCGGCGAGCACCGCGCTCGACATGGCGGTGACCAACTCGATCAACTCGGGGGTGACCTACGTGGTGACCGCCGGCAGCTCGAACAGCAACGCCTGCACCACCTCGCCCGGCCGGGTGCCGGCCGCCCTCACCGTCGCCGGCACCACCGCCACCGACGCCCGTTCACCGTCCGGCAACTACGGCTCCTGCCTGGACCTGTACGCGCCCGGGGCGAACATCACCTCGACCTGGCACACCGGTGACACGGCGACGGCGACCCTCAGCGGCGGCTCGACGGCCGCCGCGCACGTCGCCGGCTGCGCCGCCCTCGCCCTGCAGGCCAACCCGACCTGGAGCCCCGCCCAGGTGGCCGCGTACCTGGTCGGCCGGGCCACCGTGGGCGTGGTCGGCGCAGTGCCCGGCGGCACCGCGAACCGGCTGCTCTACTGCGGCCCCTGACCCGACCGGACGTCGATCCGTTCGCGGTCACGGATGAACCGGCGTCGGCGGGGTATGTAACGCCGTCCTGGTGGAGTGACGACCTTCCGGTCGCGGTGCCGCGACCGGTCCCGCCGGGCGGGTCGACCCTGCGGGCCGATCCGCCCGGCGACTCGACTCAGGTGGTCAGCCAGTTCCAGGCGTCCATGATCCATTGGGTCTGTTGCAGGTAGGCGATGCCCAGCCCGGTCAGGAAGACCGCGGTGACCAGGTGGGCTCCGCGGGCGCTACGCCGCACCCGGCCGAGCTGCCGCTCCAGCACCACCCGGCCGAGCAGCCGGGTCAACGCGAAGAGCCCCGCACCCACCAGCAGGCTCAGAACGAAGATCAGGAACGGTCCGGCGAGTTCGCCGCCGCCGGAGATGGCCCAGATCCCCCAGCACACGAAGGCGAACAGCGCCCCCGCCGCGCTCCACTCGCCGCCCTTGCGCAGCTGCGCCACGTGCCAGCTCAACGGCCGGCGGGGCGCGGGCTCCCCCGGCCAGCCGGTGCCGGTCGGTACGTGCTCCACCGCCGGGAAGGGTTCGGTACGCGGCGCGGTGGACCCGACCGAGGCCACTCCACGCCGGAACGGGTCGCGCTGCGGCGGTATCCCGGCATCGGACTGCGGCGGCACCTCCACGGTCCGCTCCGCCCACGGCTGCGTCTGGTCGGCCATCTCGTTTCCCTCCCCCTGGACCCGCGGCGCACGCGACCGCCGCCGGACACTTCGAGGGTAGCCAGCCGGCAAATCGGTCGCCGCACCCGCGTCGATCGGATAGACACGACCGGTGACCACCTCCCCGCTGCCGATCCAGACCGCCCGCGCCGAAGACTTCGACGAGATGGGGCGACTCCTCAACCTGCTGTTCCATCACGGCCTGGAACCCGAGGCACACGAGACCGAACGGGCGATCTTCGAACCGGAACGCGGCCTGCTGATCCGCGACGGTACCGAGCTGGTCGCCACGGCCGCAGCGTTCACCCGGGCTCTCGGTGTGCCCGGCGGCTCGGTGCCGGCGGCGCACGTCAGCATGGTCGGCGTGGCGCCCACCCACCGGCGGCGCGGCCTGCTCAACGCGCTGATGCGGCGCCAGCTGCGCGACATCCGTCAGGCCGGCGAACCGGTCGCGGTGCTCTGGGCCAGCGAGGGCCGGATCTACCCCCGGTTCGGCTACGGACTGGCCGCGCAGCGCCTGCAGATCACCGGTGACACCAACGAGCTACGGCTACCCGCACCCACCGGCGACGAGGGCCGGCTCCGGCTGGACCGTCCGACCGAACGCCTCGCCGACCTCGCCCGGATCCACGACCGGGTCGGCGCCGACCGCCCAGGCTGGTCCGCCCGCGACGACCGGTGGTGGCGCTACGTGCTGGTCGACCCGGAGTCGCAGCGCGATGGCGCCACCGAACGGCGGGTGGTGCTGCACGAAGGCCCCGACGGCGTCGACGGGTACGGCCTGTTCCGCACCAAGGCACAGTGGGAGGGCACCGGCCCGAGGGGTCTCACCACCGTCGACGAGGTGGTGACCAGCAGCGCGGCCGGATACCGGGCGATCTGGCGGATGCTGCTCTCGATCGACCTGGCCCGGCGGGTGTCCTTCCTACGGGCGGCGGTGGACGAGCCCCTGCTCCGGCTGGTCGACGAGCCACGCCGGCTCGGCCCGCAGCTGGTCGACGCGCTGTGGGTACGCCTGGTGGACGTGCCGGCGGCGCTGGCCGCGCGACGCTACGCCACCGACGTCGACGTAGTCGTCGAGGTCACCGACGACCTGTTGCCGGAGAACACCGGCCGGTGGCGGTTGCAGGGCGGGCCGAAGACAGCCAGCTGCGTACCCGCGACCGGCCCCGCCGACCTGGCCTGCGACGTACGCTGCCTCGGCGAACTGTTCCTCGGCGGCACCGGCCTCACCACGCTGGCCGACACCGGCCGGCTGCGCGAACTACGCCCCGGCGCGCTGGCCCACGCCGGCCCCGCCTTCGGCTGGCACCGCGCCCCTTCCGCCCTGGAGGTGTTCTGACCTGCCCGCTTCCGGCCCGCCCGGCAGCTGCCGGTCCGGCCCGCCCGGGCCGTAGGTGGACGAAGAGGTCGACCGCGGGCACCCGAGCGGGGGTACCGTCGGGGGCGTGGCGGACGAGGCACGGCGACGACGGCGACACCGGCACCCGGGCGGGCAGGACGGCGGCGCGGAGGCGGGCGCCGCCGCGTCCACCTCGGGGGTGCACGACGGCGCCGAACCGCCCCGCGGGCGGCGCAACGGCAACGCCGACGAGGGCGAGCGTGGGCTACGCGGGCTGGTCGGCGCCGGCTCGTCACAGGTGAGCGTCACCGCGGCCATGCGGGCCCGAGACGCGGCCCGCCCCACCGAGGAGGAGCTGGCCGAGGCGGCGGCGCGGATCGTCGTGGTACGCCGCAACTGGACCCCCCGCGACGAGCTGCCCCGCCGCTGACCCCGGCGGCCGAAGCCACCCTCGGATCAGGGCAGGTCGGGCAGCCGGCGGGTCTGCTCGTACTCGGCGACCTGGGCGATCCGGCGGGCGTGCCGCTCGTTGCCGGAGAAGCCGGTGGTCAGGAACGCCTCGACGATGGCGGTGGCCTCGTCGAGGGTGTGCTGGCGGGCACCGACCGCGACCACGTTGGCGTCGTTGTGCTGCCGGCCCAGTTGTGCCGTCTCGACGCTCCAGGCCAGGGCCGCCCGTACCCCGGCGACCTTGTTGGCGGCGATCTGCTCGCCGTTGCCCGAGCCGCCGATCACCACGCCCAGGCTGCCCGGGTCGGCCACCACCCGAGTGCCGGCGTGCAGGCAGAAGGCCGGGTAGTCGTCGTCCGGGTCGTAGGCGTGCGGGCCCACGTCGACCACCTCGTAGCCCTGCTTGGCGAGGTGGTTGGCCAGGTGCACCTTCAGCTCGAAACCGGCGTGGTCGGATCCCAGGTAGACGCGCATACCGCGCAGTCTGTCAGGCCCGTCCCGCCCGGCACCGTGGGGGCGGCGTCGGACGGGACGAACACCACGTCAGGCCGGGTCGGGCAGTTCGGCGGCGACCAGGCCGCCGCGGGCCTTGGGGGTGAACCAGGTGCTCTTGCGCGGCATCTTCTCCCGGGCCAGGTTCACCGCCACGAAGTCGTCGACGGTCACCGGCGCGATGAGGATCGCCAGTTCGGCCCGACCGGCCTCGACCTCACCGGCCAGCCAGCTCGCCGGGTAGTCACCGCCGACGTAGGTGATCCGCTTGTCGCCCGGATCCAGCCCCAGCGCGTCGCGCAGCAGCAGCCGCTCGACCAGGGCGTGGTCGAGGTTCTCCAACCGGCTCGGGCCGGTGTGCGGCAGCGTCACCGCGTACGCCTGGCCGGGCAGCTGGAGCACGACGGTGCCGCCGGTCGCCGGCACCCGCACCGGCGCGTCGACGGCGGTGACCTGCGCACCGGCGGCGCGCAGCCGGTCCAACAGCTCGGCTGGCGTGGTCGGCAGCTCGCTGACCAGGCGGTTGTACGGCTGGATAGCCACCGAGGCGGGCGTGGTGACCACCGCCAGGAACCGGGGCAGCTGCCCGGTCTGGGCGGCCAGGCTGCGGTGGTTGCCGTCGGCCACGACCAGCTCGCCGCCGCCGGCCAGCGCGGTCAGTTCGTCCTGCTCCGGGCCGGGCCCGACCAGCCAGATCGCGTGCGTACGCCCGGCCTGGTCGGTGTCGGTCGCGGCGGGTGCGCCGGCCGTGTCGGTGGCCGAGGCGAGCGCGGCGTGCAGTTCGTCGCCGCGTCCGGTCTGCAACAGCAGCACGGGCGAGAGCAGGTGACCCAGCGCACCGGCCAGGGCGACCCGCTCACGCACCTTGGCGATGAAGACGTCCTCGTTGCGGATCACCAGGCCGGGTTCGTCGGCCCGGGTGGAGATCTGGTCGGTGTCGACCATGGCGAAGATGCCGTACGCCGGTGGCTCGCCGGGGGCGGTGATCCGGTACAGCACCACCACCTGCTCGGCCGGGGTGTAGCTGCCATCGGCCTTCGCCTCGGCCAGCCGGCCCACCGCGTCCGGCAGCGCGTCGAGGAAGGACTTGCCGAGGCTCTCCGGAGCCCGGTGCGGCATCTCGATGCCGAGGGCACTGTGCGGATTCGCCTCGATGATCGCGGTGATCTCCGCGTCGTCGGCGAACTCGTCGTAGTTCTGCGCTCCGGTGCCGCCAGTGGTGATCCAGGCCCGGGTGATCGGGTGCACGACCGTCATGACCGATGACGCTACCGCCGTCCGAACCGGCGCCGTAGCCGGACCCGCCCCAGCCCACCTGCTGAAAGGAAGGGCGCGCCCTGGCAACACCTGCGGTAGCGGGGCCCTCGTCAACGCTCCGGGTCGCTCGCCGCACCAACTCGGTCGGCGGGTGTGGGCGCCCCGGCTGGGCGGCGCGTCAGCGCCGACCTCGGGCCGGCGTTGCGGATCTCCCGGCCGGGCGGCGTCAACCGGGAGGTGGCCGGGACCCGGGCCACGCCCACCGCCGCGCCACGGCCCAGCACCCCGGCGGTGTTACGGGAGCCGCCCGTCGTCCAGCCTCCCGAACGGTCCTGCCGGGGCGCCGGCCAGCTGTCGGTACGGTCCGGCCCGCTCTCGGTGGGATCCTGCCGGGGCGCCGGTCGCCGCCCGGCTCGGTCCTGGCGGGGTGCTGCGGGTCGATTCTCGGGGCGTTCCGGGTGCCGGGCCGGCCAGTTCAGGTTCGTCGCCGAACGGGGCGCGGCGCGGCCGGTGCCCTCCTCCCAACTCCAGAGATCGTCAACCGGGGCACGATGCTTCGCCATCTGGCCTCCACGAGCGGCGGAGTGCGGCCGGCGGGCACGGGTACGGCCCGCCGGATCTCTGCGGACACCCGGTCAAACGAGTCCGTGAACGCACCGGTGACGCCGCGCCTGGTGCCGGTGCCGACACCAGGCGCGAAGCGGGACTGTCGGCCGGGGGCCGGTGCCAGGCACGAGGCGTTGAGAACCTGCCCTTCCCCGCACCCCTCAGTCGAAGATGGGGTCGAGGTCGCGGCTGCGCTTGAGTTCGAAGAAGCCGGGCGTGCCGGAGACCAGCAGGACGCCGTCCCAGAGCCGACCCGCGGCCTCCCCCTTCGGTGCCGGGGTGACCACCGGCCCGAAGAACGCCACCTGCCGGCCGTCGGGACCGGGCGCGTGCACGACCGGGGTGCCCACCTCGGTGCCGACCGGACGCATGCCGGCCTCGTGGCTCTCCCGCAGCGCGGTGTCGAGGCTGGTGTCCTCGGCCGCGGCGGCCAGTTCCGGGTCCAGCCCGGCGTCGGTCAACGCGGCCCGGTACAGCTCCGGCCCCAGCTGTTCCTTACCCAGGTGGATCCGGGTGCCCAGGGCGGTGTAGAGGGCACGGACCGCGTCCGCTCCGTACCGCTGCCGCACGGCGACGCAGACCCGTACCGGCCCCCACCCGAGGCGCATGTACTCCTGGTACGGCTCGGGCAGTTCCCGGCCCTCGTTGAGTACCGAGAGGCTCATGACGTTGAACCGGACGTCGACCTCGCGGACCCGCTCCACCTCCAGCAGCCAGCGGGACGTGATCCACGCCCAGGGGCAGATCGGGTCGAACCACATGTCGACGCTGACGCGCTCGCTCACGGTGAGGTCCTTTCGCAACGATGACGCCGCCAACCGGCGTACCTTCGATCCTTACTCGGCTTCGGCCCGGTCAGGTCCCGATCGACCGCGTGACCTCGCCCACCAACGGCTGTCCCCGCATGGAAGACTCAGGCCCGGACCGGCCGTCACGAGCGGTCGACGGCAAGTGGACCGCAGCGTACGGCGAGAGTGGGATGGAGACGAACAGTGCCGGGAGTGCGCAACCTGACACAGGTGGAAGCGACCGAGCGAGCCAGACTGCTCGACGTGACCGGGTACGACATCAGTCTGGATCTGTCCAGCGCGGTGCACGCGGCGGGGGGTCGTACCTTCCGATCGACCACCGAGGTGCGCTTCCGCTGCACCGAGCCGGGCGCCGGCACCTTCATCGAGTGCGCGGCGGACTCGGTACGCTCCGCGACGCTCAACGGCGCTGCGCTCGACCTGGCCGACTTCTCGGCCGAGAAGGGGCTGACGCTGACCGGGCTGGCCGCCGAGAACACGCTGGTGGTCGACGCCGACTTCGCGTACTCGAACTCGGGGCAGGGGCTGCACCGTTCGGTCGACCCGGTCGACGGTGAGACGTACCTCTACAGCCAGTTCGAGACGGCGGACGCGCAGCGGGTCTTCGCCTGCTTCGACCAGCCGGACCTGAAGAGCGTCTACACCTGGCGGGCCACCGTACCGGAGCACTGGAAGGTGGTCTCGAACTCGCCGGTGGCGCGTACCGAGGCGGCCGGCGAGGACCTCAAGACGGTCCACTTCGCCGAGTCGGCGCGGATGAGCACCTACATCACCGCGCTGTGCGCCGGCCCGTACCACGAGGTGCGGGACAGCCACGACGGCATCGACCTGGGCGTGTTCTGCCGCGCCTCGATGGCGCAGTACCTCGACAGTGACGACCTGTTCCTGGTCACCAAGCAGGGCTTCGACTTCTTCCACGAGCAGTTCGGGGTGCGGTACCCGCTGCCCAAGTACGACCAGCTGTGGGTGCCCGACTTCAACGCCGGTGCGATGGAGAACTTCGGCTGCGTCACGCACGCCGAGTCGCACTACCTGTTCCGCTCGCAGGTCACCGACTTCGAGTACGAGCAGCGCGCCAACACGATCCTGCACGAGCTGGCCCACATGTGGTTCGGTGACCTGGTCACCATGCGCTGGTGGAACGACCTGTGGCTCAACGAGTCGTTCGCCGAGTGGGCCAGCCACTGGTGCAACACCCACGCCACCCGGTTCACCGAGGCGTGGACGACCTTCCTGTCGATCCGGAAGAACTGGGGCTACCGGCAGGACCAGCTCTCCTCCACCCACCCGGTCTACTGTGAGATGCCGGACCTGGAGGCGGTCGAGGTCAACTTCGACGGCATCACGTACGCCAAGGGCGCCAGCGTGCTCAAGCAGCTGGTCGCGTACGTGGGGGAGGAGCCGTTCCTGGCGGGTCTGCGAGCGTACTTCGCCCGGCACGCCTGGGGTAACGCCACCTTCGACGACCTGCTCTCCGAGCTGGAGGCCGCCTCCGGCCGCAAGCTGCGTACCTTCGCCACCCAGTGGCTGGAGACCGCGCAGGTCAACACCCTGCGGCCGGAGCTGACCATCGGCCCGGACGGCACGTACCAGCGGGTGCTGGTCCGGCAGGAGGCGCCGCAGGTGTACCCGACCCTGCGCACCCACCGGATCGGCGTCGGCCTGTACGACCTCACCGACGGTCGGCTGGTGCGCCGGGAACGCCACGAGGTCGACATCGACGGTGAGCTGACCGAGCTGACCGAACTCGTCGGCGTACCCGCCGCCGACGTGCTGCTGCTCAACGACGACGACCTGACCTACGCCAAGCTGCGGCTGGACGAGCGGTCGATGGCGACGGTGGTGCAGCACATCGCCGGGTTCGAGTCGTCGCTGGCGCGGGCGCTGTGTTGGACGGCCGCGTGGGACATGACCCGCGACGCCGAACTCGCCACTCGCGACTACCTGGCGTTGGTGCTCGCCGGGCTGCCCGCCGAGACCGACATCAACCTGGTCACCGCCACGCTGCGCCAGGCCAGCAGCGCGCTCACCTTCTACGCCGACCCGCAATGGGCGCCGACCGGCTGGGCCGAGCTGGCCCGTACCGCGAAGACCGCCCTCGCCGCCGCCGAACCGGGCAGCGGCTCCCAACTGGCCTGGGCGCGGGCGTACGTCGCCGCGTCCCGGTCCGCCGAGGATCTGGCGGTGCTGCGCGGCTGGTTGGACGGCACGCAGGTGGCCGCCGGGCTGACCATCGACACCGAGCTGCGGTGGAGCGTGTTGCAGGCGCTGGTGGCCAACGGGGCGGCCGGCGCGCCGGAGATCGAGGCCGAGCTGGCCGGCGACAAGACCTCCAGCGGCGAGCGGGAGGCCGCGTACGCGCACGCGCTGGTGCCGACCGAGGGGAACAAGGCCGCCGTCTGGGCCCAGCTGACCGGCGCGGAGGCGCTGCCGAACTGGCGGCACCGGGCGCTGTTGCAGGGCTTCAGCCACCCGGCCCAGGTCGACCTGGTCGCGCCGTACCGGCAGCGGTACTTCGACGCCGTGGGACAGGTCTGGGCCAGCCGGGACAGCGAGCCGGCGCAGGAGTTCGCGATGCTGGCGTACCCGGCCTACCTGGTCGACGACGACACGGTCGAGGCGACCGACGCCTGGCTGGCGCAGCCGGGCCACCCGGCGCCGCTGCGGCGGCTGGTGGCCGAGGGCCGCGACGGTGTGGTGCGTGCGGTGGCCGCACGGGCCCGGGACGCGCGCAGCGCCTG
>NZ_QXEC01000039.1 GCF_003583405.1 Micromonospora radicis
CCCCCCCCCCCCCCCCCCCCCCCCCCCCCCCCCCCCCCCCCCCCCCCCCCCCCCCCCCCCCCCGCCCCCCCCCCCCCCCCCCCCCCCCCCCCCCCCCCCCCCCCCCCCCCCCCCCCCCCCCCCCCCCCCCCCCCCCCCCCCCCCCCCCCCCCCCCCCCCCCCCCCCCCCCCCCCCCCCCCCCGCACCCCCCCCCCCCCGCCGCATCCGAATCGGATGAATCGGGCGGCCGATGGTGCGGGTTTCGCAAGATCACGCTCGATCCCGGATCGAGCGTGATCTTGTGTTCGGCCACGACTGGCCGGCGGGGTCGGTCAGGGCAGGGCGATCAGGCGGGCGACGAGCTTGAGCGGCGCGGCGCCGGCCGTCGTGAACGTCACCTGCACCGGGGCACCCGTACCGATGATCTCCGTCGTGACCACCGCGCCGTCGCAGCCCGCCGTCAGCGGGTCGGCCGCCCGGGCGCCGGTGACCGTGATCAACAACTCGCCGGGACCGGTGCAGCTGAACCTCAACAGATGCGGCTCGGCCGGACCGATCCGGGCCAGCCGGACGACCCCCATGCCATCGCTCAGGGTGGCCTCATCGCTCCAGACCACGGTGCCGCGGTTGCCCGGCCGGGCCACCCCCTGGCGATCGGCGGCCGAGGCGCCGCCCACGCTCTCGCCGACGGACGGCAGCACCGCCCCGGTACGCGGATCCACGAGCACCCCGCCGGTGGCGGCGTCCAGCACGAGGGTGGAAGCCGCCCCCGGGTCCTGGCGGAACAGGTTGCCGGTGACCGGATCCCCCGGCCAGTGGGTGCCCCCGTCGGGTGCCGCCGCGACCTGCGCTCCCGCCGGCAGCGGTGTCGGCGCCTCGGTCTGCCACCACCAACCACCGAGGGCCAGCGCGCCGACGCCGACGCCGACCAGCAGAGCACCCCGCAGCCGGTGACCGGGATCGATGTCCATACCCGCAGCGTAGTCGCCTCGACCAGTCAGGCGTGACGTTCCAACAGCGCCGCGTAGAGGGTGAGGCCGGGACCGAAGGCGAGCATCACCACCCGACGCGGGGGCGGACCGGCCCGGAACAACCGGTCGAGGATCAGCAGCACCGTCGGCGACGAGCAGTTGCCGTGCTCGTCCAGCACCTCCCGCGAGGTGTCCAACGCGGACGGGTGCAGACCCAACTCCCGCTCGACCACGTTGAGGATGCGCGGGCCGCCCGGATGTACCGCCCACCCGTCCACCTCCGACCGGCTGGTGCCATGACTGGCGAGCAGCTCGTCGACCAGGCCCCGGACGTGTGCCGCGAGCACCTGCGGCACCTTCGGCGACAGTCCCATCCGGAAACCGGTGTCGGTCACGTCCCAGGTCATGTGGTCGGCGGTGGAGGTGTCCGTGACCGCGGTGACGGCCCGGACCGCGTACCCGCGGCCACCGGGCACCACCACCGCGGCGACCGCCGCGTCCGAGAAGAGCGCGTGCGAGACGATCTGCTGGGTGTCGACCCGGGCCGACGACGGCTGTAGGTGCAGGCTGGTCAGCTCGGCGCAGAGCAGCAGCGCCGGCCGGCCGCGCGCGGTGACGAAGTCACTCACCGCGCCGAGCCCGGGCAGGGCCGCGTAACAGCCCATGTGACCGACGAACATCCGCTGGGTCGCCGGGGCCATGCCAAGATCCCGAGCGAGCAGGATGTCCAGGCCCGGCGTGGCGTACCCGGTGCAGGAACAGACGACGAACAACCCGATGTCGCCGGCGGACAGACCGGCCGCGGTCAGCGCCCGGCCGACCGCCTCCTTGCCCAGCGGCAACGCCTCGACCTGGTAGCGCCGCATCCGCCGCTCGGTGGGCCAGTCGGAGACGTCCTCGATCAACGGGTTGACCGCCGCCTGCCGCCGGCTCACGCCCGAGTTCTCGAAGATCCGCTCGGCGAGCGCCCGGGTGGTGCCGGAGAAGTGCCGGGAGAAGAACTTGTCCCAGAGTTCGTGCTGGTCGGCCGACGGCGGCGAAGCCGTGCCCAGACCCGCGATCACCGGTACGGACACGGTCCCACCTTCCTTCTGCTGCTCGGGCCCACCCACCCTCACCAACGAGGAGTCGATCCGTCGCGGTCCGGGTCACCGCCGAGCGCGGCCACCCCCAGCCAGTCCGCGCAGACGTCAGAGGTGGCCGGGTGCAGCGATCCGCACCGGGCGTCCCGGTAGAGCCGCTCCAACGGGTGTCCCCGACGGGTGGCGGAGGTGCCCGCCGCCTCCAGCATGGACGCGGCCACGTCGGCGGCGGTGGTGCCGGCCAGCAACTTGGCTCGCCACACCCAGCGGTTGGTCTCCGCGTCACCCGGCGCCTCGTCGACCCGACGGGCCGCCTCGGCGACCGTCAACTGGGCCGCCGCCACGGCGGCGTCGGCCCGGCCGAGGCGGGCGCGGACCGCGGGGAGGCCGCCGAGGTTGCGCCCGTTCAGGTGCTCCGCCGCCGCCTCGACCGCGGCCCGGGCCACCCCGACGTAGACGGCGGCGTAGCTGGCCACCAGCCAGTGCGGCATGAGCTGGGCGACCACCAGCGCCAGCCCCTCCACGCCACCGAGCAGCCGATCGGCCGGTACGGTGACGTCCAGATGCAGGTCGTGCGAGGCGGTCGCCCGCATGCCGAGCGAGTCCCAGGTCGGCTCGACGGTGACGCCGTCACCGGCCGGGATCAGGAACTGCGAGACCACCGCCGGATCGGCCGCGCTGCGGGCCGCCACCAGGTACCCGTCGGCGTGCCCGGCACCGGAGCAGAAGGTCTTGCTGCCCTTGATCCGCCAGCCGCCCTCAACCGGCTCGTACACCGTGCTGAGCTGCGACAGCCGGGCGCCGGCACCGCGTTCACTCATCGCCACGGCGTACCACGCGCCGTCGGCCGCCGCCCGCAGCAACCGGTCGCGGGCCGCCAGCGCCTCCTGCGGTACGCCGAGCGCCTCGGCCAGTTCCTCGGTGACCGCGCCGAGCGCGCCGGTGACCGAGGCGTGCATGTTGAACACCAGCGCGGTCGCCCCGTTGCCCCGGGCAAGTTCGGTGGCGACCGCCGCGTACCCGGCGAACGTCGCACCGGCACCGCCCAGCGCACCGGGGACCATCAGCCCGAACAGCCCGGCCTCGCGCAGGTCGGCGAAGTCGTCCACCGGGAACGAGCCGTCCCGGTCGTGCTCGGCGGCCCGAGCCGCCAGTCGGGGCGCCAGGCGCCGGGCCTCGTCCAGCGCACTCCGCTCGCTCATGGAACCCCCCTCGTCGCACGTTCCCATACCCCCCAGCGGGGTCGGCTATCCGCCGCGTACTCCGCGCCCCTGGTACAGCACGGCCGCCGACCGGGACGGCACGATGCGCGGGGTCTGACCAGCGGGCGTACCGGCGCCACGGGCCCGCCGCAGCAGCCACCGCAGCAGTCCGGGTACGCCCGGACGCACGCCCCGGATGCGCAGGTCGACGCCGTGCCGGGCGCACTCGGCCACCAACTCCCGGTCGTCCACGAACAACCGTGGATCGTGGATGCCGCGGGGTACCGTCGGCAGCCGCTCGGCGATCCGCACCGCGACCAGCCGGCTCACCGCCGTGTCGTTGAGGGTGTCCAGTACCAGCAGCCCGCCGGGCTGCAGCAGCCGGCACGCCTCGGCCACCGCGGCACGCCAGTCCGGGACGTGTTCCAGCAGCTCACCTGCGGCGACCACGTCGGCACAGCCGTCGGCGAGCGGCACCGCGGTGGCGTCGCCGTTGACCGCCGCCACCCCGTGCTGGACGGCCTGGGCCAGCGCGGACCGGGTCAGGTCCACCCCCACGTGTCGATAGCCCTTGCCGGCCAGGTGCGGGGCGAGCAGCCCGGCACCGCAGCCAAGGTCGACCAGGAGCGCACCGGGGCGCTCCGCCGGGGGCACCAGGGCCGCCCGGGCCTCGGCCAGCCAGTGCAGCATGGCGAACACGCCGTCCGGCCGCCACCACTCACCGGCCAGCTCGTCGTACTGGCGCGGATCGTTGCGGGGCAGGCTCAGGCCGGCATCGGGCATGGCACCGAGCGTGACACGACTACCCGGTAACGACCAGACTTCCGTTATGTCGTCGACGGTGTTAGGGCTGGTCAGAGCGAGCCATCCGGAACCGACCGCGGCGGTCACCACAGTGGCCGGTCTGCTCGCGGCCGGGATCGGGCATCCACCGGGTGGGATCGCCACGGTGGCGCTCACCGTGGCGGCCAGCCAGTTCGCCGTCGGCTGGACCAACGACCTGCTCGACGCCGACCGGGACGCCGCGGTGGGGCGTACCGACAAACCGGTCGCCGCCGGCGTGGTGAGTCGGCGCACGGTCGCGGTGGCCGCGGCCCTGGCCGCCGTCGCCACCGTGGCGCTGGCGTCGACCACGACCCCGACGGCGGCGCTCTGGGCCACGATCGGCCTGCTCTCGGCCCTGCTCTACGACTGGCCGCTGAAGTCGACCCCGGTCTCGGTGGTGCCGTACGCGATCTCCTTCGGCGCGCTCCCCGGCTTCGTGGTGCTGGCGCTGCCCGGCGCACCGGCACCACCGGCCTGGCTGATCGGCGCCGCCGCCCTCCTCGGCGCCGGGGCGCACTTCGCCAACGTGCTGCCGGACTTCGCCGACGACGCCCGTACGGGGGTACGCGGACTGCCGCACCGGATCGGCCCGGCGGGCAGCCGGTACGCCGCCGTCGGGCTGCTCGTCGCGGCGACCGGCGCGCTGGTGCTGGGGCCGCCCGGCCCACCGTCGGGCGTGGGTCTCGCGGCGATCGCGGCCGCCGTGGTGATCCCGGCGGGGTTCTGGTACGCCAGCCGCACCTCGCCGCGGGCCGGCGCCCGCCCGGTGGCCGCCTTCCGGGCGGTGATGCTGGTGGCGCTGATCGACGTCGTACTGCTGGTCACCAGCGGTCGGCTGGTGTGAACCTCACCCTGGCAGGTGGCAGCACCGGGTCGCCGTGCGGCCCACGATCAGCTCCAACTACCCTGGAACGCGGTCTGCGCGGGCATGGCCAGCGGGTCCGGCGGCGTAGCCGGGTGTGATCGTGACGAGGAGGACCGACGTGACGCGCTCGATCAGGGGTTCCCGGCGGGCTGCCGTACTGCTACCCGGGATCGCGGCGGCAGCGGCCCTGCTGCTGTCCGGGTGCGGCGCCGGCCAGATCTCCGAGACGGCCAACAAGGTCCCGTCGATCCAGGGCGTCAACCTCCAGGCCGGCGACGGCAAGTACGGCGTGCGCAGCGTCCTGGTCGCGTACCCGGGGGTCGAGGGCTACCGGGCCGGCGACGACGCCGTGCTGAACGCGCTCTTCTACAACGACTCCGAGCAGCCGGTCACCGTGACGGTCACCTCGCCGGACGCCCGCGAGGTGGTGCTCACCACGGTCCGCGCGGCGACCAGCCCGTCGCCCACCGGCTCCCCCTCGCCGACCGGCTCCCCGTCACCGGAGGGCTCCCCCTCCCCGGACGGGTCGCCGTCGCCGAGCCCGACCGAGTCGCCGGAGAGCCAGCCGGCCCGGATCGAGATCCCGCCGCTGAGCTACGTGCAGCTGAACACCGAGGGTGACCGGGTGCTCCAGTTGGTCGGGCTGAACGCGGCCGTGCTCGCGGGCGAGAACATCACCCTGAACTTCGACTTCGGCGGGGGCGACCAGATCACCAGCCCGGCGCCGGTCGCGGTGCCGCTCACCCCGGCGCCGGCCCCGTCGCCGATCGTCGAGCGGCACACCGGGTTCGAGGACGAGGGCGGTCACTGAGCCCGAACGACAGGATTCCGGCGCCGCCGGCGTGGTGACCCCATGCCGGCGGCGCCGTCGTCGTACCCGGGGGTTAGCGTCGCTCGGGTGAGCATCTCCCGATCGACTCCGGCCCGGGGCGCCGCCGGTGGGCGCGGCAGGACCGCCGGCCGTGAGCCCCGGCCCGCGTACGAGTGCGACGCCTGCGGCCATCAGCCGCCGAAGTGGGTGGGGCGCTGCCCCGAGTGCGGCGAGTGGGGTTCGGTGGTCGAGTGCACCGTCACCGGCCCCACCGTCTCCGGCCGGGTGGTCAGCTCCCGGGTGCCCGCCGAGCCGGCCCGGCCGATCGCCACCATCAGCGCCGCACCGGCCCGCGCCCGGCCCACCGGCGTCAGCGAACTCGACCGGGTGCTCGGCGGTGGCCTGGTGCCGGGGGCGGTGGTGCTGCTCGCCGGTGAGCCGGGCGTCGGCAAGTCCACCCTGCTGCTCGACGTCGCCCAGCAGTGGGCCGCCGGTGCCGGCAGCCCGTCGCTGGTGGTCAGCGGTGAAGAGTCGGTCAGCCAGGTGCGGCTGCGCGCCGAACGCATGGGCACCCTGCACGACCAGCTCTACCTGGCCGCCGAGAGCGACCTCGCGGCGGTGCTGGGTCACCTCGACGCGGTCAAACCCGGCCTGCTGGTGCTCGACTCGGTGCAGACCATCTCCACCACCGGCACCGAGGGGGTACCGGGCGGGGTGACCCAGGTCCGGGCGGTCACCGCCGCCGTGGTGGCGGTCGCCAAGGAACGCGGCATCGCCACCGTGCTCGTCGGCCACGTCACCAAGGACGGCCAGGTGGCCGGCCCCCGGGTGCTGGAGCACCTGGTCGACGTGGTGCTGCACTTCGAGGGCGACAAGCACTCGTCGCTGCGGATGGTACGCGGGGTGAAGAACCGGTTCGGCGCCGCCGACGAGGTGGGCTGCTTCGAGATGCACGAGGGCGGCATCACCAGCCTCGCCGACCCGTCCGGGCTGTTCCTCACGCGCTACGCCGAGCCGGTGCCGGGCACCTGCGTGACGGTGGCGATGGAGGGGCGCCGGGCCCTGGTGACCGAGGTGCAGGCGCTGATCGGTGCCACCGTGGCCGGTTCGCCCCGGCGTACCGTCTCCGGCCTCGACTCGGCCCGACTGGCCATGGTGCTGGCGGTGCTGCAACGCCGTACCGAACGGCTCACCCTGCACGACCGGGAGGTCTTCGCCGCCACCGTCGGCGGCATCCGGGTGGTCGAGCCGGCGGCGGACCTGGCGGTCGCGCTCGCCGTCGCATCCGGCGGTCTCAACCTGGCAATCGCGCCGCACCTGGTGGCGATCGGCGAGGTCGGGCTGACCGGCGAGGTGCGCCGGGTGGGGGCGGTGCCCCGCCGGCTGTCCGAGGCGGCTCGGCTCGGCTTCCGGCTGGCGCTGGTGCCGCCCGGCTGCGGACCGGCGAGCACCGGTGCCGGCCCGGAGCAGATTCGGGTGATCGAGGTCGCCGACGTCCGTTCGGCGTTGCAGGTCGCGGCCCGGGCGTCGGCGGAATGAAAGCCACGTCTCGGGTCATCCCGCCCGGATCGGTTCGAGTGGTGGGATCGTGACACATCACAGTAACCACAGGAGCACCCACCGCAGGGCAGTCCGTAGACTGTGCCCGTGCCAGTCGACCGCGACACCACCAAGCCTGCCGGCGCGACACCCCACGCCCGCACCGGTGCCGTGGGCTCGCCCGCCCGTCCGATCAGCATCAGCGTGACCGGGGGCGGCAGCACCGGCGATCCGCTGCGCGCCAACCTGGCCCTGATGGCGCCGGGAACCGCGCTGCGCGACGGCCTGGAGCGCATCCTGCGCGGCCGCACCGGTGCGCTGATCGTCCTCGGCTACGACAAGGTGGTCGAGGGCCTGTGCACCGGCGGCTTCCCGCTGGACGTCGAGTTCTCCGCGACCCGGGTCCGCGAACTGTGCAAGATGGACGGCGCGGTGGTGCTCTCCAGCGACGGCACCCGGATCGTCCGGGCCGCGGTGCACCTGATGCCCGACCCGACGATCCCGACCGAGGAGTCGGGCACCCGGCACCGCACCGCCGAGCGGGTCGCCCGGCAGACCGGATACCCGGTGATCTCGGTCAGCCAGTCGATGCGGATCATCAGCCTCTACGTGAACGGCCAGCGGCACGTGCTGGACGACTCGGCGGCGATCCTGTCCCGGGCCAACCAGGCGCTGGCCACCCTGGAGCGGTACAAGCTCCGGCTGGACGAGGTCTCCGGCACCCTCTCCGCGCTGGAGATAGAGGATCTGGTCACCGTACGTGACGCGGTGGCCGTGGTGCAGCGGCTCGAGATGGTCCGCCGGATCGCCGACGAGATCGCCGGCTACGTGGTGGAACTCGGCACCGACGGGCGGCTGCTCGCGCTCCAGCTCGACGAGCTGATGGCCGGCGTGGACGCGGACCGCACCCTGGTCATCCGGGACTACCTGCCCACCGGCCGGAAGTCCCGCACCCTCGACGAGGCCCTGGTCGAGCTGGATCTGCTCAGCGCCACCGAGCTGATCGACCTGGTCTCGGTCGCCAAGGCGATCGGCTACCCGGCCGCCTCCGACGCGCTGGACGCGGCCGTCAGTCCGCGCGGCTTCCGGCTGCTGGCCAAGGTGCCCCGGCTGCCGGCGGCCGTGGTGGATCGGCTGGTGCTGCACTTCGGCAGCCTCCAGCGGCTGCTCGGTGCCACCGTGGAGGATCTGCAGACCGTCGAGGGCGTCGGCGACGCCCGGGCCCGTGGCGTACGGGAGGGGCTGTCCCGGCTCGCCGAGGCGTCCATCCTCGAACGCTACGTCTGACCCACCGACCCCCGCCCCGATGGTCCCGCCTGGGCGGCGGCCCGATGCTGCGCCGGTCAGCCGGTGAGGACGAGCTTCGCCGGCTGGCTCAGCTTGGTGCCCACCCGGGCGAAGACCTCGTACGTCCCGGCCGGTGGGGTCGGCCCGTCCGCCAGCCCGTTGGCGCACCGGCTGCTGTCCTTGCCGTTCCAGCCGACCTGGTACGAGCGCTCGAAGCCCGAGGTGAAGGACTGCACGTCCGAGCCGGCGGCGGTGCCGCAGGCGTCCGAGGACCAGACCACCTCGGCGCCGGACTTGATGTAGATCTCCTGGGCGGTCGCGCCGACGTCCCGGCTGCAGGTGCGATCGGCCCGGTTGCGGACCTTCAGGTGCAGGTCGACGGCGGCGCCCCGGACCACCTGCGCGGGCAGCGCCACGGCGGTCACCGAGAGTTCCTGGTCGGTGCAGGTTCCCGCGTCGGCCACCGGCGCGACGGCGGGCGGGTCGTTGGTGAGGCTCGGCTCTGTCCTCGGGGTCGCCGATGGCTCCGTCGGGCCGGTACCGGCGTCCCCCGAGGGGGGTGGTGACCCGGTCTGCGGGGTCAGCACCGAGCCGGTGGGGTCCGGCGTGCCGGAGACGCCCGGATCGGGCTGACCGTTGCCGGTCGCGTCGTTGCCGCCGCGCTGCCCGTTGCACGAGTAGAGCAGCACAACCAGGAAGAGCAGGACCGCACCGAACACGACGGCGCGACGCCGCCAGTACACGGCGGGAGGCAGGGGGCCGACCGTCAGACGCATGATGCCCCCACCGTAGCGGCGGCGGGTACGACGGACGGTAGCGACGCGCCGGGGCACGTACGAGCCATCAGGACCGACCCTCCATTCTCGACAGTCGACGGCGGCGGACACTCACCCGTGCCGTCGGCGCGGCCAGCTCAGAGATAGACCTTGCGCTGGTAGATGGCGTGCGCGCCGGCCACCCGGTCGAGGAAGAGCAGACCCGCACAGTGGTCGATCTCATGCTGTAGGGCACGCGCCTCGAAACCGTCCGTCACCAGGCGTACCAACTCGCCGCTACCGGGCAACGTCGCCTCCACCACCAGCCGGCTGGCGCGCTTGACGTCACCGGTCAGGTCCGGCACCGACATGCACCCCTCCCGGCCCGCCTTCCACCGGGTCGCCTCGACCACCCGGGCGTTGCAGAGCGCGAACGTGCCGTGCACGGTGACCGCCTTGGCGTGCCCCGTGACGTCGACCGCGAACACCCGCGCGCCGACCCCCACCTGCGGCGCGGCCAGGCCGACACAGCCCGGCGACACCCGCATCGTGGCGATCAGGTCGGCGGCCAGCCGTACCGTCTCCTCGGCGGTCGGGTCGACCTCCGCACCGGAGCGACTGAGCACCGGATGCGGGGCGGAGACCACCGGCACAACCCGACCGGCGCCCAGCAGCTCGGGGGTCCAGTCACCGAGGCCGGCGTACGTCTCGCTCCGCGGGTCAAGCTCCGACCCGCCCGCCAGCCCGGTCACAACAGATCCGGCTCGGCGGGACGGAGCGTGACCTCCACGCCCAGCCCGGCGGCGGCGTCGGCCAGCCGACCGGCAAGGGTGTCGGCCGCCCCGGGCGGCAGGTCGACCTCGGCGACGACCACGTAGAGCGATCCGGCCAGCCGGGTACTCAGGTCGGTGACGTTGCCACCGGCGTCCGCCAGCACCCGGGTCATCGCGGCCACGATCCCCATCCGGTCCGCGCCGTGCACCGCCATCACGTACGGCTCACCGGCCGGGGCGATCTCGCCGTCGGGCGTCACCGCGCGTACCGTCGCCAGCAGCTGACCGTCGGCGGCGAGGGGGGCCAGCGCGGCCTCGACCTCGGCGGCGGCCGGGCCGACGCAGACCAGGGTCATCGCGAAGTGTCCCCGCAGGCGGGTCATCGTGCTGTCGGTGAGGTTGGCTCCGAGCCGGGCGAGCACCTCGGCGACGTCGGCCACGATGCCGGGCCGGTCCCGGCCGATGACGGTGATCGCGAGCTGGTTCATCCCGGCATTCTCCCCGATCGCCACCCGCCTGCGGCGACGGCCCGCCCGAAGGTGTCCACTCGGCGGGAACCCTCGGGCGTGACATCATCGGCGACGCGATGAGCGAACCCACCTTCGCCGGACGAGTGAGCCGGTGGTACGAGCAGAACGCCCGGGACCTACCGTGGCGTGAGCCGGACGTGACCCCATGGGCGATCCTGGTCAGCGAGGTCATGCTCCAGCAGACCCCGGTGGTCCGGGTGCTGCCCGCCTGGCAGGCGTGGCTGCAACGCTGGCCGACGCCGGCCGCCCTGGCCACGGAGAGTCCGGCCGAGGCGATCCGGATGTGGGGCCGGCTCGGCTATCCACGCCGGGCGGTACGGCTGCACGAGTGCGCGACGGCCATCGTGGAGCGACACGCGGGTGCGGTGCCGGACCAACTGGACCAGTTGCTCGCCCTGCCCGGCATCGGTACCTACACCGCGCGGGCGGTCGCCGCCTTCGCGTACGGCCAACGGCACCCGGTGGTCGACACAAACGTACGGCGAGTGGTCTGCCGCGCGGTGGCCGGCGAGCCCGACGCCGGCCCGGCGACCCGCCCCGCCGACCTGGTCGCCACCGAGGAGCTGCTGCCCGCCGAGCCGGCCGCCGCGGCCCTGGCCAGCGCCGCGATCATGGAACTGGGCGCGGTGATCTGCACTGCGCGGGCGCCACGCTGCACCGCCTGCCCGGTCGAGACGAGCTGCGCCTGGCGGGCCTCCGGGCAGGTCGCCCCGCCCGGCCCGACCCGCCGTCCCCAGCGGTACGCGGGCACCGACCGCCAGGTCCGCGGTCTGCTGCTCGGAGTGCTCCGGGAGGCGACCGGTCCGGTGCCGCACCAGCGCCTCGACCAGGTCTGGACCGACGAGGTGCAACGCGGCCGGGCCCTGCGCGGCCTGATCACGGACGGGTTGGTCGAGCCGGTCGGCGAAGCGGCCTACCGCCTGATCGGCGACGGCCCACCGGCTCCCGTACCCGGCTGAGCCGGCCCGCCGGACCGGGCGGCGTCCATCGGCCCCGGATCGGGCGGAGTCCGGCCGGGTGGATCAGGCGGAGTAGCCCCGGCTGGCCACCCAGCCGGCCAGCGCGTCGATGCCGATCCAGTACTCGGCCCGCGCGGGGTCGGCCGAGTCGGCGACCTTCGCCGCGGCACCGCCGTCGCGGTAGCCGGTCACCGCGACGTAGTGGCCGTTCTCGAAGGTGTGCCCCATCCCGTCGAGGTCGACGGCGGTGCCGGCCACGTTGGCCACCACACTCCGCCCGGCGTCCAGGGTGCGGACGATGTCGGCCCGCAGCCGGTCGGTCTGGGCGGCGTCGGCGGCGTCACCCGGAATCTCCACGGTGCGGTAGACGCCCGTGCCGGCCCGCCTGTTGAGCGCCTCGGTGATCAGGTACGCCGAATCGGTGCCCCGCTCGGTGGTACCCATCTCCCGGGCCAGGTCGTCCTGCGGAACATCCCTGCCGATAACGGTCAACGCGTTGCGTACCGCCGCCGGGCCGCAGTAGTAGTAGTTCGGCTGGGCCTGGTAGCGGAAGTTCAGCTGCCGCTGGCCACCGCCCTGCCCAGGCTCGGCCGTACCCAGCGGGTTGGCGCGCTGCTCGTAGCTCAGAGTAGGCATGGATCATCGCCTTCCAACTCGGGGGGATCGGCGCCGGTTCGGTACTGCAACGGCGGACCGGGACACCGCATTCCGCCACCGTCGCTCGGCCGTCACGTCCACGCCGGTCCGGGGCGAACGCGCCCGGTGACCGGTGAAGGGGTCCGGGTCCGAATGCGCTCCCACCGATGCCGCTCAGGGGAGGCGGGACAGACGGCGGCGGCCCGGTGGCGTTCGCCACCGGGCCGCCGATCGTTCGTCCAGCGGGTTACTCGTCCGCGCCTGCCGCGGCGGTGCTGCCGCCCAGGTCGGCCGGGACCGCGTCCGGCACCTCGACGGGCCGCTCGGAGCCGTGGAAGACGAGCTTGGACTTGTCGACGTTGTTCGGGTCGCCCTCGCAGTCCACCAGCACGATCTGACCCGGGGTCAGCTCGTTGAACAGGATCCGCTCGGAGAGGTTGTCCTCGATGTCGCGCTGGATCGTCCGACGCAGTGGCCGGGCGCCCAGCACCGGGTCGAAGCCCTTGGTCGCCAGGTACTTCTTGGCGTTGTCGGTCAACTCCAGACCCATGTCCTTGTTGCGCAGCTGGGTCTCGATGCGGGCGATCATGATGTCGACGATCGACAGGATCTCCTGCTGACGCAGCTGGTGGAAGACGATGGTGTCGTCGATCCGGTTCAGGAACTCGGGCCGGAAGTGCTGCTTGAGCTCGTCGTTGACCTTCTGCTTCATCCGGTCGTAGTTCGAGTCGGAGTCCTCCGACGCCTGGAAGCCCAGCGAGACCGCCTTGGCCACGTCCCGGGTACCGAGGTTGGTGGTCAGGATGATGACCGTGTTCTTGAAGTCCACGATCCGGCCCTGGCCGTCGGTGAGCCGGCCGTCCTCCAGGATCTGCAGGAGCGTGTTGAACACGTCCGGGTGGGCCTTCTCGATCTCGTCGAAGAGGACCACGCTGAACGGCCGACGCCGCACCTTCTCGGTCAGCTGCCCGCCCTCGTCGTAGCCGACGTAGCCGGGCGGGGCACCGACCAGCCGGGAGACGGTGTACCGGTCGTGGAACTCGGACATGTCCAGCTGGATGAGGGCGTCCTCGCTGCCGAACAGGAACTCGGCGAGCGCCTTGGACAGCTCGGTCTTACCCACACCGGACGGGCCGGCGAAGATGAACGAGCCGGAGGGGCGCTTCGGGTCCTTCAGGCCGGCCCGGGTACGCCGGATCGCCTTCGAGACCGCCTTGACCGCGTCCTCCTGGCCGATGACGCGCTTGTGTAGCTCGTCCTCCATGCGCAGCAGGCGCGAGGTCTCCTCCTCGGTCAGCTTGTAGACCGGGATGCCCGTCCAGTTGCCCAGCACCTCGGCGATCTGCTCGTCGTCGACCTCGCTGACGACGTCCAGGTCACCGGCCTTCCACTCCTTCTCCCGCTGCGCCTTCTGACCCAGCAGCTGCTTCTCCTTGTCCCGCAGCTGCGCGGCGCGCTCGAAGTCCTGCGCGTCGATGGCGGACTCCTTGTCGCGGCGCACCTGGGCGATGCGCTCGTCGAAGTCACGCAGGTCTGGCGGCGCGGTCATCCGGCGGATCCGCATCCGGGCACCGGCCTCGTCGATGAGGTCGATCGCCTTGTCTGGCAGGAACCGGTCGGAGATGTACCGGTCGGCCAGAGTTGCGGCAGCCACGAGCGCTGCGTCGGTGATCGAGACGCGGTGGTGCGCCTCGTACCGGTCCCGCAGGCCCTTGAGGATCTCGATGGTGTGCGCCAGCGACGGCTCGCCGACCTGGATGGGCTGGAAGCGGCGCTCCAGCGCGGCGTCCTTCTCCAGGTGCTTGCGGTACTCGTCGAGCGTGGTCGCGCCGATGGTCTGCAGCTCACCACGGGCCAGCATCGGCTTCAGGATGCTCGCCGCGTCTATCGCACCCTCGGCCGCACCCGCACCCACCAGCGTGTGGATCTCGTCGATGAACAGGATGATGTCGCCGCGGGTGCGGATCTCCTTGAGCACCTTCTTCAGGCGCTCCTCGAAGTCACCGCGGTACCGGGAACCGGCCACCAGGGCGCCCAGGTCGAGGGTGTAGAGCTGCTTGTCCTTCAGCGTCTCGGGCACCTCGCCCTTGATGATCTTCTGAGACAGCCCCTCCACCACGGCGGTCTTGCCGACGCCGGGCTCACCGATCAGGACCGGGTTGTTCTTCGTCCGGCGGGAGAGCACCTGCATCACCCGCTCGATCTCCTTCTCGCGCCCGATCACCGGGTCGAGCTTGCCCTCGCGCGCGGCCTGGGTCAGGTTCCGGCCGAACTGGTCCAGCACCAGGCTGGTCGACGGCGCGGCCTCACCCGGAGCGGTGCCCGCCGCGGCCGGCTCCTTGCCCTGGTAGCCGGAGAGCAACTGGATCACCTGCTGGCGGACCCGGTTCAGGTCGGCGCCGAGCTTCACCAGCACCTGGGCGGCGACGCCCTCGCCCTCACGGATCAGCCCGAGCAGGATGTGCTCCGTGCCGATGTAGTTGTGGCCGAGCTGCAGCGCCTCACGCAGCGACAGCTCCAGCACCTTCTTGGCCCGCGGCGTGAACGGGATGTGCCCGCTCGGTGCCTGCTGGCCCTGGCCGATGATCTCCTCCACCTGCTGGCGGACGCCCTCAAGGGAGATCCCGAGGCTCTCCAGGGCCTTGGCCGCGACGCCCTCACCCTCGTGGATCAGGCCCAACAGGATGTGTTCCGTACCGATGTAGTTGTGGTTGAGCATCCGGGCCTCTTCCTGGGCCAGGACGACAACCCGTCGCGCTCGGTCGGTGAACCGCTCGAACATGCCCTCGTGCTCCTCACGTGCCGTGCGCACTCGATCTTGGTGGTCAAGACTCTCGGCGGGGCCGGATGCGCGAGCGCCCGGGACGGGCGTCCGCACCTCATTACTCTATCGCCGCGAACCGACTCGGCTGACCTCGTGTGTCTGTGCCGTAGGCCCGGTACGCGTCGTTTTGCACAACCATCCACGCTCAGCGGGTGTTCCGGGCGGGGACTCTGTACGCGCAGAGCGAAATTCGGCCGGCGACCGCAGGCCACCGGAACCGCCGCACGGAGGGGCTCCGGGGGCCGGAACGGCGTCCCCTGACGCCGTCCACAGGCTGTGGACAAGGCGTCCACCGGCTGTGGACAACGCCCACCCCGGTCGGATTAGTCCCGCGGACGACGACGCCGGCCCGGAGATGTCCTCCGGGCCGGCGTCGGCCGATGACCGCTGAAGCTCTCAGTGACCAGCCTTGGCGTGGAACTCGTCGACGATCTCCTGCGGGATCCGGCCCCGGTCGGAGATGTCCTTGCCGGCACTGCGTGCCCAGGCGCGGATGGCCTTGTTCTGCTCACGATCAGCGGTGGCGCCACCCCGACCGCGGGCGGCCCGCCCACCGACGACCACACCGCCGCGACCCACCTTGCTGCCGTGGGCGATGTACGTCGCGAATGCATCGCGCAATTTCTCGGCGTTCGAACTCGACAGGTCGATCTCGTACTGAACGCCGTCGAGCGCGAACTTGACGGTCTCGTCCGCGTCCCCGCCGTCCAGGTCATCGACCAGCTTGTGAATGATCTGCTTGGCCACGTCCCACATTCCTTTCGAGCAGGGCTGTTGGTGCCAACTGCAAGAGCAGAATAACCTGTAAGCCGCTTGGCGCGTCAATAGGATGCGGTATCGAGCCGCTGAGTTTCGTACCGACTACTCCGGGCGAACCAACGGGAAGAGGATGGTTTCCCGAATTCCGAGGCCGGTCAGCGCCATCAGCAGACGGTCGATTCCCATTCCCATCCCGCCCGCCGGCGGCATTCCGTACTCCATCGCCCGGAGAAAGTCCTCGTCCAGCCGCATCGCCTCGTCGTCGCCGCGCGCGGCCAACTGCGCCTGCGCGACCAGCCGCTCCCGCTGCACCACCGGGTCGACCAGCTCCGAATAGGCGGTGCCGAGTTCGAACCCGAGCACGTAGAGGTCCCACTTCTCGGCCAGCCCCGGCGCACTGCGGTGGCCCCGGGTGAGCGGACTGGTCTCCTCCGGGTAGTCACGCACGAAGGTGGGTGCGACCAGACCGGGTACGACCAGTTCCTCGAACAGTTCCTCGGCCAGCTTGCCCGGCCCCCACTTCGGGTCCACGGCCAGGCCGACCTTGTCCGCGTACTCGACCAGGCGGGCCCGCTCGGTCCGGACGGTGACCTCCTCGCCGAGCGCTTCGGAAAGCACTCCGAACAGGGTCACCGAACGCCACTCACCGCCCAGGTCGAACTCCCGGCCGTCGGCGTGCGTCACCACCGTCGAGCCACTGACCGCCAGCGCCGCCTGCTGCACGAGATTGCGGGTCAGCTCGGCCATCGTGTTGTAGTCGCCGTACGCCTGGTACGCCTCGAGCATCGCGAACTCGGGCGAGTGCGAAGAGTCGACACCCTCATTACGGAAGTTGCGGTTGATCTCGAAGACCTGCTCCACGCCGCCGACGACCGCACGCTTGAGAAACAGTTCCGGCGCGATTCGTAGATACAGATCGGTGTCGAGCGCATTGCTGTGGGTCACGAAAGGCCGGGCCGCGGCGCCACCGTGCAGCAGCTGCAGCATCGGGGTTTCCACCTCGACGAAACCCCGACCGTGCAGCGAATCCCGCAGGCTGCGTACGGCGGTGGCCCGGGTGCGGACCATCTGGCGGGCCTGCGGCCGGACGATCAGGTCGACGTACCGCTGCCGGACCCGGGCCTCCTCGCTGAGCGGCTTGTGCGCCACCGGCAGCGGACGCAGCGCCTTGGCGGTGACCACCCACTGCTCGGCCAGCACCGACAGCTCACCCCGCCGGCTGGTGATCACCTCGCCGGTCACCCCGACGAGGTCACCGAGGTCGATCAGGCGCTTCCAGTCCTCCAGCCGCTCCGCGCCGACCCGGTCCAACGACAGCATGGCCTGCAACTCGGTGCCGTCGCCGTCGCGCAGGGTGGCGAAGCAGAGCTTGCCGGTGTTCCGTACGAAGATCACCCGGCCGGTCACCGACACCCGGTCGCCGGTCGCGGTGTCGGTCGGCAGGTCGGCGTAGCGCTTCCGCACCTCGGCCAGGGTGTCGGTACGGGAGAAACCGACCGGGTACGGCTCGACGCCCTCGGCGAGCATCCGCTCCCGCTTCTCCCGGCGGACCTTCATCTGCTCGGGAAGGTCGTCGGCGGGGTCGACTGGTACGGGACTCTGCTGGGTCACGGCACGCTTCCTCAGAGGGAGAATTCGGGCGGGGTCAAGCCCCGAGCGTACTCAAGGGCCCAGCCGGCCGTTACTCGATAACCTGCCGGTCATGACCGAGCCCACTGCGCGGCTCTCCGTCGGCACGGCTGCCGGCGACTACGACCGGTTCGGCCGCACTGTCCACCGGCCGTGCTGCGCTGGGCGTACCACTGGTTCGACCCCGGCCGCCCACCCGGAGATCGCCCGGGTACTGCGGCCGGGCGGCTGAGCCGCGACGATCCCTCAGACGTTGCGCTCGTACACCATCCGCAACCCGATCAGCGTGATCATCGGCTCGTGGTGGGTGATGGTCCGGCACTCGTTGAGCACCAGCGGAGCCAGCCCGCCGGTGGCGATCACCGCCTTCAGCTCACCGAGTTCGGCGGCCATCCGCTCGACGATCCGGTCCACCTGGCCGGCGAAGCCGAAGTAGAGCCCGGCCTGGAGGCACTCCACGGTGTTCTTGCCGATCACCGAACGGGGTTTGGTCGCCTCGACCTTGCGCAGCTGAGCGGCGCGGGCGGCCAGGGCGTCGAAGGAGATCTCGATACCCGGCGCGAAGGCGCCGCCGAGGAACTCGCCCCGACCACTGATCACGTCGAAGTTGGTGGTGGTACCGAAGTCGACCACGATCGACGGCCCGCCGTAGAGGGTGTACGCGGCCAGCGTGTTCACCACCCGGTCGGAGCCGACCTCCTTCGGGTTGTCGATGGCCAACTGCACACCGGTGCGTACCCCCGGCTCCACGATGACGCTCGGCAGTTCCCCGTAGTAGCGGGTCAGCATGGTCCGCAGCGAGCGCAGCGCGGCCGGCACCGTCGAGCAGGCCGCGACACCGGTGATCTCGACGGCGTCTCCGGCGAGCAGGCCCCGGAACATCAGGCCCAGTTCGTCGGCGGTCGAACGGGCGTCGGTCTTGATCCGCCAGGAGTGCACCAACTGGTCGCCGTCGAAGGTGGCCAGAACCGTGTTGGTGTTCCCGATGTCGATGCAGAGCAGCACGCACGAAGCCTAGACGGGTTCAGTCCGTACGCAGGTCCAGGGCGATGTCCAGGATCGGCGAGGAGTGGGTGAGCGCGCCGACGGAGAGGAAGTCGACGCCGGTGGCCCCCACCGCGGCGGCGTCGGCGAGGGTCAGCCCGCCGGTCGCCTCCAACTCGGCCCGGTCCCCGACGGCCGTCACCACGTCGGTGAGCAGCTGCGGAGACATGTTGTCCAACAGCAGGAAGCGGGCGCCGGCCTCGACCGCCTCCACCGCCTCGTCGAGGGTGTCCACCTCCACCTGCACCGGCACCTCCGGGAACGCCGCACGGACCCGCCGGTAGGCGGCGGTGATCCCGCCGGCCGCGTACTTGTGGTTGTCCTTGATCATGGCGACGTCGTGCAGGCCCATCCGCTTGTTCGTCCCACCGCCCGCCCGGACCGCGTACTTCTCCAGGACCCGCAGGCCCGGCGTGGTCTTGCGGGTGTCGAGGACCATCGCCTTGCTGCCGGCCAGCGCGTCCGCCCAGGCCCGGGTGTGGGTGGCCACCCCGGACATCCGGCTGAGCAGGTTGAGCGCGGTCCGTTCGCCGGTGAGCAGCACCCGGGTGGGGCCGGTCACCGTGGCCAGCACGTCGCCGCGGGCCACCCGCGCGCCGTCGCGGGCCACCACCGACACCTCGACCGTACGGCCGCCAGCGGTCAGTGCACCGGCCAACTCGAAGGCGGCGGCGGCCACGGCCAGCCCGGCCACCACGCCGTCGGCCCGGGCCACCACGTCGGCGGTGTCGGTCTGCTCCGCCGGGATGGTCGCCACGCTGGTCACGTCGAGCAACTCCGGCCCGAGATCCTCGACCAGGGCGTTCTGCACGATCCGGCACACCTGCTCCGGGGCCAGCCCGGCCTCGGCCAGTCCCCGTCGGGTTTCGGCGCTCAGACCGGCGTCTCCGGCCGTCACGCGGCACCTGCGCAGTACGTCATCGGGTTTCCTCCCAGCGCATGGTCACTCGACCGTCGGCTCCGATCGCGCCGACCAGGTGGCCGTGCCACCGCTCGTCGGCCGTCGGAAAATCCTCCCGCCAGTGGCAGCCCCGGGTCTCCCGGCGGGCGTACGCGGCGGCGACCAGGGCGGCCGCCACCGTGAGCAGGTTCGTCGCTTCCCAGTCGGCGACCCGGGGCGTACCGCGGCCGGTGCCCAACTCGGTCAGTTCGGCGGCGGTCCCGGCGAGCGTCCCGGCCGAGCGGAGCACCCCCGCGCCGCGGGTCATCGCCCGTTGCAGGGTGGGCGTCGTCGCGGCCGGTACCACCCAGCCGGCGCTCCCGCGCCAGGCCGCGGTGTCCGCCGGGCGTTCCTGCTCGGGCAGTCCGGCGGCGATGTGGTCGGCGATCCGTCGGGAGAAGACCAGCCCTTCCAGCAGCGAGTTGCTGGCCAGCCGGTTCGCGCCGTGCACGCCGGTGCAGGCGACCTCACCGCAGGCGTACAGGCCGGGGATGGAGGTCCGGCCGTGCAGGTCGGTGCGGACCCCACCGGAGGCGTAGTGCGCGGCCGGCGCGACCGGGATCAGGTCGACCCCCGGGTCGACGCCGATGGCCAGGCAGGAGGCGACGATGGTGGGGAACCGGCGAGCCAGGAAGTCCCCGCCGAGATGCCGGGCGTCGAGGTGGACATGGTCGGCGCCGGTGGCCAGCAGCACCCGGTGGATGCCCTTGGCCACCACGTCCCGGGGCGCCAACTCGGCCAGTTCGTGCTGGCCGAGCATGAACCGCTTGCCGTCGGCGTCGACCAGGTGCGCCCCCTCGCCCCGCAACGCCTCGGAGACCAGCGGCTGCTGCGCGTGGCCGGCGCCGGGCACCCGGGCGTGTTCCGGCACGATCAGCGCGGTCGGATGGAACTGCACGAACTCCACGTCGGTGACGGCCGCGCCGGCCCGCATCGCCAGGGCGACGCCGTCGCCGGTGGAGACCGCCGGGTTGGTGGTGGCCGCGAAGATCTGCCCCATCCCACCGGTGGCCAGTACGACGGCCCGGGACAGGATGGCGCCCACCCCGTCCTCGCTGCCCTCACCGAGGACGTGCAGGGTGATGCCGCAGGCCGGGCCGAGCCCGCCGGGGCCGTCCCCGGCCGCCCGGAGCAGGTCCAGCACCAGCGCGTGCTCGACCAGCCGGATCCACGGATCGCGGCGGACCGCGTCGTGTAGGGCCCGCTGCACCTCGGCGCCGGTCGCGTCGCCGCCGGCGTGCACGATGCGGTCGGCCCGGTGCCCGCCCTCGCGGGTGAGCATCAGCGAGCCGTCCGGATTGCGGTCGAACTCGGCGCCGAGACGCATCAGCTCCCGCAGCCGGGTCGGCCCCTCCTCGACCAGCACCCGCACCGCCGCCGGGTCACACAGCCCCACCCCGGCGACCTCGGTGTCGAAGGCGTGCATGGCGGGGGTGTCGGCCGGGTCGAGCACCGCGGCGATGCCGCCCTGCGCCCAGCGGGTCGACCCCTCGTCGATGTTCACCTTGGTGACCACCGTGACGTGCAACCCGGCCTCGCGCAGGTGCAGCGCGGCGGTCAGCCCGGCCACGCCGGAGCCGACGACGATCACGTCGGTGGTCTCCACCCAGCCGGGCGCCGGGGCGGACAGCAGGCTCGGCAGTGCCGGCAGGCCGACGGTCGGTGACTCCATGCCCACAGTCAACCCGAATGCCGCTCGGCTCGGGCCGCCGGGGCGGGACGAGTGGTTCCCGCTACTTCGTCCGGACCGGCAGGCCGGTTGGGCCGACCCCCTTGAGCGACCCGGTCACCTTCCGGTCACCCAACCACAGGTAGCAGCGCACCCCCCGGTCGCCGACCCGCCACCGCCCGGCGCCGGGCGGACGGACCACCACGTCGCTGCGGTACGCCAGGTCGGTGTCGTCGGGCACGCCGGCGTACCGGGCGAGAATGGTACGGCAGCCGGCGTAGAACGGCGCCCAGTCGACGCTGCGCCTCGGGTACGGCCGGTCGGGCGACTGCCACACCCCGGCGAACTCGGCGTCGTGGGGTGTGGCGCAGTCCACCGTCACCAGGTTCTGCACCACCCCACCGCGACCGGTACGGGTCTGCTGGCACCCCAGCCGCAACGGCGACGCCGTGCGCAAGCCGTCGCGCAACGAGCCGGTGCGGGTCACCACCCTGGCCCCCGCCTCGGCGGTGGTGACCTCCATCAGGTCGCAGCGGTACCACCGGGAACCAGCCACCCAGCCCGGGCCGGACGGCACCGCCACCGCCAGCCGGAGCCGGCCGGCCCGCCAGTTGTCGCCGACGTATCCGGTGGCCCGCTGGTCGCAGTCGGCGAACGCGGTACGTAGCTCGGTCGACGCGATCGGCGGGGGCTCGCTGCGACCGGCGGAAAAGGCACCCACGTGTACGGTCTCCACCCGGTGCGGCAGGGTGCAGTCCACCGGCGCGTACGCGGCGACCGGCACCGCGTCGGCGAAGTCGGCCTCGTGGCAGACCCCGGCGGCCGGGGTGAACGGGCCGGGTGGTCCCAGCGCCGCCCAGTCGTCGGTCAAGTCACCGTCGAGACCGTGCGGGGCACCGCAGCCCACCAGCAGCGTTGCCACGGCGAAGGCCGCGATCAGGGTTCTCGTCGCACGCTGCATAACGCCGCCTCCCCCAGCCAGCGGCCGTCCCCCGACGGCGTCATCAGCGTAACCAGAAATGACCTTCCGATGACAGACCGGATTCGCGGCACTTGATGGAGCAGATGTCATCAAGGGGCCCCTTCGCCTCAGGAGGCGTTTGGCAAGGGGCCCTTCCTCACACCGACAGGGGGTTGGGGACGGGGGCGCCCGCAGTGCCGGGGGCGGCGGTCGACGGGTCGGCACCGAGGTCCACGACCCTGTTGTCGGCGTCGACATGCACCACCCGGGGCCGGTACGCGCGGGCCTCGACGTCGTCCATCTGCCCGTACGAGATCAGGATGACCAGGTCGCCCGGCTGGACGAGGCGGGCCGCGGCGCCGTTGATCCCGATCACGCCGCTACCCCGGCGACCGGGGATCACGTACGTCTCGAGGCGGGCACCGTTGGTGATGTCCACGATCGCCACCTGCTCGCCGGGCAGCAGGTCGGCGGCGTCGAGCAGATCCTCGTCGACGGTCACCGAGCCGACGTAGTGCAGGTCGGCCTGGGTCACCGTGGCCCGGTGGATCTTCGACTTGAGCATGGTGCGGTACATCGGGAAGCCTTTCCGCGTACGGGATCTCTTGGGTCAGCCGGCCGGGTCCAGCTGGACCGGTGCGTTGTCGATCAACCGGGTCTCGCCCACCCAGGCGGCGACGAGCAGCCGAGCCGGGCCGCGGACCGGCCCGGGTTCGAGATCCGGATCGGTGAGGACCAGGTAGTCGAGGCGCGCGCCCGAGCCGCCGACGCCGAAGGCGGCCTGGGCGGCCGTCAGCACCGCCGCGGCGTCGTGTCCCTCGCCGGCCGCCGCGACACCGGCAGCCAGCGCCCGCGACAGGCTCAGCGCCACCGCACGCTCGGCGGTCGACAGGTACCGGTTACGGCTGGACAGGGCCAGCCCGTCCCGCTCCCGGACGGTGGGCACCCCGACCACCTCGACCGGCACGTCCAGATCCCGACACATCCGCCGGACCAGGGTCAGCTGCTGGTAGTCCTTCTCGCCGAAGAAGGCGAGGTCCGGCCGGGTGAGCTGGAGCAGCTTCAGCACCACGGTGAGTACGCCGTGGAAGAAGCCCGGCCGGCTCGCCCCCTCCAGATCCTCGCCGAGCGGCCCGGGGTTGACCCGTACCGCCGGTGCGCCGCCCGGATACATGTCCGCCACCGCGGGGGCGAAGACCAGGTCGGCGCCGGCCCGCCGGCACACCTCGAGATCGGTTTCGAGGGTCCGTGGATAGCGGTCGAAGTCCTCGGTCGGCCCGAACTGCAACGGGTTGACGAAGATCGTGACGATCACGTGGTCGGCGCGCTCACGGGCGGCCCGCAGCAGCGTCTCGTGCCCCTCGTGCAGGGCACCCATCGTCATCACCACCGCCACCGTCCCGGGGTAGGCGGACCGGAACCGGGCCAGGTCGGCCCGGGTGTGCACCAGCTCCGTCACGTGCTCCACCTCGTTCGCCGCGGTGTTCACGCCGCCACCCCGGTCTGGTCGTGCGCCAGGACACCGAACAGCGGCTCCGCCTCGGCCGGCCGCAGCCGGCCGGCGGCCACCGCCCGATCGGCGGTACGCCGGGCCAGCGCGAGATAGGGGCCGACCGACTCGGGTGCGGTGGCCGCCAGTCGGGCCAGGTGCCGGGCGACCGTACCGGCGTCGCCCCGGACGACCGGGCCGGTCAGTGCGTCGTCGCCGAGCCGCAGGGCGTTCTCCAGCGCGGCCCTCAGCAGCGGTGCGAGCACCTTTTCCGGCTGGCCCACACCGGCGTCCCGCAGCCGGTCGGCCGCCTCGTTGACCAGCGTCACCAGGTGGTTGGCGCCGTGCGCCAACGCCGCGTGGTAGAGCGGCCGGTCGGTCTCCGCGATCCACTCCGGTACCCCGCCGAGGTCCGTCACCAGCCGGGCGGCCAGCGGACGCAGCTCGGCCGGCGCGGTCACCCCGTACGAGATGCCGGCCAGTCGGCCGAGGTCGTCGGGCGTACCGGCGAAGGTCATCGCCGGGTGTACCGCCAACGGGCGGGCGCCGGCCGCGACGGCCGGGGCCAGCACCGACAGGCCGTGCGCTCCGGAGGTGTGGGCCACCACCTGGCCCGGGCGCAGCGCACCGTCGGCGGCCAGGCCGGCGACCACCCCGGCGAGCGCGTCGTCCGGAACGGCGATCAACAGCAGGTCGGTGGCCGCGCGGGCCACCTCGGCGGCGGGGCGGGGGGCGAGGGTGGGTAGCAGCAGCGCCAGCCGAGCCCGGGAGGCACCGGACCCGCCGGTGCTGGCGACGACACGGTGGCCGGCGGCGGCGAGCGCGGCGCCCAGCGTGGCGCCGACCCGTCCGGCGCCGACGACGCCGACGGTGAGCACGGTGGTGGTGGCCACGGACGGCACGCTGGCGGGCCGCCGACGGGCGGCCGGGTGCGTGCGCAACGATGCGCTCATGTCACGATCCAGTCCTCGAGATGGGTACCGGTCGAGGCCAAGTATGCGTCGCTGACACGGATCCGAAACAAGGATGTGTGAAATCGTTCACCGCGTCCGGGGCGGCGCGGACAACCCGTCGGAAACGAGGACCGAGCTGATGGATCTGCCCTGGCGGGAGGCGATGGCCCAGGCGCTCTACGGTGCCGAGGGGTTCTTCGTCTCCGGCGCCGGACCGGCGGCGCACTTCCGCACCAGCGTGCACGCCTCCCCGGTCTTCGCCGATGCCCTGCTCCGGTTGATCCACCACCTCGACGGTGTCCTCGACTTTCCCGATCACTTCGACGTGGTGGACGTCGGCGCGGGCCGGGGTGAGCTGCTCCACGCGCTGTCCGCCCGGGTCGAGGTGGAGGTTTCCACCGCCGGGGCCGCGCCGGTTCCGCTTGCCGAACGGGTACGGTTCACCGCCGTCGAACTGGCTCCACGACCGGCCGGCCCGCCGGAGCGGATCAGCTGGACGAGCGAGATCCCGGCTGGCATCACCGGCCTGCTGCTGGCCACCGAGTGGCTCGACAACGTCCCCCTCGACCTCGCCGCCCACACCGGAACCGGCTGGCACTACCTGCTCGTGGACCCCAGCACCGGCGCGGAGACGACAGGTGCCCCGGTCAGCCGGGCAGACGCCGAGTGGCTCTCCACCTGGTGGCCCACTCCGATCCCGACCGACGGTCCGACGAACCCGCCGGGCGGCGACCGCACGGAAGCCGCACCAGATACCCAGACCCCGACCGGGTCGGGTTTCCGGGCAGCCCGACCGGCGCAGGGATCAAGCCTGACCGCCCGGAGCCGGTCGGGCTGCCCGGAAACCCCCACGGACCCCACGGACCCCACGGACCGCACCCCCACGGGCCAGTTTCCGCTGGCCCGCGCGGAGATCGGGCGAACCCGGGACGAGGCGTGGGCGGAGGCGGTGGGCCACGTCGACCGGGGACTGGCGTTGGCCGTGGACTACGGGCACCTGCGCGCGGACCGGCCGGTCGACGGGACGCTGACCGGGTACCGGGGTGGGCGGCAGGTGCCACCGGTGCCGGACGGGTCGTGCGACGTCACCGCGCACGTGGCGATGGACTCGGTCGCCTCCGCCGGTGAGCGGGTCGCCCGGTGCGCGTACCTCCTGGGGTCTCAGCGGGCCGGGTTGCGGGCGCTCGGGGCCGAGGGTGGGCGACCACCGCTGAGCCGGGCCGCCAGCGACCCGGCCGGATACCTGCGGGCGCTGGCCGCGGCGTCGGCGTCGGCGGAGCTGACCGACCCGGCCGGACTCGGCGGCCACTGGTGGCTGTGGCAGCCGGTCGGCGTGGCACTGGACCGGCTACCGCCGGGCGGATCGTGACCGGTCGACGGGCTGCCCCGTCGCCGCCGTACGACCATGGCACGATGACGGGCATGACCACGGGCGACCTGCGCGAGCTGACCGTCGGCACCGGCGCCGGGCTGGTGGCGGGCACCGGCGGGGAGCAGCTCGGCACCGACATGGTGCTCAACATCGGGCCGCAGCACCCGTCCACCCACGGTGTGCTGCGACTCAAGCTCGTCCTCGACGGCGAGCGGGTGATCGCCGCCGAGCCGATCGTGGGCTACATGCACCGGGGCGCGGAGAAGCTGTTCGAGGTACGCGACTACCGGCAGATCATCGTGCTGGCCAACCGGCACGACTGGCTCTCCGCCTTCGCCAACGAGCTGGGTGTGGTGCTCGCGGTGGAACGGCTGATGGGCATGGAGGTGCCGGAGCGGGCCACCTGGCTGCGGATGGCCCTGGCCGAGCTGAACCGGGTGCTCAACCACCTGATGTTCCTCGGCTCGTACCCGCTGGAGATCGGCGCGATCACGCCGATGTTCTACGCCTTCCGGGAACGGGAGACGCTCCAGGCGGTGCTGGAGGAGGTCTCCGGCGGGCGGATCCACTACATGTTCAACCGGGTCGGCGGGCTGAAGGAGGAGGTGCCGTCCGGCTGGACCGGCCGGGCCCGCGCCGCCATCGGCGAGGTCCGCCGCCGGATGCCCGACCTGGACAACCTGATCCGACGCAACGACATCTTCCTGGCCCGTACCGTCGGGGTGGGGGTGCTCTCCGCCGCCGACGCCGCCGCCTTCGGCGCCTCCGGCCCGGTCGCCCGGGCCTCCGGGCTGGACCTGGACCTGCGCCGCGACGAGCCGTACCTCGCCTACGACCAGCTCGACGTGCCGGTGGTCACCCGCACCACCGGCGACTGCCACGCCCGGTTCGAGGTCCTGCTCGACCAGGTGTACGCCTCACTCGACCTGGCCGAGCAGTGCCTGGACCGGGTCGACCGGCTCACCGGTCCGATCAACACCCGGTTGCCGAAGGTGCTGAAGGCGCCCGAGGGGCACACCTACGCCTGGACCGAGAACCCGCTCGGCATCAACGGCTACTACCTGGTGTCCCGGGGCGAGAAGACGCCCTGGCGGCTCAAGCTGCGCACCGCGTCGTACGCGAACGTGCAGGCGCTGGCCACCCTGCTGCCCGGCTGCCTGGTACCGGACCTGATCGCGATCCTGGGTTCGATGTTCTTCGTGGTCGGCGACATCGACAAGTGACCGGCGCGACCGGGATCGGCCGGCCGGTCCGGCGGGTTCAACGCCAGTGTTCGTTGCCGTCGCCCTGGGCCGGACGGCCGTAGTCGGTGTCCTCGGCCCGATGCCGCCGGCCGTACTGTTCCGGCTCGGGGCGCGGCCCGCGCGGCGGTTGGTAGCCACGGGGCGGCTCAGGCTGGTGAGCACGGCCTGGTTCCGCCTGGTAGCCACGGGGCGGCTCGGGTTGGTAGCCCCGCGCCGGATCCGGCTGATACCCATGCGCCGGTTCCGGCTGGTAGCCACGGGCCGGCTGGGGCTGGTACTCGCGGGCCGGCTCGGGTTGGTACTCGCGCTGCCGGGGCGGCCGCCACTCCGCCGGCACCGCAACTCCACCGGCGGGCAATGCCGGACGGTCGTCCGGCCCAGCCCAACCCTCGTCGCCGTCGGCACCGCGGCGCGGCTCGCCCCGACGTACGCTCGCCCAGCGGTCCTCCATCCGGTACTCGGTGCCGGCCTGGTCGGCGTGCACCTCGGCGCGGCGTTCCCCGACCCGGACCTCGCGTCCCCGGTCGTCGTCGCGCACGGCGGCCCAGCGGTCCCCGGCACGTAGCTGCGCCCAGTACTCCCCGGTGTCGTCCGCCCGCTGCGGCCGGCCGGCCGGCGCCGACTCGACGGGTTCCTCCCACTGCCCGGCGCCGTCGTCCCGGCTCCGCTCGTCGTGCGGCGCTGCCCAGTTCTGGTCGTCCCGCTGGGCGAAGCGGTCGTCGCGGTACGCGGGCCGGTCCGGGCGTGGCGGCGACCACTCCTCGCGCTGACCGGACCACGGACGCTCGTCCCTACTCTCCGACCAGGAACGATCTTCCTCGCGGGCCGGCCCGGACCAGGCACGGTTGTCGTCGCGGCGGGCCCGGTCGTCCGCCTCTGACCACGACCGGTCGTCGCGCTCCGCGCCGCCCCGCTGTCGCTCGTCCTGCGCTGCCGACCACGGCGCGGCGTAGCCGCCGTACCGGTTGCCCGACTCGCCCACGCCGCCGTCCACGATGGTGTGCCGGGTGGTCACGTGCACGGTCTCGGTGTGTCGGACCACACCGAGCGGACGGGAGTTCTCGTGCTCGGGTCGGGCCGTCGCGCCGTAGACCCCGGCGGAGCCCGCCGCCGGGCGGTCACCGGGCGATCCGCCGGCCGGTCGTTCACCGGGCGGGCGCTCGGCGCCGTACCCGTTGCCCGGCTGGTCGTCGTCGTATCCAGCGGCCGGACCGGCGCCGGTGCCCGCCGCCGGGGCCGCGCCGTAGACCGCGGGCTGCGGCGCAGGTCGCGGTTCCGCGAAGCGGGCCGGTGCCTCCGGTTCCGCTGCCATCCGGGCCCGCCCGGCGCCGCCGGGCGGTTCGCCACCGGCGGCCGGGGTGGCAGCGGCGTCGACCCGACGACGCAGCCCGGTCAGCGCCTGCTGGGCCCGTTGCGCCTCGTCGAGGGCCTGGTTGCCCCGCTGGGCGGCGGCCACGATCTCACCGCGCAGTTCCCGCCGCAGCTCCTCCAGTTCCTCGCGCAGTTCCTCGGCCTGCTGCTGACCGCCATCGTCGCTGCGCAGCGTGATGGAGAGACCGATCAGCACCACGGCCAGGATGGCCAGCACCGCGGCGAACCGCAGCGGACCGTTGCCGTCGGCGACCAGCAGAATGAGCGCCGCGACCGGGGCCAGCGCGACCCCGCCCCAGAAGAGGGTGGTGAGTAGCTGCCTGTTGCGTGAGTCCGCGGACACCGGGGCGGGCATGGGTCCGCAGCCTACCGAGAGTTGCGGTGGCTGGGAACGGCTCGGCGTCAGGTGGTGCCGGTGAAAGTTCGACGAACCCCCGCAGCCGGGCCGGTCCGACGTCGCCGAGGCGCCCCCGACCTGCTCGGCCGGGGGCGCCTCGGCGGCGCGACAAAGGTCAGGAGGTGGCGTACGCCGCGTCGGTGGAGAAGACCAGGCCGACGCTGATGGTGCCGTTGCGCAACCCGGTCTTGGTCAGCGGGCCGCCCTGGTCGAGGGAGGAGAACGAACCCACCGAGAGCCCGTAGGTCTGCTCCAGACCGGGCTTGCAGAACGGGCGCTCCTGGCACTCCGGCGGGCCGCCCAGCACGGTGGCGGTACCGGAGCACTTCTCGGCCAGCTCGGAGAGGGTGCGTACGCCGTACTTCGCGGCGAACTGCTCGGTCACCGCGAAGGCGTTCTGGCTCTGCGCCGCCGCCGGAGCACCGAAGCTGATCCCGACCTGCTCGCCGAGCCCACGCAGCGCGGTGACGGTCTGCTGCACGTCCGGCGAGGAGACCGTGTCGGTGCCGCCGGTCTTGCCCTTGAGGAACTCGGCCATGGTCGCGGCGTACTCCGGTACCACCTGGATCTCGCCCTTCTCCAGCGCCGGCTCGTACAGCTCCCGGTTGCCGATCTGCTGGACGGTCGCCTGGTAACCGGCGGCGGACAGTTGGATCTTGTACAGCTCGGCGATGATCTCACTCTCGGTGAAGTTGCCCGCCCCCACCGTGATCTTGCCACCCGGCCCCCGCTCGACGCCGTCGGTGAGCCCGTTGGCCGCGCTGAACTCCTGTGCCGCCGCCTGTGCGCTCTTCCGGTCCACGTCGACCGCCTTGTTCAGCTGCACCAGCTTCGGGGTGTCCAGCACCGCAGAGACCTTGTCCAGCGCCGCGACGAGTTGCGGCGTGGCCACCTGGGCGTTGATCGCCGGGATGATGTTGTCAGCGTTCTGCAGGGCCTTGTCGTCCGCCAGCGCGATCAGTTGCTCACCCGCCACCGGGGCGCAGCCCTCGCCCGAGGCGCCCTGCTGCGGCGCCTCCGTGCCGGACGAGCCCGCATCACCGCAGCCGGCCAGCATGCCGGCCGCGGCGACCGCGCCGACGACCGCGATGGACAGTCTTCTACCCGCGCGCATATGCCCGCCTTCCGTGTCCCGGCGCGACCCCTCCGGGCCGGCCGCGTGTCCGACGGGCGATCCACCGTCCGGCCGCCCGCAAGTCCACCCAACATCGTTCCTCACACCACCGACAACTTCCCGAGGCGTTCGTCACCGGAACGTCACCATCCGTCGGCACCGACCCGTCCGAAGGCCGCCGGGCAACACGGCGGGACGGCGGGACGACAGCGCGGGACGACTCGGTGGGGTGGCGGATGGCCGGTGGAACCCGCTTCGGGTCAGGTGCCGGTCACCGCGTCCGCGGCGCGCCGCGCCGCACCGCGGTGGGCACGGCGCAGCGGACGTGGCGTGACCAGGCGCTCGACGAGCCCGAAGAGCAGTTCCACGCCGACCGCCAGCCCGGCCACCAGCAGGCCACCGGCGAGGATCTGACCGCCGCCGACCGCGATGCTGAGACCGAATCCCAGCCGGATGATCTCACCCAGGCCGCCGCCGTTGACGAAGGTCGCCAGGGCCGCGGTCGCGACCACCTGGACCGCGGCGGTCCGGAAACCGGCGGCCAGGTAGGGCACCGCCAGTGGCAACTCGACCCGGCCCAGCACCTGCGTCCCGGTCATGCCCATGCCCCGAGCCGCCTCCCGGGTCTGCGGGTCGACCTGCCGCACGCCGGTGTACGCATTGGCGAGCAGCGGTGGCACCGCGAACACCGCCAGGGCGACCACCACCGCCGGCCGGCCGAAGCCGAGGAAGGTCAGCGGCAGGATAGTGAGCAGGGCCAACGTGGGCACCGCCAGGGTGAGGTTGGAGACGAGGACCACCAGCCCGCCGCCGCGGCCGGCGTGGCCCAGCCAGAGCCCGAGCGGCCAGGCGACCAGGCAGCCCAGCAGCACCGCCGTGGCCGAGATGCTGACATGCTCGCCGAGCCGGTCGAGGATGCCACCCGGGTTCGTCCAGTTCAGCGGATCGTTGAGCCAGACCACCGCCTGCTGCACGGGATTCATCGGGGCCTCCGGTCGGTCGCGCCGGGCCGGGCACTCATCCGACCCGCCCGCGCAGCCACGGGGTGAGCAGCCGGCCGACGCCGACCAGCACCAGGTCGAGCACCAGCGCCAGCAGTACGCAGAGCAGCGTCCCGGTCATGATCTGGGCCTTGTAGAGGTTGTTGTTGAAGCCGGCGAAGATGATCTGCCCGAGCCCGCCCCGTCCGATCACCACGCCGACGGTGATCAGGGCCACCGTGGAGACCGTGGCCAGCCGCAGGCCGGTGAGGATGCCGGGCAGGGCGAGCGGCAGTTCGACCCGCAGCAACCGGCCCCAACGGCCGTACCCCATGCCCTCCGCCGCCTCCCGCACCTCCGCCGGCACCTGGTCGAGCCCGGCGACGGTGTTACGGACGATCACCAGCAGCGCGTACAGCACCACCACGCTGAGCACCGTCGCGACACCGATGCCCAGGTAGGGCGCGATGAACGCGAACAGGGCCAGGGAGGGGACCGTGTAGAGCACCCCGGTTAGTGCGAGAATCGGCCCGGTCAGCGGCCGGAACCAGTACGCCAGCACGGCCAGCGGTACGGCGATCAGCGTGGCGAGCAACACCGCCCGTAGGGTCAGGGTGGTGTGGTCACGCAGGGCGGTGAGCACCGTGTCAGAGTTGTCCCGCACGTACTGCCAGGAGAACCACGGGTTACCCGGGTCGGCCCGGTAGCTCAGGCGGAAGGACATACGTGGACGGTACCCCGGTCGCCGACGACGGTCAGCGCGCGGCGTCGATCACCCTCGACGGCATCGGCAAACGTTACCCGGACGGCACCGAGGCGGTCCGCGACCTGAGCCTGCACGTCGAGGCGGGCGAACTGGTCGTACTGATCGGCCCGTCGGGCTGTGGCAAGTCGACGGTGCTGCGGATGGTCAACCGGCTGATCGAGCCGACCAGTGGCCGGATCCTGCTCGGCGACTCCGACGTCACCCGGGGCGACCCGGTACGGCTGCGTCGACAGATCGGCTACGTGATCCAGAACGTCGGGCTGTTCCCGCACCAGACGGTCGCCACGAACGTCGCCACGGTGCCCCGGCTGCTCGGCTGGTCGTCCGACCGGACCCGGCGCCGGGTCGGGGAACTCCTCGAACTCGTCGGCCTCGAACCGGCCCAGTTCGGCCGCCGCTACCCGCACGAACTCTCCGGCGGCCAGCGGCAGCGGGTCGGTGTGGCCCGGGCGCTCGCCGCCGATCCGGTGGTGCTGCTGATGGACGAGCCGTTCTCCGCCGTCGACCCGATCGTGCGGACCCGGCTGCAGGAGGAGTTCCTGCGCCTGCAGGCCGAGGTCCGCAAGACCATCGTGCTGGTCACCCACGACCTGGACGAGGCCGTCCGGCTCGGCGACCGGATCGCGGTGCTCTCCGAGGGCGGCCGGCTGGAACAGTACGACCCCCCGGCGGCCCTGCTCGGCGCACCCGCCACCCCGTTCGTCCGGGAGTTCGTCGGGGCCGACCGGGGCATCCGCCGGCTGGTGGTCACCCCGATCACCCGGGAGGTACTCGAACCGCTGCCCGCCACCGGTGTGGCGGAGCTGCCGGCCGTGCCGCTGGGCGGCTCGGCGTACGACGCGCTGGCCGTGCTGCTGACCGCCGCCGGTGGGCACGCGGTGGTCACCGACGACGGTCGACCGGTCGGACTGCTCCGCCGGGAGCGGATCCTGGCCCTGGCGGAGCAGCAGCCGACCTGACCACGCGGTGCGCCGGGGTCAGCGGCGACCCCGGTAGCCACCGAGGGTGGCGATGCCGATGATCCAGCCGGTGAAGAGGCCGTACTCGGCGCCGTCTCCGGCGGCCTGGAGGGCACCGAGCAGCGACGGGTTGGTCCGGATCAGCGCGGTGAGCAACGCCGCCAGGGCGGCCGCGAAGACGTACGCCGCCCAGCCGGCGAAGAACTGGCTGAGCGTGCCCCGGGCGCGGGCCAGCTGCGAACCGGGGAGGAGATAGAGGAAGACGAACGTCAGGACGACCACCAGGATCGCCTTCAGGTCGTCCGCAAAGATCTCCTGGATCGAGTCGGAGGAGTCGAACCGCCAGGCCGGCCAGGCGAGCAGTCGGAGGAACCACCCGCCGGCGCTGTCGGGGTCGGTGTTGTTCCGGGCCCAGTCGACGTACCAGGGGCTACCGAAGACCAGGACGAGGAGGAGCGCGGCGAGCGTGCCGGCGCCCGGTGCGGACTTGTATCGATTGGTGAGAGCCATGGCCCGCTAGTTCCCAGCGGATCGACACAGGCAAACGCGAGACGCGTTTTATGGTGATACGCCCGGCAGCCGTCCACGCTCGCCGGGCCGCCAGCGCAGCGGATCGGCGCGGTCAGTGCTTCATCAGGTAGTCGATGAACGCGGCGCGCAGCAGCGGCGCGGACTCCTCGTAGCCGTGACCGGTCATCTCCCGCCACAGGGCGACCGCCTCGTCCACCGTCGGCCCCACCGAGTTCGGCGCGCCGTCCAGCGCGGCCGCCTCGTCGGCGTTCGGCAGGTGCCGCAGCACCGACCAGAAGAACCTGACGTCGCGCCGCTCCCGGGCCAACGCGAACGCCTGTTCGCGCAGTTCCTCGGTGGAGAGGATGTCCAACTCCTCGAACGACCGGCCGCCGGAGATCGATGATGTGTCGGTCATGAGCTGAGCCTAACCGCCGAGATCACATCCGGCTCGGCGACGACGCGCGGACACCGGGTCCGGTCACCGGCCTTCGGCCTCCCAGGCCGGCGAGTTGCTCTCCCAACGACGGGTGCCCCACGGGTCGGCGGGATTCCCGGGCGCCTGGGTCGGCAGCACGGGTGGCCAGTCGGCGGCCGGCTCCGGCCGGGGCGTGACCCAGCCACCGCCGCTCCCCGCGTCCGGGGCCGGTGGCGGTGACACCGGCACCACCGGTCCGGGCGCCGGTCGGCCGTACCGCTCGACCAGCCGGGTCACCACCAGGCCCCCGGCCAGTGCCACCCCGCCGACCGTCCACCGGCTGACCGTCCAGCCACGGCCCTCGGCGTACGCGAGGAACAGCCCGACCGCGCCCACGGTCAGCAGCGTGCCGAAGACGCCGCCGCGCAGCCCGAAGGCGCTGGTGCCGGCGAGCAGCGCCGCGCCCACCGCCAACACCGTCCAGTCCAGCCCGGCGGCCGGCGTCACCGCGCCGTCGGCCGAGGCGACGAGGGCACCGCCGAGCATCGCCAGCACGGTGGAGCCGACGTACCCGGCGGTGACGACGACCCCGGCCGCCACCCCGCGCCGCTGGGCCGGGTCGGCGACCGGACGGAACCGGCCGACCAGCCGGCGTACCGGACCGGTGGCGCCGATCAGTCCACCGACCACCGTGATCGCGGCGAAACCGACGAAGAGTTGTCCGGCCGTGCCCCGCGGGTCGAAGTCTCCCTGGACCAGCACCGGCGCGGAGCGCAGCTCGATGTAGCCGATGACGGCGGCGGCGCCCGCCAGACCGGCCGCCCAGCCGGGCACGTGCAGTACCGCGACGACCAGCCCCAGCAGCAGTCCCCCGACCGCGGCGACCCCGGCGGCCGTACCCACGGCGACGAGCAGACCCCGGTCGCTCTGCTCGGCGAAGTGCAGCCCGGCCGCGACCGCCACCGGTCCGATGGCGAGGTTCACCCCGGCGGTACGCAGACTCAGCCCGGCGGCCAACGCCAGCAGGCCGAGGGCGACCACGTCGACGATGAGGGCACGCAGCCCGCTGCCCCGCAACACCGCCGGATCCTGCTGCCACACCAGGTAGACCAGCGCGCCGAAGCCGAACAGCAGCAGCGTCTCCCAGAGCACGTAGACGCCGAACCGGTCCCGACCCGGCGCGCCGAAGGCAGGGTCGTCGACGACGGCTTCGGTGCCACCGGCGGGAGCGGGCGAGGTCGGCTCCGACTGTCCGCCCCGGCCCGGTTCGTCGTAGGCCATGATTCCTGCCCTCCAGCGGCCGTCCGGACCGCACCGACGAGCGGGCGTACCGGCGGCGGCCGCAGCTACGGTCGCAGGCACCGTACCCGCGCTCGGAGCCGGGCGTAACCCCCGGCCCGGCGGCGGGCGGCCGGGCCCTAAG
>NZ_QXEC01000004.1 GCF_003583405.1 Micromonospora radicis
GGCATGCTGACGCCGGAGGTCAGCCTGCCCCGGGTCGGTTTCCCTACACCGCACGGACCCCCTCGTCGACCCCTAGGAGGTAGCCGAGGCGCTCGCGGCGCTCCGGAATCAGGATGGCTTCGGAGGCGTCCGTCAGGGTTGCGGACACCTGACCGCCGTGCTGGACGCCGTCGACCGGTACACGCTCGGTACGGCGTGGCAGCCTGTTGCCGTAGCCAGTTGGCAGGGTGGCCCGTGTCGGTATGCGGCGTATCGTGCCAAGATCACGCTCGATCCGGGATCAAGTGGTATCCGGCGCATGGTGCGGCCACTGGATCCAGGATCGAGCGTGATCTTGGCGCGGCCCCCCGACACGTGACGGTTCCGGAGGCACGAACTGGGGCGTTTGACCGTGGTCTGCGAGAGGGTACGCAACGCCTCGACCATCCGGTCTCTGTCGTCGGCGTACGCGATGTGCCGTTCGGTCGGGTGGGTGGGCGGCGGGGGGCGTTTCCGGGCCGGGGCAGCGGGAAGTCGGCCGGGCAGACAGTCGACGTTGCAGGGGAGGCCTGGTGGCTCAGCAGGCTCGGTTCACCGTCGCCCGCGATTACCTGCCCCCGGTGGCCGGGGCGCCACTGTGGTGCGACGCGCGGGAGTTCGGACTCAGGGGTGACGGGGAGACCAACGACCAGCCCGCGCTGGCCGCCCTGGTGGACCGGCTCGGCGAGGGGTACGCCGCCGACGGCCGAGCCCGGGTCATCTACTGCCCGCCCGGGATCTACTCGATCCGGGACGCGGGCACCGTGTGGCGCAGTGGCGTGTCCCTGATCGGCGCGGGATCGGGGGCGACCCGGTTCCTGCTGAGCAACGAGGGTAACCGGGCCGAACCGACGCCCCTGGCGTACTGGACCACTGTGCAGCACGGCGCGGACCGTGACCGCCACATCGCCGACTGTACCTTCGCCGACTTCGAGATCGACGGCTCGGGCGTGGCCATGGCCCAGTACAGCTACCTCGCCAAGGGGTTGGGCTTGCAGTACGTCGTGCGGGGGGTGTTCCGCAACCTCTACATCCACCACACCGGGGCCACCGGGCTGGGCTGTGACTTCCTCCAGGACTGTCTGATCGACGGCGTGGTCGCGGTGGGCTGTGGCCGGCTGGACAACGGCGAACAGATGGGCGGTGCCGGCATCGGCGTCGGCATCGGCGGTTGGGGTGACATCGAACGGTGCACCATCACCAACTGCACCACCCTCGGCAACGGCACGAACGGGATCTTCCTGGAACTGCAGAAGTCGTACTGGAAGCCGCCGCGCGGGTACCGCATCATCGGCTGCCACAGCCAGGCCAACCGGTTCGGCATCTCCGACTGGGGCGCCGACGGGCTGATCGTGTCCGCGTGCACCCTCACCGGCAACCTGGAGGCCGGTTTCGACGTGTCCGCCAACGGCACCGCCGGTGTCGCCGGGCGCGGCGGCATCCTGACCGACTGCGTCGTCGACCGCAACGTCCGCGACGGCATCAGCATGGGCAACACCCCGGGCCCGTACACCATCCGGGGCAACCGGATCAGCGGCAACGGTGGGTACGGCTACCACCAGCACGACCTGGGCAACGGCTATCAGGGTGCCGCGTCCGACGTGGTCATCGACGGCAACGAGTTCTGGGAGAACGGGCTGGATGCGATCCGCGTCGACCGGCCGATGGTCGACGCGGTGCTGGTGGACAACCGGATCCGCAACAACGGCCGACAGTGTGCCCCCGCCGCCAGCGGCGCCGGGGAGTCGGTCCGTTACGCCCGCCGGGCCATGACGGACGGCAGCGCCCACTGGCGCACCGACGGCCATCGGGGCAAGGTGCTGCGGGTGGGTGGTCGGGTCGCCGTGGTGGTCGGCAACACCGACACCGCCCTGGACCTCGCCGACCTGCGGCCGGACGCGGCCAACGCGTGGAACGAGGACGTCCCGCCGCCGGGCATGGCGTACGAACTACCGGCACCGGAGCCGGTGCGGGCCGGCATCGCGGTGAACGCCCACCTCGAGTCGGCGACGGTGCGTGGCAACCGGATCTGGGACAACCGGGAGGATCCGACCCAGAGCTACGGCCTCTGGATCACCGAGCTGGGTTGCTGTGTCTCCTGCCGGGTCGAGGACAACGACCTCGCCGGCAACGCCGACGGGCCGCTGCGGTTGGACAGTCAACCGGTCGGCGGTCGTTGGGACCGCAACCACACCGAAGTGGACTGACTCAGCGCCGGTCGGCTTCCGCGGCCGCCGTCGCCTCGGCGTGCCGGTCGCGCAACCGGGCCCGGATCTCGTCCGGGCTGTACGCGCGCCGCCGCCGCTCGGCCCGGGCGATCACCACGCCCGAGGCCGCGACACCGGCCAGGCCGGCCAGACCGAGGACCTTCCACCACCGCACCCGTCGCGCCATCCGCTTAGGGTAATCCCTATGAGCATCAGCCTGGACGAGGCGGTGGAACTGACCCGGACCGGCGACGTGTGGGTGTTCCGTGGCCGCAGCGTGCCCGACCGAGCGATCCAGTGGACCACCAACAGCCCGGTCAACCACGTCGGCATGGCCGTGGTGCTGGACGACATGCCGCCCCTGATGTGGCACGCCGAGCTGGGCAGGTCGTTGCCGGACATGTGGACCGGCAGCCACCAGCGCGGTGTGCAGCTGCACGACCTGCGGGACGCGGTCTGCGTCTGGGCCAACCGGTACGGCCAGCGGGCCTGGCTACGCCAACTCGACCCACCGGTTGACGCGGAGATGGAGCGGGCGGTGCTGCAGACCATCGCCCGGCTGGACGGCACACCCTTCCCGTCCACCTCCCAGTTGGCCTGGCGGTGGCTGCGGGGGCGGGTGCCGACGCCACGGTTGCCGTTGCCGGCGGCCCGGCGACGCCCCACGGCGGTGCGCGAGGCGAATCTGGAGACCGCGTACTGCGCGGAGGTCGTCGCCGTCACCTACGAGGCGATGGGGCTGCTGCCGGCTGGCCGCCGGCCGAACTGGTACGACCCGGGCCGGTTCTGGAGCGGCGACGACCTCGGCCTGCACGGCGGGGCCGACCTCGGCAGCGAGATCGAGGTGCGGATCCCGTCCCGGTGAGGTTTGGCCAGGTGGCCGGGGGGCAATTGCTTGCGGCGTGAACACCTCCACCGACCTCGACACCCTGACGGAGTTCTTCGACCGGTACGGCGTGGCGCTGACCGTCGGCGACCTGCCCGCGATCGCCGGCTGCTACGCGCTGCCGGGGCTGGTGGTCGCCGACACCTACAGCTTCTCGTTCACCTCCCCGGCGGCGGTGGCGCTGTCCTTCGTGGGCGCCGCACCCGACTACGCCGAGCGGGAACTGGTCGCCGCGCACGCCGAACTCGAAGACGTGCAGCAGGTCTCCGCGCTGCTCACCATGGTGGCCGTCCGCTGGGAGTTCCTGGACAGCCAAGGCCGGCAGGTGCCCGGTGAGCGTTACCGCTACCTGCTGCGCGCGACCGAGGACGGACTGGTCATCTGCATGGTCGCCCGGACCGGCTGAGCCGCCGCCGGTACCAGCGCCGGTACCGCCGCCGTTCCCCTGCCGGTACCGCGGCCGTCCGCACGGTCACCCCGGCGAGCCCGGCCTTCCCCTGCCGGTACCGCGGCCGTTCCCCTGCGGTACCGGCGTCCAACCCCGCTGGCCAGGCGGAAGGCGCCGTTGGGGCGGTGTCGGGGGGCCGGTCGTCCGGTACCGCCCCGCCCGTTTCGCATCCCCTGCCGAGGTGACTAGGCTGGCGCGTCGGTGACGACGAGGGGGGACCTCAGTGTCAGTGGGGCCGACCGGCGCAGAGTCCGGCGCAGAGATCAGTGCGGAGACCAGCGCGGCGGCCGGCGACGAGCCGAACGGACGGGGTCTGCCCAGGGTGATCGCCTCGGCGCCGTGGGTGGTGGTCCTGGTCGGAGTCTCGGTGCTGGCGGTGCTGCTGGTGGCCGCCATGTTGTCGTTCCGGGAGCCGGAGCAGCCGGCGGCCTGGACGCCTGGGCCGCCGATGGTCCTGCCGACACCGGGGGAGGTGACGGCGACGCCGTCCACGCCCACCCCGACCACGGCGTCGTCCGCTGGACCCACGACGGTACCGCCGCCGCCGAGCGGGTCGTCGACGCAGCCGGCGGCGCCCTCGCGGACCTCGTCGGCCGCCGCGCGGGCAGACGCCGACCGCTCGCCGGAGGGCGCCGTACCGGGCGCGCCGGCCACCCCGGCCGAGCCCGTCGACACCGGCGTGCTCTCGGCCAGCTACCAGGTGGACAGCGCCGACCCGATCTCGTTCCGGGCGCGACTGGTGGTGCGCAACGGCACCGCCCGGTCGAGTGACTGGACTGTGGAGCTGCGGTTCACCGGCCAGGTCAGCGGCGTACGGGCGTCCAGCGGACCGGGGGTGTCGGTGACCATCAAGGGCGCCGGCTGGTATCTGCTCAGTGGCGCCGAGCCGCTCGACGCCGGCGCGGGACAGACCGTGGACCTGCGGTTCACCCGGGTCGGCACCGGCGAGTACCCGGCCCACTGCGCGGTCAACGGCGACGCGTGCTCGATGGGTTGACCGTACCGTTAGGAATCCTGGTGATTCGCCGGATGCTTCCCGGAATCGCTCTTGATCGTTAAGCTTGCCGGGTTGCCCGCTGAGGAGAGACATGTCCGGTATGCGTCGCGCTCCGCGTGAGATTCCGACCCACGCCTCCACCGCTGTTGTGTCCTCGCCCTGGATCCTGGTGTCGGTCGGGGTCGGCGCGATGGTGGTGTTGCTCGCCATCGCCGCCGGCGCGTACCGGGGCCCGGGATCGAACTACGATCCGCTGCCCCCGGTCGGTGCCGTACCGCTGCTGCCCGAGCGGGCCTCGTCGGCCGGACGTGAGGCGTCGGCGTTGCCGTCGCGGGCGGTGCCGGGGTTGTCGCCACGTCGGACCGATCCGCCGAGCCCGTCGCCCACCCGGACCACCGCCACCGCCACCGCCGCGGCCACGGCCACCGCTACGGCCCCGGCCGCGACGCCGAGTCGCCCGGCGGCCGTACCGCCGCCGGCCACCAGCCCGCCGGCCCCGGCGCCCCCGCCGCCGCCGATCGAGGCACGGTACCGGGTGGCGGACACCTTCCCGGGTGGCTTCATCGGCGAGCTGTCGATCCGTAACGCCTCCCGTGGCGACCTGGGCTGGGTGGCGCGGGTGGAGTACCCGGGCGGCCGGGTGGTCACCGCCTGGCTGGAGGGTGTGCCACAGGGGACGTTCCAGGACCGACGCGGCACCCTGGTCTATCGCAGCGGGCCCGACCTGGCGGCGGGCTCCGCCGTGGCGCTGCGCTTCCACGTCGAGTTCGCCTCGTCGCGGCCGGCGAGTTGCGTGGTTTCCGGTCGTCCCTGCGGCGGCCTCTGAGGATCGTCCGTCGGTCGCCGACGGCTCCTTTGCTGTTCTTGCGCAAGGTGTCGGCACCGTTGCCGGTTCGTTTGCAAGGTATTGCAGAATGTTTCGGCAAGAGCTAGCGTGCGGGCCATTCAGCGACCAGAGGAAGGCCGTCGATGAAACCCCCGCCGATACCGCGTAAGGCCGTGCTCGCTCTCGTCTTCCTGCTCACCCTCACCCTGGTCGGCGCGCCGGTCGCGGCGCACCCGAGCCGCGCCGAGGCAGCGGGTCCGGCCGCCGTCGGGCCGCTCAGTCCCACCGGCGCCGTCACCTGGCCCACCGGGCCCTCCGCCACGGCTCTGCTCGCCGCGGGCACCACCCATGCCCGGGCCGAGCAGTTCTACTTCGTCCTGCCCGACCGGTTCGCCAACGGCGACCCGCGCAACGATCGGGGTGGCCTGACCGGCGACCGCCTGCGCACCGGCTACGACCCCACTGACAAGGGGTTCTTCCAGGGCGGTGACCTCAAGGGACTGATCGACAAGCTGGACTACATCGAGGGGCTCGGCACCACCGCCATCTGGCTCGCCCCGGTCTTCACCAACCGCCCCGTACAGGGCAGGGGCGACGACGTGTCGGCCGGCTACCACGGCTACTGGATCACCGACTTCACCCAGGTCGACCCGCACTTCGGCAGCACCGCCGACCTGAAGAAGCTGGTCCAACTCGCGCACCGGCGCGGCATCAAGATCTACCTCGACGTCATCGTGAACCACACCGCCGACGTCATCGGGTACGCCGAGGACCGGGTCGGCTACGTGGACAAGGCGACCGCGCCGTACCGCGACGCACAGGGCCGGCCGTTCGAGGACCGCAACTACGCCGACGGCAGCCGGGCCTTCCCGGCGGTGAACACGCGGTCCTTCCCGTACACCCCGACCTTCGAGACGCCGGCCGACGCGAAGGTCAAGGTACCCGGGTGGCTGAACGACCCGACCATGTACCACAACCGCGGCGACTCCACCTTTGTCGGGGAGAACAGCGAGTACGGCGACTTCTTCGGCCTCGACGACCTGTGGACCGAACGCCCCGAGGTGGTCCGTGGGATGACGAAGATCTACGCCGACTGGGTACGGGACACCGGGGTCGACGGCTTCCGGCTGGACACCGTCAAGCACGTCAACATGGACTTCTGGCCGCAGTTCAGCCAGGGCGTCAACCAGGCCGCCGCGCGCGCCGGCAAGAAGGACTTCTTCATGTTCGGCGAGGTCTACAGCGCCGACCCGGAGATCACCTCCGACTACGTACGCCAGGGTGCCCTGCCCGCCACCCTGGACTTCGCGTTCCAGGAGGCGGTCCGGGGCTACACCGCCAACGACGGTTCCGCCCGGGCACTGGCCGACGTGTACGCCCGCGACGACCTGTACGCCGCCCGGGACACCCACGCCGGTCGCCTGCCTACCTTCCTGGGCAACCACGACATGGGCCGGATCGGCTCCTTCATCGCCGCCGGCCCCACCGACCCGGCCAGCCACCTGCGCCGCGACCAGCTCGCCCACGAGCTGATGTTCCTCACCCGGGGCCAGCCGGTGATCTACTCCGGTGACGAGCAGGGCTTCACCGGCGCGGGCGGCGACAAGGACGCCCGGCAGCCGATGTTCGCCACGCGGATCGCGGACTACCTCGACGACGATCTGCTCGGCACCGACCGCACCCACGCCCAGGACCAGTTCGACCGCACGCACCCGCTGTACCGGACCATCGCCGGGCTGGGTGCGCTGCGCCAGGCGCACCCGGCGCTGCGCGACGGAGTGCAGCTGACCCGGTACGCGGCCGACGGCGCGGGTGTCTTCGCCTTCTCCCGGTTCGACCCGGACGACCGCACCGAGTACCTGGTGGCGGTCAACAACGCGACGACGGCGCAGACTGTCACCGTGGACACCTGGTCGGCCGGCACCACCTTCACCGGCATCTACGGCACCGCCGGTCGGCCGGTGGCCGCCGGCAACGGCAAGCTGACCGTCACGGTGCCGCCGCTGTCGGCCGTGGTGCACCGGGCCGGCAAGCCGGTCGCCCTGCCCACCGCCAAGCCGGGCCTCACCCTCACCGTCGCCGACCCGGCGCCGGCCCCCCGTGCCGAGGTGACCGCCCAGGTCACCGAGGATCCGCTGGCCACGGTCACGATGGCGGCCCGGGTCGCAGGCGGTCGGTGGACCCTGCTCGGCACCGCCCACCGGGCCCCGTACACCGTGCACCACGACCTGACCGGCCTGCCCGCCGGCACGAAGGTCGAGTACCAGGCCGTGGTCCGCGACGGTCGGGGGCGCACCGCGACCGCCCGGACCGCCGCCACCGTCGGCACCCCCGCGCAGACCGGTTCGGCGCGGGACTGGCTGGTGGTGCACCACCAGCGACCCGACGGTGACTACGCCGACTGGCGCCTCTACACCTGGGGCGACATCGACCCGGCGTACGCGACCGAGTGGCCGCAGGGCCAGCCCTTCGCCGGCACCGACACCTACGGGCGGTTCGCCTGGGTGAAGCTCAAGTCCGGCGCGCGATCCGTGGGCTTCGTGGTCGTCGACGCCGACGGGAACAAGGACGTCGAGGACGACCGGACGGTGGACGTGACCCGGACCGGCGAGGTCTGGGTCAAGCAGGGCGACCCGGCCACCTACCCGAGCCGGGAGGAGGCCGCGGGCGAGCCCGCGCCGCCGGTCGAGCAGGGCACGGCGGTGCTCCACTACCGGCGTGCCGACGGCAACTACGACGGCTGGGGCCTGCACCTGTGGGACGGGGCCGCCAACCCCACCGACTGGGCCCGCCCGATGCCGCCGACCCGGATCGACTCGTTCGGCGCCGAGTTCCGGGTGCCGCTGGCCGAGGGCGCGACCGGGCTCAGCTACATCGTCCATCGCGGCGACGAGAAGGACCTGCCGCAGGACCAGCGCCTGGACTTCGCCGAGGCCGGCCGCGAGGTGTGGTTGCTCGCCGCGACGCCCGGCCGGCTGCTGCCCGCGACGGCCACCGGCAGCGGTACGGACACCGACATCGGCCGGTCGCGGGCGCACTGGATCGACCGGTCCACCGTGGCCTGGCGCACCGGACCCACCGACGGCAGGGCGTACGCCCTGGTGAGCGCCGAGGCGGGCGGGGTACGCGTGGTCGACGGCGAGCTGACCGGCAGGTACACCTCGTTGCCGTTGACCGCGCAGCGCAACGGGCTCACCGAGGCCCAGCGCGCGGCGTTCCCGCACCTGTGGGACCACCGGGCCTTCACTCTGGACCGGCGGGATCTGGCCAGGGTGCCGGCCGCGTTGCGCGGGCAGCTGCTGGTCACCGAGCGGGCCGCCGACGGCACCCTGCTCGGCGCCACCGGCGTGCAGATTCCCGGCGTGCTCGACGACGTGTACGCCCCGGCCACCGCCGCCTCGTTGGGGGCGAGCTTCAGCGGCGGCGTACCGACCCTGGCGGTCTGGGCGCCGACGGCCCGGACCGTGTCGCTGGAGCTGTTCGACTCGCCGACCGCGACCCCGCGGACGGTGACCATGCGCCGCGACGACCGCACCGGCGTCTGGTCGGTGCGCGGCGCGCGGGACTGGACCGGCAAGTACTACCGCTACCGGGTGCGGGCCTGGCAGCCGGCCACGCAGGAGATGGTCACCGCCTCGGTGACCGACCCGTACTCGGTGGCCCTGGCGGCGAACTCCACGCACACCCAGATCGCCGACCTGACCGATCCGAAGCTGGCCCCGCCCGGCTGGTCGACGCTGCGCAAGCCGGCGGCGGTACCGGACGCCAAGGTGCAGATCACCGAGCTGTCGGTGCGGGACTTCTCGATCGCCGACAGCACCGTGCCGGCGCAGCGGCGGGGCACCTTCCTCGCCTTCACCGACCCGGCCAGCGCCGGGATGAGACATCTGAGGGCGATCAGCGAGGCTGGGGTGAACCACCTGCACCTGTTGCCCGCGTTCGACTTCGCCACCATCCCCGAGCGGCGGGCCGACCAGCGGCAGCCGGACTGCGACCTGGCGGCCCTGCCGCCGGACTCGCCGCGGCAGCAGGAGTGCGTCGACGCGGTCCGCGACACCGACGGCTACAACTGGGGGTACGACCCGCTGCACTACACCGTCCCGGAGGGCGGGTACGCCGTCGACCCGGACGGCACCGCGCGGACCACCGAGTTCCGGCAGCTGGTCGCCGGGGTCAACGGGGCGGGCCTGCGGGTGGTCATGGACGTGGTCTACAACCACACCTCGGCCGCCGGCGCCGACCCCAGGTCGGTACTCGACCAGATCGTCCCCGGCTACTACCACCGGCTGCTCGACGACGGCACGGTGGCCACCTCCACCTGCTGCGCCAACACCGCCCCGGAACACGCGATGATGGGCAAGCTGGTGGTCGACTCGCTGGTCACCTGGGCCACCGCGTACAAGGTGGACGGATTCCGCTTCGACCTGATGGGACACCACCCGAAGGCGAACATCCTGGCCGTACGCAAGGCGCTGGACCGGCTGACGGTGGCCCGCGACGGCGTGGACGGCAAGAAGATCCTGCTCTACGGCGAGGGCTGGAACTTCGGCGAGGTGGCCGACGATGCCCGGTTCGTCCAGGCCACCCAGGCCAACATGGCCGGCACCGGGATCGGCACCTTCAACGACCGGCTGCGGGACGCGGTCCGCGGCGGCGGCCCGTTCGACGACAACCCACGGCAGCAGGGCTTCGCCTCCGGGCTGTTCACCGACCCGAACGGTGACCCGGTCAACGGGTCGGCCGCCGAGCAGCGGGCCCGGCTGCTGCACCAGCACGACCTGATCAAGGTGGGGTTGGCCGGCAACCTGCGTGGCTACCGGTTCACCGACTCGGCGGGCCGGACGGTCACCGGCGCCCAGGTCGACTACAACGGCTCACCGGCCGGCTACACCGAGGCGCCCGGCGAGGCGATCACCTACGTCGACGCGCACGACAACGAGATCCTCTACGACGCCCTCGCCTACAAGCTGCCGCAGGCCACCTCGGCCACCGACCGGGCGCGGATGCAGGTGCTCGCGCTGAGCACGGTGGTGATGGGCCAGGGCGCCGGGTTCGTCACCACCGGCACCGAACGGCTGCGGTCGAAGTCGCTGGACCGCAACTCGTACAACTCGGGGGACTGGTTCAACCAGATCCGCTGGGACTGCGCCCAGGGCAACGGGTTCGGCATCGGTCTGCCGCCCGCCGAGGACAACCGGGACAAGTGGCCGTACGCCCGGCCGCTGCTGGCCGACCCGTCGCTGGTGCCGGAGTGCGGTGCGATCGAGCTGACCGACGCCCGCTACGCCGAGCTGCTGCGGATCCGGGCCTCGTCGCCGGTGTTCGGACTGCCCACCGCGCAGCAGGTGCAGCAGCGGGTCGGCTTCCCGCTGTCGGGTCCGGGCGAGACGCCGGGGGTGCTGACCATGACCCTCGACGCCCGTGGCCTGGGCGGGCAGTGGAAGTCGGTGACGGTGGTCTTCAACAGCACCCCGAAGTCGGCGACGCAGCGGGTGACCGGGCTGCGCGGGGCGGACGTGGCGCTGCATCCGGTGCTGCGGTCCTCGGCCGATCCGGTGCTGCGAACCGCGACGTTCGACCGGGCCAGCGGCACGTTCACCGTGCCGGCCCGCAGCGTGGCCGTCTTCGTACAGCGGTAACCAAACCCACGGAGGGGGCCGGCCCGTGCGGGCCGGCCCCCTCTCGGGTTTGCGGGACGTCGGGCGGTCAGCCGCCGATCGCCACCGCGAAGATGTGCATCGTGGCGACGCCGACGGCCGCCCGGGCGCTGATGTTCGGCAGGTCGACCCGGACCACCTCCTTGTCCTCCAGCGGGAGCCCGACGACGTAGACCGTCGCCTGGGTGTTGGCGCGTCCGTTGTTCGGGCGGTTCTGGTACGGGGCGACGATCGCCCCGACGCCACCGGGCCGGGGCGGGCCGGCCCAGTCCGGGCAACCGAGGGTGTGGGTCTTGCGGCTGCCGTCGGCGTAGACGACGGTGGCCGGTCCGGAGACCGCGCCGTACGTGCCGGTCAGCAGGAACCCGAGCGTGCTACCCCTGCCGGTCACCTTGATGGACTGTCCGGAGGCGATGATGTTGTCGGGGCTGCCGACGGCGCCGGGCCAGGTGAAGTCCACTCCGGCGGCGGTGACGGTGGCGCCGGGGGTGACGCCGACCTGGGCCAGCGCCTGGGCGGAGATGGTGCCGCCGTTGCCGTCGAAGTTGCCGACGTTGGTGTTGTTGTCGTCGGTGACGCCGATGTTGGTGAAGCTCTCCTCGACCGGCGCCTCCCGGCCGTCCCAGACCCGGACCCGGGTGGCGGCGGACGCGGTCCAGTCCCGGCCGCTGACCTCGGCCACCAGGTCCGCGGTGCCGGACTGCGCGGCCTCGGCGGCGGTGACCGTGAACTCGACGGTGCGCTCCGAGTCCGGGGGCAACGGCCGCAGGTCGCGATGCTGCGGCGTGACGCTCCACCCCGACGGGACGGCCAGCGACACCCGCGCCGAGGGGGCGATCGGCATGTCCACCGCCCGCACGGTGACGGCGACCGTCGCCGCCGCGCCCGCACCGATCTCGTACGGCGCGGTCACGCTGATCTTCTGCAGCGCGTACGCCCGGTAGGTGTGCCCGGCCTTGGCGGCGAGCTCCACCAGGTCGGTCTCGACCTTCTTGGGCTTGACCACGCCGTTGCCGCGGGTGATGTCGCGAATCGTGTAGCGCCCGGCGAACAACTGGCCGCGCAGCCGCACGGTGCCGTTGCGGTCGGCCTTGATCCTGACCTCGTCGGCCTGACCGCCGCTCCACGTCGCGTCCACGGTGTAGCCGCCGCGACCACGCAGCCCCTTGACCTTGCCGTCCGGCCAGGCCGCCGGCAGTGCGGGTAGCAGGTGCAGTTCGCCGGCGTGGCTCTGCAGCAGCATCTCGGCGACGCCGGCGGTGGCGCCGAAGTTGCCGTCGATCTGGAACGGGGGGTGCAGGTCGAACATGTTGGGGGCGAGGCGGGCGGGGGTGGCCAGGAAACGGATCAGGTCGTGCGCCCGGTTGCCCTCTTCGAGTCGCGCCCAGAAGTTGATCTTCCAGGCGAGGGACCAGCCGGTGCCGTCGTCGCCGCGGATCTCCAGGGTCCGGCGGGCCGCCTCGAACAGCTCGGGGGTGCCGCGCCTGGTGATCTGGTTGCTCGGCGACAGGCCGTACAGGTGCGAGACGTGCCGGTGGGTACGCTCGGTCTCGACCCAGTCGTAGAGCCACTCCTGGATGTTGCCGCGCGAGCCGATCTGCATCGGGGCGAGCCGGTCGCGGGCGGCCAGCACCTGGGCGCGGAAGTCGGCGTCGGTCTTGAGCAGCTTGCTGGCCTGGGCGCAGCCGTTGAACAGGTCGACCAGGATCTGGTTGTCCATGGTCGGCCCGGCGCAGATGCTGGCGTCGGGGTGGTGGCCGATCTCCGGCGAGTTCGACGGGTTGGTGACCAGGTAGCCGAGGTTCGGCTCCTCCACCAGGGTGTCGAGGAAGAACTGTGCCGAGCCCTTCATCGCGGGATAGTTGGCGCGCAGGAAGTCCAGGTCGCCGGTGAACAGGTAGTGGTCCCAGATCATGGTGGCCAGCCAGGCGCCACCGGTCTGCCACATGCCCCAGAACGCGCCGTCCACGACCGACGAGCCACGCCAGGCGTCGGTGTTGTGGTGGGTGACCCAGCCGCCGGCGTTGTACTGCACCTGGGCGGTACGCGCCCCGCTGATGGTCAGATCCTTGATCATGCCGAACACCGGCTCGTAGCACTCCGACAGGTTGGTGGTGTCGGCCGGCCAGTAGTTCATCGGCAGGTTGGCGTTGATGGTGTACTTCGAGTCCCAGGCCGGGGTCAGCGAGTCGTTCCAGATGCCCTGGAGGTTGGCCGGTTGGGTGCCGGGTCGGGACGAGGAGATCAGCAGGTACCGGCCGAACTGGAACAGCAGCGCGGAGAACTGCGGGTCGTCGACGCTGTTGTGCTGGGCGATCCGTACGTCGGTCGGCTGGTCGGCCGCCGCGGTGCGGCCCAGGTCGAGTTCCGTACGCCCGAACAGCTTCTGGTAGTCGGCCACGTGCCGCCGGCGCAGCACGTCGTAGGCGGTGCCCTCGGCGGCGGTCAGGTGCCGTCGCGCGATGCCCTGGTAGTCGCCGCTGACGTCCTGGAAGTTCACGTAGCTGGAGCCGATCGAGACCAGCAGCGTCACGCTGTCCGCGCCGGTCACCGACAGGGTGCCGCCGGAGCTGCTGACGGTGCCGCCCTCGGCGACGGCCCGGGCCAGTGCCAGGAACCGGACCTGGCCGGCCACACCCTCCTGGTTGCCGGAGAGTCCGTCGAGCGCGACGGTGGTGCCGTCCGGGCTGGACAGCGTCGAGCGCTGCGGGCTGTCGAACCGGGCGGTGAAGGTGATCGAGCCCGGCTGGTCGGCGGTGAGCCGCATCGCGATCACCTGGTCCGGCGCGCTCGCGATCGTCTCGCGCCGGTACCGGACGCCGTCGCGGACGAACGACACGGACGTGGTGGCCGTGGTCAGGTCCAGCTGGCGGTGGTACTCCGAGACGGCGCTGGGCCCGGGGAAGGTGAACCGCAGGTTGCCGACGGTCTGGTACGCGAGCTGTCCCGGCGGGTTGCCCATCATGGTCTGGTTGACCATGCTCTGGGCCTGGCTCCACTGGTTGGCGAAGACCAGTCGCTGGATCTCCGGAAGCGCGGCCGCGCCCCGCGGATTGCTCGAGTCGTACGGTCCGCCGGCCCAGACGGTGTCCTCGTTGAGCTGTAGGCGTTCGTCGATGTTGCCGAAGACCATGGCGCCGAGGCGCCCGTTGCCGATCGGCAACGCCCGCAGCCAGTCGGTGCCGGCGGCCTGGTCGTACCAGAGCGCCAGGTCGTTGGCGGCGCGTACCTCTGCGGGTGCGGTGGACGACGCGCGGGCGACCGCCGTCCAGGGCCAGGGGAGCAGTGCGGCTCCGGCGCCGACGGCGCCGGCTTGGAGTAGCTGCCTTCGGGTCAGGTCTGACATGTGGGTCCTCCACAGGAGACGGGTTTTCCTTGCCGGAGGTCGGCCTTGTTCCGAGGTGGTGACGCGGGCTCGACGACGATGGGCGGCGGCGGGGGTCCGGTGCGGGGCGATGGCACTGATGAGGCTCTCTGCAAGGTGACGGCAAGGCTACAAACATGTGATGTATCTAGTCAACGCCTGTAACGAAAGTGTTGACGATGGCGCTCAAGCAGTGGCGACGTGCCGCTCAATGCGACACGTCGCCTTTGCCCGTTCGTGTTGACACTCGGTAATCATCAGACCTTTGTGGGTGTGAAGGGCTCATGACCGCGCGTACTCGGGCGGTCGGTCGTGACGCCCGCGGTGTACGACGTGGACCGGCCCCCTTCCGCTGGCGCGGAAGGGGGCCGGTCGGTTGACCCGCAGGTGCGGCCGGTGGCCGCCCGTCAGGCGATCAGCCGAAGCAGCGGGGGACCGGCGTGAACGACCCCTCGCAGTTGGTCGGCTTGTTGGCCGTGATGGCCGACTTGTCGTCCACGTTGACCTCGCCCAGGAAGTTGAACACACCACCCGGACGCAGCGTCGCGAAGTTGTGCGCGACCTTCGTCTTGTCCAGGTCGGTCCGGGCGATGACGTTGAAGATGCCGCCGCCGACGCCCAGCGGGCCGACGGCCCGGTTGCCGCTGATCTCGCTGTTACGGAAGGTGGCCTCGCTGAAGACGGTGAACACGCCACCGCCGAAGAAGCCGGCCTTGTTGGAGACGACCTTGCTGTCGTCGACGTTGGCGATCGCGCCGAACGCCAGGGCGATACCGCCGCCCACGCCGACCGTGCTGTTGCTGGCGACCTCGACGTGCTTCAGCTCGATGCTGCTGTCGCCCGCCGCGGTCACCCCGCCACCGGCCAGGACGGCCGTGTTGTCGGTGATCTTCGCGGCCTTGATGGTGCTGTTGCCCTCGATGTCGAGGTAGCCACCACCGAAGCCGAGCACCTCGTTGCTGGTGATCTCGGTCTTCTCGATCAGGGTGGTCCCGCCGTCGATGTCCTGGCGGAAGATGAACGCCGCGCCGTTGGAGATGCCACCGCCGCCGATGATGGCGTCGTTGTTGGTCACCCGCGACTCGCGGACCTGCAGCACGCCGGCGTTGAAGATGCCGCCGCCGTAGAAGAAGGCCGTGTTGTCGGCGACCGTGGTGTGGTAGAGGCTGGCCTTACCGAAGTTGGCCAGACCGCCACCGACCCCACCGGCCTGGTTCGCCACGATGTGGGTCTCCTCGAACTGCGCGGTGCCACCCGGCTGGACCAGCACGCCCGCACCGTCGTTCGGCTCCGGCTGGGCCAGCACCGAGACCTCGCCCGGGGCCTGGGCGGCCTTGAGCGCGGCGCCCTTGGGCTTGGCCTGCAGCACCGGCATGTAGTCCTTCCCGGCCTGGGCGACCTTAGTCGCCTCGACCGAGTTGGAGAACCGTGACCAGACCGCCTCCGGAGTGTCCCCGGCGGCCGCCAGTTCGCGGGTCTGACCACCCTTGATGGTCAGGCCCTTGGCGGTCAGGTTGCCGCCACGGCCCACGTTGAGGATCCGGAAGTTGTCCGCGGTGGCCGCCCGGACGATCTTGGTGTCGTGCCCCTTGAGCACGAGGTTCTCCTCGATCACCGGCAGGCCGTTGCCGAACTCGTCGGACCGGGTCAGCGTGTAGGTGCAGCCCTTGGCCAGTTCCAGCACGCCGCCGTGGTTCTCGTTGGCGAAGATGATGGCCTGGATCAGCTTGTCCGAGTCGCAGGGCACCTCCTTCCCGCGGTCCTTGTCGCCGCGACCGCGGTCGTCCTTCTTGCCCTTGTGCCCCTCGCGGCCCTCCTCCGCAGCCTGGTCGCCGTCCTTGTTGACCTGCTGGGCGGTGGACCAACGGGGGCTTTCGGTGCCGACTGCGCCGGCGCCGGTGGCGACACCGACGGCGGCGATGCTGACCACGCCGGTGAGCCCGGCGACGCCGGCGAGCCAGAGCTTGCGGCGCCGCTTGGGCGCCACCTCCGACTCGGCGGCGTTGTTCTTAGCTAGGTAGTTGGACATCGGAGCTCTCTGCCCTCTCGTCGTACCAGACAGGGTCGTCGCACACCGGCGAGCGTCCCCTGCTACAAATCGGTTGTAGCTCCCACATGCACCGTATGAGAAGGTTCTTCGCCTCGGGCTCATATCCGAAACAACCCCGCATTCGGGGCGCTGTGGGTGCGGGTGGTTCGGACCGTCATGGACGCCCCTGACCGGGGCATCCGGGGCGCCGCACCCCGAGCGGGGCGGCAACGGCCCTCCGTGACGCGTACCGGACTTCGGGGCCCTCGGCGGGGCCGGGCGACGCGGCGGGGTGCCGGCCCGGCCGGCTGGGAGCGGTGCGGCCGGTTCCCCCGCAAGGGAAGGGGCTCCCCCGCGGGTGGCGGGGGAGCCCCAGCTATGTGGTCGTGCTCTCGAAGGGCGTTTCCAGGTTTGTCGTGGTCAGCCGAAGCAGCGGGTCGGTACCACGGTGCTGCCGACGCAGTTGGTCGGCCGGTTGCCGGTGACCGCCGAGTCGCGGCTGATCTGCACCCCGTCGTTGGTGGTGAAGATGCCGCCGGGAGCCAGGTTGGCGAAGTTGTGCGCCACCTTCGACCGCTCCAGGCGGACCTCGCCGCCGAGGTTGGCGATGCCGCCGGCCACCGACGACTGCGCGACCGCCCGGTTGGCGACGATCTCGGTGTTCCGCAGGACGACGGTGCCGCCGAAGTCGGACAGCCCGCCGCCGTACAGTTCGGCGACGTTCTCCTTGACGTTGCTGTGCTCGATCACCGCGGTGGCGCCCGCGGCGACCGACAGTCCGCCGGAGGTCTGGCCGGCGGTGTTGCCGGCCACGACCACCCGCTCCAACGACAACTGGCTGTCACCGAAGATCGCCAGGCCGCCACCGTCGGTGCCGGCGTCGTTGTCGACGACCTCGCTGTTCGACAGCGTCGTGGTGCCCTCGTAGTCGAAGACGCCACCGGCGGCTCCCAGCGCCCGGTTCCGGCTGATCGTGCTCTGCCACACCCAGACCGTGCCGCCGGAGGCCGGCCGCAGCATGGTGGGCGCGCCGTTGCCGATGCCGCCACCGTTGTCGGCGCTGTTGGATGTGATCTTCGAGTTCTCCACCCGCAGCACCCCGGCGTTGAAGACACCGCCGCCGATCCCGGCGGCGCTGCTGGTCTCGACCCGGCTCTGCGCGATCCGGGTGGTCCCGTAGTTGGCGATCGCGCCGCCGTGCCCGCCGGAGCTGTTCAGCACCAGCTGGCTGTGTTCGACGTCGGCCCGACCACCGCGCTGGACCAGCAGCCCGGCGCCGTCGCTCGGACCAGCGTCGGCCAGCGTCGACACCGCATCCGCCGCCGCGGCCGGCTTGGCGGCCTTCGCGGCCTTGGTCGCCGCTGGCTTCGCCGCGGCCGCCGGCTTGGCGCTGGCCGCCGGCTTCGCGGCCGCCGTCGGTTGTGCGGTGGCGGCCGGCTTGGCCGTGGTGCCGGCGTTGGCCGGCGGTTTGGCCGTGGCGGCGGGCTTGGCCGGTGGCTTGGCCGTGGTGCCGGCGTTGGCCGGCGGTTTGGCCGTGGCGGCGGGCTTGGCCGGTGGTTTGGCCGTGGTGCCGGCGTTGGCCGGCGGTTTGGCCGCGGTGGCGGCCTTGGGGGCGGGCTTGGCCGCCGACCCGACCGCACCGGCGGGCTTGCCCGACGGTACGACCGGCGCCTCGGCGCCGACCAGGTCGGCGGCGGTCTGCCCGCCCTTGATCGTCACGTTCTTGAGGGTGAGATGACCGTCGCGTCCGACGTTGAGGATCCGGAAGGGAGCCGCGTTCGCCGCACGGGTGATCTTCGTGTCGTCGCCCCGCAACGAGATCGACTGCCGGATCACCGGAAGTCCGTTGCCGTCGTCGGAGCGGGTGAGTTCGTAGGTGCAGCCCTTCGCCAGGTCCAGCGCGCCGCCGTGGTTGGCGTTGGCGTACGCGATGGCCTGGATGAGCTTGTCGCTGTCGCAGGGCACCGGCCGGGCCGGCTCCTTGCCGCCCCGCTCCTGCGCGCCCTTGTCGCCGGCCCAGGCGCCGGCGGGCTCGGCGCTGTCCCCGCCCTTGTCTGCCGGGCCGCCGGCGTCCTGTTTCGGCGCGGCCGCGGGTTGCGTGTCGGCGGTGCGTTCCTGGCCGCCGGACTTCTGGTCACGGGCAGCGACGCCGCCCAGCGCGGCCAGGCCGACGACACCGGTCAGCCCGGCCACGCCGGCGGCCACCCAGAGCTTGCGTCGTCGTCTACCCGGTGGGGCCGGAGGTGGCCCACCGTAGGAAATGGTCACGTCATCGGACATAAGAGCCTTCCGCCCTTTCCTGCTACCAGAGTGGCCCGCATGGCCGAAGTCGGTGCGAGCCGCTACAAATAGGGTTGTAGCCTCTGATGACCACCGTATGAGAACCTTCCTCACGAGGCGGACGTATCCGAGAAAAGCCCATATTCGGCTCGGATCGGGCGTCGGTACGCCTACTCGGCGGTGCCGGTCAGACCGGCTATGAACCGGGCAAACACCGAACGACCTGCGGTGGCAGGTGGGCGGCACAGACGACGGGCGGGCCCCACCGGGTGACAGTCGTCGTACCCGGTGCGGGCCCGCCCGTTTCGTGCGTACTCCGGTCAGCCCGGCAGGCGGGGACCCGCCTCACGCTGGGCCGCCAGCCAGCTCTCCACCTCGTCGGCCTGGCGCGGCAGGCCCGCCGACAGGTTCACCGCGCCGGAGTTGGTCACCAGGACGTCGTCCTCGATCCGGATCCCGACGCCGCGCAGCTCCTCGGGGACCAGGTCGTCCTCCGGCTGGAAGTAGAGCCCCGGCTCGACGGTGAGCACGTACCCCTCGCCGAGAGCGCCGTCGCGGTAGGTCTCCTTGCGCGCGTTCGAGCAGTCGTGCACGTCGATGCCGAGCATGTGCCCGAACCCGTGCAGCGTCCAGCGGCGGTAGACGGTGGACTTCTCGTCCATCGCCTCGTCCACGCTCACCGGCAGCAGCCCCAGGTCGGCCAGCCCTTCGGCGAGCACCCGCATGCAGGTCAGGTGGACGTCCTTGAACTTCACTCCGGGCCGGATCGCGTCGATCCCGGCCTGCTGCGAGGCGTACACGATGTCGTAGACCTGCCGCTGCAGGGCGGTGAACCGGCCGTTGACCGGCAGCACCCGGGTCACGTCGGCGGTGTAGAGGTTGGCGCCCTCCACGCCCATGTCCATCAGCAGCAGCTCACCCGGCCGGGTGACGCCGTGGTTGTGCACCCAGTGCAGGATCGTGGCGTGCTCGCCGGCACCGACGATCGAGCCGTAGCCGACGTCGTTGCCGTCGTGCCGGGCCCGCAGCGCGAAGATCCCCTCCAGCAGTCGCTCGGAGACGCCACGGTCGGCCGGCAGCACCCGCGCCACGTCCTCGAAGCCGCGTACGGTGGCGTCGATCGCGTCCTGCAGCTGGGCGATCTCCCACTCGTCCTTGACCAGCTTCTGCTCGGAGATGGCGATGGCCAGTTCCCGGTCGCGGGCCGGCTGGCCCTCCGCCCGGGGGCCGTCGTACGGGCGCACCGCGGCATCCACCCGGGTGTCGAAGCCGCGCAGCACCCGGGTCCGCCCCGGCGCCAGCTCGGCCAGCGCCGCGTCCAGCTCGGTCAGGTCGGCGGTGGGCAGCCCCAGTTCGGTCGACTTCTCGGTAAGCGTGTGCCGTCGGCCCACCCACAGCTCGCCGTGCCGGCTGCGGAAGAACTCGTCGTTCTCCCGCGAACTGCGCGGTCGCATGTACAGGATGGCGTCGTGACCCGAGCCGTTGGGCCGCAGCACCAGCACGCTGTCCGGATCGTGGTCACCGGTCAGGTACGCGAAGTCGCTGCCCGGGCGGAACCGGTACTCGGTGTCGTTGGCGCGTACCTTCTCGCCGCCGGTGGGGATCACCAGCGTCTCGCCCGGGAACGCGGCGGAGAGGGCGGAGCGGCGCTTGGCGTAGTTCGGCACCTCCGGGCGGGGGCCGACCGGCAGCGTGGTGTCCCGCCACCCCTGCCGCATGAACGACAGGAACGCCGGTGGGAAGTCCGGGTCGTGCGACTCGGTGCCGTCGTCCGGCTTGCCGTCGGTGCGCTCCTCGGTCATGCCCCGCTCCTCTCGTGTCACTGCTGGCCCCGACGGTACCGCGAAACCGGTTCGCCCCGACTCCGGCGGTCCCGCCCGACGCCGTCGAGCAGGCGCTTCCCGCCGCCGTGACCGACCGGTCGGGGCGAGCCCGCCCGTGCCGCGACGCCCGATCCGTACGCGTGGAAGGATGACCACCATGTGCGGACTCCTGGCTTTTTTCAGTGCGCGCGGCGACGCCGCCGCCCACCGCGACAGCATCGCCGGAGCGTTGGAGTGCCTGCACCACCGCGGCCCGGACGAGACCGGTGTCGAGGTGGTCGGGGACGCCACCGGCCAGTACGCGGACGGAGTGTTCGCCCACAAGCGGCTGGCGATCATCGACGTCGCGCTCAGCCACGAGCCGCTGCCGTACGCCGACGGGCGCTACCTGCTCACCTTCAACGGCGAGATCTACAACTACATCGAGCTGCGTGAGGAGCTGATCCGCGAGCACGGGGCGCGGTTCGCCACCAACGGCGACGGCGAGGTGATCGTCGCCGGCTACCACTACTGGGGCGAGCAGGTGCTCACCCGGCTGCGCGGCATGTTCGCCTTCGTCATCTGGGACCGGCAGACGCGCCGGGCGTTCGGCGCCCGCGACTACTACGGCATCAAGCCGCTGCACTACCTGGAGACGGCCGACGGGCTCTACCTCGCCTCGGAGAAGAAGGCCCTGCTGCCCTTCGCGCAGTCCGCGCACGTCGGTGACGCCGGGGTGGACACGGCGAACCTCAGCCACTACCTGACCCTGCAGTACGTGCCCGAGCCGGGCACGCTGCACCAGCAGATCAGCCGGATCGGGTCGGGCGAGTACCTGACCTGGACGCCCGGCGGGCGCATCGACGTACGCCGCTGGTATCGCCCGGTGTTCCGGCCCGCCCCGGTCTCCGACGAGCAGAAGCTGTACCACGAGATCCGGGAGACGCTGCGCGAGAGCGTACGCATGCACATGCGCTCGGACGTACCGGTCGGTTCGTTCCTGTCCAGCGGGATCGACTCCACCGCTGTGGTGGCGCTGGCGCGCGAGTTCAACCCGAACATCCTCACCTTCACCGTCGGCTACGACGTGCCGGGCTACTCGGAGATCGACGTGGCCCAGGAGTCGGCCCGGCATCTCGACGTGACCACGATCCCGACCAAGATCGGGCCGCAGGACATGATCGACGCGCTGCCGAAGATCGTCTGGCACCTGGACGACCCGGTGGCCGACCCGGCGCTGGTGCCGCTCTACTTCGTCGCGAAGAAGGCCGCCGAGCACGTCACCGTGGTGCTCTCCGGTGAGGGCGCCGACGAGTTCTTCGGTGGGTACACCATCTACCGTGAGCCGCTCTCCCTCAGCGGCGTCAACGGGCTGCCGGGCGGGGTGCAGAAGGGCCTGCGGGCGGTCTCCAAGGCGATCCCGCAGGGCGTCAAGGGCAAGAGCTTCCTGGAGCGCGGCACCACCCCGATCGAGGAGCGCTACTACGGCAACGCCCGGATGTTCACCGAGGAGGAGAAGCAGCACCTGTTGCGCCGCTACGACCCCTCGGTGCGCTACACCGACGTCACCGCGCCGATCTACGCCGAGTGCACCGAGCTGGACGACGTCACCAAGATGCAGTACGTCGACCTGTACACCTGGCTGCGCGGGGACATCCTGGTCAAGGCCGACCGCATCTCCATGGCGCACTCGCTGGAGGTCCGGGTGCCGTTCCTCGACCGCGAGGTCTTCGAGGTGGCGGCGAAGATCCCGGTCGACCTGAAGTTGCCGCCGCGCTCGGACGCCACCAAGTACGCCATGCGCCAGGCGTTGCAGGGCGTGGTGCCGCCGGCCATCGTCAACCGCAAGAAGCTGGGCTTCCCGACCCCCACCCGGGTCTGGCTGCGCGGCGAGATGTACGAGTGGGCCCGGCACGTGCTGACCACCTCCGGCGCCGGTGAACTGCTCGACCTGTCGTACGCGCTGCGGCTGCTGGAGGAGCACAAGCGGGAGGAGTTCGACCACTCCCGCAAGGTGTGGACGGTGCTGATCTTCTGCATCTGGCACGCCATCTTCGTGGCCAAGACCCTCGACCCGGGCATCCAGCGCAACCAGTCCGCCCTGCTCACCAAGCCCGTCGTCGGCTCCATGGTGCGCTGAGCCGGACGGTGCGCCGAGCCGGAAGCTGGTGCGCCGAGCCGGAAGCGGATGGGCGCGAACGGACAAGCGGAAGGGGGCCCCGGTCGGGGCCCCCTTCGTGGTGCTGGTGATCAGCTGGCGGCGCAGGCGATCGTGGGCGACGAGTTGGTGCCGCTGGCAAGGAAGCCGAAGCTCGTGCTGCCGTTGACACCGAGGTTCCCGTTGTAGGACACGTTGCGGGCCGTCACCGACGATCCGGACGTGGTGTGCGTCGCGTTCCAGACCTGGCTGATCTGCTGGCCACCGGCCAGGGTCCAGGTCGCGGCCCAGCCGTTCAACGGCGCGGTACCGGTGTTCCGGATCTCCACCTCACCCTGGAACCCACCGGACCAGCTGTTGGTCACCCGGAGAGTGGCCGAGCAGCCGCTGTTGCCGGCGGGCGGCGGGGTGGTCGGCGGCGCGGTGGTCGGCGGCGGCGTGGTGGGCGGCGGCGTGGTGGGCGGCGGGTTGGTGCCGCCACCGATGCCGGTCACCTCACCGTTGCCACCGTCGAACACCACGTCGGAGCAGCCGAAGAAGTTCTCCTGGCTGTCCGAGCGGACCCACCGGGAGTAGATGATGTGCTGGCCGCTCTTGTTCGCCGGCAGGGTGCCGGTGAAGTAGTAGTGGCCGTCGTTGGTGCCGACCGCGCCGCGCTGCGGCGGGTTGGTCACCGTGAGGAACGGCTGCTCCTCCAGGTCACTCCAGGCCAGCGGACGGTTCGGGCTCCAGCTGTTCTTGGTCACGTAGAAGTAGAACGTGCCCGGGTGGTGCGCCCAGTTGCTGTACCGGAACTCGATGGACCGACCCGCGGTCAGGTGGGTCAGCGGCCAGTCGTTACGGGCCAGGTCGTAGCCGCGGAAGCCGGTGGCGCCGCCGCTGCACAGCTGGCCGTCGGGGATGAAACCGGTGGTGCGGCCGTTGGCGTCGGAACGCAGCACGCTGAACCAGTTGTAGAGCGAGTTGGCGCCGCTCTGGGCGACCGCGGCCGCGCAGGCCGGGTTCTGCGGACGGATCTCGCCGGTGGGGGAGAGGCCGTCGCGCCAACAGAGGTAGGTACGGGCGCCCGGCGTCATCGCCGCGCCGTGCGCGGCGGCCGGTTCGGGGCTGGCGGTCACGGCGACGACCGCGCTCGCGGCGAGGGTGACGGCCGCGAAGAACATCGCGGCCAGACGAGGTCGGTGCACAGGGTTCTCCTGACTCGCGGGGCACACCGGTCGGTGGCCCCGGCGGAACGAGCAGGGTGGCGAGGTATGGCCGCCCTGCTCTGCGGGCGGATGCGATCGATGCGGCTACCTGCGCCCAGGGCGGATAGCCCGACGGGCGGGTGCCGTCAGTAGTCGGTCGACGCGTGAATGCCCTCGCGTGCGGTGAACCCGGCGCCGGTGACGTGCAGCCCCACGCCACCCGGCACCCCTATCCCAACACGACCGGCGCGCCCGACGCAATAGCCATCTCTCGATACCCGGCCGCGCTGGTGGCGCGCGTGGTCGACCGGCCGCCAATACCGTGGCTTGCCCGCCCGGTCGGTGCGCGCTGTGCCAGCCTGGGCATCACGGACGGGCGACGGAGGGAAGCTGACGATGGGATACGCGGTGGTGCTCGGCGAGGCACTCGTCGACCTGCTCGACAGCGAGTGTGCCGGCGTGCCGGTCTACCGGCAGGCCATCGGTGGTGGCCCACTGAACGTCGCCGTCGGCATCGCCCGGCTCGGCGGCGCGGTGCAGTTCGTCGGCTCCCTCGGTGACGACGCGCTGGCCAAGCGGATCCGCACCTTCCTCACCACCGCCGGGGTCGGTCTGGCCGGGGCGGTCACCGCCGCCGCACCGACCACGCTGGCCGTGGCCACCTTCTCCGGTACGGAACCGGACTTCCGGTTCTACGGCGAGCCGCCGTCGTACGCCCTGCTCACCCCGGAAGACCTCGACCCCGCGCTGGTCGAGGGGGCCGACGTGCTCTACTGCGGTTCGATCGTGCTGCTCGCGCCGACCACCCTCGCGGCGGCCCGGCGGGCCTGGTCGCTGACGCCCCGCCTGCGGGTGTTCGACCCCAACGTCCGGCCCCGGCTGCTGTCCGGCCCGGCGGCGCTGGCCGGGCTGCGCCGGGTGGTCGCCGAGTTCGCCGCCAGCGCACACCTGGTCAAGCTCAGCGCCGCCGACGCCGCGCTGCTCTATCCCGGTGAGCCGGTCGAGTCGGTGGCGGCCTACCTGCGCGAGTTGGGCGCCGGCACGGTCGTGGTAACCCTGGGTGCCGCCGGTGCGGTGGTGGCCGCCGCCGGCGCCGATCCGGTACGCGTACCCGCGCCGAAGGTGGCCGCGGTCGACGCCACCGGTGCCGGGGACTCGGTGCTGGCCGCGCTCGTCGCCGACCTGCTCGTCGAGGGTGAGCCGACCGAACCGGCCGGCTGGGACGAGCGGGTCGCCTTCGCCCTGCGGGTCGCCGGGCTGGTCTGCGAGCGGCCCGGGGGCGCCATCGCCATGCCCACCCGGGCCGAGGTGGCCGAGCGGTTCACCAGCTGAGCGCGGCGCCCGCTCAGGCGGTGCCGTCCAGCTCCGCGTAACCCCGGCGGGCGGCGATCAGCGCCGGACGGGCCGGGAACGGTGCCTCGGCGGCGACCCGCTCCGGCGGCGCCGAGCCGGTGTGGCCGGCCCGGATCAGCCAGGCCAACTCGATCAGCTGGGCGTGCTGCGCCCGGACGAACTCGACGTCCACCGGGTCGCCGTGGCCCGGCACCACCACCGTGTCGGGGGTGGTCGAGCGCAACAACTCGGCCACCGCGTCCGGCCACTGCAACGGGTACGAGTCCTCGAAGGCGGGCGGGCCGGCCTGCTCGACCAGGTCACCGGCGACCAGCACGTCCGCGTCGGGCACCCGCACGACGAGGTCGCCGGCGGTGTGACCACGCCCCGGGTGACGCAGCAGCACCGGACGACCGCCGACGTCGAGGGCGGCCTCGGTGTGCACGGTGTGGGTGGGCGCCAGCAGGATGACCTCGGCCAGCTCGGCGGCCAGCTGCGGATGCTCGTCGCGCAGTTCCGCGTACGCCTCGCGGCGCAGCCGGTCCGGGTCGTCGCGCAACGCCGCCGCGGCGAGTTCGTGGGCCCACACCGGGCGCGGCGGGTCGACGGCCAAGGTGGCGTTGCCGAAACAGTGGTCGAAGTGGTGGTGGGTGTTGACCAGGGTCAGCGGCGCGTCGGTGACCGCGCGTACCGCGGTGGCCAGCTCGGTGGCCTGCCCGGCGGTGGAGAGGGTGTCGACCAGCAGCGCCTCGCCGTCACCCAGCACCAGCGTGACGTTGACCGCCAGCAGTGGCTCGCGCAGGACCAGCACCCGGTCGGCGACCTCGACGAAACCGCCGGTCACGACGCCGCCCCCGCCCGCTGCACGAACCGGTGCCGGTCGACCACGACCCGTTCCACCCGGCCCTCGGCCACGGTCTGCCCGTCCTCGGTGACGGTCACCTCGAACACCAGCCGCCGCCGGTCGACCGTGGTCAGCCGGGCCTGCGCCGCCACCGTCCGGCCCACCGGCGTCGGCGCCCGGTGGTCCAACTCGACCCGGATGCCCACCGTGGTCGACCCGGCGGAGAGGTGCCGGGCGGTCGCGGCCACGGTCGCCGCCTCGGCCAGCGCCAGCACCCGGGGAGTACCCAGCACCGGCACGTCGCCGGAGCCGACGGCCTGGGCGGTGTCGGCGTCGGTGACGGTCAACTCGACCCGGGCGGTCAGACCCGGCGTCAGGGCATGATCCGGCTGCTCCTGCATGGCCACAGCGTAGGCGGTCGGACCGGGCCGGGACGCACGGCGGCCACGATCACGCACGATCCGGCAGCGGCGGTGCGGGTGCGACACCTGTCACTGCCTCGGCGGGGCAGGTGGTCCTGCGTGGGGTGACCGGTGCGGCGCCGTTAACCTTGTCCGCGATGTCTGCCGTGACCGACCCCCAGCCCGCCGCCCCGGCCGAGCCGCCCACCTCACCCGACGGCGGTCGCCGCCGCGTGCTCGCGATGTCGGTGTGGAGCGTCGCCTTCGTGGCGGGTTGGCTCGTCATCGGCCTGCCCACCGATCCGGTGTACGCCTTCTTCTGGATCTGGGCCGGCACGATCGCCTGGCACTCCGCCCGCCCGTGGCGCAGTCACCTGCGCTTCGCCCGCGACTGGGTGCCGGTGGTGCTGCTGCTGGTCCTCTACAACCTGTCCCGTGGGTTCGCCTACCACGACGGGACGGTCCCGCACTCCTACGAGCTGATCCTCGCGGACAAGCTGATGTTCGGCTGGGCGATGGACGGCCAGGTGCCGACGGTCTGGCTGCAACAGCACCTCTACCAGCCCGAGGTCCGCTGGTGGGACGTGTTGGTCAGCTGGGTGTACTTCTCCCACTTCGTCGCCGCGCTGGCCGCCGCCGCCGTGCTCTGGATGCGGGAACGCCGCCGGTGGGCCGCCTTCATGCGCCGGTGGTTCTTCCTCTGCGCGGCCGGTCTGGTCACCTACTTCCTCTACCCGGCCGCACCGCCCTGGTGGGCGGCGCAGAACGGGCTGCTGGAGGAGGTCGCCCGGATCTCCACCCGGGGTTGGAAGGCGTTCGGTATGCACGGTGCCGGCAACCTGCTCAACGCCGGGCAGCTGGCCTCCAACCCGGTGGCCGCGATGCCGTCGCTACACACCGCGTTCGCCCTGTTCGTGGTGCTCTTCTTCCTGCGCGGCGTGCGCCGCCGCTGGTGGCCGCTGCTGCTGGCGTACCCGTTGGCGATGACCTTCACGCTGGTCTACAGCGGCGAGCACTACGTGATCGACGTGCTGGTCGGCTGGGCCTACGTCGGGCTGACCTTCCTGGTGGTCGGCTGGGCCGAACGCTGGTGGGCCCGCCGCAAGACCCGCCGGGCACCGGTCGACCCACCGCCGGATCAGGCGACCCCCACCGAGCCTTCGGTGGTCCCCGCCACCCGCTGACCCGGCCCTCCGCGTGCTGCCGCTCCCTTCCGCGTGCTGCCGCCTTCCTGGACGGTTGCCGCTTCCTCGACGGGCTGCCGCTTTCCTGGACGGCTGCCGCTGCGGTTGCCGCCGATGCCCCCCGGGGGAGCCACCCCTGCCGGTCTGGCGTTCATCCTGCCCACGGCGGCGAGCCCGGGGAACTGTCTCTCCTGTCGCCCCTGTCGAGCTGAACCGTCTGTGCTATCAAGCCCCGCGTCGCTCGCCGTCCCCTGGCAGGCGCCCGTTGGCGCCGGCACCGATGGCGGCCGGTCCGAAGGCTCCCGGCTGGCCGCGCGATCTGCCCGCATGGCGACCTGCCCGTGTGGCGACCTGCCCGTGTGGCGACCTGCCCGTGTGGCGACCTGACCGTGCGGTGATCGGGTTACGCGGTGATCGGCCCGTGCGGTGTTTGGCCCGTGCGGTGATCGGGTTACGCGGTGATCGGCCCGTGCGGTGTTTGGCCCGTGCGGTGATCGGGTTACGCGGTGATCGGCCCGTGCGGTGTTTGGCCCGTGCGGTGATCGGGTTACGCGGTGATTGGCCCGTACTTGATCGGGTTACGCGGTGATTGGCTCGTGCGGTGATCGGGGCCGTGCGGTCATCGGGTCACGCAGTGATCGACCCACGCGGCGATTGGCCCCACGGGACGATCCGTTCGTGCTATCAGCTCGACAGGGCCCGCACCCAGCCACGCAGTCGCGGCCACCGCAACGGGCCATCGCATCCGAGCCGGGCCGACCCCGGCAGCCTGCGCGCGTCGGCCACCACCGGGGCGGGCCGACGCGGGTCGTCGCACCGGCCCACGGCCGGCGAAGACCCGCGACCGTGATCAGCTGGCCGCGTCGGTCAGCCGCGCCGGACAGCCCGCGCCGGACAGCCCGCGCCGGGTCAGCCCGCGCCGGGTCAGCCCGCGTCGGTCAGCCCGCGCCGGGTCAGCCCGCGCCGGTCAGCCGTGCCGGAAGGTCGGGACGGTCAGCCGGGACGGCGGGCGGCGTGACCGCGGGCGGAAAGCTCGGCGGCCAGGGCCCAGGCCTCCGTGACATCCCGGTCCACCGCGGCGGCGCCGGCCCCACCGGCCGTGTCCACGTGCACGGTGGCCAACCGCAGCAACCGCTGCAGCGGACCCCGGACCACCCGGATACTCTGCAGCCGGGCGTACGGCACCACGGTCAACTGTCGGGTGAGTAGCCCGGAGCGTACGGCGAAGACCTGCTCGGTCAGGCCGGCGCCGAGTACCTGGCGGCTCAGCGGGTTGAGCCACCGGGCTCGGCTCGGCGGTGGGCTCAGCGGCAGTGCCGACAGGACGACCCCGGGCAGCACCTCAGCCACGATGGCCTCCCCGGTGGGCAGGTCACCGACGGGTAGCAGTCGGTCCGGACGGTTGCGTTGGTCGGGCTCACCGGCGGCGTAGCCGGCCACCTCCAGGCGTAGCCGCAGCCAGCCCTTGAACCGCCAGAGCAACGGCCAGGTCACGCCGACGGTCTGCACCCGGTGCAACGGAACGGTCTGCACCCGGGTCTCCAGCAGCCCGTTGTGGATGCGTAGCCGGTCGTCGTCGCGGGCCAGCCGGAACTGCCAGTCGTCGAGCACCCGGCGTACCGGTTGCAGCAGGATGCCCGCCATCGCGGTGAGCGTGCTCGCCACCGCGATGAACGACCACGAGTCCTCCGACAGGAACTGCACGGCGACGAAGGCCACGCCGAACGGCAGCAGCAACGCCTGCGGGGTCAGCAGCTGGCTGACCAGCAGATCCTTGTTGCGTACCAGGTGTAGCTGCCGGCCGGCGGGTGGCTCGGCGGGCGGCGCCACCTGTCCCGGCTGCGCCACCTGCCCGGGGTGCCCTTCGGTATCCGGCGTCGCGGCGCCGGGCGCGGCGGTGGTCGGCGTGGCGGCGGCCGGGCGGCCCGCCAGGGCCAGCAGGCGGTGCCGCAGTGCGGCGGCCTCGGCGACGCTGAGAAACGCCAGCGGCGCCTCCGTCTTGCCGCCGCCGACCACCTCCAGCCGCAGTTCGGCCAGGCCGGTGAGCTGGGCGAGCAGGGGTCGGACCACCTCGACGGCCTGGAGCCGCTCCAGCGGGATGGCTCGGGTCCGGCGCCACAGCAGCCCCTCGTGGATCCGCAGCTCCCGGCCGACGACCTGGTAGCCGGTGTTGTACCAGCTGATCACGGACAGCACCGTGGCGCCCAGGACGATCACGATCACCATCGACACGAACCAGCCGAATCCGACCCGGGACAGCGTCGACCAGGACAACCCGGCGATGACCACGACCAGCGACCGTGCGCTGTGCAGCACGGGACTCAGTGGATGCAGCCGTTGGCGGGCCGGCGGCCCGGCCGGCTGCCCCGCCCATCCGGCGGGCGGGTATCCCGGCGGCGGCCCGACCGGATACCCGGGTGGTGGGTACCCGGGTGGCGGGTACCCGGGCGGTGGATACCCGGGCGGTGGATACCCGGGCGGTGCGCCGGGGGCCGGGTGGCCCGGCGGTGGCGAGTGGGGTGGTGGGGGCGGTGCCGGCGGGGAGTCGGTGGGGCCGTCGTCGGTGGCGCGCGGCGCCGCGGGATCCCCGCCGGCCGGGCCGCTCACAGCCCTTCCGCCCGGTCCTCGCCGAGCGCGGTCAGCCGGTCGCGTAACCGGGACGCCTCCGCGGGCCGAAGACCCGGCACCCGGGCGTCGCTGGCCGCCGCCGCGGTGTGCAGTTGCACGGTGGCCAGGTCGAACGCCCGCTCCAGCGGCCCGGCGCTGACGTCGACGAACTGCATCCGGGAGTACGGCACGATGGACAGCCGGCGGACCAGCAGACCGTGCCGTACCAGCAGGTCGTCCTCCCGTTCGGCGTAGCCCCAGGCGCGTACCGCCCGGACGATGGTCACCGCCCGCCACACCGCGAACAGCAGGACGGCGGCGAGCGCCACGCCGATCGGCCAGGCGCCGGTGACCGCCCAGGTGATCCCGAGCGCGATCGAGATGACGGCCACCACGGCGGCCAGTCGCAGCAGTTCCACCCAGATCAGATCGGTCGAGATCGACTGCCAGCGGACGGTCTCCGGCCACGGCTCGAGCGGGCCCGGCTGTACGGACTCCGGCGTCGGCCGTGGGCCGTCCGGTTGGTCACCGCTCACGTACGCGTCCACCCTTCGAGGGTAGGCGATTCGGTCAGCGGGGCGACCTCACGGAGGAAGCCGCGCGCGGCGAGGAAATCGCCGAGGGAACCGCGATGCTCGTCGCAGGCCAGCCAGGTCTTGCGTCGCTCGGGTGGATGCAGGCGCGGATTGTTCCAGCGCAGTGACCATCCGGCGGAGGCTCGACACCCACGGGCCGAACAGACCAGGACCTCGGTGGAGATGTCGGATGCGCTCATTCCAGCCAGTCTAGAGCGGCCGGAGAGATTGAGCGCCGGGCGGCCACGGGGGAAGCCGCCCGGCGACGGATGCATGGTACACACGCCGGGGCGGCATCTGTCCACTGGTGATCGGCGATTCGATGCCGGTGGCACGGCGTGGCGGAAATCGGTCGCTCCCGGCGTCCGTATTCAGCCAGGCATGCGAGGCTTGGTAACGCACACCCCGCGACGAGACGATTCATGCTGTGGAGGACCGGTGGCCCAGCCGACCACGCCCGACGCCCCGACGCCGAACGGGACGCAGCCGCAGGCGCCCGCCGCGCCGACCACCCCGGCGCAGGACGCCGGGCTGCTGGAGCGGGCGCTCTTCGAGATCAAGCGGGTCATCGTCGGGCAGGACCGGATGGTGGAGCGGATGTTCGTGGCCCTGCTCGCCCGCGGCCACTGCCTGCTGGAGGGGGTACCGGGGGTGGCGAAGACGCTCGCGGTGGAGACCCTCGCCAAGGTCGTCGGCGGGTCGTTCGCCCGGGTGCAGTTCACCCCCGACCTGGTGCCGGCCGACATCATGGGTACCCGGATCTACCGGCAGTCCAGCGAGAAGTTCGACGTCGAACTCGGGCCGGTGTTCGTCAACTTCCTGCTCGCCGACGAGATCAACCGGGCGCCGGCCAAGGTGCAGTCGGCGCTGCTGGAGGTGATGAGCGAGCGGCAGGTCTCCATCGGCGGGGAGACCCACCGGGTGCCGAATCCGTTCCTGGTGATGGCGACACAGAACCCGATCGAGCAGGAGGGCGTCTACCCGCTGCCGGAGGCGCAGCGGGACCGCTTCCTCATGAAGATCGTCGTGGGCTACCCGACGGACGCCGAGGAACGCGAGATCGTCTACCGGATGGGGGTGGCGGCACCCGAGCCCACCGCCGTCTTCGACACCGCCGACCTGATCGCGCTGCAACACAAGGCCGACCAGGTGTTCGTACACAACGCGCTGGTCGACTACGCGGTCCGGCTGGTGCTGGCCACCCGTACCCCCGCCGAGCACGGCATGCCCGACGTGGCGCAACTGATCCAGTACGGGGCCAGCCCGCGGGCCTCGCTCGGCCTGGTCCGGGCGACCCGGGCACTGGCGTTGCTGCGCGGACGCGACTACGCCCTGCCGCAGGACGTGCAGGACATCGCGCCGGACATCCTGCGGCACCGGCTGGTGCTCAGCTACGACGCGCTCGCCGACGACGTACCGGCCGACCACGTGGTGCACCGGGTGATGTCGACCATCCCGTTGCCGTCGGTGGCGCCACGGCAGCAGGCGACCCCGCCGCCACCGGGTGCCGTCGCGCCGACCTCGGGGTGGCCCGGACCGCGGCCGTGACCTCGACCACCCCTCGACCCGAAGCCGACGGTCCGCCGGACGCGGCCACCAACCGCTCCGGCGCCGTGCTCTCCCGGCTGCAGTTGCTGGTCACCCGCAAGCTCGACGGGCTGCTGCAGGGCGACTACGCCGGTCTGTTGCCCGGGCCGGGCAGCGAGGCGGGCGAGTCGCGGGAGTACCGCCCCGGCGACGACGTACGCCGGATGGACTGGCCGGTCACCGCCCGCACCACGATGCCGCACGTCCGGCGTACGGTGGCCGACCGTGAGCTGGAGACCTGGCTGGCGGTGGACCTGTCGGCGAGCCTGGACTTCGGCACCGGCCGGTGGCTCAAGCGGGACGTGGTGATCGCGGCGGCGGCGGCCATCACGCACCTGACCGTCCGTGGCGGCAACCGGATCGGGGCGGTGGTGGGCAGCGGCGGTGACCTGCCCGCCCCCCGCCGGCGCCGGCGGGGTGCCCCCCCGGCGCCCGCCGGACCGGGGCGGCTGGTGCGGCTACCGGCCCGCTCCGGCCGCAAGGAGGCGCAGGGCATGCTGCGGGCCATCGCCGGTACCGAGATCCGGCCCGGCCGCGGCGACCTCGGCGCGCTTGTCGACATGCTGAACCGCCCGCCCCGGCGGCGCGGCGTCGCGGTGGTCATCTCCGACTTCCTCGCCCCGCCGGCCCAGTGGGCACGGCCGCTGCGCAAGCTTCGGGTCCGCCACGACGTACTGGCCGTCGAGGTGGTCGACCCGCGTGAACTGGAACTGCCCGACGTGGGAGTGCTGCCGGTCGTCGACCCGGAGACCGGTGAGCTGCACGAGGTGCAGACCGCCGACCCGAGCCTGCGGCACCGGTACGCGGCCGCCTCCGCCGCCCAGCGCGCGGAGATCTCCGCCGCGCTGCGCTCCGCCGGGGCCGCGCACCTGCGACTGCGTACGGACCGAGACTGGCTGCTGGACATGGTGCGCTTCGTGGCCGCGCAGCGGCACGCCCGCACCCGGGGGACGACACGATGATTCGACTGCTGCAACCGTGGTGGCTGCTGGCCGTGCTGCCGGTGCTCGGCCTCGCCGCGCTGTACGTCTGGCGGCAACTGCGCCGCCGGGAGTACGCGCTGCGGTTCACCAACGTGGACCTGCTGCGTACCGTGGCGCCGAAGGGGCTGGGCTGGCGGCGGCACGTGCCGGCGACCGCGTTCCTGCTCGCCCTGCTGGTGCTGGCCGGCGCGCTGGCCCGGCCGGCGGTCGACACCCGCGAGCCGTTGGAACGGGCCACCATCATGCTGGCCATCGACGTGTCGTTGTCGATGCAGGCCGACGACGTGCCGCCGAACCGGCTGGAGGCGGCCCAGGAGGCGGCCAAGCAGTTCGTGGCGGAGCTGCCCGAGACGTACAACGTGGGCCTGGTGTCGTTCGCCAAGTCGGCAAACGTGCTGGTCCCGCCGACCAAGGACCGGGCGGCGGTGACCAGCGGCATCGACGGGCTGGTGCTGGCCGAGGCGACGGCGACCGGTGAGGCGGTCTTCACCTGCCTGGAGGCGATCCGGTCGGTGCCGGCCGACGGTGCGGCGGGGATCCCGCCGGCCCGGATCGTGCTGTTGTCCGACGGGTTCCGCACCGCCGGACGGTCGGTGGAGGAGGCTGCCGCCGCGGCGCAGGCGGCGAACGTGCCGGTCTCCACGATCGCCTTCGGCACCGACGGCGGTCACGTCGACATCGGCGGGCAGTTGCAGCGGGTACCGGTGGACCGGCTGGCGCTCGCCGCGCTGGCGGAGACCACCGAGGGGTACTTCTACGAGGCGGCCTCGGTCAGCGAGCTGAAGCAGGTGTACCAGGACATGGGCAGCTCGATCGGGTTCCGTACCGAACCCCGCGAGATCACCCAGTGGTACGCCGGCATCGCCCTGCTGCTGGCGCTCTGCGCGGGTGTCACCAGTCTGCTCTGGTCCTCGCGCATGCTCTGACTCTGGCTTCGTGTCCACCGTGGCGATGGGCATGGCGGTGGCCCACTGCCACGGCCGCCCGCGCCGGTCGGGCGGCGGCGGCGCGCGGGTCAGTGGCTGCCGCTGGCCAGGACGAAGAGGACGGCTACCCAGACGGCGGCGAGGGTGAAGCCGAGCGGGGCGACGTAGCGGCTCATGACAGGCTCCGGGGTGGGCGGCTCGCCGGCCGGGGCATGGTGGACCGGCGAGGGGAGGATCAGGACGCACACACACGAAGTCGTGACCGGACGGCTTCCGGTTGGCACCCGCGGGCTCTGCCACCCCGGCGAGGGGCCGGGTGGCGTGGCGGGTGCGCGGGCAGCGGTGCCAGCTCAGGCGGAGCGGGGCTCAGCGTGGCTGGCGGACGGCCCGGCCACGACTGGGAGGATCGCTATCTGGCACAGCGATCACCTCCTGGGGTCGGGGCCGGGGCGATACGGGCCGCCGAGCGGTCCGCAAACGTCGATCAGCGTACACCCGGGGTAGGGGAGGGGCGTACTCGGCCGACCGGGTGAGGCGGCTCGGCCGGACCGGTCGCGCTCGCGCAGCGACCCACGCGGGGTACCCCCGTGCCGCGTGGGTCGGGTTAGTGATTACCGTGCGGTAGCGCCTAGTCTCCAACCCGCAGCGATCTTTGGAGGGTACGCACCGTGTCTCGAACTGTGCTGGTTACCGGCGGCAACCGCGGCATCGGTCTGGCCATCGCCCAGGCCTTCGCCAAGCAGGGTGACCGGGTGGCGATCACCCACCGGGGCAGCGGAGCACCCGACGGACTGTTCGGCGTGCAGTGCGACATCACCGACAGCGCGTCCGTCGACGCGGCCTTCGCGGCGGTGGAGGCCGAACTCGGCCCGGTGCAGGTGCTGGTCGCCAACGCCGGCATCACCGACGACACGCTGCTGCTGCGGATGTCGGAGGAACAGTTCACCCGGGTGCTGGACACCAACCTCACCGGCGCGTACCGCTGCGCGAAGCGGGCGTCGGCGAAGATGCTGCGGGCCAAGTGGGGCCGCATGATCTTCGTCTCCTCGGTGGTCGGCCTCTCCGGGGGTGCCGGTCAGGTCAACTACGCGGCCAGCAAGGCCGGCCTGGTCGGGGTGGCCCGCTCGATCACCCGGGAGCTGGGTACCCGCAACATCACCGCCAACGTCGTCGCGCCCGGCTTCATCGAGACCGACATGACCGCCGTACTCTCCGACGAGCGCAAGGCGGAGATCCTCAAGTCGATCCCGGCGGGCCGGATGGCCAGCCCCGACGAGGTCGCCGCGGTCGTCACCTGGCTGGCCGGCGACGGCGCCGGCTACGTCAGCGGCGCGGTCGTCCCGGTCGACGGCGGCCTCGGCATGGGCCACTGAACCGGGCGACCCAGACGACCACTGGACCTGACCGGGCACCGAAACCGAGCGGGTCACCGAACCTGAGCATGGAGGAATGAGCGTAATGTCCGGACTGCTGGCCGGTAAGCGGCTGCTCGTCACCGGCGTCATCACCGACGCCTCCATCGCCTTCTCGGTGGCCAAGCTCGCCCAGGAGAACGGCGCCCAGGTCGTGCTGACCGGGTACGGCCGGCTCTCCCTGGTGGAGCGGATCGCCAAGCGGCTGCCCGAGCCGGCGCCGGTGATCGAGCTGGACGTGACCAACCCCGAGCAACTGGCCGGGCTGGGCGACAGGGTCCGCGAGCACGTCGACGGCCTCGACGGGGTGGTGCACTCGATCGGCTTCGCCCCGCAGAGCTGCCTGGGCGGCGGGTTCCTCGACGCCTCCTGGGAGGACGTGGCGACCGCGCTGCACGTCTCCACGTACTCCTACAAGTCCCTGGCCGTCGCGGCGCTGCCGCTGATGTCGCCGGGCGGCGCGGTGGTCGGGCTGACCTTCGACGCCACCCAGGCGTGGCCGGTCTACGACTGGATGGGCGTGGCCAAGGCCGGCCTGGAGTCCGCCTCCCGCTACCTCGCCCTGCACCTCGGCAAGCAGGGCATCCGCAGCAACCTGGTCTCCGCCGGACCGCTGCGCACGATGGCCGCCAAGTCCATCCCCGGCTTCGAGCAGTTCGAGGACGCCTGGTCCGAGCGGGCCCCGCTGGGCTGGAACCTGACCGACCAGGAGCCGGCCGCCCGGGCCTGCCTGGCGCTGCTGTCGGACTGGTTCCCGGCCACCACCGGCGAGATCGTGCACGTGGACGGCGGCTACCACGCGATCGGCGCCTAGGTGAACGGAAGGGCACCCGCTTAACACCTGCGGTACCGCGGGGCCCCCTGTTAACGGCCGGGACCCGGGGGCGTTGCCGGGCCGCCGCGCGCCACCGGCAAGAATGGAGCCATGGCGTACGACGCGGTGGTGCTGCTCTCCTTCGGTGGCCCGGAGGGGCCGGACGACGTGCTGCCGTTCCTGCAGAACGTGACCCGGGGGCGCGGCATCCCGCCGCAGCGGCTGGCCGAGGTCGCCGAGCACTACCAGCACTTCGGCGGGGTGTCCCCGATCAACCAGCAGTGCCGGGACCTGCTCGCCGCGATCCGCGTCGACTTCGCCGCCCACGGGCTCGACCTGCCGGTCTACTGGGGCAACCGGAACTGGCACCCGATGCTCGCCGACACCGTGGCGCAGTTGCGTGACGACGGCGTACGGCGGGCGCTGGCCTTCGTCACCAGCGCCTTCGGCGGGTACTCCTCCTGCCGGCAGTACCAGGAGGACATCACCGCCGCCCGCGCCGCCGTCGGCCCGGACGCACCGGTGATCGAGAAGCTGCGCCAGTTCTGGGACCATCCCGGCTTCGTCGAGCCACACGCCGACGCGGTACGCACCGCCCTGGCCCAGCTCGACCCGGCGCGGCGGGACAGCACCCGGCTGGTCTTCACCGCACACTCCGTACCGACCTCGATGGCCGACACCGCCGGACCGCACGGCGGCCGGTACACCGCCCAGCTCGCCGAGACCGCGCGACTGGTGCACGCGGCGGCCGCCCCGGACCTGCCGTACGACCTGGTCTGGCAGAGCCGCTCCGGCCCGCCGCACGTGCCGTGGCTGGAGCCGGACGTCAACGACCACCTGACCGCCCTCGCCGAGCAGGGCGTGACCGGGGTGGTGGTCAGCCCGATCGGGTTCGTCTCCGACCACCTGGAGGTGATCTGGGACCTGGACACCGAGGCGCGGGACACCGCCAAGCAACTCGGCCTGGACTTCGTCCGCGCCGCCACCCCCGGCGTCGACCCGCGCTTCGTGACCATGGTCCGGGAGCTGGTGCAGGAGCGGATCGACCCGGCCGGGGCGGACCTGCGTCGCCGCCTCGGCGAACTGCCGATGTGGGACACCTGCCCGTCGGTCTGCTGTGTCCCGCCGCGCCGCCCGTCCTGACCACTCCGGCGATCCCGACACCCCTGGGAGACGAGCATGCACGACCGTAAACCCGTCGAGAGTTGGCTCACCGACATGGACGGTGTGCTGGTGCACGAAGGCCAACCGGTGCCCGGCGCACCGGAGTTCATCAAGCGGTTGCGGGCCTCCGGGAAGCCGTTCCTGGTGCTCACCAACAACTCCATCTACACGCCGCGCGACCTCCAGGCCCGGCTCGCCCGGATGGGCCTGGACGTACCCGAGGCGGCGATCTGGTCCTCCGCGCTGGCCACCGCACAGTTCCTGGCCGACCAGCGGCCGGGCGGCACCGCGTACGTGATCGGGGAGGCCGGGCTGACCACGGCGCTGCACGCGGTGGGCTACGTACTCAGCGACTTCGCACCGGACTACGTGGTGCTGGGGGAGACCCGCACCTACAGCTTCGAGGCGATCACCAAGGCGATCCGGCTGATCAACGACGGGGCCCGCTTCATCTGCACCAACCCCGACGCCACCGGCCCGTCGGTGGAGGGTGCCCTACCGGCCGCCGGTTCGGTGGCCGCGATGATCTCGAAGGCGACCGGCGTGGAGCCGTACTTCGTCGGCAAGCCGAACCCGATGATGATGCGGTCGGCGCTGAACACGATCGACGCGCACTCGGAGAGCACCGCGATGATCGGCGACCGGATGGACACCGACATCCTCTGCGGCCTGGAGGCCGGCCTGGAGACCATCCTGGTGCTCACCGGCATCAGCACCCGCGCCGAGGCCGAACGCTACCCGTACCGCCCGTCCCGCATCGTCAACTCCGTAGCCGACCTGACCGACGAGATCTAACCCTCCTCGCCCCGCGCTGCGTCCCGCGCTGCGTCCCGCGCTGCGTCCCGCGCTGCGGTCGATCTTGCACTTCTTGTCTGGGCGAAGGCGGCATATGCCGCATCTCGGCGACTGAAAGTGCAAGCCCGACGTGGGCGGGGAGGCGCGGGGGCGGGGTGGTTAGGGGCGGAGGGGGGCGTTGCAGGCGGCTACCAGGGCTTGCCGGCAGGCGGCGGTGAGGGGGCGTAGGGCCGCGTCGCGCTGCTGGGCCTCGTAGTTGTTGATCGAGCCGCCGGGCGTGGCGTGCCCGGCCAGGGCGAGCACCCGGTCGAGTACGGCGGCGCGGGCGAACAGCCGGCGGGCCCGCGGATCGAAGCCGGGCGGCAGGTCGGTGGTGCCGTCCGGGCGGCGCAGTGCCTCCAGGGCGCCGGCCAGCTCGGGGCGCCACTGGGCCACGTCGAGTCGGGTCAGTGCCGCGGTCGTGTCGGCCAGCGCGGCGGCCAGTTCGGCTTCCGCCTCGGCGGCACCGGGCAGGGTGAGCGCCGCCGCCGGTGCGTCCGCCGGCAGCGGATGGCACCGCCAGAGCACCGTCTCGAAGGTGTCACCGGAGCCCGAGGTGTGCACCCGTACCTCGGGTATCAGGCCCAGCGCGCCGGCGATGACCGCCTCACCGGCGAGCAGTGCGGCGCCGGCGAAGTCACCCGGGCCGGGTAGCCCACGCGGGTCGCCCGGTGCGGGCAGCACCAGCCGGATCTCGTCCGGCGACAGCTTGGCCAGAGTGGGCAGGGCCTCCCGCAGCGGCACGTCCATCCAGGTGCCGGGCGCGTCGGCGACCAGGTGCTCCTCGTCGCCGGCAACCGCATCGGCAACCTCGTCGAAGGGCACCAGCCCGGCGCGCCACGCGCGCACCCAGGCAACGAACCGGCTCGACCGGCGCGGCGCGAGGACGGCCGCACCCGCAGCGGGGGTGGACATGCCGAAAGAGTACGTGCTGACGCCCGCCCCTGTCTCGGCTGCCGCGCCCCCGGCCACCGCGCCCGTCGTGGTTCTCGTCGGCGGTGGCGGTGCTCCGGCGGGCGGCGGGTCGGGGTGTGGGTGGGGGAGGGGACGACTAGCGTGCCTGGGATGGGACGGCGGTATGGCGAGGACGTGATGGCGGGGGACTGGCGGCGACGCAAGGTGATCCCGGAGGTCGACGCCGAGCCGGAGCTGGTGGTCGAGGATGCCGACTCGGGGTTCTGTGGCGCGGTGGTCGGGTTCGAGTCCGGGGCGGTCGTGCTGGCGGACCGGCACGGTAGGCGGCGCAACTTTCCGCTGCTCCCGGCGGCGTTCCTGCTCGACGGTCGGCCGGTGACGCTGCGTCGGCCGACCCGGGCGCCGGTGCCGGTGGCACGTCGCCGTACCGCGTCCGGGTCGATCGCGGTCGACGGGGTGCGCGCCCGGGTCGCCCGGGCGAGCCGGATCTGGGTGGAGGGCGTACACGATGCCGCCCTGGTGGAGCGGATCTGGGGCGACGACCTGCGCGTCGAGGGCGTGGTGGTGGAGCCGTTGGCGGGTATCGACGCCCTCGACGCCGAGGTACGCGCGTTCGACCCCGGACCCGACCGGCGTCTCGGGGTGCTGGTCGACCATCTCGTGCCCGGCTCCAAGGAGAGTCGCATCGTGGCCCGGGTGAACTCGCCGTACGTGCTCGTCACCGGCCATCCGTACGTCGACGTGTGGCAGGCGGTGAAGCCGGCGGCGCTGGGCATCCGGGCGTGGCCGGTGGTGCCACCGGGACGGCCGTGGAAGGAGGGTGTCTGCGCGGCGCTCGGGGTTTCCGAACCGGCCGACATGTGGCGGCACATCCTGTCCCGGGTGAACAGCTACGCGGAGGTGGAGACACCCTTGATCAACGCGATGGAACGGCTGATCGACTTCGTCACCGAGCCGGTGTGATCCGGCCACCCGCCCGCGGGCCCGCCGAGCGATGATCGGGGACGCTACCGTGAACGACCTCGACCCCTACCACCCCGGGAGTGTCGCTTGAGCCGGTTCCAGCAGTCGCGGCGGCGGTTGCGCCAGGCGTACGAGGCGGGCCGCGAGTCGGTGCGCGCGGCCCGGGAACGGCAGCGTACCCGGTCGCCGGACCGGGCGCAGGAGGCCGAGGTGCGGTTCCCCGCGCCCGCGCAGTGGCGCCCCGAGCCGCCGGGCGACGCTGGCTCGACGGCCAGCCGGGACGACTCCGACGTGCCGAAGGCGCTACGGATCGCGGCGGCCTGGTCGTGGCGACTGATCGCCATCGGGATCGTCGGCTGGGCGCTGTTGCGTTTCCTGGGTGCCGTCCGCATCGTCATCGTGCCGTTGGTGGTGGCCCTGCTGCTCGCCGCCCTGTTGGCCCCGGCGGTCGGCTGGCTGCTGCGGGCCCGGTTCCCGCGTACGCTGGCCACCGCCCTGGTGTTGATCACCGGGCTCGTCGCGGTGGTCGGCACGCTGACGCTGGTGGTCAACCAGTTCATCGCCGGCCTGCCCGACCTGAGTGTGCGCGCCGCGGCCGGCATCGGGCAGATCCAGGACTGGCTGCGCGACGGCCCGCTCGGCCTCTCCGACGGTCAGCTCAACGGGTACGTCGAGGCCGGGCAGAACTGGATCAACGAGAACAGCCAGTCGTTGACCAGCGGCGCGTTGAGTACCGCCGGCACCGTCGTCGAGGTGCTCACCGGCACCCTGCTGGTGTTGTTCGCGACGTTCTTCTTCCTGCGTGACGGTGACCGGATCTGGCGGTTCCTGGTCGGGATGCTGCCGGTCGCCGCCCGGTGGCGGGCCGACGACGCCGGGCGGGCCTCGTGGTTGACCCTGGTGGCGTACGTGCGGGCGACCGTGCTGGTGGCGTTCATCGACGCGGTGGGTATCGGCATCGCGCTGGTGCTGTTCGACGTGCCGTTCGCCTTCCCGCTGGCGGCGCTGGTGTTCCTCGGCGCGTTCATCCCGATCGTCGGTGCCACCCTCTCCGGCGCGGTCGCGGTGCTGGTCGCCCTGGTCGACAGCGGCTGGGTGACGGCGCTGGCCATCCTCGGCGCGGTGATCGTGGTCCAGCAGGTCGAGGGCAACGTCCTACAGCCGTGGATCATGGGTCGGGCGGTGGCTCTGCACCCGCTGCCGGTGGTGCTGGCGGTGACCGCCGGCGTGGTGCTCGACGGCATCGTCGGCGCGCTGGTGGCCGTACCGTTGATCGCCGTACTCAACACCGCCGTGCGCCGGCTGGCCCGGCGCCTGCCCGAGCAGCCGGCGCCGGTACCGGAGGCGGTGGTGGTCCGATCCACCCCGCCGTGAGCCCGGCCCGAGGGTGCGTCCGGCCCGAGGGTGCGTCCGCCTGAGCCGTGGCGGCCGGGACCGGTCCGGCCCCACTGGCGCGTCGGCGCGGATCGGACCGGCGGTGACGACGGCCGGGTCAGGGTTCGTCGTCGGGGGTGCGGGTGAAGACGAAGGTGGCGATGTCCAGCGCGACCGGACGGCCGGCGTCGTCACGTAGCACGGTGAGCACCTCGCCGTGCTCCTCGCCGCTGACACCCCGCCAACGGTCCGGGCCCTCCGGGGCGTACCGGCTGACCACGGTGTCGCGCAGCACCCCGACCAGTTCGCCGGTGTGCTCGTCCCAGCCGACGTCGAGCGGCGTGCCCATCCACCACCAGCGCCCGGTCAGCGGGGCCGGTTCGGCCGGTGGCGGCCGGTCGGCCGGGCGCCACGGGCGGGCCGCGACGGGCTCGGTGTCCAGCACGTGGGCCAGGATCCGGTGGCCGAGTCCGCGGATGCTGCCGGTGCGGAAGCCGTACGAGTTGGCGTAGCTGACCACGCCGGTGCGGCTGGGCCGGTGCGTCGCCAGCCCGGCGACGTAACCGGGCATCGAACCGCCGTGCCCGACGTAGATCCGGTCCCCGTCCCGGTTGAGTTGGATGCCGAGGCCGCATCCACCCTGCCAGGTCTCGGGATCGGTGATGATCACGGGGGCGCACATCTCGGCGAGGGTGTCCGGGGCGAGCACGGCCGGGTCGGGGTCGGCGAGGAACGCCGCCCAGCGGGCCAGGTCCGTGACGGTGGACCAGAGCTGCCCGGCCGGGGCCATCGCCCGGGTGTCGGTACGCGGCTCCTCCCGCAACGTGCCGTGCCACGGGTGCACCACGTAGCCCGGGGCGTACGGTTCGGTGGCCGCGTACGTGGTGCGGTGCAGGTCCAGCGGCGCCAGGATCCGCTCGTGCAGCAGCTGCGGCCACGGCGTCCCGGTGATCCGTTCCAGTACGCCGCCGAGCAGCCCGTACGCCAGGTTCGAGTAGTGGAACGCGCGGTGCGGCGGGTACGCGATCTTCGCGGTGGAGAAGCCGCGCAGCAGGGTGGGCAGGTCGACGCCCTCGCTGCGCTCCCACCACGGTCCGTCGGGTTCGCGTTGCAGGCCACCGGCGTGGCCGAGGAGCTGCCGCAGGGTGACCGGGCCGGCCGCGTCCGCCTCGGGCAGGTGCCGCCGCAGCGGGTCGTCCAGCGCCAGCCGGCCGGCGTCGCGTTGCTGCATGACCAGTACCGCGGTCATGGTCTTGGTGATCGAACCGAGCCGGTACTGCAGGTCGGCGTGCGGCCGTGGGTCGGTGCCGGCGGTGGCGAGGTGGGCCAGCTCGCCGTCGCGGACCACGCCCACGGCGAGTGACGGGACGTGGCCGGCGGACTGGACGTCGGCGACCATGGCGTCGATCTGCCGGGTGGTTTCGGGACGTAGGGACACGATCCTCCCTGGGGTAGGGTCTTGCCGAGAGCCTACGATCATGACAGTTCGATGACGCGTGCATTCCCATGTCACGATCGTGATATGGATGCCGTGTTGTGGATCGTGCTGGGCGTGGTGCTGGCGGTCGCTGAGATCTTCACGGCGACGCTCTTTCTGATCATGTTCGCGGTGGGTGCGTTCGCCGCTGCCGGTGCCGCCGCGCTCGGTGCCCCGGTGGCGGTGCAGGCGGTGGTCTTCGCCGCCGTGTCGGCGCTGACCGTGCTCGCCGCGCGACCGGTCATCCAGCGGCACAAGCAGACGGCCATGGAGAGCGGCGACACCGCCTTCGGCATCGAGGCGATCGAGGGCTCGACGGCACTGGTGCTCGAGCGGGTCGACTCCGACCAGGGCATGGTGAAGATCGACGGCGAGGTGTGGAGTGCTCGCGCCTACGACGCCACCCAGGTTTTGGCACCCGGCGAACGGGTGCAGGTAATCCAGGTCAAGGGAGCGGTGGCTCTGGTCTGGCGGGATGTCGCGACGCCGGGCGAGCTACCCGAATCGGAAAGGTGAACGGATGGAATTCGTGTTCCCCGTCCTGTTGATAGGTGTTGCCCTGATCGCGGTGATCACCCTGGCCAAGGCGTTGCGGATCGTGCCGCAGCAGCGGCAGGACGTGGTGGAGCGACTCGGCCGGTACAAGCGCACGCTGAACCCGGGCCTGAACCTGCTCGTACCGTTCATCGACTCGGTACGCACCAAGGTCGACATGCGTGAGCAGGTGGTCAGCTTCCCGCCGCAGCCGGTGATCACCTCGGACAACCTGGTCGTGTCGATCGACACCGTCCTCTACTTCAAGGTGGTGGACTCGGTCCGCGCCACCTACGAGATCTCCAACTTCCTCCAGGCGATCGAGCAGCTCACCGTCACCACGCTGCGGAACGTGATCGGCTCGCTGGACCTGGAGCGCGCGCTGACCAGCCGCGAGGAGATCAACCGGCACCTGTCCGGCGTGCTGGACGAGACCACCGGCCGGTGGGGCATCAAGGTGACCCGGGTCGAGATCAAGGCCATCGAGCCGCCGCCGAGCATCCGCGACTCGATGGAGAAGCAGATGCGCGCCGAGCGTGACCGCCGGGCCGCGATCCTGAACGCCGAGGGCCACAAGCAGTCGCAGATCCTCTCCGCCGAGGGTGAGAAGCAGGCCGCGGTGCTGCGCGCCGACGGTGACCGGCAGGCCCGCATCCTGCAGGCCGAGGGCCAGGCGAAGGCGATCCGGACCGTCTTCGACGCCATCCACCAGGCCAACCCGAGCCAGAAGGTGCTCGCCTACCAGTACCTTCAGGCGCTGCCGCAGATCGCCAACGGCACCGCCAACAAGGTGTGGATCGTGCCGGCGGAGCTGACCAAGGCCCTGGAGGGCATGGGCGGCGCGTTGGGCGGGCTGAGCCAGATGGTCGGCGACGTGCCGAGCAAGGCGGCCTCCGACGACGCCAGCGCGGTCGAGCGCGAGGCCGCCGAGGCGGCACAGGCCGCCGCCGCGGCGGCGCAGGAGATCCACGACGAGGTACGCGTCGCCGAGGCGCAGGCCACGGGCGGGAAGGGCCCGCAGGGTCTGCCGGCGCCGGAGCCGGTCTCCCCGGCCAGCCTGCTCGCCGACCCGGCCGACCAGCGCGAGCGGGGCTGACCCACCAGCCGGCCGGGCTCCACCCGGCGCCCGGCCGGCGCCCGTGGTCTTCCGCGGTGGAGTCCGCCATTGCGACGTAACGGCGCTGTCCGGCCGGGCTCGATCCCGTCGTTTCGGCGGAACGGGATCCGGTTCGGGTAAATGCGAGAATCGCTCATGAGGCGCCCCGGTGCCTGCCACGATCGGTCCTAGGGCCGGTCTGGCCAGGCATCGGGGCGCTTTCGCGCGTCCTGGGGCGTTGTCCGTGGACGAGCGAGGGGTGACCGATGGAACCGCTGCGGCGCTTGTGGTCCACGCCGGAGATGCGGGGGGCACACGACCCCGCCGGGCCGCTGGGCACCCGTCGTACCGGCGGCGGGTTCGGCGTGCTGCCCTTCGTCGACGAGCCCACACCACCCGGGCCCGCCACCAACGCCAGCTGGGCCTGGTCGCTGCGGCGGCTGGCCCGCGCCGCGGTCTGGCTGCTGCCGGCGTACGCGATCCTCTACGGCGCGGTGGCGATGGCCAGCGACGGCGGCGTCGGCAACGACCCGTATCCGGCCGACGGGCGGGCGCTGTACCTCATCGGTTGGGTGGCCGCGGTCTGGCTCGGCCTGCTGGCCCTGCTCGGTCTGACCGGCCTGCTCGCCGCCACCCGCAGCCGGCACCCGGCCGTCGCCGGGCTGCTGGTCAGCATCGCCGGCACGGTACTGATGCTGCCGTTCGCCGGGCTGGCCGAGCAGACCCCGGTCTTCGGCACCACCGCCCGTACGCTGGTGCTGGTCGGCGCCGCCTGCTACAGCGTGGGTTGGCTGCTCACCGGGTGGGCGGTGGCCCGTTCGGGCATGTTCAGCATCGGGGACGGCGCGATGCTGATGATCGCCAGTCCGCTGCTCGGGTTGGGCGGGGCGCTGATCGGCTCCCTGCAGACCTTCGGGGCGATCTTCGTACTGATCGCCGGCATCGGCATCTCCTACCGGTCCGGCCGGCTGATGCCCCGGGAGATCCTGCGCGACGCCACCAGCGCCAGCGTCGCCACCGCCGGTCCGCTCGGCCCGGCGGGACCGACCGGCCCGGTCGGCCCACCCGGTGCCGGCCCGCTCGGCGCCGCCTGAACGAGACGGCGCCGCCTGAACGAGACGGCGCCGCCTGAACGAGACGGCGCCGCCTGAACCAGACCTGCCGCCCCGAGCCGGCCCCGGCCTCGCCGACCCCTCGCCGCTCGTCGTCCGAGCAGCGGCGCGGCTCACCGCTGGCATGGCCCCACCGAGCGCGGCCCGTCCACCCTGCGGGCCGCTTTCGGTGTGCCGACGGGCAACCCTGGTCGGAACCGGGCGGCCGCACCGGGACTGAACAGCCGCCACCGGGCGGTTTCCGACCAAGGTTCGCTTTGGTGGGGCTGAGCAGCGGAAAGAGCGCTGGCAACTTGCCGTGAGTTGGCTGACAACCCGCCGGTGAGGGTGGTCGGAAGGTGGCTTTCGCGGCAATCCTGGTGACCATGGCCACCCCTACGCCGCTGTCGCGGCTGCTAACCGTGCTGCTGACCGGCGTACTCGCCGGGTTGGTACTGGCGGTCGCCGCGCTGCCGGGCAATCTGCTGCTCGGCTTCGCCGCCCAGGCAGCGCTCGGCAACTACGCGGCGTTGCCGGACGCGCTGCGTACGCCGGCCACCCCGCAGCGCTCGTACCTCTACGCCAACGACGGCAAGACGTTGATCACCACGTTCTACGACGTGAACCGGACCGACGTGGAGCTGGCGGAGATCGCGCCGGTGATGCGGCAGGCGATCGTGGCCGCCGAGGACCGGCGCTTCTACGACCATGGCGGGGTGGACCTGCGCGGCATGCTGCGGGCGCTGGTCACCAACGTCAGCGAGGGCGGCACCGAGCAGGGTGGCTCCACGCTGACCATGCAGTACGTGCGCAACGTGCTCAAGACCGACCCGAATCGCACCGCCGAGGAGCGGGACGCGGCCACCGCGCAGACCGTCGGGCGCAAGGTTCAGGAGATCCGGTACGCCAACGCACTGGAACAGCAGCTCAGCAAGGACGAGATCCTCAACCGCTACCTGAACATCGCGTACTTCGGGTCCGGGGCGTACGGCATCGCCGCCGCCAGTCAACGCTACTTCTCCAAGGCGCCGGCCGCGCTGACCCTCGCCGAGGCGGCGTTGCTCGCCGGTCTGGTGCAGGCGCCGGAGGCGTACAGCCCGATCGACGGTGACGCCGACGCGGCGCTGGCCCGGCGGGCGTACGTGTTGGATTCGATGGTCGCCACCGGGGCGGTCACCGCGGAGCAGGCGGCCCAGGCCAACGCCGAGAAGTTGGCGCTGCGCCCCAGCGAGCAGGCCAACGGCTGCGCCGCCACGGCCAGCGGCCGCGACGGGTGGGGCTTCTTCTGCGACTACCTGCGCCGGTGGTGGGTCGACCAGCCGGCGTTCGGCGACACCGTGGCCGAGCGCGAGCAGGCGCTGCGCCGGGGCGGCTACACCGTGGTCACCACCCTCGACCCGAAGCTGCAGAAGACCGCGCAGCAGCAGGCCACCGGCGTGTACGGCTACGACAACCCGCGGGCGCTGCCGATCGCCGCGGTCGAACCCGGCACCGGCCGGGTGCTCGCGATGGCGGTGAACCGGCACTACAGCCTCGACGCCAACCCCGACGGCCAGGGCAACTATCCGAACACCGTGAACCCGTTGATCTCCGGTGGCGGCAGCGTCGCCGGCTACCAGGCGGGCTCGACGTTCAAGCTGTTCACCATGCTCGCCGCGCTGGAGTCCGGCCGTACGCTGTCCACCGGCTTCGACGCGCCGAGCCGGCTGCCCACCCGGTACGCGGCCGGTAGCGACGACAGCGCCTGCAACGGGCAGTGGTGTCCGGCCAACGCCAACCCGCAGTGGATGGACGGCTACCGGATGATGTGGGACGGCTTCGGTCGCTCGGTCAACACGTACTTCGTCTGGCTCGCCGAGCAGGTCGGCCAGGACAAGGTGGTCGAGATGGCCCAGCGGCTGGGCATCACCTTCCGGGCCGAGGCGGACGCGAACTTCGCCGAGAACAACGCCGCCAACTGGGGTGCCTTCACCCTCGGCGTGGCTGCCACCACGCCGCTGGACCTGGCCAACGCGTACGCGACCGTGGCGGCGGAGGGCACGTACTGCGCGCCGTTGCCGGTGGTGTCGGTGACCGCGCCCGACGGGCAGCGGTTGCCGGTCGGCGACCCGTCCTGCCGGCAGGTGCTGGACCCCGACGTGGCCCGCGCCGCCACCGACGCGGCCCGCTGCCCGGTGGGTCAGCAGTCCGCGTTCGGGCAGTGCAACGGTGGTACCGCCACGGCGGTGAACCGGATCCTCGACGGCCGCCCGGCGGCCGGCAAGACCGGTAGCTCCGAGAATGCCGCCACCGAGACCTTCGTCGGCTTCACCCCGCAGGTCGCGGTCGCCGGCATCGCCGCCAACCCGGACGACCCGACCGACCTGGTCGGCAGCGCCGTGCAGGCCCGGGTGATCGACGCGGTCGCCCGGATCATCGCCACTGCCGTCGACGGCCAGCCGGAGCAGGCGTTCACCGCGCCCAGCCGGGAGTTGGTGGGTACCCCCCGCCGCCCGGTCGAACGCGACCCCCGCACCACCGACAGCCCCCTGTCCGACCTCCGCCGCTGGTTCCAGAACCGCGGCTGACCCCGCCGCCTTCGCCCCGTTGATCATGAGGTTAGCGGCACTGGCGGCGATCATCTTCGCCGCCAACCTCATGATCAACGGTGCGGAGGTGGGCGGAGGCGGGGTGGGGGTGGGTGGAGGTGGGCGGAGGCGGGGTGGGGGTGGGTTAGCGGCGGGGGCGGTAGGTGGCTACTGCGGAGGGGAGACCGCGGCGGATGATGCCGGCCCAGTCGGTGTCGCCGCGCAGGACCGCGGCGGCGGTCTTGCGGGCCTGCTCGGCGGTGAAGTGCGGCGGCATCATCAGCTCGGCGGGATCGACCAGGGCGTTGATCACCGTGGGGCGGTCGGCCCGGAGGGCGCGGTCCCAGGCGTCGGCCACCTGATCCGGGTGGTCCACCAGTTCACCGCGCAGCCCGAGTACGTCGGCCCACCGCTCGTAGGCGATGTCGGGTAGCTGCTGGCTGTCGGGGAACATCGGGGTGCCCTCGGTGGAACGCTGTTCCCAGCTGACGAACGCCAGATCCCGGTTGTTGAGCACCAGCACCACGAACCGGGGATCGGCCCAGCCCCGCCAGTACTTCGCCACCGTGATCAACTCGTTGACCCCGTTCATCTGCATCGCCCCGTCGCCGATCAGCGCGACCAGCGGGCGGTCGGGGTGCGCGAACTTGGCCGCCAGCGCGTACGGCATGGCTCCGCCCATGGACAGCAGGGTGCCCGACAGGCTGGCCAGCATCCCCGGACGGACCTTGATGTGCCGGGCGTACCAGGCGGTGGTGGTGCCGCAGTCCACGGCGAGCATCGCGTCGTCGGGCAGCCGCTCGCTGAGGCTGGCGAAGAGCAGCTGCGGGTTGACCGGGTCGGCGTCCTGTTCGGCCAGCTCGCGTTGCGACTGCCGCCACGCGGCGGTGGCACCGGCGATGGTCTGCCGCCAACGGGTCGGGCCCGGCCCGGGCCCCAGCTCGCGCAGCAGCGCCCGCAGGGTCGGCGCGGCGTCGCCGGTCAGGTTCACCTCGGTCGGGTACCGCAGGCCCAGTTGGGTGCCGTCGTGGTCGATCTGCACCGCCCGAGCCTGGCCGGGCGGCGGGTAGAACTCCGAGTACGGCATGTTGCTGCCCACGATCAGCAGCCGGTCGCACTGGTTCATCAGCTGCCAACTGGGTCGGGTACCGAGCAGCCCGATGGCGCCGGTCACCCACGGCTCCCGGTGGTCGACCACGGTGAACCCGAGCAGCGCCGTGGCCACGCCCGCGCCGAGCCGGTGGGCCACCTCGCGTACCTCGTTCTCGGCGCCGATCGCGCCCTGGCCGACCAGCATGGCGACCCGCTCGCCGCCGCGCAGTACCTCGGCGGCCTGGCGTACGTCGGCCTCCGGCGGCACGGTCGGACCGCTGCTCGGCACGCTGCTGGTGTGGTAGTAGCCGTGCGCGTGCGGCGGGTTCGGCATCGCGGCCAGGTCCTGCACGTCCAGGGGGAGGACCAGGGCGGTCACGGTACGCCGGGCCAACGCCGTCCGGCACGCCCGGTCGACCAGGTGCCGCACCTGGGACGGGTGGTCCAGCTGGGCGAGGAACGCCGCCGCCACGTCCTTGTAGAGGGCGAGCAGATCCACCTCCTGGTAGTAGCCACCCCCCTCGGCGGTCAACGCGGTGTGCCCGACCAGGGCCACCACCGGCTGGTGGTCGAGCTTGGCGTCGTAGAGGCCGTTGAGCACGTGGATGGCACCCGGCCCGCTGGTGACCAGTACCGCGCCGAGCGGCCCGCCGCCGTACTTGACGTGCGCCGACGCGGCGAAGCCGGCGGTCTCCTCGTGGCGTACCTGGACGAACTGCGCCTGCTCGTGGGTGCGTTGCAGGGCGGAGGTCATCCCGTTGATGCCGTCGCCCGGGTAGCCGAAGTAGCGGCGGACACCCCAGCAGGCCAGCCGTTGCACGACGTGGTCCGCGACCGTGGCGTCGCGGGGCAGGGGCCACGGGTCGGCCGGTACGAAACTGCCGGGCTGGTCTGCGCTCACCTGGATCGCCTTTCCGGGTCGGGCCGCCGAACGGTCGGGCCGCCGAACGAGCGTGGCCCGACTTCCCGTTCCCACCCGGACAAAACCCCGGTACGCGGGACGTCAGTCGAGTCGCGGTGCGGCTGGTCAGGCTGGCCGGGACGATGACTAGAGTTGCCGCATGGGGTGGGCCGGGGACGGGCAGTCGGAGCATTCGCGACGTCGGCAGCTGGTCCACCGTTATGTCGACCGGAAGGTGATCTGGCGGGTACGGATCTACGCCGCGGTGTTCGCCGCGACGCTGGTCGTCACGGTCGTCGACGTGCTGCTCGCCGGTGGCTGGACCTGGCTCCGGGCGCTGGTGGGGATCGTGGCCGGGGTGGTCGTCGGAGTCGCGGCGAGCCGGATGACGCGGCTGCGGTGGAACGAGTTCGAGCAGCGAGTTGTCGGCAGGATCGATGCGATCGGCCTGGTCGTGCTGGTCTGCTACCTCACGTTCAGCATTCTCCGCGCCCGCATCGTCGGGCTGTGGGTACCGGCCGCGCAGGTGGCCGCGACGAGCATGGGCCTGCTGAGCGGTGCGATGCTCGGGCAGATCCTGGGCATCCGTCGAGGGCTGCGCCTGCTGGCCCGACGGCTGCTGGCCTGGCCCGTCGAGCCGACGACGCCCGCTGGGCGGTAGCCGACGACGCCCGCCGGGCGGTAGCCCGTGAACACCGGTCGGGTCAGGGGCGGAAGCTGGCGCGGTACTCGGTGGGCGTACGGCCGGTCAGTTCCTGGAAGGCGGCGTTGAACGCCGACAGGGAGGTGTATCCGACCCGGTGGGCGATCGTGGTCACCGGGGTGTCGGCGGCGGACAACTCCTCGATGGCGCGCAGTACCCGCATCCGGCGCAGGGTCGCCCGCCAGGTCATCCCGGTCTCCGTGGCGAAGCGCCGGGCCAGTGACCGGGGCGCGAGGCCCACCTCGGCGGCCACCTCCTCGAACCGGATCTCACCCCCGAGTCGTTCCCCGGTGAACCGGAGGGCGTGGCGCAGCAGCGGTGAGCGTCCCGCCGGCAGCACCACGGGACTCGGCTGCTCGGCCAGCCGCCAGGTCACCGCCGCGAGCGCGGCGAACAGCGTCTCGGCATATGCGGTGAGCGGCTCCTCGCTCGCACCCCACTGGCCGCACTCGGCGAGCAGCGCCCGCGCCAGGGGACTGAGGTCGAACACGGTCAGCGGTGCCGGCGGCGGCGTGGTGAAGGCGGTGTCGAACAGTACCGACGCCGTGGTGGCCGGCTGCGGGAGGTCGACCCGGACCGGGTGCCCCGCCTCGATCAGCGCGGCCCGGGCCGGCGGCAACAACCACACCCGGTCCGCCGCCGCCAACCGCAGCGCGCCGGTGGAGGCACAGAGCAGGTAGTGCCGGTCGACGCAGAGGTCGCGCGCCGGCTGCGCGGAGAAACCGCGGACGAAACTGTACGCCTTGCGGCTCATCGGTCACCTCGCCTCGGGCAGGTCGTCGCATCGTCGGCCGGGACCGGTCAGGCGACGGTCTCGCACAGCTCGGCGCGGAACCGGCGGCTCACCGGAGCACCGGCCATCATCGGCCGCAGGGCCGCGCCCGACCGGGCGAAGGGTGCCGAGGTCAGATAGCTCTGGAAGGACGCCTCGTCCGTCCACTCGTGCACGATGCTGACCCGGGTGTCGTCCTGCCGGCAGGCGTACACCCGGAAGGCCAGGTTGCCGGGCATCGCCCGGACCTGGTCGCGCTCGGCGTCGAGGCGGGCCAGGGCGACCGGGCGGTCGGTGGCGGCGACACTGAAGTCGACCATGGCGATGATCACGGGGTACCTCCGGGGGTGGGCGGCGGCTGCCGCGAACGGACGCCTCCGATCCTCGCCCCGCCGGCCGCCGCCGCGCCGCCGCCAGTCGGACACGTTCCCGCTCCCACCGGCCGCTGGCCGTCCGGCAGCCGGGAACTCAGTGCCGCTTGGTGTGTTCGAGGAAGGAGCGCCAAGCGGGCGGCGCGAAGATGAGTGCCGGGCCGTCCGGGGCCTTGTGCCGGGGCCACCCCACGCCTTCCCCCGCGCCGGGCGGCCCCGGGTCCAACACTCGCGGCGAGGCAAGGCATCAGCATGCCTTGATATGTTATCGCTCACACGATACGTTCCGATGTGGGAGTCAGGGCACGCTCGACCCGCCCTCGCCGGTCCGGGATCCCGGTGAGTGGCCGACCGCTACGTCGACTCAGCCCGCACCTCCCGCGCGTCCGTGCGACGCGGAACGGAGCAACATGATGGTGAGAACCAGATCCCTCTTCGGGCCCGCCGCCCTCGCGGCGCTGCTCGTCCTGGCCTCGGGAGCCGTGGCCCTGGGCGCCGGCCCCGGCGCCAGCGCGTCGGCCAACGACGTCGGCACCCTGGCGGCCACCGCCGGCTGCGGCCGGGCACCCGGACTCAACAGCGGAACGCACACCATCCAGAGCAACGGCAAGAGCCGCAGCTACATCCTGCGGATCCCGGCCAACTACAACAACAACAACCCGTACCGGCTGGTCATCGGCCTGCACTGGCGCGGCGGTACGGCGGTGGACGTGGACACCGGGCAGACCGTGCAGCGCGACACCTGGTCGTACTACGGGCTGCGGCAACTGGCCAACAACAGCACCATCTTCGTGGCACCGCAGGGGCTCAACAACGGCTGGGCCAACTCCGGCGGCGAGGACGTGACCTTCATCGACGACCTGCTGCGGCAGGTCGAGGCGAACCTCTGCGTGGAGACCACCCAGCGCTTCGCGCTCGGCTTCAGCTGGGGCGGCGGGATGAGCTACGCGCTGGCCTGCGCCCGGCCCAACGTGTTCCGCGCCGTCGCGGTGTACGCCGGTGGGCAGATCAGCGGTTGCAGCGGCGGCACCGGCCGGATCGCCTACTTCGGGGCCCACGGCATCCGGGACGGTGTGCTCGGCATCTCCGGCGGGCGTTCGCTGCGCGACCGGTTCGTCAACAACAACGGCTGCACCCCGCAGAACCCGCCGGAGCCGACGCAGGGCAGCCTGACCCACCGCACCACCACGTACTCCGGTTGCGCGGCGGGCTACCCGGTGGTGTGGGCCGCGTTCGACGAGGGTCACATCGCCGCGCCGCAGGACGGCGCGCCCGGTGACAGCGGCTCGCGGACCTGGCTCCCGGCCGAGACCTGGCGGTTCTTCACCCAGTTCGGCGGCAGCACCCCGCCGCCGACCAGCCCGCCGCCGACCACCCCGCCGCCGACCGGCACCGGCGCCTGCCGGGTCGCCGTCACGGTCAACGCCTGGAACAACGGCCTGACCGAGGACATCACCATCACCAACACCGGCAGCAGCACCGTCAACGGCTGGTCGCTGGTCTTCACCCTGCCCGGCGGGCAGACCATCACCGGCGGCTGGAACGCCAGCTACTCGCCCACCTCGGGGCAGGTCACCGCGCGCAACGTGTCGTACAACGGCAGCATCGCGCCCGGTGCCTCGGTCGGGATCGGCTTCCAGGCCACCCACACCGGCAACTCCGCCAGACCGTCGTCGTTCACGCTCAACGGCGCCACCTGCACCATCGCCTGACCGGCGGCGCCGAGCCGACGGCCCGGGTCGCGGAACACGACGCGGCTCGGGCCGTCGCCCGTCCCCGAGCAGGGGCCCCGCTCCGCCCCGGACGTCGAGCGGTGCCCTTCCTTACACTCGGCGGGTGCCTGTGGAGCTGATCACCGAGCCGGACGACGAGCGGATCGCCGACTACCGTGCGTTGACCGACGTGGAACTACGGACCCGCTGGGAACCGCCGCACGGGCTGTTCATCGCCGAGGGGGAACTGGTGCTGCGCCGGGCACTGCGGGCCGGCTACCCGGCCCGGTCGTACCTGGTCGACGCCAAGCGGGTCGACCAACTCGCCGACCTGGACACCGGCGACGCCCCGGTGTACGCCGCCACCCCCGAGGTGTTGCGCGAGGCCACCGGCTTCCATGTGCACCGGGGGGTGCTCGCCTCGTTCCGGCGTACCCCACTACCGCCCGCCGCGCAGGTGCTGGCCACGGCCCGCCGCGTGGTCATCCTCGAAGACGTGAACAACCACACCAACCTGGGCGCGATCTTCCGGGCGGTCGCCGCGCTCGGGGTGGACGCCGTGCTGCTCTCGCCGTCCTGCGCCGACCCGCTCTACCGGCGCAGCGTACGGGTCAGCATGGGCGAGGTGTTCGCGGTGCCGTACGCGAAGCTGGAGCCGTGGCCGACGGCGCTGACCGACGTACGCGACGCCGGTTTCACCGTACTGGCGATGACCCCCGCCCCCGACGCGGTGCCGATCCAGCGACTGACCCCGGCCCAGCGGAGCCGGGCCGCGCTGCTGCTCGGCGCCGAGGGCGCCGGGCTGACCGCCACGGCGATGGCGGCCAGTGACGTACGGGTGGTGATCCCGATGCGTCGCGGCGTCGACTCGCTCAACGTCGCCGCCGCGACCGCCGTCGCCTGTTGGGAGCTGAGCCGCGACGACGACCCCGCCTGAGCTGGCGCCCGACCGTATCGGCCGGTCGGCCGGCGGTTACCGGAACCGGAGTAACGGACGGTAGCGTGTCGCGGGTGTTCCCTACCGTCCGTGAGGTCCTCGCGTTGGACCCGGTCCGCCACGGTGCGCCGCGGCTGGTCGCCGGGGAGGCCGGGCTGGACCGGCCGGTGCGCTGGGTGCACGTGACCGAGGTGCCGGACATCGCCACCCTGCTCGGCGGTGGCGAACTGGTCCTCACCACCGGCATCGGACTGCCCGCCGACGACGCCGGCCTGCGGGCCTTCATCGGTGACCTGGCCGGCGTCGGTGTCTCCGGGCTGGTGGTCGAGCTGGGCCGCCGCTACCTCAGCGGGGTACCGAGGGTGATGGCCGCCGCCGCCGGACGGCACGGGCTGCCGCTGGTCGAGCTGCGCCGGGCCACCCCGTTCGTCCGGATCACCGAGGCGGTACACGCCCTGATCGTGGACGCCCAGCTCACCGAGTTGCGCGCCACCGAGGAGATCCACCAGCGGTTCACCGAGCTGTCGGTGGAGGGCGCCGACCCGGACGAGGTGGTCCGGCAGGCCGCCGAGCTGTCCGGTTGCCCGGTGGTGCTGGAGAACCTGTCCCGCCAGGTGCTCGCGTACGACCCGGCGGGGGAGAGCGCCGAACTGCTGCTCGACGGCTGGGAGCAGCACTCCCGGCGGATCCGGCCGACCGGGCGCACCGCGTACGACCCGGACAGTGGCTGGCTGGTGACCATGGTCGGCGCCCGGGGCGAGGACTGGGGGCGGCTGCTGCTGCGCTGGCCCGGCAGTGGTGGCCTCGGTGTGGGCGGCGACGACCTGAGCGGGGTGGACGGCACGGGAACGCCGCCGACGCGGCTGACGATCCTGGTCGAGCGGGCTGCCTCGACGCTCGCGTTGGGGCGGCTGATCCGGCGCGATGCCGAGGGCCTGGAGCGGCAGATCCACCGTACCCTGCTCACCGCGCTGCTGGACCGGTCCCGGCCGGTGGACGAGGTGGCCCTGCGCGCCCGGGCGCTGGGTCTGGTGCTGGACCGCCGACACCTGGTCGGCGTGGTGGTCCGGCACCGGGCCGACAGCCCCACCGGCGATCCCGGCGCCGGCGGGGAGTGGGGACTGGCCGATGTCGACCCCGGTCCGGCCCGACTGCGCGACCTCGCCGAGGCGGTGGGACAGGCGATGCGGGATGCGAACCTGACCGCGTTGACCAGCGCGGTGGACGATCACGCGGTCGGTGCGCTGCTCGCGCTACCCGATGCGGCCGGGGAGGATCGGGCCCTGGCTGCCTTTGCCGCCGCATTGCGGCGGGGCCGCCCCGACAGCCGGTCGGTCGACGCAGCGGCTCGGACCGGCGGCCCGGCCTACCCGGGTCGTCCCGGTGGCGATGCGGCTGACGCCGGGCTGATCGTCGCCGCCGGGTCCGGGGTGGCCAGTCTGCGGGAGGCGGGCCGGTCGCTGATCGAGGCCCGCCAGGTCGCCGAGGCGGCTCGGCGGGACCGGCGGGACCTGGCGATCTTCCGGTTGCCGCACGTCGGGCTCGCCGGCCTGCTGCATCTGTTGCGCGACGAGCCGCGCCTGCAAACGTTCGTCGAACGAGAGCTGGGTGCCCTGCTGGCGTACGACGCCCGCCACCCGCGCGAACAACTGCTCGGCACCCTGCGCGCGTACCTGGAACAGGGTCGGAACAAGTCGGCGGCGGCTGCCGCGGCCCACCTGTCCCGCCCGGCCTTCTATGAACGGCTGGCCCGCGTCGCCCGAGTCCTGGAGGCGGACCTCGACTCCGTCGAGACCTGCCTCTCCCTCCACGTAGCCCTCCTCGCCCTAGACACCATCCGCACCCCCTAACCTCCCACCCCACCCCAGACGTTGTTGATCATGAAGTTGTTGTCATTCGGCCCGGCGTGTCTTGACAACAACTTCATGATCAACCCGCGGAGAGGGAGGGGAGGGCCTTGGTGTAGGCGGGTGGGATATAGGAGGGGCCGCCGCCGGGGGTGAAGACGTCGGAGGTGGCGGCGGTGGCCCAGGCGCTGTCGGGGACGGCGGCGACCAGGGCGGTCACCACCGGGGTGTCCCGCCACTCGGGTTGCTGGGCCAGCAGGCTGAGCGCCACCACCGACTCCTCGACCTCGCCGACGCACTCGAACGGTTTGTGCCCGTCCACGCCGAGCAGTTCCCGGTAACCGGGGATCTGCGTGGCGTCGGCCAGCAGGTCACCACCGAAGATGTGGGTGATCCGCGCGCGGGGCATGAACGGCGCCAGGGCCAGGAAGACGAACCGGCACTTGGGGCAGTCGCGGCACCAGCGTTCGCTGGCGTCGTGCAGCTTGAACGCGGCGTTGCAGCTGGTCACCACGTCGTCGTAGCGGTCGACGGTGGCGAACAGCCGGGCGATGTGCAGCTCCGACAGCGGCCGCAACAGGGAGAAGTACGGCTCGGCCAGCCCGGCGTGCTCGGCCAGCGCCACCCGCAACAGCCCCTCGGCCTCGACGCCCTTGGACCACTGGTGGTTGATCTCGTGACCGTTCCAGATCAGGTTCGGGTCCGACGCCGAGCGTTCGTTGGACATCACCACCGGACCCAGCCCGTGCAGCACCGCCGTGGCGACGGCGATCAGCGAGTTGATCGCGGTCACCGGGATGTGCCCGTTGCGGGCGCCGGCCGCGTTCAGCTCGAACAGCACCGGGTCGATCCGCCGCCGCGCCGCGAGCGCGGGCAGCCCCGACGCCGCGTTCACCGCCTTGATCACGTGGTTCGGGTTGACCGAGAAGGGCACCGGATCCAGGCCGGCGCGGCGCAACGCCTCCAGGCTGACGATCGAGTCCTTGCCGCCACCGACCGCCGACAGCGGGCGCCGGTCCGCGTTGTCGTACTCGGCGGCGGGCTGCACCCGGCCGTCCGGGACGCGCGGCACCAGCTCCAGCACGTACGGTAGCTGGTTGCGGTAGGCGTACTCGGCCAGGCCCTTGGTGTACACGGCGGTGACGAACTCGACGGCGGCCGGGCCGAGCGGCGCCGGCAGCACCAGCTGCCCCGGCGCGGCGGCCTTGTAGTAGCTGACGCCGGCCACCACGTGCAGTAGCTCCAACACCCGGCCGAGCGCCGCCACGGCCGCGTCCGACGGCGACTCCTCGGGCACCGGCAGCGTGATCACCTCGGTGAACCGCTGCTCGCCGTCGGGCCCGGTCAGGGCGTAGTCGAACAACGCCTCCCCGGTGGAGAGGTCGATCGAGTAGGACGGGAAGGTGAACGCGTCCATCCGCGCCAGCTGCGTATTGGGCACACGCCATACTAGGCCCTGGTTCGTCCGGCCGTGCCCGGCTCCGGACGGACCGTGCCGTGGCCTGCCCCCGTCGCACCCGAGGAGAAGCTGTGCGCCTGTCTGACCTGCGCGGACGTACCGTCGCCGTCTGGGGTGCCGGCCGGGAGGGCCGGGCCGCGGTGACCGCGATCGCCGCCCACGGCCCGGCCGACCTGGTCGCCGTGGACGACAGCGCCAACTTCCTCACGCTGCCCTGGGAAGGGCCACTGGCTGCCGCCGCGCCGCTGGTCACCGGCGAGGAGGGCTTCGCCCGGCTGGCCGCCGCCGACGTGGTGGTCCGCTCGCCGGGTGTGCCGCAGACCCACCCCTGGCTGGTGGAGCTGCGCCGCCGCGGGGCCACCGTCACCCAGGGCACCGCGCTGTGGATGGCCGACCACGGTGCGCGCACCGTCGGGGTCACCGGCAGCAAGGGCAAGAGCACCACGTCCAGCCTGATCAGCCACCTGCTGACCGCCGTGGGCCGGCCGAACGTCTTCGGCGGCAACATCGGCGTACCGACGCTGGACCTGCCGGAAGCCGAGCTGTACGTGCTGGAGCTGTCCAGCTACCAGTGCAGCGACCTGACCGACTCACCCCGGATCGCGGTGGTCACCTCCCTGTTCCCCGAGCACCTCGACGCGCACGGCGGGGAGCGGGAGTACTACCGGGACAAGCTCAACCTGCTGGCGTACGGGCCGAACACCGTGGTGGTCAACGGTGGCGACCCCCGGCTGCTCGTCGAGTTGGGTGACCGGGCGGCGGTCCGTGCCGGCACCGCGGACTCGGTGAACGTGGCCGGCGGACCGGACGGTACGCCCTGGTTCCACCGCGTCGACCGGCCGCTGTTCCCGCGGGCGGTGCTACCGCTGGTCGGTCGGCACAACGAGGGCAACCTCTGCGTGGCCCTGGCGGTGCTCGACGCGCTGGGAGTGGACCTGGTCGACAGCAAGGACACCCTGGCCGTGGCGGTGGCCGAGTTCCAGGGGCTGGCGCACCGGCTGACCGAGATCGTCGACCCGTCCGGCCTGACCTTCGTCGACGACACCCTCGCCACCAGCCCGTACGCGGCCATCCACGCCATCGACGCGTACGACGGGCGGCCGCTGACCGTGATCGTCGGCGGCAACGACCGGGGCGTGGACTACAGCCCGCTGCGGGAGCACCTGGCCGAGCGGGAGTTGACGGTCATCGGCATCCCGGACAGCGGCCCCCGGATCATCGAGGCGCTCGACGGCCTGCCGAAGGTGCGTACCGAACTGGTCGACGACCTGACCGACGCGGTCCGGCTGGCCCGTCAGCTCACCCCCGCCGGTGGCGTCGTCCTGCTCTCCCCGGCCGCCCCCAGCTACGGCCGCTTCCGCAACTTCGAACACCGCTCCGAAGTCTTCGCCCAAGCCATCCGCACCACCCCCTAACCCCACCCCCACCCCCACCCCCCGGCGCCCGCCCCGCCCGCCCCGCCCGCCCCCGTCAATGCCCCCGTCAATGCCCCCGTCAATGCCCCCGTCAATGCCCCGTCGATCATGAGGTTGGCGGCAGCGAATCCGGACAAAATCCGCCGCTAACCTCATGATCGACGGGGTATCGGCGGGGGTATCGACGGGGGCATCGGTGGGGGCGGGGGCGGGGGTGGGGGCTATCGGAGGGTGGTGTGGAGGGTGCGGAGGGAGCGGATGGCGGAGCGGATCTCCTGGAGGTAGCGGCCGGGGGTGAGGGTGGGTTCGGGCAGCCGGGTCAGGTCCGGCAGGGTGGGATCGACGCCGACCGTGTCGATCTCGCAGCCGTACGGCACGGCCAGGGTGCGCAGCGCGTCGCAGTGCTGGAACGGCACGTAGATCGGCGCGGTGACCAGCAGCACCTCGTCGTGGCGGGCGAGTTGGGCGTGCTCGGCCCAGAAGCGTTGGGTGTCGGCGGTGTGGGCGCGTCGGCGTTGCGGCTCGCTCGACGGGGCGGCCAGCACCCGCACCGGCGGCGTACCGGTGGGTCGGTAGGTCCGCGACGACCAGGAGTGGTGCGGGTGGCCGGCGTCGAGGCCGTCGTCGGCCTCCGGCGCGGGCGCCGCGAACGTGCGACGTACCGCCGCGTCCAGCACGTCGACCTCGGTGTCGCAGCCGGTCACCCCGGCGGCGGCGAGTGTGCGTCGCTCCGCGCCGGACAGCGGCCGGAAGCTGCCCAGCACCGCCACCTCGCCGGTCACCTCGACACCGGTACGCAGCAGGTGCGCGGCGTACGCCACCCGGCGCAGGCAGGCGTGTGCCAGGCCGCCCAGCACCACCAGGTGTGCGTACCGGGTCTGCGCCGGTGGCCGGGCGCGGACCAGGCCGAGCGCGTCCGCCGCGGCGTGCACCAGGTCGACGGTCGCCGGGTCGAGGTCGGGCTCGCGGGCCTCGGGGCGCTCCCGGCCGGCCCGGAAGTCCCAGCACCCGGCGGAGAAGTCGTCCAGCCCGGCGAGGACCGCGCCGAGGTCGCCGGCCGGCCACCGGCCGCCGAAGCGGGCCACCAACTCGCGCAGTGCGGCGCTGCCGACCCAGCCGGCCAGGCCGTCCACGCGCACGCCGTCGCCGTCCGGCGTGGCGCTCGGCAGCGGCACGCCGGGGGGAGGGTCCGGTTGCGGCGCGGCCGGGTGGGGGGTCGGCGGCACGCCGGGGTGGGAGGTCGGTGGGAGCGCGGTGGCCGGCGGCTCGGCGTCCCCGGCGGGTGGGTGGGGACGCTTCGGCACGGGTCGGATCGTACCGGCCACCGGCCCGGCTCGGGTGGTATCGGCGTTGCGTCGTCCGTGCGGCAACGGAAAACGCAGGTCAAGCGCGTACCGCCGGGCCGGAAGCGTGGTCGGAGGGCGGCCAGGCGACGGAAAGCGTTGACGTTCTGTCAGGCGGTCCGGGCCGTCGCGCGACACGTTGACTCTTGTCCGGGCAACGACGGTGATGAAAGCGTGCGGTTACCGCGAACCGAAAGGGTGCGACGATGACCTCCGACGACCTGCTGGCCCGGCATCGGGCCGTGCTCCCGTCCTGGCTGATGCTCTACTACGCCGAGCCGATCGAACTCGTCTCCGGCGAAGGCCGTCGGGTCACCGACGCCCAGGGGCGCACCTACCTCGACTTCTTCGGTGGGGTGTTGACCAACTCGCTGGGCTACGACATCCCCGAGGTACGGGAGGCGCTGCACCGGCAGCTGGCCACCGGCATCGTGCACACCTCGACGCTCTACCTGATCCGTCAGCAGGTGGAACTGGCCGAGAAGATCGCCCGGGTCTCCGGCATCCCGGACGCGCGGGTCTTCTTCACCAACTCCGGCACCGAGGCCAACGAGGCCGCCCTGCTGATGGCCACCAACCACCGCCGCTCCCACCAGATTCTCGCGGTACGCAACAGCTACCACGGTCGGACGTACGCCACGATGGGCGCCACCGGCATCCGGGGCTGGTCGGCCAGCCCGCTGAATCCGTTGCAGGTGGCCTGGCTGCACTCCGGTGAGCGGCTGCGCGGGCTGCTGGCCCGGCTGCCGGAGGCCGACCGGATCGACGCGGCGGTGGAGGACCTGCGGGAGGTCCTCGCCACCCAGACCAGCGGGGACGTGGCCTGCCTGATCGCCGAGCCGATCCAGGGCGTCGGCGGCTTCGTGCACGGCCCCGACGGCCTCTTCGCGGCCTGGAAGAAGGTCCTCGACGAACACGGCATCCTGTTCATCTCCGACGAGATCCAGACCGGCTGGGGGCGTACCGGCGAGCACTTCTGGGGCTACCAGGCGCACGACGCCACCCCGGACCTGCTCACCTTCGCCAAGGGCATCGGCAACGGGCTGGCGCTGGCCGGGGTGGTCGGCCGGGCCGAGGTGATGGAGTCGGTGCCGGGCATCAGCTTCTCCACCTTCGGCGGCAACCCGCTCTCCACCGCCGCCGGCAACGCGGTGCTGGACTATCTGCTCGACCACGACCTACAGGCCAACGCCGCGCGGGTCGGGGCGATCCTCGGCGACGGCCTGCGCGCGGCCGTGGCCGACCTGGACCGGGTCGGCGAGGTCCGCGGCAAGGGTCTGATGCTCGGCGTCGAGTTCGTCCACCCGGGCACCGGCGAGCCGGACCCGGGGCTGACCCTGCGGGTCTTCGAGGCGTGCAGGGAGCGCGGGCTGTTGACCGGCAAGGGTGGGCTCTACGGCAACGTGCTGCGGATGGGTCCGCCGTTGACGCTCACCGAGCAGGAGGCCCACGAGGGCCTGGCCATCCTGGTCGACGCGATCCGTTCGCAGGCCACCGAGGAGTCGGCCAGATGAGCGTGATCGGGCACTTCGTCGACGGCCGGCGTACCGGCGGTAGCTCTGGTCGGCGTGGCGAGGTCTTCGACCCGGCCACCGGCCGGCGTACCGGGGAGGTGGAGCTGGCCTCCGCCGCGGACGTGGCAGCCGCGGTCGCCGCGGCCGAGCGGGCGGCCCGGGCCTGGCGGGACGCGTCGCTGGCGAAGCGGACGGCGGTGCTGTTCGCCTTCCGTGAGCTGGTCCACGCCCGGCGTGACCAGCTCGCCGAGGTGATCACCGCCGAGCACGGCAAGGTGCTCGCGGACGCCGCCGGGGAGGTGCAACGCGGGCTCGAGGTGATCGAGTACGCCTGCGGCATCCCGGTGGCGCTGCGCGGTGGCTTCAGCGAGAACGTCTCCACCGAGGTCGACTCGTACAGCCTGCGGCAGCCGCTCGGGGTGGTCGCGGTGATCAGCCCGTTCAACTTCCCGGTCATGGTGCCGCTGTGGTTCGTGCCGGTGGCGGTCGCCGCCGGCAACGCGGTGGTGCTCAAGCCGAGCGAGAAGGACCCGAGCGCGGCGCTGCTGCTGGCCGAGTGGTTCGTCGAGGCCGGCCTGCCCGCCGGGGTGCTGAACGTGGTCAACGGCGACAAGGAGGCGGTCGACGCGCTGCTGGAGCATCCGGCGGTCAGGGCGGTGTCGTTCGTCGGCTCCACCCCGGTCGCCCGGTACGTCTACCAGCGCGGCACGGCCACCGGTAAGCGGGTCCAGGCGCTCGGCGGGGCGAAGAACCACATGGTGGTGCTGCCCGACGCCGACCTGGACCTGGCCGCCGACGCGGCGGTCAACGCCGGGTTCGGATCGGCGGGCGAGCGGTGCATGGCGATCTCCGCGCTGGTGGCGGTGGAGCCGGTCGCCGACGAACTGGTGGCGCGCATCGCGCGGCGGATGGCCGGCCTGCGTACCGGTGACGGTCGGCGCGGCTGTGACATGGGTCCGCTGGTCACCGCCGCGCACGCCGCCCGGGTGCGGTCGTACGTCGACGCGGGGGTGGCCGCCGGTGCGGTGCCGGTGGTCGACGGGCGCGACGTCGAACCCGACGGCGAGCCGGACGGGTTCTGGCTCGGCCCGACCCTGTTCGACCGGGTCACCACCGACATGTCGATCTACACGGACGAGATCTTCGGGCCGGTGCTGTCGGTGTTGCGGGTCGACTCGTACGACGAGGCCGTGGCCCTGGTCAACGCCAGCCCGTACGGCAACGGCACGGCGATCTTCACCAACGACGGCGGGGCGGCCCGGCGTTTCCAACACGAGGTGGAGGTCGGCATGGTCGGCATCAACGTGCCGATCCCGGTCCCGATGGCCTACTACTCGTTCGGCGGCTGGAAGTCGTCGCTCTTCGGTGACCTGCACGCGCACGGTGCCGACGGCGTCGCCTTCTTCACCCGCGGCAAGGTGGTCACCAGCCGGTGGCTGGACCCCCGGCACGGCGGCGTCAACCTCGGCTTCCCCACCCAGACCTGAGCAGCCGCAGGGTGCCCGCCCCGGCCAGGTATGCCACCAGCGCGTCGGCGGGCAACCCGAACGCCTCGGGCGCGGTCTTCGCGGTCGTGCTGTTGGCCGCCAAGGCGTACACGACGGCGGCGTAACCGCCGACGGCGAGCGCGCTCCGGGCCGCCGCCGCCCACCGACCGGCCGGTCGGCCGTCTCCCCGCGGCCGACCGGCGGCCCGGTGGCCGGGGGTGGACCGGTCGGCGGTGGACCGGCCGGTGCGGGCCTCGATCGGGCCGAAGATGGCGACCAACCCGGCCAGCACCACGCTCAGCATCAGCAACCAGGGCAGCCGCCAGGCGAACCAGGCCGCCGTGCCGGCCGCCGGGGTGGGTAGCACGCCGAGCGCGTCCAGCGCACCCACCAGCAGGATCACCGCACTGAGGTGCCACAGGAAGACGGTGAGTACCACCGCGTTGACCGCGATCACCGCCTGCCACGGGCGGCTGCGGTGCAGCCAGCGTTCGGCCCGTTCGCGCAGCAGCAGGATCACCCCGAGCTGGGCGCTCGCCACGGCGAGCAGCGCCACGCTCGGCGGGCCGGCGTTGGCCAGCCGCTCCCCGGGCAGGCTGATCATGTTCACCGGGTACGGGCCGGGTCCGGTGAGCAGCACTGCGACGGTCAGCCCGGCGGCGGTCATCAGCAGCGCCGCCCGGCGGGACATCGGCAGGCAGCGGCCGCGGATCCGGCGCAACCCCGTCGGTCGGTTCCCGGACCGGCCGGTCGGCGACGCACCGCCCGCCGGGGCGCCTGCGGCACCACCGGCCGGGGCGCCTGCGGCACCGCCCGCCGGGGCGCAGGCGCCCCGGCGGGCGTCGTACCAGGCGAAGCCGAGCTGGTGCACGGCCAGCCAGCCGAGCAGGTAGTTGGGCAGGGCCAGCTCGGCCGGGCCGAACCCGCGGCCCAGGTCGCCCAGCGCCACCAGCAGGGCGAGGGCGGCGGGTACGGCCCACCCGAAGCGGCGGTGCAGCGCGTACATCAGTGGGGTCATCGGCACCACGGCCAGGTAGGCGGCGAGGAACCACAGTGGGATGGTGGCGAACCAGACGACCGCACGTACCTCGCCGGGGTCGGCCCCGACCAGCCGGGCGATCACCGCGCCACCGGCGAGCACCAGGACCAGCGCGGTGGTCGGGCGCAGCAGTCGGGCACTGCGACCGAGCAGCCAGCCGGTGGTGTCCCCGTCCCGGCTCCGGTGCGCCGCCAGCGAGGCGGCGTTGGCGTACCCGCCGACCAGGAAGAACAGCGGCATGACCTGGACCGCCCAGGTCAGCGGGTACGCCCAGGGCATCGCCGGTAGGGCCGAGTGGCCGTCGGGGCGGCCGTGCTGGTCGTGGTAGATCGTGGCGATCAGCCAGTGACCGAGTACGACCAGCAGGATCGCCACGGCCCGGAGCAGATCGAGGTAGCGCTCCCGGTCGGCCGGGGTCCGGTCGGCGAGTCGGGCCAGGCGGCGCATGTCCCGACCCTATGCCAGCAGCGCGGCGCCACTGGTCTTGTTCGACTCAGCACCGCCCGCCACCGACAGCTCCGCGAGCAGCGCCGCCACGTCGTCGCGGGCCGCGTCACGCAGCGGGAGATGCGGGGCGGCCGGATGCCAATGGGAGATCCAGACGTGCAACCGGGTCAGCACGTCGACCGCATCCCGTCGGGCGTACCGTCCGAGGCGGACCAGCGACGATGCGCGACTCACCACGTTGCTGAACTCCATACCGGGCGGACAGTTCGGGCTCAGGGCGGCGGGGTGGGCCAGCCAGCGGAGCACGATGTCGTCGAGTCGAGCCCCGGCCAGCCCACACCGCACCTCCGTCGACCGGCAGAGCGCCTGGATCAGACCGTCCAACTCGCCGTTCTCGTTCACGCCGGCCCGGGTGCCCTCGACTCCGTCCAGGTAGACCTCGACGGACCGCAGCAGCCGGCCGGCCAGTCCCGGATACCGGAAGAAGCCTCTGACGACGCCGGTCAGCCGCCACGGAATGTCGACATCCAGCGGGTGTTCGGCGGCCCACTGGAGCACCACGTCGGCGGTGACCTCGGTCAGCGCGTTCTGTCGAGCGAGGTACTTGCTGACGAACACGACGTCCGGCGCGGCGCGGTGTCGGTCGGCCCAGCGGTCGACGAGCGGGGACAGCCACTCCGGCAGGTCGGCCAGCTTGCGGATGGCGAGCAGTCGCGGCAGGACGAATCCGGCATCGTTGGTGTCGCCGTGCTTCTGTAACCAGCCGAGCGCCGCGTCGACGGCGTGCGCCATGGCCTCTGCCGGCAGGCCGGCGTGACCCAACAGCGGCGGTAACACGAAACCGGCCTCGGGCAGTTGGCGGTGTCGGTCGAGCCAGCGCAGGGCGGCGGTGGTGAGGTACTGGACGTCGTCCGGCCGCAGGTCGCTGCGGCCCAGTAGCGGGCGCAGCACGAACATGGCTTCGGGGCGGTCGCCGTGCTGGTCGAGCCAGCGTACGGCGCTGTCGATCCCGTGGCGGGCGTCCTCGGCCGGCAGGCCGGCGCGGTCCAGCAACGGGGCCAGTACGAACTGGGCCGCGCGGCTGTCGATGTTCTGGTCGAGCCACCGGAGGGCGGCGGTGACGACGTGCTGGGTGTCGTCCGGCGTGAGCTGGGTTCGACCCAGCAACGGGCTTAGCACGAAGCCCGCCTTGGCCCCGTCGTTGTGTTGGTCGAGCCACTGGAGGGCGGCGGTGACGGCGTGCCGGGCGTCGTCCGGGCTCGAATCGGTGCGGCCCAGCAGTGGGTGCAGCACGAACTGGGCGTCGGGGAGGTCGTTGTGCCGGTCGAGCCAGCGTAGGGCGTGGCCGATCGCGGACGGTGTCTGTGCGGGCGGGAGATCGGTCCGGTCGAGCAACGCGTGGAGCACGAACTGGGCTTCGGGCAGGCCGCCGTGCTGGTCGAGCCAGTGGAGGGCGCTGTCGATCCCGTGGCGGGCGTCCGCCGGCGGCAGGTCGTCCCGGTTCAGCAGCGGCGTGACGACGAAGCTGGCCTCCAGCGCCGTGCGGTGCTGGGCCAGCCAGGCGGTCGCCACCTCGATCAGTTGGGCGGCCTGCGGGGTGGCGACCGTTCGCAGTCCCTTGTAGAGGAGGTGCCGGGCGGGCATCGAGACGCCGTGGCGGTCCAGCCACGGCTTCCCGAGCTGCGGCCAGTGCTGGAACAGCGACTGTGCCCAGGGTGGGTTGTCCAGCACCGCGCCGAGGGCGTAGGCGCCCTCGTCCTGTGGGGCCGCCAACAGCGCACCGGCGGCGGTCGCGTTGGCGACCAGCCAGGTCGCGCAGTGCGCGGCGAGGGGACCGTCCCGGCCCTGCAGCGCCATGTCGCGCAGCAGCCGGTCCAGGTTCATGGCGTACCGGCCGACGGTCCGGGCGCTGGTCAGGCTGGCGTCGAGGATCCGGTCGGCGACCCTGGTGCGGACCGTGTCGAGTCCGGCCCGCACGGTGGTGTGTTCGAGCAGTTGGTCGACCACGATGTCGTGTACCGGGGCCAGCCCGTCCGGCGTGGTGATCATCCAGCCCATTGCGAGCAGGACGTCGAGCAGGTGCTCGGCGCGTTCCGCGCCACTGTCCTCGACCCGGGCGCCGCAGGCGATCAGCGCGGGCCGGGGCTGCGGGGTGGCGGCGGCCATCGCGGCGTAGATCTGGAGCCGCGGGTCGGGGTCGCGCTCGTCGTCCAGCCGCTCGGCGTGGTGCAGCAGATCGTCCTCGTTGAGCCGGCGGACCAACCAGTCCAGGAGGTTCTCCGGCCGCAGGTCACCGGTTGCTGCCGACAGCCGGCCCCGATCCGCCTGCGCCTCGGCGGCGGCGGCGATCAGCGTCGCGATGACCGGGCGTCGGCCGCACAGCTGCAACAACCGCTCGTCGCCGAGGATCACCCGCGCCTTCGGCGCCAGGGTGGTGACGATCTGGTCGCGGATCCGGTCCAGGTGCTCGTCGTCGGGGCGAAGTTCGACGGGCTTGAACACCTCGGTGAGGGTGCTGTTGTCCTTCTGGTGGAACCAGCCGGGCCGGGCCGAACCGAGCAGGGCGAGGCGGATGCCGCGGGCTCGGGCGGCGGGCAGCAGCCGGTGCCGGATGGCGGGGTAGTCCAGCGCGCTGAGGTTCAGGTAGTCGATGATGATCAGCAGTCGGTCGTCGGTGGCCCCGGTCACCACCTCGATCAGGTGCTCGGTGGTGACCAGTGGCTCACCGGGCCGTACGTGCAGCACCCGCCAACCGGCGTCGACCGCCTGGCCGGCGACCTCCAGGCAGGTGCGGGTCTTGCCGATCCCGGCCTGACCGACCAGCAGCAGGCCGCACTGGCCGGTCAGTTCGTCGAGGCGGTCGAGTAGCCGGGCGGGATGGGTGGGCGCCTGGGGGTCGGCCGGTGGGACGTACGCCAGCCGGTCGTCGCGCAGGTTGTCGGCCAGTTCGGTCAGCGCCTCGGCGTGCTCGATGATCCCGGACGGCAACAGCTGCGGCGGTTCCCGTTCGACCTGGTCGAGTGCGGTGCCGACCAGACCCGCGAAGGTCGGGTCGGCGAGCAGCCGGGTGATCCGTACCGCGTCGAGCCGCCCGGGACCGTACCGGGACGGCACCGCCAGCACCACGCCCACCAGGAGCTGCCGCTCACCGGCGGTCAGCAGCGGCGCGCCCGAGAAGCCGCTGTGCGGATGCGGCGCCAGCACGGGCGTCCCGGCGTCGTCGCGTACCAGCGCGCCGCTCGAGTCCCGCTGCGGCTGGGGCGGGTTCGGCGCGATCCGGGTGGAGTCCAGCGCGTACCGGTGGTCCTCGAAGCCGAGGCTGGGCATCACCTGCCCGGGTAGCTCGTCGAGGCGGCGGCCGTCGGGCGCGAACTGGACCCACGGGTAGCCGACGGTGCGGCACGGCACCGGCTGGTGCCCGCGCAGCTCGCCGTAGCGGGTCCGGGTCTGCTCGGCGGTCCAGAGCGGCACGTCCAGCCGCAGCAGGGCCGCGTCGGCGTCGATGCCGTCCCCGCGCCAGATCACCGTGGCCCGGTGCTCCGGTTCGGTGGGACCGTCGCTGCGGGCGATCCGCGCCGCCTCGCCGCGTACGCCGACCACGTGCCCGGCGGTGAGGATCAGGTCGTCGCCGACGGCGTACCCGGTGCCGAGCAGCCGGCCGCGGACCTTCACCACCCGTTGGACGTGTGGTTCGAGTCCGGTCACGACAGGTGACCGGCGCAGGTGTGGCGGTTGTCGTCGCTGTTGCTGCCGTCGGGGCAGGTGGTGTTGCGCCAGACGACTCCGTTGATCGAGGCGCCGGTCAGGTTGGCGCCGGTCAGGTCGGCGTTGGTGAGGTCGGCGTGGTCCAGCCTGGCGTCGCGCAGGTCGACGTCGCGCAGGTACGCGTCGACGAGGCGGGCGTTGCGCAGGTCCGCGGTGGGCTGGTGGGCCGGCGGGTTGGCGGCCCAGGCGAAGGCGACGATGCCGAGCGCGGCGACCGCGGTGGCCAGCATCAGTTTCCGCAGCGCCCGCCGGAACTGCTCCTTCAACGCCTCGTGGGTCGCGGTGTCCTCGATCGCGGTGATCCGCTCGTCGAGATCGGCGATGCCGGCCGCCAGTTGCGCCCGTACGTCGTCACCTGTCGACGGCTCACGCTGCGCCGCGACCAGTTGCTCGCGGGCGGTGATCACCTCCGTCGGCGCCGCGAACCCCTGTAGGTACTTCGGGTTGCGCCGGAAGTGGTCGACCACCGGGGCCAGTTCGGAGCGTCGCTGTGCCCAGGCCCGATCGAGGTCGCTGACCAGTACCAGCTTCGGTAGCAGGATCTGTACGGCGGTCCAGATCGCGTACACCACGGCGGAGAGTCCGGCGACCGCGCCCAGCACCGCGATCCACAGCCGGGCGTTCTCCACGGAGTCGGGTGCGCCGAAGTGGAGTTCGCCGATGCTCGACAGCTGGCTGCCGGCCAGCATCGCCGCGCCGACCGCGGCGGCGCTGGCCACCAACCACTTCGCCGCGTCCCGGATCCGCTCGTTGCCGCGTTCCAGGGCGTCGGTGCCGGCGTCGTCAGTCGGCATCGCGCTCGATGTCCACGCCGGGCTTGGGTCGCACGATCGGCGGCAGCTGCGCGCTGCCCAGCCGGGTCGGGTCGAGGCCCACCAGGGTCTCGTCGAAGCCGCCGCCGTGGACGTACGGGGGCCGGCCGGGGGAGGGCTCTCGGTGATCGGGCCCGGACGTGTCCGGTGGTGGCTGCCGCCATGGATGCACCGTCAACCGGATCCGATGTACTCCGGGGTTCTCGGCCGAGGCCAACTGCCAGTCGGGGCGCCCGCCGTTCTCGCGGGCCACCAGACTCAGGTCCACCGCCACCGAGTCGCCGGGTGTGCCGGGCATCGAGTTGCGCAGCTCCCGGATCAACGCGGCCAGTGCATCGGTCAGGGGGATATCCGGCACCGCGCCTCCAACATGGACTTCGAATGGCCACGAACTCGGGTCTGAACGTTAACCGACCGGCCATCCTCGTGAATCCCCCGGTAGGTGTCTCAGCGCTGTCCGTACGAAGGGAAAACGAATGCCGGAGTCAGGAATGCGACTCGGTTTGGCGGACTCTGCTCGATTCTGCTAAAGCCCGCTCTGGTAGCCGTGAAACCCGTCGCCACGGGCTCGGTCCGACGATCGTCAGATTGACTGTGGTCAGTGCGTCGCGGGTGTGACGAGGCGGGTGTGCAGGGTCGCGGGGTCGGTCACCCCGGGCAGGTCGCGGGCGGCCAGCCAGGCCGCGGCGGCGGCGCCGTCGCCGGCTCGGCGGACCGGTACGCCGGGCCAGTGCCGGTGTGCCGCGGTGCGCACCGTGGCGGCCAGGGGGTTGTCGCCGGTGAGCAGCCCGCCACCGAGGATCAGCGGCCCGGTGTCGCCGGACGGGCGGATCCGGCGGACCGTGGCGGTCAGCAGCGCGGCGGCCTCGGCGATCAGCGCGGCGCCGCCCGGGTCACCCGCGGCGGCGGCGTCGACCACGGCGGGGGCGAGGTGGGCCAGTCGCACCGGCGGGTGCCGGGTGACGGCCTGGACGAGCGTGTCCACCGTGTCCCGGGGGCGGGCGGCCACCTCGGCGGAGCCGGTCAGTTCGGCGAGTACCCGCCGGCCCAGCCAGCCCGGGTCGTCGCCCCTGTCGAGGGCGGTGAGCAGTCGGCGTACCGCCTGCCGGCCGAGCCAGAAGCCGGATCCGGCGTCGCCGAGCAGCCAGCCGTGTCCGTCGGCGACCCGGTCCAGCCGCAGGTCACGGACCGTGGCGGCGATGGCGCCGGTGCCGGCGACGAGGATCGTGCCGTTCGGGTCGGCGGTGCCCGATGCGTATCCGACCAGCGCGTCGCCGTGCACCGCGTACGGGCAGCGCAGTCCGGCGGCGTGCCAGGCCCGGTCGAAGGCGGCCCGGCAGTTCGGGTCGGCGCGCAGCCGGCCGCCGCCGGCCAGCCCGATGACGCCGGCCCGGACCCGGGCCGGGTCGACGTCGGCCAGGGCCGCCCGCAGGGCGGTCAGGAGTTGGCTGGCGGCGTGCGCGGCGCCGTGGCTGGTCGGGTTGCCGCCGTCGGCGCGGCCGGTGCCGAGGCGTTCGCCGTCGAGGGTGGCGGCGAGCGCGCGGGTGGACGTACCGCCGACGTCGAGGCCGACCACGACGGTGCCGGACACCCACCCACCTCCTATGTCGCGGTGCGTCACCCGAGCGTAGGTCAGCCGAGGCGGTGTCGCCCCGGGCTGGCGCGCACCCGGTCGGCCACCGGGTCGGCGGGCCGGCCCAGCCCGATCACCAGGGCCGCACCATGGAACGTCTCGCCTTTGATCTCGCCGCGCTGCCCCGAGACTTCCAGACCGTCCGCGAGATGGCCGGTCCGGTCGACGTCGTCTTCGGCCCGGCTCCCGGCGGCGGTGTCGGCGCCTGGACCCAGGGCGATCCCGGGCAGCAGCACGATCACCCTCAACCCAGATCATCGCGATGTGCGAAGGAGGGCGCCAGCCGCCTGCTGGGTACCGCCATGTTCGAGATCATGAATGCCGCGCAGGCCGGGCGCCGTGCGGAACTCGACAACAGTGTCGGACGCGGCGACTTTGCGGAAGCTGCCGCGAGGCGGGGCAGAGAACCGGCGGAACACTACGGTTTGGAGGTGGAGCGGATCGAGTTCGACAACGCCATCGCGCACCGCCGGCTCGTCGCCGACCTGCCGGGCCGCCGCACGGGAACGCACGTCGATCTGTTCCGGAACACGGTCGTTCACGACCGCGGTGACCGGCAGCGTCACCACACGAGTGCCGGCCTCGGCGGTGCCGCGCGCCGCGGTGGGGGCGGCGTCGGCTGAGAGCGGCGATCGTGCTCGATCCGGGTACGGGTGACCTCGCGGCGGTTCCGATACCGCCCGTCCTGGATCGAGCACGATCCTGTCCGGTCGCTGCCGTGGCCTGGGGTGACGTCGAGATCCAGATCGGGTGCCGTCGAGGCGGGGTCTGGGTCGGGCCGGACGGCGCGGGGCGTCGACACCTCTTGTTGATCGACGTTCGTGCTGGTCGGGGCGGGCTTGGCCCGGCGGCGTCCGGATCGATCGAGGAACGTGCCCCAGGTAACAGTTTGAAAACTTCACCCACGCTCTTGACAGGGAGGTGGCTTCAGTAAGAACTTTTACCACTAACAGTTAACAGTCTTTTCGGAAAGGCGTCCCATGGTTGATCACGAGGCGGACACCCCCGCGGGCACCGCGGTGGCCGACGCCGAGGGGGTTGACCGGCGGGGCGCCCTCGGCGTCGTCTCCGACGGTGTGCTGGCCCGGGTCCGGGCCGGCGCCGACGAGCTGACCGGCGCGCTACGCCGGGTGGCCGAGCACGTGCTCAGCGACCCGGAGGCGGCGGCGCGGGCCACCATCGTCGAGTTGGCCGAGCGCAGCGGCACGTCACCGGCGACGGTCACCCGGTTCTGCCGGGCGATGGGCTTCGACGGCTACGCCGACCTGCGGCTGGGCATCGCGGCCGAGACCGGCCGCGCCCGGTCGGCCGGGTGGACCGTCGACATCGGACGCGAGATCCAGCCCGGCGACCCGCTGGACCGGGTCCTCGAACAGATCATGGCGGCCGACACCCGGGCCATGCACGACACCGCCGCGCTGCTCGACCTCGGCGAGGTGGAGCGGGCCGCGAACGCCATCGCCGGTGCCAGCCGGGTCAACATCTTCGGGGCCAGCGGCAGCGCCCTGGTGGGCGAGGAGATGCAGTTCAGCCTGCACCGCATCGGGGTGGCCGCGTGGGCGTGGAACGACGTGCACTCCGGCCTCGCCTCCGCCGCGCTGCTGCGCCCCGGTGACGTCGCGCTGGGCATCTCGCACAGCGGGCAGACCCGGGAGGCCATCGAGATGCTCGCCGAGGGCGGCAGCCGGGGGGCGACCACCATCGCGTTGACCGGGTTCCGCCGCTCGCCGCTGGCCGAGCTGGCCGACATCGTGCTGCTCACCGCCAGCCAGGCCACCAGCTTCCGCCCGGACGCGCTCTCGGCCCGGCACCCGCAACTGGTCGTGCTCGACCTGCTCTACATCGCGGTCGCCCAACGCACCCACGACCGCGCCCACGCGGCCTTCCGGCGTACCGCCCAGGCCGTCGACGGGCACAAGGCCGCGAGGGGAGCCAGCGCATGATCAGCGCCCAGGGGTACGCCGAGGCCGTCCGGCCGGTGCTCGACCGCATCGTCGAGCAGGGCTCCGGGCCGCTCGGCCGGGCTGCCGACCTGATCGCCACCAGCCTGCGGGCCGGCGGCGTGCTCCAGGCGTTCGGCGCCGGCCACTCCGAGGCGTTCGCCGCCGACCTGGTCGCCCGGGCCGGCGGGCTGGTCCCCACCAACCGGCTCACCCTGCACGACCTGGTGCTGCACGGCGACGCCCCGCGCGACGTGCTCGCCGACCCGAAGCTGGAACGCGATCCGGCCATCGCCCACCAGCTCTACGAGATCGCCGCGCCGCAGCCACGGGACGTGTTCGTGGTGGCGTCCCAGTCCGGCATCAACGGCTCGGTGGTCGAACTGGCCCTGCTGGCCACCGAGCGCGGTCACCCGCTGATCGCGGTCACCTCGGTCGAGCACACCGGACGGGTCGCCCCGCGCCACCCGTCCGGCCGGCGGCTCGTCGAACTCGCCGACGTCGTGCTGGACAACGGCGCGCCGTACGGCGACGCACTGCTGCCGCTCGAGGGCGGCGGCGCGGTCTGTGCGGTCTCCTCGGTCACCTCGGCGCTGCTGGCGCAGCTGCTCACCGCGGAGGTCGTACGACGGTTCCACCAGGTCGGAGAGGTGCCCCCTATCTACCTCTCCGCCAACGTCCCCGGTGGGGACGCGCACAACCTCGCCCTCGAGTCGCGGTACGCCGGGCGTCTCCGGCGTACCGCCTGACCCGACACCACAAGGAGAGACGAACGATGTCCGTTAACCCCGATCTCAACCGCCGGACCCTGCTGCGCCGCGCGGCGGCCGCGGGTCTCCTGGTGACCCCGGCCGCGGGTCTGCTCAGCGCCTGCGCCGGCAGCACGCCGAGCCCGAGCGACGACAACACCGGTGCGAAGAGCAACGACAACCCCTTCGGCGTGCAGGAGAACAGCGCCGTCAAGGTGGTCATCTTCAACGGCGGTCTGGGTGACGCCTGGGCGAAGGAGGACCAGGCGGTCTTCAGCGCCAAGCACGGAAGCGTCACGGTCAACATGAGCTCCACCCAGAAGATCAAGACCGAAGAACAGCCCAAGATGGCGACCACCCCCAGCGACCTGATCATGAACTCGGGCGCCGACCTGATGGACCTGAGCACGCTGGTCAACGAGGGCGCCATCGAGCCGCTGGACGACCTGCTCGCCGCGCCGGCCTGGGACAGCGAGGGCACCGTCGCCGACAGCCTGCTGCCCGGCACCGTCAGCGACGGCACCTTCCAGGGCAAGTTCTTCGTGGTGTACGTGGCCTTCACCGTCTGGGGCAACTGGTACAACGGCGCGCTGTTCAGCAAGGAGGGCTGGGAGCCGCCGAAGAGCTTCGAGGAGTTCTTCGCCCTGGCCCCGAAGATCAAGGCCAAGGGCATCGCGCCGTACGTCTACGACGCGGTGCACGGCTACTACCCGCGCTGGGCGCTGATGGCCTCGATCTGGAAGTCCGCCGGCAAGCAGGCGGTCGTCGACATCGACAACCTGAAGGAGAACGCCTGGCGGGCCGAGGGCGTGCTGCCCGCCCTGGAGCAGTGGGAGAAGGTCGTCAAGGACAAGCTGGTGCTGCCCGGCCGGCTCGACCACACCCAGTCGCAGCAGGCCTGGCTGGACGGCAAGGCCGCCTTCATCCAGGTCGGCACCTGGCTGAAGAACGAGATGGCGGCGACCATCCCGCCGGGCTTCGAGATGAAGCTCTCCGACTACTGGACCGTCAGCGCCGCCGACAAGGCGCCCAAGGACGTCTTCGCCGGCGCCGGTGAGGGCTTCGTGGTGCCGAGCAAGGCGCCGAACAAGGCGGCGGCCAAGGAGTTCCTGCGGGCGGTGCTCTCCAAGGCCGGTTCGGCGAAGTTCGCCGAGCTGACCAAGTCCCTGGCGTCGACCAAGGGCTCCGGCGACAACGTGGACGACCCGGCGCTGGCCACGGCCAACGAGCTGATGAAGAACGCCGGGCAGGACCTGGTCTCGGTCAAGCTCTGGGACTTCTACGCGGACCTGGACAAGGAGAGCCAGAACCTGTCCCAGGAGCTGATGGCCGGTCGACTCACCGCCGCGCAGTTCGTGGACAAGATGCAGGCCGCCGCCGACAAGGTCGCCAAGGACTCGTCGATCACCAAGCAGACCCGCAACGCGTGACACCCCGGAACTGACCGAACGAGGAAGTGGGAGAAATGCGGCACGGAGTTGCGCGTTTCGTCACGGGTTTCCTGGCGCTGCCGGTCGGGCTGTACCTCTTCTACGTGGTGTGGCCCTTCCTGCAGGCGGCCGGCTACTCGTTGACCGACTGGGGAGGCTACTCCGACCGGCAGCAGTTCGTCGGGCTGGAGAACTACGTCCGGCTGTTCACCGACGAGCTGATCAGGAAGGCGTTCTGGCACAACGTCTTCTTCCTGGTCACCGTGCCGCTGTTCACCATCGCGCTGGCCTTGTTCCTCGCGTTCCTGCTGAACGTGGGCGGACGCGAGGACAAGGCCGGCATCCGGGGCGTCTTCGGCTCCGGCCTGTACAAGGTGATCTTCTTCTTCCCGCAGGTGCTGTCCCTGGTCGTGATCGCGGTGATGTGGCAACAGATCTACCGCGCCGACGGCCAGGGCCTGATCAACGGCGTGCTGATGAAGATCGGTCTGGTCGACCAGGACGACCCGATCACCTTCATGTACGACCCGGAGCCCTTCCTCGGCGTACCGGCGGTGCTGTGGTGGCTGCTGGTGATCGCGGTGTGGAGCGGCGCCGGCTTCTACATGGTGCTCTTCTCCGCGGCCATGCAGTCCATCCCGAAGGACATCTACGAGGCGGCCATCCTGGACGGGGCCGGCCGATTCCACACCTTCTTCCGGATCACCCTGCCGCTGCTGCGCGACACCGTCTCGGTGGCCTGGGTGTACCTGGGCTTCATCGCGCTGGACATGTTCGCGCTGGTCTACATCATGACGCCGAGTCAGGGCGGCCCGAACCACGCCAGCGAGATCTTCGCCTCGGTGATCAACTTCAACGCGTTCCAGAAGGGCCAGTTCGGCTACGCCTGCGCGATCGCGGTCGCCCTGGCCATCTTCACGATCCTGCTCGCCGCGTTGCAGCTGAGGATCACCCGTCGTGAGCGGATCGAGTACTGAGGAGACACCGACGATGAGCACGGTGACCCACACCCCGGGTGACCAGGCCGGGCCCGACCAGGCCCCGCCGCCGGACCGTACGCCGGGCCGAGGCGCCGCCGTCGGCGGCAGCCGCGCCGGAGCGCGGATCTTCAACGGCTTCTCCCACCTGTTCCTCGCCGTCTGGGCGGTCATGGTGGTCTACCCGCTGCTGTGGGTGGTGATGTCGGCGCTCAAGACCGACTCGGAGGTCATTCGCAAGCCGCTGTCGCTCTTCCCCGAGCAACTGCAGTGGGGCAACTTCGCCCGGGCCTGGACCGAGGGCCACATCGGGGACTTCTTCCTCAACACCGTCCTGGTGTTGACCGGCAGCGTCTTCCTCACCATGCTGCTCGGCTCGATGGCCGCGTACGTGCTGGCCCGCTACGAGTTCCCCGGCAACCGGCTGATCTACTACATGTTCCTGTCCGGCCTCACGCTGCCGATCTACCTGGCCGCGGTGCCGCTGTTCAAGGGCGTCTACAACCTCGGCGTGACGCTGCCCTTCCTCGGCCCGAACAAGCACCTGATGCTGATCCTGGTCTACGTGGCCTGGTCGCTGGCTTTCACGGTCTTCTTCATGCACTCGTTCTTCCGTACGCTGCCCACCGCGATCGCCGAGGCGGCCATGGTCGACGGTGCCTCGCACAGCCGGCTGTTCTTCAGCGTCATGCTGCCGATGGCCAAGCCGGGTCTGATCAGCATCGGCATCTTCAACGTCCTGGGCCAGTGGAACCAGTGGTACCTGCCGACCCTGCTGATGCAGTCGGTGGCCGGCGAGCCGAAGAACCAGGTCATCTCCCAGGGCCTGATCGAACTCTCGGTCAACCAGGGCTACCGCTCCGACTGGTCGGGCCTGTTCGCCGGGGTGACCATGGCGATGCTGCCGGTGCTCATCGTCTACATCGTCTTCCAACGCCAGGTCCAGTCCGGCCTGACCGCGGGCGTCAGCAAGTAGCCGCCCGCCCGGCGCGCCCCGCCGGGGAACCGCCTGCTCGATCCGCCTGCTCGATTCGGGATCGAGTGCCTTCACCGCTGAGGGGAGGCCACTCGATCCCGGATCGAGCGTGATCATGAGTGGTCGGCGACGGATCCTCACCCGGCGCAGGCTTGACCTCGATCCGGGTTCAGGTTGCACGATGCCGGTCGACCCAGCAGAGGAGCTGTCGTGATCGACCCGTCCGCGAGCATCCGGATCGCCCGACCCTCGAACGACCTCGCCGCAGCCGAGCGCTTCTACCGCGACGGGCTTGGCCTGCGCGTGCTGTACCGGGCTCGGGGCGGTCCCGGTGAGCACGATCTGATCATGCTGGGCTGGTCGGCGGCCGGCTGGCATCTGGAACTGGTCGGCGGCCCACACCTCGCGGCTCGGCCCACACCGACCGCCGAGGACCTTCTCGTGATCTACCTCGGTGAGCCGCCGGACGGGGCGCTACTGTCCCGCCTGACCTCGGCCGGTGGCCGGCGGATCCCGCAGAACGCCTACTGGGACCGTTGGGGGGTCACTGTCGCGGACCCGGACGGCTACCGTCTGGTGCTCTCCCGACGGACCTGGTCGAACGCCGCCTAGCGGTCGGTCCGCGCCGGATCCCGCGGCCGGTCGGCGTCGGGAGGCCGGTCGGCGTCCGGAGCTCGGTCGGCGTCGGGAGCTCGGTCGGCGTCGGGAGCTCGGTCGGCGTCCGGAGCTCGGTCGGCGTCCGGAGGCCGACCGGGGCCGGGTCGACGGACGGTGTGCCCTGGTCGAGGAGGCTGTCGTACCGGGGCGGCAGAATCGTCTTCGTGCTGGTGGCGGTGGTCTCGGACGAGCAGGGCGGGGGAGTGCTGCAACCGCTCGACCCGACCGGCGTCCCGACCGGTCCGCCGGAGGCGGTGACCGACCTGGCCGAGGCGGTCGCCGCCCGGGAGCGGGCCGAACAGCCACGCTGGGTGTGGGCCAGCGGCGCCGTGCTCTATCCGGCGTTGCTGCGCGCCGGGGTCCGCGTCGAGCGCTGTCACGACGTGGAGTTGACCGAGGCGCTGCTGCTCGGCCACGCCGGCCGCTGGGGTGAGCCGCGGTCGCTGGCGGCGGCGTGGGCGCGGCTGACCGGCGCGCCGGTGCCGCCCGATCCGCCGCCGCGCGCCGCCGCTCCGCCCGGCGCCGGGCAGACCGCGCTCTTCGACGCGCTGCCGGGGCCGCCGGGCCCCGGCATCACCGCGTTGACCCGGGTGTACGCCGACCAACTCGCCCGCGCCGTGGCGACCGAGCAGCCCGGCCGGTTCCGGTTGCTGGTGGCCGCCGAGTCGGCCGGCGCGTTGATCGCCGCCGAGATGGGTGCGGCCGGGCTGCCCTGGCGGGCCGACGTGCACGACGCGGTGCTGGCCGAGCTGCTGGGTGAGCCGTCACCGGTCGGCGGGCCGCCCCGCCGGCTGGCCGAGTTGGCCGCCCGGATCGCCGCGGCGTTCGGGGTGCGGCAGGTGCACGCGGACAGCCCGGCGGAGCTGCTGAAGGCGTTCGCCCGGGTCGGCGTGGAGCTGCCGAACACCCGGGCCTGGGTGCTGCGCGGGGTGGACCATCCGGCGGTGCCGCTGGTACTGGAGTACAAGGAGCTGTACCGGATCTGGACGGCGCACGGGCGGGCCTGGCGGGACGCCTGGGTCCGCGACGGCCGGTTCCAGCCGGAGTACGTGCCCGGCGGGGTGGTGTCGGGGCGGTGGGCCACCCGCGGCGGTGGCGCGTTGCAGATTCCGAAGGTGATCCGCCGGGCGGCGGTGGCCGATCCGGGTTGGCGCTTCGTGGTGGCCGACGCCGGGCAGCTGGAGCCGCGGGTGCTGGCGGCGGTCTCCGCCGACGCCCGGCTCGCCGCGGCGGGCGGGACCGGTGACCTCTACCAGGCGTTGGCCCGCGACGCGTTCGGCGGTGACCGGGGTCGGGCCAAGCTGGCCCTGCTCGGTGCGATGTACGGGCAGACGGGCGGGGAGGCGGTGCCGGCCCTGGCGGTGCTGCGGCGCAACTATCCGACGGCGTTCGGCTACGTCGAGGCGGCGGCGCGTACCGGTGAGGCCGGTGGGCTGGTGCGTTCGTGGTTGGGGCGGACCTGCCCGCCGGGCACGTCCGGGTTCGTTGGCGACGAGGGGGTGGTGGACCAGGACGTGGTGGGTGACCCGCAGTCGCCCCGGGCCCGGGCGGCCCGCTCCCGGGGCCGGTTCACCCGGAACTTCGTCATCCAGGCCACCGCCGCCGAGTGGGCGTCGACCCTGCTGGCGGTGCTTCGCGGCGAGTTGGCCGGTACCCGCGCGGAACTGGTCTTCTTCCAGCACGACGAGGTGATCGTGCACTGTCCGGCGGAGCAGGCCGAGCGGGCGGCCGAGGCGGTCGAGCGGTCCGGCCGGCGGGCCACCGAGCTGCTGTTCGGCGAGACGGCGGTGCGCTTTCCGTTGGACCTGTCGATCGTCGAGTGTTACGCCGACGCGGCCTGATGGTCGGTCGCGGGCCCGGCGAACCTGAGCCGCCCACCGTGCCGAACGTCCTATTATGAGCGTTATGTCGATAATCTTGCCTGTGGGTTTCGTCGGGACGCCGTGGTGAGCCCGGTCGGTGCGGTCGGGCAGCCGTTCACCCGGCTGGAGGGCCACGACAAGGTCACCGGCACCGCCCGGTACGCGGTGGAGTACCCCGCCGACGGCATGGCGTACGCCATGATCGTGCCCGCGACGATCGTGCGCGGTGTGATCACCGGCGTGCGGACCGAGGCCGCGTCGGCCCTGGCCGGGGTGCTGGCGGTGCTGCACCACGGCAACGCGCCCCGGCTGGCCGCCGGGGTCGACGCGGAGCTGTACCGGCTCCAGGAGCCGACGGTGCACTTCCGGGGCCAGGCCGTCGCGGTGGTGGTGGCCGAGACCATCGAGGCGGCCCGCGAGGCGGCCCGGCTCGTCCACCTCGACTACGACGTGCAGCCGCACCGCACCGAGCTGTCCGACCAGGATCCCGGCCTGTACCAGCCGGGCCACGTCAACCCGAGCTATCCCACCGACGTGTCCGCCGGCGACTTCGACGCGGGGTTCGCCGCCGCGCCGGTCCGGCTGGACCTCGCGTACCGCACGCCGTCCTACCACAACAGCCCGCTGGAGCCGCACGCCTCGACCGCCCAGTGGCGGGACGGACAGCTGCTGGTGCACGACGCCAGCCAGGGGACGCTGCCCGCCCAGGAGCTGCTGTCCCGGCTGTTCGAGCTGCCCATGGAGTCCGTCCGGGTGGTCAACGCGCACATCGGTGGCGGGTTCGGCGGCAAGCTCTACGTCAAGATCCAGACGGTGTTGGCCGCGATGGCGGCCCGGGTTGTCGACCGGCCGGTCCGGCTGGCCCTGACCCGGCAACAGATGTTCGGTCCGGTGGGCTACCGCACCCCGACCATCCAGCGGGTCCGGCTCGGTGCCGACCGGGACGGACGGATCGCCGCCGTCGCCCACGACGCGGTCAGCCAGACCTCGACGGTGACCGAGTTCGCCGAACAGACCGCCGTCTACACCCGCAACATGTACGCCGCTCCCAACCGGCGCACCACCCACCGGGTGGTCCGGCTCGACGTGCCCACCCCGTTCTGGATGCGGGCACCGGGATACACCCCGGGCTCGTTCGCGTTGGAGTCCGCACTGGACGAACTGGCCCTGGCCTGCGGGCTCGATCCGGTGGAACTGCGGTTGCGCAACGACACCACCGTCGACCCGGAGAGCGGCCACCCGTTCACCAGTCGCAACCTGGCCGCCTGTCTCACCGACGGGGCGCGCCGCTTCGGCTGGTCGGACCGGGATCCGACGCCCGGCAGCCGCCGGGAGGGGCGCTGGCGGTACGGCACCGGCATGGCCGGCTCCAGCTATCCCGCCCGGATCCGGCCCGCCGCCGCCTCGGCCGCCGCGTACGCCGACGGCACCTTCGAGGTACGGATCAACGCGGCCGACATCGGCACCGGCGCGCGTACCGCCCTGTGGCAGGTGGCCGCCGACGCGCTGGGCGCGCCACCGCAGCGGGTGCGGATCGAGATCGGCGACACCGCACTGCCCTACGCGGAGGTGGCCGGCGGGTCGACCGGCCTGGCCTCGTGGAGCTGGGCGGTGGTCCGCGCCTGCGAACGGCTCTGCGAGCGGCTCGCCGAACTGCGCGGCGTGGTACCGGCCGGCGGGCTGCTCGTCGAGGCGAGCAGCGCCGAGGAGGTGGCCGCGCAGGCCACCCTGCCGCGCTTCGCGTACGGCGCGCAGTTCGCCGAGGTGCGGGTGGACGCCGACACCGGCGAGATCCGGGTACGGCGGCTGCTCGGTGTCTTCGCCGTCGGTCGGGCGGTCAACCCGACCACCCTGCGCAGCCAGCTCGTCGGCGGGATGACCATGGGGTTGTCTATGGCGCTGCACGAGGAGGGCGCCTTCGACGACCGGTACGGCACCTGGGCCAACCACGACCTGGCCAGCTACCACATCAGCAGCAACGCCGACGTGCCGGCGGTCGAGGCGTACTGGGTCACCGACGAGGACAGCCAGCTCAACCCGCTCGGGATCAAGGGTGCCGGTGAGATCGGCATCGTCGGGGCCGCCGCGGCCATCGCCAACGCGGTGCACCACGCCACCGGTGTACGCGTCCGCGAACTGCCCGTCACGCTGGACAAGCTCCTGCCCGGGTAGGAGCCGCGCTTTCCGTGTTGTTCATGTTCGCCTGCCATCCTGTGCCGCCGTACTCGACCGTTGCGGTCGAGGTGGTGAGGATTACCGGGAGGCGGCATGGCCAGGCGCGTGTACCTGCACATCGGGGCGCCGAAGACCGGCAGCACCTACGTGCAGAACGTGCTCTGGCGCAACCGGGACCGGCTGGCGGAGGCGGGCATCCTGCTGCCGGGTAGCGCGGTGGCGCACGACCAGGCGATGGCGGACCTGCGGGCGGCGCCGTGGCGCGACGCCGAGGTGTACTGGACCTGGGACCGGCTGGCCGCCAGGGCGCGGGAGTGGTCCGGTGACGTGGTCGTCAGCAACGAGGGCCTCGGCGCGGCCGACGGTACGCAGGCGGCCCGCGCGGTGGCCAGCCTGGCCCCCGCCGAGGTCCACGTCGTGGTGGTCGGTCGGGATCTCTGGCGTACCTTCCCGTCGTTCTGGCAGCAGAGCATCCGGGCCCGCAGCGGCTGGCGGTTCGAGGAGTTCCTCCACGCCGTCGAGGAGGGCCGCTGCGAGGTCTTCTGGGAGAACCACACCGCGTTGCGGATGCTGCGCCGTTGGGGTGACCTGGTGCCGGCGCGGCAGCGGCACCTGGTGACGGTGCCGGCGCCGGGTGCCCCGCCCGAGGTGCTGTGGCACCGCTTCGCCGGCATCGTCGGCATCCCGGACGGGCTGTGCGAACTGACCGCTCCGGCCGCCAACCCCTCGCTCGGCGCCGCCGAGATCGAGTTGCTCCGGCGGGTCAACCGGAAGTTGGGGGACCGCTATCCGCTGCGCACCCCGTACCGTCGGGTGGTGCACCGGCACCTGGTCGACGCGGTGCTCAAGCGGCGGGCCAACAAACTGCGGTTCGGCATCGGGTCGGAGCGGGTCGGCTGGGTGGCGGACCTCGCCGAGCAGCAGATCGAGGAGCTCCGCGGGTACCCCTGCCGGATCGCCGGTGACCTCGACGACCTGCGGCCGAGACGGCTGACGCCGGGCGACAGCCCCGACACCGTCGCGGACGGCCACCTGCTCGACATCGCCGTCGAGACGATCGTCGAGCTGCTCGGGCACGCCGAGGCCCTCAGCGAGCGGGCGGAGCGCCCCGCGGAGGACACCCTCACCCGGCTGCGCAACCGGGCGGCCGGCGGCGTCCGGCGCCGGCTCCGCGCCATCCGGCGGGACGGCGCCTGATCAGTTCTGGCGCCGCCGGGCGCCTGATCAGGCCGGCGCCGCCTGCACCAGGTCCAGCACGGTACGGACGATGGCGTTGCGGGCCAGCGGGATCTTGAAGGCGTTCGCCGACTGCGGTCGGGCGTCGGCCAGTTCCGCCTCGGCGGCGCGCCGGAGTCGTTGCTCGTCGACCGGCCCACCGCGCAACAGGTCCTCGGCCCGGGTGGCCCGCCACGGCTTGTGCGCCACCCCGCCCAGCGCGATCCGCACGTCGCGTACCCGCCCGTCGGCGAGGTCGATCGCGGCGGCGACGGAGACCAGGGCGAAGGCGTACGAGGCCCGGTCGCGGATCTTGCGATAGTACGAGCGGGCCGCGACAGCCAGCGGCGGCAGGTCGACCGCGGTGATCAGCTCGCCGTGGGTCAGCACGTTGTCGTGCTGTGGTTCGCTGCCGGGCAGCCGGTGTAGTTCGGTCAGCGGGATACGGCGGCCGCCGTCCGGGCCGACGGTCTGCACCACGGCGTCCATCGCGGCCAGCGCGACCGCCAGGTCCGACGGGTTGGTGGCGATGCACTCCGGTGACGTACCGAGGATGGCCAGGTCCCGGTTGTGTCCCGCGATGGCCGAACAGCCGGTGCCGGGCTCGCGTTTGTTGCAGGCGGTGGTGACGTCCTGGAAGTACAGGCAGCGGGTGCGTTGCAACAGGTTGCCGCCGACGGTGGCGAGGTTGCGCAGCTGGGTGGAGGCGCCGTTGAGCACCGCCTGGGCCACCACCGGGTAGCGGCGGCGGACCAGCGGGTCGGCGGCCAGGTCGCTGTTGGAGACCCCGGCGCCGATGCGTACCCCGCCGTCGGGCAGTTCCTCGATCGCCCGCGAGGTCACCCCACGGATGTCGACCAGCAGGTCGGGCCGGGCCACGTCGAGCTTCATCAGGTCGACCAGGTTCGTCCCACCGCCGAGGAAGGCCGCCTGCGGTGAGCGGGCGAGCAGGGCGACCGCGCTGGCCGGGTCGGTGGCGCGCTCGTACCGGAACGGCCTCATGACCGGGCCACCTCCTGGATGGCGGGGATCATGTTCGCGTACGCGGCGCAGCGGCACAGGTTGCCGCTCATCCGCTCGCGGATCTCGTCGGGCTGGGCGGCCAGGTCGACCGGGCCGAGATCGGGCGCGGCGTCCGGGCCGGCCGGTGGCGTGAAGGTCACCGCGCTGGGCCACCCGGTCGCGGCCTCCTCGACCATGGCGACCGCGGAGACGATCTGCCCCGGGGTGCAGTAGCCACACTGGAACGCGTCGTGCTCGATGAAGCTGCGCTGCATCGGGTGCAGCTCTCCGTCGGTGGCCAGCCCGGCGGCGGTGACCACGTCGGCCCCGTCGTGCGCCACCGCCAGCGCGAGGCAGCTGTTGGCCCGGCGCCCGTCGAGCAGCACCGTGCAGGCGCCGCACTGGCCGTGGTCGCAGCCCTTCTTGGGGCTGGTGTTGCCCAGCCGTTCGCGCAGCGCGTCGAGCAGGGTGGTCCGGGTGTCGACGGTGAGCCGGTGGTCGGCTCCGTCGACCCGGAGCGTGATCTCGGTGTCCATGGTGGGCGGCTCCCTGGCGCTGGTGACCTGCCGACCAAAATATCCTTACTAAGCGGATCTGAGCCGCTAACCGGGTCAAGAGCTATAAAAATGGACGCAACGCCGAGCTGGTCGGGAGGGTGGCGACGGATGTTGTCGGAGGTGTGGCCGTTCGTCGCGCAGCGGCACGGCGCCGGGCAGCGGGTGGTGCTGGCCCGGCTGGTCCGCCGGACCGGTCCGGGTTCGCGACCGCTGGGCGCCACCATGGCGGTGGCCGCCGACGGCGGCTGGACCGGGTCGGTCTCCGGTGGCTGCGTCGAAGGCGCCCTGCTCGACGAGGCGCGGTCGGTGCTCGACGGCGCCGCCCCCCGGCTCACCTCGGTCCGCCCCGGCGCGGACCTGATGCCCTGGGAGCCCGCGCCGGCCTGCGCCGGCGAGCTGGGCGTACTGATCTGCCCGGCGCCGGTCGGCCCGGTCTTCGCCGCCGTCAGCGCCGCCCTGGCCACCCGCCGCCCGCTGGCCGTGGCCGTCGAACTCGAACCACCGTTCCGTTGGTCCACCGCGGCCGACCGGTCCGGGCTGCCCGGCGGCTCGGAACACTTCGTCGAGGAACTGCGATCCGGGCCGGTGCTGCTGGTCGTCGGCGCGACGGACCTCGCCGCCATGCTGGCGGCGCTTGCCGCACCGCTGGGACAGCGGGTCGTGGTGGTCGACCCGCGACCGGCCTACGCCCGACCCGAGCGGGTGCCCACCGCCGACGACGTGGTCTGCGTCTGGCCGGACGAGTGGCTGGCCGCCGCCAAGCTGACCACCCGGGACGCGGTCCTGGTGGTGACCCACGACCCCCGCATCGACGACCGGGCGATCCGGGCCGCGTTGGCCGGGTCGGCCGGGTACGTCGGTGTGCTGGGCAGCCGGGACACCCACACCCGGCGGCTGGCCCGGCTGGCCGGGCTGCCCGGACTGGACCGGCTCACCGGCCCGGCCGGGCTGGACCTCGGCGCGACCTCCCTCGCCCAGACCGCGCTGTCGATGCTCGCCGAGGTGGTGGCGGTCGGCAACCGGCGTACCGGCGGCCGGCTGCGGGACCTGCGGGGCCGCATCCGGGCGGTGGAGACGCCCGCGCCGCAACCGGTCGGGTGAGCAAGACCGACGAGGCAACCTTTCCCAGGCCCAGCCGGTACTACCTCTTGACCGACTTGCTCAGGAGGGCGGGCACGTGAACACACCGGAGGGGTTCGACGACTTCGTCGCGACCCGTTCGTCGCGGCTGCTGCGCACCGCCTTCCTGCTCACCCGGGACTGGGCGCTGGCCGAGGACCTGTTGCAGACGGCGCTGGCCCGGGCCTGGGAGGCGTGGCAGCGCATCGACGGCGACCCCGAGCCGTACGTGCGTCGGACCATCGTGAACACCTACGCCTCCTGGTGGCGGCGGCGGTGGCGCGGCGAACTGCCCACCGCCGAGCTGCCCGAGTTGGCCGTGACGGCGGACCCGGAGACCGGGCTGGACGACCGTGACCAGCTCTGGCGGGCGCTGGGCCGGCTACCTCGCCGCCAGCGGGCCGTGCTCGTGCTGCGCTACTTCGAGGAGTTGTCCGAACTCGAGGTCGCCGAGACGCTGGGCTGTTCGGTCGGCACGGTCAAGAGCCAGGCCAGCCGGGCGCTGGCCAAGCTCCGGCTGGACGAGACGCTTGCGCCGGAAGGGATGCCGCGATGAATCTCACCGACCTCAAGCAGGTGCTCGACGAACGCTCCGGCGACTCGGCCGAACAGGTCCTGCACCGGGCGCGGCTCGGCGGCGTACGGGCCAAGGTGCTGGCCCGGCGTCGGCGGCGGATCGCGGTCTGGACCAGCGCCGGGGTGGCCGCGGTGGTGGTCACCGCCGTCGTCGTGCCCGGACTGCGGCCGCACCTGCCGCCGACCCCGGCGGTCACACCCGCACCGACGCAGCTCAACGAGGGCTTCCCGGAGTACACCGGGGGCGTCCGCGTGGTCGCCGCGCGCGGTGCGTCGGCACCGACCCGTCGGGTCGAGGTGACCATGGTGCCGACCACCCTCGATCTCGTCGTGCTGACCCGCTGCGCCGGCTTCGGCCAGGGCATCTCGGTGGAGCGGACGGTGCACGTCGACGGCCGCGCCGTCGCGGACGGCACCTGCCGCGACGGCAGCCTGCAACCGTCGGACTGGGCCGGGTTGGGCGTCGAGGTCGGTCGGCCCGTCACCTTCGTCCTGACCCTCGACAGCGCCTGGCAGTCCGGCGAGATGGGCACCGTCGTGGTGCCGATCCCGCGGCAGGGCGAGTTCGGGATCGCCGTCGGCGAACGCGTCCCGTTCGAGGACTACCCCCTGCCGTCCCCGCCCGCCGGCACGCTGACCCCGCTGGCCGAGGCGGAGCTACCGGCCGGTTGCACCGCGGCCCGCTGCCCGAATGTGGTCATCATCCGCTCGACGCCGGACGACCCGACGCGTCCGGTCCGGCTGGAGCTGACCTGGCGGGCGCTGGGCGCGGCGCACATGGTGTCGCAGACGCCGGGCCGGCTGCGCCTGCTGGTGGACGACCGTGAGGTCGGCACCGGCGAGTGGTGGGACTACCGGGCGACCGGCCTGGCGACGTACGGCGACGAGGACGGCGTCGGACGGCCGACCGGTGACGTCGACCCGGACGATCCGGTGGTCGTCGAGGTGCTGCCCGAGCACGTCACCGGGGCATGGCAGGTGGTCCTGACGCCGGACCCGGCGAACGTGGGCGGTTGACCCGGCGAGCCGACGATGTGGCTAGCGCGGGCCGGCGAAGCGTGGGCCCGGCGTTTCCCGGCTGGCCATCAGGATGAGGTCGGCGATCGCCTCCGGATGGGTCACCATGGCCAGGTGTGACGACTCGACCTCGATGGTGGTCGCACCCATCCGTTGCGCCAGGAACCGTTCGAGTTCCGGTGCGGTGGTGCGGTCCTGGCTGGAGACCGAGTAGTAGCAGGGCTTGTCCCGCCAGGCGGCGACGGTCGTCCGGGCCTTGAACAGGTCACCGGCGATCGGTACCTGCACCGCGTAGAGGGCCCGGGCCCGGGCCGGGTCGACGCCACCGGCGAAGTCGGTCAGGAAACTCTCCTCGCCCAGCTGCGCGTAGCCGTCGTGGTGGACCAGTCCGGCGTTGGCCGGCGGGGTGGGGAACTGCGCGGCGAGGGCGGTGTAGTCCTCGCCGACGTCGGGTGCCCGGGCGGCCACGTAGACCAGCGCGCAGACGTTCGGATGGTCACCGGCCTCGGTGATCACCGTACCGGCCCAGGAGTGCCCGGCCAGCACCGTCGGGCCCGTCCTGCCGGTCGAGGGCGCGGCGGGTGGCGGCCGCGTCGTCGGCCAACGAGGTCAGCGGGTTCTGTACCGCGGTGGTGCGCAGCCCCGCGCGTCGTTGCCTACCAGCACTGTCTCCGAAACCGGTGCGCCGGGTGGGGTGAATCGCGAGATTCCGGACAGGTCGCGTCCGGTCGTCCAGCATCGGTCGCATGGTGACGACGGGTTCCCGCGTACGGCATCGGCTCGTCGCCCTGCTGACCGGCGTGCCGGTGCGGCTGTGGCCGCTGGCGGGCCTGGCGGTGCTGGTCACCGTGGCCGCCGGGGTGGGGTTGCTGCCCCGCTGGCCGGGTCTGGTGCACCTGGTCGCGTTACCGCCGTTGGACCTCTACGGCGACCTGCGGTTGCTGCTCACCTGGGCGCCGTCCTGGCCGTTGTTCGTGCTCGGGCTGGCCGCCTCGCTCACCGTGCGGGTGAGCGTGCTGGTGTTGATGCTGGGTGGCTTCAGCTGGTCCCGGGTACGACTCGTGCTGAGCTTCTACCTGCTCGTGCTGCCGCTGTTGCTGTTCGCGGCGGAAGCTACGTACGCGGCGGCGGCGTTGCTCTACTCGCGGCTGTTCTGGCCGGCACTCGCCGTGGTGGCGGCGCTGGCCATGCTGCTCGCGCCGGTGCCGTGGCGGCGTACCGAGCGGTTCCGTTCCGCCCTGGCCGGGACCGTACGCGGTGGGTTCCGGGCCCCGGCGATGCTGGGGTACGCGCTGGTCGTCGCCGCGATCGGCGCGCTGGCCACCGTCGAGTCCGCCGTGGCGGTGTGGCTGGTGCCCGTCTCGGCACTGGCCACTGCGGCGACCGTGGTGGTGTTGCGCGGGCCCACGCCGAGCCGCCCGCAGTGGCGGTTGGCGGGGGTGCTGGCGGTGCTGCTGTTCGCCGCGACGGTCTTCGTGGCGACCCGCCCGGTCGAACCCGGCGAGCCGGCGCAACGCCGAGCAGGCTCGATCCTGCTGATGTCCGGGATCAACTCCGCCTCCGGTCGGGGGACGATGTTCAGCAGCCGGGCCGACGTGCTCGGCTACGACTGCGACCAGACCTACTACTTCTCGTACGCCGGTCCCGGTGACGGGCAGCCGCGGGGGCGGGCGTTGTGCCCGATCCGTACCGGGGCGCCGTACCAGCCGGCGGACACCCAGCAGCCCCTGCCGGAGCAGGTGGCGGCCTTCGCCGCCCAGGTACGCGAGCTGCCGCGACCGCTGGTGGTGATGGGCCATTCGCACGGTGCGTGGGTGGCCTGGGACGCCGTCGCCCGGGGTCTTGCCCCGCAGGTCGACGTACTGGTGCTGGTCGGTCCGTTTCCGGAGAGCCCGGTCGGCTACCCGCCGCCGGGGCGGGATGGGCGGGGCCGGGTGGCCGGGGACCTGCTGCGGCTGCTGGTGCCGATCGCCGATGCGGTGGACTTCCAGTTCGAGCCGGATGCCCCGGCGGCCCGGGAGTTGCTGGCCGAGGCGAACAGCGTGGCGCGGTTGTTCGACCGGCCGTTGCCGGCGGGCACCCGGGCGGTCAGCGTCACCTCGGCGACCGACCTGCCGCTGATGCCCGACGGCTGGCGGCTGCCGGTGTCGCGCAACGTCTGCCCGCTGCGGGTGGCCCACCCGTACCTGCCGGACCGGCCGGCCTTCTACCGCGAGGTAAATCGATTTCTCGATGGCCGGCCGGCGTTGGACTGTCCGCCCTGGCGGACCTGGGGCCGGTCGTTCGCGCTGCCGTTCGGAGTTCCGGCCGCCGGGCGGTTCGACTGAGGAAGTCGGCGCGGTCCGGCGGATGCGCTGATGCCAGATCACTACAAAACGTAGGGTAAGCCTCATATAGATCGGGGGGCGTGATGGGTAAGCGGGACCGGGTCGTGGTGGTGACCGGGGCGTCGAGCGGCATCGGACGGGCGTGCGCGCTGCGGTTCGCCGAGCGCGTCGGGGGGTTGGTGCTGGTCGCCCGACGGGCCGCCGCGTTGGAGGAACTGGCCACCGAATGCCGAGGGCGGGGGAGCGAGGTGCTGGTGGCGGCCGTCGACGTGACCGACGCGGAGGCGGTGGACCGGGTGGCCGCGCAGGCGGTGGCCCGGTTCGGTCGCGTCGACGTCTGGGTCAACAACGCCGCGGTGAATCTTTACGGGCGTACCGAGGAGGTGCCGGCGCGGCTGTGGCATCGGGTGGTGCAGACCAACCTCTTCGGCACGTACCACGGGGTGCGGGCGGTGCTGCCCTGGTTCCGCGAACAGGGCGGCGGCACACTGATCAACGTCTCGTCGGTGCTCGGGCACACCGGTTTCCCCCAGCAGAGCGCGTACGCGGCCAGCAAGCACGGCATCCGGGCGTTGGGCGACTGCGTACGCCAGGAGGTGCGCGACGTCGACGGCATCTCCGTCTGCACCGTGCTGCCCGGCCCGGTCGACACTCCACTGTTCCGGGTGGCCGGGAACTGGACCGGCCGGCGCGTCGTACCACCGGGGCAGCCCGTGCCCGCCGATCGGGTCGCGGCGGCGGTGCTCCGGTGCGCGGACCGGCCCCGGCGGGAGGTGCCGGTGGGCGGTGCGAGCCGAGCCGGGGTGCTGGCCGCCCGGATCGCCCCCGGACTGGTGGAGCGGGCCGGTGCCCGGGTGCTGGGCCGTCAGCACTTCGCCGACGAGGCGACCGCGCCCACCGAGGGCAACCTGTTCGAACCGGCGGACTTCGGGGCCCGGGTCGACGACGGCTGGCGGTCCGGAGTGGACGGTCGGCGGCGTCGGGGCGCCAAGGCACTGCTCGGCGCCGGCCTGCTGCTTGGCGCAGCGCTGGTCTCGGCCTCGCGCGCCGCCACGACCTCGCGGGGGCGCACCCGCTGGGCCCGGCGATGAGCACGTCGGCACTGGTCCGCCCCACCGGGCCGGAGCTGTCCCCGTTGCCACCCGGGGTGGTGCTGCCCAGCGTCGAGGAGCATCTGGTGACGGTGCCCGCACCGGCGACGTGGCGGGAGCGGGCGGGTCGTCGGGCTGCCGAGTCGTGGCAGCTGCGCGGCCTGCGCTGGGGTGTCCGGTCGGTCCGCCCGCCGATCGTGCTGGTCCACGGTCTCGGCGTGGCGGCGCGGATGGTGGCGCCGACGGCCCGCCGCCTCGCCGTCGGTGGGCTCGTCCTCGCTCCGGACCTGCCCGGCTACGGGCGCAGCGGCAAACCGCGTCCGGTGCCCAGGATAGGTGAACTGGGTGCGGCATTGACCAGTTGGTTGACCACCACCACCGCGGCACCGGCGATGTTGGTGGGGGTCTCGCTGGGCAGTCAGATCGTCATCGACGTGGCGCTACGCAACCCGGCAGCGGTACGGGCGCTGGTGCTGGTCAGCCCGATCGTCGAGCCCGAACGGCGGAGCTGGCGCAGGCAATTGTGGCGCTGGCAGCAGGAACAGGCCACCCAGTCGCTGCGGCTGCGCGCGATCCAGCTGGACGACTACCGGCGGGCCGGCCTCGGGCGGGTGGTGCGGACCTTCTCCTCCGCGCTGGCCCAGCGCCCCGAGGAGAAGGTCGGCCGGCTGCGGATGCCGGTGCTGATCTGCCGGGGAAGCCGGGATCCGCTGGTCTCCGCGAGTTGGGTACGCCAGCTGCGGGCCCGCTGTGGTGGGGAACTGGTCACCGTGCCCGGCGCGGTGCACGCGATGAGTTACGAGAATCCGGTGGAGCTGTCCCGGGTCGTCCAGGGCTTCCTCGACCGTATCGAAGGTCGGCCCGCGGCGGGGGAGGTGGCCGGTGTCCGCGCCTGACTTCCTGGCCAGCTTCGACTCGGCCTCGGCGATGCTCACGGCCACCGCCCGGTACCTGCGTGGCGAGCAGTTCCCGGCGCTGGGCCAGCCGACCGGCCTCAAGCCGTTGGTGAAGCTCACCGACCGGCTGCCTCGTCGGCTGCGCGAGATCGCCTTCATCGGCTCCGGGATGACCGAGGCGGTCAGTTCCCGCCGGATGCGCCACATCGACGTGGAACGGGTCAACGAGTGGGTGGTCGGCGAGTACCCGCAGCGGTCGTACCCGGCGGTGGTGGTGGGTTCGTCCTGCGGCGCGCTGGTGCACCTGTGTGCCGCGTTGGGCATCCCGTGGCTGCCGCAGACGTTCTTCATCCCGGTGCGACAGTGGGTGCACCCGGACGACCCGACGGGCGCCATGCGCCGGGGGCTGCGTCCCGGTCGTGCCCTGTTGGACGCCAACCCGGACATCCAACTGCACCATATGCACGACGCCAACCAGGACCGGCTGATGGTGCGGGCGTTGACCTACTTCCGCTACAAGCGGCGGGTACTCGGCCCGGCGTACGAACGGTTCCTGCATTCGACGTTGCGCCCGGGCGGGACGATCATCATCTCGGACTGCCGACGCCGGTGGCGTACCACCACTCTCGGCAGCCGGCATGTCTTCCAGCACGGCGCCGTGGGTGGGGCCACCGAGGAGGAGTTCCACGAGGGCGGCGACCGGGTGGCTGAGTACCTGCACCGGTACGACTCGCCGGTGCGCCGCTGGCACGGACCGGAACCGGACAGCGTCAGCCCGGAGGCGGAGTGGGGGTTCGCGCCCGCGTTGGGTGAGGACATCGAACGCTTCGCCCGCCAGCACGGCTACCAGGTGCGGCGGCTGGCCTTCGACACCCCGGCCAAACCGTCGCCGATGGTGGCCGACCTGTACCGCTGGTGGTACCAGCGCCGGCGGATCCCGGCGAACCGGCTGTTCGTGGAGTCGTTCATTGTGCTGGAGCCGTGGTGGACGTTGCGGACCGGCACTGTGCCCTTCTGGATGACGTTCAACATGGACCCGTCGCTGCGTGACGTACAGAACTACCTGGACGACCGGGAGCCGTTCGACGACATCGACCTGTCGCTGTTCCAGCACGGCGTGGAGGCGGTGGGTGCGCCGTCGTCGGACGACTGGCGGGCGGTGATCGCCCGGGCCCGCCGCCGTGGTCGGTACGTCGGGCAGGACCTGGACACCTATCCGTACGAGATGTCGATCTTCGCCCGGTACGACGAGGCGCTGCGGGAGATCCCGGCGCGCTATCCGATGCCGGGTGCGCTCACCCTCGACGAGTTCGACGGGTTCCTGGCCGAGCGGGGCGACTACCCGGGCGTGCGGTGGGAACGGTTGTCGGTGCCGGCCTGAGTTGTCGGTGCCGTCGCGCCACCACTCGATGCTTCACCGAGTTGGCGCGATTGGCGAAGGATGCCCAATTTATATCTTTTGACCCGCCACTCTCGTTCGCCGCGAGTCGTTGCAATCGGTGTGCGTAGGACGGAACGGCCGGGGGCCACGCCCCGGCCGCTCCCACGCTGGAGGGAGCGCAGCTCTGAACCGGATCGCAGGAATGATCATCGCCGCGGGGGGCGGACGCCGTATCGGCGGTCCGGAGGCCCTGCTGCACCAGGACGGCAAGCCCCTGGTCGACCAGATGATCGACACGCTGACGGAGGCGGGCTGCGGGCAGATCGTGGTCGTCCTGGGTGCCGCGGCCGACCAGGTCCGCGAGACCGCCGACCTGGGTCGCGCCACGGTGGTGGTCAACCGGGCCTGGGGGACCGGAGTCGGCTCGTCCATCCGCGCCGGCCTGGCCGGAATCGACGACGACAAGGTCGAGGCGGTGGTGGTGGTACCGGTCGACATGCCCGGCTTGACCGCCGCCGCCGTCCGCCGGGTGACCGCGCTGCCCTTCCCCGACGTGCTGGTCTGCGCCACCTACAACGGCCTGCGCGGCTACCCGATGTTGTTCGGTCGCCGGCACTGGGCCGGCATCGCGACCCTGGCCAGCGCCGACGTCGGCGCCCGCCCGTACCTGCTGGCGCACAAGGACCAGATCGTCGACATCGCCTGCGACACCGTCGCCGACGGCAGTCGCGTCGACACCCCCGAACTCATGGCCCTCTACGGCCTCTCCGTCCCCGAACAACGCGTAGGCGTCTAACCCGCCCCACCCCCACCCTGCCCCGTCGATCATGGAGTTTCGGTCGCCTGGATGGGGTGAATGCCCCTTTCGCGGGGACCGGAACTCCATGATCGACGCGGGCAGTGACGGCGCGCGTGGGCAGGCGCGTGTGGTGAGGGTGCGCGTGTGGTGCGGGTGTGGGGCTGTCAGGGGAGGCGGTTGGTGGTGGTGAGGGTGCGGTACCAGTGGGCGGAGTCTTTCCAGGTGCGCTGCTGGGTGGCGTAGTCGACGTGGATGATGCCGAAGCGGCGGTCGTAGCCGTACGCCCACTCGAAGTTGTCCAGCAGGGACCAGACGAAGTAGCCGCGTACGTCGGCCCCGGCCGCCATCGCCTCGTGCGTGGCGGCGATGTGCCGGCGTAGGTAGTCGACTCGGCGGTCGTCGTGGATCGCGCCGTCGGGGGTGACCACGTCGTCGAAGGCGGCGCCGTTTTCGGTGATCATCAGCGGCAGGTCGGGGTACTCCCGGTGCAGCCGCAGCAGCAGTTCGGTCAGACCGGCCGGCTCGATGTTCCAGCCCATCGCGGTGTACGGGCCGGGCTGCGGCAGGAACTCGACCTGCTCCGAGCCGACCCAGGCCGAGTGCTTCGAGCGGCCGTGCCCGTCCGCGTCCGACTTGGGGGACTGCCCGTCCCAGGCGCGGACCAGGGTGGTCGAGTAGTAGTTGACGCCCAGCACGTCCAGTGGCACGGCGGCGGTCTGCTCGTCGCCGTCGCGCACGAACGACCAGTCGGTGACGGCGGCGGTGTCGGCGAGCAGGTCCGCCGGGTAGGTGCCGTCCAGCATCGGGCCGAGGAACGCCCGGTTGGCCAGCGCGTCGATGCGGCGGGCCGCGTCCACGTCGGCGGCCGAGTCCGAGGCCGGGCGGATCACGTGCAGGTTCAGCGTGACCGACAGCTGCGCCGCCGGGGCCAGCTCGCGGATCACCCGGCCGGCCAGGCCGTGTGCCAGGTTCAGATGGTGTACGGCGGCCAGCGCCCCGGCCGGCTCGGTGCGCCCCGGCGCGTGCACCCCGGAGGCGTAACCGAGGTATGCCGAGCACCACGGTTCGTTGAAGGTGGTCCAGGTGTGCACCCGGTCGCCGAGCGCCCCGACGATCTTCTCCGCGTAGTCGGCGAACCGCGCCGCGGTGTCCCGCGCCGGCCAGCCCCCGGCGTCCTCCAACTCCTGCGGCAGGTCCCAGTGGTAGAGCGTGGCCACCGGCCGGATGCCCAGTTCGAGCAGCCGGTCCACCAGCCGGGAGTAGAAGTCCACCCCGGCCTGGTTGACCGGGCCGGATCCGCCGGGCTGCACCCGCGGCCAGGCGATCGAGAACCGGTACGCGTCGAGCCCGAGCGCGGTCAACTGGTCGAGGTCGTCGGCCCAGCGGTGGTAGTGGTCGGCCGCCACGTCGCCGGTGTCCCCGTTCAGGGTGCGTCCCGGGGTGTGGCTGTAGGTGTCCCAGATCGACGGACCTCGACCATCCTCCCTCGCGGCACCCTCGATCTGGTACGCCGCGGTGGCCGAACCCCAGACGAATCCCTCGGGAAACACGACATCGCTCATGCCGGCACTCCGCTTCGCTGCGTGCCGTCATGAGGCACGGTTGCACTGGATTGATGATTCGCTCGCTGACGCTCGCTCACTTCGCCACCTCCGTGACCTCGCAGCTGTATCCCGACGAGACGCCCGCCACCAGTTCGGCGGTGGCCGTCCCGTCCTGGTGGTGCACCTCGAACTCGGTGCCCGGACCACCGTCGGGCGACGGTATCCGTACCCGGGTCCGTTGCCCGGGGGCCGGGGCGTACCAGCGCAGCCGCACGCCGTCGGCCCACGGGTAGTCGGGCCGGTCGGTGACCGAGCCGAACGGGATGACCGCGCCGGGACGGGCCAGCACCGGCACGGTGTCGAAGCCGTGCTTCTCGCTGACCCAACCCGGGCCGGTGACCTGCGCGCCGGTCATCAGGTTCGTCCAGGTGCCGGCCGGCACGTAGTAGGTGACCTGGCCGTCGGCGCTCATCACCGGTGCGACCAGCAGGTCCGGGCCGAGCATGTACTGCCGGTCCAGGTACGCGGCGGCCGGGTCGTCCGGGAACTCCACGATCATCGGCCGCATCACCGGAATGCCCTCGCGGTGCGCCTCGTCGGCCGCCGCCGCCAGGTACGGCATCAGCGACATCTTGAGCCGGGTGAACCGGCGCAGCACCTCGACCGCCTCGTCGTCGTACGCCCACGGCACCCGGTACGAGCCGGAGCCGTGCAGCCGCGAGTGCGAGGAGAGCAGCCCGAAGGCGATCCAGCGCTTGAACACCGTGGCGTCCGGGGTGCCCTCGAAGCCGCCGATGTCGTGGCTCCAGTAGCCGAAGCCGGAGGCGGCCAGGGATAGCCCGCCGCGCAGCGACTCGGCCATCGCCACGAAGGTGGACTCGCAGTCGCCACCCCAGTGCACCGGGAACTGCTGCCCGCCGGCCGTGGCCGATCGGGCGAAGACCACCGCCTCGCCCCGGCCACGTTCGGTCTCCAGCAGTTCGAAGACGGTCTTGTTGTAGAGGTGGGAGTAGTAGTTGTGCATCCGCTGCGGGTCGGCGCCGTCGTGCCAGACCACGTCGGTGGGGATGCGCTCACCGAAGTCGGTCTTGAAGCAGTCGACGCCTATGTCCAGCAGCACCTTGAGCTTGTCGGCGAACCAGCGGGCGGCGTCCGGGTTGGTGAAGTCGACAAGCGCCATGCCGGCCTGCCACTTGTCCCACTGCCAGATCGACCCGTCCGGGTTGCGGACCAGGTAGCCGGCCTGCCGACCCTCCTCGAACAGGTACGACCGCTGGGCGATGTACGGGTTGATCCAGACGCACACCTTCAGGCCGCGTTCGTGCAACCGGCGGAGCATCCCCTCCGGGTCGGGGAAGGTCGCCGGATCCCAGACGAAGTCGACCCAGTGGAACTGCCGCATCCAGAAGCAGTCGAAGTGGAACACCGACAGCGGCAGGTCGCGTTCGGCCATCCCGTCGATGAACTCGGTGACCGTCTTCTCGTCGTACGAGGTGGTGAACGAGGTGGACAGCCACAACCCGTACGACCAGGCCGGCACCCGGGCCGGGCGACCGGTCAGCGCGGTGTAGCGACGCAGTACGTCCTTCGGGGTGGGGCCGTCGATCACGTGGTAGGTGAGCGACTGTCCCGGCACGCTGAACTGGGTCTGCGAGACCACCTCGGAGCCCACCTCGAACGACACGTGCTCCGGGTGGTCCACGAAGACGCCGTAGCCGGCGCTGCTGAGGTAGAACGGCACGTTCTTGTACGCCTGCTCGCTGGCGGTGCCGCCGTCGGCGTTCCAGATGTCGACGGTCTGCCCGTTCTTGACGTACGCCCCGAACCGCTCGCCCAGCCCGTAGACGGTCTCGCCGACGCCGAGCGCCAGCCGGTCGTGCACGTACTTGCCCCCCTCGGCGTCGGTGACCACGCCGATGCTGCGTTCGGTGGAGGAGGTGACCAGCTTGTCGCCGCGCAGGAAGTCGACCTGCCAGGGCCCGGTCAGCGCGACCCGGACGGTCAGCTCCCCGGTGGTCAACCGGGCGCTGAGCCCGGTGACCTCCACCCGCACCGGATGCCCGCCGTCCTCGGCGAGGGCGAAGCGGGGTTGTTTGGGCAGCCCGCCGCTGTGGTGGCCGACGGTCACCCCGACCACCCCGGGCGCGGGGGAGAAGAACCGGACGGTGACCACCGGCCGGTTGAGGGTGTCCCCCCGCCCGGTGATCTTGCCGATCGGCGCGAAGACGGTGAACGAGCGCTCGTCGGGCTCCACCGATTCCACCGCGCCGGGGCGAAGCACGGTGACGCCGGGACGCAGTTGCCAGTACCCGTCGGTGAACTTCACTTGTCGGCTCCTGCCGTGATGCCGCGCGCGAGGGTGCGCTGGAAGATGAGGAAGAACAGGATCGCCGGAAGCAGGCTGAGCAGTGCCCCGGCGTTGGTGGTGGGGGCGTCCATCAGCCGGTCGCCCTGCAACGAGGCGAGCGCGACCGGGACGGTCTGGGTCGAGTTGTCGATCAGCATCACCAGCGGGATCAGGAACTCGTTCCAGGTCCAGATGAAGAAGAAGACCAACAGCACGGAGATGGTGGGCCGGATGTTGGGCAGCACCACCCGCCACAGGATCCGCCACCTGCCGGCACCGTCGAGCGCGGCGGCCTCCAGCAGCGTACGGGGGAAGGCGCCGAGCACCGAGGCGAGCAGGTAGGTGCCGAAGGCGGCCTGGATGACGGTGAAGATGATGATCACGGCCAGGCGGGTGTTGTAGAGCCCGGCCTCCTTGGCGAAGTGGTACAGCGGGTAGATCAGCGCCTCCTGCGGCAGCATGTTGGCCAGCAGGAAGAGGCCGATGATCCAGAGCCGGCCGCGGACCCGGCCGATGCCGAGGGCGTACGCGCTGAGCAGCGACACCACCACGGCGAGGACGGCCACCGAACCGGAGATGAGGATCGAGTTCCACAGCTTGACCGGGAAGTCGACCTGCTCCCAGTAGGTGCGCAGCCCGGTGGTGTAGAACTCGGTCGGCCAGCTCAGCGGCCCGTTCGTCGAGTAGTCGCCGGGCGACTTGAACGCGTTGAGCAGCATGAACGCGAACGGCACCAGCATGGCCAGCGCGGCGGCGGTGACCAGCACCAGCACGATCCAGCGGGTGGCGCCCCGGTGGTGCCGGTCCGGCGTCCGACGGCGGGCGGGCCGGGGCGGGGTGAGGGTGACGGCCATCTACAGCACTCCGTCCCGTCGCTCGGCGCGGTTCTGCGCCCGGATGAACAGCACCGCCACCACCACGATGATCAGCGTCAGCACCATCGAGATCGCCGATCCGTAGCCGACGTTGAGCCGCTTGAAGAAGGTGAAGTAGGCGAAGTACGACGGCACGTTCGTGGCGTTCTCCGGGCCACCGCGGGTCAGCGCGTAGATCGGGCCGAACACCTTCATCGCCGCGATGGTGCAGGTCAGGCCGACCACGAAGGTCTCCGGCCGGATCTGGGCGAGGGTGATCGCCCGGAACCGCCGGAACCAGCCGGCGCCGTCGATCTCCGCGGCCTCGTACAGTTCGGGGTTGACCCGCTCCAGCGCGGCCATGAAGACCACCACCGGGTAGCCGATCTGCACCCAGATCATCACCGCCATCACCACCGGCAGCGCGGTGCCCGGGTCACCCAGCCAGTCGTGGCTGAGCGCGCCGAGCCCGACCGCGTCCAGCAGCCCGTTGAGGGCGCCGTCGGGTCGCAGGATCCAACCCCAGACGATGCCGGCCACCACCACCGGCAGCACCTGCGGCAGGTAGAACGCGGCCCGCAGGGCGGCGGCGGTACGCGGCCGGAACCGGCGGCCGATGGTGTCGAAGAGCACCGCGGCGAGCAGCAGCCCGACCACGGTCGGTACCACCACCATCGCGACGATCATCGCGATGGTGTTCTTGAACGAGGTCCAGAAGACGTCGTCGGTGAGCAGGTTGCGGTAGTTGTCCAGCCCGATGAAGGTGGGGTCGCCGACCCCGGACCACTTGGTGAGGGACAGGTATCCGGTGTAGACCAGCGGCCCACCGATGACGAGCAGGAACAGCAGCGCACCGGGCAGGAGGTAGAGCCAGTACGCGGCGTCGGAGCGGGACGGCCGACGTTTCGGCCGGGCCGTCGGGGTCGGAGGTGACGCGCCCGCCCGTGGCCGGGCGGCGGTGTCGGGCGAAGCCATGGCAGGTCCTTCCGCGCCGGAGGGCGGGCGTACCGGTGAACCGGTCGCCCGGAACGCCCGCCCCCGGCCGCCGCTCAGTTGCGCTTGATCTCCGCGACGCCGTCCTGGTAGGGCTTGGCGATCGAGTCGAGGACCTGGTCCGGGGTCTTGGACTGGTTGATCAGGCTCTGGAAGCCGGAGACCAGTACGTCGTAGTAGCCGGGCACCGGCCAGTCCGGGTAGAAGGCCAGACCGTCCTGGGAGCTGATGTTGTTGAAGTTCTCGACCAGCCTGCGGTCCTTCTCGTCGCTGATCGTGGCCGGGTCACCGGAGACCGGTACGCCGCCGTTGTTGCCGATCAGCCCCTGGATCTCCGGACGCAGGGTGATGTCGATGAAGTCGTACGCCAGGTTCTTGGCCTTGCTGGTCTCCGGGACCACCCAGAGGTTGCCCGACGAGCCCGCGTGCAGGGTGTTGCCGGGGAACAGGAAGCTGTCCCAGTCGAACTTGATCTCGCTCTTGAAGCGGCCGTACCACCAGCTGCCGGAGACGATCATCGGCGCCTTGCCGGACATGAAGGCGGTACCCATGTCCTCGGCCTTCAGGCTGGCCGAGTCCTTGGCGACGTAACCCTTGCGCACCCACTCGGCGAAGGTCTCCGCGCCGTACCTCATCGGGTCGGCCTTGAAGTCGACCGGGTTGGCGTACAGCTGGTAGTTGTTCACGAAGGCCCGGTCGGCGCGGGAGAGGGCGAGCTGGTAGAAGAGCTGCCCGGCCGGGTACTCGGCGCCGGACATGCCCAGCGGGGTGACGCCCTTGGCGACGAAGGTGTCCATCGCCGCGGTGAACTCGGCCATCGTCGTCGGCACGCTGACGCCGTGCTCGGCGAACAGCTCCTTGTTGAAGTAGACCATCACGTACTCGCCGTAGTTGGGCACGCCGTACCAGTTGCCCGAGCCCATCACGCCGTTGTCGTACCGGGCGGTGGTCTGCAGGCTGGGGCTCAGCGCCTTGTCCCAGCCGCGCTTGGTCGCCTCCTCGGTCAGGTCGGTGAGCAGGCCCTGCGAGGAGAGCAGGCCGGAGGTGGCGTTGCCCTTGTTGTACTCCATGATGTCCGGGCCCTCGGACGAGTTGATGATCATTCCGGCGTTCTGCTGGATCTGCTCGAACGCCTTGCGCTCGAAGCGGACCTCGACGCCCTCGTGCTCTTCCTTGAAGATCTCGATCGCCCGGTCCCAGGCGATGCCCATCGCGCTGTTGGCGCTCTCGTAGTGCCAGAGCTTCAGGACGTTGGCGCTGCTGTCCTCGCTGTCGCCGCCGCCGCAGGCGGCGAGGTTCGTCGCCGTGAGCGCGGCCACCACGGCCGCCACGGCTACTCTGCGGAATCGGTGCATTGCTAGTCTCCCTGACGAGTATCGAGCCGGTACTCCCTCAAGCCCGTCGTCGCGTGGCAGCGCGGCGGCGGGCTGCTTCGGTGCTCGGAACCGCCGGCTGCTCGCCGTCGGCTCCCGTGTTACCTGCGGTGTTGCTCCCCGTACGCGGTGGGCCGCTCGATCCGCGCACCTGTAGCGCGCACGGCAGCAGCTGCTGGTGGATCTCCCCGTTGCCGCCGTCGACGTGGCGCAACAGCGTCTCGATGGCGATCCGGCCGACTGCCGAACCGGGCGAGTTCATCGCGGTCAGCGCGGGCGTGGCCAGCTCGGCCACCTGCGGCGAGGTGACCATCGAGATCACCGAGAGGTCGTCGGGCACGCTCAACCCGCGGCTGCTCAACTCGCCGACGAGGCCGAAGACGGCGCTCTCGTTCATCGCCAGGATCGCGGTCAGGTCCGGCGCCTGCCGCAGCGCGGCGGCCAACGCCGTACGCCCACCGGCCGCGCTGTCCTCGGCCGGGATCATCAGCGGTTCCAGCCCGTGTCGGGTCATCGCGACGGCGAACGCGTCCCGGGTACGCGTCGCCGGGCCGTAGCCCTCGGCGATGGTCTCGGCGGAGTGGTTGACGTAGACGATCCGGCGGTGACCGAGGCCGACCAGGTGCTCGACCGCTTCCTCGACGGTCTGGTCGAAGTCGATGTCCACGTACGACAGGCCGGTGGTGTCGGCGGTACGGCCGATCAGCACCAGTGGCACGCTCAGCTCGCGCAGCACGTCGACCCGAGGATCGTGCAGCTGCACCTCCATCAGCAGCGCGCCGTCGAGCATCCGCTGGCTGGCCAGCCGGCGCAGCTCGTCGAGATCGCCGACGCCGATGGGGGAGAGCACCAGGTGGTAGCCGGCGGTGTTGGCGGCGGCCGCCGCGCCGGTGACGAAGGCGGTCTCGGTGGCGCCCAGACCGCGCTCGTCCATCGGCAGCAGCAGGCCCAGGATCCGGCTGCGCCGGCTGGCCAGCCCGCGGGCCATCGCGTTGGGCTGGTAGTCCAGCTCCGCCATCGCGGCGAGCACCTTGTCCCGGGTGGCCTGGGAGATCGGGCGGGCGCCGGTGAGCACGTACGACACCGTGCTGAGCGAGACCCGGGCCAGGCGCGCGACGTCCTGCATCGTGGCCATCGCAGCACCTCCCGCCGGTGAGCCGGCGGCCGGCCGCCGGCTTGGTCGAAGCGGTTAGTCGAAACGCTTCGACTAACCGGTTCGACGAAGGTAGGTCACGTGTTACAGCCGCGTCAATAGGCAATGACGAACCGACGTCGCGCCGCCCACCCCCACTCGCGCGGGCCTGGGCGGTACGCGGTGTGGACTGCGGATCGATCTTGGACTTCTGGTCGTGGTAATGCCCCTTGAGTTGGCATTTGTCCCGACGGAAAGTCCATGATCGGCGGCGCCGGCCGGGGGGCGCGGGTTAGAGGTCTAGGTTGAACTTCTCCAGGACGGAGGGGGCCACCAGTCCGATCGAGGCCAGCACCGAGATGACGGTCAGCGCGGAGCGGACGTAGACCACCTCGGTGCGCCCGCCGGCCCGCATCGCGATCTTGTCGGGCAGGCTGATCGGCGTCCACATCCGGCGCTTGATCGGGATCGGCCAGAGGATCGGCACGCCGGCCCTGGTGATCATGTCGCCGATGATGTGCACGAAGCTGCCCACCCCGACCGCCAGGCCGATCATCGGGTAGCCCCGGTCGCCGGGCAGGTTGGCGGCGGTGACCACGGCCGCGCCGGCCGAGACCAGGGTGACGATCAGCCAGCCCGCCCGTTCGGCCCACTTGTCGAACAGGCCGCGCAGGGCCAGACCGATCATGAAGAACAGGATGCCGATGACCGCCCACTTGCCGTACGCCGTGCACAGCGCGGTGGTGCCCCAGCCCACCAGCACGGTGAACGGGATGGTGTGCGTCAGCGTCCGGTGGCCGTTGTTGCGTTTCGGATCCCGGCTGAGCTTGGTGGCGTAGTAGACGCCCAGCGAGATCTTCTCCACCACCTCGGCGATGAACAGCGAGAAGACCCCGAAGGTACGGGCCACCGTCGCGCCGCCCCGGTTGCGGGTCACCTTGCCGGACAGGTCGATGTCCGGCAGCAGCGCCGCACCGGCGCAGACGGCCGTGCCCACGGCCAGCGCCAGCGGCGACTGCTCGTAGTCGTAGAACTGCTGCAGCGCCCAGGACCCGCTCAGCCATACCGCCGCGCCGGACAGCGCGTGCGACGGACCCATCATCTCGGCTCGCCCTCCCCAGGGATCTTGAGCGCCAAACTACGCCACTGTAGTTCTCGGCGGCGCCAGGGGATCACCCGGATCGGTCCACAACAGACGGTGCCCGGCGTGTGGCCGGCGGGCCGGGCCGACCACCAGGGAGTATGGCAGCGCGCAGCGACGATCCGGGATGCTGTGTCGGCCATGGGACCGCCCGGGCGGATTCTTCGCGCGGCCGTGGGTACGAGTGGCCGGTGGAACCTCGGCAGGCGGGTCCACCGGGTGGAGTCGGGCCCCGGGTCCGCTAGCCGACAAGCGACGTCACCACCAGCGTTTGCGGGGCGGGCGGACGGTCACGTCGCCGAAGATGACGCGGCAGCGCACCTCGATGACCGGAGCGCCGGGGCTCACCGGGCCGCTCAGCTTCGACTTCTTGTCCCCGAAGACCGCGGAGCCGGTCAGCCGGACCTCGGTGCCCTCCGGTACCACGATGGTGATGCTGCCGAAGATCACATCCGCCTCGATGGTGGTCACCTGCCGGGACAACTGGGCCTCGTGCAACTCGATGCGGCAGTCACCGAAGACGGCGCGGGCGTCGATGCGTTCCGGCACCGACCAGGCGCCCTTGCGCACCTCGCTGCCGAAGACCGCCAGCAGCTTTGCGGCTGCCGGGGCGAGCGCGCCGCCGGGGCGGGCGGGGGCGCGGCCGGGCGCGCCCGGCAGGTCCGTGGTCAGCCGGGCCAGTTCACCGCGGGTCTGCGCGGCATGGGCGGCGCCGGCCCGTTCGGTGTACTCGTCCAGGGTCAGCCGGCCCTCGGCCGTGGCCCTGCCGAGCAGTTGCACGACCTCCTCCCGTTCCCGGTCGGAGACACGCAGCCGGTCAGTGTCGTCATGCCATTGCCCATCCACCTGCCCGAGCCTAGCGGCGGCCCGCTCGCACCCCCGCAACCGGCGGACCCGATCGCCCGCCGACCTCGCCCGGGGTGGGCTGCCGGTCGGCGGGCGGCGGTGTGGGTCAGCAGGCGGCGCCGACGGTGAGTAGGTTGCCGTCGGGGATGGCGATCGGCTGCCGGGGAGCCGGCACCCCGACGGTGGCGCGGCGGGACTGCGCCGGGGCGTGTTCGCGGCGGGCGGTGGCGTACGTCTCGGCGGTCCGGGCGGCGATGGTGGCCCAGCCGTACCGCTGGCCGACCATGCTGCGGGCCTGCCGGGCGACCCGGCGGGCGAAGACCTCGTTGCCGATGAGCTGGCCGACCGCGCCGGCCAGCGCCGACGGGTCGCTGTGCGGGAAGGTCACGCCGGTGACGCCGGGTTCGACGATCTCGGCCAGGCCGCCGGTACGGGCCACCGCCAGCGGCGCCCCGGCCGCCGCCGCCTCCAGCGCCACCATGCCGAACGGCTCGTAGAGACTAGGTACGACGGTCGCGTCGGTGGCGCCGAGCACCGCCGGCAGCTGGGTGTTGTCGAGGAACCCGGCGAAGCGTACGGTGCCGTCGAGCCCGAGCTGGCGGGTCCGTTCCTCCAACTCGCCCCGGTACGGGCCGTCACCGGCGATCAGCACCCGCAGCCCGGGGTGTCGGGCCCGCAGCTGCGGTACGGCGTCCACCAGGTGCTGCACGCCCTTCTCGTAGACCAGCCGGCCGGCGTAGCCGACAAGTGGTCCGTCACCGGCGAACCGGGCCCGGGCCGAGGCGACCGCGCGGGGGCGGGCCCGCCAGGCCCGGTCGTCGACGCCGTTGGCCACCACGTCGACCTGGTCGGCGGGCAACCCGAACAGCGTGGTGACCTGTTCCCGCATGTAGCCGGAGCAGGCGATCAGTCGGGTGGAGGCGCTGCTGAGCCAGTGCTCGACGCCGTGGATGGTGCGGTTCATCTCCGCCGGCAGCCAGCCCTGGTGCCGGCCCGCCTCGGTGGCGTGCATCGTGGTCACCAGCGGCAGGTGCAGGTACTCGGCCAGGGTGATGGCGGTGTGCGCGACCAGCCAGTCGTGGGCGTGGACGACGTCGTAGTCGCCGGTGTCGGCGGCCCGCAGCGCGGCGCGGGTCAGGGTGTGGTTGAACGCCATCGTCCAGGCCAGCAGCGAGTTGGTGGCCAGCGGGAAGGTGACCGGATCCTCGGCGGCGCGCAGCACGCGTACGCCGTCGACGTGCTCCTCCAGCGGCGCGCCGTCGGCGTGCCGGGTGACGACGGTGACCTCGTGGCCGGCGGCGGCCAGCGCCACGGAGAGGGCGTGCACGTGTCGGCCGAGTCCGCCGACGAGGACGGGCGGGTACTCCCAGGACAACATCAGCACCCGCTGCGAACGTACGGGGTTGATGTCGATCACGTCGGCGTTCGGTGACACACGCGCCCCCTTGGAGTTCGTCTCCGCGCGGCCGTCTCCCCGCCCCCCGGTGGGCGGCGCTCGCGTCGCGGCTGGATCACGCCCAATCCTGCTCGCAGCTGGATAACCAGCGGAGACGTAGCCGTTGCGGGGGTGTAAAGCGCAGTACGCGAACGGCTCGCGGGTGGTAGGAGCGAGCCGCTGCGACACCTCCTGCGACAGCCGTAGGAGTGCGGCCGCCGTACCTCCCACAGCTGTCTGATGACCTGCCCCGGCCCGGTTCGTAGGTTCTATCCGGACGGTGCACCCAGGGGCTCATGGGCCGCGTGCCAGCACCGGCGCGTGGCGGCCGAGGTCAGGTGCCTTGGAAGGAGAAGCACGATGCGAACCACGAGGCGATGGTGGGCGAGAGCGGTGGCGGTCGCGATGATCGCGGCCGTGCTGCCCGTGACCCCGGCCACCGCGCAGCCCGCCGCTGCGGAACTGGTCATCACCGACGGCGTGACGCAGCCGGTCTTCGGCTACGCCGACGCGATCCGCGAGCGGATCTTCGTCACCTCCGATGTCGACACCGACGGCGACGGTGCGCTCGACGTCGTGGCGATGGACATCATCCGCCCCAATGCCAGCGACGAGGGCCTGCGGGTACCGGTGGTGATGGACGCCAGCCCCTACTACTCGACGGTGTGCCGGGGCAACGACAGTGAGTGCAAGGCCGACCTGGACGGCGACGGCCTGCTCGACCGGTGGCCGCTGTTCTACGACAACTACTTCGTGCCGCGGGGCTACGCGGTCGTGCTGCTCGACATGATCGGCACCAACAACTCGACCGGCTGCCCGGTCACCGGCGGCAACGCGGACAACCTCAGCGCGCCGACCGCCATCGACTGGTTCAACGGCCGCCGCAAGGGCTTCGACGCCGCCGGCAACGAGGTCGTCGCCGACTGGCACAACGGCAAGACCGGCATGATCGGCAAGTCGTACGACGGCACCCTGGCCAACGCCGCCGCGGCCAACGGCGTCGAGGGCCTGGCCACCATCGTGCCGATCTCGGCCATCTCCAGCTGGTACGACTACTCGCGCAGCAACGGCCTGGTGACCCGGGCCAACAACTACTCGGGCAGCCTGGCCAACACCGTCACCAACCCGAACCGCCGGGCGTACTGCGCCCCGGTGCGGACCCAGCTCGGTCAGGGCGGCGACGACGTCACCGGCGACTACAGCGACTTCTGGGCGGAGCGGGACTACGTGCCGCACGCGGACCAGGTACGGGCCAGCGTCTTCCTGGTGCACGGCATCAACGACGACAACGTGCGGGCCGACCACTTCAGCAAGTGGTGGTACGCCCTGGCCGAGCAGAACGTGCCGCGCAAGCTGTGGCTGACCGGTACCGGGCACATCGATCCGTTCGACTTCCGCCGCGCGGAGTGGGTGGACACCCTGCACCGCTGGTTCGACTTCTGGCTGCAGGGCATCGACAACGGGATCATGGCCGAGCCGATGGTCGACGTCGAGCGGCTGCCGGACGTCTGGGAGACGCACGCCGACTGGCCGCTGCCGGGCACCCAGCCGACCCAGGTGTTCCTGCGCGCCGGCACCGACGGCGGCCCGGGTGGGCTGTCGGTGCGGTCCGGCCCCGGCAACCGGTCGGCCACCTTCACCGACACGCCGACGATGAGCCAGGCCAACGCGATCCGGCACCCGTCGGACCCGCAGGCCAACAAGGACAACCGGCTGGTCTTCCTCTCCGCGCCGCTGACCGCGCCGCTGCACATCTCCGGCACGCCGATCGTCCGGATCAAGGCGTCGGTCGACGGTACGGACACCAGCTTCGCCGGGCTGCTCGTGGACTACGGCACCCGGGAGCGGTTCAGCACCGTCGGCGACGGCATCCGGACCCTCACCACCGAGGACTGCTGGGGTGAGCGGGCCGACTTCGGTGGGTACGCGGAGGAGGCCTGCTACCGGCAGGTCGCCAAGACCGTGGCGAGCAACCCGCAGGAACTGGTCACCAAGGGCATCGTCGACGGGCTGAACCTGGACTCGCTGTCGGTGTCCACGCCGCTGGTGCCCGGCCAGAAGTACGCGGTCGACGTGCCGCTGATGCCGGAGGACTACGTCTTCGAGGCCGGCCACCAGATCGGTGTGGTGCTGCTCGGTTCGTACTCCGGTTACAGCAGCCGGGCCAAGCAGACCCGGGCGGAGATCACCGTGCACTTCGACAGCACCCGGATCACCCTGCCGGTCGTGGGTGGCCGCCAGGCCGCCGTCGCGGCGGGCCTGGGCTGAGCCGGTCGGTGGGGCACCCGGGTCGGGTGCCCCACCGGTCCACCGGCGCGGGGCCGGACCGGACCGGGCGCTACCGGCGGGCGCGCAGCAGCTCCGCGACCGACCAGGCCTGGAAGGGACAGCCGGTGGCGGTGTACGGGGCCGACCCGTCGGCGGTCTCGCTGACCGAACCGAGGCCGTACTCGGTGAGGTGCGCCTCCAACCCGACGAACAGCTCGTCGACGGGCAGGCCGGCCCGCCGGGTGGCGTCGGCGTACGGGCCGATCAGCCACGGCCAGACGGTGCCCTGGTGGTATGCGCTGTCCCGCTCGGCCGGCCCGCCCCGGTGCCGCCCGGTGAAGCCGGGGCACTCGGGGGAGAGGCTGCGCGGTCCCAGCGGGGTGAGCAGCCCGGCGCCGACCAGGCCGAGTGCCCGGGGCTCCGGCTCCAGCGGCGCGTTCGGCAACGACCAGGCCAGCAACTGGTTGGGGCGCAGCAGGTCGTCGTCGTGGTGGGCCGCGCCACCGAGGGGGTACGCCGGTGCGGGCGCGTCGACCACGTCGTGCAGCCAGCCGGCCGGGGTGGGGAAGCGGTCGCGGAACGACTTGACCGCCCGTTCGTGCAGCCGGTGCAGCCCGTCGGCGTCCTGCCCGGCCAGCTCCGCGAGTTCCGCGACCCCGGCCACCCCGTTGATCCACAGGGCGTTGACCTCGACCGGCTTGCCGTGTCGAGGGGTGACCGGTACCCCGTACACCCGGGCGTCCATCCAGGTCAGCGCGGCCCCCGGGGCGCCGGAGGTGAGCAGGCCGTCGGCCGGGTCGACGACGATGCCGTACCGGGTGCCGTGCTGGTGGGCGTCGATCACCGTGCAGAGCGCCGGCAGTAGTTCGTCGCCGAGGTCGGTGTCGCCGGTGACGGTGACGTGCCGGCTGACCGCGTGCAGGAACCACAGCGTGCCGTCGACCGTGTTGTACTCGACCCGGCCGGTGTCGGCGGTGTTGGCCAGCATCCCCTCCGACAGCGTCGCCGCGTACGAGCGCAGCAGCTCCCGGCCCGTCTCGGCGCGGCCGGTACGCAGGAACAACCCCTCGTAGGAGATCATCGTGTCCCGCGACCAGGCGCCGAACCACGGGTAGCCGGCGACCACGTCCGGCCCGCTCGGGGTCCGCACCACGAACGCGTCGGCGGCCAGCGTCAGGGTCGCCTCGACCGCGTCGGCCGGCTTGGCCGCCGCCACCACCGCCCGGTTGCGCTGCCGGGCCGCCGCCACCACCCGCGGTCCGGGTGGTGGCTCCTGCTCCAGGTCGCCCGCCCAGGCCAGCACCGACACGGTGTCGCCGGGGTGGCGCAGGGTGTCGCGGAACTGGCCCGCGTACCAGAGGTCCTCCTCCGGGTGCAGGCCGCGCGCCGCCTCCTCGCGGTGGTAGACGCCCCGCCACCAGTGGCCCTGCGGCGTCCAACCGGGCCCGGACAGCCGGTACGCGCCCTCGACCACCGCGCCGCCGTCGACCGGGTCCATCCGCAGCGGCGGCCCGTCGGCGCGGCGCTCGCCGTGCGCGTCGCGCCAGGTGCAGGCGGCGGCGAGTTCCAGTTCGACCGGGCCCCCGCTGACCAGCCGGTGCACCACCGCCACGCAGGAGCGGCCGTGGACGGTGGCCAGCTCCCGCTCGATCACCACGTCACCGATCCGCCACCGCCAGCGCGGCAGGCCGTCGACCAGATCGAAGCGCTCCAGCAGTTCGAAGCCGCGCGGGTCGACGTCGCCGGAGAGCCACTCGTGCGCGCCGAGGCGGATCCGGGCGCCGGAGGGCAGCAGCACCGCCGGGTCGAGGCTGACCAGTCCCACTTTCCGGGAGGCCGGGGTTTCTCCCGGCACCACCAGCAGCCCGTGGTAGCGGCGGGTACGCAATCCGGCGACGGTGCCCATGGCGTACCCGCCGAGACCGTCGGGCACCAGCCATTCGCGGCCGGCGGCGCTGCTCAGCTCGCCGCAGACCTGGGAACCGAAGCGAATCTCGATCAACTTTCCTCCACCGGCGGCGAGGTGTAACACGACACGACGACAATGGCCGCTGTGGTGAAGTACCGCAGTGGCGTCGAAGATGTAAAGGTGATCATTGACGGTTCGCCCTCCGCCCCGGCACCCGACGCCGAGCGAGTCCGGCTCGCCCAGGCCGATGCTGGCGAGCAGGACTGGCGCGCATGGGGTCCCTATCTGTCCGAGCGGGCGTGGGGGACGGTACGGGAGGACTACAGCGAACACGGCACGGCGTGGGACTACTTCCCCCACGACCACGCGCGATCCCGAGCCTACCGGTGGTCCGAAGATGGTATGGCGGGCGTGTGTGACGACCGACAGACGTTCTGCTTCGCTCTCGCCCTGTGGAACGGCCGCGATCCGATCATCAAGGAGCGGATGTTCGGCCTCGGCGGGGACGGCGGCAACCACGGCGAGGACGTCAAGGACTACTGGTGGTACGAGGACTCCACGCCCACCCACTCGTGGATGCGCTGGCGCTACCACTACCCGCAGGCCGCCTTCCCGTACGACGAGCTGGTCGCGGTCAACGGGCTGCGCGGCCGGGACGACACCGAGTACGAGCTGGTCGACACCGGCATCTTCGACGACGACCGGTACTGGGCGGTCACCGTCGACTACGCCAAGGCCACCCCGACGGACCTGTGCATCGTGGTGACCGTGGCCAACCGGGGTGACCGGGCGGACCAGCTGCACGTGCTGCCGCACCTGTGGTTCCGCAACACCTGGGCCTGGGGGCTGCCCGGCGCGGACCGGGTGCCGCAGCTGGTCGGGCAGGGCACCCGGCTGGTCGGCGAGCACTGGGTGCTCGGGCAGGTCGTGCTCGAGGGTGACGGTGACCCGACGCCGCTGCTCTGCGACAACGACACCAACGCCGAGCGGCTGTGGGGGCTGCCGAGCCGCACCCCGTACCCGAAGGACGGCATCAACGACCACGTGGTCTCCGGGGCGGAGACGGTCAACCCGGAGCTGACCGGTACCAAGGGTGCGCTGCACTACGTGCTGGACGTGCCGGCCGGTGGGCAGCGGCAGATCCGGTTGCGGCTGACCCGTACCGCCCCGCCGCCGGGTGACGGCGACCCGCCCCCGGCCGACCTGGGCGACGGGTTCGACGCGGTGGTGTGGGCGCGGCGGGCCGAGGCGAACCGGTTCTTCGCCGGGGTGATCCCGGAGGCGGCCAGCGCCGACGAGGCGTTGATCGCCCGGCAGGCCATCGCCGGGCTGATGTGGGGCAAGCAGTTCTACCACTTCGACGTCAAGCGGTGGTTGGCCGGCGATCCGGGTTCGTCGCCGCCGGCCGGGCGCCGGCACGGACGCAACAGCGCCTGGTGGCACATGACCAGCTTCGACGTGATCTCCATGCCGGATCCGTGGGAGTACCCGTGGTACGCGGCCTGGGATCTGGCCTTCCACTGCGTCAGCATCGCCCGGGTCGACCCCGGCTTCGCCAAGGAACAGCTGCTGCTCCTGCTGCGCGAGTGGTACCTGCACCCCAACGGACAGATCCCGGCGTACGAGTGGGCGTTCGGTGACGTCAACCCGCCGGTGCACGCCTGGGCGGCGCTGAAGGTCTTCGAGATCGACGGCAGCCGGGACCACGACTTCCTGGCCCGGATGATGCACAAGCTGCTGATGAACTTCACCTGGTGGGTCAACCGCAAGGACACCGGCGGCAACAACGTCTTCGAGGGCGGCTTCCTCGGGCTGGACAACGTCGGCCCGTTCGACCGGTCGGCGGCGCTGCCGGTGGCCGGGGTGCTGGAGCAGTCCGACGGCACCGGCTGGATGGCGATGTACGCGCTCAACCTGCTGGACATCGCCATCGTGCTGGCCGAGCACGACCGGACCTGGGTGGACACCGCGACGAAGTTCTTCGAGCACTTCGCCTACATCGCGGCGGCCGCGTACGACCAGGGGTTGTGGGACTCCGAGGACGCGTTCTTCTACGACGTGCTGCGGCTGGCCGACGGCACGAAGGTGCCGCTGAAGGTGCGTTCGGTGGTCGGGCTGCTGCCGCTGGCCGCGGTGACCCGGCTGCCCGCGCGTACCCTGCACCGGCTGCCCGAACTGGGTGCCCGGCTGCGTTGGTTCCTCACCAACCGCCCCGAGTACGCCTCGGTGATTGGGGGTCGGCGGATCGGCCCGGACGGCCGCCAGCAGCGACTGCTGTCCATGTGTGGTCCGGAGCAGGTGGTCCGGCTGCTCGCCCGGATGCTGGACACCGACGAGTTCCTCTCCGAGTACGGCCTGCGTACGCTCTCCCGCGCCCACCTGGACAAGCCGTTCGCGGTCACCCTCGGCGGCCAGGAGTTCTGCGTCGGTTACGAGCCGGCCGAGTCGACAAGTGGCCTGTTCGGCGGCAACTCCAACTGGCGCGGCCCGATCTGGATGCCGACGAACTTCCTGCTGATCAGCGCGTTGCGCGACTACGCGGCGTTCTTCGGCGACGACCTGCAGGTGGAGTACCCGACCCGGTCGGGGGTGAAGAAGACCCTGGACGAGATCGCCGACGACCTCTCCGCCCGGCTGATCGCGCTGTTCACCCGGGACGGTTGGGGGCGGCGGCCGATCTACGGCGCGGCGCAGCTGTTCCAGACCCACCCGGACTGGCGGGATCTGATCGCGTTCCCCGAGTACTTCCACGGTGACAACGGTGCCGGCCTCGGTGCCTGGCACCAGACCGGCTGGACCGCCCTGGTCGCCGACCTGATCCTCACCCTGCGCCGCTAATCCGGGTGGGTGGGTTTTGCACCATGCCCCGGCGGCTGGGTCGGGACCGGCTGTGGCGCTTCGCCGTGACGGCGCGGTGTCGAGCACGCCTGGACACCGCCGTTACAGCGGAACCGAGTAGATCACATCCCGGTCCGGGGCGGACAGTCGCCAATCCGTCGCCGGAGGGTCACGCTGGGTCGCGCACGGCTACCATCGGCTGCGTGTTGGGCACAGACGACCCGGACACCGGGCGAGACGGAGACGCGATCGTCAGCACCGCCTGGCAGTTGGCCGAGGCCGAGGGCTGGGCAGCGGTGACCGCCCGCCGGTTGGCCGAACACGCCGCCGTCGATCTCGGCGCACTCTACGAGCGCTTCGCCGACCGGGACGCGGTGGTCGCCGCAGTCGCGGTGCGCGGCTTCGCCGACCTGGCCACCGCGCTGACCGCCGCGCGTACGGCCGCCAGCACCCCAGCTCAGGCGTGGCCCGCAGTGATGGCGGCCTACCTGGATTTCGCGTACGCCAATCCCGAGGTGTACGACGCGATGTTCGCGCACACCCCCGACCTGACCCTGGGTGCCGAACAGGCTCCCGAGACGGTCGCGGCGACCTTCGGTGAACTCCGCGCCGCCCTGACCCCGCTGTCCGCCGGCCGAGACCCGGACACCCTGGCCGAACTCGGCTGGAGCCTCCTGCACGGCATGGTGATGCTCACCCGCGGCGGTCGCCTCCGCCCCGAAGCCCAGGACGAACGCGAATCCCTCCTGACCCACCCCCTCTTCCCCGCTTCCTGACCCCACCCTCCCCACCCCCGCCGATCATGCAGTCCTGGTCGCCCGTATGCCCCGCTTTGCGGGTAATGCGGAGTCAGGAAGTGCATGATCGACGACGTGGACGCTCATCGGGCGTCGGTGGTGGCGGAGTTGGAGCGGGTCGGGTTCCGTCGGTTGCGCTCCCGAACGGCCTTCACCCCCGCGTAGCACCACTGCCGCCGCATCGGGCGGTGTCCGCGCCGCAATCTTGGACAGTTTCCGTTAGCTGCTCGCGGAAACTGTCCAAGATTGACAATGGAAGTGGCGGGCGGGTTATCGGGTCGTCGTGGGGCGGGCGGTTTTCTAGAGTCACCGGGTGACTGCTGACGAGATGGTGGTCGAGCCGGGCCGGTTGCTCGTCTTCGACGCCGACGACACGCTCTGGGAGAACAATGTCGTCTTCGAGCGGGTGATCGAGGACTTCCTCGCCTGGCTGGACCATCCCACCCTGGACCAGGTGCAGATCCGGGCCGTGCTCGACGACATCGAGCGGGCCAACGCGGTCGCCCACGGGTACGGCAGCAAGATCTTCCTGCGGAGCCTGCGCGAGTGCCTGGAACGGCTGCGGCAGCGGCCGGCCACCGAGGCGGAACGCCGTGAGATCGACGAGCTGGCGGTGGCGCTGCTGACCCACCGGATCGAGCTGATGCCCGGGGTGGCCGACGCGCTCGACGAGTTGGCCGATCGGCACGAGTTGTTGTTGCTGACCAAGGGGGAACGCGAGGAGCAGCAGCGCAAGCTGGACGCCTGCGGGCTGCTGCACCACTTCACCGCGGCACACATCGTGCCGGAGAAGGACGTCGGGACGTACCGTTGGCTGGCCCGGGAACACGCGGTCGACCCGGCCCGGGCCTGGATGATCGGCAACTCGCCGCGGTCGGACATCCTGCCCGCCCGTGCCGCGGGTTGGCGGGCGGTGTTCATCCCGAACGCCAACACCTGGGTGTTGGAACACGACGAGCTGGATCCGACCGACGCGGGTGTGCTGCGGCTGAGCGCCTTTCCGGACCTGCTCCGCCACTTCTGAACCGAGGTACGGTCCGATCTTGATCAGCGCCGGTGGCCGGCCGGGTGTTACACCCACCTGCCGGTTTTTGATCCTGTTGGTAATCCTCCGTTCCGGCGCGCGCCGGCTGTTGTCTGCCCGCCGTCGCGCGCCTAGCCTCGCCTTCGGCGTCGCGATTCGCCGGGGTGGGTTGCGACGTCGGAGTTCGGTGTGGGGCACCGTGGAGCTGAGTGCGGGCGGGCCGGCTACCGTGCTGGGGCTGGTCGACACGCCGCGCCAGCACTTGGCCCGGTCCGCTGCCACGCCGAACTCGGGGGTCAGGGCCGGGGCGTGCGGGCCCGGTCCTGACCCGTTCCGATCCTCAGGTGACCTCGCCGCGGACGATGGCGATCGCGACCCGACAGAACTCGTCCATGTCAGGTTGGAAGCCGGCGGCGATGTCGGGGTGCAGCCCCGCCCGGGTCTCGTCGAGCAGCCGCTGGCACACCTGCTCCACCGGCTCACCGGCGTAGCCGTCCCGGACCCGGTCGGCGGCCACCTGTAACGCCGAGGTCAGCTGTTCCTCCAGCGGCCCGCGTAGCTTCTCCTGCACCGGGTCGCGGGGTTCCAGCGTGACATGTGGCTCCGACATCGGCGCTCCCTTCGTCGGCGGCTGCGGTACCCCACCGCAGTCGTCGGTCAAACCGCATCCGGTACGGACGCGACCCGCACCTGGTACGAGAAGTCCTCGGCTGGTTCCTCGAGGTAGGACAGCCGGCGGATCTGCTTGTCGTCGTCGTAGAGCGCGACGTCGACCAGGACGCCCAGGTGCGCCAGACCGATGCTGGCGACCCGCTTCTTGTCCTGTAGCACCGCGCAGACCCCGCCGAGCAGGGTGCTGGCGTCGGAGGTACGGCGTCCGGGTGGACAGCGCAGGGTCAGGTCCACCTCGATCGGGCCGGACAGCGGCGTCCAGCCGGTCTGCTGTGCTGCCGCGCAGGCGGCCTGTAGCAGTGCGCGTACCCTCGTCGCCTGCCGATGTCCGGCGGCGAAGATGGACAATGCCTCGGTCTTGACCGGTGGCAGGCCGCTCACCTCGAACGTCAGGGCGAGAGCGCGGGTGTCCTGCACCACGACGGCACCTCCTCGTTGCGGACGATCCTGCCCAACCGGTGAACCGGTGAGGGGCTGTTCCCGCGAGAACCAACCGATCGGGCGGATCGGGGTCAGCCGGTGGCGTATCGACGGCGACGGCGTACGCGCTCACGGCGATGGCTCCGTGCAACGCTAGTCCACCCGAGAGTCACCGGGTAGCACCCGGTCGGCCACCCGCCGGGTACGAAGGCACCGAATCCGCGAGTCGGCTGAGCCGTCGCGTCGACGTGCCGGGCAGGGTCAGCGGCGGCCGCGCTTGATCTCGTGGAAGGCGGGCATCCGGATCAGCTGGAGGAGGTTGTCCCAGAGGGCCAGCGCGTCGTCGGTGCCGGGCGCCTCGGTCAGGATCGGGCCGTGCAGGCCCCGGTCGGCGCCGGGGACCATCAGTACGGGGGAGCCGATGTCGGGGCCGGCCGAGCCGTACGCCAGGGCGTGCGAGGCGTGGACCGCCTCGTCCCAGCGTTCGTCGTCGAGGGCGGCGGCCAGGCCGTCGAGCCCGGCCGCCGCGACGGCGGCTTCGACCAGCTTGCCGCTCGGCGGGTTGCCGGCGTCGTGGGTGCGGGCGCCCAACTCGGCGTAGAAGCGGGCGGCGTCGGCGTGGCGGCCTTCGGCGCGCAGCGCCTCGACCAGGCGCAGCGCCCGGCCGGCGGCGGTCATCGCCTCGGCGTACTCCGGCGGGACGTCGCCGCCGTTGAGGATGGCCAGGCTGAACGCCCGCCACTCGATGCGCAGGTCACGGGCGTCGGCGACGGCCACCAGCCAGCGTGACGTACGCCAGGTCCACGGGCAGAGCGGGTCGAAGAAGAAGGTGGCGTCCACCACCCGAGGGTAGCGCCGCCGGTCGGGTCGGGCCGGGGTGTGAGCTGAGCCACAAGGCGCGATGTTTTGGTCGCCGCTTCCGGTCAGGTTTCGTGACTCCGCAGCTCGGGCAGTGTTCCAGCCACGAACCGCCAGGGCAGGTGAACCAGCAGGCCAGATGCTCTGGTCGGTTCGCCGTGCGCCGGGCACGGAGCCCGTACCCCCGGCCGTGCAGATCCGAGGGAGGGGTCATGAGCGAGCGGATCATCAGGCCCGGCGCGGTGGCGTCGGACGACGCTGCCGAGCGTGGCGGGGCGCCGGCATGAGTAGACGCCGACCCCGGGTACGCGTGGCGGCGACGGCCGCGGCGCTGACGTTGGTGGCGCCGCTGGCCGCCTGCGCAGCCGGCGACGACACCGGAGCGCCCGTGATCAACCTGTACTACCCGCCCGAGCAGAACCTGCAGCAGGTGGTCGACCGGTGCAACACCGAGGCCGACGGGCGCTACCGGATCGTGAACCGGGTGCTGCCGCGGGAGGCCGACGAGCAGCGGGTGCAGCTGGTGCGGCGGCTCGCCGCCGAGGACGACGGCATGGACGTGCTCGGTCTCGACGTGACCTGGACCCAGGAGTTCGCCAGCGCGAACTGGATCCTGGAGTGGACCGGGTCCGACCGTGCCGAGGTGGAGGATGGCACCCTCGCGGGGCCGCTGGACACCGCCCGGTACGAGGACAAGCTCTACGGTGCGCCGAAGAACACCAACGTCCAACTGCTGTGGTACCGCAAGGACCTGGTGCCGGAGCCACCGGCCACCTGGGACGAGATGATCTCGACCGCGCAGCGGCTCAAGGAGCAGGACCGGCCGCACCAGGTGTTGACCATGGGCGCGCAGTACGAGGGCCTGGTGGTGCTCTTCAACACCCTGGTCGCCAGCGCCGGTGGCAACCTGCTCAACGCCGAGGGCACCGAGTCCGTGGTGGACGAGGGTGCCGTACGGGCGCTGGAGGTGCTGCGGAACTTCGCCACCTCCGGGGTGGCCTCGCCGTCGTTCAGCAACGCCACCGAGGACCCGGTGCGGCTGGAGTTCCAGTCCGGGTCGGGTGCCTTCCAGGTGAACTGGCCGTTCGTCTATCCGGCCATGCAGGAGGCCAACCCGGAGCTGGCCGAGCAGGTGGCCTGGGCCCGGGTGCCGGGCGTCGAGGCGGGCACCCCGAGCCGGGTGACCATCGGCGGGATCAACCTGGCGGTCAGCCGCTACTCGAAGCACCCGGCCGAGTCGTTCGACGCGGCCAAGTGCATCCGCAACGCGGAGAACCAGAAGTTCTCGGCGATCAACGACGGGGTGCCGCCGACCATCGAGCGCATCTACGACGATCCGGAGATGAACGAGGCGTACCCGATGAAGGAAACCATCCTCGAACAGCTGCGGGAGCCGGCGGTCCGGCCGTTGACCCCCGCGTACCAGAGCATCTCGACGGTGACCTCGGCGATCCTGTCGCCGCCAGCGGCGATCGACCCGCGGGAGACCGCCGACCGGCTGCGCGAGGCGATCGCCGACGCGCTGGAGTCCCGGGGAGTCCTGCCGTGAGCGGCAACGCGACCCCGGCCGGCGCGGACGTGGCCGCCGACGAGGCCGACCTCCGCACCGGCGGCCGGCAAGCCGCGGTACCCGCACAGCGGGCCAACCGGCGCGGCAGGGCGCCACTGAGCGAGAACAAGCGGGCCGAGCGCCGGCTGGGTCTGCTGCTGTGCGCCCCGGCGGCGCTGGTCATGCTCGCGGTGACCGGCTACCCGATCCTGTACTCGGTGTGGCTGTCCTTGCAGCGTTACGACCTGCGTTTCCCCGCCGAGCGGGAGTTCGTCGGCCTACAGAACTACGTAACCGTGCTGACCAACGAGTTCTGGTGGACGGCGTTCGGGGTGACCATGCTGATCACGGTGGTCACCGTCGCGGTGGAGCTGGTGCTCGGCATGGGCCTGGCGCTGATCATGCACCGGACGCTGGTCGGCCGGGGCATCGTGCGGACCGCGGCGCTGATCCCGTACGGCATCGTCACGGTCGTCGCCGCGTTCTCCTGGCGGTACGCGTGGACGCCGGGCACCGGCTACCTGGCCAACCTCTTCTCCGACGGGGCGCCACTGACCGAGCGGGCCAGCTCGCTGGCGATCATCATGCTGGCGGAGATCTGGAAGACCACGCCGTTCATGGCGCTGCTGCTGATGGCGGGGCTGGCGTTGGTGCCGGAGGACCTGCTCAAGGCGGCCTCCACCGACGGGGCCACCGCCTGGCAGCGGTTCACCAAGGTGATGCTGCCGGTGATGAAGCCGGCGATCCTGGTGGCGTTGCTGTTCCGCACCCTGGACGCGTTCCGGGTCTTCGACAACATCTACGTGCTCACCGCCGGGGCGAACGACACGTCGTCGGTGTCGATGATCGCGTACAACAACCTGATCCGGGGGCTGAACCTCGGCATCGGCTCGACGATGTCGGTGCTGATCTTCATCACCGTGGCGATCATCGCGTTCGTCTTCGTGAAGCTGTTCGGTACCGCTGCTCCGGGCAGCGACGACGGGGAGAGGCGTTGACATGGCCGACACCACCACCCGAGCCAAGCTCCGCTGGGGACTGCTGGACGTCTTCGTGGTCGCCTTCGCCCTGTTCCCGGTGCTGTGGATCATGTCGCTGTCGTTCAAGACGCCGGCCACGCTGACCGACGGGAAGTTCATCCCCCGGGAGTGGACGCTGGAGAACTACCGGACGATCTTCGCCACCGACCAGTTCGTCCGGGCGCTGGTCAACTCCATCGGCATCGCGATGATCGCCACCACGATCGCCGTGGTGCTCGGCGCGATGGCCGCGTACGCGATCTCCCGGCTGGACTTCCCCGGCAAGCGGCTGCTGATCGGGGTCTCCCTGCTGATCGCGATGTTCCCGCAGGTGTCGCTGGTGTCGCCGCTGTTCGAGATCGAGCGGCAGCTGGGCCTGTTCGACACCTGGCCGGGCCTGATCCTGCCGTACATCACCTTCGCGCTGCCGTTGGCGATCTACACGCTGTCGGCGTTCTTCAAGCAGATCCCGTGGGACCTGGAGAAGGCGGCCAAGATGGACGGCGCCACCCAGGCGCAGGCGTTCCGGCGGGTGATCGCCCCGCTGGCCGCACCGGGCCTGTTCACCACGGCCATCCTGGTCTTCATCTTCTGCTGGAACGACTTCCTGTTCGCCATCTCGCTGACCTCCACCGAGCGGTCCCGCACGGTGCCGGTGGCGCTGTCGTTCTTCACCGGTGCCTCGCAGTTCGAGGATCCGACCGGGGCGATCTGCGCCGCCGCCGTGGTGATCACCGTACCGATCATCCTGTTCGTCCTCTTCTTCCAGCGTCGCATCGTCTCCGGCCTGACCTCCGGCGCCGTCAAGGGATAGGTGAGAAACTCGTGGCTGACATCGTGCTCGACAAGGTGAGCAAGAAGTTCCCGGACGGCACCACGGCGGTGCGGGACGTCGACCTGGAGATCGCCGACGGCGAGTTCGTGATCCTGGTCGGCCCGTCCGGCTGCGGCAAGTCCACCACCCTCAACATGATCGCCGGGCTGGAGGACATCAGCTCCGGTGAGCTGCGCATCGACGGGCAACGGGTCAACGACAAGGCGCCCCGGGACCGGGACATCGCGATGGTCTTCCAGTCCTACGCGCTGTACCCGAACATGACGGTGCGGGAGAACATGGCCTTCCCGCTGCGACTGGCCAAGCTGGATCGCGCCACCATCGACCAGAAGGTGGCGGAGGCGGCGAAGGTCCTGGAGCTGACCCCGCTGCTGGACCGCAAGCCGGCCAACCTCTCCGGCGGGCAGCGGCAGCGGGTGGCGATGGGCCGGGCGATCGTCCGCCAACCCAAGGCGTTCCTGATGGACGAGCCGCTGTCCAACCTCGACGCCAAGCTGCGGGTGCAGATGCGTACCGTGGTGTCCCGGTTGCAGAAACAGCTCGGCACCACCACTGTCTACGTCACCCACGACCAGACCGAGGCGATGACCCTAGGCGACCGCGTGGTGATCATGAGAGGCGGTGCGGTGCAGCAGGTCGGCCCGCCGCAGGAACTGTACGACCACCCGAACAACCTCTTCGTGGCCGGCTTCATCGGCTCGCCGTCGATGAACTTCCTGCCCGCCACCGTCGAGCAGGGCACGCTGCGTACCGCCCTGGGCGACGTGCCGATCGGTGACCGGATCCGCCGCGAGCTGGAGGGCGCCGACGCGCCCCGGGAGCTGATCCTCGGCATCCGCCCCGAGCACTTCGAGGACGCCGAACTGGTCGACGAGGAGACCCGCCGCCGGGGCGCGGAGTTCTCCGCGCCGGTGGACATCGTCGAGTCGATGGGCTCGGACAAGTACGTCTACCTGACCGTCGAGGGCGGCCGGGCCTCCGCCGCCGAACTGGAGGAACTGGCCGCCGACGCCGGTGCCGCCGACTTCGCCGGTGCCGGCTCGAACCTGGTCACCCGGCTGTCGGCGGAGTCCACGGTGACCGAGGGGGAGCACCGGCGGGTCTGGTTCAACCTGGAGAAGATCCACCTCTTCGACCCGTCGAACGGCCGGAACCTCACCCTGCACGAGGCCCACCCGGCGGGCGCCCCGGCTGCCTGACGCCGGGCCGGCTTGTGGGTCGGCGGATCGCCGGGCGGCGTCGTGGTCGGTGGGTCGCCGGGCGGCGTCGTGGTCGGTGGGTCGCCGGGCGGCGTCGTGGGCCGGCGGCGGCAACTGCGTCGAGGTGGCCTGACGCAAACCCGCCGCTCCATGGCGAGGCGGGTTCGGGGCTGGTTCACGAGAACCCCGGTCGAGATCTTGGACAGTTTCCGTTCTTGACTAACGGAAACTGTCCAAGATCTCGTGTCGGACCACGGGCGGTCGGCCCTGCGAGTGCGTTGACGGGGAAGCGGTGCCGCCTGGTCGCCCCGCTGAGCGAGGCTGCTTTGGGCTTGACCTTGACGCAGCGTCAACCCTGCATGCTGGCGCCATGTCCGAGGAATCTCAACTCACCGAGCGGGCCAGCGGGCCCGCGATCCAGGTGCGGCGCCTGGTGCAGTCGTACCAGGAACTGCACGTACTGCGCGGCGTCGACTTCGATGTGGCGCGGGGGAGCGTCTTCGCCCTGCTCGGCTCCAACGGGGCCGGTAAGACGACCATCGTCAGGATCCTGTCCACGCTGCTCCGGCCAGGGGCGGGGACGGCCATCGTGACTGGGTTCGACGTCGCCACGCAGGCGGCGGAGGTGCGGGAGTCCATCGGCCCGACGGGACAGTTCGCGGCCGTCGACGACATCCTCAGCGGGCGCGAGAACCTGGTGCTGGTCGCCCGGCTGCGGCAGGTGAGGAATCCGGGCCGGATCGCGGGCGAGTTGTTGGCCCGCTTCGCACTTACCGACGCGCCAGGCGGAGGGTGTCGACGTACTCCGGGGGCATGCGCCGCCGCCTCGACATCGCGATGAGCCTCATCGGGAATCCTCCGGTGATCTTCCTCGACGAACCGACGACCGGGCTCGATCCGCAGGCGCGACCTGAGGTGTGGCAGGCCGTCCGGGACCTTGCCCGGCGGGGCACGACGGTGCTGTTCACCACGCAGTACCTCGACGAGGCCGAACAGTTCGCCGACCGGTTCGGTCGGACAGTTACGTGAACTACCTGCTGCCCGGCATTCTGCTGATCACCGTCGCCTCGGGCATCTCCTACACCGCGTACCGGCTCTTCCTGGACATGAAGGGCGGCATCTTCGAGCGGTTCCAGTCCATGCCGATCGCGCCGAGCGCGGTTGGACCGGGTGGACCCGGATAGCGAGCGCGAGCCCTGCACCGTCACGCCGCCCGCCCCGCAGCCACGTCCGACCACATACCGGGTACGTCCCCGGCCGCTCACCCGGAGCCGAGCCGAGTCACGGTGTCTTGTGCGCGATCGCGAGCCGGGTCCGGTACTGCTTGGTGATCTCTCCGTTGTAGACGTCGTCGATCAGGTGAGTGATGCACGCGAACAGACCGGTGCGTACCTGCGGTGCCATGGCGCGATGGTTGGAGTAGGTCATGAGCAGGTTCAGGTACTCGTGGGTCGGGTAGGTCTGTTGCCACTCGTAGCGCCGGAATTCGACTGGCCCGAATCGTGCCGATCGGTCGAACTCTGCTGTCTCCTCGGCGGTCTCGTCATCGGTCGTCAGGCGCATGCCGGGCGGTGTGGTGGGGTCGAAGCGTTCGTAGCATCGTTGCGCGTCGGCGAAGAAGGCGTTCGTCCCGCCAGCGATGTGGTGGGTCGACACGATGCCGAGGGCCCCGCCGGGACGCAGCAGGTCAGCTGCCTTGATCATGCGTACGTCGGGGTCGAGCCAGTGGAACGCGGTAGCGGAGAGAATCGCGTCGAAGGTTCCGTCCGAAGGCTGCCAGTCCTCGAACGCCGCCGCCACGACTGTGACGTTCGGGAACTGTGCGAGATTGCGTCGAGCGACGGCGGCCATGGCGGGGCTGAGGTCCATCGCGACGACATGGCATCCCCGCTGGGCCAGGGGCAGGGTCGCCTGGCCGGTGCCGCATCCGATCTCCAGCACCCGAGCGTGTGGACCGAGACCGGCGAGCGTGGAGAGGTCGGTGAACAGCTGCGGTGGATAGGTGGGACGGCACCGGTCGTAGAGTTCGGCGTCCTGACCGAACGTGGTGCGTAGCGCCTCCCGGTTGGTGTCGGTCATGGTGGCTGGTCTTCCCTTCACGTCGCGCAGGCTGGACTGATCGAGCGGCCCGGCCGGGAGCGGACGCACCCGCGCCGTCCAGATGTGCACCAGCAGAGTTACTTGTCCTGCTGTCTGCGCACCATCTCGTTGATCCAGATGGGCGCGAACGGCGACGTGCAGCCCGGGGGAGTCGGGTAGTCCTTGAGGACCTCCAGGCGTTCACCGATGTCGATCGCCCGGTTGCGGTGCTCGGCGTGCTCGATGCCGATCTGAGCCAGGCAGTGGTTCATCGCCCATTGCAGCCGATCCGGGGCGTTCTTCATCTGCGCCTCGACGACCTCCAGCAGCCCCGCGAGGTCGAGCCCTTCCGGCTTCTTGGCCACCCGCTCGGTGGTCAACGCCCAGCCGGCACTCGCGACCACCGGGTCCGGATCGGCGGACCAGGCCCGGCGTAGCTCCTCGGCGTGCGGGCTCTTCTTCACCACGTAGTTGACGAGCCAGTCGTGCACCTTGGGGGTGCGCGCCTCGCGCACCATCACGTCCAACTCGTCGCGCCCGAACGCCTTCGGTCGGCAGACGAGGAGCGCCAGCAGTCTCGCCGCGCTGTCGTCGGTCTGCCAGAGTTGGCGCGCGAGCTCCTGCTGTGTCTTCAACCGCTTCGCGAGCGCCCGCAGTTTGCCGAGGTTGACGCCGTGGTCGTCACCGTGCCGGCGGTTCACCTCGTGCGTCCTTGGGTCCTCAAGCGCGGCCAACTCGGCCATCACCTCGGCCACCGTCGTATCCGTCACCGCTGTCTCCTGACCTCACACCTGCAAGCTGGCCACGCCCGGTCTTCCCTTGCCCTGATCCGCGGCGGTCGTGGCGGTCGACATGCCGATGTCGGACTGTATCGACTGCCACCGACACCAAGCGCACCCCGGAAGGAGTGTCGCGCCGAGTGGCGGGGGTGATGCGATGATTCGGCGGTGTCTTACGCGGTTTCCGCCCCCGGTGACTTCCCTGGCGTACGGCGTGCCTACGACACCGTGGCAGCGGACTACGCCGCCTACTTCCCGGACACCCGGGCGGAGGCGTCACTCGATCTCGCCATGGTCGACGCGTTCGCCGAGGCGATTCCGCCCGGCGAGGACGCGCGGGTGCTCGACGCCGGGTGCGGCACCGGCCGGATGAGCCGGTACCTGGCCGACCGGGGCTGCCGGGTGCAGGGGGTCGACCTGTCGCCGGGCATGGTCGCCATGGCCCGCCGGGACAACCCGGATCTGGCGTTCGCCGTGGGCTCGTTGACGGAGCTGCCGTATCCGAACGACCGGTTCGCTGGCGTACTGCTGTGGTACTCGATCATCCACACGCCGCCTGCCGGCCAGTCGCGCATCTTCGCGGAGGCCGCCCGGGTGCTCCGTCCGGGTGGGCACCTGCTCGTCGGGTTCCAGTCCGGCGAAGGGATTCGCGACGTGGCCCCGGCGTACCGCCGGTTCGGCCACGAGATCCAGCTTGACCGCCACCTCTACCTCGCCGACCAGGTCGCGGCCGAGTTGGCGGCGGTCGGGCTACGCGAGGTGGGCCGGATGGTACGACGGGCCCGGGACACGGAACGGGACGACCACGCGGCGGTGCTGGCCGAAGCCCGGTGAGTTGACGCGGGCCGACCTCGACGTGCCGCATTCCGGCGGAGTCACTACGGCACCATCCAGCTCAGCACCGGCGTCGCCTGCAAGCCGACCAGCAACGCCATCGCGCAGATCAACACCACGCTCCAGCCGAACATGCGGCGGAACAGGTCGCCCTCCCGGCCGCTGAGCCCCACCGCGCTCGCCGCGATCGTCAGGTTCTGCAACGAGATCATCTTTCCGACCACGCCGCCGGAGGCGTTGGCCGCGGCGAGCAGCACCGGGTCCAGGCCGGCGCGCTGCGCGGCGGTGACCTGGAGCGCGCCGAACAGCGAGTTGGACGAGGTGTCCGAGCCGGTGAGCGCCACACCCAGCCAGCCGAGGATCGGCGAGAGCAGCGCGAACAGGCCACCCGCCCCGGCCATCCAGGTGCCCAGCGTCGCGGTCTGTCCGCTGCCGTTCATCACGAACGCCAGCGCCAGCAGTCCACACACGGTGAGGATCGCCCAACGCAGCGAGGACAACGTCTGCCCGTACGCGACCAGCGCGGCGCGCGGAGTGACCCGCAGGATCGCCATCGTCACCAGGCCGGCGAGGACCAGCAGCGTGCCGGTGGAGGAGAGCCAGTTGAACCGGAAGACCGGCAGCGTCGACGGCCCGCCCGACGCGGTCAGCAGGTGCAGTCCCGGCCAGTTGAAGGTGACGGTGACCGCGTTGAGCGCGTCCGCGACCACCGGCACCTGCGACAGGCCGAAGATCGCCACGATCACCAGGTACGGCGCGTACGCCCGCCACACCTCGACGGCGGTGTCCGGCGGGTGCGCCGCCGGGTCCGGGCGACCGGCGACGGACACCGCGCGGTCCGCAGTCCCGCCCGCCCCGCCGGATCCGCTCGCCCCGGCCAGCGTGGCCGGTCCACCGGTTCCGCTCGGTCCGTCGAGTCCAAGCGGTCCGTCGGGCCGGGTCGGCGGAGCGGACGCGCCGAGTTCGGCGCCGTCGACCACCGGTTCGTCGTCGCGCCGGGGCGGCCACACCCGCGCGGTCACGGTCACCACCACGGCGCTGACCAGCCCGGCGACGATGTCGGCCAGGGCCATCGCGAAGTAGTTCGAGGTGAGGAACTGGGCCAGCGCGAACGACAGGCCGCAGGCGAGGGCCACGTGCCAGGTCCGGCGCAGCCCCCGTCGCCCGCCGACCATGCCGACCAGCAGTAGCGGAATGAACAGCGCGATCACCGGTACCTGACGCCCGGCCATCGCGCCCAGCTCGTCCGTCGGCAGGTCGGTCACCCGGGCCAGCGTGGTGATCGGCAGGCCGAGCGGCCCGAACGCGGCCGGTACGGTGTTGGCCACCAGTGCCACGGTGGCCGCCTTCATCGGACGGAAGCCCAGCGCCAGCAGCATTACCGTGGTGATCGCGACCGGGGTGCCCTGCCCGGCCAGCCCCTCCAGCAGGGAACCGAAGCAGAACGCGATCACCAGCGCCTGTACCTGCTGGTCGTCGCTGACCCGGGCGAACGAGCGCCGGAGCACGTCGAAGTGTCCACTCGTCACGGTCATCCGGTAGATCCAGATGGCGGTGCCGAACGTCCAGACGAGCGGGAACAGCGCGAACGTCGCGCCCTGGCTCGCGGTGAGCAGCGCCTGCCCGGTGGGCATCGAGTACGCCACGACGGAGACCAGCAGCGCGACGGCGAGCGCGCCGAGCGCGGCCAACCACGCCCGGACCCGCAGCACGCCGAGCAGCAGGAACAGCGTGACGATCGGCAGCCCGGCGACGAGGGCGCTCCACGCCAGCGAGTCGGCGAGCGGGTCCAGGGTCGGGCGGTACACGCGCACCTCCGGGGAGCAACACGTCGGCCGGCCGATCGCCGTTCGAGAGTGCGCCCAGTGTGCCCGGCCGGATCCGCCGCAGCTTCTTCGAGATTGCGCAGTGTCCGCACGACGAGGGGCCCCGAAGCGGCGACGGTGGTGCGATGATGCGGCCGTGAGCTTCCCGCCCGGTGGATCCCCCGCCTCGACGACTGACGGTTACGCGGGCGTACGGCGCGCCTACGACACCGTGGCCGAGGACTACGCCGCCTACCTCCCGGACACCCGGGGGGAGGCGCCCCTCGACCTCGCGATGATCGACGCGTTCGCCGACGCGGTACCGGCCGGCGGTGCCGCGCGGGTGCTCGACGCGGGGTGCGGCACCGGCCGGATGAGCCGTTACCTCGCCGACCGGGGCTGCCGGGTCCAGGGCGTCGACCTGTCGCCCGGCATGATCACCATGGCCCGGCGGGCCAACCCGGACCTCGCCTTCGCGGTGGGATCGCTGACCGACCTGCCCTACCCGGACCACCGGTTCGACGGGGTGCTGCTCTGGTACTCGATCATCCACACCCCGCCCGCCGGCCAGCCGCGGATCTTCGCCGAGGCCGCCCGGGTGCTCCGCCCCGGCGGACATCTGCTCGTCGGCTTCCAGTCCGGCGAGGGGATCCGCGACGTGTCCGGGGCGTACCGCCGGTTCGGTCACGAGATCCAGTTGGAGCGGCACTGCTACCGCGCCGACCAGGTCGCCGCCCAACTCGCGGCGGTCGGGCTGCGCGAGGTGCGCCGGATGGTCCGCCCCGCCCGGGACTCCGAACGCGACGAGCACGCTAGTCTGCTGGCCGAGGCCCGCTGAGCCGACCCGAGCCACCGACATCGGCGGCTACCTGCTGGCCGGCACCCAGTCGGTGAACCGGCGGTGACGGCCACCCGCTTCCGCAGGCCCGGCAACGCCAGGTGGGCGGCACGCCACGCGTCGGCGTTCACCCGGCCGCCCGGACGGCCCCGGCGCGGGGCGGGGCGCGGGGCGACGTGCGGGGTACGGAACTGGAGGTACGTGCACCGGCCGCAGCCTTGCCGGCATCACGTACAACTGGCGCTTCTGCGTCGCGTCGCCGTGCCGGTCGAGCTCGTAGCAGTCGATCCAGGCCCAGGCCGGGTACGTCTGCCGCTCGGTCAGCTCGCGGATCACCCGGACCAGGATCGGGCTGTGGAGCTGACCGGCGCTCGGTGGCGCAAGAGCAGCAAGAGCAGCAAGAGCGGCAACAACGGCGGTGACTGCGTCGAGGTCGCCGACAATCCTTCCGGCGTCGTCCTGGTCCGTGACTCCAAGGACCGCGACGGTGCGACGCTCTGCTTCCCGCCGGTAGCGTGGCGGCGCTTCGTGAGCCTGGCCAAGGCCGGCGACCCGCTCGCCTGACCAGCCAGCCGGTTATCGAGCGGGGCGGCGAACTCGGTGCGGTCCGCCCGGTGGCTCAGCCGGCACTCAACGAGTTCACCGCCGGTGACGCCGCACCCATGAACCGCTGTCGCGCGCCGGGTGGTCAGGCGCCGGGTTCCGGTGGACCGGCCTGCTGCGCCCACGCTTCCAGTAGCTCGGCCTCCCGGCCGGCGCTCAGTCCGGCTCGCCGGTCCCGGTGCAGGCCCGCCGCGCGTTCCCAGGTGAGGGTGTCGCGCAACAGGTCGACGCGCGGCCGGTGGCGCAGCCCGGCGGCGGCGGCCGCCGCCCCGCTGCGCGCCGACCAGCCCAGCCAGCCGGGCTCGACCAGCCACATCGGCAGCGACTCCGGACCCATGTACTGGGCTACGTCCCGGGCCACCAGCCAGTCCGGGTCGACGTCGACGACCGGACCGGTGTGCCCGCCCACCTCACGGGACCGGGCGACCCACTCGCCGAACGGCACCACCGGTCCGACCGCGTCGAACGTGCCGACCGTCCCGGACTCTGCGCGGTCCAGCAGCCAACCGGCCAGGTCGCGGACGTCGACGACCTGGGTGGGCAGGTCGGGGGTGCGTGGTACCAGCATCGGCGTCGCGGGGTCGCGGGCGGCGCGGGCGACCCAGTAGCCGGAGCGACCACTGTGGTCGCCGGGGCCGCCGATCAGGCCGGCGCGGGCCACCAGCAGCCGGTCGCCCACCCGCGCCGCGCAGAGCTGCTCGCAGGCCACCTTCGCCGCACCGTACTCCTCGTGGTCGACCACGTCGGACACCGTCGCCGGCAGGGTGGCCGCCGACTCGTCGGCGCCGGGTGTGTCGTGGCCGGCGTAGGCGCTGACCGAGGAGACGTAGCTCCAGTGTCGCGCCCGGTCGCCCAGGGCCCGCAGCGCCTCGCGGACGAAGCCGGGCTGCCAAGACACCTCGACGACGGCGTCCCAGCGCTGGTCACGCAGCGCCTCGTACGCGCCGGGATCCGTGCGGTCGGCGCGGACCAGGACCGCGCCGGGTGGCACCGCGCCGCTCTCGCCACGGGCCAGGCAGGTGACCGCGTGCCCCCGCTCGACGGCCTGCCGGGCCACCTCCCGACCGAGCCACGCCGTCCCGCCCAGCACCAGCATCTTCATGTCCGCCAGCCAAGCAGCGGACCACCGTACCGGCCAAGGATCTTCGCCCTGGGCAGAATGCCCACCAGCGCACCAGCCCGCGTCGACCAGCCGGACCGGGTGGCGGTCGTAGGCTGGGCGGTATGTTCCGCGACGAGGATCTTGCTCTGCTCGCCCGACCGTTGTACGCCTTCCTCACCGTGGCGCCCCGCGCCGGTCGTTGGCCCGCGCCGCGCCCGGTGTGGTTCGAGGTGACCGACGCCGGTGACCTGGCGATGTTCTCGGAGCCGGGGGCGCCGAAGCTCGACCGCCTTCGGGAGCGGCCCCGTGCCTCCGTCGTCGTCGCGGCACCACCCGGCGAGCCCGAACACTGGGTGGCGACCGAAGGCGAGGTCACCCTCCACGATCAGGGCGGTGCCGAACTCGCGGCCCGACTCGCCGACCGCTACGGCGTCTCGCACGACCCGAAGTACCAGGCCCTGATCGAGCAGTGGCGCGACAGCACAGTCGTCCGCATCCTCCTCCACCCCGACAAGCTCAACCGCTTCACCGCCTGACACCCAAGCGGATCTTGGTGGGAGGTCGCCCTGGGGGCACTTCTTGCCATGATCCGAACGGACCTTACGGAGCACGAGCATGACCGAACCGCAGGGATGGGTGGGGCCGACGTACGTACGGCTCGCCGAGCTTCTCGCCGCCGCGCCCGCCGAGGCGTGGGACGCGCCGTCGTTGTGCGACAGGTGGCTCGTCCGTCATGTGGTCGCACACGTGACGATGCCGGCCCGGCTGACCGCCGAGCAGTTCGGTGCGGAGCTGGCGGCGGCCGGCGGCGACTTCACCGCCCTCTCCGACGCGGTGGCCGCGCGGGACGGGTCGCTGCCGGCCGAGGTGCTGCTCGACCAGCTCCGTGCACCGCTCCTGCACGCCTGGCGGCCGCCGGGTGGTGGCGCCGCCGGTGCGTTGAGTCACGCGGTCGTCCACTCCCTGGACGTGACCGTCGCGCTCGGGCGGCCCCCGACCGCACCGCCGGAGGCGGTGACCGCCCTGCTCGACCAGCTCACCGCCGCCGAGGGCGCCGTCTTCGGGGTGAACCCGACCGGACTACGGTTGGCCGCCACCGACGACGGCTGGGGCTGGGGGAACGGTCGGCTGGTCCGGGCCGACCGGGGTGCGCTGGTGGCACTGCTGGCCGGTCGCGTGCTGCCCGACGGCCGAACCCTGCCCCGACGCTGACCCGGCGCCCCGCCCTCGATGTGGCCGCCGTGGCGGTGCGGGTCAGTCCGCCCAGGTGAAGCGCGGTGGCAGGGCGAGGAAGTCGGCGTACCGGCCGAGCGCCTGCTCGACCCGCGCCCGGCGGGACTGGTCGAGGTCGACCAGGGGCCGCACGGCCAGCGTGACCCGCGTCTTGGCCAGGGTGCGTTTCCAGGTGCCGACGACCCGGCCACCGACCACCACGGTGGCCTGGAAGACGCCGTTGCCGCCGGGGATGACGGCCTGCTTGTGCGCGGGGTCCAGCATCAGCGTGCGGTCCTTGAAGCCGAGCAGGTACTCGTCGAAGCCGGGCAGCACCAGCACGTCGTCCACCGGCACCCGGGGCGCGTCCAACAGCGGCGGATGCAGTACCGCCTCGACGCCGTCGACCGCGACGGTGGGCCGCCCCCTGATCGCGCTACGCCAGCGTCGTTGGTGGCGGAGCGCGATCCCCCGTTCAGGTTCGCCGGTGCCGACCGAATCGCCGGCACCGGTCCCTCTCAGGATGTCGCCTGCCGCCGCCGTCGAGAACTGTGACCGGGGCAACTTGCGGATAACTTGAGCAAGTCAGCCCTGGCGGGGCTGCGGCACCCGGACCGCGGCCATGCCGGCGGCGGTGGCCGCCTCGATGCCCAGGTCGGCGTCCTCGAAGACCAGGCAGGAGCGCGGCGGTACGCCGAGCAGTTCGGCGGCGCGCAGGAACGGCTCCGGGTCCGGTTTCGGGCGGGTGTAGTCGCCGGCACAGACCAACACGTCGAAGCGGTCGAGGATGCCCAGCGCGTCGAGGGAGGCGGTGACCGCCTCGCGGGTGCTGCCGGAGACCACCGCGAACGGGATCCGCCCGTGCGCGTCGTCGATGTGGTGCAACACCCCGGGGATGCCGGCGGCCGTGGGCAGCAACTGCTGGAACAGCGCCTCGCGGCGGGCGACCACGGTCTCCAGCGGCATGTTCAGCCGCTGCTGGTCGTTGAGGGCGGCGACGATGTCGGCGGTCGGCCGCCCGGCCCAGGCGTAGAACAACTCCTCGGGGAACTCACAGCCCCACTCGTCGAGGGCCTGCCGCCAGGCCGTGTAGTGCTGGGGCATCGAGTCGACGATGGTGCCGTCGCAGTCGAACAGGTACGCCTGGAAGTCGCCGGATGGCAGGGGGAGCATCACGCGGCCCAGGCTATCCGGCCTCGCCGGGCCGCCCGGATCAGAGCCGCTGGTACATCACGAGCAGGTCGCCGTAGCCCGCGTCCGGGTGCCGGAATCCCTCGGGGATCCGGCCGACCACCTCGAACCCGAGCGAGCGCCACAGCGACACCGCGTGGGTGTTGCTGGCCACCACGGCGTTGAACTGCATCGCCCGGTAACCGTCGGCGCGGGCCAGGTCGAGCACGTACCGGCCGAGGGCCCGGCCGATGCCGCGCCCGGCCGCCGCCGGGGCCACCATGAAGCTGGCGTTGGCGACGTGGGCGCCGGGGCCGAGCTGGTTGGGGGTGAGCTTCGCCGAACCGAGCACGGTGCCGTCGGGGCCGACCGCGACCACGGTACGGCCGGGCGCCGGCACCAGCCACATGTCCCGGGCGCGCTGCTCGTCGACGTCGCGCGGCCAGGTGTACGTCTCACCGGCCGCGACGATCTCGCGCAGGAAGGGCCAGATCCCCGGCCAGTCCCCGGCCGTCGCGATCCTGATCTCCATGCCGCGAGCATGCCACCCGGCCAGCGTCGCGGACCAGTGGGTTACCCGCCCGCCGTACGGCTCGGCGCAGACCGGCCGCCATCGTGGGGCGGCTGGCGTTCGCGCAGGACGAGTCGCCGCGGCGGTGACCGTCGACCGCTGTACGGAACAGGGTCGTCCGGCGACCGGAGACGCCGCCGATGTTTGTCGCCGCAAACATCGGGTAGTCGCCGAGGCTTACGACGAACAAGGGAGGGACATCCGAATGGCGGCACAGGTCAAGGTGGCGGTGATCTACTACAGCGCGACCGGCATCACGTACCAGATGGCCCAGGCGGCGTGCGAGGCCGCGGGCGACGCGGGGGCGGAGGTACGCCTGCGCAAGGTGCGGGAGCTGGCGCCGGACGAGGCGATCCGCGCCAACTCCGGCTGGGCGGCGCACCGGCTGGAGACCCAGGACGTCGACGAGGCCCAGCCCGACGACCTGAGCTGGGCCGACGTGGTGCTGTTCGGCTCGCCGACCCGGTACGGTCTGGTCGCCGCCCAGCTCAAGCAGTTCATCGACACCACCGGGCCGCTGTGGGCGCAGGGGGCGCTGGCGAACAAGGTCTACTCGGCGTTCACCTCCACCGCGACCCAGCACGGTGGGCAGGAGTCGACGCTGTTGTCGCTGTTCCACGTCTTCTACCACTGGGGTGGGATCGTGGTCACCCCCGGCTACACCGACCCCAGCCAGTTCGTCGCCGGCAACCCGTACGGCGCGTCGCACACCAGCAACAACGGGGAGACGGCCCCGGACCACGTCGCGCTGTCCGCGACGGCGCTGACCGCCAAGCGGGCGGTGCGGATCGGCGCGGCGGTCAAGCAGGGCCTGGCCGGCTGAGACCGGACGGACCAGTGGCCCGGGCGGGGGCTCTCGAACCCGCCCGGGCCACCGGCTGTCCACAGCGCTACCCGGGATCGGCCCGGCTATGCCTGCCCGGCGGGGGAGAGTTCGCCGGCCGGTGCCGGCAGCAGCTCCCGGAGCAGGTCGACCAGCACGGCCAGGCCGTCCGGACTGAGCACGGACTCGGGGTGGAACTGCACCCCGGCGAAGCCCCGTCCGCGCAGCGCGTGCACCGCCCCATCGGTCTCGTCGCGGGCCAGCTCGACCGGACCGTACGGGCCGTCCTGCCGGTCGGCGGTGGCGCGGGCGGTGAAGGTGGCGTAGAAGCCGAGTCGTCGGGGCGTACCGAACAGCCCGACGGTGCGTTGCAGCCCCTGGTAGGGCGCGGCCCGGCGGTCCACCCGCAGGCCGAGCAGCCCGGCCAGGAGTTGGTGGCCGAGGCAGACCGCGAGCGTCGGGCGGCCGCCGTCCAGCAACGCGCGCAGCAGGGCCCGCAGGGTCCGCATCTTCGGGGTGTCGCCGTTCGGATCGCCGGGGCCGGGCCCGACCACCACCAGGTCGTACCCGACGACCGGCGCCTCGGCGTGCCACGGCACGACGGTCACCGCCAGCCCCAACGCGCCCAACTGGTGCGCCAGCATCGCGGTGAAGGTGTCCTCACCGTCGACGATCAGGGCCCGGCGGCCGGTCAGCGTCGGCACGGCCAGCGCGCCCGGGAGCCGCTGGTCCAACCAGAACCGGGCCAGCGGCGCGTTGCGGGCGGCCAACGCCGCGCGGACCTGCGGGTCGTCGGCCAGCCGCCGTACCGGTCCGGCGTCGGCGGCCGGTGCCTGCGGTCCCAGGCCGAGGGCGGCCAGTATCCCGGCGGCCTTGGCGTGGGTCTCGGCGACCTCGGCCGCCGGGGTGGAGTGCCGGACCAGGGTGGCGCCGACCGGCACCCGCAGCGTGCCGTCCGGGGAGATCTCGGCGGTCCGGATGAGGATCGGCGCGTCGAGGGTCTGCCGCCCGTCCTCGTCGTGACCGAGCAGGGCCAGCACCCCCGCGTAGTAGCGGCGGCCGGTGCGCTCGTATCGGGCGATCACCCGGCAGGCGTTCTCCATCGGGCTGCCGGTCACCGTCGGCGCGAACATCGTCTCCCGCAGCACGTCCCGCACGTCCATGGTGCCCCGCCCGGCGAGCAGGTACTCGGTGTGCGCCAGGTGCGACATCTCCTTCAGGTACGGCCCGACCACCTGCCCGCCCTGCTCGGCGACCCTGGCCATCATCTTCAGTTCCTCGTCGAGGACCATGTACAGCTCCTCGACCTCCTTGGCGTCGGCGAGGAAACGCAGCAACGCCGCCCGGTCCGCCGGTGCCCCGCCGTGCCGGAAGGTGCCGCTGATCGGGTTCATCATCACCAGGCCGTCGTCCACGCTGACATGCCGCTCGGGACTGGCACCGACCAGCGTGCGGGCGCCGGTGTGCACCACGAACGTCCAGTACGCGCCGCGTTCGCGCAGCAGCAGGCAGCGCAGCGCGGCCAGCGCGGCGGTCAGCGGCGCACCCTGGACCCGGGCGTGCAGGGTGCGGTGGATGACGAAGTTGGCGCCCTCGCCCCGGCCGATCTCCTCGCCGAGCACCCGGGCCACGATGCCGGCGTACTCGTCGTCGGAGCGGTCGAAGGCCGCGTCACTGGTGCGTACCGGTTCGTCGGGCAGGACGTCGAGGACGTCGGCCAACGGCAGCCGGGCCCGGCGGTCCACGCGTAGGCACTCCAGCGGTACGCCGTCGTCGACACAGGCGAAACCCCGCTCCGCGACCTGCCGGAACGGCACCAGGGCGAGCGTCGCCGGGCCCGCCGGACCGGCGGGTAGCGGGAGGTCGGCGAGCCGGTCGACCGTGCGCACCGGGCCGGTGAACAGGTCGAGGTGGGTGGCGCCGTCGCGGCGGACCAGGGCGAACGGGCCCGGGTCGACGCCTGCCGCGAGAGCGGCGAGCAGGTCGGTCAGGTCGGTCGGCGGGTTCATCGGTCTCCTCGGGCCGGGTGCCGCCGTCGGGGGCGGCCCACGGGGCCGGGAGCTGACCGGCGGCCGCCTCGTCGGGCGGCCGCGTGCGGGAAGCTACGCGCGGGGGTGGGCCGCCGGGTCGGCGGGCCACCAGCAGGACAGTCGCGCGGGCATGCGCCCACCCTACGCGCCGCGGGTACGGCGGGGAAGCCGATCGGCGTACCCGGCGCGCGGAGGCGTTGGGCGTCCTCGACTCATTGGGTACGTTGACCGCGATGAACATTCTCGCGCTGGACCTGGGCACCTCCTCCGTGCGTGGGCTCGTGCTGGACGACGACATCCAGCCGCTGCCCGGGGCGTTGGCCCGCCGCCGGGTGGAGCTGACCGTCGCCGACGACGGCACCGGCACCCTCGACGCCAGCCGCTACCTGGCCTGCCTCGTCGAATGCCTGGACGAGCTGAGCCAGGCGGGCTGGCTGCGCGAGGTGGAACTGGTGGCGATCAGCGCGCAGTGGCACTCGGTGGTGCCGCTGGGCGGTGACGGCCAGCCGCTCGGGCCCGTGCTGACCTGGCTGGACACCAGGGCCGAACTGCCACCGGGGCAGCCCGGACCGACTGACCCGGACGCCTTCCACCAGCGCACCGGTACCTGGTGGCACCGCTGCTACTGGTCGGCGCGGCTGCCCTGGCTGCGGGCACACACCGGTGGCGCGGTGGCCCGCTTCACCGGCCTGGTCGAGTACGTGCTGGAGCAGTTGCTCACCGCGGCGCCGATGTCGATGTCGCAGGCCTCCGGCACCGGCCTGCTGGACCTGTGCACGTTGGACTGGGACGCCGAGGCCTGCGCGCTGGCCGGGGTCGGCGGCGGGGAACTGCCGGAACTGGCCCCGCCGGGCTGGCACGGCCGGCTCCGCGCCGAGTACGCCCGACGGTGGCCCGCGCTCGCCGACGCCCGGTGGAGCACCCCGATCGGTGACGGTGCCGCCTCCAACGTCGGTTCCGGCTGTGTCGACCAGACCCGGGCGGCGGTGACCGTCGGCACCTCCTCGGCGGTACGGCTGCTGCAACGGATGCCCGCCGGTGCCCCACTGCCGCCGCTGCCCCAGCGACTGTGGCGCTACCGCGTCGACCACGAGCACGTGGTCACCGGGGCGGCGTACTCCTCCGGTGGGAACCTGTACGCGTGGGCCGAGCGGGAGCTGCGGTTGCCCACCGGCGCGGCCCTGGAGGCGGCGCTGCGGCGGCTGCCGCCCGACGGCGGACGGCCGGCGAACATCGGCTTCGGCGGCGACCGGCCCCCCGGCAACCAGCGTGCCGGCTCCGGCGAACTGCGCGGGTTGGGCTTCGGCACCACCGCGGTGGAGCTGCTGGCCGGGCTGATGCGCGGGGTCTGTGACCAGGTCGTCGACGACCTGACGGCGCTGGAGTCGACCGTCGGGGCGCCGGTGGAGGTGGTCCTCGGTGGCGGCGCGATGGCGGCCTCGACGTGGTGGCGGCAGGCGTTCGCCGTGGCGCTGGCCCCCCGGCGGGTACGGTTCGGCCGGCATCCGGAGATCGGCGCCACCGGCGCGGCCCTGGTGGCCTGCGGCCGCATCGCCGACGCCGTCGCGTTGGCCGACATCGGCCAGACGGATGATCAATCCTCGCCCACCACGACATAGGGTGGCGCCCGGTGGGTGCCCTCGGCGAGCCGCCACCGAAGGGCAGGACGTTGACACTGCCCCGGGGCCTGGTTGGATGGACGGCGCTTCCCCGGGTCGCGGCGGACGCGTGGGAGGAGGAGTTCGTGGCAGCAGAATCGGACCAGACGCAGACGGTGTCACAGCACCGTCGACGTCGGTTCGACGTCCGCGTGGTGGCCCACCGGCGCCGCTCACCCCTGCGGTTGCAGGACTGGCGGATGCGGACCAAGCTTGCCACGGTGCTGGTCATCCCGTCGGTCGCCTTCCTGGTCCTGGCCGGCGTGCAGACCCAGAGCCTGGTCGGCCGGGCCAGCACGCTGAGCGACTTCGCCGCCCAGGTCGGCATCGGGCGGGAGATCTCCCAACTGGTGCACCGCCTGCAACAGGAGCGTGACCGGACCGCCGGGGAACTGTCCGCGCTGCGCAGCGCCACCAGCGCGGAGGAGAGCGACGAGGTACTGGCCACGCTGACGCCGTACCGCGAGGCCGCCGACGAGGCGGCGCAGGCGCTGCGCCGGGCGGCCGAGCCGCTGGCCGACGCGGACGCCTCCTGGGAGGACACCTACACGGTGGCATTCCAGGCGTACCAGCAGGTCGGCTACACCCGCAACGTGATGTCCACCGTGGTGCTCAGCAGCGACACCATCCTGGGCAACTACCACCGGGCCGTCGAATCGCTGCTGATCCTGCTGGCGAAGCCGTCACCGGGTGCCGACCGGCCCGAGTTGTCCGACGCGGTGCTGCGCTACGTGCAGTTCGCCCGGGCCAAGGAACTCTCCTCGCGGGTCCGCGCCGAGCTGTACGCGGCGGCCCGCGCCGGTGCGTACGAGGACGACGACCGGGTCCAGCTCAACGACCTGCGCTCGCGGCAGCTCACCGCGTTGGGTACCTTCCGCATCGCGGCGAGCAACGCGCAGGTGACCCGCTACGACCAGATGAGCCAGGAGGACGCGTTCATCCGGGCCGCCCGGTTGGAGGAGCGGGCGCTGACCCAGAACCCGACGGCGCTGACGCTGCTGGCCGAGGACGACTGGTGGACGTTCAGTGAGGCCCGCCACGATCTGCTGCGGGAGTTCGAGGCCGGGGTGCTGGAGGACTCGGCGAGGCAGGCGGACACCGCCAGCGCCGTCCAGCTGCGCGAGACGCTGACGGTGGTCGGTGTCATCATCACGGTGCTGCTGGTGGCGGTGCTGATCTCGGTGCTGATCGGTCGGTCGCTGGCCCGGTCGATCCGGTTGCTGCGCTCGCAGGCCCTGCGCATCGCGCAGATCGAGCTGCCCGAGGCGCTGGCCCGGCTGCGGTCGGTCTCCGGCGGGGTACCCCACATCGAGGTGTCCCCGGCGGTGGTGCGCTCCCTCGACGAGATCGGTGAACTGGCCGAGGCGTTCGTCGCGGTGCACCGCAGCGCGGTCGGGGTGGCGGTCGAGCAGGCGAACATGCGGCGCAACGTCAACGCCATGTTCGTCAACCTGGCCCGGCGTAGTCAGGTGCTGGTGGAGCGGCAACTGGAACTGCTCGACGACCTGGAACGCGAGGAGGGCGACCCCGACCAGCTGGAGAACCTGTTCAAGCTGGACCACCTCGCCGCCCGCATGCGTCGTAACGACGAGAGCCTGCTGGTGCTGGCCGGTACCGAGTCGACCCGGCGGTGGAACCGGCCGATCGGGCTGAGCGCGGTGCTGCTGGCCGCCAGCGCGGAGATCGAGCAGTACCAGCGGATCCGGCACGAGGCGGTGGCCGACCTGCACGTCGTCGGGCACGCCGTGGGTGAACTGGTGCACCTGCTCGCCGAGCTGCTGGAGAACGCCACCGCCTTCTCCCGCCCGGACACGATCGTGCAGGTGATGGCCCGGGCCGAGGGCCCCGGCGCGGTGATCGAGATCGCCGACCAGGGGCTGGGCATGAGCCCGACCGCGCTGGCCGAGGCCAACGCCGTACTGGCCCGGCCGCCCGCGGCGGACGTGGCGACGGTCGAGCGGATGGGCCTGTTCGTGGTCAGCCACCTGGCGGCCCGGCACGGCATCGAGGTCCGGTTGCACGGCGGCGCCGGTGGCCTGCTGGCCCGGGTCCGGCTGCCCGGTTCGATGCTCGCCGCCGCGCCGCCGCCGAGCCTGGACCCGCCGCCCTCACCGCGGGTGCTGCCGGGTACCCGCCCGAGTGCGCCACGCGACCCGGGGCCGGTGGACCTGCCGGTGGCCGGCCGGCGGCCCACCACCGTGCCGCGGCAGGCCCACCCGGTGCCGGTACGCGCCGAAGACGTCCTCGCGCCCGCCGCGACGACCGCGGATCAGGGTGGTGGCTGGTGGTCGCGGGAGGGACCGTCGCCGGCCGCGTCGGCGAACGGCGCCGGAACGCCGGCCCCGCCGGCAGTGCCGGTGACTGCCGGGACCAACTCCCGTGGCCTGCCGGTACGCGTACCGATGGCGCAGTTGAGCGCGGTGACCCAGTCGGCTCGCCCGGACCAGCAGCAACCGGCCCGGCACGAGCCGGATCCGGAGGCGGTCGGCGGCATGTTGTCGCGGCTCTACAGCGGTGTGCGGCGGGCCGAGGCCGAGGAAACCAGAGAAATACCCGTGCCGCCGCCGGGGACATGGAGTGAAGGGGGACGAAGGTGACCACGTTGTCGCAGGAAGCTCGGGATCTGAGCTGGCTGGTCAGCGCGTTCGCGGAGCGGGTGCCGGGAGTGGCCCACGCCGTCGTGGTGTCCTCCGACGGACTGTTGGTCGCCATCTCGGACAACCTGCCGCGCGACCACGCCGACAAGCTGGCCGCGGTGACCTCGGGCCTGATGAGCATCACCGCCGGTGCGGCCCAGATGTTCGACGGTGACGTGGTCAAGCAGACCGTCGTCGAGATGGGCCGTGGCTACTTCCTGGTGATGCAGGTGCGCGACGGTTCGATCCTGGCCACCCTCGCCGCGGCGGACGCCGACATCGGCGTGGTGGGTTACGAGATGGCCCGCCTCGCCAAGCAGGCGGGGGAGATGCTCACCCCCGCCCTACGCGCCGAACTTCAGCAGGCCCTGCCCCGGTGAGTCGTGAGGAAGGGCCCCCGCTCGACGCCTGAGGTGCCAGCGGGGGCCCTTCTGGCATCCAGGTCAGCGCAGGCCGAGGACGCCCGGGGTGTCCGGCCGGGAGGCGAGCCACCAGGCCGCGGTGGCGGCCACGGCTACGGCGCCGCTGAACACGAACGGCGCACCGAGGCCGGCGTACGCGGCCAGCGCACCCCCGGCCAGCGCACCGAGCGCGGTGCAGCTGTAGGTGACCAGTCGGGACGCGGCGATCACCCGACCCAGCAGTCCGCCCGGCACCAGGCGTTGCCGGATCGACAGGGCGGCGACGTTGAGCACGGCGAACGCGGCGCTGGTGGCGACCACCACGACCACCGCCACCGCCCGGTCGGGGACGACGGCCAGCAGCGCCGGTACGCCGGCGGTGACCGCCATCGACCAGGTGAGCACCGTGCGGTGGCGGAACCGGGCGACCAGCCGGTCGGCGGCGAACGAACCGAGCAGCCCGCCGGCCGCGCCGGTGGCGAGTAGCAGCCCGAAGCCGAACGCACCGAGGCCGAGCGCGTCCCGGGCGTAGAGCACGAAGATCGCGAACCAGGTGGTGTCGGCCGCGGCCACGGCGGCGGTGACCAGCACCAGCGTACGCAGCATCGGCTGGCGCACCAGCCAGCGCAGGCCGGCCAGGATGCCGTCGTCGGCACCGGCCGGGGCGGTGGCACCGTCGTCGGCGGGCCGCCGGGACAGCGTCAGCGGCAGGGCGAGCACCAGCATCACCGCCAGCGCCAGGGCGGCGCCGTTGACCGCGAACGGGATGGCGGCGCCCAGGACGAACAGCAGCGCACCCACCGGCGGGCCGACGAACTCGTTGCCGACGATCTCACCGGCCACCAGCCGCCCGTTGGCCTTCTCCAACTGGGCGTCGGCGACGAGCCGGGGTACTGCGGTCTGGGCGGCGGTGTCGCGGACGGTCTCGCCGACGCCGAGCAGGAACGCGGCGACCACGACCAGGGCGATGGTGGCCGAGCCCAGGGCGACCGCGGCGGCGAGGGTGGCCAGTACGACGACCCGGCCGGTGTCGGCGGCGGCCAGCAGCGTACGGAAGCCGCGGCGGTCGGCGAGAGCACCGGCCAGCAGGCCGGAGACGAGCCAGGGCAGGAACTGGGCGGCGGCCACGGCGGCCACGGCCAACGGGTCGTCGGTGAGCGCCGCGGCCAGCAGCGGGAAGGCGGCAACCCGGATGCCGTCACCGAGGTTGGCCAGCGCGGCGGCGCTCCAGAACGTCCAGAACGGGCGGCCCAGTGGCTGGCGTTTCTCGTCCACGCGGCGACCCTACCCGGGTGCCCACCCGCCGACTAGCCGGCCGGTGGCGGGTCGGCCCACGCGGCCGACCCGTCCGGCGCCTGGCTCGGTGCCGACGGCACCGAGCCAGGTGGGCTCAGCCGCCCAGACCCCGTTCCCGCGGCGGGATCGGATCGTCGTAGGCGCCGGGCCGGCCGGAGTAGCGGCGGCCGTCCAGGTAGGGCAGGCCGTTGGGCGTGCAGCCGTGCAGGCCAAGGGTCTGCTGCTGCATCACCGGTGCCGGTCGGCCCCGCCCCGGGCACAGCTCGTGCCCCATGCCCAGCCGGTGGCCGACCTCGTGGTTGACCACGTACCGGCGGTACTGGGCGAGGTCCGGGCCGAAGCCGGGCGCGCCCTTGACCCAGCGGGCCACGTTGAGGACCACGCGGTTGCCGTTACGGCAGGAGGTGTAGCCGTCCGGGGTGTCCTGGCAGAGCAGGTCACGGGTGCCGGGGGTGGCCAGGTAGACGGTGAAGTCGGTGCGCTGGTCCGGGCCGACCCGGCGCAGCCGCCACTGCCCGCCCGCGGTCCAGCCCCGCGGGTCGGAGAGGATCTCGCTGACCTCGGCGGCGAACTCGGTCGACCGGATACCGCGGATGTCGCGCTCCACCGCCACCCGGTAGTGCAGCAGCTGGCCCGGCCCCGATCCTGGCGCCGCCTCGCCGTCGGCGACGTCCCACCGGTTGCCGCCCCGGGCCGGGTAGCCGACCGGTGGCGGTGCCGCCGAGCTTCGCGTGCCGGCCGGCGTCGCCCCGGCGGCCGGCTTGGCGGGCGCGGCCGGCGACGTGGGCCGGGCGGTCGTGGTGGGCGCGACGGTGGCGGCCGGCGCGCAACCGGCCAGCACTACGGTGACCAGCGGTGCGGCCACCAGCCGGAGCCGGTTCCGGTGGGCCGGCAGGCGAGGGGCGTGCGGGTTCATGGTTCTCCCTGTTCCGCCTGACCCGGGGTGGGCAGGCGGAGAGGAAGACGACCCGTGAATGCGGAAAGTTGATCCGCCCACGACTCAACCTTTCCGGGGCCTCACCCGTCCTGATCGGATGTGCGGCAGGTAAGAGGTGGCGATGGCCAGGGGTGACGCCGAGTTCGTCGAGTTCGTCCACGCGGCGTCCGGCCGGCTGGCCCATGCCGCGTACCTGATGACCGGCGACCACCACCAGGCCGAGGACGCCACCCAGACCGCGTTGGTCCGCACCTACGCCTCCTGGTCGCGGGTACGGCGCGACGACCCGTACGCGTACACCAGGCGGGTGCTGGTCAACCACATCGTCGACAACTGGCGGCGGCCGATCCGGGAGTATCCCACCGACGAGCTTCCGCAGCAGCGCCGAGGCGACGTCGCCGACGAGGTGACCGCGCGGCGCTGGTTGCAGGCCGCCCTCGGCACGCTCACCGCCCGGGAGCGGGCGATCGTCGTCCTGCGGTACCTGTTCGACCTGCCCGAAGCCCAGGTGGCCCGCGAACTCGACGTCTCCCTGGGCACGGTGAAGAGCACCAGCTCCCGGGCTCTGGAGAAGCTGCGGCAGGCCCTGGGCGAGCAACCCCGCCCGCCCGGAGGGCGAGTAGCGAGCACGCCCGGAGGGCGATGATGAACGACACCGACCGCCTCCGGGCGGCCCTGCGCGCCAGTGAACCGGAAGGCCGGGGCCGGTTCGACGTCGACACGATCATGCGGGAGGGGCGCCGACGACGGCACCGCCGCCGGGCGGTCCGGGGCGCCGTCGTCGTCCTGTCGGTCGCGGTGGTGGCCGCCGGTGTGCTGGCCGTGCTGCGCCGACCCGTGTCGATCGACCCGGCTGCCGTACCGGCGCCGCAGGTCACCGTGACCGTCGGCACCCCGACCGCCGGGCCGCCCGCCAGCGCCGAACCGACCGCCACCGAGCCGCCCGGCAAGCCGCCGATCGGGGAGGTCGTGGCGACCGGACTCCGGTACGGCGCCGACGAGATGGTGTTCTACTTCGTCCCGGTCAGTGTGCCGGGCGCACCCGAGGTGACGATCGGGCTGGTCGCCGGCCGGCGTACTCCCGACGGCGAGCTGGTCGCGGAGTACCTGGCCAACGACGTCGAGGGCAGCGACCGCCGACCCGGCTTCCACCAGATCGGTTACGAACCGTCGACCGAACCCCTGCCCGCCGACCCGGTACCGACGTTCGGGTACTTCGTCGGACCGGCCGTGCGCATCGTCGGTCGGGTCGGCAAGGTGTCCGTTCCGGCGAAGCTCGCCCGCTGGAGCGAGGACCCCGACGTGGTGATCTTCTGGTTCCCGCCGCAGTCGCTGTCCCCGGGGCAGCGGTTGGACGGCATCCTCGCCTGGGACGCGCAGGACCGGCGGCTCTGAGCCGGCGGGGCGTACGCGCCGACGGGCCCGGGGCGCGACCGCCGCCCCAGGCCCGAGTGCTACCGGTCGGTCACAGGGCGTTGTCGGCGATGACCTTGCGGTACCAGTGGGCGCTGCGCTTGAACACCCGACGCTGCGTGGGGTAGTCGACGTAGATGAGTCCCCAGCGCTGTTCGTAGCCCTCTTCCCACTCGAAGTTGTCCAGCAGGGACCAGACGTGGAAGCTCTCCAGCGGCACCCCGTCGGCGATGGCGCGGTGGGCGGCGGCGAGGTGGTCGCGCAGGAAGGTGACCCGGCCGGTGTCCTCGACCGTGCCGTCGGCCCCGAGCACGTCGGGCGTGGGCAGGCCGTTCTCGGTGACGGTGAGCGGAACCGGGCCGTAGTCGCGGGTGACCCGGGTCAGGATGTCGTACATGCCGTCCGGGTAGATCTGTTGCCAGCTGGCCTCGGAGGTGGGCCAGCGGCGGACGGTGCCGCCGGTGCCGGTGACGTAGATCGGGGTGTAGTACTGCACGGCGAGCAGGTCGACGGGCGAGGAGATGATCTCCAGGTCGCCGTCCTGGATTCCGCGTACCAGCCGGCTGTCCGGACCGAGGTCGGCCAGCACGTCCTCGGGGTAGCTGCCGTGGAAGGCCGAGTCGAGGTAGAGCCGGTTCTCGTAGCCGTCGTACAGCCGGGCCGCCTCGGCGGCGGCGGGGGAGTCGTCGGCGGGGTAGCACGGATGCAGGTTGAAGGCCGGCCCGATGCGGCCGTTGCTGCCGTCGGCGCGCAGCGACTGCACGGCGAGGCCGTGGGCGAGTTGCAGGTGGTGCGCGACCAGGTAGGCCGCGTCCGGATCCTGCCGGCCGGGGGCGTGGTGGCCGCGCAGGTAGCCGTTCTGCACGACGGTCTTGGGCTCGTTGATGGTGAGCCAGACCGGCACCCGGTCACCGAGTGCGGCGAAGACCGTCGCGGCGTAGTCGGCGAACCGGTGGGCGACGTCGCGGGACTCCCAGCCGCCGGCGTCCTGCAGGGTCTGCGGCAGATCCCAGTGGAACAGCGTGGCCATCGGGGCGATGCCCCGTTCGTGCAGGCCGTCGACGAGTCGGCGGTAGAAGTCGAGGCCGCGTTGGTTGGCGGCGCCGGTGCCGTCGGGCTGGATGCGCGGCCAGGAGATGGAGAACCGGTAGCTGCGCAGCCCCAGGTCGCGCATCAGATCGAGGTCTTCGGCGTAGCGGTGGTAGTGGTCGGCGGCGACGTCCCCGGTGTCGCCGTTGCGGGTGCGCCCCGGAGTACGGCTGAAGGTGTCCCAGACGGATTCGCCGCGGCCGTCCTCCTTGGCGGCGCCCTCGATCTGGTACGCCGAGGTGGCCGCGCCCCAACCGAAGTCCGGCGGGAAGAGCAGCCGGGCGGCCGGCTCGGCGCGTTCGACCGGGTCCTCGGACCGGCAACCGGTGAGTGCGGTGGCGCCGGCCGCGGTGGCGGCGGCACCGAGGGTGGCACCGGCCGGCGTGGCGGCGGCACCGAGAGCGGGACCGGCCGGCGTGGCGGCGGTGGCCGAGAGCGCCGCGCGGCGCAGCAGGTGTCGCCTGGTGAGCATCGACATGGAATCTCCTCGTGGATGGGGTTGACCGCCGGAGCCGGGAGCGCTCCCAAACCAAGCGTAGAGGCTGGGCGGTCAGCACCGGGGCCCGATCGTCGCAGATCATCGGGGGGCGCGGTGGCGGGGGTGTCAAAGGGGTGGGCGTTTACCGGTCGGGCGTCGGGTGCGGCGGGACCGGGGTACGCCGAGTTCCGCGGGCGGACCGGCGGCGCGCGCCCGGGCGGTCGGCGGGGCGTCGCGGCTGGCGGTCGGCGGGCGGGTCGACTGCCGTGCGGGGCGCGCGGGTGATGCGCGTCTGACCCGTCGGCCTCTTTTCCCATCGTGAACGGGGGTTTAGTGTGGGGACGGGGGAGGGCAACCCCCGTCCCCACCGTGTTGCGGTACACGCACGTGCGGATTGGCGTCCCAGTCGTGCGTGTCGCGCGGGAGCCGGGCCACGCGAGTGGCTTGTGGATCCACCTCCCTCCACTTTGTAGTGGGGCGACGGCTGACGGCGGTGTCCGGGCTGGCCCGCCGTCGGCCTGCGGTCTTCGCGCCCGGTGCCGTGGGCACGGCGTCGGGCCATCAATTGCGTGGAGCCTTGTCGATGGAAGCGCTCCCATCGACGTTGCTGCGACTGTAACGCCCGTCACGCCGTTGTGAAAGCCCCAAAACGAGATCGAAACAACTCGGTGTTTCCGGAAGCGTCACCGTCTGGTGCTGGGAGCGCTTCCATGGCACACTGTCGATCGACCGCGTGGAGCCAAGGTACGCGTGAGCGCGGGTCGCCGAGGGCTTCCGGTGCGTCCGGTACGGCGTCCCACCAGCAGCGGAAGTGCAGCCGTCTGGCGACGACGCCCCCGCCGCATCCCGGCCGCCGGCCGGGGCCACCACCATCCACTGGCGTCTCGCGGTCCTGTCGTCGGCGAGGCGTCACCGCCGGGGCGGCACACCCCCGGCCAGGTCCGAGGAGACACCGCGCAGATGAGAAATCTGGCAAGACGTCGCCGCTTGGCGTGGCTCGCCGCCGCGGCACTGGCGATCGGCGGGGTGACCGTTCCCGCCGGGGCCGCACAGGCCGCGCCGGCCTGTGACGTCGTCTACACCACCAACGACTGGAGCAACGGCTTCACCGCCAACCTCACCCTCCGGAACATCGGCGACCCGATCAACGGCTGGACGTTGCGGTTCGCCTTCCCCGGCAACCAACGGGTCACCCAGGGCTGGTCGGCTCGCTGGAGCCAGAGCGGCAACGAGGTCACCGCCGTCAACGAGTCGTACAACGGCAACCTCGCCACCGGTGGCAGCACCACCATCGGCTTCAACGGCTCCTACACCGGCAGCAACCCGAAGCCCACCTCGTTCTCGGTCAACGGGGTCACCTGCGGTGGCACCACGCAGCAGCCCCCGACGGTGAGCCTGTCGGTCCCCGCCGGCCCGTTCGTGGCCCCCGCCACCGTGCCGCTGACCGCCACCGCGAGCGACCCGGACGGCACCATCGCCCGCGTCGAGTTCTACCGCAACGGGCTGCTGGTGAACACCGACACCACCGCGCCGTACGCGTACACCCTGGAGAACCTGCCGGCCGGTGACTACACCGTGCAGGCCCGGGCGTACGACAACAGCGGCCTGTCGGCGGTCGCCGAGCGGGCGTTCACCGTCACCGCCGCCACCTCGCCCGCGCTGGTCGCCACCCCGACCGCGCTCAGCGTGCCCGAGGGCGGCAGCTCGACGTTCAACCTCAAGCTGAACCGGGCGCCCACCGCGAACGTCGCGGCGAGCCTGACCCGCACCGGCGACACCGACATCACCGTCTCGCCGACCTCGGTGACGCTCACCCCGAGCAACTGGAACACCGGCGTCGACGTGACCGTCCGCGCCGCCGAGGACGCCGACACGGTGGGCGGCACCGCCACCATCACCGCCTCGGCCACCGGCCACACGCCGGCCACCGTCACCGTCACCGAGATCGACAACGACGTGCCCGGTGGCGACGGCGAGTACGTCCAGCGCTTCCTCGCCCAGTACGGCAAGATCAAGAACTCGGGTTACTTCAGCCCCGAGGGGGTGCCGTACCACTCCATCGAGACGCTCATCGTCGAGGCACCCGACCACGGCCACCAGACCACCTCGGAGGCGTTCAGCTTCTGGCTGTGGCTGGAGGCGTACTACGGTCGGGTCACCCAGAACTGGACCCCGTTCAACAACGCCTGGACGGTGATGGAGCGCTACATCATCCCGTCCACGGCCGACCAGCCGACCGCCGGCAGCCCCGGCGACGCCTCCTACGCCGCCGAGAACGACCTGCCCAGCCAGTACCCGTCCCAGCTGGACTCCAACGTGCCGGTCGGCCGTGACCCGCTGCGCTCGGAACTCCAGCAGACCTACGGCACCGGCAACATCTACGGCATGCACTGGCTGCTCGACGTGGACAACGTCTACGGCTTCGGCCGCTGCGGCGACGGCACCACCCGCCCGGCGTACATCAACACCTTCCAGCGGGGCACCCAGGAGTCGGTGTGGGAGACCGTGCCGCACCCGTCCTGCGACACCTTCGCGCACGGCGGCCAGTACGGCTACCTGGACCTGTTCATCAAGGAGTCCGGCGCGCCCGCCAAGCAGTGGAAGTACACCAACGCCCCGGACGCCGACGCCCGCGCCGTGCAGGCCGCCTACTGGGCGCTGACCTGGGCCAAGGAGCAGAACAAGGCGGCCGACGTGGCGGCCACCGTGACCAAGGCCGCGCGGATGGGTGACTACCTGCGGTACGCCCTGTTCGACAAGTACTTCAAGCGGATCGGCAACTGCGTCGGGGCCAGCGCCTGCCCGGCCGGCAACAACCGCGAGTCCGCGCACTACCTGCTGTCCTGGTACTACGCCTGGGGCGGCGCGTACGACGCCAGCCAGAACTGGTCCTGGCGGATCGGCTCCAGCCACAGCCACTTCGGCTACCAGAACCCGTTCGCGGCCTGGGCGCTGACCAACGTCGACGAGCTCAAGCCGCGCTCGCCGACGGCTGCCGCGGACTGGAACAACAGCCTCAACCGGCAGCTGGAGCTGTACACCTGGCTGCAGTCGGCCGAGGGCGGCATCGCCGGTGGCGCGACCAACAGCTGGGGCGGGCACTACGGCACCCCGCCGGCCGGCACCGCCACCTTCTACGGCATGTTCTACGACGAGGATCCGGTCTACAACGACCCGCCGTCGAACCAGTGGTTCGGCATGCAGGCCTGGTCGATGCAGCGCATCGCCGAGCTGTACCTGGTCTCCGGCAACGCCCGGGCCAAGGTGCTGCTGGACAAGTGGGTGCCGTGGGCGATCGCCAACACCACGCTGGGCACCAACTGGTCCATCCCGTCGGACATGAAGTGGACCGGCCAGCCCAACAACTGGAACCCGAGCAACCCGCAGCCGAACAACAACCTGCACGTCGAGGTGACGGTCAAGGGTCAGGACGTCGGCGTCGCCGCCGCCTACGCCCGCACGCTCATCGCGTACGCGGCGAAGTCGGGCAACACGGCGGCGAAGAACACGGCCAAGGGCCTGCTGGACGCGCTGCACGCGGCCAGCGACGCCCAGGGCGTGTCGACGGTGGAGAAGCGCGGCGACTACCGGCGCTTCGACGACGTCTACGACGCCAGCACCGGGCAGGGCCTGTACATCCCGCAGGGCTGGACCGGCCGGATGCCCAACGGTGACGTCGTCGCACCGGGCAAGAGCTTCGTCGACATCCGGTCGTTCTACAAGAACGACCCGGCGTGGCCCAAGGTCCAGGCGTACCTCGACGGCGGGCCGGAGCCGGAGTTCCGCTACCACCGGTTCTGGGCGCAGGCGGACGTCGCCATGGCCTACGCCGACTACGGGAAGCTGTTCCCCAACGGCTGAACGACTCCTCCGGGTGGGCGGTGACCCACCCGGAGGTTCCGGCCGGGCCTCGGGGGTAGAGGCAGGTACCGGCCGGGCGGCCTGACTCCCACGGTCAGGTCGGGGTGGGTCGGCCCTCTGGCCGACGCAGCGGAGCAGCCGGCCCACCCCATCGCCCGAGGATTCGGGCGTGCCGCGCAGATCGCGAAAAAAAGTAGCCGCCCCGGCATCACAACATCGCCGGGAACGGAGTAACGTACATCACCGGAGAGGCCGCTCCCCCCGTGGCGGCCTCTCCCTTTGCATATGTCCCTGGATGTTCGCGTACGCCCTCGGATGCCGGCCGGTGCCCGGAAGTCGCGCGGGCCCACCGACCCCTGCGGCGCTCAGCCGCCGGGCGTCGCGATCGGACCCTCCGACGGGTGCCGCAGCCCCGGATGCCCCGCCGGCAGCGACCGGCGCACCACCGCCCAGCTGACCGCCAGCGCCGCGGCGACCAGCGGCCAGGTCAACCCGACCCGGGCCGCGGTGAGGGCGACCACCTGCCCACCGAGATACAACGGCAGGAACACCAGCACCCGGAGCACGTAGGTCGCCGTCCACACCCAACTGCCCCGGGCGTACGCCCGCAGCAGCGCCCGGTCGCGGCGCCATCGCCCCCGCTGACCGAGGGCGGCGCCGACCACCACCCCGAGCAGCGGCCAGCGCACCACGATGCTGACCGCCCACACCAGCGCGCTGGCCGCGTTGGCGAGCAGCTGCAGCAGGAAGAAGTCCTCGGCCCGTCCGGTACGGGCCACCACGATCGCCGCCACGCAGACGGCGAGCAACCCGATCAGCACCGACCGGGGACGGTCGCCCCGGCGCAGCCGCCAACCGGCCACCGCGGCACCGACCGCCAGGGCGGCCACCACCCCGGCGGTCACCGAGCGGTCGGCCAGCAGCCAACCCGCCGTGAAGGCGACCGGCGGCAGGGTGGCGTCGACCGCTCCCCGGCGACCGCCGAGCAGATCGGCCAACGACTCCGGTCGCGGGACGTCCGGAGTGTCACGCTGCTGCGTACCGGTCACCGTCGCCCTCCTTCACCTGCCCGCAAACCTATCCCGGTGAGGTCGGCGGGCCACCGGTCGGCCGGCCACACCGGGCCGCTAAGTTGTGCGGGTGCGCGTGACGCCCAGGGGTGGGACTGCGGTCTGGCTGGTCGTGCTGGTCCTCGTCCAGACGGCGGCGTTCCTCGCCGTCTGGCGACTGGCCCTGCACACCGGCACCGGGCAGTGGCTGGACACGGTGGCTCTGACCGGCAACCGGATCGGCCGTGAACACATCGAGGATCCGGTCAACCGGATCCTCAACGCGATGTCGGTGGTGTCCCTGCTGGCGGCCACCTTGATGATCGGCTTCATCGCGTTGATCCGGGGCCGGGTCGCCCTGGCCGTCGCGGCCACCATGGTCATCGCCGGGTCCAACGTCAGCACCCAACTGCTGAAGTACGGCCTGGGCCGGCCCGACTACGGCATCGACCTGGAACGGGCGTACGTCGGCAACAGCCTGCCCAGCGGGCACACCACCGTGGCCGCGTCGGTGGCGGTGGCGCTGGTGCTCGTCCTGCCGCCCAAGGGGCGCGCCTTCGCCGCCGTCGTCGGCGCCGGCTACGCGGCGGCCGCCGGGGTGGCCACCCTCTCGGCCGGCTGGCACCGGCCCAGCGACGCGGTGGCCGCCTTCCTGGTGGTCGGGGTGTGGGCCGCCCTGGCCGGTCTGCTGTTGCTGGTCACCCAGCGGGAACAGGCACAGGTGGCGGCGGCAGACGCGCACCGCGGCACCGTGCTGCTGCTCGCCGTCGGTGGCCTGCTCGGGATCGTGGCCTGCGTGGTGGCGCTGTCCTGGCTGCTGGACCTGCGCGGCACCGTGCCGACCGACCTGACCCGCCGGCCGCTGTTCGTCGGCTACGCCGGCAGCGCCGCCGGCATCGCCGGGTCGATGGGGGTGGTGATGGCGCTGGTGCTCTCCGCCGTGCACCGGATCGTCCCCCGTCACCAGGGCTGATCCGGCGGGCAACGGAGGTGACGAGTGTCCGGTTGAAGGATCGGCCGCGGCCGGGACGGATCCGTCCGGAGCGGCTTTGCCCGGGATGGCGTCGTCGGGGGCCGGGGAACGCGGGGCGGGGGAGCGCGACCACGACCCGGTCCGCACCGCCTTCCACGACGAGTGCGCCCGGCTCACCGAGGTGCTGGCCACCCTTGACCCGGCGGACCTGGGCCGCCCCACCCGCTGCGTGCCGTGGACCGTGGCCGAACTGCTGGCACACGTACGCACCGGCGTCGGCCGGCTGGCCGGCATGCTGACCGGCCCGGCACCCGAGCACGCCGACGTCGACGCCGCCGGCTACTTCGGCGCGGCCAAGTTCACCCGGCAGGTCGACGCCGATCGCATCCACGCCGCCCGCGTCGACGCCGCCGGTCCTGCGGCGGTCGCCACGGGTGCCGAACCCGACCGTGCGGCGCCGGGGCGGCAGCCCGACGGGCCGTGGGCCGCGGACTTCGACCGGGCCTGGCGGGCCACCCTCACCGCCGTCGACGCCCACCCGGCCCAACGGACGGTACGCACCCGCCACGGCGACGCGATGACGGTGACCGAGTTCCTCCGTACCCGGGTGGTGGAGGTCGGGGTGCACGGCCTGGACCTGGCCGCGGCGCTGGACCGCGAACCGTGGTTGACGCCGGCGGCCGGCCGGGTGATCGGGGAGCTGCTCACCGGCGGCCGGCCGCTACCCGCGCAACTGGGCTGGGACCGGCTGACCCTGATCGACAAGGCCACCGGCCGGACCCCACGCAGCGCCGCCGAACAGCACGCCCTCGACGCCGCCGGGATCCGGCTGCTCGCCTTCGGCCGCGACGAGGGGCGCGGTCAGCGGTAGTAGGTGCCGACCGTGGTGCCGCGGGCGACGTCCCGACCGGTCAGTGCCTCGTGCACCTGCGGCAGTCTCCGGGCCCACTACGCCGTCAAGGCCGGCGCAACGGCATGCGGGCACGCGTCACCGCCGGCTGAGGACCGGGTTCAGGCCTTCGCCGGCAACAGGATCGCGGAGGGGTGGTCGCCGTCGTGCAGGATCTCGAGGTGGGTGACGTGGGCGGTCGTGGCGGTCGAGACCGGTTCGTCCCCGCCGAGGTTGCGGGCGAACCGGGGAAACGCCCCGGCGCTCACCTGGACGCGCAGGCGGTGACCGCGCCGGAAGACGTACGCGGTGGGTGACAGCTCCACGGTCACCTCGGTCGTGCCGTCGGGCCGAACGGTGACCAGGTCGTCGCACACGTTGATCGACTTGCCGCGCTCGTCGACGTCGCACAGCCGGACGAACAGGTCATTGCTGGGCCGGTCGGCGCGCAGCCACACCTGTGCCGTGACCTGCCCGATGACCTCCAGGTCGGACTCCAGCACCGGTGAGGTGAAGGTCAACACGTCCGCCCGCTTCTCCAGTGACCGGTTGTCCTTGGGGCCGGGACCGTTACCGTCCAGCTTCGGCCCGCCCACCGACGGGGTCGGGTCGTTCGGGTCGTAGGTGAAGGTGCTCGGCGGCGAGGCCGGGTTCACACCCCGCTCCAGCGCGCCGCCGGAGCGCAGGTGCCAGCGCTGCTGCGGGTACCCCGCCGGCGGCCACTTGTCGAAGTCACGCCACTGCCCGACACCCATCACGAACAACCGCACCGGCGCCCGGTCGGCCGGCTGCTCGCCCCGCGCGAGCGCGGCCCCCCAATCGACCACCTGCTCGATCGCGGCGCCCATGCCCACGGGGTCGGCGTGCCACCATGGGCCGACGGTCAGCCGGGGGCCACGGCCGGCTGCGGCCAGGGCCTGGAAGTCGCGCAGCTGGTCGGTCAGGAAGATGTCGTACCACCCGGTGATCGAGCTGACCGGCACGGTCACGTCACCGACGGCGCCGCTGTGGTCCACGTCCTTCCAGTACGGGTCGTTCTGGTCGTAACGCACCGTCTCCTGGAAGAACGGCGACTCGTGACCGAGCAGCGCCTTGTCCACACCGGTCAACGGGAGCGTGTTCATCGCCGCGGCGACGCGCTTACGGTCCAGGCCCAGCATGGACCGCAGCAACGCCCGCGGTCGCTCCTGCGTCTCGGTGTTCCACACCCAGTTGGTCAGCGTGTCGAGTTCGAAACGACCGGGACGCAGCAGGGTCAGCGCCAGCCGCGACGACGTGATGTGCGGAACCATCGCCTTGACCTGCACCGGCGCCTCGGCGGCGACCGCCCACTGGGTGTAACCGAAGTAGCTGGAGCCGGCCAGCACCACGCCGCCCCTGGCCCACGTCTGGTCCGCCAGCCAGCGCAGGGTGGCCAGCCCGTCCTCCCGCTCGTGCCGCATCGCCAGGAACGTGCCACCGGAGCCGAAGGTGCCCCGGCTGCGCACCATCAGCACATGCATGCCGCGCTCGGCGATGGCCCGGCCGTACATCCACCCCAGCGGGCCACCCGGCCCGTACGCGGTCCGCACCACCACGGTGGGCAGCTGCTCCAGCGCGATGCCGGCGGAGCCCGCGGGCGCCCAGTGGTCGGCGAGCAGGGTTACCCCGTCCTCGACCGTGATCGGGATGTCCCGTTCCACGGTCACCTCGCGGGTGACGGCCGGCGGAAGTTTCAGCATCCGCTGTCCGAGCCGACCGGCCAGTTTCGTGACGAAGTTGTTCTTGGGGCGGGTGCTCACGATGGTCTCCTGTTGATTCGGACGAGCCGGTGCGGGGGCCGAGAGGTCAAGCGGTCTCACGGGACGAGGACGACGCGGCCCTGGGCCGTGTGCTCCTGCAGTCGCTGGTGGGCGGTCGCCGCCTCCGCGAGGGGCAGCAACTCGATCTCGGTGTCGGCGAGCCCGGAGGACGCGGCGGTCAGGGCGGCGGCCGCGGCGGCGGGGACGGCTTCCGGGTGCGCCGGCAGGTAGCCACCGGCGTTGAAGCCGGCCACGATGAAGTTGCCCTGCCAGATCGTGTTGCCGTTGACGCCGTGCTCCCACTCGCCGCTGGCGTTGCCGACCAGCAGCAGCCGGCCGCCCGGGGCGAGCAGTTGCAGGCTCTCGGTGCGGACCTGCCCGCCGACCGGGTCGACGATCACGTCGAACTTCTCGTCGCCGAGGACGCTCAGCATGGTGGCCGAGTCGACGATCTGGTCGTACGGCAGCCTGCTGGTGGCCGCCGCGGCCACCCGGTCGTTGCGCACGGTGCCGACCACCCGGGCCGCCCCGAGCTGCTTGGCGACACCGGGGAACGCCGCCGCCAGGGCGCCGAACGCGCCGTGCACCAGGACCCGCTCACCTGGGTGCAGTTGGATCGGACCGGTGAGAGCGACATGTGCCATCAGCGCGTTGGGCACGACGGCCACCGCCAGCGCGGGGTCGAGGTCGTAGGCCTGGGTCGACAGCACCCTGGCCCGGTCGCTGACGTACACCGATGCGTAGCCGCCGGTGGCCGACGCCGACAGGGTCACCACCTTCTCGCCGATCGTGAGATCGGTGACGCCCTCGCCGACGGCCCGGACCGTGCCGGCGACCTCGAGGCCCGGGACGTACGGCGGTTGCGGCAGACCGGGCACGCCTTCGTACAGCCCCTGCCGGAGGTAGACGTCGATCAGCCCGACCGCGGCGTGGGTGACGTCGATCGCCACCTGGCCGGGCCCGAGCTCGGGGTCCGGCAGCTCCGTGAGCACCAGGACCTTCGCGTCGCCGAACTCGGTGACCTGTACTGCCTTCATGGCGGTTCCCTCCTTTAACGCACCCTGTGATGCGTTAAGTGGCGTCAGCATACGCGGAAGACGTAGCGCAGCACAAGGTGCGTTATGGTGGGGTCATGCGTCAGCGGGCACGATCGATCGATGACAAGCAGCGTCGTTCCGAGGATTTGCTGGTGGCCGCCGAAGCGGTGGCCCTCGAGCGGGGTGGCGTCCGGTTCGTGACGCTGGCCCCGGTCACCGAGCGAGCCGGCCTGCACCGCACGGGGGTGCGGCGCTACTACGCCAGCAAGGAGGAGTTGCTTCTCGAACTGGCCGAACGCGGCTGGCAGCAGTGGAGCGCCGCGATCATCGACAAGGTGCGCGACAGCGACGGCCTCGGGCCGCGCGAGGTGGCTCTGGTGCTGGCCGACACCATCGCGTCCCTGCCGGTCTTCTGCGACCTGCTGACCCATGTGACGCTGAGCCTGGAAGGCGACGTCGACATCGAGCGCGCCCGGCAGTACAAGACCAAGGCCTTCGCCGCCTACGACGAGATCGTGGCCGCCCTGGACCGGGCGAGCAGCATGACCGTCGACCAGATCCAGGCGCTACTGGCGGCCACACTCGCCTTCGCCGCCAACTTCTGGCAGGTCTCGAACCCCACTCCCACCCTCGCGGCGCTGTACGAGCAGGTGCCGGAATGGGGCCACGTCGCCTTCGACTTCCGTCCCCGGCTCCAACTCCTGCTGCAGTCGACCGCTGTCGGACTGGCCGAGACGCTCACCGCCACCTGATGAAGACGGCCGCGCGACCGGCTGGAGCCGGTCACACGGGCCTACCCGGCGCTGCCACCGTCGAGCCGAAGGTCGATGCCGTTGGCCAGCCGGTTCTCCAACCGCCCGCTGATTCGGCCACCGCAACGCGGCGATCAGCTGCTCCACCGCGCTACGCCCACCCCGCGCGTCGCGTCGGGAGCGCCGGTGGAATCACCGGGCCCACCGAGGTGTCAACCACGGCCACCACCACCCGGAACCAGCCGGGCAGAGACCGTGAAGAGGAGGAGATTCACGTGGTCAAGCATGCTTGACCACCAGTACGTACCCTGGGCGCAGCCGCCACATTCTTGTGTCCGAGGGGGGATTCGGCCACACGCACCCTGCACACCTGCCGGAAACAGGTGTTCATGCGTTGAACGCTTCGCAGTCCACCCTTCCACTGCAGTGTGATTTGTTGGTCGCCCTCGCCGATGGTGGCTAGGGTGCGGGCCTTGGCGGTGCGGGTTTCGGCCATCGACCGCGCCCGCGTGCCGCCGGCCCCGCCGAGCCGCAGTCCCTCTGGGTGGGCCCTGGGGATGATGCTGCCGTCAGCGGCGGGTTCGAGGGTGAGGTCGACGTCGACCCACTTGCCGTCGCGCTGAAAGCGGATCGGCCCGGAGGACAGTTCGGAGGTCAGTGATCCGTCAGGGTTGACCCACGTGGTGGCGGACTCGTCGCGTTCGGAGAGGGCTTCGACGCGCTTGCCGGAAAGCCTGGCCAGCACACGTGCGGACATGACGTCGGCGGCCTCGGTCGCGTACTGCTGCGGTTTTGGTACGGCGCTGGGTGGAGGGGCCGCCTGTGCCGGCGGAGCGGCCGGCACGGCGAGGCCAGCCAGCAGCAGCGTCGCTGCGGCCGGCACGACCAGGGAGCGGGAGCGGAGCAATATCGCCTCCAATGTGGACGGACAGGATGGATGTGTTGAAGCGATCCAGCACGACGTCCGGGCGCCAACCCCCGTCGATCTGGTAGCGATGACTCGCTCCGACCCGGTAAGCGAAACAACACGCTCCGTATCGGTCAAGTGAAGTCTGAGTGATTAAGCCGTCACTCGTTGCTAACCTGCACCTATACGTCAACACGGAGGATCGAGGGTTGCGCGACATTGCTTCGATCTGTTAAGGATCTTACATATCAGTGGGCCGATGCATTGACCAGCTCTATCACCCTCCGAGTGAGGCGGCACGCCATCCCGACACCGATCATGGGAGCATCAACACATGACGACGCCGCAATCTGCGACGGTGCAGGTTCACTGCCGCCTCACCGTCCGTGTCGATGACCCCGCCGCGATCACCGAACTCGCCGTCCAGCACCTGCGCGCCGTGAGCATTGACTGGGACGATGAAGAGGACGATCTCGAGAGTGCTGCCGCAGAACTCGGGGACGACCTACTCCGCAGCATCGCCAGCCTGGCCGATCCCGATCGCCTACTGGCAAACGTGCCAGGCGTCGAGGTGACGGGCGCCCACGTCTGGGCGGAATCCGCTCGCTGATTGAGGCGTACCGCGACGTGCCCGGCCAGCACGACGACGTCGCCGCCCGGCCGAGTGGAAGCCCTCACTGCCCAACACACAAAGTACGTGTCAATCCCTTGGAATCGTGGAGGACTCGGTTATGCGGCCTGGTTCTCCAGAACGCGGGTCGTTGGCCGTTCGTAGTCGATCGGTGAGCGTCCGTCGCAGACGGAGTGGCGGCGGCGCCGGTTGTAGAAGTCGGTGATCCAGGTGGCGATCTTCAGCCGGGCCTCGGTACGGGTGCGGAACTGGTGGCGGTGGACGTACTCGACCTTGATGGTGGAGAAGGTGGCCTCGGCCACGGCGTTGTCGAAGCACGAGCCGACCCGGCCCATCGACTGGCGTACCTTCCAGCGGGCGCATGTCCGGGCGAAGTCGGCCGAGCAGTATTCGCTGCCTCTGTCGCTGTGGAAGATCACTGCGGCGACGTCGCCGCCACGGGTGACCGCGGCCATGTTCAACGCGGCGACGACCAGGCCGGCGTCGTGCCGGTCGCCCATGGCGTAGCCGAGGATGCGCCGGGAGTACAGGTCGATGACGGTGGCGAGGTAGAGCTTGCCCTCCTGCGTAGCGATCTCGGTCATGTCGCCGCACCAGGCCACGTCCGGCGCGGACGCGGTGAACTGGCGCTTGACCAGGTCCGGGGCGGCTGGCCGCTTGCCCTGCCGAGTCAGCCCACGCCGGCGCCGTTTCGCTCTGGCGACCAGGCCCAGCTCGGCCATGAGCGCGGCGATCGTGTTGTCCGACACCCGCCAGCCCTGCTCGCGTAACTCGTCGCCGACGCGTGGGCTGCCGTAGGTGCCGCCCGAGGCGTCGAAGACGCGCCGGACCGCGTCCGTCAGCCTGGTCCTACGATCCTGGCGGGGTGACGGCCGACGGCCGCGCCACTTGTAGAACCACGACTCGGACACCCCCAGGGCCCGGCAGGCCACCGCGTGCGGCACAGCATGCTCGGTCCTCTGGGAAGCGATGAAGGCGGCCACGCTCACCGGCCCGTCGCTTCCTTGACCCACAGGACCACGGATCGCTTGAGGACATCACGCTCCATCGCCAGCTCGGCGTTCTCCCGCCGCAACCGCGCCAGCTCCGCCCGCTCGTCCTCGGCCAGCTGCCCGGCAGCGGCTTCGCCACGAGCGGCACGATCCTGCTGAACCCAGTTGGCCAGGGTGCCGCTGTTGATCCCCAGATCACGCGCTACCTGCGCGATCGACTTCCCGGTCTCCCGCACGATCCGGACCGCGCCCGCGCGGAACTCCGGATCGAACCGGCGTCTCGTCTCAGCCATGAACCTCTATCCCTCAAGTTCTGGCCTCCACGTTACGAGGGGAACCACATACGTGAATCGCCCTCGGAGGAAGGCTTTGGTGAACGTGGCCGAGGTTGGTGAGGCTGTTGGCCGGCAGGTATCCCGCGAACGTGGGCTTCCACGTCGGCGATTGGCATCACCTCCGATTGATGGCGAGCGGGTGTGGTTGGCCGGTCATGGCGGCCAGTGCGGTGGCGACTGCTTGCAGGTCGGCTTTGATGTAGGTGGTGGTGGCTGGGCCGGTGGAGTCGGTGTGTCCGGCGTAGGCGCGGGCGATGCCGTAGCCGTAATGGCGTTCGACCCAGGTTAGGGTGGTGTGGCGTAGCCAGTGGGTGGAGATGCCCTGGGCGGCCGCCCACGGCAGCTGTTCGCCGATGCGTTTCCACAGGTGGTCGTAGCGGCGGCTGGTGATCGGCCGACCGTTGCGGTAGCGCAACAGTCGGTCACTGGGCAATACCGCGCCACGGATGCGGGCGTGGTCGTCGAGGTGGGCGGCCAGGTCGAGGGTGACGGGTTGCCAGCGCAGGGTGGTGCCCTTCTCGGTTAGCCGCACCAGCCCGCGGCCGGTGTCCAGGTCGGCCAGTCGCAGCCCGAGTGCGCCGCCACGGCGGCAGGCGGTTTCGCTGTGCAGACGCAGCAGAAGAGCGTCGAGGATGACGTCGTTGCCGCTGGTCCGAGCAGCAAGGTTGATTTCCTCCAGTTCGTCGGGGGTCAGGGCGCGGCGGGTGCTAGGGAGTCGGCGGGGCTTGACCACCCGATGGGCAGGGCTGGCAGCGGGATCGATGAGCCCGTCGGCGATAGCCCGGTTGTAGATCGCCCGGGCAGCGGCGATCATCAGCTCACCGGCGTGCCGGCCACTGCGGCTGTTACGCCGCGACCGGGCGGTCGTCGCGGCCTGTCGCTGCATGGCCTCGATGTCGCTGGCCGCGTTTAACCGACGGTCACCCCAGGCGGCGGCCATCCGCTGCCAGTAGGTGTCGTACGTGCGGCGGGTGCCTGGCCCGGCCGCGGCGACAACCTGGGGCGCAGGTACTCGGCCAGTGTCGGCAGGCCCGGACCAGGCTCGGCCTGCAGATCGGCGAGGGTGACACCCAGATGGGCCAGCATCTGCCGCGCAGTAGCGACACGGGCGGGATCAGCCGACACGACGACCACCGATCACCTGGGCGTGAAGGTCGGCCAGCAGCCACGCGACGCTACTGGCCGGATGGATCACCAGCAGATCATGGGAGACGATCGCGGCGAGCAGCAGCGGCTGTGCCGGAACGATCGCACACATCTGCCGCACGCTGGCCGGTAACGGCAACTCCCCTCGGCTGCCCACCACCTGCTGGCCAGCTCGCACAGAGGTGATCACCAGCATGCCGCCGTGCGGGTGGACGTCGATACGGTGGCCCGCCGGCCAGCCCAGCGCGCCCAACAGGCCCCGTTCGCTCACCCGACCGGACCGGTCCGCACGCGCCATACCGATCAGCACCGAGTCCGGGGAAACGTCGGCAGTCGAATCTGGTGCGGGCAGCGCCGGCAGCGGCGCCGGACGGGGTCGCGGTCTGCCGGGAAGCGGTGCCGGAATCAGCACGCCGATGAGCTGCTCACGGTCGCGGCCAGTTCGTGTCATGACCAGCCCAACCGCAAAACGCCGCTACGCGCCGACCGTGACGCACAGCCCACCGATGCCCATGATCAGGTGTTATCGCAGGTATGCGGGCCCGATACCAGCACGGAATCGAATCTGGTTCATGCCTGGTGGAACTCCACCAAAACTGGTGTCCGAGGGGGGACTTGAACCCCCACGCCCTATACGGGCACTAGCACCTCAAGCTAGCGCGTCTGCCATTCCGCCACCCGGACTTGCCTTGTTCAGCCTACCGCGCCGACCTTGGTGGTCCACCACCGCAAGGCCGCCCTGCGGGCCGCACGGGGAGTTACTGTACACGCCGCAGGTGGATCATGCACATCGGCATTCGCTACCCGGCCCGACCGGTCCGACCCGGGAATCGCGCCGGTCGAACGCGGTGGCTGCGGGTCGGGTAGCGGTGGGGTGCGGGTACCCGGCAGCATGGCCGTGTGCCCCATGCCTCTCCTCTGACCGTCGCCCAGCAACGGGCTCTGGCGCTGCGCGGGGCGGGTAACCTTTCCGCCGCCCGTGACCTGCTGTCCGACGCGGTCGAGTCGGCCCGGCCGCCGTTCGGCAAGGATCATCCGGACGTGCTCAGCACCGCGCACCTGCTGGCCCGGCTGCACCGGGAGGCGGACGATCCGAGCGCCGCCCGCCGGGTGTTGGAGGAGGCGTTCGCCGCCGGTGAGCACCGGTGGCCGCACAGCGACCCGCTGATGTTGGCGTTGTCGTACGAGTTGGGGTCCGTCGCCGACGAGCTGGGCAACCGACACGAGGCCCGCCGCAACTACAGCCGGGTCGCCGCCGCCGGGCCCGCGGTGCTCGGCGCCGACCACCCGGCGGTACGCGCCGCACGCGAGTATCTCGGCGACGCCGCCCCGGCCGCCCCACCACCGCCTCCCGTCGTCGCCCCGCCGGCCTCGTCGGGGCCGCCCCCGCACCCGGCCCTGGCGGAGCCGACCGTGTCGTTGGCCGTGCTGTCGACGACCTGGCAGCCGCACGGCGCGACGGCGGTGGGACCGCCGCGGGTCCCGGTGTCACCCGCCGCGCCCCGCGTGCCACCGGCACCCCGGGTGCCACCGCCGCCCGGCACGCCGCCGGTGCCCCCACCCCCGGCCGTACCGCCCGTTGTGCCGCCGGTGCCGGGCACGCTGTCGGTGCCGCCGCCTCCGGCTGTGCCGCCGGTGCCGGGCATGCCGCCCGCCGTTGCGCCGATCCCGCCGCCTCCGGCCGCGCCGTCTGCCGCGCCGCCGATCCCGCCGCCCCCGGCCGGGCTGTCCACCGCGCCGCCGATCTCGCCGCCACCGGCCGGGCTGTCCACCGCGCCGCCGATCTCGCCGCCACCGCCGCCACCGGGTGTGCCACCGGCACCGTCGGCGATTCCGCCGGCCGCTGTCGGTCCGCACGTGCCCGGCGTGCCGCCGGCTCCCCGAGTGCCGCCCGTGCCGCCGGCTCCCCGAGTGTCGCCCGTGGCGTCGTTGACCGGGCCGCCCGCTGGGTCGTTGACCGGGCCGCCCGCTGGGTCGTTGACCGGGGCGCCTGCTGGGTCGTTGACCGGGGCGCCGGTGGCTCCGGCGCCGTCGACCGGTGTGCCGTCGGCGGCCGGTCCGGCGGCGGGATGGCAGGCACCCCGGCAGCGGGTGGCCGAGGACGAGACCGGGGTGATGGTGGTACCGGCCGCCGACACTTCGGCGACGGTCGCCAGTGAATCGACGGCGCCGACGCATCCGGAGTGGGCGCAGCCGACGATCCGGGTCCAGCAGATCGGGCCGCTGTGGGAGGAGGAGTCGAGGCGCCCGGCTGGCACGCCGGACGCCGGCCTGCCACCGCCGGTGAGCGGCCCGTCGACCAGCGCACCGCCGACCAGCGCACCGCCGGTCAGTGGGCTGCCCGTCAGTGGGCTGCCCGTCAGTGGGCTGCCCGTCAGTGGGCTGCCCGCCAGCGCGCCGCCCGTGAGTGGCCCACCCGTCAGCGCACCGCCGACCAGCGCGCCGCCGGTTCAGCCGTCGGTACTCGCCCCGGCGACCTGGGGGTCGGCCGGCGGGCCGCAGGGCGGTGGCGTGGCGGGCGGGCCGCCGCAGCACGGTGCGCTCGGCGGCGGGTACCCGCCGGGACCGGGACAGCCGGCCGCGCCGGTGTGGGCACAGCCCGGATCGGTGGTGCCGGGACGGCCCCCGGTAGCGCCGCCGTACCAGGGTGCGCTGGTGGTGCCCGCGACGGACCCGCCGCCGGCGCCGAACCGGTCGGCCGTCGTGGTGGCGGCGGTCGCGGTGGTGGTGGCCATCGCGGCGGTGGTCGGGGCGGGTGTGCTGCTGCTGGGCCGGCAGGGCGAGCCACCGGGGGTGCCCGGTCCGACCGGGCCGAGTGCGTCCGAGCCGGTGGCGGCGGGCGCGCCGCCGACGGAACTGGAGCTGCGGGACGACTCGACCACGATCACGCTGACCTGGGCCGATCCGTCGGACGGTCTGGTGCCGTTCATGGTGGCCGGTGGGCGGGCCGGGCAGCCGCTCGGCGTACTGGCCACCGTGGAGCCGGGGCGGACGCGGTACACCGTGAACGGGCTGAGCGCGCGGGTGGACTACTGCTTCACCGTGCTCGCCGTCTACGGCACCGACCGATTCGCCACCTCCAGTCAGGTGTGCACCTCTCGGGAGGGCGACGGCGATCGGGACTGACCCGGTCGCGATTGTCCGGTCGCGGCCGGACGGTGGTGCTCGGACAGTAGTGGTCGGACACGCCGACGACACGCCACGCTGGGTGTCCATCGCCGGACGGTGCGGGTTCCCGGCGTCCGTAGCGTGACCATATGATGGCTCCCGGCTCAGGGGAGGGGTCGCCTTACGGGGGCGCCACCTGCCAGGACGACGGGAAGGCAGCCGGCTGTGGCGAGCATCGACGAGGCCGTTGAGACGCGCACGACCCGCTCCCGGTCGCGGCTGCGGGGTGGTCTGGTCACCGTGGGTACGGTGCTGGCGCTGCTCGCGGCGATGGGGCTGACGGTGCTCGGCCTCGGCTCGGCGGACAACGCGGTGGCCAGCTACGACGCGAGTTCCTGGCTGTGGAGCGCGGCGCGTAGCGAGCTGGCCCGGGTCAACGGGGTGACCGCGCGGGTGGACACCCGGACGGAGGTGCCGGCGGCGCGTCGGCACCCGATGCAGGTCGTGCAGACCGACCGGGTGCTGGTGCTGCGGGATCTGCACACCGGCCAGATCAGCACGTTGGACCTGGCGACGTTGCAGATCACCGCGACCACGCCGACCGCGCCCGGGCTCGGGGTGAGCGTGGCGCTGCACGAGGACGCGGCGTTCGTGGTGGACGCGGTGCAGGGTGTGGTGCGGCAGCTGGACCCGCGGTCGTTGGCGCCGGTCGGCGAGCCGGTGCGGTATCCGCCGGGGATCACCGGCGGCACGTTCGACGGTGCGGGTCGGTTGTGGATCGCGGTGCCGACCGAGGGGACGGTGTCGGCGATCACCCCGGCGCCGTTGCCGTCGGGCTCGGCGCCCGGTGCGGCGGTGAGCCCGAAGCAGGTCGAGACGCACGAGGTGGCCGAGCCGAGCCACGAGTTGGTGGTCTCCACGCTGGACGACGGTGTGGCGGTGCTGGATCGTACCGCCGGTGCGCTGGTCACGGTGGTGCGGGGCGCGGTGCGCCGGGCGGCGTTGGCGCAGACGTTGACCGGGCCGGGCACGCTGCCGGCGCGTACCAGTGGTCCGGTGGTGCCGGTGACGGTGGCCGGGCAGCGACAGGTGCACGCGGTCGCCGAGGGCGGTGAGGTGCGGTCGTTCACCGTGCCGGGGGAGGGCGACCGGCTCGGCGCCGCGGTCGCCTGGGCGGGCCGTTTCTACTGTGCCGACGACGCGGCGGGCGTGGTGTACGCGTTCGACGCGGCGGGCCAGGTGGTGGAGACCATCCGGGGCAGGTGGAGCGGGCCGTTGGAGCTGGATGTGCGGGAGAACCACCTGTTCATCAACGCGCCGGACGCGGCGACGGCCCGGGTGGTCAACGACCGGCACGAGGTGCGGGAGGTCGACAAGTACGCCAACGACGTGCTCGGTGGCGATCCTCCGGTGGAGCCTCCGCCGCCGCCCCCGCCGCCGAAGAAGCCGCAGGTCAGCAAGCCGGGCGCGCCGCGCAGCGTGACCGCGGCGGCCGGGGACGCCCAGGCGCGGGTCAGTTGGCGACCGGCAGCGGCCAACGGCGCCCAGATCATCCGGTACGTGGTGGAGGGCGCCGGGCAGCGGCTGGAGGTCGGTGCGAACCAACGGTCGGTCCAGGTCACCGGGTTGACCAACGGGGAGACGTACAAGTTCTCGGTGCACGCGGTCAACGCCGAGGGCGCCGGCCCGTCCCGGCGCAGCAATCCGGTGACGCCGACGGCGGAGGTGCCGGATCCACCGGCCAGCGTCGCCGCCGAGGCGCGGGCGGACGGCACGGTGGAGGTGAGCTGGCCGGCGGCGAACGGGCAGGGCAACTCCATCGCCCGGTACGCGGTGACGGCCACCTCGGCCGGTACGAACGCCCCGGTCGGTGAGTCGACCGGTACCGAGTTGGTGATCAAGGCCGGTGAGCTGGAGTACGGCACCCAGTACGCGTTCACGGTGGTGTCGGTCAACGACAAGGGCGCGGCGTCGGAGGCGTCGGCGGTCAGCGACACGGTGGTGCCGTTCACGGTGCCCGGTGAGCCGCTCGAACTGCGGGCGGGCACGGTGGCCGACCAGTCCGGGACGGTGGCGGTGCAGTGGGCGCCGGCACAGGCCAACGGCCGGCCGGTGACCGGGTACGTGGTCGAGGTGGGCGATCGGCGCAGCGAGGTCACCGACACCCGCACGACGCTGACCGGCCTCGGCGACGGGCAGAACGTCACGGTGCGGGTCCGCGCGGTCAACGAGGCCGGCGAGGGGCCGGAGGCGACGACGACGGCGCGGACGGTGGCGCCGCCACGGGTGACGGTGACCGGCTCGTCGGCGACCGCGACGGCGGTGACGGTGACGTTCACCGTGGACGCCGGGGGCGGGCAGGCGACCTGCACGTTGAGCCGGTCGGGTCAGCCGGCCAGGAGCGGGCCGTGTTCGAGCATCACGATGACCGGGTTGACGCCGGGCACCAACTACGGTTTCACCGTGACGGCGACCAACGCCGCGGGTTCGGGCACGGCGACCCGTGCCCAGCAGACGCAGGCGTTGTACGGCATCGCGACCTGTGTCAACGGCAGCGAGCCCGACCAGCGCACCTACTGTGACCGGGACCGCGACGGCCGAAACGGCAACGAGATCTTCTCGGTGCCCCGGCAGGACAACGACCGGCAGGTCGGCTGGGCGAGGCCGGGCACCCGGTTGCAGGCGCACTGCAAGATCCGGGGCGAGGAGGTGTACGCGTACGTCTACAACGACGACAAGCGCAGCACCTGGTGGGTACGGGTCGAGTACAGCGGGCGCAACTACATCCCGTGGGCCTGGTTGAACCTGGAGGGCGGCGACAACATCAACGTCCTGCCGACCTGCTGACCCCCCAGCCGAGGAGCACCACCGTGAACAGCCAGGAACCGCTCACCCAGCAGGAGGTGCAGGGCTTCGCCGCCCTGGCCGCCCGGCTGGCCGAGAACGTCAACGCGGTGGTGCTCGGCAAACCGCAGGTGGTCCGGCTGGCGTTGACCGCGTTGTTCGCCCAGGGGCACGTGCTGCTGGAGGACGTGCCCGGAGTCGGTAAGACCACCCTGGCGCGGGCGATCGCGGCGACGGTGAAGGGGCAGTGGCGGCGGATCCAGTTCACCCCCGACCTGTTGCCGTCGGACGTCTCCGGGGTGACCATCTTCAACCAGGCCACCCGGGGCTTCGAGTTCCATCCGGGCCCGGTGTTCGCCAACATCGTCATCGCCGACGAGATCAACCGGGCGTCGCCGAAGACGCAGTCGGCGCTGCTGGAGGTGATGGAGGAGCGGACGGTCACCGTGGACGGGGTGCGGCATCCGGTGCCGCAGCCGTTCCTGGTGGTGGCGACGCAGAACCCGGTGGAGATGGACGGCACGTACCGGTTGCCGGAGGCGCAACTGGACCGGTTCCTGGTGAAGCTCTCCGTCGGTTACCCGGACGAGTCGGTGGAGGTGGAGGTGCTGCGTGGGGCCACGGTGCGGTCGCCCGAGGCGCTGGCAGCGGTCACCGACACCGCGACCGTCGGGGAGATGGTCCGGATGGCGCTGCGGGTGCACATCGCCGAGCCGCTGTACGCGTACGCGGTGCGGCTGGCCGCGGCGACCCGCACCCATCCGCAGGTACGGGTCGGGGTGAGCCCCCGGGGCGTGATCGCGTTGACCCGGGCGGCGTGCGCGTACGCGCTGATCGACGGCCGAGGTTGGATCATGCCGGAGGATCTGAAGGCGCTGACCGAACCGGTCTTCGCCCACCGGCTGCTGCTCACCCCCGACGCGCAGGTGCGCGGGGTGACCGCCGCGGACGTACTGCGTCAGGCCGTCGCCTCGGTGCCGGTGCCGCTGCCGTCGGGCCAGCCGGCACCGGCACACTCCTGACCGGCGGGTCGACATGCGGATCACCGCCCGGGGTACCGGTCTGCTCGCCGCCGCCGTGTTGCTGCTCGGCGCCGGTTTCCGGTTCGCGTACCCGGAGTTGACGGTGCTCGGTGCGGCGGCCGGCGGCGCCCTGGCGCTGGCGGTGGTGACCGCCGCGTGGCGGCCCCGGCTCCGGGTGCACCGGCAGGCGGACCCGGACCGGGTGGCCCGCGGCGAGCCGGCGGCGATGACGTTGACCGTCCGCAACGCGGGCCGGTTGCCGGCGGCGAGCCTGCTGGCCGTCGACCGGTGCGGCGAGCGCCCGGTGCCGGTACCGGTGCTGCGGCTGCGCCCGGGGGCGGACACCACGGTCCGCTACGACGTGCCGACCAGCCGTCGGGGCGTGGTGCCGGTGGGGCCGCTGCGGGTGACCCGCCGCGACCCGCTCGGCCTGGTCGTGTTGGCCCGCTCCTACGGCGACAGCGTGCCGGTCTGGGTGCACCCGCGGATCCATCCGCTGAGCGCGGTGCCCACCGGCGCCGGTCGCAGCCTCGACGGGCGGGTCGACGCGGTACCGCACGGCTCGATCACCTTCGACTCGTTGCGGGAGTACGTGGTCGGTGACGAGTTGCGGCGGGTGCACTGGCGGACCAGTGCCCGGGTCGGTGAGCTGATGGTGCGGGAGAACGTGGACACCAGCCTGCCGCGGATCGTGGTGCTGCTGGACAACCGGCTCGCCGCACATCCGGATCGGGTCGACGGGGTGGCCGAGTCGTTCGAGTCGGCGTGTGAGGCGGCGGCGTCGGTGATCACCGCGGCGGTGCGGGAGGACCTGCCGGTGGTGCTGCTCTTCGTCGCCGCCGAGACCGCGCCCGCCGGGGCGATCCGGCCGGTCGACCGGGCCGCATCCGCCGACTCGGCCCGGCCGGGCGGCCACGGCGGCGACGGGACCGGCCGGGGAGGTGTGGCGTCCGGCGGCGACGGCTCCGGTGCGCCGGTGGGGCCACTGGACCGGCTGGCCGCGGTGTCGTTGACCGGTGCGGGCACGCTGGCGGATGCGGCGGCGCGGCTGCGCCGGGATCGCCTCGGCGACACCCTGGTCGTGCTCACCGGGCCGGGCGGCCGGGACGACCTGGGGCACGTCGGCGCGCTGCGCGGGGCGTACCCGTCGGTGGTGGTGGGGGTGTTCGGCGCGGCGGAGCCGACGCCGCCGGGGGCCGCCGGCCTGGTGGTGGTGGACGTCGCCGACGGGGCGGCGTTCGCGGCCGAGTGGGACGGGGTACGCCGGTGGTGAGGCTGCTGCGGGCCGTGCCGGTGCCGCTGGCCCTCGTCGGCATGGTCACGCTCGCCGGGGTGGCGCTCGGCCGGGTGTACGCGGGCTCGCTGCTGACCGTGCTGGTGGCCGGCGCGGCGCTGGGATCGGTGCTGGTCAGTGTCGCGGCCCGGCGGTTGCCGTCCTGGCTGGTCGCCCCGGTGTCGGTGCTGGCGATGGGGGCGTGGACCGGGTGGTGCCTGCGGCTGGCCGCGGACCGGGCCGGGCTGCCGGGCGACTTCGCGCAGATCACCGGGGACGCCGCGGCAAACGGCATCCCCCGGCTGCTGACCGCGATGATTCCGGTGGAGCCGACGCCGGACACGGTGCTGGTGCCGTTGGTGGCCGCCTGGCTGGCCGGGCTGGCCGGCGCGGAGGTGGCGCTGCGGGCCGGGCGGGTGCTGTTGGGCTACCTGCCGCCGGCGCTGCTCTTCGTCGGCGCGGTGTACGTGGTGGGGCCGAACGCCGACGCCGCGGTCGGTGAGACGCTGGCGTTGGTGGCGCTCGCCGCGCTTGGTCTGGCGGCCTCCGCCCGGCCCGCCGGCGACGATCTGGTCGAGGCGTTGGCCCCGGCGGTACGCGCCCGGCTGCGGGCCCGGCTGGCGGCGACGTCGGCGGCCGGTACGGCGGTGCTGGTGGCGGTGGCGGCGCTGCTCGGCCCGGCGGTCGGCGCGCTGGTCCGGGACCGCCCGGTGGACCCGCGGCGGTACGTGGAGCCGCCGCAGGTGCAGACGTTGGACGAGAATCCGCTGATCCGCATCTCCGGCTGGGCGTTGAATCCGGACCAGCAACTGTTCCAGGTGACCACGGACCGGGATGGCACCGCCGCGGAGCCCGCCGACGGGGTCACCGGTTCGGCGGACTCGGCGCCGGCCGCCGGTGGCGGGGTACGCATCCGGTTGGCGGTGCTCAGCGACTACGACGGGGTCACCTGGCGGGTCGGGGCGACCTACCGCAACGCGGGCCGGATCCTGCCGGCCGTGCCGCCGGCACCGCACGCCACCGTCCAGACGGTCCGGCAGGAGATCACGGTGGGTGATCTCAGCGGCCGGTTGTTGCCGGCGGTCGCGACCCCGCGGGAGGTCACCGGGGCGCGGGTGGCGTACGACCCGGGCACCGGCACCCTGATCCGCCCCGACGGGCTGGCACCCGGGCTGCGGTACACGGTGCTCTCGGATCGGGAACGTCCGGACGTCAACCTGTTGGGCACCGCGAACACCCCGGCCGGTGACGAGGTGGCCCGGGTGCTGCACGTCCCCGACGGCACACCGGAACAGTTGCGCCGGCTCGCCGCCCAGCTGGCCGAGGAGAACGGTGCACCGTACGCGCGGGCCGCGGCCATCGAGCAGTGGTTGGCCGAGCACTACCGGCTGGTGGCCGACGCCCCCAGTGGCCACGCCTACCCGAACCTGGCGTTCTTCCTGTTCGGGCCGCGTAACGGCGGCGGACAGCGGGGCACCTCGGAACAGTTCGCCGCCTCGTTCGCGGTGCTGGGCCGGTTGGCCGGGTTGCCGACCCGGGTGGTGGTGGGCTTCGCCGCACCCGCCGACGGGCCGGTGCGGGCCGCGGACGCGTACGCCTGGCCGGAGGTGCTCTTCGACGGCCTCGGCTGGGTGCCGTTCGATCCGCTGCCGCGCCCCGACGACGAGCCCCGCCCGGTGGAGGAGGACTTCCGGCCGCAGCCGGACAAGCCGCCGCCGTCGGAGCAGCCGGAGCCGACGCTGGAGCCGACCGAGTCACCGTCGCCGCAGGCCGCACCGGGCCGCCCCGACGACGGTGCCGGCGGGTCGACGCCGGTCCTGGTGGCCGGCACTACCGGCGGCTTCCTGCTGCTGGTCGCGGCGCTGCTGGCCACCCTGTTCGGGTTGCGCCGGGCACAGACCCGCAACCGGCTGCATCGGGGCGGCGCCGGCCAGCGCATCGCCGGTGCCTGGCGGGAGGTGACCGACGCGCTGTGGCTGGCCGGGCATCCGGTGGCCGCCGACCTGTCGGCCACCGAGGTCGCCGCGGCGGCCCGCCGGGCCCTGGACCGGGCCGGGGTCACCGAGGGTGGGCCGTCGGCGGCGGCGTACCCGGCGGTCGACGAGTTGGCCCGGCTGGTCAACCAGGTCGGGTTCGCCCCCGGTGGGGTGACCGACGCGCAGGCCGGTGCCGCCGCCGACGCGGCCACCGTCTACACCGGCGCGCTGCGGGCCGCCCGGTCGTGGTGGCGTCGATGCTACTGGTCGGTACGTCCGGGGCCGCTGCGCCGGCCACGTTGAGGCTGGCCGATGCCTTCTACCCTGCGGGCATGACCACGGGGATCGTTTCGCTCATCGTGCTGGTCGCGGTGGTGGTGGCTGCCACCGCCGCGGCGCTGTTCGTCATCCGCCGTCGACGGGCCCGCCGCCCGCTGACCCGCGAGCAGCGGTTGGCCGCCGCCGCCCGGGCCAGCCGTGGACTGCGCCGGACCTCCCGCCGGCAGGGCCGCGGCCTGGCCGGTGGCGGCGGGATCCGCGGCGGCTACGGGGACGCGGGCGAGGGCGGCGGAGGTGGTGGCGGCGGCCTCTGAGTCGCCCTCGGAGCACGTCGGTTTCTGCGTTCACCTGCCCGGCCGGCACCGGCGGTGTTACCACAGCGGGGTGGGCGGAACCGACGAGTGGGACGGCTGACCGTGGCGAGTCAGGCCGGTCGGCTGCCTCCGGTCACCCAGGATCCGAGCCGGGCCACGTTCCTGGAGCTCTTCTTCGACCTGGTCTTCGTGTTCGCGCTCACCCGGATCTCCGCCCGGGCCTTCGAGGATCTCGCGCTGGAGCCCGGTGGCGCGGTGGGCTGGTCCCCGGTGACCGGCGGGGCGAAGACCCTGCTGCTGTTGCTCGCGTTGTGGGCGGTGTGGCAGAACACCGCCTGGTCGACCAGCCGCTACGACCCGCACCACAGCGGGCTGCAACTCATCGTGATCACCGCGCTGGTGGCCAGCATGGTGATGGGTGTGGCGATTCCCCGCGCCTTCACCACCACCGGCTTGGCGTTCGCCACGGCGTACGTGGCCGCCCAGCTCAGCCGGCCGCTGATCCTGCTCACGGTCGGCACGCCGGAACGCCAGCTGAAGGCCAGGATGGCGATCACCTACGCCGCCACCGGCGTCCTGTGGATCACCGGTGCCCTGCTGCCGACCACCCTGCGGGTGTGGCTGTGGAGCCTCGCGTTGGGGTTGGAGTATCTTGCCGGCCGCTTCGGTTTCCCGGTGCCCGGGTTGGGCCGTTCGGCGGTCTCCCGTTGGGACATCGCCGGCCGGCACCTGGCCGAGCGCTACCAGCAGTTCTTCCTCATCGCGCTGGGTGAGACGATCCTGGTGGCCGGCTTCTCGTACAGCGACAGCGGCTACGAACCGGCGCGGACCAGCACCTTCGCGCTGGCCCTGGCGATCACGATCCTGCTGTGGCGCATCTACGTGCAGCGGGCCGGGCAGATCCTCGCCGAGGCGGTCGCCGCGGCCCGCCGGCCGGCCAGCATCGGCCGCTCGGCCGCGGACACCCACCTGGTCATGGTGATCGGGCTGACCGCCACCGCGGTCGGCTACGAGCTGGCCATCCAGCATCCGATGGACCATCCCGAGGCGGCCTGGATCGCCATGATCATCGGTGGGCCGGTGCTGTTCCTGCTCGGCCGGGCGCGCTTCGAGTACGAGGTGTTCAACCGGGTCTCCCCGTCCCGCTGGGTCGCCGTGCTGGTGCTGGTCGCCTCGGTGCCGCTGATGCTGCACCATCCACCGCTGCTCGCCGAGGCCCTGGTGGTGGTCGTGCTGGGCGCGGTCGCGCTCGCCGACGCCCGGCGTGCCCGCAAGGGACCACCCGAGGCCGCCGCCACCCCTTTCTGACCGGCAACACCGCCGTGACCAGCGCTAACCTTCCTGGGTGACCTTCTCCCTCGTGGCCCGCTCCGCTGACGGCCGGCTGCACGGTGTCGCCGTGGCCAGCCGGTTCCTGGCCGCCGGTGCCCTGGTTCCGGCGGCCGGGGCCGACCTCGGCGCGATCGCCACCCAGGCGCACGTCAACCTGGCCTACCGGCCGCAGGGTCTGGCCCTGCTGCGGACCGGAGTGACCGCCACCGGCGTCGTCGCCGGGCTGGTCGCCGCCGACCCGGAACGCGACCACCGGCAACTCGGCGTGGTCGCCGCGACCGGTCCCGGCGCCACGTACACCGGCGCCCACTGCCGCGACTGGGCCGGCGGCCAGGCGGGCGACGGCTGGGCCGCGCAGGGCAACATCCTCACCGGTCCGCAGGTCGTCGACGCACTGCGGGACAGCTGGCTGGCCGGCGGTGACCTGCCGTTCGCGCACCGGCTGCTCGCCGCGCTGCGCGCCGGGCAGCAGGCCGGCGGCGACCGGCGGGGTCAGCAGAGCGCCGGGCTGCTGGTGGTCCGGCGCGGCGGCGGGTACGGCGGCACCGGCGACGTCATGATCGACCTGCGGGTCGACGACCACCCCGACCCGATCACCGAACTCGACCGGCTGCTGGCCGTGCACACCCTGCTGTTCAGCCGCCCCGACCCGGGCACGCTGCTCGACCTGGCCGGCGCGCTCGCCAGCGAGGTCGCCGGGCTGCTGACCGCGCTCGGCCATCCGGCCGACCCGACCGAGCCCGAGGACGCCCTGGTGGCCTGGGCCGGGCTGGAGAACCTGGAGGCACGGTTGGTGCCCGGCCGCATCGACCCGGTGGTGCTGGCGCGGCTGCGGGCCGCTGCCCCACCCGTACCGGCGCCCCGCTCCGCCGTCTGACCGGCGTCGCCGCCGGTCGCTGACGAGGGCCGGGAGGCGGGCACGGCTCGGCTACCCTCGCCGCCGTGGAGACTGTGGAGATCGATGCCCCCGTCGTCGGCGTTACCGTCTATCCGGACCGGGCCCGGGTGACCCGGCGCGGCGGCACCCGGCTGGCCGCCGGCCAGCACCGGCTGCGCGTCGCGCCGCTCCCACTCGGCCTGCGGCGGGACTCGGTCCGGGTCGCCGGTCGGGGCCGGGCCAGCGTGCTCGGCGTGGACGTGACCACCTGGCGGCAGGCCCGCAGCGGCGACGCGCAGGTCGTCGGCCTGGAACAACGCCGTCGTGAGCTGGCCGACGAGCTGGCCGAACTCGACGACGCGGACGGCATCGAGGAGCAGCGGGTGGGGTTCCTCGCCCGGCTGACCGAGCGGGCGGGCGGCACGTACGCCCGCGCGCTGGCCGCGGGCGACGCCGCGCCGAGCGACGTGGCCGCCTTCACCGACTCGGTGGCCGCCCAGCTCGCCGACGCGCGGGCCCGACGGCGCGGACTGGCCCGTCGGCGCACCGAGTTGGCCGAGGAGTTGGCCGCGGTCGAGCGCGACCTCGACGCCGCGCGCGGCAAGCGGGCGCCGGACCGGCTGGCCGCCGAGGTGACCGTGGCGGTGGAGGTCGACGACGCCGAGATCGAGCTGGAGCTGAGCTACCTGGTGGACGGGGCCCGTTGGCAACCCTCCTACGACCTGCGGCTGGTCGACGACACCGTGACGGTCACCTGGTTCGGGCTGGTCAGCCAGAGCACCGGGGAGGACTGGCCGGAGTGCGAACTCCAGCTCTCCACCGCCCGGCCGGCGGCGACGACCGGCGTACCCGAACTGTCGCCCTGGTACCTCGACCGGCTCCGGCCGGCGCCCCCGCGCGGGATGCCGGCGGACCTGCCGCTCGCGATGGCGGTGCCGCCCGCGCCCGTCGCGGCCGCCGCGGGCGGCGGTCCGGCCCGTGCCGGGGCACCCCGCCCGAAGCTGCGGGAGAGTGTCGCCGAGGTCGAGCAGGGGGTCAGCGCGGCCACCTACCGGCCGGCCCGGCCGGTGGCGGTGCCGGCCGACGGCAGCGCCCACCGGGCCACCATCGCCGTGGTCGAACTGCCGGCCCGGCTGGACCACGTCACCGTGCCGCTCCGCGCCGCCGAGGCGCACCTGCGGGCCACGGTCCGCAACACGTCGGAGCACACGCTGCTGCCCGGCCCGGCTGCGGTGTTCCACGACGCCGACTTCGTCGCGTCCAGCCGACTGCCGATGTGGGCGCCGGGTGAGGAGACCGAGCTGGCGCTCGGGGTGGACGACCGGCTGCGGGTGGAACGGACGCTGCACCGGCGTGCCGAGACCAAGGCGACCCTCGGCTCGACCCGGCGGCGGGAGATGGAGTACCGGATCACCGTCGCCAACCACACGCCCCGCCCGGCGACCGTCGAGGTGCGGGACCAGCTTCCGGTGTCGCGCGACGAGGCGGTGGTGGTACGGGAGACGACCGTCGAGCCGCCGCCGGTCGAGCGTACCGAGCTGGGTGAGGTGACCTGGCGGCTGCCGCTGGGGCCGGGCGAGAGCGGCGAGGTCGCGCTGGGTTTCCGGGTGGAGCTGGCCAAGGGGGTCGAGCTGACCGGCTGGCGGGAGTAGGCGCCACCCCACCGGCGGTCAGGGTGTCCGGGCCCGCCGGGAGGGCCGTCGGGGGGCGTCGCTGGGTACCACGACGTCGGCCTGATCGGCCGGGTGGACCGCGGCTGAGTAGAGCTGTTGGGCGGGGAGGCAACGGGCCGGTGTCGCTCGGTGGGTTCCCCTGCCGGATCGGGATCCGTCAGGGGAACACCACGGTACGGGCCTACGGCACCGCCACCGCCGCGTCGTTGCCCGGCAGCTGGGTCACGCTGGGCAGCTGCGGCGCCACCCCGGTCGTGCGGCCACCCGGCTCGGTGGCCGAGCAGGCCGCGGTGAGCAGGAAGGTGTGCCAGGCGATGTCGATCGGGTGCGGATCGGGCAGGCCGACCTGGTAGTGGCTGATGTTGATGCCGGAGGACACCTGGCGGGCGCCGTCGCGGCTGTGCATCGAGAACGTCAGGTGACCGATGACCGCGCCGTCGTGACCCCAGAACTCGCCGCACGGGGTGGCGAACGTGCGGATGCCGAGACCGTAGCTGCCGGCCGCGGGCAGGTCCGGCCGGATCGGCACCCCGTCGAGCATCTCGTCGAGGGCGGCCGGGCTGAGCAGGTCGCCGCCGAGCAGGGCCCGGAAGAAGGTGTTCAGGTCCGCGGTGGTGGCGATCATCTCGCCGGCCGTCCACGCCCAGCTCATGTTGAACTCGCTGTGATCGCGCACCCCGAACGGGGCGAAGTAGGCGCCGCTGTGCGGGCCGCGGATCGTCGGATCGGTACCGGGGAACGAGGTCCCGGTGAGCCGCAGTGGACGCAGGATGCGCCGCTGCACCTCGGCGACGGCGTCGTTGCCGGTGACCGCCCCGATCAACAGTCCGGCCAGGACGTAGTTGGTGTTCGAGTAGCTGAACCCGGCGCCGGGGGCGTTGGTCGGCGGCATGGCCAGGCCGATGGCGACCAGCGCCGCCGGAGCGTACGAGGTGACCCGCATCCGCGGGATCGACGCGTACGAGTCGATCAGTGCGTTGGTGTAGTTGCCGATGCCACTGGTGTGGTTCAGCAGCATCCGGACGGTGACCCGGGCGCCGGGTTCACCCGGCACGACGTCGGGCAGCCACCGCCCGATCGGGTCGTCGAGGCCCAGCCGGCCCTCGTCGACGAGTTGCAGCACGGTGGTGGCGACGAAGGTCTTGGTGACGCTGCCGATCCGGTGCCGCAGCTGTGGCTGCATCGGTCGGGGCTCGACCAGGAACGCGTGACCGGCGGCGCCGCGCCAGTCGTGGCGGCCGTCGCGCACGTCGGCCAGCACGCCGGGGACGCCGGCTTCGGGCACCGCGGCGAGTGCGGCGCGCAGCCCGGCGCGATCCAGCCCGCCGGTGGACGGGCCGGGCTGCCCGGCGGCGGACGCGGGTACGACAGCGACCGTGGCCACCAGCGTCACGCCGGTGGCGACGATCTTGAGGATTCGACGAAGACTCGACATACTTGCATGTTTGCCGGGTCCGGAACCGGTCGCCTCCTGCTCAGGCGCGAGATCCGACTCCCACCGTGGACTGAGCCGGCACCGACCAGCGGCGCAGGACCGGGCGTGATCCCGGCCTGGTGCGCACGACGCCAACCACCTACTGCATCAGGGGCATATCGTCCGCCCATCGTCTTGCGGAATCGTCAAGTCATCATGCTGTCAACGCAAGCTCGCCCTAGCGTGGCGGGATGACCCACGCACCCCACCACGGCCACGACGCCGCACAGGCCGAGATCCTCGACCTGGACGCCGAAGTCCTCGCGGCGAAGATCGCCGAGATCACGGCGTGGCTGCCCCTCGACACACCCCCGCGCCGGATCGTGGATCTCGGCAGCGGCACCGGGGCGGGCACCTTCGCCCTGCTGGACCGCTTCCCCGAGGCACACGTCACCGCGGTCGACTCGTCGGCCGGGCACCTGCGGCGCCTGCGGGACAAGGCGAGCGCCCGGGGCGCGGCGGCGCGGGTACGCACCGTACCGGCCGATCTCGACCAGACCGGCTGGCCCGACCTCGGCACCCCGGACCTGGTCTGGGCCTCCGCGTCGCTGCACCACTTGGCCCGGCCCGAACAGGCCCTGCGGGCGGTCCACCGGATGTTGCCCGTGGGCGGACTGTTCGCGGTGGTGGAACTCGCCGGCTTCCCGCGCTTCCTTCCCGAGGACGCCCCCGAGGACCGACCCGGCCTGGAGGAGCGCTGCCATGCCGTCGGCGACCACGCCGGGCACGTGCCCCATCGTGGTGCCGACTGGGGGCCGATGCTCGCCGCCGCCGGCTTCACCGTCGAGGGCGAACAGCGGGTGACCGTGCACATCGAGGCGGCGGACGACCCGGCCGTGGGCGCCTACGCCCTGGTCAGCCTGCGGCGGGTCCGGGACAAGGTCGCCGACGCCCTCGTCCCCGGGGACCGTGCCGCACTCGACCGGCTGCTCGACACCGACGGTCCGCGCAGCATCCTGCGCCGCGGCGATCTCGCGGTCCGGACCACGCGGACCGTCTGGGCCGCACGCCGTACCGGCTGACCGCCGGCCGTCCGGGGTCCGCGCCGGCGCGCGACGCTATCCGTGCTCCACACCCGCTTCGAGCCGGGCCGGCCGCCCGGGTGGGGGACCGGTCCGGGCTCCGGCGGTCAGGATCGCCTCGGCCAGGGCGGTCACCGTCTCCGGCGGGGCGCCGTCGCGCCGCAGCAGCACGAACTCCACCTCGCCCAGCGGGGGAAGCCGGTGCCCGACCGGTGCCGGCACCAGCCCCGGCGGGACCAGCTCGGCGGAGTGGGCCATTACCCCGAGGCCGGCTCGGGTGGCCGCCACCAACCCGCCGAGGCTGGTGCTGGTGCAGGTGAGCTGCCAGGTCCGCCCGGCCGAGGCCAGCGCGTCCAGGGCCTGTGCCCGGGAGATGCTGGGTGGCGGGTAGACGACCAGCGGCACCGGCTCGTCGGCGCCGAGCCGGTGGTCGGGGGCGGCGAGCCAGATCAGCCGGTCCCGCCAGACCATCCGGCCGCGGGACTGCCCGGCCACCCGTTTGGCGAAGACCACGTCCAGTTCCTGGTCGTCGAGCCGCTGGTGCAGGGTGCCGCTCAGGTCGACGGTCAACTCCAGGTCGACCAGCGGGTGTCGGTGCCGGAAGTCGCGCAGCACCCGGGGCAGGTGGGTGGAGATCAGGTCGTCGGAGACTCCGAGCCGCAACCGGCCCCGGACCGGTCCGGTGCAGAAGTATCGCCGGGCCCGGTCGCCGGCGTCGAGGATGTCCCGGGCGAAGGTCACCATCGCCTCGCCGTCGACGGTGAGGCTGACGCGGTGCGTGTCCCGGAGGAACAGCGGCCGGCCGACCTCGTCCTCCAGCCGCCGTACGTGCTGGCTGACCGTGGACTGGCGCAGGCCCAGGCGGGCCGCGGCCCGGGTGAAGCTCAGCGCCTGCGCCACCGCCAGGAAGGTGCGCAGCTGGGTCGGCTCGTACACCTCGGCAAGTTATCACGAGCCGTGATCGCAGTCAGCGCGCTGATCGTCTTTCCCGCTGATCCATCCTGGGCCGACAATGGCCGGGCCGCTGCCCGTCGACAGGTGTCGGGCAGCAGGACCGACCGGAGGGGAGAGGCGATGCGCTGGCCTCGTCGGCTGCCGATCGACCCGTTCATCGCGGCGCTGCTGGGTACCGTCGCGCTGGCCGCCGTGATCCCGCTGCGCGGTACCGGCGCCGAGGCCGGTCGAGTGATCACCGGTGTCGCGGTGGCGTTGCTCTTCTTCCTGCACGGCGCCAAGATCGCACCGCGCGCCGCCCTCGCCGGTGCTCGCCACTGGCGGCTGCACACGGTGGTGCTGCTCACCACCTTCGTGGCCTTCCCGCTGCTCGGGCTCGCCGCCGCGGCACTGCGTCCGGCGGTGCTCACCCCCGAGCTGTACCAGGGGCTGCTGTTCCTCTGTGCGGTGCCCTCCACCGTGCAGACCTCGATCGCCTTCACCGCCATCGCCCGCGGCAACGTGCCGGCGGCGGTCTTCACCGCCTCCTTCTCCAACATCGCCGGCATCGCCCTGACCCCGCTGCTGGTCACCCTCCTGCTCCAGGGCTCCGACGACGTACGCCTCAGCGCCGGCTCGATCGGCTCGGTGGTGCTGCAACTGCTGGTGCCGTTCGTGGCCGGACAACTGTCCCGACGCTGGACGGCCCGGTGGATCGAGCGGCACCGGGCCCTGACCGGCCACGTCGACCGTGGCGCCATCCTGCTCGTGGTCTACTCGGCCTTCAGCGCGGGAGTGGTGGCCGGCGTGTGGGACGAGGTCTCACCGGGTCGGCTGGCCGCCCTGACCGCCGTCGTCGGCGGGCTGCTCGCGGCGGTGCTGGGCCTGACGTACGCCGCCGGCCGGCTGCTCGCCTTCGAACGCGCCGACCGGGTCACGATCCTGTTCTGCGGTGCCAAGAAGAGCCTCGCCACCGGCCTGCCGATGGCCACCGTGTTGGTCAGCCCCGAGGCGCTCGGTCTGCTGGTGCTGCCGCTGATGATCTACCACCAGATTCAGCTGATCGTCTGCGCCGCCATCGCCCGCCGTTGGGGCGCCCGACCGGCCGAAGTCGAGCCGCCCGGCTGAACCGTGGGCCGCCCCGGTGCAGCCGAACCGGACGCCCGCCACGGCGGACGCGCGGGCCGGGTCCGTCGGTCGTGGACGGTCGTCGACCGATGGATGGCAGTCACTCTGTGCAACGTCTCTGCGGGGCGCAGTTCGGCTGAGGCTGATGTGCTTCTGGTTACCGGTCGGTGACGCAGGGCTTACCCGTGTCGTCGGGTCACCCGGAAACATGCAATTAACCTGCGCGAACGTCGTGTAGGTAGTTCATTTTTCGTTGCCGACGACCCTTGTCTTGGCCGCAGGTGTCGGCTACCTTTCGTACGTATCAATCGGGTCTTTAAGCCCGGACGCTCGGTTCACCGCATACAGGGAGTAGCGAATGAACGACGTCAATATATCTGTCTTCGCCGGGACCATGGCCGAGATGACCCACGAGGCGCTCGTGGTGGCCGCCGAGCGGCGCAGCGCCGTTCTGCTCCCCATCGGAGTGATCGAGGCACACGGTCCGCACCTTCCGCTCGGGGTCGACGCGTACGGCAGCTACACCCTCGCCCGACTGGTCCGGGAACGACTGATCGCGGCGGGCCTGCCGGTGGTCGTCGCGCCGCCCTTCTACTGGGGCGTCAACCAGGTGACCGACGCCTTCCCGGGGAGCTTCCGGGTCCGGCCCGAGATCTCCGGGGCGATGCTCGACGACATCGTCACCAGCATCCACCAGGACGGGTTCGACCAGGTCTTCCTGGTCAACCACCACGGGGACCCGAACCACGCCGCGATGATCCTCGGGGTACTGGAGTCGCAGCACGCGGCGGGGCGTACCGGGGTCACCTGGCTGGCGGCCCCCGACGTCCTCGAGCGCTTCGGACGCGACCCTCGGGAGCCGTACTGGACGGTCTATCCCAAACCCGAGCGGCTCGCCACCTTCCAGCGCGGGGACGTGCTCAACGTGCACGGCCACGACCTGGAGACCGCGATGATGCGGCGCTGGTACGGCCCCCTGGTCAACGAGGACCGCCTCGGGGGACTCGAACCCACCAGCCAGCTGACCCGCGAGGATCTGGCCGTGTGGCGCAACGGCGGCGAGAAGGCCCGGGCCCTGACCCCGCTCGCCTTCTTCGGCGACCCGCACCCCCGTGATCCCGAACTGTCGGACGCGTACGAACTGGAGGCCGACTCGATGGCGGAAGCGGTCCGTCGCCGATTGTCCTGACCGGACGTTCCCCCACCCACCCCCACGGAGGTCAGGATGAGCGAGTCGACCCAGCCGCCCGGATCCACCGAGGCGCTACTCAACATCGCCGAGCACCACCGCCAGCACGAGCGCTACTACGTCCTGCGCTACCTCGAACACGCCCACCTGCTGCGTACCGGCGTGACGACCCTGCGTACGTTGTCCCAGCGCTGGTCCGCCGTCGAGGTGAGCGCCGGCAGCACCGAGTACCAGGACCCCCGGTTCAAGATGGCGGGCTGCCCCGACCTCAATGTCCTGATCGGGATCCCGAGCATCGGGGTGCTCTTCATGGAGGGGGAGGGGACCCCCCGCGAGTTGCTCCTGCTGCGCCGGGACATCGAGTCGGTGCTGCGCGACCACGAGCAGATGGACTCCTGGCTGACCGAGAAGATGCGGGCGGCCTGGGAACGCGACTTCCAACTGCCCGACGACGCCTCCTGGCGTCGGGCCGCCACCCGGCACCAGGTCCTGATCACCACGACCTGGGCGGGTCGGCACAGTGGACTCGTCGCCGACATCCTTCGCCAGGCCCTGAGCCTGTTCGACCGGCTCGACCTCACACCGGCCGGCATCCGCGAGAACCTGCGGCTGAGCGCGGTGAAGGTGGCGACGGTGGCCGAGTTGCTGGATTCCGCCGCGAACCTGGTGGCCGAGTGCAGTGTCCTGCTCAGCCGCAACGACCGCGGCTGGGGCCGCTACCTCGAGATGATCGAGATCGGCTCATGAGCACCGGACGTGAACCCGCTCGGGACCGGGCCGCCATGGTCGGTCGCCTTCTGGAGGTGGCGGTGTACCACCGCCAGCACGAGCGCTACTACGCCCAGCGCGACCTGTTGGACGCGGTCCGGCTCAAGCAGTGGGCCTCGACGCTGCGCTCGGCGGCCGAGGCGTGGCGCACCGAGGAACACCGCCGGGCCGATCCGGCCGATGTCGGGGTGCCGCCCCTCTTCGGGCCGCTGACCTCCGCGACCGGGCCCGCCGCCCGGGTCGATCCGGCGCAGGCCCGCGACATCGACGAGTTGGCCGTCGCCACCCTGGTCCGCGACCTGACCGGGATGGCCGAGCGTTACCGACATGCCGGACAGTGGCTGGACGCGAAGATGGCCGCCTCCTGGCCGCGCGAGGAGTACCTGCTGCAACCCGGGCTGAGTCGGGTCGCCCCGGCCCGCTTCCGTGCCCTCACCTCGACCACCCTGAACGCGCTGCGGATGCGGATCACCGCCACCCTGACCGGCGCGGCCGTCCGACAGCTGCGCGACCTGGCCGCGGCCGATGCGTCCGAACGTGCCGTCCGGGCGATCGTCGCGGCCGGGCTGGTCGACGAGGCGGGCGCCGCCCTCACCCGCAAGGCCGCCCAACTCGGCGGCGTGGACGAGGCATGGCAGCAGGTCATCGGCGAGCTTGCGGCGGTGGTGCCCGATGCTGCCTGACCGCACCCTGCTCGTCGGGCTCGCCCTCGACATCGGCGGTCGGGAGGGCCGCAGCGGCGTCGCGGCCCTGCGCGCGGCGGCCGAACGGCTGCGGCCGTACCTGGTGGAGCCACCCGTACCGCTCGGCGAGCCGCCGGTCGGAGCGGACCTGCGGGAGTGGGCCTGGCGACACGAGGCCACCCTGCGGGTGGTGATCGCCCACCGGCTGCTGGCCAACGCCGGCCGGCTGTGGGACGTGGCGGACGAGCGGGCCCGCCAGGACGGGGCCGCACTCGCGGAGCAGGCGGCGAGCGTACTGCTGGAGGTCGCGGCCGGGATGTGCGGCCCGTCCGGCCGCAACGACGAAGAGACGACCACACCCGACCCGAGGACGTGAGGTTCCATGGCCACTCTGGAGTTCGTCGCCGCCGCCAGTCACGCACCCGGGGTGACCGGTTGGCCCGACAAGGTCGCGCCCGCGACAAGGCAGGAGATGGATGCGGCCTACCACGAACTGGGCCGGCGGATCCGGGCCAGCCGACTGGACCTGTTGATCGTCATCTGCAACGACCACGGGTCGAACTTTCCCCTCGACGACCACCCCGATCTCGCGTTCGTGCTCTCCGAGACCCACGTCGGCCCGGCCGAGTGGTTCACCAACTGGCTGAACGTGCACACCCAGTACTCGCTGACCGGGGCGCCGGAGGCCGGTCGGCTCCTCTTCGACGCGCTCCGTGCCGACGACGTGGACCTGCGGGAACTCGCCGGCGAGGTGCTCTTCGACGACAACCTCACGATCCCGACCAAGATGATGGGGCTGGCGGAACTCGGCGTTCCGGTCCTGCCGCTGATGCACAACACGATGATCCCGCCGGTGCCCCGGGAGAGGTTCTGTTACGACTGGGGTCGACGACTGCGAACCGCCGTGGAGACGGTCCTTCCGGCCGGGATGCGGGTCGGGATACTGGCCACCGGCGGTATGAGCCACGAGCCGGGCGGTGCCCGCTACATGCTCATCGACGAGGAGTTCGATCGCCGTTTCCTGGCGCTGGTCGCCGCCGGCGACCCGGAGCGGCTGCTGACCGAGGCCACCTACGAGGCGATGGAGGCCGCGGGAGCCGGCGGCACCGCCGAGCTCCAGTCCTGGCTGATCGCCGCGGGTGCGGCCGGGGGCGGGCCGGCCGAGACCCTGTTCTACTCCCCGATCCTGGAGTTCCGGTGCGGCATCGGCCTCGTCGACTGGAACGTCGCGACGACCTCGCCGCTGGAGGTGGCCCGGTGAGCCTGGACCGTTTCAATCCCGACCTCGCCGTACACCGGCTGGTGCAGGAGCTCAAGCGGGACCGGATCCTGCGTGAGGAGTTCGAGCGCGACCCGGCCGCCGTGGCCGAGCGGTCCGGGCTGTCGGCCGCCGAGGTGGCGGCGATCCGGGGCCGGGACTTCAAGGCCCTCTTCGAGTTGGGCATGCACCCGTTCCTGCTGGGTCAACTGTCCCGTCTGATCTTCGGTACCACCGAGGGCACCGCGACCTCGGCGGCCGCCGAGGCACTCGTCGCCTCACTGCGGGGCGAGGACGCGCCCGCGAGCTGACCGCGCGAACTCCGGCCGGAGTGCCGCTCCGGCCCCGGTTTGCCCAGGTAGCGCAGGACGACCGACGTCACCGACACCACCGTCTGCGTTGACAATTGAACCGCTTCATTCGTATCATAACTATGGTTATCCCTCGTGCGGGGTGGCCAAGGATGGGGAAGCATCATGGGCAGTTCCAAGGCACGACAGTGGTCGATCATCGGAGGAACGATCGCGGCCCTGCTGGCACTGAGCGCCTGTAGCGGCGACGGTGGCAGCGCGGACGGCAACGTCAAGCTCAGGCTCGGCACCATGCAGCTGAGCAGCACCCACCTCCCGCAGATCGCGATCGACCAGGGCTTCTTCGCCGAGAAGGGCGTCGAGGTCGAGCTCACCTTCGCCAACTCGGGCGCCGAACTCCTTCCCGCCCTGCAGGCCGGCGCCATCGACATCGCCTACTCCAACGTCGTCTCCCCGCTGCTGGCCGCCGGCCAGGGCTTCAAGTTCAGCATGATCCTCGACAACGGGCAGTTCCCGAGTGCTCCGCCGGACAACAACCCGGTGATGGTCCGCGCCGACTCGGGCATCGAGTCGCTCGCGGACCTGCAGGGCAAGCGGGTGGCCGTGGTCAACGTCGGCGGCCTCAACGACGTGTTCCTGATCGAGCGGATGCGGGAGCAGGGGCTCGACCCGAGCGGCATCAGCTGGGTGGAGGCGCCGTTCCCGACCATGGTCGACGGCCTGCTGTCCGATCAGTACGACGCCGCGGTCACCGCCGAGCCGGTGACCACGCTGGCCAACAACAGCGGGAAGATCAAAGAACTGGACTCCTTCTTCTCCCGGGTCAATCCGGGGTTCAACCTGGCGGGCTACTACGTGATGGGCGACTGGGTCGCCAAGCCGGAGAACGCCGAGGCGATCACGGCCTTCAACGCCGCGATGGAGCAGGCCCGCAAGTACGTCGTCGACGGTGACAAGGCCGACGAGGTCCGTTACGTCACCGAGTGGAGTTCCCTGGACCAGGGCCTCGTCGAGGCCATCGTCGACAACGACCTGACCCTGCGCAGCGGCTACATCGACCTGCCGTCACTGCAGCGCACCGCCGACCTGCTGCACAAGCAGGGGCTGCTGAACGAGCCCCTCGACGTCACCGCCCACGTGTGGAGCGGCGCCCCGACCGAGCAGCCGTCATGACCCGGACCGCGACGGGCGCCACGGAAGGGGGTGAGCCGCGATGATGAACTGGATCAGAGAACGTCGGGCCGGTTACGGTCTGCACGCCGTCGGCGTCGACGAGGCACCGACCCTGCGCGTCGAGCAGGTCACCAAGCAATACGCCGGGCACACCGCGAAGGCGCCGGTGCAGGTACTGGCCCCGGTCGACCTCACCCTCGAGCCGGGCAGCTTCACCACCATCCTCGGCCCCTCGGGGTGCGGAAAGTCGACCCTGCTGCAGATCATGGCCGGACTGGTCGCACCGACCGACGGGACGATCAGCCTCGACGGGCGGGCGGTCCAGGGCCCCCAGCCGGAACTGCTCTACCTGTTCCAGCAGTACTCCCTCTCCCTCTTTCCGTGGCGCACGGTCCTGCAGAACGTCGCCTTCGGCGTGGAGTCGCGGGGCCGCCGGTCCGCGGAGACCCTCGACGAGTGCCGGAGCCTCATCGAGCGGGTCGGTCTCAAGGGGTACGAGGGCCACTACCCCTGGCAGCTCAGCGGTGGGATGCAGCAGCGGGTGGCGATCGCCCGGGCCCTGGTCGCCCGGCCGAAGATCCTGTTGATGGACGAGCCGTTCAGCGCCGTGGACGCCCTCACCCGCGAGGAACTCCAGGACGAACTGCTCGGCATCTGGCAGGAGTACGACCTGACGATCGTCTTCGTGACCCACGATTTCGAGGAGGCGATCTATCTCTCCCAGGAGATCGTGGTCCTCAAGGCGCACCCGGGGGCCATCGTCGAGAAGCGGGCCGTGCCGATCGCGTACCCCCGCAACCAGCTGCACACCCGGGCGAGCGAGGCGTACCTCGCGCTGCGGCACGACCTGCACGAACTGATCTTCAGCCTGAAGAAGAAGCCAGGCGCCGGCGTACCCGTGGGGGCGCCATGAGTGTCCGCAGCGTCCCGCGTCGCCGCGTACCGGGCGGATTCTTCCTCGACACCAAGACCAGCGGCTTCACCCTGGTCGCCCTGCTGCTCGTCCTCTGGGAGGTGTCGGTCCGCACCGCCCTGGTCGACTCGATCTCGGTGCCCGCGGTCTCCACGGTCGCGGAGCGCTTCATCGAACTGCTGCGCGACGGCACCCTGGTCGACGAGTTCGCGCAGACGCTGCGCCGGATGTTCGTGGGTTACCTGCTGGCGGCCATCATCGGCATCGGCGTCGGTCTGCTGATGGGCTACTTCGACCGGATCCACAACCTGCTGGAACCGGTCGTCGAGCTGATCCGGCCACTGCCGACCCCCGCGTACATCCCGCTGGTGATCCTCTTCCTCGGCGTCGGGGACTCGATGAAGATCTTTATCACGGTCATCGCGTGTGTCTGGCCGATCCTGCTGAACACCTACAGCGGCGTACGCAACGTGCCGAGGATCCAGATCGACACGGCCCGGACCTTCGGGCTCGGCAACGCGGCCGTGCTCCGCAAGGTGGTGGTTCCCGCCGCGGCCCCGTCGGTCTTCACCGGCCTGCGGATCAGCCTCACCCTGGCCCTGATCCTGTCGATCATCGCCGAGATGGTGGCGAGCAACAACGGCATCGGGTACTTCATCCTCTTCGCCCAGCGGTCCTTCCGGGTGACCGACATGTACGCCGGAATCATCGCCCTGGGAATCATCGGCTACCTGCTGAACCTGCTCTTCGTCCGGATCGAGGGCCGGGTGCTGCACTGGAACGCCGGCTCGGGCCGCAAGGGGGCGTGATGGAGCAGCACGCCCCGGTCATCGACGTACACGCCCACGCCCTGCCGACCCCCTTCCTCGCCGACCTCCAACGCCGTGGGCTGGCGGACCTGTCCCTCGTGGAGAAGGGCACACTGCACCTCGACGCCGGCATCTCGGGCCTGGCCCCGGGCGCCGCGATCCCCTTCCCCGCCGAGCAGTACGACCTCGCCCGCCGGTTGGCCGCGATGGAGGCGACCGGAGTCGACCACCAGGCGGTCTCGGCACCACCTTTCGTGTTCGCCTCCGCGGCGAGCGACCCGGGCCTCGCCGCCGACCTCGCCCGCCGCTCCAACGACGCACTGGCGGAGTTCGTGGCCGGCTCGCGAGGGCGGCTGGTGGCCCTGGCGACCGTCCCCGTCGGTACGCCCGACGCGGCGGGGGAGGCGGTCAGAGCCCTGGACGACCTGGGCGCCGCGGGTCTGGTGATCGGCACCTTCGGCGGCGGGCGCGAACTCGACCACGACATCAACGAGGAACTGTGGCAGGAGGTGGCCCGCCGCAGAGCCTTCGTCCTGGTCCACCCGAGCCGGGCGTCCGAACCCGCTCGACTGCGTGACTTCCATCTCGTGCAACTGGCCGGGTTCCCGATGGAGACCGCGTTGGCCATCAGCCGGCTGATCTTCGCAGGGGTACTCGACCGCCACGACCTGCGGCTCTGTCTCAGCCACGGCGGTGGATGCCTACCCGGTCTCGCCGGACGCCTGGACCTGGGCTGGGACCGCAAGGCGGTGGCCCACACCTCACTGCGTCCCCCGTCGGAGTACCTCCGTCGGCTCTACTACGACACGGCGCTCTTCAGCCCGGTGATACTGCGGCGGCTGATCGAGGACGTGACGGCAGACCGGGTCTGCCTCGGCACCGACACCCCGTTCGACGTCGCGGATCTCGCGCCGATCGAAACGGTCCGCGGCCTCGGGCTGCCGCCCGACCAGGCCGCCGCGGTACTCGGCGGCACCGCGGCGCGGCTGCTCGGCGGTCACCTTCGGCGGATTGCCGAAGTGGCCGACGGTTGACCGATGGCGCGGCGGCGACCGGTCGGGGACCGCCATTACGGTGGCAGCACCACAGCGGCGCACGACAATGTGCGCCCGCCGAACGATGGGATGGGGATATGGATCCAGTTGCTGGCCTGGCGCGATCGTCGCGTGCGCAGGCTGTGGCGGCCGCGATCGAACACGAGATCGAGACTCGCAACCTCGAACACGGGTACAAGTTGGGCACGAAGACGGACCTGCGGGACCGGTTCGACGTGGGAATCGGCACCATCAACGAGGCGCTGCGGTTGTTGGTCTCGCACGGTGCCGTCGACCTGCGGCCCGGTGCCCAGGGCGGAGTCTTCGTCGCCTCGCCCGCGCCCTTCGTTCGACTCGGCCGCAAGATGCTGGAACTGAGCAAGGACTCGGTCAGCGTCGCGGACTGCCTGATGGTCCGCAACGCCCTCGACCCCCTGGTGATCTCCCAGGCCACCCAGCACCGCAGCGCGGACGACATCGAGGCCCTCCGGCGGATCGCCGACGAGATGTCCCAGGACTCCCTGTCGAGCATGGACTTCCTGCGCATCAACTGGCGGCTGCACCTGCGGATTCTCGAGATCGTCCCGAGCCCGGTCGTGCGGCACATGTACGGCTCGCTGATGGACTTCGTCCAGCAGCGGGTCCTGCACGTCAACGAGGACGTCGCGGACCGTGCGCACAGCCGGGTCGTCCACCGCGACCTGGTCGAGGCGATCGCGAGCGGCGACCAGAAGCTCGCCGCCAAGGCCGTCAGCGCCCACCAGAACCTGCTCGAAGGCGGAAACTTCCCGGGAGGACAGGAACGTTATGGCTGAGGTACGAGCGGAACCCAGCACATCCGCGCTCGTCGTCGTGGACGTGCAGAACGACTTCTGCCACCCCGACGGCGTCTTCGCCCGGGCCGGGTTCGCGCTGACCGGCCTGGCGGAACTGATCGTCAACGTCAACACCCTGGTCCGGGCCGCTCGCGACGGCGGCCGGCCGGTGGTGTGGATCCGGATGGAGTGGTCGGACGACGAGAGCGTCGGCGTCCTCGCCGAACGGAGCCGATTCCTGCGCCGGGAGGGGCTGCGTGCCGGTACCTGGGGCAGCGAACTGGTCGACGGCCTCGACGTCTCGGCCGAGGACCTCGTCGTGACCAAGCAACGCTTCAGCGCCTTCTACCGCACCGACCTGGAGTCCCGGCTCCGGGGCCGGGGGGTGACCACGCTGGTGACCGCCGGAGTCCGGACGGACTTCTGCGTCGAGTCGACGGTGCGGGACGCGTTCTTCCGGGACTTCCGGGTCGTCGTGGCCCAGGACGCCACCGCCAGCTACGTCGACGACCTGCACGCCAACAGCCTGCGGGTGATGAACACCGTGTTCGCCCAGGTGACGGAGCTGGCCCCGGCCGCGGAGATCCTCCGCGGTGGTGGCGACCCCACCTGACCCCTCCCGCTGCGTCCCCTTCTTTCGTCACATCGTTCTCGGGCGCTGCCGCGTCCGTACCCCGTCACACCCTCATGAGGAGAACCATGCGTATCTGCAACCACGACGGACGGCTGATCCTGATCCCGGCGGACCACCCCGTGACGGACGTACCGGAGACCGCGGTGGACGTCGAACGAGCCAGCGGCGGACGGTTCGGCAGCGACCCGCAGGGGGTCTTCTCGGACTGGGCGGCGTTCCGGGCCTGGTGCGAGGAGTCCACGGCCGAGCCCGACGTCAAGATCGACGTCGAGAAGCTGGGTCCGCCGGTCCCAGCCCCGCGGCAGATCTTCGCGATCGGTCTCAACTACCTCGCCCACGCCGTCGAGTCCCGGATGGAGGGTGCGGCCGTTCCACCGACCTTCACCAAGTTCGTCTCCTGCCTCACCGGTCCGTACGCCTCCGTCACCCTGCCCAGCGCGAACGTCGACTTCGAGGTCGAACTGGTGGTCGCGATCAGCCGTACGGCGCACAAGGTCGCGGCGGAGGACGCCTGGGACCACGTGGCCGGGCTGATGGTCGGCCAGGACCTCTCCGAGCGGAAGGTCCAGTTGCAGCCGCCGGTGCCGCAGTTCAGCCTCGGCAAGAGCTACCCCGGCTTCGGCCCCACCGGCCCCTGGCTGATCACGCCCGAAGAGGTCGGCCGCACCGAGGACGTCAACAACCTGCGGATCTCCTCGGCGATCGACGGCGTGACGATGCAGGACGACACCACCGCGCAGATGATCCTGAACGTCGCGGACCTCATCGCCCACCTCTCGTCCATCTGCACCCTGATGCCCGGAGACCTGATCTTCACCGGTACCCCCTCCGGGGTCGGACAGGCCCGCGAGCCACAGCGGTTCCTGCGCCCGGGAGAGGTGCTGGTCAGCACCATCGCGGGCGTCGGCCAACTGCGGACCTCACTCGTCGCCGCCGAGATCTGAGAGGAGCCGGACCGATGAGGACGATCACGCACTGGATCGGCGGCCGAGAGACCGCGGGCGACTCCGACCGGCGAGCAACCGTCTGGAACCCGGCGACGGGCCAACGACAGGCGCAGGTGGTCCTCGGGTCGAAGGCCGACGTCGCGGCGGCGGTCGCCGCCGCGACGTCGGCCTTCGAATCCTGGTCCCAGGCGTCCCTGAGCGCCCGCACCAGGGTGCTGTTCCGCTTCCGTGAACTGGTCGCCGCGCACCTGGACGACCTGGCCGAGCTGATCACCGCCGAGCACGGCAAGGTGGTGTCCGACGCCGCCGGGGAGGTCCAGCGGGGGCTGGAGGTCGTGGAGTACGCCTGCGGCATCGCCGAACTGCTCAAGGGCGAGTACAGCAGCGAGGTCAGCACCGGCATAGACGTCGTATCCGTGCGGGAACCGCTCGGAGTGACCGTCGGCATCACCCCCTTCAACTTCCCGGTGATGGTGCCGATGTGGATGCACCCGGTGGCGATCGCCTGCGGCAACACCTTCGTGCTCAAGCCGAGCGAGCGCGACCCCTCCCCGTCGATGCTCATCGCCGAGCTGTACCGGCGGGCGGGGTTGCCCGACGGCGTGTTCAACGTCGTCCAGGGCGACCGGGAGTGCGTGGACGCCCTGCTGGAACATCCGGACGTGGCCGCGGTGTCCTTCGTCGGCTCGACCGCGATCGCCCGCCAGATCCATCTCAAGGCCAGCGCCAACGGCAAGCGGGTGCAGGCCCTCGGCGGTGCCAAGAACCACGCCGTCGTCCTGCCCGACGCCGACCTCGACTTCGCCTCCGGACACATCAGCTCCGCCGCCTTCGGGTCGGCGGGGGAGCGATGCATGGCCATCTCCGCCGCGGTCGCCGTCGGCGACCGGGCCGACGGCCTGGTGGAGGCGCTCGCCGACCGGGCGACCCGGGTGCGGGTGGGCCCGGGTACCGATCCGACCTCGGAGATGGGCCCGGTGGTCACCCGGCAGGCCAAGGAGCGGATCGTGGACCTGATCGGCTCGGGTGAGTCCGCGGGGGCACGGCTTCGGGTCGACGGGCGGAACCACCTGGTGCCGGGCCACGAGGAGGGCTTCTTCGTCGGGCCGACGCTGATCGATCACGTCGACACCGGGATGGCGGTCTACCGGGAGGAGATCTTCGGCCCGGTGCTGTCGGTGGTGCGGGTCGACGACATCGAGGCGGCGATCGCGCTGATCAACGCCAATCCGTACGGCAACGGCACGGCGATCTTCACCTCCAGCGGCGCCGCGGCCCGGCGCTTCCGGCGCGGCGTACAGGTCGGCATGGTCGGAGTGAACGTGCCGGTGCCGGTGCCGGTGGCGTACCACTCCTTCGGCGGGTGGAAGGACTCCCTCTTCGGGGACAGGCACGTCCACGGGCCGGAGGGGGTGGCCTTCTACACGAGGGCCAAGGTGGTCACGAGCCGCTGGCCGGACCGGGCCGCACCCCGTGAATCCGTCTCCTACGACTTTCCGACCGGCGGGACGGCCTGACTTCGGATCGGAGCCGGCCCGCAACGACGGGTACCGCGAGCGGTCCTCGGGTTCGATAGGTTGCCACCATGGACCTGCAGCCACCCGTGGCGACCGGAGCCGGGGCGGTCATCGCGCTCGCCGGCACGTTGCTCGCCGACGTGGGCCGGGACCGGCGGCAGTGTGACCGGGGCGTCGACAGCTCCGGCTGACCCACGAAGAGGTACTTGTCGAAGTACTCCGTACTGACCTGCCCGGAGCGCGGCCGGAACTGCCCGATCAGATGGCAGGCCGGCCGGTGCACGACTTGCTCCTCACGCGACGTCATGCCGGATAGTCGGCGCCGTGGCGGAACACCTGACCGTGGGACGGGTGGCGGAGCTGACCGGCGTCAGCGTCCGCACCCTGCACCACTACGACGAGATCGGCCTGCTGGCGCCGTCCACCCGGACCACGGCCGGCCACCGGGCCTACTCCGCCGCCGACGTGCAGCGGCTCCGGGAGGTGCTCGCCTACCGGCGGCTCGGCTTCGGGCTGCGGGAGATCGCCGATCTGGTCGACGACCCGGCCACCGACGCGGTCGCGCACCTGTGCCGGCTACGCGGTCTGCTGTCGGATCAGCGCGACCGCGCCGCCGCCATGGTGGCGGCCATCGACCGGGAACTGGACGCCCGGGCGAGGGGCATCAGAACGACACCGGAGGAGCAACTGAGGATGTTCGGTGCCCAACTGTACGACGCCATCGGGTCCGCGTACCCCGCCACCCGCCGTACCGAACCGAGGATCGCCGCGCGCATCTGGGACGCGCTGGGCGACGCCCGGACGGTGCTGAACGTCGGTGCCGGCACCGGTTCCTACGAGCCTCCCGACCGCGACGTCACGGCGGTCGAACCGTCGGCGGTCATGCGGGCCCAACGTCCCCCGGGCGCGGCACCGTGCGTGGCGGCCGCCGCGCAGCGGCTGCCGTTCCCCGACCGGTCCTTCGACGCCGCGATGGCGGTCAGCACCGTCCACCACTGGCCGGACCCGATCGCCGGGCTGCGGGAGATGCGGCGGGTGGCCCGCCGCGTGGTGGTGTTCACCTACGACGCCGACGACACCGGCTGGCGGCAACGGTTCTGGCTCACCCGCGACTACCTGCCCGAGTTCGCGGAGCTACTCGTCGGCTGGCCCGCCCTGGCCGACCTGGCCGACGCGATCGGCGGACGCGCGGAGCCGGTGCTCGTCCCGTGGGACTGCGTCGACGGCTTCTTCGAGGCGTACTGGCGCCGACCCGAGGCGTACCTGGACGAACACGTCCGACGCGCGGTGTCGGTGTGGACCAGGGTCGGGCCGCGGGCCGAGCAACGGGCGGTCGACACCCTCCGCGAGGACCTCACCTCGGGCCGGTGGGCCGAGCGCAACCGCGACGTCGTCGCCCTCGACACCGCCGAACTCGGCCTGCGCCTGCTGGTGGCCTGAACGGCGGGCCGGTCCGGCGTCCGGCTCCACCCGGGCGCGCTAGAAGGCGGCGCGCAGGATGTCGCGGTGTGCCCGTACATAGCGGATGTCCGCCTCGTACAGATCGGCGTGCCCGTCCGCGATGTGCCGCTGGAACGCCGGGTTGCCCAGCCCCTGTAAGGGCGCGAAGCGGTAGGCGGCGTAGGCGACGTCCCAGACGCGGGGACCGGGGTGGACCGCGTCGAAGTCGATGAACGCCACGGCCGACCCGTTGCGGACCACACAGTTGTACGGGGCGGCGTCGCCGTGGCACATCACCTCGGCAGGCTGCCGCACCGGCAGGAGCCAGGGGTCGTCGGAACGCGGCCGGAACGTGACGCTCGCGTCGTGCAGACCCCGCAGCAGCGCGGCGGCGGTGGTGAGCAACTCGCGCGTACGCAGGTCCGGCGTGAGCGCGTCGGGCACCTCGCCGTCGACGAAGGTGAGCACCTCGTTGCCCGCACCGTCGAAGCCGCGTGGCTCCGGCGCGCCGTGGAACCCGTGCTCGTGAAGGTGCCGCAGGAACCGGTGGATCGCCGGCGCCGCCGAAGACACCGGCCGATGGACGACGTCGCCGCGGCGGCGCACCACGTGCACTCCGCCACGGAACTCCTGTTCCTCGGTCATCCGCTGCTCGCTCGTCGTTGCCGCGGCCCGGGTGCCGGTGCCCGAGCGGCGGCAGACTAAGCCCCGGGAGACCAGCACACAAGACGTGCCGTGGATTCGGGCTGCAGCTTCGCCGGCACCGTCTGCGCGTCCCGCAAGGGCGGTTCGGCGAGCACGGATCTGACCTGGCTCTTCAACGACCACCAGGGCACCCAACAGACCGCCGTCAACGCCGGCACCCAGGCGGTGTCGATCCGCCGACAGACCCCGTACGGAGCTCCGCGCGGCGCCAATCCGGTCTGGGTCAACAACAAGGGCTTCGTCGGCGGGGACATCGACCCACCGGCCTGACCAACGTCGGCGCCCGCCAGTACGACCCCACCCTGGGCCGGTTCATCTCCGTCGACCCGGTCCTCGTCGCCGACGACCCAGCCCAGTACAACGCCTACCAGTACGGCGGAAACAACCCGATCGACAACGCCGACCCGACCGGCCTGTACTTCACGGAAGACGGTGAGGACACCGGCGACCGCGCCTACGTCGACACCACTCCCTCCGGGGAGACAGTAACCAAGATCGTCAAGAAGTACGTGCCCCCAGGCTGCGGGGCCAGCTGCCAGCAGCAGCGGGAGGCGTTCCGGAAGGCCAGCAACGAACGTGCCGAGGCGGAACGCAAACAACGCGAATGCCAGGCCAGCTTCTGGTGCCGCAACGCCGGTGCGGTGGGCGCGGTCGCCGGTGTCGCCGCCGGTGTCATCGTCGGCGGAGCCTGCACGGCCGGAAGCTTTGCTACTCGCTGCGCAGTGCCGCCGAGCGTGGCCAGGCGAGGAACCGCGCGTGCAGCACCCCCGACGGGGTGTGTGGCAGGTCCTCGCACGCCTGCACCAGGTACGCCGACAGGTGCAGCATCAGCGACACCCGTGCACCGGTGAACTCCGCGACGAGCTGCCGTTTACGAGTCCGACAGGGCCACGCCGCCCCGCACCCCGCGCAGATCCACTGCGGCCGTACCGGCTGATGCACCGACAACAACCCCACCACCCCTCCGGCTCGTTGGAAGGGGGAAGGGGCCACCGCCGACACCCGACCCGACCACATCCCGGGTCGGCGGCGGCCCCTTCCTCCTGGCACCCACCAGCCCGGCGAATCTGCCGCAAGCGAACCGGCGAGGCCCTGCCGCTGAACCTACGAACCAACCCCGGGCACCCCAACGTCCCGACAGACATCACGCCGGACACTTCCACGACCCTGGCGCGTCCCGCCGTGTCCACTACCGTGGGACGGTATGAGTCACCGCCTGCGCGCGGCCATGCTCCGCGCCCACCTCGATCCGGCCGCCCTCGCCGCAGCCGTCGGTGTCGACGTCAAGACCGTCACCCGGTGGCTCACCGGTCGCGTTCCCCATCAACGCACCCGCCTCGCCGTCGCCGACGCCCTCGGTGAGACCGAGGCCGATCTGTGGCCGCAGACCCGTCCCGACCAGGCTCCGGGCGCGGAGGCCACCGCTGAGGTCGTCGCCGCCTACGCCCACCGCGCCGACATCCCTCACCACGTCTGGGCCGCCCTGCTCACCGGCGCCACCACGCGGATCGACCTGCTCGGCTACGCCTACCCGTTCCTGCTGGAACTGCTGCCCAACACCATGCAGCTCATCACCGACAAGGCCACCAACGGCGCCCGGGTCCGTCTCGCGTTCGCCGACCCCGACTGCCCGCACGTCGCCGAACGCGACGCCCTGGAACAGATCGGCGGCACCCTACCCGGCCGGATCCGCAACGCCCTCAACTTCTGCGAACCCCTCCACGGCGTGCCCGGGGTGGAGATCGGCCTGCACACCGTGCACCTGTACAACTCGGTGTTCCGCTTCGACCACCAGATGATCGTCACCCCACACCTGTACCGCGCCCGCGGCTACCAACACCCCGCCCTGCACCTGCGCGAACTCTCTCCGCACGGCATCTTCGCCGCCCACGCCGACCAGTTCGAACAGATCTGGCAAACCACCACCGCCTACCCCAAGGAGACCCGGTGATCGGCCGGCGCGACTACTACCACGACCCGCACGCCCCCACCGCGAACAGCCTCGTCCCCGGCGCCGCCGCCGTCGTCACCGACGAGCATGGACGCGTACTGCTGCAACGCCGCACCGACTCCGGCAACTGGGCCCTACCGGGCGGCGCCATGGACATCGGCGAAACCCTTCAACAGTGCGCCATCCGCGAGGTCAAAGAAGAGACCGGACTCGACATCGAGATCACCGGCCTGCTCGGCATCTACACCGACCCCGCACACGTCATCGCCTACGCCGACGGTGAGGTCCGGCAGGAGTTCACCGTGACCTACCTCGCCCGAGTCACCGGCGGCACGCTGACCGTCAGCGACGAATCCACCGAGGTCCGCTTCATCCACCCCACCGACTTCGACCGCATCCCCATCCACGACACCGTCCGCCTCCGCCTCCACCACCACGCCGAGCACCGCGACACCCCCTACCTCGGATAGCCCCACCCATCGATGCGCTGGCCGTCGGCGACCGGGCGTCACAGTACGCGGCCGAGTTGTCGGCGGGACTCCACGCCGAGTTTCCGGAACACCTTGCGCAGGTGGTAGTCGACGGTGCTGGTGCTGATGAAGAGCCGTTCGGCGATCTCCGGGTTGGTCAGGCCGTCGCGGGCCAGCGCGGCGATCGCCGCCTCCTGTGGGGTCAGGTCGCCGGCGGTCTCCGGGTTGCGTTTGCGGGCGGTCTCGCCGGTCGCGAGCAGTTCCTGGCGGGCGCGTTCGGCGAAGGCGGGGGCGCCCAGTTCCTCGAACATCGTCAGCGCGGTCCGTAGCGGGCCTCGGGCGTCCTTGCGTCGTCGCTGCCGCCGTAGCCATTCGCCGTAGAGCAGGTGGGCGCGGGCGGTGTCGCCGACCGCGGCGGTGTCCCGCAGGGTCGCTATGGCGGACTGGAACAGTGCCTCGGCGGACGAGTCGGGAGCAAGTAGCGCGCGGGACCGTTCGAGCAGGCCGCGTGCCCACGGGGTGCCGCTGGTCGTGGCCCGTCCGTCGAGCGTCGCCAGCGCGTGCGCGGCGCGGTCGCGGTCCTCGGCGTACACGGCGGCTTCGATCAGGTCGGGCAGCACCCGGGCGTACGCGCCCGCGTAGTCGTCCTCGACCAGCCCGACGCCCGTGGCGGCTGCGGCCGCGTAGTTGCCCCGACCCAGGTCGAGGATGATCGAGCCGAGGTCGGCCAGGCCGGCGCTGGCGCCCATGCCGAGCCAGTTCGCCGCCGTCCGGGCCCGCCCGATGTGTGCCTCGGCGTCGGGTACGCAACGCCAGCCGATCTGTTCCGGGCTGCGGAACACCTCCCACATGTACGGCGTGCTCGCCACCGCGCTGCGTAGCTGGTGCACCTCGAGCAGCAGTTCGTCGGCGGTCTCCAACCGGCCGAGGGTGGTCTCGTGGGTGGCGAGGGCGAACAGGGCGATCTCCAGCACCTGTAGGGCACCGGTGCGCCGGGCCACCGCCGCGGTGCGGTGCAGGATCGCTTCGCGGGTCCGGTCGTCCCAGATCCGGGTACAGAGGGTTACCCCGGTGAGGTAGTGGGTGAGCAGCGTCGGGTCGGAGACCTCGCCGGTGGCGAGCCATGTCGTGGCGCGGCGGATCAGCGGTACCGCGTCGGCGACGTCGACCACGGACACCGCGAAGGCGTCCAGGAGCAGGTCGGTGAGCGTCTCACCGCGGTTGGAGCGCCCGGTCACCGCCGCGGAGATCTGGCGCAGGTCGGTGCCCTCGATCAGGTACTCCGAGGCCATCGACCCGTCGATGGCCCCGAGTAGGGCGGCGCGGGCCAGGTCCGGGTCGTCCACCCGGAACGCCTCGTACGCCGCCAAACAGGTGGCCGACACCTGCGCCATGCCCCGCTCGGCGCCGAGGGCGACGATGGTCCGGGCCCGCAGCATCAGGCGGTCGCCCTGGCCGGTCGGGTCGAGCAGGTCCGGGTCGATGGAGCCCAGCAACAGGTGTGCCTGGGTCGGTGCCCCGGAGGTGAACGCGGCGTCTGCGGCGGCGAGCAGCCGCCCGGCGCGGGCCCGTTCGTCGGGGGTGAGTTCGGCGGCCCGGGTGAGGAAGGTGGCCCGGGCGGCGTAGCCACCCCGGTTGGCGGCCCGTCCGGCGGCCAGGACGAGATCGGCGGCGACTTCCTCGTCCGGCTGTAGTGCGGCGCAGGCGCGGTGCCAGGCCCGCCGGTCGGCGTCGGCGCCGCGGCTGGTGGCCGCCGCCAGGGCCTGGTGGGCCTGCCGGCGGTCGGAGCTGGTCGCGCCACCGTAGACGGCCGATCGGACGAGCGGGTGCCGGAACCGGATCTCCGCGCCCAGGGTGATCAGCCGCGCCCGTTCGGCCTCGTCGGCGGCTTCGGGGCGGACACCGAGGTCGGCGGCGGCGGCCGTGATGTACCCGATGTCGCCCTGCGGTTCGGCGGCCGCGACCAGCAGCCAGCGCTGGGTCTGCGCCGCGAACCGGTGCACCTGCTGCAGGTAGTGCGCTTCGAGTCGGCTGCCGACCGGGAGCGGTTCGGGTAGCAGCAGCGCGCCGGCCAACTGGTTGCCGGTCAGCGACGCCGACAGGTCGGTGATGGCGAGCGGGTTGCCGCGGGTCGCCGTGACGATCTGCCCGGCCACCTTGGGGTCGATGACGCCGTCGACCACGGTGCGCAGCAACTCCAGCGCGTCGCCGTGCGGCAGTCCTTCGACGAGCAGCACCGGCAGCCCTTCCAGGGCGGCCACGTCGTCGGTGCCGGTGCGTACGGTGAAGACCAGGCCGATGCCCTCGGCGTGCACGCGGCGGGCCACGAACGCGAGCACGTTCAGCGACTCGCGGTCCAGCCACTGGGTGTCGTCGATGCAGCACAGCACCGGGCCTCGGTCGGCGGTCCTGGCGAGCAGCGAGAGCACCGCGAGACTCACCAGGAACCGGTCGGCCGGCGGGCCGTCGGTCAGCCCGAACGCCACCGACAGCGCCTGGTGCTGGGTGGCCGGTAACCCGTCGAGGTCTCTGACGTGCGGGACGAGCAGGCGGTGCAGGGCGGCGAAGGGGAACTCGGCCTCCGCCTCGACTCCGGCCACCCGCAGTACCCGCAGGTCCGCCCCCGCGTCCGCGACCGCGTCGAGCAGCGCGGTCTTGCCGATTCCGGCCTCACCACGCAGCACGATCACCTGGCTCATGCCGGCCCGTACCCGCTCGATGAGCGCCTCCAGCGCGGCGCGTTCGGTGTCGCGTCCCAGCAGCACGGCGAGCAGACTACGCGATACGTGCGCGTCCACTACGCACTCCACTGTGACGACTACGCGACCACCGGACGCGAGCGGCCTCCGCGGCGCATAACTTCGGGCGCATGACTGAGCTGGATTCCGGCCGGCACGTCATGCACGGCCGGGACGCCGAGTTGGCCGTCGTCGAACAGCTTCTGGCCGGCGCGCGACACCACCGCGGCGCGGCCCTGGTGGTCCGCGGTGACCCCGGCATCGGCAAGACGATGCTGCTGGCCGCGGCGCAGCGGGCGGCGACCGGCGCCGGGATGGCCGTACTGACCACGAACGGAGCCGTGGCCGAGTCGGCCCTGCCGTTCGCCGGCCTGCACCAACTGCTCGCCCCGCTGCTGGGCAACCTGCGGGCGTTGACCCCACGGCTGCAGCGCACGCTGCGCGGCGCCTTCGGTCAGGAGGACGCGCCCGCCGACCGGTTCACCGTCGGGCTGGCGGTGTTGGAACTGCTCGGCGAGCAGGCGGCGCGTACGCCGCTGTTGGTGGTGGCCGAGGACGCGCACTGGCTCGACCCGGAGACGCTGGACGTGCTGGTGTTCGTGGCCCGCCGGCTGACCGTGGAACCGATCACGGCGGTGATGGCGGTCCGTTCCCGGTACGCCGGGGTGCTCGCCGGTACGGGCCTCGGTCAGCTGCAACTCGCCGAACTCGACGACGGCGCCGCGCGGCGGGTACTGGCCGAACACGCACCGGACCTGGCTGCCGGGCTGCGCGAGCGGGTGCTCACCGAGGCGGCCGGTAACCCGCTCGCGCTGGTCGAGCTGCCGCGGCTGCTCACCCCCGGTGCGGACCTGCCCGAACTGCTGCCACTCAACGAACGCCTCGAATCGGCGTTCGCCGACCGGTACGCGCAGCTGCCGGAGCCGACCCGCGCGGTGGTCGCGGCGTTCTCCGCGGACACCGGTTGCCCGCTGCCCCGGCTGCTGGCGGCGGCACAGGCGTTGACCGGCGCCCCGGTGGTCGCCCGGGAGATCCAACCGGCGATCGACGCCGGCCTGCTGCAGGTCCACGGTGGTCGGCTGCGGTTCCGGCATCCCCTGGTCCGCTCGGCGGTGTACGCCGCGGTCGACGACCTCGCCCGGGTGGCCGTGCACACCGCACTGGCCGAACAACTCGTCGACGACCCGGACCGGCGCGCCTGGCACCGCAGCGCCGCGACCCTCGGCCCCGACGAGGAGGTCAGCGGCGAACTCGAAGCCGCCGCCGAGCGGGCCCTGGAGCGCGGCGCGCTCGGTGTCGCGGTGACCGGGCTGGACCGGGCCGCCGAGGTCACCGGCGAGCCGGTGCGGCGCTCGTCGCTGCTGTTGCGCGCCGCCGAGCTGGCGTCGCAGCTGCACGACCGGCAGGTGGTGGTGCGGCTGCTCGGGAAGGTCGATCCGGAGCGCGGTGACTGCGCCGACCGGGCCCGCCTGGCGTTGGTCCGCGACATCGTGGAGCCCGGCGACGTCCGCGACACCGGCCGGCTGGACCTGCTCTGCGACCTGGCGCTGGCGGCGCAGGCGGGTGGCCATCCCCAGCTCGCCGCCCTGCTGTGCTGGCGGGCGGCGTCGCGTTGCTGGTGGGCGGGTCTGCCGTCGGAGGCCGGCGGGCGGATCACCGCGGTGCTCGGCAAGCTCGGCCTGGCCGCCGACGAGCCGGCCGCGCTCGCCATCGCCGCCTACGCCCAGCCGGACGTGCACGGCCCCGGCGTCCTGCGGCAGCTTCCCGCCCTGGTCCCGGACCGCAGCGACGTCGACGGGATGCGGTTCCTCGGCGGAGCGGCGCTCATCCTCGGTGACTTCGTCACCGCGTCGTCGTTCATGGCCACCGCCGCGGCCGGGTACCGGGCGCAGGGTCGCGCGGCGCTGCTGGCCCGCACGCTCTCCTCGGCGGGCTTCATCCGGCTGTGGTTGGGCGGGTGGCCGGCGATCCGCGCCGACCTGGCGGAGGTCGGCGCGCTCGCCGAGGAGACCGGCGACCACTTCTGGGTCGTCGCCGCCGCTGCCGCCCGGGCGCTGCTGGAGGCGATGTACGGCAACCACGAGGCGGCGGTACGGCTGGCCGACTTCGTGCTGTCCAGTCCGCTGGTGCTCGGGGTGCGCTTCGTCGCCGAGGCGGCACAGCACGCCCGCGGGGTGGCCGCCAACGCCGCCGGTCGGCACGACGAGGCCGTCGACCTGCTGCTGCGGGTCTTCGACCCGCAGGACGACACGTTCCATCCGGACATGTCCGGATGGGCGTTGCCGGATCTCGCCGATGCCGCCGCCCGCTCGGGCCGCCACACCGAGGTACGCGAGATCCTGGCCCGGGCCCGGCAGCGGGCGGACCGGTTCCCGTCGCCGATGCTGCACCGCTGCCTCGCGTACGCCGAAGCCCTCCTCGCGCCGGAGCCCGACGCGGCGCAGGCGTACGCGCGGGCTCTGGCGATGGATCTGACCGCCTGGCCGGTGCACCGCGCCCGGCTGCACCTGGCACACGGTTCCTGGCTGCGCCGCCGCCGTCGGATCCTGGAGTCGCGGGCGTCGCTGCGGATCGCCCGGGACGGTTTCGACGCGCTCGGCGCGGCTGCCTGGGGCCGGCTGGCCCGGGAGGAGTTGCGCGCCGCCGGAGAGGAGAGCGCCGGGCGGGCCACCCCGTCCGGGGAGCAGCTGACCTCGCAGGAGTTGCAGACGGCGATGCTGGCCGCGGCCGGCCTCACCAATCGGGAGATCGGCCAGCGGCTGTTCATGTCGCACCGCACGGTCAGCTCCCACCTGTACCGGATCTTCCCGAAGCTGGGCATCAGCGGGCGCGCCCAACTGCGCGCGGCCCTGGAGGCGCTGCCACCGTCAACTGACTGATGCGCCGCCGCCGTCGGCCGTGCAGGGTCGGGGCATGAAAGACGTACGAGTCACCCATATCGGCGGCCCGACAACGCTGATCGAGGCGTCCGGTTGGCGGATCCTCACCGACCCGACGTTCGACCCACCGGGACGCCGGTACCAGTTCGGCTGGGGCACCAGCTCACGCAAGCGGACCGGGCCGGCGCTGCGACCGGACGAGGTCGGGCCGGTGGACGCCGTCCTGCTCAGTCACGACCAGCACGCCGACAACCTGGACGACCGGGGGCGTGAACTGCTGGCGGAGGCGCCCGTGGTGATCACCACGCGGGCTGGGGCCCGTCGGCTCGGCGGCCGGGTCCGTGGACTGCGGGCCTGGGACGAGACGGTGCTGGAGGGCGCGGACCGCCCGCGGGTCACCGTCAGCGCCACCCCGTGCCGGCACGGTCCGGCGCTGAGCCGACCCGTCGTCGGGCCGGTGATCGGGTTCGCCCTGCGGTGGGCGAGCCAGGAGCACGGGGTCCTCTGGATCACCGGTGACACCGTGCTCTACCCGGGCGTACGGGAGGTGCCGCAGCGGATGACCGTCGACACCGTGCTGCTGCACCTGGGCGCGGTACGTTTCCCGCTGACCGGCGGGCTGCACTACAGCCTCACCGCGACCGACGCCGTGGAACTCTGCCGGCTGGTCCGGCCGCGCACCATCATCCCGGTGCACTACGAGGGCTGGTCCCACTTCAGCCAGGGCCGCCAGGCCGTCGAACGGGCGTTCGCCGCCGCCCCGGACGGGCTCGGCGAACGCCTGCACTGGCTGCCGTTGCCGACACCGTCAACCTACTGATGCCCGCCCGGCATCGCATCGAGCAGCGTGATGGGCATGACAACTCGACGGAACCTGATCGCCGGCTCGGCGGTGATCGCGGCCGGAGCCCTCGTCGGGGCGCCGGCCGCCGCGTCCAGCCGTGGAAAGCCGACAATCGTCCTCGTGCACGGCGCGTTCGCCGACGCGTCGGGGTGGAACGAGGTCGCCCGGATCCTGCTGCGCGACGGCTACCGGGTGATCGCGCCCGCCAACCCGTTGCGCAGCGTCTCCGGCGACTCGGCCTATCTGGCGAGCGTACTGGCCATGCTGCCCGGGCCGTTGGTGCTGGTCGGGCACTCGTACGGCGGCATGGTCATCACCAACGCCGCCCTCGACAACCCGAACGTCAAGGCCCTGGTGTACGTCGCCGCGTTCGCCCCGGACGACGGCGAGACGCTGCACGGGCTGCAACTGAAGTACCCGGGCACCCGGCTCGGGGAGGCCGCCCTGGACTTCCGCCCGCATCCCGCGGGCGTCGACGGCTACGTCAAACCCGAGGCCTTCCGCGAGGTGTTCGCCGCCGACCTGCCGCGCGCCACCACCGACCTGATGGCCGCCACCCAACGGCCCGGCGACACCACCACGCTGGGCGAGCCGTCGGGCGCACCCGCGTGGCGGACGATCCCCTCCTACTACCTGGTCGCCCGGGACGACAACCTGATCCCGGCCGCCGCGCAACGGTTCATGGCCCGCCGGGCCCGCGCCCACACCGTCGAGGTGAAGGCCTCGCACGTCGCCATGATCTCCCAGCCCCGCGCCACCGCCGAGCTGATCCGGAAGGCCGCCCGATGAACTTCGTGACCACCGCCGACGGCACGCGGATCTGCTACAAGGACTGGGGCGCCGGCCGTCCGGTGGTGCTCAGTCACGGCTGGCCGTTGAACTCCGACAGCTGGGAGGCGCAGCAACTGTTCCTGGCCGAGCACGGCTACCGGGCGATCGCACACGACCGGCGTGGGCACGGCCGCTCGACGCAGACCTGGCACGGCAACGAGATGGACACCTACGCCGACGACCTGGCCGCCCTCATCGAGCAACTGGACCTGCGGGACGTCACCCTGGTCGGGTTCTCCACCGGCGGCGGCGAGATCACCCGCTACATCGGCCGGCACGGCACCGCCCGGGTCGCGCAGGCGGTGCTGGTCGCCGCGGTGCCGCCGCTGATGGCCCGCCGCGACGACAACCCGAACGGGGTACCGGTCGAGGTGTTCGACGGTCTGCGGGCCGGTTCCCTGGCCGACCGCTCGCAGCTCTACCGCGACCTCGCCGACGGGCCGTTCTTCGGCAACAACCGTCCCGGCGTGGAGATCTCCGAGGGGATCCGGCGCGCCTTCTGGCTCCAGTCGATGGCGGCGGGACACCGCAACGCCTACGAGTCGATCGCCGCCTTCTCCGCCACCGACTTCCGGGACGACCTCGCGACCTTCGACGTGCCGACGCTTGTCGTGCACGGCGACGACGACCAGGTCGTGCCCTTCGAGGTCGGCGGCAAGGCATCGGCGGCCCTGGTCAAGGGTGCCCGACTCGTCGTCTACCCGGGCGCCCCGCACGGCATCACCGACACCCACAAGGAGCAGCTCGGCCACGACCTGCTCGCCTTCTGCAAGGAGTACGACGCATGAGCACTATCGTTCTCATCCACGGCCTGTGGGTCACCCCGCGCAGCTGGGAGCAGTGGATCCCGTACTACGAGGCCAAGGGGCACACCGTCGTCGCCCCCGCGTACCCCGGCTTCGACGTCGAGGTGGAGGCGCTGCGCGCCGACCCGACGCCGATCGCCAAGGTGACCGTCCCGGAGACCGTGGCGCACCTGGAGAAGATCATCACCGGGTTGCCGGAGAAGCCGATCCTGATCGGCCACTCGTTCGGCGGCACCCTCACCCAACTGCTGCTCGACCGGGGCCACGGCGCCGCCGGGGTGGTCGTCGGCTCGGCGCCGCCCGAAGGCATCCGGGTCACCCCGCCGTCGCAGATCAAGTCACTGTTCCCGATTCTGAACAACCCGGCCAAGCGGCACCAGGCCGCCGGGTTCACCCCCGAGCAGTGGCACTACGCGTTCTGCAACACGCTGTCGGCCGAGCAGTCGCGGGCCGCGTACGACCGGTACGCCATCCCCGCGCCCGGCAGCTGGGTGTGGGCGTACGGGCTGCTCGCCAACTTCAAGCCGGGTCGGCAGGACACCTGGGTCGACTTCCACAACAACGAGCGGGCGCCGCTGCTGTTCATCGCCGGCGGGGCGGACCACATCATGCCGCCGTCGGTGAACAGGTCCAACGCCCACCACTACAAGGCGCCGGACACCGTCACCGAGTACCACGAGTTCCCCGGCCGTTCACACTGGACGTGCGGTGAATCCGGTTGGGAGGCGGTCGCCGACAAGGCACTCGACTGGGCGCTGCGCCACGCTCGCTGACCTCGCCGGACGAACCGGCCGTGACCGGCGCCCGCGCTGGTCACGGCCCGGGGGAGGGCCGTCAGCGGGGCGGGTCGGCACAGATGCCGGCGTCCCGGGCGAGCAGTGCCGCCTGCACCCGGTCCGCGACGCCCAGCTTGGCGAGGATCGCCGAGACCTGGTTACGGATGGTCTTCGTGCTCAACCCGAACCGGCGGGCGATCTGCGCGTTGCCCTCGCCGGTGGCCAGGTGCCGCAGGATGTCCCGTTCGCGCGGGGTGAGCCGGTCGAACGGCGCCGCCAGGCCGGCGGCCACCGGCGGGGTGCGGCCCAGCCCGGTGACGTCGATCCCCGGCCCGAGCACCAGCCCGCCACCGGCGACCGTCCGCAGCGCGTCCACCACCAGGTCCGGATCGGTGTCCTTGAGCAGGTAGCCGCGGGCGCCGATGCGCAGGGCCCGGGCGACCAACTCGTCCTCGTCGGCCATGGTCAGCATCAGCACCACGGTCTCCGGGCGGTGCCGCAGGATCTGTTCGGTCGCCTGGACCCCGTCGCCGTCCGGCAGGGCGATGTCCATCGCCACGACGGTGACCTGCCCGTGCGCCACCGCGGCGATCGCCTCGGCGCAGGAGGCCGCCTCCTGCACGTCCGCCACCCACGACTCGCCCTCCAGCATGGTGCGCAGGCCCCGCCGTACCACCGGATGGTCGTCGACGATCAGCACCCGTGCCTGTTCCGACATGCCCGCCCTCTCCCGGTCGTGCCCACCGACTCCTGCCGGGCGCCCCGCCCCGGCCGCACCGGCGACTTCGACACCGGCCCTAAGCATCCTCGACCCACGGCAGCCGGACCCGCACCACGGTCCCGCCCGGTGCGCCGGCACTGATCTCGCAACTGCCGCCGAGTTCGGCCGCCCGGTGCCGGATCGACTCCAGACCCACCCCACCCGCCCGGGGGCGGACCACCCCGATCCCGTCGTCGGCCACCTCCACCAGCAGACCGCCGTCGCGGCGGACCCGGACCTCGCACCGGCTGGCCCGGGCGTGTCGCGCCACGTTGGACAGCGCCTCCGTCACGATCCGGTACGCCGCCACCTCCACCGCGGCGGGCAGCGTCCGCAGCTCACCCTCGACCCGCAGGTCCATCGCCAGTTGCGGACTGTCGAACCGCCGGCACTCCAGCCGCAGCGCCGACTCCAGCCCCTGGTCCAGGGCGGCCGGTCGCAACTGGTCCACCAGCCGGCGTACCTCCGCGGTGCAGGTACGCAGGTCGTCGGCGAGCCCGTCGAGGATCGGACCGAGGCGGTGCGACCCGGCGGGCAGCTTGCTCGCCGCGCGGACCTGCATCGACATGCCGGCGAACGTCGGCCCGAGCCCGTCGTGCAGATCCCGGCGCAGCCGGCGGCGCTCCTCCTCCCGGGCCAGCACCAGCGCCTCCCGGGACTGCTGGAGTTGGCGGATCAGCCGGGCGGTCGCCACCGCCACCGTGGCCTGCCGGGCCACGTCGGCGAGGATCCGCCGCTCCATCGGGGTGAACCGGTCACCGGCGCGCCGGTGGGCCACCACCAGCTGCCCGACCCGGTCGCCGTGCAGGAGCATGTCGAAGCGCTCCACGGAGGTGGTCGGGGTGCCGTGTACCGCCTGCGGGCGTGCCGGGTCGCCGTTCGGCGGGTCGCCGGTCTCCGGACCGTCCACCTCGACCGCCACGTACGGCACCCGCAGCGACCGGGCGATGGTGTCGGTCAGCAGCGCCGGCACCGCGTGCGGCTGCCCGGTGCGTTCCAGTAGACCACCGAGGCGGGTCAGCATCCCGTACGGATCGTCGCGGTGCCCGTAGAGCAGCCGGTTGACGCCACGCTGCACCCGGCCGCGCAGTGGTTCGAAGGTGATCGCGATAAGGCCGGTAGCGGCCAGCGAGGCGTTCGAGGTGTCCGCGCCGACGACCAGGTCCCGCAGCAACGCGACGATGGAGACGAACCCGGCGATCACCAGCAGGCTCATCACCAGCCAGACCAGCGTCCGGTTGATCACCCGTTCCAGCTGGTAGAGCCGGTGCCGCAGCACGGCCAGGGTGATCGCGCCCGGGATCGCGACCACCATCAGCACCCAGGCGCCGGCCAGGTCGAGCAGGTCGAGCACGCCGCCGAGCAGGAACAGGGCACCGGCCACCAGCAGGCAGGCCAGCTGCTGGCGGGCCTGGCCGCTGGCCCGGCGCCACCGCCCGGCCAGCGACACCAGGACCGCGACCACCAGCAGCGCCTGCGCGGCGATCGACAGCAGGGCGACGCGTACCAGCAGCTGCGCCGGACCGGTCGCCGGCTCGGCGGTGAGCAGCAGACCGCGCGGGTCGTCGAGGGCGGCGACGGCGAAGGCACCGGCGGTCACCGCACCGCAGCCGACCAGGCCCACGGCGACGGCGCGCCACCGTCGGCCCGGTAGCTTCCCGTCCGGGAAGACCAGCAACGCCAGGAAGACCAGGGTGTACGGCGGCCACCACAGCCACTGGCCCAGCCAGGCCAGCGGCAGCCACGACGACCAGCTCAGCGCCACCACCGTGACCGTGGCGACCAGGCCGGCGGCGAGCATCAACCGGCCCACCGGGTGGCCCGGCACCCCGGCCAGCACCAGGGCGCCGAGTGCGGTGAACACGGCGGCGAAGACCGCCGTCAGGGCGCTGGGGCCGAACAGCAGCGGGTCGCGCCGCAGGAGCTGCCCGGCCAGGACGAGCAGCGCCACTGCCACCGCCGCGCCGGCCAGCAGGCCACGTCGAGTCGATGTGATTCCCTCATCCGGCGCCACGGTGGTCCTCCTGGTCGATGCTGTCGGTCAGTGTGCCCAGCCGGCGGCGTGCATGGCGTTGTGCAGGAAGTTGCCCCTGCTGCCGTGGTTGTGCCACGGCATCTTGTCGACGGCGTCGGTCAGGGGGCCGTCGAGCACCGGCACCGCGGCCACCGCCTCGGTGACGTCGAGGCGGGACTGGCCGGCGAAGTCCGGGTTGTCCCGCAGGAACCGTTCGAGGTGGTCCCGTACCGCCCGCAGCCGGGACAGCACCGCCGCCGGGTCGGCGGGCTCGCTGCTCGGCAGCAACCCGACCAGCTGCCACTGCGGGTCGAACAGTGGCACCAGCCGCAGCCCGGCGGTGTCGAAGAACTCCACCGCGCCGCGCAGCGGGTCGCCCTCGGACTGTTCCGCCAGCATTCGCGGCAGGTCGGGGTAGGTGTGCGCGAAGGTGTCGTCGTTGGCGATCACCAGGATCCGGCCGTCCACCTCCGCCGCACCCCCGTCCGTCTGCGCCGATACCAGGTTCATCTTTCTCGTTCTCCTCTCGTGAATCCGTTCGACCGTGGGGTCACCGGTCGAGCCGGTGCTCCACGGGTCGGGACGCCCCCGGTCGTCCCGACCCGTCGCACCCGGCCACCCGTCCGACCGTCCGAGAAGGACGATCGGACGGGCGCTACGGGTTGTCAGTGCAGGTTGGCGTTGGCGGCGCGGGTCATGTTCGCCAGCGCGGCCACCTTCGGCAGCCCTTCGACGTGGCTGCCCGTCTTGATCTGCCCCGACCAGTGGGCGTACCGGTCGCTGAGCTGTCCGGAGCGCAGGCTGGCGGCGCTGACCAGACAGGCGCTGACCGGATCCTGTGGTTTACCGGGCACCTCGACCTGCGCACAGTCGGCACCGTAGCGTGGCAGGTCATCCTGGGGCTCGAAGCCGGACACGTCGTCGGCGCACGGATTCCAGCCCTCCTGCCGGCACCCGGCGTACTGCGCCAGAGCGTGCCGGAAGGCGCCCGCGAAGTGCTGGTTGACGGCCTGGTTGACGTCGGTGCGCGGGGCGGTCCAGTCGCCGGGTAGGGCGTGCGTACCGTAGAGCAGCCCGTTGAGGGCGTCGTCGCGCTCCAGCGCGGTGGCCCACCCCAGCTGTGAGTACGCCTGCAGCAGGCGTACCGCCCTGGTCACCGCCTGGCCCTTCTCCCACAGCAGGCGGGAGCTGTCCCACCCGAAGTTGGCCGGCCGGTTGACCCCGGTGCCGTCCACCATCACGGTGTAGTAGTACTTCTGCCGACCGGCCAGCATGGCCGCGGCCTTCTTGCGCGCGGTCTCGGTCGCGTCCACGACCGGCGGCACCGGTGCCGACTCGAACGCCGTCCGGTAGCTGGCGTTCCACCGTTCGTTGAGGAAGTGCGTCTCGTCGTAGCAGTAGCCGCTCGGCTCGTTGTTCAGCACCCGCATCGAGCAGTAGACCCCCACCGGGAAGACCCGGGTCGCGGTCTGGGCGTCGTGCCAGGCGCCGCCGTGCCACTGCACCCGCGACCGGACGGTGATCTGGAGGTCACCGCTCTTGGTCTGCAGGCGCGGTCCGTCGTTCTCCACCACGTTCACGAACTGGGCGTCGAAACAGGTCGCGAACTGCGGTCGCTGGTCGGTCGGCAGGCCGTGGTCGGCCAGGTGGTAGGGGTTGGGCAGGGTGGACCGCCGCAGGGTGGCCGGCACGGCGCGGCTGCCGAGGTTGCCCGAGCAGGCGGCCATCGCCGAGGACTCGGCGATCTTGGCCGCGATCTGCTGGTCGGCGTCGCCCCACAGGTCGTACTCGGGGAGCGGGACGTCGAACCCGTTCCACAGCACCGACCGCCGGACGGCCTCGGCCTGCTCGGCCCAGGCCTTCATGGCATCGCGGTAGTCCTGCAGCAGGGTGGCGAACAACTCGTTGGTGCCGCCGTCCTCGGCCGGAGCGCTGAACTGCCGGACCTGGGCGTTGATGTCGTCGCCGACCTTGGCGATCGCCGTCGCCCGGCTGCCGAGCACCCGGGCGGCGAACGCCGGGTTCTGCAACTGCAGGATGTTGTAGGTGCGGGCCGCGGTGCCCCAGGCCGCCGGGTTGGCCACCCGGGCGTTGGGCCACTGCGCTCCGAGCCGGTTGGCCGCCCACGCGGTGAGGTAGTTGATGGCCCCGTCCGGCAGGTACTTGTCCAGTTCGCTGAGCGGGTCGGCCAGGCTTGTGCCCTCCGGCACGGTATAGGTGCCCTGGTCCTTCGCGGTGAGGGTGGCGAAGGTGAAGGTGGGCGACTCCGCCTTGGGGAAGTAGGTGTTGATGTAGTCCGGAATCGGTTCGCTGGCGATGGCCTCGTGGTGTACGTACGTGGTGATCACCGACCTCAGGGGACTTTCCGCGATGCTCTGCAGCGCGACGTGGATCGCCAGCGCCATCGAGTCCACCTTGCGCTCGATCGTGTGCAGCTGGGTGGTGATCTCCCCGAGCTTGGCCTTGATCTCCTCGACCGACCGGGTCAGCTCGGTGAGCATGCCGACGAGGTCGCCGTACATGGTGTTGAGCGCCGTCTCGATGCGGTCGAAGCGCTTGTCCATGCCGTCGGCCAGCCGGCTGATCTGCTGTTGCAGCTTCTTGATCTCCGCCATGATCATGGCGTTGGGGTCGCTGTTCGCCCCGGTGAAGAGCTTCACCAGGCTCATCGCCGCGCCGAGCAGGTTCCCGGTGAGCACCGCGGTCCCCAGCACGGTCGCGGCCGTGGTCAGTCCGGCGTTGAGCACCGTGGTCATGTACGTGTTGATCGCGGTGACCGAGGTGACCATCGCATCGCCGATGATCTGCAGATGACCGGCGAACGCCTTGTCGGTGAAGCCCATCAGGGTGGAGAGGATGCTCACCGACTTGCCGAGCCCCTCGAAGATGACCTTGTTGCTGTCGGTCTTCTGCTTCTCGGCGGCGCGGGTCGCCTCGTCCGGGGTGTTGCCGTTCAGCACGTACGTCGTCGAGTAGTTGATCACCTCGGTGGTCCGGACGACGCCGTCCTGGTCCAGCACCTGCAACACCCGGGTGGCCTGCTCCTGCACGAGCAGCCGGTAACTCGTCCGGTCGGCACTCGCGGCCTTGATCGCGGCCAGCGGCACGTAGTGACCGATCGTGCCCGGGTTGTCCGGCCGTGGCGGGTGGATCCGGACGCCGAGTAGCGTCGCCGCACTGGCCCGTACGCTGGTGCTGGTCCGGGCGGCGAACGCCGCGTCCCATCCGATGGCCAGCGCCGCGTCGGTGCTGGCCCGCCGGTGCAGGTCGGCGAAGGTCTGGTCCATCACCTCCCGCACCTGCGCGTTCCACGCCGAATCCTGGAAACCGCCCCGCACCAGGTCCAGCGCGTCCTCGACCACGTTCGCGCCCTCGACGCCGACCGTGCTGGTCAACACGCGGCGCAGCTGCGGGCCGTTGAGCACCGGCGCGTCGGTGTCGGTCTCCGACTCGCCGCGGACCCCGAGACCGGCCAGCACCGCCATCGCGAGTCCGAACCGCGACTGCCCGTCGTCGGCACCGTCCGGCACCGCCTTGTCGGCCCGGGCCCGGACCAGCGCCAGGTGCGCCGTGATCTCCTCGCTGCCGGCGGTCGGGTTGGCCTCGCGCCAGTCCAGCAGTTCGGCGGTGACCACGGCGTTCTTGACCCCGGCGGAGTCCGGACCGGTCAGCTGCACCGCCGCGCTGAACAGGGCGGCGTGTGCCGCCGCGTCGTCGAAGGCGACCGGATCGGCGGCCCGCGCCGGTACCTGCACGGCGGCTGCCACCATCACCCCGGCCAGGGCGATCGCGCAACCCCGCCACCATCGGCCCGTCCCGGGCCGTTGATGTCTCTTTCCTGTACGCACCACAGCTCCCTACGGGACACGGGCCACGCGCCCGCGTCCTGCCGGTGACCGTGCCCGGCCGGGCGTCCCGCCCGACAGGGACACCTGTCCCGGTCGGACGGGCGATCGTCCCGCCGGCCGCGTCCATCGCCGCCGAGCACGCCGGAGCGATGGGCCCGGGGGCGATGCCCGGCCGGCGGATCCGCCGGTCCGGTGGTGGGTGCGGCCCGCGGGGGCGTACCCACCACCGGACGCCCGGGCCGTCCGGTTCAGCCGCGCCGCCACTTCTGGTTCGCGCCGCCCAGGCACTCCCAGAGGACCAGGCGGGCGCCGTCGGCGTTGACCCACCCGCTGATGTCGACGCACTTGTTGGCCTGCGGGTTGACCAGGTCACCGGCGGCGGAGAGGACGAACTGCTGGGCGGGGTTGCCGCTGCAGTTCGCGATCTGGATCACCGCGCCGTTGTCCCGGGAGCCCCAGGCCACGTCCATACACTTGTTGTTCTGGGTACGCAGCGTGCCGTTGGTGAAGGTCCACGACTGCGCCGCGGTGCCGTTGCAGTTCCAGGTCTGCAGCGGTACGCCGTCGGAGAAGTTGGAGCTGGGCACGTCGATGCACTTGTTGTTCCAGTTGCTGATGATCCGGTTGCCGCCGCCACCGCCGCCGGTGGTGACCAGGGTGAGACCGTAGGCGTTGAGGATCTCGTTCACCGGCTGGAACCACGTCTCGCCGCCGCTGGTGCAGTTGCCCCAGCCGCCGGAGGTGACGCCCTGTGCCTGGTTGCCGCTGAGCCAGGCCCCACCGGAGTCGCCGCCCTGGGCGCAGGCGTTGGTACGGGTCAGGCCGTGCACGGCACCCTGGGCGTAGTTGACCGTCTGGTTGCGGCCGAGCAGGGTGCCGCACCGCCAGCCGGTGGTCCGGCCGGAACGGCAGACGGAACTGCCGATCGCGGCGTCCTGGGAGCCGGCCACCGTGACGTTGCCACCGGCGTAGTTGTTCACCCACGGCTGCGGCGTCCAGTTGCTGTTGGTGCGCACCCAGCCGTAGTCGCGGCCGGGGAAGGTCGAGCCGGCGAAGGTGCCCTGGGCGACGTTGTTGTAGCCGAGCGTCGGGCTGCCGACGCCGCCGCAGTGTCCGGCGGTGACGAAGCCGCCGTGTACGGCGAAGCCGACCGAGCACAGGGTGTTGCCGTTGATCACGTACTGGTCGCCGCCGCGGATGTCGTAGCGCAGTTGGGGTGCCTGTGCGGATTCGGTGATCCGGACCAGGTCGGCGTCGGCTCCGCTGGCGGCCACGAACCGGGCCGCGGCGGCGGTGGATCCGGTGGCGGCGGTGACGACGACCTCGTTCGCCGCCACGTCGACGTGCCAGCCGTGGATGGTGGCGTGGTCGGCCCGGGCGGCGTACCGGTCGAGGGTCTGCCGCACCCGCTCCAGGGTGGACTCGCTGTGCTCGGCGGTGGTGACCTCGGCGCCCTCGGCGCGGACGACGGCGCCGAGCGCCGGGTCGGTGACCGCGACGGTCAGCCGCTGGCCGCCGGTGGGGATCCAGGCGCCGGCGAAGGCCGTACCGAGGCGCGCCCGAAGACGCCGCTCGACGTGCGCGGCGCTCGCCTCGACCCGCAGCCGGGTGCGCACCTGCGCGTCGGTCAGTCCGAGGTCGCGGCGCATCGCCCGGAGCATCTCCGGTGCGGGGCCGTCCTCGGGCGTGCCGGCGCTCGGGCCGGCGGGTCGGGCCGGCTCGGCGGCCGCCGATGCGGGGGTGACGACGGCGGAGAGGCCGGCGATCAGGAGTGCGGCGGTGGCCGCCGCGAGGGTGCGTGGCGCTCGTGGCATGGGACTCCTCCTGGTTGGGGCGATGCCGGGCATCGCGGGGAGTTCATGGGAGAGCGCTCTCCCGAAGAAGTCTGTCGATGTAGACGGTAACTGTCAAGACTGTTTCGAGTTCTGCTCCCGCAGGTCGGGCGGAACTCGTCGCGGTTACCGGCCCGCCGTCGGTCGGCCTACGATTGCTTCCTCGCCCGACGATCCGGGACGGAGAACGGAGAGCACCAGATGAAGCAGGCGCAGCGACTGAAGAGTGTCCGGTACGACATCCGCGGACCGGTGCTGCGCCGGGCCCAGCAGATGGAGGACGCCGGGCACCAGATCCTCAAGCTGAACATCGGCAACCCGGCCCCGTGGGGGTTGAACACCCCGGAACCGATCGTCGCCGACGTGGTGTACAACCTCGGCTCCGCGCAGGGCTACAGCGACGCCCGGGGCATCTACTCGGCTCGGGTGGCGGTCGCGCAGTACTACCAGACCCAGGGTGTCACCAGCGTGCAGCCGGACGACGTGATGCTCGGCAACGGCGTCTCCGAGCTGATCGTGATGTGCCTGCAGGCGTTGCTCGACAACGGTGACGAGGTGCTGGTGCCGAGCCCGGACTACCCGCTGTGGACCGGCGCGGTGACGCTGTGCGGCGGCCGGGCGGTGCACTACCGCTGCGACGAGAGCGCCGGCTGGCAGCCCGACCTGGACCACCTGGCGGCGCAGATCACCCCGCACACCCGGGCCATGGTGATCATCAACCCGAACAACCCGACCGGCGCCGTGTACTCCCGCCAGACCCTGCTCGACATGCTGGAACTCGCCCGCCGGCACCAACTGCTGGTCTTCGCCGACGAGATCTACGACAAGATCGTGTACGACGGGGCACGGCACCACACCCTGGCCGCGCTCGCCCCGGACGTGCCGATCGTCAGCATGGGCGGCCTGTCGAAGACGTACCGGGCGGCCGGGCTGCGCTCGGGCTGGCTGGCCGTCAGCGGGTTCACCGGTCGGGACACCGACTACCTCGACGGGCTCCAGCTGCTGGCCAACATGCGGCTGTGCCCGAACGTGCCGGCGCAGCACGCGGTGCAGACCGCGCTCGGCGGCTTCCAGAGCATCGAGCCGCTGATCCAGCCCGGTGGCCGGCTCTACGAGCAGCGTGAGCTGGCCTGGCGGGAGCTGACCGCGATCCCGGGCGTGGACTGCGTCAAACCGGCGGGGGCGCTCTACCTGTTCGCCCGCCTGGACCCGACCGTCTACAAGATCCACGACGACGAGCGGCTCGTCGTCGACCTGCTGGAACAGCAGCACATGCTGCTGTCCCACGGCACCAGCTTCAACATCGACGAGCCGAACCACCTCCGCCTGGTCTTCCTCGCCCCGACCGACGTGCTCGGCGACGCCGTCGGCCGCCTCGCCACGTTCCTGAGCACCTACCAGCAGTAGCCCGCACAGTCGGCCCGGCGACGGCGGGTCAACCGCCGACCGGCACCGCCTCCGCGGCCAGGGTGACCGCGCCGAGCAGGGCGGCGTCGTCGGCGAACCGGGACAGCACCACCTCCGGCCGGTGCGGCAGCACCTCGGTGAGCCGGTCCACCAGCAGGCCCCGGATCAACGCGCTGCCCGACACCCCGCCGACCAGCACCACCCGCTGCGGGTCCAGCAGCAGGCAGCTGGTGACCAGGTGGCGGGCCAGCTCGTCGAGGCGGGCGGTCAACGCCGCGCGGGCCGGGCCGGGCCGCTCGGCGGCGTCGGCCAGCGCCGCGGCCCCACCGGTCAACCCCAGCTCCGCGGCGAGCCCGTCCAGGGCCCGGCCGGAGAAGTCCAGCTCCAGCATGGTGCCCGGCCACGGCCCGCCGGCCACCGCGTACCCGATCTCACCGGCGGCACCCCGATACCCGGCCACCACCCGACCGCCGACGGTGATCGCCGCGGCCACCCCCGTACCGATCCCCACCACCAGGCCCGGGTCGGCGTCGCGCAGCGCACCGAGGCGCAGCTCGGCCAGGGCGGCGGCGTTGAGGTCGTTGTCCACCGCCACGTCGACGACGCCCAGCGCGTTCCGTACCGCCTCGGCCAACCGCAACTGCTCCCAGCCGGGCACGTTCGGCGCCAGGTCGATGCCGTCGGCGCGGACCACCCCGGGGGAGGCCACCCCGGCCGCCAGCAGCGGACCGCCCACCTCGTCGACCAGCTTCGCGGCCAGCTCCAACGCCCGGTCCAGGGCCTGCCGGGCACCCTGCTCGGCGTGGGTGGGAACCCGTTGCCGGGTCAGCAGCCGGCCCTGCCGGTCGGCCACCCCGACGGCCATCTTGGTCCCGCCGAAGTCGATGCCGAGCAGCAGCCCGTCGGTGTCTGCGCCCGCCTGCGGGCGCGTCAGCTGCACGCTCATCGGGCCGCCAGTTCGGCGGCGACCGCGTCGAGCGCGGCGTCGGCCCGGTCGAGGCGGTCCCGTACCGCCGCCAGTCGCGCGGTGACCGCGTCGAAGGTGCCGCGCAGCGTGGCCACCTGGGCGCGGACGGCGGCGGTACCCGGCCCGTCGGCCTGGGCGCGGCCCAGCACCAGCTCCGGGCGGACGGCCGCGGCGATCAGATCCTCGACGGCGGCGGCACCGAGCCCGTCGGCGACCAGCCCGTCGGCGGCGGCCCGAACCCCGTCGGCGGTCCAGGTGTCCGGGCTGCCGGCGCGGACCAGCCGACCGACCACCGAGTGCGCGGCCCGGAACGGTACGCCGTGGCGGGTCAACGCGTCGGCGGCAGCGGTGGTGGTGGCGCCGGACGCGACGATCTCGGCGGCCGACGGCGGCTCCAGCGGCTCGATCTCGGCGAGGAAGCCACCGAGCAGGGCGAAGAACCGGTCGGCCCGGTCGTTGCTCTCCCAGAGCCGTACCTGCACGTCGGTGGTGGCGTTGTTGGAGTCCTCCCACCAGGCCGCGCCCACGTTGTTCAGCACCGAGGCGGCGTCGGCGGCGGCCTGCCCGGCGTAGGAGACCAGGTGTTCCAGCACCACCGGGTTGCGTTTCTGCGGCATGATGCTGCTGCCCTGGGTGAAGTCGCCGGGTGTGCTCACCCAGCGCCAGCTCAACCAGTCCATCAGGGTGCGGGCCAGCCGCGCCCCGGTGGCCAGCGCCTGCGCGTTGAGGGTGCCGACCCGGACCAGGTGGTCGGCGCCGGCCACCGCCTCGTACGAGTTGGTCACCAGGGCGGCGAAGCCGAGCAGCTCGGCCACCCGGGCGGGGGAGATGTCCAGGTCGGTGCCGGCGAAGGCGCACGAGCCCAGTGGCGAGACGTTCAACGCCTCGATCACGTCGGCGTAGCCGACCGCCTCCCCGGCCAGCGCCTCGGCGTACCCGGCGAGGGCGTGCCCGATGGTGGTGGGCTGGGCCGGACGCCGGTGGGTGTAGCCGGTGATCACCACGTCGGCGTACCGGTCGGCGGCGGCCAGCGCGACCGCGCCGGTGGCCAGCACCCGGTCGAGTACCCCGGCCAGCTGGTCGCGCAGCAGCATCCGGAACACCCCGGCGTCGAGGTCGTTGCGGCTGCGCGCCATCTGCACGTCCAACTCGGACGTGGGCACCCCGCAGGCCGCCGCGAGCCGCTTCTCCACCAGGTAGTAGGTGTCCTCGAAGGTGCCGTCGAAGGCCGGCGCGGCGGCGGTGTCGGCGCGCAGCCCGGCCAGTCCGCGCAGCAGCCGGGCACCCCGCTCGACCGGGATCAGCCCCTGCTCGGTCAGCATCACCACGTGCGCCTGGCTGGCCCGCACCATCGCCGGGAACAGGTACCCGACGTGGTGCTCGTAGGTGGGACGCAGGTGGTGCCGCTGGTAGGTGGTCAGCGCGGGTGTGCTCATGGCGGGGTTCCTTACTTCCGTTCCGGGCCGGGTCGGCGCGGGTGGTCGACCCGGCGGTCAGCCGGTCAGCCGTCGAGCCCGAGCAGGCGTTCGGCGTTGCCGGCGAAGATCGCGCGAAGGTGGTCGTCGGGCAGGCCCAGTTCCCGGCAGATGCGCAGCTGGTCGTCGAGGTAGCGGGTCACGTAGCCGCGGGGGAACCACGACGAGTCGCTGCCGTACACGATCCGCTGCGGGCCGATGGTCTCGTAGCAGCGCCGGAACAGATCCTCCAGGGTCAGCTTGTACGGCATCCAACGCACCCACTGGTTGGAGCCGGAGGTGTCGACGTGGACGTTCGGGCAGCCCCAGGCGGTGAAGAGCAACTCCTGTACGTACTGCACGCCGAAGTGCGGCACCACCACCGGCAACTCCGGGAACCGGCGGGCCATCCGGGCCAGCTCCTCCGGACCGCCGTACCGGCCGAAGGTCAGGCCACCGGCGCTGCCGTAGTGCCCGATGTGGATCAGGACCGGTACGCCGAGACGCTGGGCGGTGTCCCAGAGCGGGTCGAGGTCCGGCCCGTCCAGCGGGCCCCGCAGCAGCGGCGCGAACAGCTTCAACCCGCGTAGCCCGCGTTCGGTGACCGCCCGTGCCAACTCGGCGGCGGCACCGGGGGCGTACGGGTCGTGGTGGGCGAAGCCGAGCAACAGGTCCGGATGCCGGTCCACCACGTCGGCGACCGCGTCGTTGCCGCCGCCGGTGACGAACACCGCCCGGCGTACCCCGACCCGGCGTAACTCGTCGGCCCACCGGTCGGCCTCGTCCGGCCAGTGCGCGGCGGGCGGCTCCGGCTCGGGGAACCCCCACGCCTGCCGCCACGCCTTCGCGTAGGGCGCGGCGGCGGCGCTGCGGGCGGCCCGCTCGCGCGCCCCGCCGGGGTGCATCCCGGCGGCCTCCTCGCAGGCGTGGACCGTCTCGTCGGCACCGATGCGGAAGTGCAGGTGGAAGTCGACGATGTCCAGTCCGCGGTCCCCGGTCACACGTCCTCCCCGCGCAGTGGCCCGGCGGGCGGGGTGCCGCCCGGCAGTGGCCCGGCGGGCGGGGTGCCGCCCGGCAGTGGCTCGGCGGGCGGGGTGCCGCCCGGCAGTGGCCCGGCGGTGGGTGGGGCCGGCGGCGGGGCGGCCACCCAGGCGGTGACGATCTCCCGCAGCCGGGCCCCGGCGATGTGCCGGACCCGTTCGCCGGTGGCCACGTCGGCCAGCGAGATGTGCCCCGACCAGCCCTGCCACGGGTCGGGCCGGGACTCCACCAGCACGTAGGGGTGCGGCACCGGCAGCTTCGGCTTCGGCGGTAGGTCCTCGACGGCGTCGAGGCGTACCGCGTCGGGGTCGAACCCGAGCACCCCGGAGGTCTCGTACGCCCCGCCGTGCCCGCGGGCGGGCAGCTCGCCGTAGAGTTGCGCGGTCTCCGCCAGGGTGACCAGCTGGAACCAGTTGACCAGCAGCAGGCTGGCCGTGCGTCGCCCGGAGACCCACTCCATCGCGGCCCGCACGGTGGACATGTTGGCGTCGTGCCCGTTGACGATCAGCAGCCGGGGGAAGCCGGCGGCGACGATCCCCTCGATCACGTCGGCGAGGTAGCCGACGGCGATCTCCGGGCGGATCGCCACCGTCCCCGGCCACGGCCGGGTCTGCCCCGGGCAGGCCGCGTACGCCACGGCAGGGAAGAGTACCCCGCGCGGGCCGTCGCCGGTGGTGCCGCTCTCGGCGGCGAAGCCCTCGGCCAGGATCAGGTCGGTGCCCAGCGGCAGGTGCGGGCCGTGCCACTCGACCGCCCCCACGGGCAGCACCGCGAAGTCGGCCGCGGCGGCCACCGCCGCCAGTTCGCCGCCGGGTACCCGGCTGACCGGCAGCAGCCCGGAGTCCGGCCAGGTCACCGTCACGCCGTCCACTTCGCCGCCTCCCGGGAGGCCGACCGGCCGCTCTGCAACCGGCCGGAGATCACCATCACCACGAAGATCAGCACCACCTGGAGCATGCCGTACGCGGCGGCGGTGCCCACCTCGAACGAGTACATCCGGTTGTTGATCTCCACCGAGATCGGTGCGGTCTGCGAGGTGTAGATCAGCACCGAGGCGACGAACTCGCCGACGCCGTTGACGAACGCCAGCAGCGCGCCGGCCGCCACGCCGGGCACCATCAGCCGCAGGGTAACCGTGCCGAACGCCCGCCACCACGAGGCGCCCAGGTTGCGGGCCGCCTCCTCCAGCGACGGGTCGATCTGCGCGAGCGTCGCCGAACTGGACCGGAACACCAGCGGCAGGAACCGCACGAAGTACGCCAGCGGCATGATCCAGAAGGTGCCGATCAGCACCTGCCCGAAGCTGAACACGTTGCCGGTGCTGAACGCCGAGATCAGGTTGATCGCCACCACCGTGCCGGGCAGCGCCCAGGCCAGCATGACCGCCACGTCGAGCAGCGCCCGACCCCGGAAGTCCAGCCGGCGCACCGCGTACGCGATGAGCACGCCGACCACCACGCAGCCGACGGTGGCGATCAGGCTCATCTGCAGCGAGTTGAGGATCGGCTGGAAGGCGCGCGGGTCGGAGAAGATGGTGACGAAGTTCTGCCCGGTGTACGCCGACGGGATCACCTCGGTGGTCCACGACCCGTCCGCGGAGAACGCCACCAGCGCGATGGTGCCCACCGGAGCGAGCAGCACCACCGTGGCCAGGATCGAGGCGGCCAGCGCGGCCCACTTGCCGAACGGGTTGGTGATCTCCCGTCGGTGCGCGGCGATCCCCTTGGACTGGGAACGGTAGCTGCGCCGACCCTCGTACCAGCGCATGGCGAGCAGGAACAGGATCGACACCACCGCCAGCACCGAGGCGTACGTGGAGGCCATCGGCAGGTCGCCGTTGGTGCGGTTGATGTAGATCTGCATGGTCATCGTGCGGTCCACCCCGAACAGCAGCGGGGCGGTGTACGACGCCAGCGAGGTCATGAACACCAGCAGCGACGCGGAGACCAGCGCCGGGGTGAGCATCGGCAGCAGCACCGTCCGCCACACCCGGACCCGACCGGCACCCAGGTTGTACGCGGCCTCCTCCACCGACGGGTCCATCCCGGCCAGGGCGGCCGAGGCGGCCAGGTAGAAGAACGGGTACATGGTGAAGGTGTGCACCACCAGCACCCCGGCGATGCCGGTGAACGGCAGCACCGGACTCTCCGTGCCGAACAACTGCTGCAACCCGCGCGGCAGGATGCCGGTCTCGCTGTAGAGCAGCTGGAACGAGATCGCCCCGATCAGCGGCGGCAGCGCCGCCGGCACCAGGATGATCGCCTCGATCAGCCGGCGCCCGGGGAACTGGAAGCGCTTGAGCAGGAACGCCATCGCCACGCCGACGATGCCGCAGAGCAGCACGCTGGCCGCGGAGATGCCCAGCGAGGTGAGCAGCGACGAGCGGGCCACGCCCTCGCCACGCAGGAACTCGGTGTAGTTGGCCACCCCGTCCACCCCGACGCTCTCGGCGAAGGTGGCGAACATCGGCTGGACCACGTACCCGAACAGGATCAGCGCCAGCGGGAACACCAGCGCGTACGGGAACCAGCGGGAGCTGGCGCCGCCGGCGAAGCGTCCGCCGAGGCGGGGCCGTCGGCCCCGGCCAGCCGGGGCCGGATCCTCGGTGATCGGCGGGACGGTGGCGGCGCTGGGTGCGGCTGTCACGGGTGCACCACCCACATCCGCTCCCGGTTGAGCCGCAGCCCGATCTGGTCACCGACCGCGATGCCGGCCGGCACGTCGATCGCGGCCACCTGCACCGGCTCGCCGGCCACGTCGACCACCAGGTTGGTGGCCATGCCGGTGAACTCCAGCTCGGTGATCCGGCCGGGCAACGCGCCCGGCTCGGTGGTCGAGGTGAGACCGATGTGTTCCGGGCGTACCGACACCAGGGCAGCCTCCCCGGCCCGCAGGCCGTGCCCGACCGGTGCCGCGACGGCGGTCTCGGCGCCGTCGGGCAGGCCGACGGTGACGGTCTCGTCGGTGACCGCCGTCACCGGCAGCGACAGCACGTTGCTGCGGCCGATGAACCGGGCCACGAAGGCGTTCGCCGGCCGGTGGTAGATCTCCTGCGGGGCGCCGATCTGCTGCACCCGCCCGGACTCCATCACCGCGATCCGGTCCGACATGGCCATCGCCTCGGCCTGGTCGTGGGTCACGTAGATGGCGGTGTTGCCGCTCTCCTTCTGGATGCGGCGGATCTCGGTGCGGGTCTCCTCGCGCAGCTTCGCGTCGAGGTTGGACAGCGGCTCGTCGAGCAGCAGCGTACGCGGCCGGATGACCAGTGCCCGGGCCAACGCGACGCGCTGCTGCTGACCGCCGGAGAGCTGGTCGATGCGCCGTTCGCCGTACCCGGCCAGGTGAACCTGACCGAGCGCCTCCTCGACCCGGCGCCGCGACTCGGCCCGGCCCACCCGGCGGATCTTCAGCCCGTACGCGACGTTCTGTGCCACCGACATGTGCGGGAACAGCGCGTAGTTCTGGAACACCATGCCGGTGTCGCGCTTGTTCGGCGGCCGACGGGTGACGTCCTCGGTGCCGAAGCGGATCCGCCCCGAGGTGGGGAAGTAGAAGCCGGCCACCATCCGCAGGGTGGTGGTCTTGCCGCAGCCGCTCGGGCCGAGCAGGGTGAAGAACTCACCGGCGGCGATGCTGATGTCGACATCGTCGACGGCAGCGGTGTCGCCGGTGCGGGCGAATCGCTTGCTCACCGACTCCAGCGTGACATCGATCATGATGTCCTCTCCTTCAGTGTGCTGCCGGCGGGTGCGCAAGGGGGCCCGCTTGGGCGGGGGTGTCCCTGCGCACGGTCCTGGCGGGCGGCCGGGGTGGCCGTCGGCGGCGGCCGGGCCGGGCCGGTTACCCGACCCGACCCGGTGCCGACGCGGTCAGCCCTTGTTCTTGATCTGGCTGTTCCAGTGGTTGATCCACTCGGTCTCGTGCTCGGCGATGACGTTCCAGTCGACGTCCATCGGCCGCAGGTCGAGCTGGGACAGCCACTCCGGCTGCTCGGCGATCTCCACCGCCGGGATCTGGAAGAAGTCCTTGGCCAGGTCGGCGCGGAGGCTGTCGTCGAAGAGGAACTCGATGAACTTCTGCGCGCCCTCGGAGTTGCCGCCCTTGACCGTGGCGAGGCCGTCGACCAGCACCGGGGCGCCGGAGGTCGGCATCACATAGCCGAAGGGCATGTTCGCCTGGTTGGCCTGTAGCAGCACGTCCTGCAGGTTCCAGGCGCTGAGCACGCCCTGCTGCCGGGACAGCTTCAGGTACAGGTCGGCGGGGTTGGCCGCGTACGAGCCGGTGTTGGCGTCGAGGCGCTTGAGCCAGTCGTACCCGGGCTGGGGGTTGCTGCCGTCGGGGGAGAGCCGCTGGATCATCGAGGCGTAGATCGACCGCATGGTGCCGGAGGCGGCCACGTCCCGGATGATGATCTTGTCTTTCCACTGCGGGTCGAGCAGGTCGTCCCAGTCCTTCGGCGCCTGCTCCGGGGTGAGCACCGCGTTGTTGTACATGATCACCTCGGGCAGCAGGATCTCACCGAACCAGCGACCCTCGGCGTCCTTGTACTTCTCGTCCATCTTGCCGGCGAACGACGGCTGCCAGGCGGCCAGCAGGTCCTCCGCCGCACCGGCGGACAGCCCCTGCTGGGTGCCGCCCCACCAGACGTCGGCCTGCGGGTTGGCCTGCTCGGCCCGGACCCGCTCCAGGATCTCCTGGGCGCCGATGTTGAGGATCTCGACCTTGCCCTGGTACTCGGGGTACTTCTCGGTGAACTTCGCCACCACGAAGTCGGTGACCTTCTTGTCCCGGGCGGTGTAGATGGTCAGCTGCTCGGTGCCGCCGGCCGCGTCGTCCGAGCCGCCACCGCCGCAGGCGGTGCCGACGGCCAGCACGGTGGCGAGCGCTCCGGCCATGAGGAGTCGTCGTTTCATCGAGGTACCTCCGAGGGGAAAGGGGTCGTTCAGGGGGTGGGAAGCAGGGTGGGTAAGCCGGCCGCCGCGGCGGCCAGGGCATAGCTGACCGCGCCGTGCAACACCGCGCGGTCACCGAGCGCCGCCCGCCGTACCTCGGTGGTGGCGGGGGCGCAGCTGTTGACCAGCGTCTGTAGCCGGTCCACGGCGGGGTCGTCGAGCTGGGCGGCGGCGCCGCTGAGCAGCACCCGGCCCGGGTCGATCACGCAGACGCAGGAGACGATCAGCCGGGACCAGGCCGTCAGTACCTCGTCCAGGTACGCCGCCGCCCCCGCGTCGGTGCGGGCCAGCTCGACCAGGGTGGACACCGGCGTGTCCGGGCGGCGGCCGGGGGCCAGCGCGACCACCCGCTCGGCGACGGCGTTGGCCGACCACCGCTCCTCGAACGGGCCGATCCCGTCGTGGCCCCGGTCCGCCGGATCCAGGGGCAGGAAGCCGACCTCGCCGGCGGCGCCGCCCGCGCCCCGGCGGACCTGTCCGTCCAGGACCAGGCCGGCGCCGATGCCGTCGGCGACGTGCAACAGCAGCAGGTCGGCGACGTCGCTGCCGGCCCCGGCGGCGTGTTCGCCGGCCGCCATCAGGTTGACGTCGTTGTCCACCACCACCGGTACGCCCAGGTGGCGCTGGACCGATTCTCCTATCTGCCGGCCCTCTACCAGCCCGACCGAGGGGGCGAGCCGGACGGTGCCACCGGAGGAGACACCGGGCGCGGCGATGGCCACCCCGCGCAACGCCGGCAGCTCGTCACCGGCCAGTTCGGGTACGGAGCGGCAGATGGTCTCCACGATGTCGCCGGTGAGTCGGACCGCGCGGTGTGCGAGGACGGTCCCGTCGCTGTCGGCGATCTCGCAGCTGATCCGGGACGGCTCCAGCGACACGGCCGCCACCAACTCGGCACGCGGGTTGAACTCCAGCATGGCCCGCGGGCGCCCGGCCCGGGAGGTGCCGGGACCGCGTTCGATCAGGTAGCCCTCGGCGATCAGCTCGCGGACCAGTGGGGTCAGCGTGGCGGGGCTCAGCCCGGTCAGCTCGGTCAGCTCGGCTCGGGAGAGCAGCCGCACCTGGCGGGCGGTGGAGATCACCGAGAGGCGCTTGATCTCCTTCGACCGCTCCCGGCTCACCGGGCTCGTTGGTGGCGTCACCACGTCAGTCACACTTCCTTCCTACGGCGAACGAACTATTGCGTCAAGTAACGAATGCATCTCGGCCCGTTCCGCAAACGGGACTGAGCTGCGCAAACTGGCGGAATCTAGGGCTGGGCCGACCGTGATCGCGAGGAATCGCCGGCCTGGCGGGTGGCGGAATCATTCCTTCTGCAAAGAAACGGGTGAGGGGGGGTCGAGGTCGGCCCGATCCTTCCAGGCGCCGCCCGGCGAGGTGTCCAGTGTGTACGGACGCGGCTCGTCGGGTCGTGCCGCCGACCGCCGACACGATCAGGGGACACCGCCGCGGTCGGCGCGGCGATCTGACCGGTTAGTCCTACTCTCGACGTGTTCATGCCTCGCATTCGCATTCCTGGTCGGCCGCCGGGCCGGCGCGGACGGAAGCCAGGCTGCGTACTGCTCGATCGCGTACCGCGGAGGGTGATGATGGGCCACGACGAGGCAGATCGGAAGATGCACCGGCGCCAGTTCGTCCGGCTCTCCGGCACGGTCGGCGCCACCGGAGTCCTGGGCCTGGTCGCGGCGGGTGTCGCGCGGGCGGACGGCGGGCATTCCCCCGAGCCCCCGCCACCGTCCCCGGGTACTCCCGGCGCCGCACCCTGCCCCACGCCCTCGCAACTGTGTGGCTACCCGAGTGACACCGGCGGCAGGTACGACCTGTGGGACCGGGTGCAGGTCTGCGAGGGTACGAAGGCCGGCCCGCCCTTCCCGCAGTGCCTGCGGACCACCGCCACCTATGTGATCCTCAACGGCGGCTCGGGGTCGAACCACGACTACCTGCTGGTGCCGAGCTGCCGGATCAGCGGCATCGAGTGCCCGTTCATCGCCACCGCCAACGCGCCGAACTACTGGCTGGACGCCTGGCTCAACGCCCAGCCCGGCCAGCCGGGGCACGTCGTGTATCCCCACGTCGGACTGGGCGTCAACTCCGCCGACCCGGCGATCCGGCAGCAGGACCAGCTGCACATCCACCTGGCCGGGATCCACTCGGGCATCCAGACCCAGCTGAACAACTACGACAGCGCGATCACCAACAACCCGTCGAACTGGCCGAACCAGATCGTCCCGATCTGGGGCCTGACGAGCACCGGTGCCCCGGCCCCGCGGTCCTACCGGGTGCTGCACGTGGCCAACCTGAACGAGAACCTCTTCACGCTCCTGCGCGACGACGTGGTCCGGCCGACCGGATCGACCATGGGCGCCCAGATCCTGGCGGTGACGCCCCGGCTGATCGGCAACGGCGGATTCTACGTGCTGAACAGCGAACCCGGACTGCCGGTGCCGCCGGGCCAACCCGGCGGCACCGGTACCGTCGACTTCCTGCTCGCGTACGCGTGACCCCGGCCGTCGGGCGCCGGAGTTGACCACCTGGGATAGCGTGTCGGCTGGCTATCTGGGGCGATCCCGGCGATTCTCGGGGAAGAGGCGGTCACGTGTCACTGTGGAAGAAGACCAGCGTGCTGGCGGTCGCCGGGCTCACGGCGCTCGCCCTGACCGCCTGCGGCGGTGCGAAGTCCGGCGGCGACGAGCAGGCGCCGCCCAGCGTGCTGCAACTGCTCGTCAGCGACATCAAGGGTTCGTTGCAGAAGACGATCGAGACCACCGACACGAGCGACTCGGTGACCGTGACGATGCGCGGCACGGTGGCCGGCGAGAGCGTCTCGACGCAGGGCGTCATCGACCTGCGCGGCCCGGTCAAGGCCGAGCTGACGACCGAGGTGGCGGACGGCAACGCGATGATCGTCCGGATGATCGACGGCGTGGTCTACGTCGAGATCCCGGCCGAGGAGCGCGCCGAACTGGGCGGGAAGCGCTGGATGAAGGTGGACCTGGACGCGGTCGGCGCGCAGGCGGGGATGGACTTCTCCAAGCAGCTCGAGGACGTCGACCCGACCAAGCAGGTCAAGACGCTGCTGTCCAGCGAGGGCGTCACGGTGGTCGGCGAGGAGACGCTCGACGGCACGTCCACGGTCCACTACACCGTCACCACCCCGCTGGCGACCCACCTGGAGCAGGTCGACGCCGCCCTGCGGTCCGAGGTCGAGAAGCAGCTGGCCGCGCAGGGCGTCGAGGACGTCACGATCGACCTCTGGGTCGACGAGCAGTACCGGCCGCGGCGGGCCGGCGTCGTGATGGGCACGATGGCCCAGACGACCGTCGACTACACCGACTACGGCAAGCCGGTGGAGATCGAGACGCCCCCGGCGGCGGAGACCGTCGACTTCGCCGACATGCTGCAGGGCCTCAAGGAACTCCCCGTCACCAGCTGAACCGGTCCGGCGAGTTCGTCGGTACGGAACCGCCCTTGCGGGGGCGCTTCCGTACCGAGATCTTCCGGAACCTGGCCTCAGCCGGCCGGCTCGGCGAACCAACCGGAGGCGGGTCGCGGCGGCGGTGGTGGGGGAACGGGCTCCGTACTCGGCTGCGGCGGCCACAGCGTCCGGGTGCCTGCGGCGGCGACGCGGATGGCCGTGCCGTCGAGAACCGTCCGGGACTCCGGCAGGCCGAGGCCCGGCCAGGCGAGCACCACGGTCACCGGGCCCTCGGGCGGCAGCGGAGACACCCAGTAGTGCTGGTCGACGCGGTGCTCGTCGCCGCTACCGCCCTGTTCGAGCAACATCATCTGGTCGTCGTCCGCCGCCGTCTCGGGCGGCCGGGTGCCGTACAGGTTCGCTGCGCGCCGGCTGTCGGCGTACTCCAAGCCCAGCAACAGCCGATCGTCGACCGGGATGTCGACGCCCGGGTGGCCGTGTGAGCTGACGAGTGCGAACAGCCTGCCGCCGACGAGATCCGGCCCGGTCCGGCGCAGCCGCACGGTCAGCGTGAACTGGAAGCCGGTCGAGTACGCCAGCAGGTTGCTGATCCCGACCGCCACGTCGCCGGTGCGGCCGAGCAGCACCGTACCCACGACCCCGGCCGGAAACTCGTTGTCCGGCGGCGACGTCCGCAGGTTCCGCTGCCCTACCCGCTCGGGCGACTCGCCCGTGGCATCACGCCGGTCACCGGTCCGCATCCGGCCATCCTCGCACCCGCGGCCCGCCCGGCGTGGCCCCAGCCGGGACGGACGGACCGCATCAGCGGCCCGGTGGCGATCCCGATCCGGAACTTCCGGCCTACGCGGGGACCGTCCGGGGGTCGCCGGCGGCGTCGTGGGCGGCCATGGTCTCCTGCCGGTCGGGCTCCTCGCGCAGGATGGCGCAGTCGAGCCACGCCGCCGGGACGGCGAAGCCGTCCACCAGCGTCCGCAACTGCGGGCGTAGCTCCTTGAGCAGGCTGTTCACCACCGACGTGATCGCCTTCGAGCGGGCCGGCGTGAGTCGGCCGTGTTCCAGCAGCCAGCCCTTGTTGCTCTCGACGACGCTGAGCGCGTACAGGTCGCAGACGCGGGAGAGGAGTTCCTGGACCGCCGGGTCCGGAGTGCTCTCGATGCCGGCGACGAACGCCTCCAGGGTGACCCGGTCGACGTGCGCGGCGGCGACCGCGAGGAGGTGGTCCTGTACGTCGTTGAAGATGTCGAAGGGGTGGTCCTTCTTGGTGTTCGCGCCGCCGCGCAGCCGGCGGATCGCACCTTCGAGGAGGTGCCTCTCGCGGTCCTCGAAGACCTTGAGCTGCCAACCGCGGTCGGTGACGGCGACCTCCTCGTCCCGGCCGGGTACGGCGCTGATCAGTCGTTGGATGAGGGAGCGCGCGGCGGTGCGTTCGAGCACCATCTCCCGTACCTGGTCGGCGACGAAGGAGGCCCGTCCCCAACCGTCCAGCGAGCCGAACTCGTCCCGGTAGCCGGTGAGCAGCCCCTTGGCCACCATCTGCAGCAGGACGGTGTTGTCGCCCTCGAAGGTGGTGAAGACGTCGGTGTCGGCCTTGAGCCCGGGCAGCCGGTTCTCGGCCAGGTAGCCGGCGCCGCCGCAGGCCTCCCGGCACAGCTGGATGGTGCGGGTGGCGTGCCAGGTCTGTGCGGCCTTGAGGCCGGCGGCCCGGGACTCCAACTCCCGCTGCTGGTGCTCGTCGACCGGGCCGTCCCCGCGCTGCGCGTCGTGGAGCGCGGCGACCAGTTCGGCCTGGGCGAAGTGGTACGCGTAGGTGGTCGCCAGGGCGGGCAGCAGCTTGCGCTGGTGGGCCAGGTAGTCGTTGAGCAGTACCTCCCGGTCGGCGCCGGGGGTGCCGAACTGGCGGCGGATGTCGCCGTAGCGCACCGCGATGGTCAGCGCCGACTTGGTGGCGGCGCTGGCGGCGCCGCCCACGCTGACCCGACCGCGGACCAGGGTGCCGAGCATGGTGAAGAAGCGCCGGGAGTCGTTCTCGATCGGGCTGGAGTAGCTGCCGTCCGGGGCGACCTGGCCGTAGCGGTCCAGCAGCATGTCCCGTGGCACCGTCACGTGGTCGAAGGTGATCCGTCCGTTGTCCACGCCGAGCAGGCCGGCCTTCAGTCCGGCGTCGCCGATGGTGACACCGGGCAGCGGGTTGCCCTGTGCGTCGCGGATCGGTACCAGCCAGGCGTGTACGCCGTGCCGCCGCCCGCCGGTGATCAGCTGGGCGAAGACCACCGCCATCCGTCCGTCGCGGGCGGCGTTGCCGATGTAGTCCTTGCGGGCCGCCTGGTGTGGGGTGTGCAGGTCGAAGGTCTGCGTCCGTGGGTCGTACGTGCAGGTGGTGCGCAGTTGTTGGACGTCGGAGCCGTGGCCGGTCTCGGTCATCGCGAAACAGCCGAGGAGCTTGCCGGAGATGATGTCCCGGAGGTACGCGTCGTGGTGCCGGCGGGTGCCCAGGGCCACCACGGCGCCGCCGAACAGGCCCCACTGCACGCCCGACTTGACCATCAGCGACAGGTCGACCTGGGCCAGCATCTCGCTGGCGACGATCGACGCGCCGACGTCGGATTGGCCGCCGTACTCGGTGGGAAAGGCTGCTGAGGTACCCAGTTCCACGGGAAGTTCGGCGAGCAGCCGGGTGATCCGGGCGCGGGCCTGGTCGCCGGTCTCGCCGTGGACGGGGAGGAATCGGGCGTCGAGGTGCCTACGGTGCGCGTCGCGTACGGCGGACCAGGGTCCGTCGAGCACTTCCTGCAGGCGGGCGAGGTCGATGGGGCCGGGTGCGTGACTGGGCATGACTACCTCGCAGACGGACGGTGATGGGTACAGCTCGTACCCGATCAAGAGTACCCAGCCGCTACAGTGATCCGGTGAGTGACGCGGTGAGACGTGACACCATCGCCGCGCGCCGGGCCGCCGCCGCCACCGAGGAGCGGGCCCGGCGCCGCCAGTTGATCGTGGAGGCGGCGGCCCGGGTGATCGAGGAGTACGGCACCGACACCGGTCTGAACGTGGTGGCCGACCGGGCCGGGTTGCCCAGGCCGCACGTCTACCGGCACTTCACCGGCAAGGAAGACCTGGACCAGGCCGTCGCCCGGCACGCCGCCCGGTTGCTCAGCGCCTGGATCCGCCCCTCACTATCCGCGCCGGGCACGCCCCCCGAGGTGGTGTACGCGATCATCGGACGGGTGCTCAGCTGGGCGGTGGCGCACCCGAACCTCTACCGGTTCCGGGCGCGCCTGGGCACCGCGCAGGCCGTCCCCGAACTCGCCGACGCCGCCGTGGTCAACCTGCGGGCCGCCGGCTACGACGCGCAGCTGCCCGCGTACGTGGTGGCCGGTGTGGTCGGCATGGTCGACGCCGGCATCATCTGGTGGTTCGACCACCGGGACGAGACCGGCCTCGACCAGCTCAACGACTGGCTCGCGGCGCAGGTCTGGCGGGTCGTCGCCGAGGCGCTGGGGCAGCCACCGGCGGCCACACCCGCACCCTGACCCGCCGGCCCCGCATCCTGACCCGCCGGCCACCCGGCATCGCCGGACTCAACCGGCGACGGTCTGGGTGATCAGGTGCTCCAGCACGGCCTGGACGTCCCCGTCGGTGCCGGCCATGATCCGTCGCTGTCGACTCGCGCCGGTGCCGTCGCGGCGCAGCCGGTCGAGCTGCCCGACGACCAGGTCCAGGTCGCCGTGCCGGGTCAACGCGGGCGCGACGGTGTCGAGCAGCTCGTCGACGAGGTGCCAGGCCGGCCGGGCGCCACCGCCGCGCAGGTCGACGAGTTCACCGTCGAGTCCCTCGTGGGCGGCCCGCCAGTGCGCGGCCGCCACCAGGCAGTCCCGGATCCGGGCCGGCGGTATGCCGCCGCGGACCCGGTCGATCATCGTGTCGACCAGCGCCCGGACCAGCGCGGCGACCAGCACCGCGTCGTCCACGGTGGGGCAGACGTCGCCGACGCGTACCTCGACCGTCGGGTAGCTGGCCGACGGGCGGGCGTACCAGTAGACCATCGAGGCGTCGAGCATGATGCCGGCGGTGATCAGTTCCTCGACCGTGGCGTCGTAGTCGGCGGCCGACCTGAAGTACGGGGTCGGTCCGATGCTCGGCCAGCGTTCCAACTGCATCGAACGCCAGCTGGCGTGGCCGGTGTCGCGACCGTCGTAGAGCGGCGAGTTGGCGGTGAGCGCCTGTACCACCGGCAGCCACGGACGCAGGTGGTTGCAGACCTGGACGGCCAGTTCGCGGCCCGGCACCCCGACGTGTACGTGGCAGCCGCAGACCGCCGGGTCGTGCGCCACCGGCCCGAAGCGGCGGGACATCGCGTGGTACCGCTGCTCGTCCGGCACGCTGAGGTGCCGGTCGTGCACCGGCGTGGCGCCCACCGCGACCAGCCGGGCACCGGCGGTACGGCCGGCGTCGGCGGCGGCCCGGCGCAGGGCGAGCAGTTGCTCGCGCAGCCGGGTCAGGTCGGTACAGACCGGGGTGACCATCTCCAGCATGCTGTGCCGGAACTCCTGCCGGCTCTGCCGGCGCGGTGCCCCGGTCAGCGCCGCGCGCACCCGCTCGGCGACGGGCAGGCTCTCCCCGGTCGCCGGATCCAACAGCAGGAACTCCTCCTCGACGCCGAGGGTCAGTGGGGCGCCCGGCCGCGCGTCGCCGTCGTTACCGGATGCCATGGGTCTGCAACCAGAGTTCGAGCAGGCCGAGCTGCCACAGCTTGTTGCTGCCGGCCGCCGCCCGGGCCGCCCGCGGGTCGGCGAGCAGCCGCGCGACGTACTCCGGTCGGAACAGCGCGGGCCGCCCGGGCGTCGGCGCCCGCAGCGCGTCGACCACCAGGTCGCGTACGGCACCGTCCACGTTGCGCAGCGCCGGCACCGGGAAGTAGCCCTTGGGCCGCTCGATGACCTCCGCGGGCAACACCTGCCGGGCGACCTCCTTGAGGACGCCCTTGCCGCCCTGCGCGACCTTGTGTTCCGGCGGGCAGGCGGCGGCGAGCGCGACCAGATCCTGGTCCAGGAACGGGGTACGGACCTCCAACCCCCAGGCCATGCTCATGCTGTCGACCCGTTTGACCGGATCGTCGGGCAGCATCCGGTGGGTGTCCAGGCGCAGGACGGCGTCCAGCGCGGTGTCCGCCCCGGCCGCGGCCAGATCCGCGCCGACCAGTTCGCCGCTGGCGTCGACGTCGAGGGCGTACGCGGGGCCCACGACCTCGGTCAACTCGGCGTGGTCCCGGTCGAAGAAGGCGTCGGTGAAGGCCCGCGCCGCCTGGGCACGCGGCACCTCGGCCAGCGGCTGGTGGTAGCCGTACCCGGCGAACACCTCGTCGGCGCCCTGCCCGGACTGTGCCACCTTGACGTGCTGCGCGACCTGCTCGGAGAGCAGGTGGAAGGCGACCACGTCGTGGCTGCCCATCGGTTCGGTCATCGCCGCGATCGTCCGGCGTACGGCCGGCACCAGGTCGTCGTTGGACAACCGGATCCGCTGGTGGTCGGTGCCGTACGCGCGAGCCACCAGGTCGGAGTAGTGGAACTCGTCGCCGGCCTCGCCGTCGCGGCTGTCGAAGCCGATGCTGAAGGTGCGCAGCTGCTCCTGGCCCGCCTCGGCGAGCAGCGCCACGATGAGGCTGGAGTCGAGTCCACCGGAGAGCAGCACGCCGACCGGCACGTCGGCGACCAGCCGCCGGGCCACCGCGGTACGCAGCCCGGCACCGATCGCGGCCCGCCAGTCGTGGGCGTCCCAGTCGGTGTGCGCGGTACTGCGCACGTAGTCGGGCTGCCAGTAGACCCGCTCCCGGCTGCGCCCGTCGGCCTCGACGACCCGTACGGTCGCCGGTGGCAACTTCCGCACGCCGCGCAGGATGGTCCGTGGCGCGGGCACGATCGAGTGCCAGGACAGGTAGTGGTGCAGCGCCACCGGGTCGATGTCGGTGTCCACCGCACCGGCGGCCAGCAGCGCCGGAAGGGTCGAGGCGAACCGTAGCCGGCCCGCCGTCTCGGCGAGGTACAGGGGTTTGACGCCGAGCCGGTCGCGGGCCAGTACGAGCCGACGTCGGCGCCGGTCGACCAGGCCGACGGCGAACATGCCGACCAGATGGTCGACGAAGTCCTCGCCCCACTGCGCGTACGCCACCAGGATCACCTCGGTGTCGCTTGTGGAGTGGAACGTGTGCCCGGCGGCCCGCAGCTGTTCGCGCAGCTCCGGGTAGTTGTACACGCACCCGTTGAAGACCAGGGAGAGCCCGAGGTCCGCGCGGACCATCGGCTGGCTGCCGGCGTCGGACAGGTCGATGACGGTCAGCCGGCGGTGTCCGAGGAACACCCAGTCGTCGCGCCACAGGCCGGCGCCGTCGGGGCCGCGGGAGGCCATCGCGTCGGTCATCCGGGTCACCGCACCGGCGTCGGGGGTCGTACCGTCGAACCTCGCCTCACCACCGATCCCGCACATCAGCGGTGTCGTCCCGTGCGTCGCGGTGTCATCCCTCGTCCTCACGTCGGGTCGTACCGCATCCCAGTCGGGGCGCGACGGCGGATCCGGCCTTGGCGTGTCCTGTGACGGTATGCCGAGCGGGTGCGGCGCCGAGCGTAGATCGGTGAGGAGGCATCTCCGTACCTGCCCGGTGGGGCGGTCGAGTCACCCGGCTACGACCGGATCTGGCTGGCACCGGGTGAGGTGGGCGGCAGGACCGGGCGGTACGTCTCGCCGCCCCGGCGAACGCCCGGCCGGTGGCGCCGGCTCCGCGGTGGCGCTGTCACACCCCCGTGTGAAGATCGTCGCCGTGACCGGATGGAACTACAACGACCGTCCCGCGGGTGTCGGCTTCCTGACCGACCGGATCGCCGAGCCGGGACGTGTCGAGATCGAGGCCGAGATCTGGGCCTGGGTGGTGCGTGGCGAGGCCGACGCGGACGAGTTCGTCGACTACTTCGACGTCGAGGAGCAGCGCCACGGCGCCACCGACGAGGAACTCGCGGCGGCGTACGAGAAGGCGCTGGCGGTGCGGCGGCACCAGCAGCGGGCCTGGGGTGACGTGCGCGGCAACCTCACCCGGGCCTTCGCCGAACTCAACGCCGTCGGGGTGTTGGCCCGGGAGAACTTCAGCTGCTGCGGCACCTGCGCCGCCGCCGAGATCCACGACGAGCGCGACGACTCCCGGCACTGGCACGGCTACCTCTGGTACCACCAGCAGGACACGGAGTCGCTGCTGGACAGCGCCGACGGCGAGGTCTACCTCGGCTACGGCGCCTACCCGCCGCCGGACTTCGACGAGACCGCCTATGCCGCCCTGTCCGAGGCCGAGCAGCAGGCCCTCTACCAGGCGGACCTGGAACGGATGCTTGACGACATCGCCTTCCCGGTGCTGCGCCGGCACGGCATGCGGGTGGAGTGGAACCGCGACCAGTCCCGGCGGATCAAGATCACCGGCGCCCAGTGGTACGCGCCGCTGACCTGACGGCCCGCGCCCGGTGGGGGAGCGGTCCGGCTCAGGACTCCGGCCGCCAGGCGTACGTCATGTCGGGTTCGTTCTCCTCGTTGCGGCTGCCGTCGTCCTCGTCGACCGGCCGGAAGCCGTGCCGTTCGTAGGACGCCCGGGCGGCGGCGTTGCGGGTGAACACCCGCGGGCGCAGCCCGCCCGGGCTGGCCCGGCGCACCCGCTCCAGCAGGGCGCTGCCGATGCCCTGCCCACGGGCGTCGGGGCGCAGGTAGAGGTGCTCCAGCACGTCGCCGTCGAGCGCGGCGAAGCCGACGAGCGCGCCGGTCGGATCCTCGGCCACAAGCTACGACTGCCCTGCCCGACGCTACCGCCTACCGGTCCGCGCCGAACCGCTCCGCTCGGTCGAGCAGGCCGAACTGTAGCCAGACCTCGACCTGTTCGGTGACGGCGTCCCGCCCGTCCAGGGCGGTACGCACCTCGTCGGCGAACGCGGCCCGCCGCGCCGGGGCAGGCAGTTGGTCGGCGGACATGGCGGAGAAGACGCCACCCACCATGTCCTCGACGGTGAGCGGTGCCGCGTACCGTACCGACGACTCCAGGTAGCGGTAGCCGGCGGCGGCAAGCGCGTCCCGGTTGCGCCGTCGGCCCGCCTCGTCGGTCTGGCAGGCGGCGGTCACCGGGCGGCCCACCAGCCGTTGCAGACAGCCGCGCAGGACCGGTGACCACTCGGTGTCCTGCAACCACAGCGGGGTGCCGTTGGTGACGACGGCGACGCCACCACCGGCGCGCAGCAGCGTACGGGCCCGGCGGAAGAGCAGGTCGCGGTCCATGAAGTGGATGGCGACGGCGACCGTCAGCGCGGCCAACCGCCGATCGCCGACCAGCGGGCCGAGCGCCGGCAGGTTCCGGTCGTCGCCGAGCAGCCAGATGGTGTTGTCCCGCCCGGCGTCGCGGGCCGCGTGGCGGGCCCGGGTCAACATGTCCGGCGCCGGGTCCACGCCGACGAGCGTCCCCACCCGGGCGGCCAGTGGCACGCTCAACTGGCCCGTACCGCAGCCGAGGTCGACCACCACGTCCTGGCCGCCGAGCCCGAACGTGCGGCCGATCGCGTCGATCACCTCGGGTGGGTAGCCGCGCCGGTGTCTCGCGTAGTAACCCGCCACCTCACCGCTGAAGCCCGTCCGCATCCCGCCAGCCTGCCCGGCCGGACCGACCGGGTGCGAGCGATTCTGCCGAGGGCATGCCTGCCGTGACCGACCGGCCGCGCGACGGGCGACTCGACCGGGCTGACCTGGCCCGGCCGCCGCCGGCCCGATTCGGCGCGTCACGCCGGACCCGCGGGCCCACTCCCGGGGGAACGAGGCCGCCGAGTCGTCACGAGGTCAGATCCCAGGACAGCGACATCGCCGAGGTGACCCGGTCGGCGCGGATCTGCAACCGGTCGCCGAGCAGGGCCGCCCGGTCCAGCACGACCGGTTCCTGGTCGACGGCGAGGGTCAACCGGTCGCTGAGGAAGATCGGGGTGCCCGGCCGGCGGCGCAGCAGCGGTGCCAGCGCCGCCGACAGCACGCCGGGCCGGATCGTCTCGGTGGCCGCGGCGACCGACACCCCGCAGACCTCGGCGAGCGCCTCGTACAGCGGTGTGGTGCTGAAGTCGACGTCGTGCACGGCCCGCGCGTACGGCGGTGCGATCCAGGAGACCTGGTGCACCAGTGGCGTACCGTCCACCAGCCGCAGCCGGTGCAGCCGCAGGACCCGGGCGTCGGAGTCGAGCCGCAGCGCGGCCGTGACGTACTGCGGCGCGGCGCGCAGCTCGACGCGCAGCACCTCGGTGGTCACGTCGATGCCCTGGCTGAGCAGCTCGTCGGTGAGGCTGCGCAGGGTGCTGAGCCGGTAGGACGCCGGTGGCGGGGTGACGTACGTGCCCCGGCCGGGCTGCTGGACGATCAACCCCTCGTCGCTGAGCGCCTGCAACGCCTGGCGCAGCGTCATCAGGGTCACCCCGAAGTCGCGGCACAGCTCCCGCTGGGCCGGCAGCGACTGGCCGGACCGGTACACGCCGCGCGCGATCCGGCCGGCGATCTCGTCCCGGATCACCCGGTACTTCGGGCGAGTGCCCCGCCGGCCGCCGGTGGCCGGGGACTCCGGCCCGGTGACCGGGTCGCTCACCCGGCGTCCAGGCCGGCCCGCAGGGCCGCCACCGTGCCGGCCACCTCGCGTGGACCACGTCCGGCAAGAACCTCACGCATGAGACTGGACGCTACCACCACGCCGTCGGCGGAGCCGGCGGCGAGCGCGGCCTGTCCGGGGGAGCTGATGCCGAAGCCGAGCAGGACCGGGCGGCTGCCGTGGCCGCGCAGCGTGGTGCCGAGCGCGCGGGCGGAGTCGGAGAGTCCGGTGCGCTCACCGGTGGTGCCCATTACGGTCACGCCGTAGACGAAACCCCGGCTGCGTTCGGCGATCCGGCGCAGCCGCGTCGGTGCGGTGACCGGCGAGGCCAGCAGCACCAGTTCGACACCGGCCGCGGTGGCCACCGTGGACAGCTCGTCGACCTCGTCGTACGGCACGTCGGGCACGATCAGCCCGGCCACCCCGGCCTGGGCGAGCCGGTCGCAGAAGGTGGCGGCCCCGTGCCGGAAGACGATGTTGGCGTACGTCATGACGGCCAGCGGCACCGCCACCGGCGTACCGGCCAGCCGGGCCAGTACGCCGGCGGTGGTGGTGCCCGACGACAGTGCCCGGTGGGAGGCCTCCTGGATCGTCGCGCCGTCGAGCATCGGATCGGAGAACGGCAGGCCGACCTCGATCGCGTCCGCCCCGGCGTCGGCGTAGGCGTGCAGGTAGTCGGTCCAGTCGGCGCTGATCCCGGCGGTCACGTACGGCACCAGCAGGGACCGGCCCGCGTCGCGGCGTCGGCGCAGGTGCGTCTCCAGCCGGCCGTACCGCTCGGTGGCGTTCACCGCGGCGTCCCGGCGGCGTCGCGGCGCAGCGCTCCCGATCGGGCGCCGTCCCGGCGCAGCGCCACCAGTTGGGCGCCGTCCTTGTCGCCTCGTCCGGAGAGGGTGACCAGCACGGAGCAGCCGGTGGGCAGCTGTGGCGTGCCGGCCGCCCGCAGTACCCAGGCCAGGGCGTGCGCGGACTCCAGCGCCGGGACGATGCCCTCGGTACGGGCCAGCCGCAGCACCGCCTCGACCACCTCGGCGTCGGTGACGCTGGGGTACTCGGCGCGACCGATGTCGGCCAGGTGGGCGTGTTCGGGGCCGATGCCGGGGTAGTCGAGCCCGGCGGAGATGGAGTGCGCCTCCAGGATCTGGCCGTGCTCGTCCTGCAACACCTGGGACCGGTAGCCGTGCAGCACGCCCGGCGCGCCGCGGCTGACCGCCGCGCCGCCGGCCGCCTCCACGCCGACGAGGCGGGCGTCGGTGTCGACGAAGCCGGCGAAGGTGCCGGCGGCGTTGGAGCCGCCGCCGACGCAGGCGACGACGACGTCCGGCCGGCCCTGCGGCAGCAGGGCCGCGCACTGTTGCCGGGCCTCCTCACCGACGACCCGTTGGAACTCGCGGACCATCCACGGGTACGGGTGTGGGCCCATCACCGAGCCGACGCAGTAGTGCGCCTCGTCGACCTGGGTCACCCAGCCGCGCAGCGCCTCGGTGCAGGCGTCCTTGAGCGTACGGCTGCCGTTGCGTACGGCGACGACGGTGGCGCCGAGCAGCTCCATCCGGAAGACGTTCAGCTCCTGCCGCCGCATGTCGCGTTCGCCCATGTAGACGACGCATTCGAGGCCGAGCAGGGCGGCGGCGGTGGCGCTGGCGACCCCGTGCTGGCCGGCGCCGGTCTCGGCGAGCAGCCGGGTCTTGCCCATCCGCTTGGCGAGCATCGCCTGACCGAGCACATTGTTGATCTTGTGTGATCCGGTGTGGGTCAGATCCTCCCGCTTGAGCAGCAGGGTGAGGCCGAGTTCGGCGGAGAGCCGCAGCGCCGGGGTGACCGGGGTGGGACGGCCGGCGTGCAGCGCCAGGGTGCGCGCCAGGCCGGCGCGGAAGGCCGGGTCGGCCCACGCCGCCCGGAAGCCGGACTCCAGCTGCTCGCAGGCCGGTACCAGCGACTCGGGGACGTAGCGCCCGCCGAACCGGCCGAACCGCCCGGTGCTGCCCGGATCCGCCATCACCGACCGGCTCCGGCCGGTGCCGACGGCGTCCGGGCCGGGCCTCGAAAGCTCCATACCCATCACCCCTCTGTTCTAGAACTGTTGGCAGTATGACGGGTGGTCGGGCAGCGGCACAACCGAACTCGGGCCTACCCTGCGTACGTGTCGATCGGTGATCGGGAACTGGCCATCCGCGCGGCACGGGCCGGGGCGGCGGTGGTCCGCGCCGAGTACGGCGCGCCGCTGACGCGACTACCCAAGTCCGCGACGGACTTCGCCACCTCGGTCGACATCTCCGCCGAGCGGGCCGTTGTCGACCTGCTGCGCGCGGCCCGCCCGGACGACTTGGTGCTCGCCGAGGAGAGCGGCCGGACGGGCACCGCCGGCAACGACCGCACCTGGCTGGTCGACCCGCTCTGCGGGACCGTGAACTACGCCGCGCGGACCATGCTGGTCGCGGTGAACGTGGCGCTGCGCGGCGCCGGGCGCGTCACGGTCGCCGCCGCCGCGGACCCGTTCACCGACGAGGTCTTCTGGACCGACGGCGCGGGCGGACAGCTGCGCCGTGGCGGGGTGGACGAGCCACTCGTCCCGTCCGCCGGCTCCCGGTTGGTCGACGTCAACCTCGATCCACCGTTCCCCAACGGACGGGACTTCCGCGCCGTCCGGCTGCTCGCCGAACCGGGATTCGTCGAGCGCTTCCACCCCCGGGTCGTCTCCACCAGCCTGGCGCTCGTCTGGGTGGCCGCCGGCCGGCGCGCCGGCTACGTCACCGACGGCCACCCGCGCGACAACGTCCACTTCGCGGCCGGCGTCGCCATCTGCCAGGCGGCCGGCTGCATGGTGACCGGCATCGACGGGCGGCCGCCGTACGCCGGTGCCGGTGGGCTCGTGGTGGCCGCCGACCCGCCGACACACGCGCAGCTGCTGGCCCTGGTCAGGAATCAGCGCCGGGACCGCCGCCGGCCCGGTCAGAAGTCGTCGTCGAAGCTCACCGAGCCGGTCACCCCGACCTGGTAGGCCGACACCCGCCGTTCGAAGAAGTTCGACAGTTCCTGCACGTCCTGCAACTCCATGAAGGCGAACGGGTTCTGCGCGCCGTACATCGGCTCGATGCCGAGCATGGCCAGCCGCCGGTCGGCCACGTGCCGCAGGTACTCCCGCATGTCGGCCAGCGGCAGTCCGGAGACGCCCTGTTCGAGCAGGTCGGCGGCGAACTGCACCTCACACTCCACCGCCTCGGCGAGCATGTCCCTGACCTGCTGCTCCAACTCGGCGTCGAACAGCTCCGGCTCCTCCGCGCGGACGGTGTCCACCACGTCGAAGGCGAAGGCCATGTGCATCGACTCGTCGCGGAAGACCCAGTTGGTGCCGGAGGCCAGCCCGTGCAGCACCCCCCGGGAACGCAGGAAGTAGACGTACGCGAAGGCGCCGTAGAAGAACAGGCCCTCGATGCAGGCGGCGAAGCAGATCAGGTTGAGCAGGAACGCCCGCCGGTCCGCCCGGGTCCGCAACTCGCGCAGCTCGAAGATCGAGTCGATCCACTTGAAACAGAACTCGGCCTTGCGGGCGATCGACGGGATGTTCTCCACCGCCGCGAACGCCTCGAACCGTTTCCGCTCGTCCGGCACGTAGGTGTCCAGCAGGTTCAGGTAGAACTGGACGTGCACCGCCTCCTCGAACAGCTGCCGGGACAGGTAGAGCCGGCCCTCCGGGGAGTTGACGTGCTGGTACAGGTTGAGCACCAGGTTGTTCGCCACGATGGTGTCGCCGGTGGCGAAGAACGCGACCAGCCGGGAGACCAGGTGCTGCTCCGCCGGGGAGAGCTTGGCCAGGTCGGCCAGGTCGGAGTGCAGGTCGACCTCCTCGACCGTCCAGGTGTTCTTGATCGCGTCCTTGAACCGGTCGAAGAACCGTGGGTAGCGCATCGGGCGCAGCGTCAGGTCCATGCCGGGGTCGAGCAGCATCTGCCGCTGACCGGTGCCGGCGTCGGTGGGGGATTCGGAGACGGTGGTCATTGGCAGGCCTCGCAGCTTTCGGGGTTCTCCAGGGAGCAGGCCAGGGCCTCGTCGTCGGCGACGGTGACGAGCGGGGTCACGGCCGGGGCGAGGGCGACGGTGGCCTGCTGGATCCGGGTCGCCGGACGGGAACGCAGGTAGTAGGTGGTCTTGAGCCCGGACTTCCAGGCGTACCGGTACATCGAGGAGAGCTTGCCGATGGTCGGCGCGCTCAGGAACAGGTTCAGCGACTGCGACTGGTCGATGTAGGGGGCCCGGGCGGCGGCCAGGTCGATCAGGGCCCGCTGCGGCAGCTCCCACGCGGTACGGAACAGCTCCCGCACGTCGGCCGGCAGCTCGGTGATGCCCTGCACCGACCCCTCGGCCCGCTTGATCTGCTCCCGGATCGGCGCCGTCCACAGCCCACGCGCCTTCAGCTCGCCCACCAGGTACGTGTTGACCTGGAGGAACTCCCCGGACATCGTCTCGCGCTTGAACAGGTTGGACACCTGCGGCTCGATGCACTCGTAGCAGCCGGCGATCGAGGCGATGGTGGCGGTCGGCGCGATGGCGACCAGCAGCGAGTTGCGCAGCCCGTGCGTGGCGACCGCCGCCCGCAGGTCGGCCCACCGCCGCACCTGGGTCGGCTCGACACCCCACAGGTCGGGGTGCAGCCGGCCCTGCGCGGCCCGGGTCTCGGCGTACGCCGGGTGGGGGCCGAACCGTGCGGCGAGCCCGGCCGAGGTCTCCAACGCGGTCAGCAGGATCTCCTCCTGCACCCGGGTCGACAGCTCCCGGGCCTGCGCCGAGTCGAACGGCAGCCGCAGGGTGAAGAAGGCGTCCTGCAACCCCATCAGCCCGAGCCCGACCGGTCGCCACCGCGGGTTCGACGCCGCCGCCTGCTCGGCCGGGTAGTAGTTGATGTCGATCACCCGGTCCAGGAAGACCACGGCGGTGCGTACCGTCGCGCGCAGTTTCTCCCAGTCGACGCCGTCGGCGGTGACGTGCGCGCCCAGGTTCACCGAGCCCAGGTTGCAGACCGCGGTCTCGGCGTCGTTGTTGACCTCCAGGATCTCGGTGCACAGGTTCGACAGGTGGATCGTGTTGCCCGGCGCGCCGGTCTGGTTGGACAGCCGGTTGGCGGCGTCCTTGAACGTCATCCACCCGTTGCCGGTCTGCGCGAGGGTGCGCATCATCCGCCCGTACAGGTCCCGGGCCCTGACTGTCCGCACCGCCTTCTTCTCCGCCGCCCGGTACGCCTCGTCGAACGCCTCACCGAACAGGTCGGGCAGCTCGGGGGCGTCGGAGGGGTCGATCAGCGACCAGTCGCCGTCGGCCTCCACCCGGCGCATGAACTCGTCCGGGATCCAGTTGGCCAGGTTCAGGTTGTGCGTACGCCGGGACTCCTCGCCGGTGTTGTCCCGCAACTCCAGGAACTCCTCGACGTCCGGATGCCAGGGTTCCAGGTAGACGCAGGCCGCGCCCTTGCGCCGGCCGCCCTGGTTGACCGCGGCCACCCCGGCGTCGAGGGTCTTCAGGAACGGCACGATGCCGTTGGAGCGGCCGTTGGTGCCCCGGATCAACGCGCCCCGGCCGCGTACCCGCGACCACGAGATGCCGATCCCGCCGGAGAACTTCGACAGCTTCGCGACCTGGTGGTAGCGCTCGTAGATCGAGTCGAGTTCGTCGCGGGGCGAGTCGACCAGGAAGCACGAGGACATCTGGGTGTGCCGGGTGCCGGAGTTGAACAGCGTCGGCGAACTCGGCAGGTACGCCAGGCTGGACATCAGCCGGTAGAAGCCGATCGCCTCGGCCGGTGTCCGCGACAGCCCGCACGCCACCCGCAGCAACCAGTACTGCGGCGTCTCCACCACCAGCCGGGTCTGCGGATGCCGCAGCAGGTACCGGTCGGCGACGGTACGCAGCCCGAAGTACTCGAACCGCAGGTCACCGTCCGGGTCGACGGCGTCGTCGAGCTTGCGGGCGTGGCGGGCCACGAACGCGGCGGTGTCGTCGCCGATCAACCCCAGCCCGTGCGCGTACCGGATGGACTGGCTGAAGCTCGCCACCTGCTGCCCACGGACCTCCTTGTCGACGTACGCGGCCAGCAGCCGGGCCGCCAGCTTCGAGTACTGCGGCTCGGTGCCGATCAGCTCCGCCGCCGTCTGGATCGACAGCTTGTCCAGCTCGGCGGTGGTGGCGCCGTCGTACAGGCCGCTGATCGTCTTGGTGGCCACCCGCAGCGGATCGACCTCGTCCAGGTCGGCGACCCAGCGCTCGACCGCCTTGACGATCTTGTTGACGTCGACCGGTTCGGTGTCACCGTCGCGCTTGCGGACCTGCATCACGTGCCGCCGCTGCTCCGGCGCCGCCTGCTCCTGCGTCACCGTCATGTTCGCCCTCCTCACGCCTGTCGCCGAGGTCGACGGGTGCGCGGAAGGACGCCGCCGGTCGTCCGACGGCCCGACGGCCGTGGCAGACCAACAGATGGCGTCGGCCGTCCCGCGCGGCCTTCGACCGCCGCACGCGACGCGTGCGGCGCACTGGCAGGTCTTCGGACTCGTGGGCGTCGTGCTCGGCCTATTGGCCGTCGCTTCCCGGGTCGGTGGCCCAGTGCTTCGTTGACGGCGGTCGTTCCCACTCACCGCTGCGGGGCAGTCCCGGATTCACACCGGGTTCCCTGTTGCCACGGCCACCGTGGAGCGATGGCCGAACCAGCTGCGGGTAGCACCATATATGGGCGCGGCGGCGGGTGGGAAACACCAGATGGTGTGTCGGGCGTGTCGCATCCCACACCGGTCAGGGCAGCAGGTGCCAGCAGAGCGCGCCGAGCCAGGCCCAGCCGGCGACGATGTACCCCCGCTGGATCAGACCGGCCCGCGGCGAGTCGCGTTCCCAGGCCACGGAGAACCACAGCAGCAGGGCGACCAGTCCGGCCGCGGCGACCCCGGACAGCACCGCCCACGGCAGCACGTCCACGGTCAGCGCGGCGGCCAGTGCGGCGGCCGGGAGCGCCACGAACACCACCAGACCGGCCCAGTCGTGCAGCCGGTGGGGGCGGCTGAACGTCTCGGGTGTGCTGTCCGGCGTCCCCGGCGGATAGCCGCGCATCGGGTCCATCGGGAACACCCCGGACGCCACCAGGGCCAGGCCGAACACCGTGACCGCCCCGGCCGGCCAGGCGCTGCCTGTGGTGGCCGCGACCCCGGGCCCGGCGGCGGTGACGAGCAGCCCGCTGACCAGGAAGTTCACGGTCTGTATCCAGCCGCGACGCCCGAGCGCCAGGGCGCTGACCGGGTGCCGTGTCGGGTCGTACCCCGGCCGGGTCAGCCCGTCGAGCAGGAACACGAGGACGAACAGGGCGGTGCCGGCGATGCCGGCGACCAGCGAGACCTGGATCGCGTCGGAGCCCATCAGGTCACCGGTCGCCGGTCCCGGCGGCGGTCGCCCGCCCGGCCGGCCAGCTGCGAGCACGTCATGGCCGACACGGTAGCCAACCGGTGCTCGACGGCTGAGCGGCCGTACCGACACCAGTGGCGGGGGCGCTCTAGGCTTTGAACAACGTCGATCAACGGGGAGGAAGAGGATGACGTTCCGAAGAGTCCTGTCGGTCGCGGTGGTGGCCGTCGTGCTGGCCGGGGCCGGCAGCGTGCCCGCCGCCGGTGCCGCCGCCGACTGCACCGTCGACCGGCCCGATCCGCGCCGCCTCGGCGCCGCGCTGACCGCGGACGGCGGCCCGGCGTACGCACAGTGGTTGGAGCGGGCGGACGTCCGGGCGGGCAACCTGGCCGTGCAGCTGGCCGGCCACTCGGCGTTCGGTGTCGACGACGGCAAACAGCCGATCTCGACCCTGGTCCGCCGTGGCTACATCGGCAGCGCCGTCGACCACGAGACCCGCACGGTGGTGCTGGTGGTGACGCCGGAGTACCGGGGCCGGGCCGGTGAGCTGGCCCGGCGGGTACAGGCGGTGGCGCCGGTGAGCCGGTCCGCCGTCGACGTCGGCCTTCGCGCGGCCGTACGGGTCGGCTGCCACAGCGGCGAGCGGCTGGCGGCGGCCGACGAACTGCTGACCGCCCGCTCCTGGCACCCGGACGCGGCCAAGGCGTCCTTCGGCTACCACCTGGACCCGAACGACTCCCGGCTGTACGTCTCGTTCGACCCCCGCTACCCGGCGGCGGCCGAGGCGGCCCGCCAGGCGTTGGGCGACGTCGCGGTGGTCACCCTCGCCGAGAGTGCCCGCACCGGGCGGCTCGACGACGGGCGGCCCCACTACGGCGGTGCCGGTGTCCGGGTCGGCTCCGGCACGATCAACTCCAACATCTGCACCACGGCGTTCACCGTCCGGCGCAACTCCGACGGCCGCCGCGGTGGCGTCAGCGCCGGACACTGCTTCGGCAACGGGCAGCGGATCTTCTCCTCCACCCACTTCTGGGGCGACTCCTGGGGGCGCAGCGACTACCCGGCGTTCGACCTGATCGGAGTCGCCTCGGCCGGCGAGACGTACGCCAACGTCATCCACGTCGACCCGTGCTGCCCGAGCACCCGTACGGTCACCGCCAAACGGTCCCCGGTGGTCGGTGACGGCATCTGCCTCAGCGGGATGGTCACCCGGGCGATCTGCGGGCTGACGGTCACCAACCTCACCGGCCAACTGTGCGACCCGGCCGGCTGCACTCCCGGGCTGATGACCGCCCGGCGCAACAACGACGTGGTGGTGCGCGGCGGCGACTCCGGTGGTCCCGTGTACATCCGTACCGGCACCGCCAACGCCACCGCGGTGGGGTCGATCGTCGGCACCACCGACAGCGGCCGCAACGTGGTGGCCGAACGGATGCACGTCATCGAGAACCACCTGGGCGTCACCATCCTCACCTCCTGACCCCGGACCAGCCTGTGGATCCTGGTACGGGACCGCCCCGACGAAGGGCCGTCTCGTACCGGGATCTGCGGCGAATCGGGGGAACCGGAGGCGGGTGGGGGGCGTCGGATCGCAGAGCACCCCGCGAAGAGGGAGAATGCGAGATGGCCGGGACACGCGAGATGGCCGGGACGACAGCACGTCTGCGGGTCGCAGCGGTGGCGTTGCTCGCCACGGCCACAGTGGTGTCGGGCTGTGCGTCGGCCCAGCCGGCCCCGTCGGTGCCGGTCGGGGCGGCGCCGGAGCTGGTGTCCAGTGCGGGTTCGACCAGCACCGGGCCGGGCGCGGGGCAGGTCCGGGTTCCCGATCTGGTGTCCCGCGCTGCCCCCCTGGTGGACAAGGAGGCGCTCGCCGCCGGGCTGGTGCCGATCCTGGAGTATCGACCGGACGCCGAGCGCCCCTCCGGCACGGTGGTCGCCACCCGGCCGGTGGCCGGCAGTGTCGTGGCCGCCGGCAGCGTGCTGACCGTGGTCGTCGCCGGCCCGCCCGAACCCACCCTCGACGGCTACGTGGCGGCCAACCGGCACAGTTTCGTCGGCCTGACCACCGCCGCCGACGGTACGATCGTGCTTGCGCTGGGCGCCGGTACCGGGCGGGCACAGGCGTTGGCGGGCGCGGCGCCGTTCCTCGGCGACCGGGAAACCCGCGTCGTCGAGTGCGACACCACCTGGGCGGCGTTGCAGGAGATCGGCGTGGAACTGTCCCGCCGGGACTTCCTGCCGCCGGGTGACCAGCGGGCCGTCGCGATGCACGTCGACGCCGCCGCCTGCGGGCTGCGGCTGCGCGCCGAGTTCACCGACGCCGAGCTACGTACGCTGCGGGAGCGGTTCGGCCCCGAGGTCGTCGTCGAGCGGGGCCCGGTCGGCGGTCGACTGCCCGCCGGCCGCGGCTGAACGGCGAGGTCCGGCTGGCGCCGGACGGGGTGCGCTTCCGCGACGGCTGGCAGCCGGCGGTGACCTGACCGAACCGCCGGCCGGGACGGCGTGCGTCGTCCCGGCCGGCGCTGCCTCACCGCCGCGGGTACGCCTCGATCCGGGCGAAGGCGTCGACCCAGACCTCCTGGGTGAAGAAGTCGCGCAGCTCCACGGCCGGGAATCCGGTCTGCACCACGGTGACGAGGGTGCCGGCGCCGTCGGGTTCGAAGGTGACCTCGACCCGGGTGGTCATGGTCGAGCCGTCCGGGCTGCTGCCGACGGGCTCGGTGACCAGCCGGTGTGGTCGCTCGATGACCAGGAAGGTCTGCGTCTCGCGGAACAGGTGGTCGTGGTCGGGGCCGCACCCGGAGCCACCGGGCCGCGGCGGGGCGGCGAAACCACGCCGCCGGCCCGATAGTGGGTGGTGCTCCCGGCGGCACAGCGCCGCCGTTCCGGCGAGAGTCGCCGGGCAGGGAGTGCCGTCCTGCCGACGAGAGGGGTCAGATGACGACGACGCAGCTGGGTGACCGCCTGGCCGAGGCGCTGCGGGCGGGGCAACTCGACGGCCTGCACGCCGCCGTGGTGCTCCGGGGTGGCCAGACCCTGCTGGAGTACTACGGCACCGGCCCGGACTTCGCCTGGGACGAACCGCTGGGCGTCGTCGAGTTCCAGCCCCGTACCCGGCACGACGTACGGTCGGTCACCAAGAGCGTGACCGCGCTGCTGTACGGCATCGCGCTCGCCGACGGCCGGGTCCCCGATCCCGCCGAGCCGCTGTTGCGGCACTTCCCGGCGTACCCGGACCTGGCCGCCGACCCCGCCCGGTCCCGGTTGACCGTCGCGCACGCGCTCACCATGTCGCTGGGGCTCGACTGGCGCGAGGAGATCCCGTACGACAGCCCGGCGAACGCCGAGATCGCGATGGAGCTGGCGCCGGACCGCTACCGGTTCGTGCTGGAGCGGCCGATCGTGGCCGCGCCGGGCAGCCAGTGGAGTTACTGCGGCGGCGCGACGGCGTTGCTCGGCGGGCTGCTCGCCGCCGGCACCGGACAACCGCTGCCCGACTACGCCCGCGCGGTGCTGTTCGGCCCGCTGGGCATCACCGAGTTCGACTGGATGGCCGGCACGGACGGGGTGGCCTCGGCCGCGTCCGGGCTCCGGCTGGCCCCACGCGACCTGGCCCGGATCGGGGAACTGGTACTCGGCGCGGGCAGCTGGCGGGGGCGGCGGATCGTCCCCGCCGACTGGATCGACGTGATGCTCCAGCCCCGCCTGTCGACCACCTGGGGCGGCGGCTACGGCTACCACTGGTACCTGGAGAGCGTCGAGGGGCACCGGGTGGTGGCCGCCGTCGGCAACGGCGGCCAGCGGCTGTTCGTCCTGCCCGAGGCGGCGCTCAGCGTGGCCGTCGCTGCCGGCGGCTACGACGACCCGGAGCACTGGCGGACGCCGGCCACGCTGCTGGAACAGGTGGTCCTGCCCGCCCTGGCGTGACCCGCCGGCCGCGCCGGCTCGGGCCACACCGGGCGCGACCGGCCGCGTCGGGTCAGCGTCGCGGCCGGCCGTGGCCGGGCGGTCGGGTCAGCGCTGCACCCGGGCTCCGGCGCCGCGCATCAGCGCCTCGACCTCCTTGCGGCTGGCCATCGAGGTGTCGCCGGGGGTGGTCATCGCCAGGGCGCCGTGCGCGGCGCCGTACTCCACGGCAGTGGCCAGATCGTGCTGCTCCAGCAGCCCGTAGATCAGGCCGGAGGCGAAACTGTCCCCGCCACCGACCCGATCCATGATCTCCAGCCCCGGACGGTGGGTCGCCTCGACGAACCGACCGCCGCCCCAGGCGATGGCGCCCCAGTCGTTGACGGTGGCGGTGCGTACCGTCCGCAGCGTGGTGGCCACCACCCGGAAGTTGTCGAACTCCTTGGTGACCTCGTCGATCATCCGCTGGAAGTTGGTCACCTCCAGCTCGGCGAGGCTCTCGTCGGTGTCCGGCACCTCGAAGCCGAGCGAGGCGGTGAAGTCCTCCTCGTTGCCGATCATGACGTCGACGTACCGGGCCAGGCGCCGGTTGACCTCCTGGGCGCGGGCCTGCCCGCCGACGGCCTTCCAGAGGCTGGGCCGGTAGTTCAGGTCGTACGAGATGATCGTCCCGTGCCGGCGGGCCGCGACCATCGCGGCCTCGATGGTCTCCGGCGTGGTCTCCGACAAGGCGGCGTAGATGCCGCCGGTGTGCAGCCAGCGCACCCCGAGGTCGCCGAAGAGGTGGTCCCAGTCGACGTCGTCGGCGCGCAGCTGGCTGGCGGCGGTGTGGCCCCGGTCCGAGGTGCCCACGGCGCCGCGTACGCCGAAGCCCCGCTCGGTGAAGTTCAGGCCGTTGCGGACGCTGCGACCGAGACCGTCGTACGGCAGCCAGCGGATGAACGACGGGTCGACGCCACCCTGGAGGATCAGGTCCTCCAACAGGCGACCCACCTCGTTGTCGGCGAACGCGGTGACGATGGCGGTACGCATCCCGAAGCAGCGGCGCAGCCCGCGGGCGACGTTGTACTCACCGCCGCCCTCCCAGGCCCGGAAGGTGCGGGCGGTGCGCACCCGCCCCTCGCCGGGGTCGAGGCGGAGCATCACCTCACCGAGCGAGACGAGGTCGTAGCGGCACCGGTCGGCGGGGCGCAGGTCGAGCAGGGTCATCGCGGATCAACTCTTCCGGGCGGCCGCCACGGCGGCGGCGGTCAGTTCGGTCACGTCGTCCCACCGGCCCTCGGCGAGCAGGCCGGGGGCGACCATCCAGGTCCCGCCGACGGCGAGCACCGACGGCAGGCCGAGGTAGTCGCGCAGGTTGCCGGTGTGTACGCCGCCGGTGGGAATGAACCGGATGGCGCGGAACGGCGCGGCCAGTGCCTTGATCATGGGGACGCCGCCGAGCTGCTCGGCGGGGAAGAACTTGACCGTGTCCAGGCCGGCGTCGATCGCCATCTGGATCTCGGTCGGGGTCGCGGCGCCGGGGAAGACCGGTACGCCGACCTGCTGGCAGTGGGCCACGACGCGCGGGCTGAAGCCGGGGCAGACGATGAACCGGGCGCCGGCCGCGACGGCCTCGTCGACCTGGCCGGGCGTGAGCACGGTGCCGGCCCCGACGAAGAGCCGCGGATCCTCGGACATCGCCCGGATGGCGTCGACGGCGGCGTCGGTGCGGAAGGTCACCTCGACGGTACGCAGGCCACCGGCGGTCAGTGCGGCGCCGAGCGGCGCGGCGGCGCGGGCGTCCTCAAGCACGACGACCGGCAGGATCCGACCCGCGGCGAGGGTCTCCGACACCCCGGGCGGTGGTGCGGAAGGACCGGCAGGCTGTTCAGAAGGATGAACGGAAGTCACATACGTGACCCTACTGCGGATCCCGGCGATGTCAATCCGGCTACAGTGACGCCATGACATCCGCCGAGGGCTTCCAACCGGTCAAGTCGGCCGGGCGCACGTTGGAGGTGTTGGAAGCACTCGCCGCCTCCGGTGGCCGGCGCTCCCTCGGCGACCTCGCCCGCGCCCTTGCCATCCCGAAGAGCAGCCTGCACGGCATCCTCCGGACGATGATGCAGCGCGGCTGGGTGGAGGCCGACGACACCGGTACCCGCTTCGGGCTGGGCGTACGCGCCCTCCAGGTCGGCGCCGCGTACCTGGACACCGACGACGCCGTGGGGTTGCTCGCCGGCGTACTCGACGAGCTGTCCCGGCAGTTCGGCGAGACGGTGCACCTCGGTCGGCTCGACGGCGCCCACGTGGTCTACACCGCCAAGCGGGAGTCCATGCACCCGCTGCGGCTGTACAGCGCCATCGGGCGGCGGCTGCCCGCGCACGCCACCGCGCTGGGCAAGGTGCTGCTCGCCGAACGCGCCGACGAGACGGTCACCGAGATCATCGGAACCCCGCCGGCCGCGCTGACCCGGCACACCATCACCGACCTCGCGGCCCTGCACGCCGACCTCGCGGCCTGCCGGGAACGCGGCTACGCCGTGGACCACGAGGAGAACACCGAGGGCATCGTCTGCTTCGCGGTGGCCGTACCGCTGCACACCCCCGCCGTGGACGCGATCAGCCTCTCCATCCCGGTCGCCCGCCTCGACGGGCAGGTGGAGCAGCGGGTGGTGGCGGCACTGCGCCACGCGGTGGACCAGGTCCGCGCCGCGCGCGGCCTGCTCACGGTCAGCTGACCGGCGCACCGCGGGCAGGTCAGGACCGGACCGGCCGCCGGCACCGGCCGGTCCGTCGGCGGGCCGGGCGGGAACCCCACCGCGCCGGCCACCGTCAGAGCGTCGTCGGCACGGGCGGCGGGACGGTGGGGGAGTGGGCGATGGCGCGACGGGTGACGGCGGTGCTGGTCGGGCTCGGGCTGGTGGTGAGCGGCTGCGCGGTGGCGGCGGAGCAGCCCCGGCGGCGCGATTCCGGGGTACCGGTGGTCCAGCAGCGCTGGGAGTCCTGCGACACCGTCACCGGCGGCGAGGGCCTCGTCCGCGACGGTAGCCAGGACGCCCTGGCGCTGCCGCTGCTCGACGACGACTTCCGGCCGTCCGCCGCGGTGGTGTGCCGGGCAGAGCCGCAGCGGCGGCCCGGCGGCGGCACCGACCTCGTCGCGATGGAGGAGCGGGCGGCGGACGTGGCCGCACTGGTGGCCGCGCTGCGGCTGCCGGACCGCCCGACGGTCGGCAACTGCACGCTGGAACTGCCGTTCGTGCCGTGGCTGGCGTTGCTGGACGCCCAAGGGCGGTGGGTGCGTCCGGGGGTGCCGACGGACGACTGCGGCAAGCCCCGGATCGAGTTCCGCACCGCGTACGAGCAGTTGTCCACCGAGCGGGTCGCCACGCGGGTGCTGCGCGAGTTGGAGTCGGACGCGGCGGCGGCCAGTGGTTGCAGCCAGGACTGGGCGGACATGGTGTGGGCGACCGGTGAGTTCGGCGGCGGCCAGGGCACGGTTCCCGACCCGCTGGCCCCCGGTTCGGCGGCGGTGCGGGTCTGCGTCTACCAGGTTCCGGTGCCCGAACGCGGTGGGGACAAGCCGGCTGGTGAGTTCGAGTCCGGCCGAACGCTGTCGGCAGCACAGTGGACGGAGGTCGGTCGGGAACTGGTCGCCACCGCGCCGGCCGCCTCCTGTGACACTCCGGCCGGGCGGTTCGCCGTGCTGCACCTGCCCACCGGTCAGGTGTACGTGGAGGCCGACGGCTGTCGGCGGATACTTATCGAAGTCGGTAACGGCCCGGGTGCGCTGCGGCAGGGTACGGCGGGGTTGGCGGGGTTGGTGTTCGCGCCATGAACCGCGCCCGGCGCCCGGCAGGCGCTGGTGATTGTCCTCACGATCAGCCCTCCTCGGGGGCTGGAAACCCTCACTGACCTCCCTATGCTTGGCGTGAATGATCGTTCGGCCCGGCCTTGCGCGACGGCGGGCCTGGCGTACCGCGGCGGAGGAAGTGGCGTGCGATGACCGGTTCCACACGGGTCTGGGAGGGCATGACCGTCCCGGCTGCCGGTGAGTACGAACTCGACACCGGGCACAAGCGGGTCGGTTTCGTCGCGCGGCACATGATGGTCAGCCCGGTACGCGGCGAGTTCCGCGAGGCGAGCGCCCGCATCGTCGTCGCGGACGACCCGCTCCAGTCCTCGATCGTGGCCAGCATCCGGGCCGACAGCGTGTACACCGCCAACGCCGACCGCGACGTGCACCTGCGCAGCGCCGACTTCCTCGACGTGGAGCGGTACCCGACCCTGGAGTACCGCAGCACCGGCGTCGCCGCGTTGGACCGTACCGACCCGATCTTCTTCTGGGCGAAGCTGAAGAACCACCGGCTCGGCCGTCGGGCGGCGCTGGACGAGCCGTCCGCACCGGCGTCCCCGGCGACGGCGCGGTTCGTGCTGACCGGCGAGTTGACCGTCAAGGGGGTGACCCGCCCGGTGGACCTGCAGGTCGAGTACGGCGGCGCCCGCCGGGATCCGTACGGGCAGGACATCTTCGGGTTCAGCGCGACCGCCGAGGTCGACCGCGAGGACTTCGGCCTGGTCTGGAACGTGGCCCTGGACAGCGGTGGGGTGCTGGTCGGCCGGAACATCCGCATCGAGATCGCCGGCGAGGCGATCCGGCAGGGCTGATCCGGCGAGGCTGAGCCGGCAGGGGACCGGCCGGGCCGGGACAGCCCGCTCTTCATGCCGGATTCACGGCGGGTTCCGGCCGCAAGACACTCATTGATCACTATGTCTGCGACAATCCGTCTGTCGCCGGTCGCGCCCACCAGTCGGGCCACCCCCACCCGCCGTGGCCGGGGACAGTCAGGAGTAGCCGAGTGGCTCGCGTACCCAAGGCCGCCCTCGCCGCGGTGGTCGCCGTCGTCCTGTCCGTCGTGCTGGTCCCCCGGCCGGCCCAGGCCACCCCACCGAACATCCCCTCGTACAGCACGGCGGTGAGCCGGCTCAACGCGCTCACCGTCGCCGCCGAGTCCCACCAGTCCAGCTACAACCGGGACCTGTTCCCGCACTGGATCACGATCACCGGCACCTGCAACACCCGCGAGCAGGTGCTCAAGCGCGACGGCAGCAACGTGGTCGTCGACGCCAGCTGCTACCCGACCTCCGGCTCCTGGTACAGCCCCTACGACGGGCTGACCCGGACCACCCCGTCGCAGATCGACATCGACCACGTGGTGCCGCTGGCCGAGGCGTGGCGCTCCGGCGCCTGGGCCTGGAGCACCGCGCAGCGGCAGACCTACGCCAACGACCTCGGCGGACCCGAACTGTGGGCGGTCACCAGCACCGTTAACCAGTCCAAGGGTGACAAGGATCCGGCCGCGTGGAAGCCGCCGCGCGCCGCGTTCCACTGCACCTACGCGCGGGCCTGGATCCAGGTGAAGTGGTACTACCAGCTCTCCGTCGACAGTGCGGAGAAGTCGGCGCTCAGCTCGATGCTCAGCACCTGCTGACCGCGTACCGACCGGTTCGGGTGGGCGTACCGCCTCGGCGGTACGCCCACGCCCGTCGTGGGGTCAGCGCCGCCAGGCCGCCCAGAGTTCGGCGTACCGGCCGCCGGCCGCGACGAGGTCGTCCGGGCGGCCGAGTTCGACGATGCGGCCCCGGGACATCACCGCCACCCGGTCGCAGGCGTGCGCCTGGGTGAGCCGGTGGGCGACGACGATCGCCGTGCGACCCCGGATCACCGCGCTGCTGGCCAGTTCGAGCTGGTGCGCGCCCGCGCTGCCGGCCTCCGCGCTCGCCTCGTCCAGCACCACGATCGGCGGGTCGAGCAGGGCGATCCGGGCCAGCGCCAGCTGTTGGGCCTGGCCGGGCGTGACCGGGTGCTCGCCGTCGCCGACCGGGGTGGCCAGCCCGGCCGGCAGCGCGGCGACCCAGCCGTCCGCGCCGACCAGCCGCAACGCGGCGTGCAGGTCGTCCTCGGATGCGTCCGGCGCGGCCAGCCGGAGATCGTCGGCGAGGGTACCGGCGAAGACGTGCACCTCCTGGGTGACCACGCCGACGGTGCGGCGCAGATCCGTCGGGCTCAGGTCGCCGATCAGCCGGCCGCCCAGCCACACGGCGCCGTCGGTGGCCGGGAACACCCCGCCGAGGATGGCCGCCAGGGTCGTCTTGCCGGCGCCGCTGGCACCCACGATCGCCAGCGACTCACCCGCGGCGATCTCGATCGAGACATCGTGCAGGACCGCCGGCCCGTCGGCGTAGCGGTGCGACACCGACTTGGCGGTGACGCCCGCCGCTGCCCGCCCGGCGGGCGCGTCGCCGGACCGCGTTGCCGGCACGTCGACGCCGATGACACCGACCAGCCGGGCCAGCGCCGCACCGGCCGACTGGACGTCGTTGAACGAGACCAGCAGCATGCCGAGGGGACCGAAGAGGCGGTGGAACAACAGCGCGGCGGCGGTGACGTCGCCGACGCTGCTGTCCCCGGCCCGCACCAACAGGAACCCGGCGAGCAGTACGGCGGTCAGGCCGATCGCCTCGGCGTAGTTCATCATGTTGGCGAACCAGAGGAAGCCGCGTACCGCCCGCAGCCGGGCGTCGGCCGCGTCCTGGGAGGCCCGCTCGACCCGCTGGCTCTGCCGCTGCGCCATGCCGTAGGCGTGCACCGTGCGCATCCCGCCGAAGGTGGTCAGCAGGCGCTGGGTCCGGACCCCGGCGGCCTGCCGTTCGGCGGCGTAGAGCCGCTTCGCCCGGGGCGTGAACCGGCGCAGGCTGAACACGTGGACCGGGAGGACGACCAGGAACGCGGCGGCGATGCGCCAGTCCAGGGCGGCGAAGCCGGCGATCGTGACCAGCACGGTGACCAGTGCGGTGAAGACCCCGGCGGCCAGCCGGATCGAGTCGGTCACCTGCTCCACGTCGTCGGTGACCCGGGAGGCGACGTCGCCGGAGCCGGCGCTCTCCAGCCGGGCCGAGTCCATCCGCAGCGCGTGGTCGAGTACCTCCTCGCGCAGGTCGGCGCAGGCGCGCATGCCCCACTCGGTGACCAGCCAACGGGACGCCCCGGTGAGCACCGCGGCGGCGAAACCCGCGCCGAGGATCCAGGCCGAGGTCAGCAGCAACGACCGGGTGGTCCCGTCGGCCACCACCAGGTCGACCAACCGGCCGAGCAGCAGCGGGACGACGACCGCGGCGCCGCTGGCCGCCAGCGACGTCCCGACCGAGGCCCAGCCGAGCGCCGGGTGTCGGCGCAGCGACTGCCAGAAGGTCGCCAGGGTGGTGCGGCCGGTGGCGACGGGCAGGACCGACGTCTGAGCGCTCATCGCAGCACCACCTCGGCGTACGCGGACTGGGCGAGCAGGTCGCGGTGGCGTCCGACGGCCGCCACCCGGCCGGCGTGGACGAACACCACCCGGTCGCAGCGGTCGAGCAACGGCGCGCTGGTGGTGACCAGGACGGTGGCCCGGTCGGTGCCGGTGCGGTGGGCGCGGATCCCGTCGGCGATCGCGTGCTCGGTGACCGCGTCGACGGCCGTGGTCGGGTCACGCAGCACGGTGACCGGCCGGTCGGCCAGCAGCGCCCGGGCCAGGGCGACCCGCTGCCGTTGGCCACCGGAGAGGTCCAGCCCGTGGTCCAGCAGCTCCCGGTCCAGCCCCACGCCGCCGTCGGTGATCTGGTCGACGGCGGCGGCGCTCATGCTGCGCCGGACCGCCGGGTCGTCGCGGTCGTCCCCGGTCTGCAGGACCTCACGCAGGGTGCTGCCGAACAGGTCCACCGCGTGCGGCTCGGCGAGCACCACCCGCCGCAGCGTGGCGACGTCCAGGTCGCGTACGGGCGTGCCGGCGAGCGTCACCTCACCCCGCTCGGGTGGCCGCGCACCGGCCAGCAGGTCGGTGAGGCTGTCGGCGGTGGTGGTCTGCCCGGTGACGACGCCGAGCAGTTCGCCGGGGGGCACGGTGAGGCTGACGCCGTCCAGGCCCGGCGCGTGTACCTCGTGCAGGACCAGCGGGCCCGGCTGGGCCGTCCGCCCGCCGGATCCGGTCGGCTCCGGTGCGGCGAGTACCTCGGCCACCCGTGCCGCGCTGGCCCGGGCGGTCGCCAGCCGGAAGACGCAGTCGGCGAGGTTGAGCACCGGATCGCTGAGGAAGGTGGCCATCCCGACGATGGTGATGAGCTGACCGACGGTGATCCGGTCCTGTAGGGCGAACCAACCCGCGAGCGCGGCTACCACCGTGACCAGGAGGCCGGTGGTGAACGTCGACACCCCGACGAAGGTGGCACCGGCCCGGACCGCGCCGATGCTGGCCCGCAGCGAGCTGCGACTGGCGGACCGGTAGCGGCGTACCGCCTCGTCGACCCCGCCGAACCCGCGCAGCGGCCGCAGCCCGCGCAGCAGGTCGGAGGCGGTCGCGGCGGCGCGGCCGATGGACTGCTGCTGCGCCGAGGTGTGCCGTTCCACCACCGGTCCGAGCGCGTGCAGGCCGAGCACCAGCACCGGTACGCCCACCACCAGGCCGAGGCCGAGCGACCAGTCGATGCGCAGCAGTACCACCGTCGCCACGGCCAGGCCGACCAGTGCGGAGATCATCCGGCTGCCCAGTTCCAGCAGTTCGGCGGCGGCCTGGGTGTCGGACGTCGCGATCGACAGCAGTTCGCCGTGCTGCCGGCTGGTGCGGATGCCGCGTCCGGTGAGCACCCGCCGGACCACCCGCATCCGCAGGCTGTGCGACTCCTGGACGACCGCCTTGGACAGGAACCAGAACCCGAACCGCCAGCCCATCGTCAGCGCGACGAACAGTGCGAAGATCCCCAGTACCGACCAGAGCATCGCCGTACCCGACCCGGTGCCGACGGCCTGGTCGATGACCAGGCCGATGGCCACCGGCACGAGCGCCTCGCAGACCTGGTGCAATGACCAGAAGCCGGCGCACAGTGCGGTGTCGCGGCGCTGGCGCCGGAACATGCCGCCGATCAGCCGACCGGTCGGTACCGGTGCAGGGGTGTCCGTCATCCGCGCCTCGCTTCCGAAGTTAGGCAAGCCTAACTAGCGACCCGTCGGCTTGAACAGCCGGACCGGCGGCACCGATCGCCGTCGATCCGGGGCTGTCGGGCGTCGATGGCGGTTGCCCATCCTCCTAGGACGTTCTGTGGGTGGTGCCGCCCGCCACTCCTGGGCCGACGACGCACCGCCGCGGTAGGGCGGCGGTGCGTCGTCGTTCATCGGGCCGGGTCAGCAGAGCCCGTTGCAGCCGCCGGGGTTCGGCGGCGGGCCGTTGAGCCAGGGCTGCGACAGACCGGGTACGTGCTCCGGCTGCGCCCCGCTGATCCGTGGCTCGGAGAAGACCGTGTTGTACGCGTTGGCGGTGTCGTCGACGTAGATGATGCCGGTCAGCTTGTTCTCCGGGATGGTGCCGTCGGCGTACTTCGGCGTCCAGTTGCGGACCGGCGTGATGTTCGTGCCGAAGATCCGGGTGAGCCCGCCGCTGCCGCTGAGGACGGAGACCACGTCACCGGAGTAGTCGGGGTCGACGTACCCGTGGTCGTTCTCGGGGTCGCCGTGTCCGCTGCCGTCGCCGTTCCCGTCGTCGCCTCCGTCGTCACTCCCGTCGTCACCGTGCCCGGCGCCGCCACCGGCGGGGTCGTTCGCGTCGGGGTCGTAGTACATGTTGATGCCGTCGTCGCAGCTGCCGGCCGCGTCGCAGGTGGTGATGGTCTGGCTGCCGGAGGTGTACGTCGAGCTGTGGAAGATGACCGCCTCCACCTTGATCGTGCCGATCTCCTTACCGTCCTTGTCGTACACGTGGTAGGTCGTCTCCAGCCAGGTGTCCGAGTTCCCCTTCGTGGAGTGGCTCTTCGAGGTGGTCTCGCTGACCAACCGTCCGTGCGCGTCCACGACCCGGGTGTGCTCCTCGATGTAGAGGTCGCCCGCCTCGCCCCGCTCCTCGTACTGGTGCAGGATCGTGTTGCCGCGCGAGCCGTCGGCGTTGAAGTGCTCCCGCACCGAGCCGCCCGGCACCAGGTCGACCACGTCGCGCGACCCGTCGGCGTAGTGCAGCTTGTAGTCGAAGTCGTCGAACCAGCCGCCCCTCTCGGTCTTCACGACGCCGCCGTACGCGACGGGACTCTGCCCGGTCACGCCGGGTTCGTACTCGACGAAGTGCGTCGCGAACGGGGTGAGCAGGCCGCCGGCCAGCGGGTCGCCGACGGTCTGCGAGTTCTTGCCGCGGCCGATCGCCACGCCGTCGCGCCGCACCGACAGCTTCAGCTCGTCGAACTGCTTGAGGTCGATGCCGAGCCGGGTGTAGGCGTCCTGCCGGACCGGCATCGCGAAGATCCCGATGGCGGGCAGATTCGTCGCCTCCTCCCGGAGCTTCAGGATCTCCGCCGGGAACGCGATGAAGCTGCCGCGGCCGTACGCGAAGGACGGCAGCTTGTTGACCGAGGCCAGCTCGACGGCCAGCTGGAGGCTGGGCGTGCTCTGCGGGTCGTGGGGGTCGGTGCCGGCGGCCAGCTCGTCGGCGTCGCTGAAGCCGTCCTGGTCGCTGTCGGCCACCCGCCAGGACAGGTAGCAGCCGGTCGGGTCACAGATCCGGGCGTACGCCAGCCGGGTCCGCTCTGGCGCCTCCGTCGGCTTGTCGGCGGAGGCGGCGGAGGCGGTGGCGGTCAACGCGAGCGGTATGGCGAACAGGGGAGCGACGAACATCGCCACTCGTCTGCGGTTGCGAAGGATCATGCGCCGTACCGTCGCACCCGGTCGGCCATACTCGGGACACTGAGTCGGCAACCAGTCCGGTCCCACCGTCAACCTGGGAAAATCCCTAGTTAGGGTGTGCCTGCTGCACTCGCCCGACGAAGGTGACGGACGTGGAGATCGACCGGCGCGCCCCTGGTTCGCAGGACGCCGACCAACTGCTGGCCGCCGCCGATCGCGCCGGTGACCCGCTGCGCGCCGCGCGGCTGGTCGCCGAGGCGTTCGTCGCGGTGTCCCGCACCGCCGACCCGGCCACCCTGCCACCGATGGTACGACGGCTGGCGGAACTGCGCGCCCGGTCGGCGGCGCCGCAGGTCGAGTTCCTGTACCACGCCGTCACCTGTGCGGTCGCCGCCCGTACCGGCCGGCGGCTCACCCGCCGTGACCCGGACGAGGCGCTGCGCCTGTTCACCGCGGCCCGGCTGCACGACGATCCGCTGTACGTGGAGTGCGCGATGATCGCCACGTTGAGCGCGATGCGGCCGGACCAGGTCCGACCCCGTTTCGCCCACCTGGTCGAGCCGTGGCTGGCCCCCGGCAGCCCCGAGTCGCCGACCCGCCCCGAGCTGCCGGCCCGCTCCGAGCCGTCGGGCACCGTCCAGCCCGCCGCCGCGCCCCAGCCCGCCGACGCCGCCGACCTGGCCCGGCGGGCCCGGCTCACCACCATGCTGGGCATGGGTGACGCCTGGTCCGGTGAGCTGCTGCGCGGCCGGGACACGCTGCGCCGCGCCCACCGGTACGCGGTTGCGGCCGGGCGTCTCGACCTGCAGGCCGAGATCGTCTCCTGGCTGGCCAAGTGCGAGGCGCTCTGCGGTGACCTGGCGGAGTCGCGGCGTCGGTTGACCGAGGCGCGGCTGCTCGCCGCCCGCTCCGGTTCGGCCTGGGTCGGCCTGCACATCGCCGAGTGCGCCGCCGCGCTGCACCTGGCCGGCGGCGACACGGACGCCTGGGCCGGCGTCGTCGGCCGGCTGGTCGACTCGGCGGTGGGCGCCAACTCCGGTCTGGTCTTCGAGCACCGCTGGGAGTTGGCCACCCACCACGCGTTGGGCGGCGACGCCGCCGCGGCGCAGGCCGTGCTCGCCGCCATCCCGGACCCGCCGCTGGACTGGCCGGGCGCGCCGGCCCTACCGGCCTGGCGGGCGTGGATCGCCGCCCCCGCCGACCCGGCGGCGATGGCCTGGCTGGAGCAGGCCCTGACCGGCCTGAACCGGCCGGTGGAACGGTTGTCCCGGGCCCGGTTGGCCTGGCTGCTCGGCGCCCAGCACGCCCGAGCCGGTCGCCGGGCCGACGCGATCCGGCTGCTGGAGTTGGCCAGCAGCGAGTACGCCGCGACCGGCGCCGCCGGCCTGCTCGCCCGCGTCGCCGTCGACCTGCACCTGGTCACCGACGCCCCGGTGCCCACCGACGGGACCGGGCCGGGCGGTGACGGTACCGCCGAGTCCCGCGCCACGTTGACCGTCACGGAGCGTCGGGTCGCCGCCGCGGTCGCCGACGGGCTGAGCAACCACGAGGTGGCCCGGCGGCTGGGGGTGTCGACCAAGACGGTCGAGTTCCACCTCGGCAACATCTACCGCAAGCTCGGCGTGCGCAACCGCACCGAACTGGTCCGGCGCCTGCTGCGCTGAGCGGCCCGGGTGCCGGACCGCTAGCTAGCCGACGACGCAGTTCGGCTGGCCGGAGGCAGACCCGCAGGTAGGCGTGATTTCACCCTGAAATTTTTATTTCACCATGAAATCAGCGCTCTGAAGGTAACCCTCTCCCGGCCTGCCAGCCACGGCGCCAGCGCCGATCATCCACCGCTGCCTATCGATCACCGACCCGCCGCACCCGACCTCGAGACACGACCTAGCGGCCCAGCAGGACCGCCACCGCGATCGCGGCGAGCACCGCCAGCGCGGCCAGCGCCGCGGCGATGATCTTGGCGGTGCTGTACGGGCGTTCGCCGATCACCTCACCGGTACGGGCGTTGACCAGCACCTGGTACGAACGCCCGTGGTGCAGGTACGCGGCGATCCACACCGGCAACAGCATCAGCTTGTACGTCACGTCGGAGTAGCTGGTCTGCGCGGAGGTGACCTGCTGCTCGTCGCCGCCGATGTCGGTGCGGCAGTCCCGGTCGACGACCGGCGCCATCCGGGCCTTAGCCGCCGCCAGCCCCGCCTCCGGCTCGGTGTCGTAGCGCAGGGCGTGGTACCCGGCCAGGTAGTCCCCGTGGTAGGCGACCGCCTCGGTCAGCGGCCACGGGGTCAACTGGTCGAGCTGCTGCTGCGGCAGGTGCGTGGTGGCGGGCACCAGCACGTCGTCGAAGTCGCGACGGACCGTGCCGCTGGCCGGATACCACCGGGTGTGCCGTACCTGCCGGGTGCGGGTCTCCGCCTTGCCGTCGACCATCACCGTGTACGTCTCGGTGACGTAGTAGTGCTCGCCGCGTTGGCCCCGGTAGTCCGTGACGGTCCGCGCGTCGAACGTCCAGTGCGGCAGGTAGGTGCCCTTGAGCGTCTCCGCCTCGCTGACCTTCTTCAGGCTGTTCGGGGCGAACCAGCGGCTGCGGCACCAGGTGCTCAGCGCGGTACGCACCCCGGCCCGGTCCACCGTGAACGGCAGCACCGCCTCCGGTGCGATCAGCTCACCCGCCGTCTGGTCGGCCACCAGCGGCGTCGCGCAGAACTGGCAGCGTTGGGCGAGGGCGTCGCTCTCGGTGCGGGCGCCGCAGCCCGGGCAGGCGAACACCCGCGCGCCGACGCTGGCCGCCGGCTTGCGCGCCAGCGTCGCCAGCTGGGCGTACGCGTGCTCGCGTACCTCCCGGCCGGCGCCGGTGATCTGCTGCTGGTGCCCGCAGTACGGGCAGCGCAGTGCCGTCGTGCCCGGTGCGTGTTCCACCCGCGCGCCGCAGCCCGCGCAGCCGAACGACGCCGGTGGGGTGGCCGTGTCGCTCATCGTCACACCCTCTCCGTTGCAGGTCCGGCGGTCACTGCGGCGGCAGTGGCGGCGGGACGCTGGCCAGCACCGACGCCAGCTCCGGCAGCTGACCGGCGGGCTGCCACTGCGTCATGCCGGCCCGCCAGACCAACGTCTGCGGGCCCAGCGTGCCGGCGCCGACCTGCTGGGCCAGCCCACCGAGGTCGAACGGCCCCTGGCGCTGTCCGTCGACGCCGACGAACCATTGGGTCTGTGCGGGCAGCGGCGGCGGTTCGGTACCGCCGGGCGGTGCGCTGGCCGGTGCCGGCGTGGTCGACTCGCCCGCCATCGACCTGGCCATCTGCTGTCCCATCGCCATGCCCATGCCCAGCCCGACCCCGGCGCCGGCCTCTCCACCCGGGTTCTTCGCCGCCTCCTCCAGCGCGGTGGCCGCCTGGTAGCGGGTGAACCGGTCCAGGTCGCCGACGGCGCCCATCCCGGTCCGCTTGTCCAGCGCCCGCTCCACCTCCGGCGGCACCGAGACGTTCTCGATGACGAACTTCGGGATCGCGATGCCGACCTCGGCCAACTCCTCGGTCAGTACGCCGGCCAGCTGCCGGCCGATCGCGTCCTGGTGGGCCGCCAGGTCCAGCAGCGGTACGCCGGCCGTGGCCAGCGCGCCGCCGAGCCGGCCCACGATGAGCTGGCGCAGGTACTCCTGTACCTCCTCGGTGCGGAACTGCGGGTCGGTGCCGACCAGCTCGCGCAGTAGCCGCTGGGCGTCGACGACCCGGGCCGCGTACGCGCCGAACGCCCGCAGCCGGACCACCCCGAACTCGGCGTCGCGCAGGATCACCGGGTTCTGGGTGCCCCACTTCATCTCGGTGAACTGGCGGGTGTTGACGAAGTACACCTCGGCCTTGAACGGCGAGTTGAAGCCGTACTTCCAGCCCTTGAGGGTGGACAGGATCGGCAGGTTACGGGTCTGGAGGGTGTACGTGCCGGGCGGGAAGGCGTCGGCGATCTGCCCCTCGTTGACGAACACCGCCGTCTGGGACTCGCGGACCACCAGTTTGGCGCCCATCTTGATCTCGTTCTGGTAGCGGGGGAAGCGCCAGACGATCGTGTCCCGGCTGTCGTCCAGCCACTCCACGATGTCGACGAACTCGCCCCGGAGCCGGTCCATCAACCCCATCGCGTCCACCCCTGCCGTCTCCGAGATCATTCTTGTGGCGGCGACGATAGCAATCGCTCGCCACCAGCGGTTCGGCTCTTCCGGTTCAGGTGATCATCCGGTTATGCTCGCGCGTCTGGTACGGGGGAGGAGATCCACATGTGGCCGTTCCGTAAGCGCCGACAGCCGGCGGAGCCGGAGCTGGTCGTCGACCCGTCGTACGGCGACCCGCGGTCGCGGGCGCTGATCGACGCGCTCGGCGCCCAGGACTGGCGTACTGCCCGCGACGTCCTCGCCGCGTCTCCCGACCCGGACGACCGGGCGCTGCTGATGGAGGCGGCCGGCACGGTCGACGGGGTGCAGGACTGGATCGGGGAGTGGGTCGCCGCCGAACCCGACTCGACGTTGCCGGTGCTGGTCCGCGGCTGCCACGCGGTCCACTGGGCGTGGGAGGCGCGCGGCGGTAAGCGCGCCGAGTACACCAAGCAGGAGCAGTTCCGGGAGTTCGCCCGCCGGCTGCGGATCGCGGAGAACTCGCTGGACGAGGTGGTCGACCGGGATCCCGACGACGTGACCGCCCGGACCTGGCTGGTCACCTCGTCGCGGGGCCGGCAGGTCAGCGCCGACGAGGCCCGGGCCCGCTTCGACGAGGTGGTCAAGCGGCACCCGACGCACCTGGTCGCGCACGAGCAGCGGTTGCAGTACCTCTGCCCGAAGTGGTTCGGCACCGAGGAGCAGATGTTCGGCTTCGCCCGCGAGGCCACCGCCGCCGCGGCCCCGGGCAGCCTGCTGCCGGAACTGCTCGCCGTCGCGCACATCGAGAAGTGGCAGCACCTGCCGCTGGAGGAGAGCGACGCGTACATGCTCACCGACGAGGTCACCGTCGACCTGCTGGCCGCCGCCGAGAAGTCGATCTTCCATCCGTCCTTCGAACCGGGCCTCGGCTGGGTGCCCCGGGCGAGCGTGTTCGCCCTCGGGTTCGAGCTGGCCCGGGAGTTCGAGGCGGCGGCCCGGGTCTTCGAGCTGCTCGGCGACCAGGTCAGTGAATGGCCGTGGGCCTACGTCGGTGATCCCGTCACCGCCTTCACCCGATCCCGCGACTGGGTGCACGAGAACCGCT
>NZ_QXEC01000040.1 GCF_003583405.1 Micromonospora radicis
CCCGCCCTCGGCCTCGCTCCCGCCCTCGGCCTCGCTCCCGCCCTCGGCCTCGCTCCCGGCCGCGGTCCGGCTGGCGGCCCGGGGCAGGAAGACCACCACGAGCACCCCGGCGGCGAGCATCGCGTTCAGCGCGTGCCCCGAGGGGAAGGCCGAGCCGGGTGCCAACGCCACCGGGTCGGGTAGCTCCGGTCGGGTCCGGCCGACGAGCAGTTTGAGCAGTGGCCCGAGCAGCCCGCCGACGGCCATGGTGGTGGCGACCCAGCCGGCGAGCCGCCGCTCACCCCGGCGGACCAGCCAGATCACCAGGACCAGTGCCCCGGCGCGCAGCGGCATCGGCGCGAAGACGTCGGTCCAGACGCTGAGCAGCCCAACCCAGCCGGGATGGTCGACCGCGTACCCGTGCAGCTGACTGGTCACCGCCGTGTCGAGCCGGCGCAACGGCGGCCAGTCGCCCACCACCAGTCCGGCGAGCAGGGCGAACGGCACGAGCATCAGCAGGCCCGCGGTGGGGGCGCGGCCCGGCGCCGACGGACCGGCCGACGGCACCCGCCGGGTACGCCCCGACGAGGAGCCGCCGCCGTGTCGACCGGTGCTACCCATGGCGATGCTGGTACCCCGCGTGGCGGGGCTGGATACCGGGCATCGATCGGATTCCTCCGGCGCCGGTCAGCGCTGTGCCCTCCGGAACCGGCGCACCATCAGCGCGGCGCTGGTGAGCAGGGCGACGAGGACGAGCGAGCCGATCCAGAGCCGGGCCGACGCGGCGTCGTCCGGCGTACCGGCGGCCCGAGCCCGCCAGCGGGTCTCCTGTTGCGAACCGGTCAGGTCGAGCTGTTCGGTGTCCTGGGCGGTGCCGCGTGCCGAGCCGGGTGCCGGACCGAAGCCGCTGATTCCCGGCGGGTCGTTGTCGTCCAGCGGGTTCTGGTACACCAGTGGCACGTCGGCGGTCAGCGCGGCGATCGGATCGACCAGGCCGTAGCCGAACCGGTCGTCCCGGCCGGTGGGGCCGATGTCCTTGGCGGTGACCAGCAGCCGGTTCACCACGTCACCGGCGGACATCTTCGGATAGCGGGACCGGACCAGCGCGGCGGTGGCGGCGACCAGCGGCGCGGCGAAGCTGGTGCCCTGCACCCGCCAGTACCCGCTCGGCGGACGTGCGCCGACGAGCCCGCTGGCGGGCGCGGTGAGGATGGTGGCCCGACCCGTGATCGCGCCGCTCCACAGGTTGTTGCTGGCCCGTTCCAGGCCGGACACGGCGATCACACCCGGCTCCCGGGCCGGGTACCAGACCTTCGCGTCGGGCGAGGTGGCCAGGTTGCCGGTGCAGGCGACGACCACCACGTCCCTGGCGAAGGCGTAGTCGATGGCGGCGGCCAGAGCGGGACTGTCACCGCTGCCGCCGAGCGACAGGTTGATCACCTGGGCGCCGTTGTCCACCGCCCACCGGACGCCCTGGGCGACGATCAGCGCGTCGTCGTAGCGGTTCTCCTCGTCGAGCACCCGCACCGGCAGGATCCGGGCGTCCGGGGCCAGCCCGACCACGCCCTGCCGGTCGTCGTTGCGCCCGGCGATGAGGCCGGCCACCGTGGTGCCGTGGCCGACCGGATCCGGTTCGCTCGTACCGCCGGGTGACACCAGGTCGATCCCGGGCAGCACCCGACCGGCCAGGTCCGGATGGGATCCGTCCACCCCGGAATCGATCACCGCGACCGTCACGCCCCGACCGGTCGACGTCCGCCAGGCGACCTTCGCGCCGAGCTTGTCCAGCTGCCACTGTTCGTCGCGAACCTGGTCGGCGCGATCGGCCACGTCCCCGGGCGCGTACGCCACCGGAACGCCGAGCGTGGGTGTGACCGGTACGGCAGCGGCCGGCACCACCGCGACGAGCGCGGACAGCCCGGTGGCCGCCGCCGCGAGCAGCGCCCGGTTGGCGAACCGTCGGGACGAACCCGACGCGCCGCTGTGCCGCACCCTGGTCACATTCTCAGCCGTTCGTCGCAGCAGACATGACGATCGGAGATTACCGGTTCCGTCCCGGTTGTAGGGACGTTCCGTGGACTCGGCGTCACTGTGGCGACAGGTGGGCCAACTGGACCAGCCGTACCCCCTCACGTCGGGTGAAGAGCCGACCGCGTCCGGGTGGCAGTGGACCCGGCCGGACCGGACCGACCAGCGCACCCTCCTCCGGGTTGCCCGACATCACCAGGCCCGAGGTGGACAGTTCGCGCAGCCGCTGCACGACCGGCTCGTACTGCGCCCGGGCGGCGCCGCCGCACCGGCGGACCAGGACCAGGTGCAGGCCGACGTCGCGGGCGTGCGGCAGGTGCTCCTCCAACGCCCGCAGCGGGTTGGTCGGCCCGCCGGCCACCAGGTCGTAGTCGTCGACCAGTACGAACAGTTCGGGACCGGACCACCACGACCGGTCGCGCAACTGTGCCGGGGTGACCTCGGGGCCGGGAGTCCGCCCCTGCAGGTAGCCGGCGGCCGACTCGATCAGCTCGGCGGCGTGCGCGGCGGCGGTGCCGTACCCGATCAGGTGCGGGGTCTCGATGGCGCCGAGCAGGCTGCGCCGGTAGTCGACCAGGATGATCCGAGCCTGCTCCGGGGGGAACCGGGTGATGATCGAGGTGGCCAGGGCCCGCAGGAACGACGACTTGCCGCACTCGGCGTCGCCGTAGACCAGGAAGTGCGGCTCGGTGGCGAAGTCGACGACCACCGGGCGCAGGTCCGCCTCGGCGATCCCGACCGGGAGGCGCAGCCCGGTGACGGCGGCCAGGTCCAGCTCGGCGTACGGCAGTACGGCCGGGAGCCGCCGCACCCGGGGCGCCGGCGGCCCGGACCACGCCCCGCCGACCTGTTTCACCAGGTCGGTGCCGTCCGCTCCGGTGAGCTGCGGCAGCGCGGTGAGCAGGTGCAGACTCTCGGCGGTGATCCCGCGCCCCGGTGTCTGTTCCGGCACGTCGACCGCCGTGCGTCGGGCGACCAGCGAGTCGGACGGGTCACCGAGGCGCAACTCCAGCCGTGCGCCGAACAGGTCCCGGATCGCCGGCCGGAAGTCCAGCCAACGCACCGCGGTGGCCACCACGTGCAGTCCGTACGACAGGCCGCGGGTGGCCAGGTCGGTGATCAGCGGCTCCAGGTCGTCGTACTCGCCGCGCAGGGTCGTCCACCCGTCGACGACGAGGAAGACGTCGCCGAACGGGTCGTCGTCGGCTTCTTCGGCGGCCAACCGGCCGGCCCGGCGCTGCCGCCAGTCGGCCACCGAGGCCAGTCCGAGTTCGGCGAAGGCCCGCTCCCGCTCCGCCAGCAGGGTGGACATCTCGCCGACGGTGCGTCGTACGCCGGTGGGGTCGGACCGGCCGGTCACCCCGCCGACGTGCGGCAGGTCGCGCACCGCAGCCAACCCGCCACCGCCGAAGTCGAGACAGTAGATCTGCACCTCGCGCGGCGTGTGGGTCAGCGCCAACGCGCAGATCAGCGTCCGCAGCGCGGTGGACTTGCCGCTCTGCGTACCGCCGACCACCGCGACGTGACCGGCCGCGCCGTCCAGGGTCAGCCAGTGCACGTCGCGGCGCTGCTCGTACGGCTTGTCGACCACCGCGACCGGCACCTGCAGCGCGCCGTGCAGCTCCGGACTGGCGAAGGTCAGGCCACGCGCCGGGTGCACCGAGAGCGGCCCGACCAACTCGTCCAGGGTGGGCGCGCTGTGCAGCGGCGGTAGCCACACCTGGTGGGCCGGCGGCCCCTGCCCGGCGAGCCGGGCGACCAGCAGGTCCAGCAGGGTCTCCCGGCCGCCCTCCTCGTCCGGCTCGACGACGGGTGGTGTCGGCGGCTGCGGCGCGGGCGTGAAGTGGGTGGAGAAGGCGAGCAGCCGGGGCCGGCCCGGACCGGCCACGACGGTCTGCCCGCCGCGTCGGCGTACCGGGCCGGAGACGTACGCGGCCTTGAACCGCAGCAGCGGTTCGGTGCCGAAGCGCAGGAACCCGTGCCCGGGCGAGCGGGGCAGCTCGTGGGCGTCGGGCACCCCGAGCACGCTGCGCGACTCCAGCGACGAGAAGGTCCGCAGACCGATCCGGTACGACAGGTGGGTGTCGAGCCCGCGCAGGCGTCCCTCCTCCAGTCGCTGGCTCGCCAGCAGCAGGTGCACCCCCAGCGACCGGCCCAACCGGCCGATCTGGACGAAGAGGTCGATGAAGTCCGGCTTGGCCGAGAGCAGCTCGGAGAACTCGTCGCAGACCAGCAGCAGCGACGGCAGCGGCGCCAGCGGACTTCCCGCCGCCCGGGCCCGCTCGTAGTCGCGCAGGCTGGCGTAGTTGCCGGCCCGGCGCAGCAGCTCCTGCCGGCGGACCAGTTCGCCGTTGATCGCGTCCACCATCCGGTCGACCAGGGGCAGCGCGTCGGCCAGGTTGGTGATCACCGCGGCGGTGTGCGGCAGCCGGTCGAACGAGGCGAAGGTCGCCCCACCCTTGAAGTCGACAAGTACGAAGTTGAGCTGCTCGGAGGAGTGCGTGGCGGCCAGCCCGAGCACCAACGTACGCAGCAGCTCGGACTTGCCGGAGCCGGTCGCGCCGATGAGCAGCCCGTGCGGGCCCATGCCGTCCTGGGCCGACTCCTTGAGGTCCAGCTCGATCGCACCACCGTCCACCCCGACGCCGATCGGCACCCGCAGCCGCTCCCGCGGCGACCGTGCTGCCCAGCCCTGCTCGGCGGTGAAGCCCTCCGGGTCGCCGATGCCGAGCAGTTCCGGCAGGCCCGGTTCCACACCGGGCGCGGACTCGGTGCCCCGGGGCGCCGCGGCCAGTCGTAACGGCGCCAACCGCCGGGCCACCGCCTCGGCCTCGGTGATCGTCAATCCGTCCGGGGTGCCGACCTCGGCGAGGCCGTCGGTCGTGTGCGAACGCAGCCGGCCGTCCCGCACCTCCAGCAGCAGGGCGAAGCGGTCGAGCAGCCGAGCCGGCGGCGTGTCCAGGTCGAGCACGGTGACCGCGTCGATGCCACCGTCCGCGGCCAGTTCGGTGGCGCCGGTGCGGTCGCCGCCGTCCAACACCACGACCAGGTGCGGTCCGTCCGTGGCGGGCCCGGCCGGGCTGAACCGCGACCGGCTGGCCAGCACCTCGTCGAGGAGGCGTTCCAGTTCCACCGCCGAACTGGTCACCAGCCGTACCGGGCCGAGGGCGTCGCGGCGGGTCGGGTGCTGGGCGTGCGGCAGCCACTTGACCCACTCCCAGGCGGCCCGCCGTTCCGGTCCGGCGCAGACGGCGACGAGCAGCTCGTCCGGGGCGTGGAAGACCGCGAGCTGGGTGAGCAGCGCCCGGGTCAACGCCTGCGCGGGCAGCGGACCGGCGCTGACGGTGGGGGTGCCACCGGTCTGGGTGTCGCGGACGAAGACCCGCGCGAAGCTGCGCAGCGACAGGGCCACCGGTAGGTCCGGCACCACCGAGTACGCGTCCAGGAAGCGACGCAGTGCCCCCGCCGTCATCGGCTCCAGCTCCTCCAGTGGGCGGGTCACCGGTGGGATCAGTGGGGTGGCCAGGGTCTGCGGGCCGACGCCGACCCGCACCACGGCGAAGTCCGGATCGGTTGGGCGCCGCTCCCAGACCCGGTGGCTGTCCACCGTCGACCAGAGCAGCGCCGGTTCCGGGTGCCGATAGCACAGCCCGGCCCGTTGCCGCGCCGCGGTCTGCCGGACCTGCCGACGCAACGTCGCCAGGTGCCGCAGGTACTCCCGGCGGGCCGCCATCATCTCCGACTTCTTGGGGCTGCCGGAGGCGCTGCCCCAGGAGGTCACCAGCATGGCCAACGAGGAGAGGCCGAACATGCCGCCGACCACGTACGAGTAGGCGCCGCCGCCCCGGCCGAACATCATCGCCATCGCGACCGTGCCGCCGAGCATCGGCAGCACCATCAGCATCTGCTGCCAGCGCCCGCCACCGGCGGCGGGGATCTCCGGCGGCGCATCCACCGGCAGCTCACCGGCCGGGATCTGCGGTGCCGGCCGCCGGGGCGGTCGCCGGATGACCACACTGGACACGCGACCCTCCTGACCGCGCTCGGTAACCCGAGCCTGGCTCATCGTAGGTAAAGTCCTCTCGTTCGCGCAGCCGTCACCCTCGCTCACCATGGAGGTCGGTCGATGACAGTCGGGCTGGCCCGGGTCACCGTCAGCGCTCCCCACCGCCGGGTGGACGTGGCCCTGCCGGAGCAGGTGCCGCTCGCCGAACTGCTGCCCGAGGTGCTGCGGCATGCCGGTGAGGGGCTGGCCGACGACGGCGAACGGCACGGCGGATGGCTGCTGCGGCGGGCGGACGGCAGCGCACTGGTGACCGGCCAGGCGCTGCTCGCCCAGGGCGTCCGCGACGGTGATGTGCTGCACCTGGTGCCCGCCCGTGTCGAGTGGCCCGAACTGGAGTACGACGACGTGGTGGAGGCCATCGCCGACGGTGCCCGGCGGCGCGGCGGCGCGTGGTCGCCCGCCGCCACCCGGACCGCGGCGCTGGGCGGGGCCGCCGTACCGCTCGCCGTCGGGCTGGCCGCCCTGGTCGTCGCCGGGCCGGGCCGACCGTACGGTGTGCCGGCCGCGACCCTGGTGGCGGTGCTGCTCGTGCTGGCGGGCACGGTGCTGTCCCGGGCACAGGGGGACGGTCCGGCCGGTGCCGCCCTCGCCGGCTACGCGCTGCCGTACGCGGCGACGGCCGGCGCGCTCGCGGTCAGCTCGGGCGACCCGGTGAACCCGTTCGGCCCGCTGCGCTGGCTCGGTGCCCCCGAACTGCTGGCCGGCTCGATGGCGTTGCTGCTGGCCTCGGTGCTCGGGTTGCTCGGGGTCGCCACCCGACTGCGGGTGTTCGTGGCCGGCGTCGTCGTCGGCGCCGCCGGGGTGCCGGCGGCGCTCGGCGGCCTGCTGCTCAGCCCGGCCGGGGCCGCGGCCGTACTGACCTGCGTGCTGGCCTTCGCGATCGGGGCGATCCCGCTGCTGGCCATCCGGCTGGGCAAGGTGCCGCTACCACCGATCACCCTGCCCGGCGGCGGCGCCGACGGTGCGGACCGGCCGCGCGACCTGCCGGACCGGGGCCGGGTGTACGCGGCGGTGGCCCGCACCGAGGAGATGCTGACCGGAATGCTGCTCGGGCACGGCCTGCTGTTCGTGGCCGCTGCGGTGCTCCTCAGCGGCGCCGGTGGCGACGCCGGTCGGCTGCTCGTCGCGGTCACCTCGGCGGTGCTGCTGCTCCGCGGCCGGATCTTCGTGGCGGTACGCCACCGGCTGCCACCCGTACTGGCCGGCCTGGCCGGGTACGCGGTCCTCGGCGTGGCCCTCGCCGGCGCGGCCGACGGCGCCGGTCGACTGGCACTGGTGGTCGGCGGGTTGCTGACCGCCCTGCTGGTGGTGGCCGCCGGCACCACGTACGCCCGGCGGCCGGTCTCCCCGTACGTCGGACGGGTCGCCGACCTCGCCGACACGGCGCTGGTGGTCTCCGTGGTGCCGATCGCCTGCGCCGTGCTCGACCTGTACGAACGCGCCCGGGGGTTGCTCGGCTGAGGACCCCTCGGACGCGCCTCGTCGCAGTTCGGTCAGTGGGTGGACTCGCCGCGCTCGGCGGCCTCCCGGGCCCGCCGGTACGACGCCTGGATCTCGGCCTCGGCCTCGATCCGACCGACCCAGGTCGCGCCCTCGACCGACTTGCCCGGCTCCAGGTCCTTGTAGACCTCGAAGAAGTGTTGGATCTCCAGCCGGTCGAACTCGCCGAGGTGGTGGATGTCGCGCAGGTGCTCCTGCCGCGGGTCCTCGTAGGGCACGCAGAGGACCTTGTCGTCGCCGCCCTTCTCGTCCGTCATCCGGAACATGCCGATGGTGCGGCAGCGGATCAGGCAGCCCGGAAAGGTCGGCTCGGGCACGAGCACCAGGGCGTCCAACGGGTCGCCGTCCTCGCCCAGGGTGCCCTCGATGAAGCCGTAGTCGGCCGGGTACTGCGTGGAGGTGAAGAGGGTGCGGTCCAGCCGGATCCGGCCGGTCACGTGGTCCACCTCGTACTTGTTGCGGTGACCCTTGGGGATCTCAACCGTGACGTCGAAATCCATCTGCACGCTCCCTCGTTGGCCCACGCTGGCTTGACGGAACCGGCGACCGCACCCCGGACAGGCGAATGCTCACCCACCGACTCCGGCCGCCGCATAGTCTTCGGACCGAAGTAGTGTCACCCAGGCCGGTTCCGGGTGGGGGAGGAGGGGGTCGTGGGGAGGGAAGATTCACACTACCGTTCTGACGGTACGTCCGGCGGTGCATCCGGCCAACCCTCCGCGAAACCGGCAGCCGGGCGGGTGCCGGTACCGGACGCCCAGCTCCTCCGGCCGCAACCGGCCGCGCCGACCAGTCCCGCCCCGACCGGCGCCGCCTCCGGCACGCCAGTGCCGGACCCGGCCGAACAGACCCAGAACCTGACCACTGGCACCGGCCCGGAGCCGGGCCAGGGGACCACCCGCGCGCCCGAGCGGTCGACGATCCCGCCCGCCGGTGCCGCACCACCCGCTGCCGCACCGTCCCGGCCGTCGACCCGTCGGCGGCTGCCCTTGGTTCTCGCCGCGCTGCTGGTGCTGGTGCTGGTCGCGGTGGGCCTGGTCGTGGTGCGTCCCGGCCCGGTGGACCGATGGCTGGGCGGCCCTGCCGCGACCACCGCCGAGCCGACGGCCGAACCGTCGCCGGTCGCCGTGCTCGCCGCCACCGACATCGGCGCGCCGCTGCCCAGCACCGACGGGCTGCGGACCGTCCTCGGTCCGCTGCTCGCCGACACCGCCCTCGGCGGCCGGGTCAACCTGGCGGTGGCCGACGCCCTGACCGGGCAGTACCTGTTCGACCGGGGCGGCGGCGAAGGCACCGTGCCGGCGTCGGTGACGAAGCTGCTGACCGCGGTGACGGTGCTGACCGCCCGAGGCCCCGGCTACCGGATCCCGACCCGGGTGGTGGCCGGCGCGGCGCCGGGCGAGGTGGTGATCGTCGGCGCCGGTGACCCGACCCTGGCGGCGGAGGCGAAGGGCTTCTATCCCGGTGCGGCCAGCCTGGCGGATCTCGCCACGCAGGTGCGTACCGCCCTGGGCGGGGTCGCGCCGACCCGGGTCCTCGTCGACTCCTCGGGCTACCAGGGCCCGGTGTACGGCCCCGGCTGGGACGACGACATCCCCACCGGCGGCTACGGCGGCGCGATCACCGCGCTGATGCTGGACGGCGCGCGCAAGGATCCCAAGGCCGGCTCCGGCTGGGCCGAGCGGGTGCCCCAGCCGGACCTCACCGCGGGCCGCGCCCTCGCCCGCCTGTTCGGCCTGACCGACGCCGCCGTGCGCAAGGGCACCGCGCCCGAGGCTCCGGTCGAGGCGACCGGAGCGCCGGGCGGCACCGTCGAGCCCGGTACCGAACTGGGCGTGGTCGAGTCACCGCCGCTGATCCGCCTGGTCGACATCATGATCAGCGAGAGCGACAACATCGTCGCCGAGGCACTGGCCCGCCAGGTCGCCCTCGCCCGCGGCGCACCGGCCTCGTTCGCCGGGGCCGCCTCGGCGATGGCCGACGTGGTGTCCGAACTGGGCCTGCCGGGCGCCGGCCTGATCCTCGCCGACGGCAGCGGACTGTCCCGGAAGAACCGGATCAGTCCCGCCCTGCTCACCGAACTGCTGGCGCTCGCGGCCAGCCCGGACCGCCCCGAACTCGGCGGCATCTTCGGCGGGCTGCCGGTCGCCGGCTGGTCGGGGACGCTGCGCGACCGGTACGGATCCGCCCCCGGCACGGCCGCCGGTGCCGGTGTGGTCCGCGCCAAGACCGGCACCCTGACCAGGGTGCACGCCATCGCGGGAGTGGTGATGACGGCCGAGGGAAGACTGCTCACCTTCGCTGTGCTCACCGACGACGTGCCACCGAGCGGAATGGAACCGGCGCGGGTGGCCCTCGACCGGATCGCGGCGGCTCTGGCCACCTGCGGCTGCCACTGAGCGGCCGGCGAGCCCGGGCCGGGTGTCGCGGCGCGGGTACGGTGGGTTGCATGGCGCAGTTCGTGGACTGGGATCTGGCCGTCGCGACCGCGGGGGCACTGGGTAAGTCGGGCCCTCGGGTGTCGTACGACGAGGCGACCGAGGTGGTCGCCGAGCTGCGTAGGCTGACCGACGAGGCAGCCGGGCACGTCGCTGACTTCACCGGACTGACCTCGCAGGTGGCGCACCCGCCGGTGCGGGTGGTGGACCGGCGCGACTGGGCCGCCACCAACATCGCCGGCCTGCGTGCGGTGATCACTCCGCTGGTCGGTCGGCTCGGCAAGGACAAACAGCCCGGAGCGCTGACCGAGGCGGTCGGTTCCCGGGTCACCGGGGTGCAGGCGGGCACCGTGCTGGCGTACCTGTCCGGTCGGGTGCTCGGCCAGTACGAGGTCTTCTCCGCCGACCCGGGCCAACTGCTCCTGGTCGCACCGAACATCGTCGAGGTGGAGCGCAAGCTCGGCGCCGACCCGCGGGACTTCCGGCTCTGGGTCTGCCTGCACGAGGTGACGCACCGTACGCAGTTCACCGCCGTGCCGTGGATGCGGGCGTACTTCCTCGGTGAGGTGCAGGCGTTCGTCGACGCGTCGCAGGGCGGTGAGCAACTGCTGGAGCGGCTGCGCCGCAGCGTGGGCACCCTCGCCGACGTGGTCCGCAACCCGGAGAGCCGGGCCAGCGTGCTGGACATCGTGCAGACGCCGGGGCAGCGCGCGGTACTGGACCGGCTGACCGCGCTGATGACCCTGCTGGAGGGGCACGCCGAGTTCGTGATGGACGGCGTCGGCCCGCGGGTGATCCCGAGCGTCGAGCGGATCCGTGCCGGGTTCAACCGGCGCCGGGAGGCCGGCAACCCGGTGGAGAAGGCCGTCCGCCGGCTGATCGGCATCGACGTCAAGATGCGGCAGTACGCGGAGGGCCGCAAGTTCGTACACGCGGTGGTCGACCGGGTCGGCATGGCCGGCTTCAACCGGATCTTCGAGTCGCCGTTGACCCTGCCCCGGCTCTCCGAGCTGAGCGAGCCGGACGCCTGGGTGGCGCGGGTGCACGGGCCGGTCGGCCCGGTCCCGCCCGGCGACTGAGTCTGACACCCGATGGCCCCGATCTCCCCGGCGGTCGCTGCGATCCGGGTCGCGGTCCGCCGCGCGCTGGCCGAGCTGCCGGCGCCCGGGCCGGTGCTGGTGGCCTGCTCCGGCGGGGCCGACTCCCTCGCGCTGGCCGCCGCCACCGGGTTCGTGGCGTCCCGGGCGGGCCGCATCGCCGGCCTGGTGACCGTCGACCACGGGCTGCAACCCGGGTCGGCGCAGCGGGCCGAGGCGGTGGCCCGGTGGGCCGAGCAGGCCGGTCTGGCGCCCGTGGAGGTGGCCCGGGTCGAGGTCGCCGGGCGGCCCGGGGGGCCTGAGGCGGCCGCCCGCGAGGCCCGCTACCAGGCGCTCGTCGAGATCGCCGTGCGGCACCGCGCGGCCGCGCTGCTGACCGGGCACACCCGCGACGACCAGGCCGAGACGGTGCTGCTCGCGCTGGCCCGGGGCGCCGGACCGCGCGGACTGGCCGGCATGCCGCCACGCCGGGACCTGGCCGGAGTACCGCTGGTGCGACCGCTGCTGGAGATCGACCGCGAGCAGACCCGCGCCGCGTGCGCGGCGCTCGGGCTGACCCCGTGGGAGGACCCGCACAACCGGGATCCCGCGTACGCCCGATCCCGGGTCCGGGCCGACGTGTTGCCGGTGCTGGTCCGTGCGCTCGGGCCGGGCGTGCTGGACAACCTGGCCCGGACCGCCCGGCTGGTGGCGGCGGACAACGCCGTACTGGACGGGTTGGCCGCCGAGGCGCTGCTCGCGGCGCGGCACCCCGACGGCGGCCTGGCGGTCAAGGCCCTGGCCGACCTGGCCGCCGCGGTGCGTGGCCGGGTGCTGCGGGCCTGGGCGCAGGAGTTGGGGTCCGCTCCGGCCGCACTGTCGTACCGGCATGTCGCGGCGCTCGACGCGCTGATCACCGCCTGGCGGGGCCAGGGCGCGGCGTACCTGCCGGGTGGGTTGGCGGTGGTCCGCCGAGCCGACCGGCTGTCGTCGGTGGAGGTCAGCCGGCCGGCACCCGATCCCGGAACGTGAGGCGGTAGGCGTGCGGGGTGGCGCCGACCCGGCGGGTGAAGTGGTGGCGCAGGGCGGCGGCGTCGCCGAAGCCGGCCCGGTCGGCCACCGCCTCCACGGTCAACCCGGTCTCCTCCAGTAGCTGGCGGGCCAGCAGGATCCGCTGGTTGGTCAGCCAGTCGTGCGGGGTGGTGCCGGTCTCGGCGCGGAACCGGCGGGCGAACGTGCGTGGTGCCATGCCGGCCTGGGCCGCCAGCTCGTCGACGGTGATCTGCTGGTCGAGCCGCACCATCAGCCACTCCAGGATCGGCTCCAGGGTCGGGGCCTGCGGCGCCTTCGGGATGGGTGCCTCGACGTACTGGGACTGCCCGCCGTCGCGGTGCGGCGGCACCACCATGCGGCGGGCCAGCCGGGTGGCGGTGGCCGAACCGTGTTCCTGGCGTACCAGGTGTAGGCAGGCGTCGATGCCGGCCGCGGTGCCCGCGCTGGTGAGCAACCGGCCGTCCTGCACGTAGAGCGAGTTGCAGCGGACCCGGGCGTCCGGGTGCCGGCGTTGCAGCTCGTCGACGTGTCGCCAGTGGGTGGTGCACTCCCGGCCGTCGAGCAGCCCCGCTTCGCCCAGCAGGTACGCCCCGGCGCACACACTGAACAGGTACGCCCCCCGGTCGGCGGCACGGCGGAGCGCGTCGTGCACCTCGCGGGTCGTCGTGGTGCCGGGGTCGTGCGCCGGGACGGCCACCAGGTCCGCCTCCTCGATCGGACCGAGGTCGGCGTTGGGCACCAGGTGGAAACCGGCGGAGGTGCGCACCGTGACGCCCTGCGGGCTGCACACGTCGAAGCGGTAGCCGGGCAGCCCGTCGGCGGTCCGGTCGGTGCCGAACACCTCCGCGAGCACGCCCAGCTCGAAGGGGGCGACACCGTCCAGCACGAGTACGGCGACCGAACGCAGCATGTGACGAGGGTAACCGTAGGGGTGGCAGGAAATCGAGCCTGGCTGGCAATCCTGCCACTTCCGGGGCCCTGGCAACCCGCGCACACTGATGTCGTCCGGTGCGCACCGGCGGCGACAGAGCACCAGAAATCGGGTGAAAGTGAGCGCCGCCATGGAGTTGTTGTTCCTCCTGCTCTTCCTGCTCTTCCTCGGCTCCGCGTCGGCCCTCGGGCTGACCGTGGACAGCCGCGACTCGGCCGACTGGAAGCCGTCCGACGGTGGCCGCCGTTGGCAATCCCACCCCTGACGAGATGATTCATCCGCTTCGCCGTAAAGATCCCGGCGGGGTCGCCCCCAAAGAGGCGGCCCCGCCGACGGCCCGGCCACGGCGTACGGCAGGCTAGGGGTCATGGCTGACGGCTCCTGGTACGACGCCGACATCGACCACGTGATCATTTCCGAGGCGCAGATCCGCGAGAAGACCGCGGAACTGGCCAAGCAGGTCTCCGCGGACTACGCCCACGTCACCGACGGGCTGTTGCTCGTCTGCGTGCTCAAGGGGGCGGTCATGTTCATGGCCGACTTCGCCCGCGCGCTGGGCCGCCAGGGTCCGCCCGCCGAGCTGGACTTCATGGCCATCTCCTCGTACGGGCAGGGCACCACCTCCTCCGGAGTGGTCCGCATCCTCAAGGACCTCGACCGGGACATCGCCGGCCGGCACGTCATCGTGGTGGAGGACATCGTCGACTCCGGGCTGACCCTCTCCTGGCTGCTGCGCTACCTGGAGTCCCGGTCCGCGGCCAGCGTCGAGGTGGTCGCGCTGTTCCGCAAGCCGGACGCGGTCAAGGTGACCGTGCCGGTCAAGTACGTCGGCTTCGACATCCCGACCGAGTTCGTCGTCGGATACGGTCTCGACTTCGCTGAGCGTTACCGCGAGCTGCCCTACGTCGGCGTGCTCAAGCCCGAGGTCTACGCCCGCTCCTGACCCCCGCGCCCACTGCGTCGGCCCGTCGACGTTCAGCCGACGTTCAGCTGATCGGGCTACCTTTTCCGCGGTGGCAGGGAGGCTCGCTCCCGGCCACGCCGGTCGACACCCGGTTCGCCGTCCGCGTAAGTGCTGGGCTCGCCAGCTCACATCCGTCGCGCACGGTGTACCGTCGAATGACCGTGGCGCGGCAATCGCGCCTCGGGGTCGAGGCCGGCCCGCACGGCGGCTCCGGCAGCCGCCACGGCGGCGACACCCACAGTCGGTCAGGACGTCGATCAGGAGGATGCGGGCGTCTCGGCGCTCGACAACAGCATGGAACGTACGCGTTTCTTCCGCCGACCGGTGTTCTGGGTCATCCTGGTCATCCTCGGCGCCGTCGTGCTCAGTCAGTTGTTCACCGCTGGTCCCAGCTACCACCGGGTGGACACCTCAGTCGCGCTCGACCAGCTCAACAAGGGCGGCATCGAGAAGGTCGTGTTCCAGGACAAGGAACAGACGATCCAGCTCGATCTCGCCGAGGAGGCCGAGTTCGGCAATACCACCACCAAGCTGATCGAGGCCCAGTTCCCGTACGAGGTCGGCAACGAGGTCTGGAACCAGGTCCTCGACGCCAAGGCCAACAACCGGGTGACCGGTCCGGCCGACACCGAGGTGTCGTCCGACAGCATCTGGGTCAGCCTGCTGGTCAACCTGCTTCCCATCGTCCTGCTCGTGCTGCTGCTGCTCTTCTTCATGTCGCAGATGCAGGGCGGCGGCTCCCGGGTGCTCAACTTCGGCAAGTCCAAGGCCAAGATGATCACCAAGGACACGCCGAAGACCACCTTCGCGGACGTCGCCGGGGCCGAGGAAGCCGTCGAGGAACTGCACGAGATCAAGGACTTCCTGCAGAACCCGGGCAAGTACCAGGCGCTCGGCGCGAAGATCCCGAAGGGCGTACTCCTCTTCGGTCCGCCCGGTACCGGTAAGACCCTGCTCGCCCGGGCGGTCGCCGGTGAGGCCGGCGTGCCGTTCTACTCGATCTCCGGCTCCGACTTCGTCGAGATGTTCGTCGGTGTCGGCGCCAGCCGGGTCCGCGACCTGTTCGAGCAGGCCAAGGCGAACGCCCCGGCGATCGTCTTCGTCGACGAGATCGACGCCGTCGGCCGGCACCGCGGCGCCGGCATGGGCGGCGGGCACGACGAGCGTGAGCAGACCCTCAACCAGCTGCTGGTCGAGATGGACGGCTTCGACGTCAAGGGCGGCGTCATCCTGATCGCGGCCACCAACCGGCCGGACATCCTCGACCCGGCGCTGCTGCGCCCGGGCCGGTTCGACCGGCAGATCCCGGTGGACGCCCCCGACATGGAGGGCCGCAAGGCCATCCTGCGGGTGCACGCCAAGGGCAAGCCGTTCACCCCGGACGTCGACCTCGACTCGGTGGCCAAGCGGACCCCCGGCTTCAGCGGTGCCGACCTGGCCAACGTGATCAACGAGGCGGCCCTGCTGACCGCGCGCAAGGACCAGCGGGCGATCAGCAACGAGTCGCTGGAGGAGTCGATCGACCGGGTCATCGCCGGGCCGCAGCGGCGTACCCGGGTGATGAGCGACCAGGAGAAGAAGATCACCGCGTACCACGAGGGTGGGCACGCGCTGGTCGCCTGGGCGCTGCCGCACGCCGCACCGGTGCACAAGGTGACGATCCTGTCGCGCGGCCGGTCGCTGGGGCACACCCTGGTGCTGCCCACCGAGGACAAGTACACCCAGACCCGCGCCGAGATGATCGACACCCTGGCGTACGCGCTGGGCGGGCGGGCCGCCGAGGAACTCGTCTTCCACGAGCCCACCACCGGTGCCGGCAACGACATCGAGAAGGCCACCCAACTGGCCCGCGCGATGATCACCCAGTACGGGATGAGCTCCAAGCTCGGCGCCATCAAGTACGGCACCAGCGGCGACGAGCCGTTCCTCGGCCGCAACATGGGGCACGAGCGGGACTACTCCGACGCGGTCGCCGCCGAGATCGACGGCGAGATGCGGGCACTGATCGAGCTGGCCCACGACGAGGCCTGGGAGATCCTGGTCGAGTACCGGGACGTCCTGGACAACATCGTGCTCGAGCTGATGGAGAAGGAGACCCTCTCCACCGCCGACATGGCCCGGATCTGCGCCCGGGTGGTGAAGCGTCCGCCGATGGCGCCGTACAACGGCTTCGGCAAGCGCCGGCCCTCCACCGAGCCGCCGGTGCTCACCCCGGCCGAGAAGGACGCGCTCAAGGTGCAGGCCGAGGCCGACGGCGCGCAGGCCACCGTCGGTGGCGTCAACTCGAACAACTCGGACGGTTCGCACTGAACACCGACGACCCGGCGGCCAGCTCCCCGCAACGGGGGCTGGCCGCCTCCGCAACCGAGCCCGACGACAACCTCGACTACATCGCCGCCCGGCTGATCAACGGTCGGCTGACCGGGCGACCCGTCGAGGAGACCATGGACCTCGGCCGCATCGAGAAGGCGGTCCGGGAGATCCTCATCGCGGTCGGCGAGGACCCCGACCGCGACGGTCTCCAACAGACCCCGGCCCGGGTGGCCCGCGCGTACGCCGAACTCTTCGCCGGCCTGCGGGTCGACCCGGCCACCGTGCTCACCACCACCTTCGAGGCCAACCACGAGGAACTGGTACTCGTCCGGGACATCGACGTGATGAGCCTCTGCGAGCACCACCTCCTGCCGTTCCGGGGCAGCGCCCACATCGGGTACATCCCCGGCCCCGACGGACGGATCACCGGCCTGTCCAAGTTGGCCCGGCTGGTCGAGGTCTTCGCCCGCCGCCCGCAGGTGCAGGAGCGACTCACCTCCCAGGTCGCCGACCTGCTGATGGATCGGCTCGCGCCGCGCGGCGTGGTCGTCGTGCTGGAGTGCGAGCACATGTGCATGGCCATGCGCGGCATCCAGAAGTCGGGCGCCAAGACGATCACCTCGGCGGTGCGGGGCACTCTCCAGCGGGACGCCAAGTCCCGCGCCGAGGCGATGGCACTGATCATCCCCCGCTGACGCCGAGCCACCCGGCCCGGCCGGACCGGGCCGGGGCCATGGGACGGCTGAGTGCCCGCTGGCGGCCGCCGGTCAGGCGGCCAGCATCGACAGCACGATCCCGGCGGTGGCCACCACCGCCGGGATCAGGCAGGTCAGCGCGCCGAACCGGGGAGTACGGTCCACGCGCGTACCGGGTTGCGGCGGGAACAGCCGACCCACCGCGAGCCAACCCACGCCGAACGCGACCGCCGGTGCCGGCAGGGCCAACACCAGCGCGCCGATGGTCACCGGGCCGGTACCGGTGGCCAGGTGCAGCGCGACCAGCAACAACGGCACGAACAACCCCAACGGGCCGTAGACCAGCAGGTTGCGCGGCCGGGGCGACCAGTGCGCCACCCGTGACAGGCCACGCGCGGCGAGCGTGTCGTCGACCGCCTGCGCCCACCGCCGCGCCTGGCGCAGAGCCGTCAACACCAGCCCCGGGCCGCCCGACATCGACCTGGTCGCCTCGCTCAACTCCGGTGGCGTCGGCACCAGCGAGATCGGGGGCACGCCCAGCTCACGTAGCTGCGCCTGCTGGGCCGCCAACCGGGTGCGTACGGCAGCCAGCTCGTCCCGCGCCGCCTGCACCGTACGAGCCTGCTCACCCGCCGCCGTCGCCGCGTCGCGGCGTACCCCGTCGAGCTGCCGGGCGGCGGCCAGATACTCCGCCCACGCGCCCGGCACCGGATCCACCGCCGGAGCCGACGACACGCCGCCCGTCCGTTGCCGCCCGGGACGTCCCACCGTTGTCGACTCGACCGTCATGCCGGTTCCCCGTCCTCGTCGTACGGCACCAGCACGACCCCCCGCTCATCCGGACCGTCCCACAGCACCACCCGGTCCGGGCGCGGCCGCCACTCCACCGCCCGGCCGAAGACCGGTGTGAGCTGGGCGCCCGGCACGCCCGCGACCGCCACTGCGGTCAGCTTGTCGACCGTCTCCTCCGGGCCGATCAACGCCGCGAACGACGGCACCGTACGCCACCAGCCGAGCAGGTGCTGACCGGCCGGTGGCCCGTCGCGCAACAACATCCGCAGCCGGGCCGGCGGAAGATGCTCCGGCGACGCCACGTCCAGCCCGAACACCACCAGGTACGCCGGTTCCCCGGCCTCCACCACCGCGAGCAGCCCGGCCAGGTCGACCGCCTCGACGGGGTGCCGTGCGGCCAGTTCGGCAGCGAGCGCGTCGGCCGCCGGTCGGGCCTCGCCGTCGGGGCAGGCGATCACGAACCGCGCCGAACCGTCGCCATGGTGCGCCGCCGTGCTCCGGGCCGCCATCGTCAGCAGCCTCGTCCCCTCCGGCCGGGGACCGAGCACCGCGAGGTTACGCCCGGCCGCCGGGCCGAACGGCACCGCCGCCGTGCTCCTCGCCACATCCACCGCCCGACCCAGCAGCGCGGCCGGCGTCAGCGCCTGCCCGGCGAGCGCCGCCCGGTAACGGGGATCGTTGCCCAACAGAGGCCGGGCATAGCCGGCGAAGACCACCGGTGGCCCGGAACCCTCCGGACGGGCCGTCCAGAGGCGATGCCGCCACCGCTCCACGGTCTCCGGCTCGTCCTGCGGGTCAGGGAACCGGACCATCCGCTCGTGACCCCGGATCGCGCCCCGCGGCCCACCCAGGCCGCCCGCGGTGTTCACCACCGCCCCGCCCACCGGCAGCCCGGCCGCCGAGTCGTTGGCCGGCGCCAGCACCGCCCCGCCACCGGGCAGCGCCACCCGTACCGGGAACTGGCCGAGCAGCGAATCCCGCTGCCCGCCGTCGGAACGGCCGCCCAGACCCAGGTCACCCTCGCCGGCCAGGACCAACTGCACGCCGTACGCCCGGCCCGTCCGAGTCAGGGCGTCCAGCCGGACGGCGGCCTCGGCCGCCAGCCGGTCCCGCTCGGCGAAGAGCAGCGGCAGATTCTCCACCACGCAGACGATCCGCGGCAGCGGGCGATGCTGCCGCAGCTCACCGAAGCGCTGCCCACCGGCCCGGGAGGATGCCTCCGCGCGCCGGTGCACCTCGACAGTCAGCTGGTCGAACAGGTCGAGCAGATACTCCCGGTCGGCGGCCATCGCCGCGGCGCGGACCTGCGGGATCCAGGACCGATCCCGTTCGGTCTGCAGGAACTCCGCGAACGACTCGCCCGCGCCCAGGTCGACCAGGTACAGCGACAGTTCGTCCGGACCGTACCGGGCGACGAGGCCGAGCAGCGCGGCGGTCAGGAACGTCGACCGGCAGGCCCGGGACCTGCCGCTGACCAGCCAGTGCGGCGTCAACTCGGCGAAGCCGAGCGGCACCGGCCGACCGCCCGCGTCACCGACCGTGGTGCTCATCCCCTCCGTCGCGCTCGCCGTCCACAACTCCTCCTCGACCGGCGGCAACAGCGCGGACAGGGACAACCGGCTGCCGGCCTCGACCTGCGCGGCAAGCCGCCGGCACACGGAGTCGACCAACTCGGTCGGTGGATCCGGCTCGACGAAGACCGGAGGGTTCAACCCGTCACCGACGCCGGCCGTGCTGAAGGCGGCACCGGGTGGACTGCCCAGCAACGCGTAGGCCGTCCGCATCGTCATCGGCGTGGCCCGGGACAGCGGGGCACGCCCCGACGGTGGCCAGCCCGCGACCACCAGGTGCAGGGCGGCCGCCGGACCCTGCTCGGCGAGCGACTCGATTCGTGCCAACTCGCTCTCACCGGTCCGCTCCGGCAGCGCGGCGACCACCAGCAACAGCGACCGGTCGGGCCGCCGGGAGCCAGCGGACTCCGGCGCCACCCACCGCTCCGCCTCGGCCAACACGGCACGCAGCCCGGCGGTCTCGGTGGCCGGCGGGGACAGCAACCCGGCATCGCCGAGCGGCCCGAACGGCGTCAACACCGCACCGGTCGCGTCCACCGCCCGCACCAACAACGTCCCGGCTGGCGTCGCCGCCACCAACCGCAGCAACACCGCCCGCAGCAACCCGGTTACCCGTGGATCGCGCGCGTCGACGTCCACCGTCAGGTGACCGGAGCCGAGCAGCGGGACCAGAGCCGGGAAGCGGGCATCGTCCAGCGGAGCGGCGGTGCCGACCCGGACGAACGGCGGCGGGCCGTCCGCGGCCCGGGTGTCCGGCGCGACCTCGTCCAGCGCACTGCCAGCCCAGCCCGGCGCCAGGACCGCCGCCGCGGTACGCAGCCGTTCGGCCAGCGCATACTGGCGACGCTGGTCGGCTGGGGCGGGACGGGTGTCATCGAGGACCGCGGCCGCCGCGGCGACCGTCGCGGCGGCCCGGCGGTGCAGCGCGGCGGCACGGATCGTCCGTGCCTTCGGACCGGCCACCGTGTCCACCCCCTCCGCCCGAGGTCGGCACCCACTCGCCGGGCAGACACGACGGTAACCCAGCGACCGACGTACCTCTGGGATGCGCGACGGCGCTGCGCCGGTGTTGTCGTGGATCTCACCGGTCGGCAGCGATCCGTCACGATCTGCTGAATCTGGGGCATTGGGTCCGCCGCTTCCAGCCGATAGCCTCAAGGGGTGGAATCAGTGCCGCCCCCCGCCGGTTCCCAGGTCTCCCGCGTACCGGCGCAACGGACCCCGCCAGAGGAGCTGGCGCCGCCTGCGGTCGCACCAGCACCGCAGCGGCCCCGCCGTCGGATCCGCAGGGTACTGACGGTGGTCGCCGGAGCGCTCGCGGCCCTGTGTCTGGGCGGCGGCGTGGTCGGCTACCTCGTCTACGACCGCGCCACCACCCCCGACCGCAGCGCTCCAGATGTCGTGGTGGACAACTACCTTCGTGCGTTCTTCGTGGACCGCAACGATGTACGCGCCGACCTCTTTGTCTGCGAAGGAGGCCCGGACCTCGAACAGCTCCGGCTCCTTCGAGACGATCTGATAGCCCGTGAAGGGCGATTCGATACGCGCATGTCGGTCACCTGGGGAACACTCAAGATGTATCCAGATGGCAGAGATGCTGCTGTGCAACTGGATCTCACGATTTCGGCGCTTGTCGATGGAATCCGGCAGGCGGACCGCCAGACGTGGATCTTCAACACGCACCTGGACTCAGACTGGCGCGTCTGCTCTGCAAAACCGCAGGTCTAGACCATTGCGCGACTCGCACTACTCCAACCACAGCATGTGCACGGGGACTTCCAGAGTGGTGGGTGACTGGCCACGCCAGGCCCAGCGATACCACTCGACCTCCGGAGTCACCCGTACGCAGATGTCGCCCTCGGCGCCCGAGTAGGTCTCGGTGACCGCGCGCAGGTCGCGCTGTTCGACGGAGTCGACCATGTGGACCACTCGCCGACCGACGGCCGAGTCCGCCTCGAAGACCGGTGTCGGCGGCCGGTGCGCCGGCGCGTCCAAGGAGACGAGCCGCAATCCGCCCCCGTCCGGGACGGGGGCGGTGGTCTTCGCGCCGACCGTCTCGACCCAGACCCGTTCGACGGGCACCAACGGGGCGAAGACCTCTACCTGTTCGGACTCGGCCCGGTACCAGTCGTGTTCGGGAATGACCGGCACGTAGGTACGGCTGTTCTGCACCACCCGCTCGTCGGCCCGCAGGTCGCCCCGCCAGCCGAGGCCGGGCAGCCCGACCAGCACCCGATGGCCGCGCAACTCGACGCGGCCGGCGGCCGGGACGATCTCGATCGGACGGGGTGGCTGGGGTGCCCAGTCCGGCCGGTCGGCGAACGGGTCCGGGAACGGTTCGGTCATGATGGTGCGCGGCTCATCCCGTGCTCTTCAGCGGGGCGCCCTTCGACCGCATGAACGGCACCGGGTCGATGGCGCTCCGGCTGCTGCGGTCACCGTCGGTGTGCACCTCGAAGTGCAGGTGTGGCCCGGAGGAGTTGCCGCTACTGCCCACCTCACCGATCACCTGGCCCGCCTCCACGGTGTCCCCGGCGGCGACGCGGGGACGACTGACCAGGTGACAGTAGCGGGTGACGATGTCCTGAGCATGGAGGACGTCGACGAACCAGCCACAGCCGCCCTTGCCGGGCCAGCCGTCCGCGTCGCAGCTGAGCTGACCACGCCGGTCGGGGTCGCAGCGGGAGACCAGCACCCGACCGGTTGCCGCGACCCGGATGAGTGTCCCCTTCGGTGCGGCGATGTCGACCCCGTTGTGGCCGGGCCGGCTGGCCGTACGGAAACCGGAGCCGACTCCGCCCGGGATCGGAGCCGTCCAGCCCGACGCGGCGATCGCACCGGACTCGGCGGCGTCGCAGAGCTGCTGCCCGGCGACCAGGGCGCTCCGGGCGGCGCCGCCGGCCAACGCGTCGACGATCCGGGAGGCCAACTCCTCGTGCTTGGCGTACGCGTCGGGAAAGGCGCTGATCTGCACCCGCTGGGCGGCCACGGTGAGCGGCAGCCTCTCCCAGTCGGGCACGTCGAGAAGCTTCTCGTAGAACTTCCGGGAGGAGTACTCGGGATTCATCCGCTGGGCGACGCTGCCCCACGACGCGCGTTGCTGGAAGAGTCCGACCGAATCGTGGTCGGCTCCGATGCCCTCGTGGGGGACGTCGCGAGACTCGGCGACCGTCCGGTTCGCGAGGTTCAGCAGCCGGGATTCCTGCATCGCGGTCGCCACCGCGACCACCCAGCCGCGCGCCGGCACCTTCATCTGCTGACCGACCTGGATGATCACCGCGGCGTTGCGGAGTTGACGTTCGCCGTACTGGCTGAACCGAGGCATCTTCCCGCTGACGTCGACCTTGAAGTCTCCGGTGCATTCCAGGCTCGCCGGGGTGAGCTGCTCGGCCGCGTCCCCGCCCAGCTCGGTGAGGAAGAAGGCACCGGCGCCACCGGTGCAGCACAGGAAGGCCAGCGTCGCGGTGAGGGCGGCGGCGAGCGCGCCGAGCCGGACCGGGCGGCGACGCGGAGCTTCGACGTCGGTCATGAGCGCTCCCAGTCCACGGCATCCACCAACCACCGCCCGTCCGGCGCCACGAGTTCGAGCCGGAGGCGGCCGGTGTCCAACGCGATCAGCGCCTCCACGAAGGTCTCACTCCGTGGCCGGACGCTCACTTCGTCCGTCACCTCTGAGGCGGGCACGCTGACCGGGTCGGCGCCGGCGAGCTTGTCGACGAGGGCGTCGGTCGACAGCGGGCGCAGTTCGTCGCGCCAGCTCTCGGCGGTCTGACCGGGGCGGCCGAGCCAGGCCGCGACGAAGCGCTCCGCGACCTGCTCCGGTGTTGCCTCGCCGGCCCGGGTTACCGGCGACGGTGTGGTGGTGGTCGAGATCGCGCCGTCGTCGCCGGTGGTCGGGTGCACCGTGGTGATCGGCTCCGCCGGCCGGTTGCTCAACCCGACCGTCGGATCCTCGGGACCGGCCACCAGCCTGGCCGCCCCCACCACCCCGAGCACCAGGACGGCGATGCCGACGGCCACGCCGAGTCGGGACCGCAACAACCGGGTGAGCAGGAACTCGATCGCTCGCCGCACTGCCGTCACCGTGCCTCGGAGCGGATCCGCGGCGCCGGTTTCTGGGGAGCCCGTTCCGTCGAACCCGGGCGGTAGACGACGAAGGAGGGGTTCTCATCCGGTACGTCCGGCTCGGTCCACGACGCGGGCTGCCGGCGGCGGGGCCGGGGGGCGACCGGGCGGGACTCTGGACGCTGTTCCTCCCTCGACTCCCGGCCGTCGCCCGCCTTCCGCTGGTCCGGCCGCTTCGACTCGGGCGCCGCGACGGTCGGCGCCGGATCCGGGCGAGCCTCCGGGCGGACCTTGGGCTGCTCCACCACCACGGTCCGGCGCCGACCCATGTTCGGTTCGGTGGTGCCCCCGGGTTCGGCGACGTCGAGCCGGGCCGCGGTGCGCATGTCGCGGAAGAACCGTCGATGCCACGAGCCGGCCGAGCTGACCGCCTCGCTGCTGTCCTTGCCACCGAGTTGGGTGATCCGCCGGTACGGACGCAGCAGCAGCCAGCCGACCACGCCACACAGCCAGACCAGCACCACCTGCAGCCAGCCGGGCAGGGTGGGCGTGCTCATGATGAGATCCACCGCGAAGAGGTAGATGGCCGCTCCGGTGCCGAAGATGGCGATGTTGAAGAGGGCGGCCACCACCGCGTTACCCAGTCGGCGCAGGCCGGCGCTGGCCGGGCGGAGCAGACCGACGGTGCCCAGGATCGGCGCGGCGATCACCGCCCACCTGAAGATCAGGAATCCGAGCAGCACGAGCAGCGAGGCGGTCAGGTCGAACATCGCGAAGAGCAGCGCGGCCAGCACCGCGATGAAGCCGGCGCCGACCCGGTCCATGTCCCGGATGCCCTGCAGGTACTCGTACGCCTCCGGGTCCTCTTGCTTGATCTGGGCGGCGACCGTCATCCACTGCTGCTTCTTGGCGTTGATGGTGGCTTCACGGGTCTGCGGGTTGGTCCGGATCTTCTCCGCCTCTTCCCAGGAGAACGACTTGGCGTCGTAGAGCGCCGCGCCGTACTTCCGGGCGGTCTCGCTGTCCGCCGAGCCGAGCACGCCCCGCAGCCAGTTCCGGTAGAGCATGCCCTCGGTGGAGGTGTCGCTGGCCCGGACCGCCGGGGGCCGCTTGTCGGTGCAGGCGTCCGGGTTGGGCATCGCGCACCGGCCGGGTGGGACGTCCTTCGCGGCGGGGCCGACGGCGTCGTGCACGACGCCGAGTGTGGAGACGAGGGCGCCGTCGGCGAGGTTGGCCGACTTGACCGGCCAGGCGGCCAGGGCGGTGACCGCCACCATCACCACGAGGGCCCAGCCCGCGGTGGTCATCGCGATGCTCATGTCCGACTGGCGCGACCGCCAGAGCAGGTAGAGGCCGACCACGCAGAGCGTGATGATGCCGAAGACGCTGAAGACCTTCTGGTAGATCGCCTTGGTGGCCTGGTCCACCAGCGGATCCGCCCAGCCCCACATCGTCCCGGGATCCCAGGCGCGCTCGCGCAGCGCGTTGGAGGCACCGATGATCGCCGTAGCGATCATGAACTCGCCGTTGGCGATGGTGTTGGTGAACTTGTAGTCCGGGTGCAACAGGGTGGTCGCGCAACCGGCCTCTACGTCGTACGTGCTGTAGCTGTAACCGGCGTAGCCGTAGTCGCTGTAGTAGCCCTTCGGCCCGGGCAGCTTGGACGCCTCGGGTCGGGAGGCGAACCAGCCGGCGATGCCGGAGTCCGGCGCCGTCGGCGTTGGTGGTCTGCGGCAGTTCGCCTCTGTCGATGCCACCTGGGTGAGTTTGGCGACGCAGGCGCGGAAGTCGGCCTGCCATTCCTGGGTGGTGCACAGGTCGGTGGGGGCCTGGTACGCCACCGGTGCGGCGTACGCCGGTGCGGCGGCGAGCCCCGGCCAACTGATCGTGGCCGCGGCGAGGATGCCGAGTGCCAGGAGGAGCGCCGTGATCCGTGCCCGGGCCCTCGCCATGTCACGCCTCCAGGTCAGGCAGCACAGTCGGCAGTACCCCGGCAGCGGCGGCGATGGCGGCAGGGGTGGTGTCGAGGTGGTCCAGCAGTCCGTCGACGTAGGAGACGTCGACCCGTACCTTCTGCACCCGGCCGTCGACGTCGCGCATCACGAACTCTCGGAAGCCGAGCCGGCTGGCGGAGGTCGCGTCGGCGGTGGAGAGTGAGGCGAGGGTCGCCTCGTAGCCGTCGTCGACCGGTACGCGGAGCAGGCGCAGGGCCTCGGAGGCGATCTCCGCGTCCTCGGCGATCCGGCCGACGAAGACGGTGGAGACCAGGTTCTGCACGTCGAGGCCGAGGATGTCGCGGGGGTTCTGCGAGGCGACCAGCGCGGCCAGGTTCCACTTGCGGGAGTCACGGGCGAGCCGGACGAGGAACGAACGGCCGGAGCGCCAGCCCTCCATGAAGTGCGCCTCGTCGAGGCCCACCAGCTTGCGGGACGACATCGAGCCGCCGTAGCAGCGGCGCACCGCCAACCGGTGTGCGGTGTGCAGCATCGGCAGCGCCAGGGCCTCCTCGGCGGACCAGTACTCGCGCTCGATCTTGAGGTCGGGGAGTCGCAGGCCGGCCATGGTGATCACGTTGAGTGCCGCGTCCGGGCCGAGCAGCCCCTCCGGTGGGCGGCCGAAGAAGAGCATGGCCAGTGGCATCTCGGCGGTGTCCAGCAAGAGGTTGGCCAACTCCCGGCCGGCGTCGTCGTCGAGTTGCCCCAGGCAGCTGACCACGTCGTCGAGGGTGGAGGTCTCCTCGGCCGGAACCTGGCGGACCGCGTGCCGGAACAGGGTCGCGGTGGACGCCTCGCGGGCCACCTGCGGTGGCACCAGCATCATGCAGATGTCCTGTACTAGCATCCGGCGTTCGGCTCGGGCATTGGAGACCGCGATCTCGAACTCGCGATCCCCAGCGGCTCCACTGCCGAACTCGCTGCGCAGCGGCGTGGGGATCAGGGAGTACGGTGCCAGCGTGCCGTGCTCGGAACCGGTCAGGTTGAGCACCCGGGAGTACGGCCGCAGCTCCGGCATCGCGCAGAGCCGTGCCAACGGGCCGGACGGGTCGAGCAGGGTCACCTGTACGCCCCGCCGGGCGGCGAGGTAGCCCAGAGCGCCGAGCAGCGTCGACTTGCCGCCGCCCGGTTCGGCCACGAAGACCGCCAGGCCGGAGCGTTCCCGTACCTCCATCGGGAAGTGCAGGTCGAGGAAGACCGGCCGGCGACAGGTGCCGGCGGTACGTCCGATCAGGTCGCCGCGGCGGTCACCGACGGTGGATGCGGCCTGCGGCAGCGCCGCCGCGAGCAGGGGTACCGGCATCCGCCGGACATAGCCGGTGTTGGCGATCGGCTCACCCGGGATGAACTCCCGGGCCAGCCAGTCCTGGTTCTTCGGATGCTGCAGCGAGACACGCAGCTCGCGGGAGTAGAGCTGGATGAGCCGGCGGGCCCGCTCCAGGCACTCCTCCCGGGTACGCCCGCCGACCGCGATCCGGTGCCAGCCGTGCGCGCGGGCGGAGTCCACCGGCAGGCCGGTGGTCATCTCGTCACCGATCACCAGCGCCCGCTTGGCCAGCCGTTCCAGCTCCGGCGGGGCGTCGATGCCGTGTTCGGCGTAGTCGAGCTGCTGCGACCGGATCATCCGTAGCCGGTGTTCCAGGTTGCGGAACGAGTCGCCGGAGCCCAGGATGTCGACGCGGGTGGACAGCTCCATGGGCCAGGGCAGTCGCTCGTGGAAGTGCAGCCAGGGCTCGTGCCGTTCGGGGATCTCCAGCGGCTCCATCCGCCCCACGGCGAGTACGGCCACGTGCCGCTCCTCGCCGGTCATCCGGTTGACCAGTTTCACCGTCGAGCCGTACGGGGTGCGGTAGCGCTCCACCTGCTCGGTGAGGGCGAGCAGGTCACCGCGTTCCCAGCGTCCGTCGGTGATCGGCGAGAGCGCGCCGGGGGGCGCCATGCAGAGCGCCACCGACCGGTAGAGCAGCCATTCCAACTCCTGCGCCGTGACCCGTCGACCACGCATGCCGAACGCGCCGAGCACCTCGTCGAACTGTTCGACGGTGCGGCCGAGCTTGCGTCGTTCGCCCTCGGCGACGCCTCGCCCGAAGGTGCGCAGCAGCCGTTCGGTGAGTGAGTCGCCCAGCGAGCGGCGGGCGAAGGTCACGCCGAGGTAGGTCTGGCCTTCGGCGTGGTTGACCGAGAGCAGGTGTCGCTGGGCGGCCACCAGGTGATCGGCCCAGCTCGGCGTGCCGGGAACGTCGGGCAGTGGGGCGGCGGTGTGGGTGTCGATGGTGCGGGCCCACTCGTCGGCCGGGAAGGGACGGGTGGTGCGGCGCAGGTGCAGCCGGAAGCCGGCCAGGCCGGCGTACTGCTCGGAGATCGCCGACAGCAGCGCCTCCCGCTCGGCGTCCGGTCGGAAGGCCCAGCGCACCTCGGGTAGCCAGTACCAGGCGGTCACGGTGTTGGGGGTGAAGGTCAGGTGACCGGCGATCTCGGTGATGGCCAACTCGACCGCCGGATCGCGGTCCCCAAACTTGATCTTGGGGGCGCGCACCCGGGCGGGCCTGATCGGTCGGTCCGGACGGTTGCCCGACCGTTGTCGGGGTGGGGTGGTGGCCCGGGTGGCTGGTGCGGCGGCGCGCCGTGCCGTGCGGGGTGCGGCGCCGGCCGGTGGACCGTCGTCTTCGCGGTACGACTGGTCGTCCGCGGGTGGCCGGGCGTTCGGCAGCCGGTCGCCGGCCGGCGCGGGTGCCCGGGTGGGGGCCGGGGCGGGCGCCTGGAGGTACGGCGGCGGGGGCGGCTGGACGGGCGGCGCCACCGACGTCGGCGAGGGGGGCGGTGGCCCGGCTGAGCCGAGCGCCGGGCCGGGTTCGACGGCGGGTCTGGCCGGTGGTGGGACGGCGGGTCGGCCGGGTGGCGCGATCGCGGGTCGGTCGGGGGGCGCGACCGGCGGGCCGGCGGGCTGGGTGGGCACCGGTGCTGGTGCGGCGGGGCTCGCCTGCTGCGGCAGCGTGCGCGCCGGATGCCCGTTGCCCCGTTGGGCGGAACCCGGCCGGGGGTAGGTGCCACCGAACAGGTCGAGGAAGGGCGAGTCGATGTCGGCACCGTCGCGGGCCGTCGCGGTGGCCGGCACGGGGTCGGCCGGGACCGGTCGGTGCTGCGGTGGCCGGGGCGCCTGGAACACCCCGACTCCGCCGTGCAGTGGGGTGGTGGCGAGCGCCGGATCCAGCGGAGGCTCGTCGAGATCGCTGGATGGCGGGTAGTCGAACGACCGCGCACGGTTACCGTGCGGCGCGGCCGGGCGCCCGGCCGGGGATCCCGGCGTGGAGGAGCGGCTCATGAGATCGCCCTGCCCATGCCCGTCGCGGTCCGGCTCTGGGGTGCACCTGTCGTTCGGCGACCGCGCTGCGGCCCGGGCTCGATCTCGCCGGCGGTAGGGGTCAGCGGCGTGCTCTCAGACGGCCTCTTCGGCGTCCAGCCGGTCATGCCAGTTCCTCCCGGATCCTGATCCCGCTTCCGACCAGGCGCGGGTCGCGCTGCTCGGCGGCCGGCTCCCGGGTACGTCGCCAGTCGGTCAGCGCGGTACGGATTACCATGCGCGCCGGTCGGTCCGGATCGACGTACCGGAAGACGAACGAGGTGGTCACGATGGCGAGGGCGATCTCCCAGGCGGGGAAGAGCTCGACCTGCAGCGTGAACAGCCAGTGGATGAACATGTAGAGGGGAACGAGCAGCATGAACAGCCCGTACTGGGCGTACGGCAGGTGGACCGGAAGGGTGTAGCCGGGCGGCCCGAGATAGACCAGGCGGGCCCGGTAGATGTCGTCGTCGGTGCGCAGCCGCATCTCGTGCCCGCGCCTATTCGAAGATCAGGTTGATCAGGAAGTCGCCGATGAAGAAGAGGGTGGCGGCTCCGGCGATGAAGGCCAGCCCGACGATCGCGATGGCGGAGCTGGTCAGCACCTTGGAGATCTCGCCCCGGCTGGCCCGGCCGATGAAGATGACGCCCAGCACGGCGAGCAGGATCGGGGCGATCTTGCTGGCGAAGAAGGTGACGACGCCCTCGGTGTTGATCCCCTTCGGCTCCTCGGCCGCGAGTGGAATCGACGACGCCAGGGTGGAGAGCAGGTGGGCGGCGCTGGTAGACGCCGATTCCATCAGCTCGATGGCGATCACTGGTACCTCCCCAATTCGCGGCCGGCGGCGCCGCGGCGGTGCAGTAGGCAAGCCTTGCGGGATCGGTGCTACTCGGCGAAGCGACCGAGACCCTGCGTGTGTTACTCGCCACGCAAGGTGGCGATTTCTGGGCGGATTACCCCGCTTTGGCCCTCCCTGTAAGCGTCGCCGTCTCGATGCTGGGCAATTCCACAGCGTACGGGCCGCCCCCCTTTGCGACAAGCCGCGAAGAGTCTGCCCGATGCGACCCGGACGACCGATCGTACACCTGTTCCAATTCGCATGTCAGTGCCCATACCCGGGCTGTTCGCGGCGGCCGAGGCGACCGGTACCGTCTAGCCGTGACCGATCTGGTACGGGCCCCGGCCCCGGTGGTGATGGGCGTCCTGAACGTCACGCCCGATTCGTTCTCCGACGGCGGACGCTACGCCGACGTCGAGGCCGCTGTCGCACACGGCGTCCGGCTGCGTGCCGACGGAGCCGGGTTGGTGGATGTCGGTGGAGAGTCGACCCGGCCCGGTGCCGACCGGGTCGACGGCGAGACCGAGGCGGCCCGGGTGGTGCCGGTCGTCCGGGAACTGGCCGAGGCCGGCGTGCCGGTCAGCATCGACACCACCCGTGCCCGGGTCGCCGAGGCGGCCCTCGAAGCCGGAGCCGTCGTGGTCAACGACGTCTCCGGCGGCCTCGCCGACCCCGACATGGCCCGGGTCGTCCGGGACGCCGGCTGCCCGTGGGTGCTGATGCACTGGCGGGGCCACTCCCGGCGGATGAGCGACCTGGCCAGCTACGGGGACGTGGTCGCCGACGTCCGCGCCGAACTCGGCCAGCGGATCGCGGCGGCCCTCGCCGCCGGGGTGGCCGCCGACCGCATCGTCATCGACCCGGGTCTCGGCTTCGCCAAGACGGCCGCCCACAACTGGCAGCTCAGCGCCCGGCTGTCCGAGTTGCTGGACCTCGGCTACCCGCTGTTGTTCGCCGCGAGCCGCAAGTCGTACCTCGGCCGGCTGCTGGCCGGGCCCGACGGCACGCCGAGGCCCACCGCCGGCCGGGAGGCGGCCACCGTCGCCACCAGCCTGCTCGCCGTCGCCGCCGGCGCCTGGGGGGTACGGGTGCACGACGTACGCGCCACCGTGGACGCGCTCGCCGTCTGGCAGGCGACCGGCCGCCCCCGGCTGGTTCGGTCGCCCGCCGACCCGCCGCTCGCGAACGCCGCCGGTCCGGCGCGGCTCGCCGGTCGGCAAGCCGACAACGGGGTACGCCGATGACCGACCGGATCGAGCTGACCGGCCTGCGCGCGTACGGCTGGCACGGGGTGTACGACTTCGAGCGGGAGCAGGGGCAGGAGTTCGTCGTCGACGCCGTACTGGAGCTGGACCTCGCCCCGGCTGCCGGGTCGGACGAGGTGACCGACACCGTGCACTACGGCGAACTGGCCGACCGCCTGGTCGCGGTGGTCACCGGCGAGCCGGTCAATCTGATCGAGACCCTCGCCGACCGGCTGGTCGAGGTCTGCCTGGCGGATCGCCGGGTCCACGCCGCGACGGTCACCGTGCACAAGCCGGAGGCCCCGGTGCCGCACACCTTCGCCGACGTGGCCGTGACCATGCGTCGGACCCGGAACCCATGACCCGGGCACTGCTCTCCCTCGGCAGCAACCTCGGTGACCGGCTCGCCCACCTGCGTACCGCCATGGCCGTGTTCGGCGACGACGTGCTGGTCGCCTCCGGCGTGTACGAGACCCCGCCGTGGGGCGACACCGAGCAGCCGGCGTACCTGAACGCGGTGCTACTGGTCGTGGACCCGGCGGCGGCCCCCGAGGACTGGCTGGCGCGAGCCCGGACGGCGGAGGACGCGGCCGGTCGCGTCCGTGATCCGCGGCGCCGGTTCGGCCCCCGGACACTCGACGTCGATGTCGTCGCGGTCTGGACCGACGACGACCAGCCGGTGCTCAGCGACGATCCGCAGCTGACCCTGCCGCATCCCCGGGCGCATCTGCGCGCCTTCGTACTCCGGCCGTGGATCGACATCCAGCCCTACGCCCGACTGCCCGGGCACGGTTGGCTGACCGATCTGCTGACCTCCGGTCCGGCCGCGGCCGAGGTTGCGGAACTGCGTGCCCGGCCGGATCTGGCGTTAGAGTCGACGACATGACCCAGTCCCCATCGCCCGACGGGTCGCGGATGGGCCCCACCCGCATCTCGACACTGGTGGTGGCCGCCCTGGCCGCGGCGGCGGCCGCCTGGCTGCTGATCAGCAGCCTCTACTACAACCGGCTGCCACCGTTGCCCTGGCTGCCGGTGGTCACCCTGGCCGGGCTCGCGGTGCTGGAGGCGTACGCGGCGGTCAACACCCGGGGCCGGATCGACCGGCGGCCGGGCCGGGAGCCCGTCAATCCGCTGATGGTCGCCCGGTTCGTGGTGCTCGCCAAGGCGTCCGCCCTGGTGGGCGCGATCTTCACCGGTTTCTACGCGGGGTTGACCGGCTGGTTGTTCGTGCAGACGACGCAGGCCGCCGCCGATGACCGGCCGGCCGGCGTGGCCGGCGTGGTGGCCGCGGCTGCCCTGGTGGCGGCCGCACTCTGGCTGGAACGGTCGTGCCGGGTTCCGGAGCGACCGGAGGACGAGCACGAGCCCGACGACTGGGAGTCGCGCCCGGGTCGTCGCT
>NZ_QXEC01000041.1 GCF_003583405.1 Micromonospora radicis
GCGTGGGCGGCAGAGAACTGGCGAAGAACTACACGCCTATCGCATCCCGCAACTCATTGCAGACGATACGTGACCAGTTGAGCCCAGCCGCTCAACATATCCTGGATGCCGAGGCGGAGCACATCCGTCAGACTTTCGTCAATACCCTCACCAACACTTTTCCGGACCGCTACCCGGACGACCCGAGCGGGCCGAGGCTCGGGCCGCTGAATCATCCCGATGTCGGTCGCTACCTGGACAGCGCCCTGCTGAACGATGCGGCGCAGATCGAGCAGTCCGATGCACTGAGCATCGGCACGACGTTGCCCGACTTGGACTACAGCCGCCCTGGCAAGCCAGGGCTGGTGGTGGTGGAACTCAGATCCTTCGGAGACCACCCATTCCTGGATCTCCAGCAGCTCGATGCGCAGTACCGCGAACTCGAACAGCTTGTCTCCCACGTGGTCGCCGAAGCTGAGCGGCCGCCGATACAGCGGTTGGAGCAGTGGGTTGATGCGCGGGAGGCGGCGGATCGCGAGGGGCGGGCTGACGTGCTGTCCTTGGAGGATTGCTTGGAGCGGGCCGGGGAGGCCTTCCATGCGATGCACGGCCGGTCGGGGAACATCGTGTCGGCTGACGAGGTTGTGACCCGGCCGTCGTTGGGGCAGTTCGTGTCAATGCTCGGTGGTGAACTCATCGATGTAGCGGGGGTGAATTCGGTTCAGTTGGCGGCGGGGATGGCCGACGGTGAGATGTTGCTGGTCTACCGCCCGGCAGATGCGTATGGTCGGCCGGCGCACGTCTATTGGTTGGTGTCCGATGATCGGGCCTGGCCGAGCACCCTGCGGTGGGTGGATACCCAGCAGCCGGGGCTCTTCGCGGAGACGGCGACTTTGCACGACAGCCATGGTGCTGCCCTGTCGCGGCCCGGCACTCAGGTGTTGAAGCTTGATGCGACGGGGCACCCGGTGGAGATCACCGAACTTGTGTCGGGCGAGGCGTCGAGGTTGGTAGATGCTTTGGTCGATCCCTCGCCGGGCCGTCGTCGGCCCGGCGCAATCGGGTTCGAGATCGAGTTGGCCGTACTCGCTTTCGGGAAGAGGGATCGCCGGGGGGACGAAGAGGACGAGGGAACTCTTGCGACGGCGCCCGGTGTCGAGCTTGCTCTTGACTGGACCGCCTTTCATGTAGGCCCGGGTGGCAAGATTGTCAAGGGCCTGGGTCGGGGGACTGAGGAACGTCCGGCGCTTCCGATTGTCGAGGTGATTTCCGAGCCCATCGCGATTCTGCCCGGAGAGGTGGGCATACCGGGTCGAGTGGGGGCGGAGCAGGCCTTCGCGGATCTGATGAACGTCATCGAGGCGTTCTCGGTCACACCCATCGCGATGGAAGGGCATTTGCATACGTCCGGGGTGAAGCTGTCGGAGTTGTGGTTGGAAGACAGTGGCTTCACGCTGTCGGAGGCCGCGCGTGATGTGCAGGTGCTTCAGGTCGAAGGTTTTGCCGACCAAATGTATGTTCAGTACACCGTCGGGGTTCCCCTGGCGGGGATACAACCGTTTTTCCAGTGGCTCGCTGATCAGGGCGAGAACCGCGCTTCTGATCGGATGGAGCGGCTGGAGCAGAGCATCCCCTTCGGGGATGTGGTCGGGAGTCGGTACTGGGCCTGGCGCCGTATGCAGGTCGCGCAGTTGTCAGAACGGCCTTCGGGGGCACAACTCGCCCTTGAAATGGCGGCGATCAAGGGGTTTGCGGCGTTGGTCTATACGCAGGTTGCCGCCACGCTTGATCAGGCCGATGGTGGCGGCCTGCCCAAGAATCACGCCTTCGCGGTGTTGCGAAACCCGATGGCAGCTGTTCGGGCAGATCTGCCGGAGGCGGTGCGGGAATATCTGAATGATCAGTCGGCCGAGGTCCGGGCTCTTTTCGAGTGGTCGTTGTCCTCTAAACTGGACTATAAGTGGTTGAACGACACCGACCCGGATAACCCATACTCTATATCGGAGTATATAGACAACGCGTTGCTTGACGTGCCGTCACGCCCGATGGACCAGGAACAAGCACTCGGCATGGAGGACCCCAAGGGGTATTTTCAGCAGCTTGACAACGTGGTTCCCGGGGGACTGCCACTGGTGTTGCTTGAACTGCGTTCCACGCCGGGACGTGGGAGCCTGGCCCAACAGTCGACCCTTCAGCAGGACTTCGCGCAGCTCACTGATCAGCTCCGCAAGTCCTATGCCGCTGCCGTCGCCCTCAAAAATGCTGCCGAGCCGGTCCCGCCGCCAGGCGATACCACCGTTGCGGATCGGGGCCAGGCGGGTGGAATGCCGGCTTCGTCGGATCTGCGAGCGAGCGACGACGTGTCCGATAATGACGACACGTCCTCATTGGGCGATGAAGCAGATCTGTCGTCCGTTGACGATGACCATGATAATCCGTCCGACGTCGACGACGATGCGTCCGATCTCGACGATGGCGGCGGGATGTCGGACAACGACGTCCGCTGGTTGTCAAGCAATCCCGAGGGTGGCATCGAATGGTCGGCGGGCGAAGGTGGCCAGCCGTCGTCGGAGGATGAGGGAGTTCGTGGGCGGTCGCCCGACAACGATGATGCTTGGCCGTCGTCGGACGAGGAAGACGGCGATCTGGGCGTGGGGGCTTCCGCGGGCTGGGCCAACCCGGCCGGCCGGGCCGGCACGTGGCCGTCCGGATACCTCGGCGCGGAGTCGGGGTGGCGGGATGGGCCGCCACCTGCCCTCAACGGCGATCCCGCGTGGTTGGCGGGGGTCAACCCGTTGCGGGAGGAGGGTGGTGATTTCCTGACGAACTGTGTGCTTGCCGCGATGGCTACGGATATGGCGTTGCAGGATCGTGGTCAGTTCCGGTATCAGGTGCCGCCGTCGGGTCCGTTGGCGTTGGCGGATCTGGTGTCGTATGCGAATGATTCGGCTCGGGGTCGTGGGGCGGATCAGGTGCGGTTGGGGTTTGTGGCGTCGACTGCTGGCACGTTGCGTGATGGTTTGGCCGATGCTGCGCCGTGGAGCCGGGGCTTCGTGGTGGTGGATGGTGATGGGCCTGATCGTCCTGCTCATGTGGTGAATGTGGTGCGGTTGGGGCAGGAGGTCGTGTTTGTTGACGGCCAGTTGGGGCGGGCGGTGGTGCCGCCGGATGATGCGAAGGTGTTGTTCCTGCCGTTGACCGATGGGATCGAGGTCGACGGTGCTGCGGTGGATGGGGGTGTGCTGGCTGATCGGGAGGCGGCGGGGGCTGGTTTCGAGGCCGAGACCCTGACGAGTCTGGTGCTGCCGGCGCACTGGACCGAGACGCAGATTTGGGGGCTGGGCACCCTGGTCCAGGGCGAGGGTGTCAAGATCGTGGTGGATGCTGGGCCGCAAGGTTGGATCGCGGAGGTGGTGTCGGAGCCCGCGGCCGTGCTGCCGGGCGAGACCTCGAAGGTGTCGATCGCCAGGGCGCTCGGTGCTGCGCAGGTCGCGATGGCCGCCCTGAACGATGGCACCGGCCGGACGCTGCGGGACGCGTTCGATGGCTACCCCGGCTTTGTTGTCCAACCAGTTGCGGACCAGATCACTGTTGGGCCGAAGCAGAGAGCTAGGGCCCCGGGCCGCACCGCTGAGAAGGAACTCTTCCCGCACTACACGGTCGGGGTTCCCATAGCCGGGCTGCCTGAGCTGCTTAGTCTCGCTCAGACTGAGATGCGGCACCAGCATGCAGCCCCCGTGTATGCCAAGTATCAGGTGCGCAATGCCCTCAATTTCGCCGCCGATGTCGCCAGCGACTATCGGCGTGGCGTCACCGGTGATGACCAGCGCGACCTTGACGTGGCAGCGCTCACCGGTTTCCTGGCTCTCACATACACCCAGGTCGCTGCGGTTGTCGGTGGTGTGGTCAATAAGGACGTCGGGCCACTGCCGAAGAATCACGCCCTCGCGGCTTCGCGTACCGCCTTGTCCGCAGTGCGCGAGGCGTTGCCGCCGACGGTTCGCCAGTTTGTGGAAGCGAACGCGGACGGGCTGATCGCCATGCTGGCCGATCACTACGTGAATTGGAGTCAGGCGTGGGCGAATCAGAGTAATTTCGACCTCGGTGATATCACCAAGATTGTATGGGAGTCGGCAAAGAACGGGCAGAACTTCACGGTGGAGGAGTACCTGGCGAGTGCCTTCGGGAAGTCTGGGGAAATAATTGACCAGGGCACGGCCCTGGAGATCCGTACCAACATGACCACCCTGGACACCGATCTCCCCGACATGCCGCTCGTCGTTGTGGAACTGCGCTGGTTTGGCGACGATTTCGTGAGCTTCGACGGGCTGGAGAAGAAGTTCGACTCCCTCGTCGACTGGGCATGGTCGCTGATGGCCACCATCGATCAGGCACAGGGCGAACAAGCGCGTGCGGAGGCGGAGCGCCGTGCGCGTGCGGACGCGGAGCGTCAGGTGCGTGCGGAGGCGGAGCGCCGTGCGCGTGCTGAGGCCGAGCGTCAGGTGCGTGCGGAGGCGGAGCGCCGTGCGCGTGCGGACGCGGAGCGTCAGGTGCGTGCGGAGGCGGAGCGCCGTGCGCGTGTCCAGGCGGAGCAGGCTCGTGTGGAGGCCGAGCGTCAGGCGTGGATCGAGGCTGAGCGCGACGCGCGGAGGCGGGCCGAGAGTGCCCGTGCGGAGGCGGAGCGCCGTGCACGTGCCGAGACCGAACGCCGGGCGGTGGAGCCGCCCCTCGCCGAGGAGCCGTCGGGCAGTCAGCCGCGTCGTCGTGAACGGATACGGAACTGGCTGGGTTCGCTCGGGCCGTCGAACAGGGATGACAACGGCGATTCTGGGGAGCCACCGGGTACGGGGCAGAGTTCGAGCGGGCCTTCTCGGCAGGGTGGTCTCGGGCGGTTCCTGAACTCGCAGGCGAGCGGTGGGCCGGTCCGGGGCCGGGAGGTGGATGCCCGGTTCCCTTGGTTGGGCCTGATCAACCCACGATGGCGCGAGGGCGGAGAGTTCGGCACGAACTGTGTGGTGGCGGCGATCGCGGCCGACATGACCCTGGCCGACGTGGACGGTTACGCATACCAGGCGCCGTCGTCGGGACCGACGCGGGCGACCGACCTGGTGGCGTACGCCAATGACCGGGCCCGCGGCATCGCGCCGGACCGGGAGCCCTTCGGCTTCATCGCGGTGTCGGACCCGGAGGCGGTACGCCTGGCGATGGCGGTGGCACCGCCCTGGTCACGCGGCATTCTCGGCAGCGTGGACTCGGACGGTCGGGCGCATGTGATCAACGTGGTCACGCTGGATACCCCCGACCCGACGACCGATAGTGGGCGCGAGGTGGCCTTTCTCGATGCCCAGTCGGGCACGCGGGCACAGTTGCCACCCGCCGGTGTGGAGCTGTACTTCCTGCCGTTGACCGATGGGATCGAGGTCGACGGTGCTGCGGTGGATGGGGGTGTGCTGGCTGATCGGGAGGCGGCGGGGGCTGGTTTCGAGGCCGAGACCCTGACGAGTCTGGAAATGCCGGAGCACTGGAGCGACGAGGAGATCTGGGGACTGGGCACCCTGGTCCAGGGTGACGGCGTCAAAATCGTGGTGGATGCTGGCCCGGATGGTTGGATCGCGGAGGTCGTGTCGGAGCCGGCAGCCGTGCTGCCGAACGAGACCTCGAAAGTGTCGGTCGCCAAGGCGCTTGACGCCGCCTACACCGCGCTGGCCATCCTGGCCAGCGGTGAGGGAAAGACGTTGTCGGAGGCATTCCGCGGCTACCCCAATTTCAGGCTCCAACCGGCTGCGTACGAGATCAGTATCGGGCCGCAGCAGACAACAATGGCCCAGGGCCGCAGTGTCGAGCGTGATCTCTTCACGCACTTCACGGTCGGCGTGCCGGTGTCCGGCCTCGTTGAATTGCTCGAATTTGCGGTGGAAAATTCGACGGGCAAGGGCGTCCGCCAGTACGGCGAGCGTCAGGTGCGGGCGGCGCTCGACTTTGCCGACAAAATCGAAAATGTATATCTGCGTCGGCACGGAAATGTTAAACTGGACGGAACCGACCTGGATGTGGATGCGCTCAGGGGTTTTCTGGCGCTTACGTACACCCAGGTCGGCGCGATCGTTGCCGGTATTGTCAACGGCAGGGTTTTGCCGAAGAACAATATGCTCGCGGTCTCTCGGACCGCCTTGTCCGCAGTGCGCGAGGCGTTGCCACCGAAGGTCCGGCAGTTCGTCGAATCGAATGCAGATGAGTTTACCGCCATGCTGTCCGGTCACTACGTGGCCTGGAATCAGACGTGGGCGCAGAAGTACGGCTTTGAAATCGGCGATGTCGCCAGCCTTCAATGGGATTCGCCGAGCGGCGACCGGACCTTTTCGGTAGGCGAATACCTGGCAAGTGCCTTCGGAAGTTCTGGTGAACTGATCGACCAGGGCACGGCCCTGGAGATCCGCACCAACATGACCACCCTGGACACCGATATCCCCGGTATGCCGCTCGTTGTTGTGGAACTGCGCTGGTTCGGCGAGAGGTTCAGGAGCTTCAGCGAGCTGGAGCGGACGTACGACGATCTCGTCGACTGGGCGTCGAGGTTGATGACCAACATCGACTCTGAGCAGCAGGCACAGGCGTCGAGCCAGGCCGAACAAGCCCGGGCACAGGCGGCTCGTGAGGCCGCTGTGCGTCGCGCGCAAGCCACCGTCCGCGGATGGCCGACCGGCTCGGAGCGGTCCTGGACGCAGCCGCGGTCCCGGGAACTACGCCGGATCGACGCTGGTGTCGAGCGGTTCCGGGCTGCGCCGTCGACCGAAGCCCTCCGTGAACTCCAGCAGGCCATCGCGGCGTGGTCGGACATCAAGCAGGGCGGATCGTCGCGGCAGGTGGCCGTGGATGCGCTGCGGGACGCGGTCGACATCCTGCTGGGTGGCCAGCAACCGACCGGGCGGCGTGATACCTCAGCCGCCGATCCTGCCGCGGCCTACGATCCGCGCAACACGGGTCTGCGGATGCACGCTGGCTCCGGGACACCACCGACCGTTGCCGAGTTGCTCGGTGCGCTCAACGCGGCGTACGCCCCGAACGCCGTCGATGTCGGCGGGCCGGCTGGCCCGCGAGGCAGCGAAACGGTGAACGCGTTGGGGCCCGACTACCTCGGCCGGCGCGCCGCTGCGCCAGCGCCGGAGTTCCTGCGCGGATACAACTTCCGGAACCTGAAGTCGTGGCAACGGAGCGCATTCTTCGCGAGCGTCTCGCTGACTCGGGATACGCCACCAAGGGCGGCTGACCTCACCCCAGGACGGCTACAGCGCGATGACCGCAGCGTCGTGGCGGCGCGGGAACTCAGGGACGTCGGGCGGATGCGGTCGTTCAAGGGCCGCCGCATCCCGCGCATCATTCACTCCATCTGGCTCGGTGGACCACTCGGGGAGCACGGCGACCAGGGTGCCTTCCGCCGAAACCTGGAGCATCACGCCAGAGCGTCCCGTGGCTACCAGACCGTGCTCTGGACCGACGTAACCCGGGCGGAGATCGCCGCCGCCCGCGCCGGGCAACCGGTGCCGGCTGCCGGTACCCGCGCAGCCGAAGTGCTCCACATGGTCGACTGGGCGCAGCAACACGGGATCCAGCTGGTGAACGTGGACGAGATCTTCACCCAGGACAATCCCATGTCGACCGAAGCGCTGTACAAGAGCGAGCTGGTGAAGGGCGTTGGGCCGGGCTACGCCGCAGCCAGCGACCTGCTGCGGATGGAGATCCTCGAACGGTTCGGCGGGGTGTACTCCGACGGCGACAACCGGCTGCGCGTGGGAGAGGACCTTGACGAGTGGCTCAGCCGGGCGGCGACCGAGCCGCTCGGGTTTGCCTTCCCCCGCACCGACGGAAGAGTGACAAACGCGACAGTCATCGCTGCGGCAGCGACCGGCCTGGGGGATGCGTACGCCGCGTCGGTTTCGGACAACTACACGCGGGACGCGACGTCACTGGTGACACGCGGTCAGTCGGTCGCGGGCGCAGTGGCGGCAACCATGTCGCACTCGTACCAACGGGTCCGGCTGATCACGCTCAACCGCACCGGTCCGTCGCCGAACGTTTTCAATTCGGTAGCTGAGCACTTCGGCTGGGCCCGCAGTCACGAACTGCCCGACGCAATGGACGCCGATGCCCAGGCAGCGGCCGAGCGGGCCCTCGATGAGCAGGCGCGGGTGTCAGCCGCTGTGGGGAATATCGAGCGGGCTGCGGCGCAGGCGGCCCAGGCGGCGGAGATGGCGCAGACGGCGGCGGAGTCGGCGGCCGAGGGGCCGGGCAAGGCAGAGTTGATCGCTGAGGCCGCAGCGCAGGCCCGGCGGGCCCGTGACTTGGCGGAGGAGGCCGATCGAGCCCGGCTGATCGCGGATCGCAACGCCGAGGAACAGGCCGAGGCGGCCAACCCGTTCCGGGTGGAGAGCCAGCAGGCATGGCTGCACCAGCAACCTGCGCCGACGCCCACCGTCGATCCGCACACCACCCGTCAACGCGTACTCGACGTCGCATCGGCCCTGATCACCGAGTTGCACGACAATCCCGGCAACCTCAACCTGGCGCTCGTCCAGTCGGCGGTCGAGCGCGACGCCAATCCGGCCGTGGTCTGGGACACGGTGATCGAGTTCCTCGCCAGCCATGACCAGATACGCCGGATGGTCACCACGGTGAGCTTCGCCTTCGTCGACCGTGCGGGCGTGCCGGGGGCACCGGTTCAACTTCCCGCCCGAGCCCGGGCTTTCCTGGCCCCGCAGGCGGCACCGTCCGGCGGTGGCACCCCCCCCGACCGGGGTACGGCAGGTACGCCTGCGTCGGCCCGCCGAGGTCGACCAGGCGCGGTCGGTGCCGTCGTTGCCGCTGGGGACGACGGGTGAGCCGGTGGCTGTCGTGTCGGAGGTGCGTAAGGGGCCGGATGGTCGGTGGTTGGCGGATGGGCAGCCGTTGGTGGTGCGTCCGTTGGCGGAGGCTGGTCGTGATGGTGTGGTGTTGTTGAGCGATGACGATCTTGCGAGAGTGCGGGGTCGTTCGCTCGTGACGCCGGGGAGTGCGCCAGCGGTGTTGGTGCATGGCGCCGGTGCGGTGGTGCATGCACCGGTGCGGCGGGCTGATGGTTCGACGGGGATGGTGGGGTTGACGCCTGCGCAGCTTGCGGTGGTGGTGGCGGACAGTTTGCCGGATCGTGAGTTGTTGGCGTTGGTGTCGTGTGCCGTTGGTGCGGTGGAGGGTGGTTTCGCGCAGCAGTTCGCGGTGGCGTATGGCGGCGATGTGTTTGCGCCGAGGACTGATCTTCGGGTGGGTTCCGGTGAGGTGCCGGGTGGGTTGGTCACGGAGCAGGGTGAGCCGTGGGCGTTGTTTGTTGCCGACAGTGTGGATGGTCAGGGTTGGGATCTGCTGAATGATGAGGTGGGTCGGCCGTTTGACGGTGTTGAGGCGGTTGATTCGGGTCGGGGTCGGTCGCGTGGGTCGAGTGGTGATGGGCTGACCCTCACGACCAACCCGGATGATCCGGCGGTGACGACGGCGATCCCCACCGCAGCAGACTCCGCAGCAGAAAGCGCATCGACTCAGTCCTCGGCGGTGGACGATGCGTCGGGCCAGGTCATCTACGACGAGCCCGAGGCCATCTCGGTTGACTCGCCGCCGGCCACGGATGCCGCAGGGCCCGCTTTCGCGGCCTTCGTCGACGAGGTGCGTCGGGGGGCTGACGTCCGTCTCGTTACCGCCGAGCACCTGTACGACATTTTCGTCGAGGCCGCCGAGGCGGACTTCGTGCGGGCCAGCGGTGTTGTCACCCGGATGCACAGTTGGCTGAACCGCCTGCGACTTGACCTCGCTATCGACAACTTGCGGTCGGCGCGTGAAGCCCTCGGCCCTATCGGCGGTCCGGTCACACCCGGCACGGACGACGGTATCCGCGCCGTGATCCGGGCGATCGACGAGGTGAGCGCCCTCTCCGAAGAGGCAGGCAAGCAGGTCAAGGAGGTGCTGGAGGACCAGGCCGTCCGGGCGCACATCGCCGAGAAGACCGCCGAGCAGCGGGCGAAACTGTCCTCGTACGTGGACACGGTGCGGGGCCTCATCGACTTCCTCACGCCAGCGGTGCTGCCGACCGGAGCACCGGCCGTGCCGGCGGCGATCGCCGCTGCCCTGGACCTGGCCTCCACGGCTGCCCTGGATGCGTACACCAGTTGGCAGCGGCAGGTGTTCCTGGCCGAGCAGTCCAGCGCCGAGGCGCTCTACGCCCACGACGACGACCCGTTGACCCTGGCGCGGATGGCGATCGACCAGCAGAAGCAGGGCTTCGCGCATGTAATGTCGCTGGTCGGGATCGGCGGTGCCTACATACCCGGCTGGTCGATCGTCTCCGCTTCCATCACGAAGGTGGTGGACGGATATCTGGACGAGCGGCTGGCACTTGCCGAACGCGCCGCGCAGACGCCGGACCCTGCGTCCGGGGAAAATTCGGACCCAGCGACCACCGAGGAGTCTGCGGCCCGCCGCGCCGCGCGGCGGGCCTGGACCGAGCTGCGTAAGGAGGTGCAGGCCAAGGCAGGGGACCCGGAGGCGCGTAAGACCATCATCGACCAGGTGCAGGGCAATGGCGACATGCTGGACATGGCGGGGGTCGGGGTGGACCTCGTCGTCGCGGCCGTGCTCGGGGCGGCCCTCGAACTCATGCCGCCCGATCCGGCCACGCCGGTCACCGGCGCGGACCTGCGCGCGATGATTCTGACAGTCACCGGGCACGAATCGACGCAGCAGGAGACGGCCACCAGGCTGGCAGCTCCCATTCGTGAACTGGGCATCGAGATGATGCCCAACGACCTGCCCCCCACCGATCACGCCGGCCGCAAGGTGGTGCGGTACCGGGCGACCGGGGCCGACGACCACTACCGCGTCGCCATCGACTACCACGGCGCGTACGTGTGGGGCTCACTGAGCCGCAGCGGTGACCGGAGGTTCACCCCGGAGGCTCCCTTCCTCCTTCCGGTCACGTCGCGGAAGTGGCTCAACCGTACGATCAACGCCACCGGCTACGTCGAGCGGCTGCCCGGCGTCGAACCGCGTACGGTCACCGGTACCTGGCACAAGCCGTTCCCCAACCAGAACAACTACCTGTTCATCGACGCGGACGGCCATGCCGAATGGGTGGCGGAGATGGTCCCCACCGGTGGCATGAACAGCGACGAACACAACGCGTATCGCGAGTTCAGCAGCCATCCTGACTGGATCAGACCGTTCATCTGGGACCCGCCGGACGTGCTCACCGTGGACTTCGCCGAGCACCGGACCGAGCCGCAGGTGGACGCCTGGGCGCTGTGGCTCTTCGCGGATCATGCTGCCCGGCTGTTGCTGGCCGATCCAAGCACCCAGGTGATCGTCGAGGGGGGTCGCAACCAGTCGTACGGCGTGCGCCCGCTGATTGATCTGGCGATGCTCAGTCAGCACGAGGACAACGCGACGCTCCGCGCGAAGTCGGTACGCGACCTGCTGATCGCGCAGCTCACCGAACGGATCGCCACGCTCCGCGAGAACAGCGAGCAGGACGGGAACGCACCGGCGATCGACCAGGCCGTGACCTGGCGCAGCCGCGGCGACAATCTTTTCGGCTCACAGGCGCCACGCATTGCCGCGACCCGGGTCGCACCGGTCGGCGCTGAGCGTGCCCGGCTGTACCGCCAGACGTTGACCTGGATCGTGCAGGCCGCTGACCTGACTCCCACCGTCCCCGGTCGACCCACGCTGCACCGGGCCCGCAACACGACACTGTTCCACACGGTGGTGCCGGACCCGACTCGTCCGGCACCAGGGCAGGCGGGTGCGTTCGGCACAGGAACGCTGGCGGCCGGTCTTGCCGCGGCGGCGCGGGCGGCCTTCGCCGTTCCCCACGTTCCCCTGCCGAAGTCGTTGCGGATCGATCTGGTGGCGAAACCCGACGTGCTGGGACTGGCGCTGTCGATGGGTGCGGTTTTCCTGCTGCACCCGATCAACCCTGCGGTGGCGCAGGACGTGGTGCGAGTTCGCGCGCAGGTGGGCGACCGGTTCACCTATGGTTCCTACCTGCTTGGCGTGTTCGACCAGATCTCCCGGGCCGAGTTCATCCGCAGCAGCCCGTTCGCCGCCGCGAAGGTCGCCAGGCAACGGTGGCTGCTCAGCCAGGCGGTGGCCCGGCTCGCGGGGCACCGGCATGCGCTGTCCCAGCCCACCGACACCTGGACTTTCGAGCAGTGGAAAGAGGTCTTCGATGACCTGAGGAGTTTCGGTGCCGTCACCGAGCGGGCCGGCCACCAGGTCAAGGCCATCATCGAGCGGGACGCCGTCGCCGCGTGGGTGAAGAGCAAACCGAGCGCTCAGCGGGACCGCTTGGAGTCCTATCTCGGGTACGCCCAACAGTTGCTGGGTTGGGTGGCCAACGCGACGCTACCGACGGGCGTGGCGGCTGCCCCGGCTGCTGTCGCAGCCGGTGGTAAGGGAATTGAGTACGCCGCGCTCACCGCGTACGACAATTGGCGGCGCGACAGTTACCTGCGGGAGAACTCCGCGCCAGAGGTGTTCCTGGAGCATGACGGCGAACCGCTGCTCATGGCCGAGGCGATCATCGCGGAGCAGAAGCGTGGCTTCCAACTGCTGCTGTCCCTGGCCGCCATCGGTGGTGCCTACGTGCCGGGCTGGCCGATCGTCGAAGCGGCGCTCACAAAGGTCGCTGAGAGGTATCTGGACGAACGGCTGCGCATCATCCGGGAGAATCCCGAAGAGTTGGTGCCTGAGGCATCGCAGTTGTCAGACAATCCGCAAACCCGCTGGCAGAAGGCCACTGCTCGACTCTGGGTCGGCCTGCGGGAGGAAGTGGAGGCCAAGAGCAAAGACCAACAGTCGCTGCTCACCGTCGGCAAGGCGTTGACCGGCGACGTGGACATGCTCGGCCTGATCGGCATCGTGTCGGACGTCGCGGTCGTGGCCGGCGTCAGCGCGGTGCTTGCCGTCTTCCCGCCCTCGCCAGCCGAGCAGGTGACCGGCGAGCACCTGCGCAAGATGATCCTGCAGGTGGTCGGCAACAACCCCGAGGCGAGGGTGCTGACCCCGCCCGAACTACCCGACCAGAACTGGAGCGCGGACAGCCTGCTTTCGGGTATCCCGTCCGAAGTGCTCGGCGGCCACCGTGTGCTGCACGTCACTGGATCGGAGCTGACCGTTGACGTGTTCGGATCCCGAGTCCACGGTCGCCTTGACAATGGGGCGTTCGTTCCTGACACGGTGGAGCGCGAGGACTTCGTCGGCCAGCCGATCTGGCTGAAACGGTTCGTCGGAGCGGACCACTACATTGAGCATGTCGCGGACGGCAGCCGCCGCCGGGTCGACGGCAACTGGTACCAGCCCTGGCCGGGTCAGGCCAATTACCTGTTCGTGGGCCGGGACGGTCGCGTCGAGTGGGCCCAGGGGATGGCACCCAGCGGGCTGATGAACAGCGACGAATACAACATTCAAACGTTGCTGAGCCAGCAGGAGCACGCCGGCTGGCTCAAGGAGTTCCACTGGCAGGCACCGGAGTCGCTCGGCGTCGCGGTCACCGAGGACGAGACCCCCAGCTATGACGCGTGGGCAATGCTTCAGTTCGCACATCAGGTCGCGAACCTGGCGGCTGATCCGTCATCACCGACCATCGAGATCGTGATCGAGGAGAGCAACGGCAGGGGGAGCGGACTGACCGCGGTGCTCGGTGCGCTCACCGATGCGGACGCCGAGCGTGCCACGTCCCGAGCCCAGGCCACCCAGGAACTGCTCCAGCAGGCACTGGAGCGGGAGTGGCGGGCGGCACACGAGACGCGGTTGGTGAGTGACGTTCCACCGCTTCCCATTTCCTTCACGATCGTCCCGCGCACCGATGACAGCGGCGATCAGACGCGGGTGCGGATGGCGACTCGGGATGACGCGACGGCAGCGCCCGGGGTGGAGCCGAGTGGCACCGCTGCGGCTGACACCGCATCGACGCCCCCCACCCCCCAGCAGTTGGCCAATGGCATCGCCCTGCTCACGTCCGACGACGCGACCCATCTGGCGCACGCCCAGGCGCTGGTGAGCACGGAGCACTACCTGGTCTTCGCCCACGGCACCACGGATGCGCTCCTGCTCGGCACCGACCGGATCTCGGCGGACCAGCTCGCCGAGATGGTCCGGGCCGACCCGACCTGGAACCAGCAGCCCATCGTGCTGATCTCGTGCGAGACGGGCCAGAATATCGACGCCGGGTTCGCCGCCCAACTGGCGCAACTCCTTCCCGGTACGACGGTGACCGCCCCGAACAGTGCCGCGTGGACCACTGCGGAGGGCCAGGCGTTCGTCGCGTCGATGGAGTTCGACGCGGATGGTCGTCCTCGCCCGGGCTCGGCCCCCTCCGGCCAGGGTTGGCGCACGTTCGTCGCGCAGCCGCAGAGCGGTGACTCGGGCGGATCCAGCGGCACGAGCCGGCCACCGGTGTCGGTGCGCGAACAAGGACCGGAACTCGGCGTCGGCGGGGACGGTCCCCGCGCGCCGTACGACGGCGTCGACGCCGTACCGTGGCTGAAGCGGGACAGCATTGGCAGCCCACCGATCTCCCCCATGTCGCCTGCCTTTCCCCGCAGCCCCGAACAGCAGAATCGCGACAGCTGGGAGTCAGTCCGCAAGCGCCCGGACGAGCGGCGCGGAATCGACCCGACCCCCGTTGTCGAGGAGCGCGGCGAGACGGCCGCTGTCGTCGAAGAACTCGGCGGCCCGGACGTGAACAGCCTGGATCCGGCCGGCACCGACGTGGCGTCGCTGCGGAAGTTGCTCGACGCTACGTACCGGGAGCACGCCAGTGTCGGTCCGCAGCTCGGCCCGGCCAGCGGCGCGACCGCTGTCTCGCTCGGCGCAGACCATTTCGGGTTGCGGACCGCGCCGCCCGCACCGCAGTTCCTGCAGGGCTACCCCTTCGGAGACCTCAAGCCCGGCCAGCGGACCAACTTCTTCCGGGCGCTGTCGCTTACCAGCACGCAGGGTCCGACGGCCGATGCCCTCGCCCCGGCCGCGTTGCCCTTCGATCCGGGCAGCGTCGTGACCGGTCCGCCGCAGCCGGTCCAACCCGGTGCACCGGCGAAGGACCGGCGTATTCCCCGGACCCTGCACACGATCTGGCTCGGTGGCCCGCTCGGCGGGCATGGCTCCCAGGGCACCTTCCGCGACAACCTGGTGAAGTCCGCCACGGCGTCCAACGGCTATCAGGTGGTGCTCTGGACCAACGTCACCCGCGAGCAGATCGACCGGGCCCGCAGCGCGGTCCCACCGCCGGCACCCGGCACGCCCGAGGCGGACATCCTCGACATGGTCGCCTGGGCTACCGAACACGACATCCAGGTACTCAACGTCGACGAGGTCTTCTCCGCGGAGGCGCCGATGTCGACCGAGTCGCTGTACAAGAGCGAAGAGATCAAACGGATTCCGTCCGCCTACGCTGCCGCGAGCGATCTGCTGCGATTCGAGATTCTCGAACGGTTCGGCGGCGTCTACACCGACAGCGACAACCAGCTCGCCGCCGATCTGGACGAGGAGGTTCGCAAGGTCTCCGGCACGCGGGAGCTGTTCGCTCTGGCCCGCCTGAACACCCGGGTGACAAACGCGGCGATGATCGCCGCCGCGGGTAGCGGCCTGGGCCCGGCGTACGCGGCGGCCGTCTCGGCGAACTACACCCGCCCGGCGAACGTCAACATGGTGCGCTCCACGGCCTGGGGCGAGCCGCCGGACGACATCGCCCCCGAGGTTCTCGGCATGACCGCCCGCAACGTCCGCACCGAGGTGTTGACCCGGACCGGCCCGTCGACCAACGTGTGGACTCCCCTCGCCGAGACTCTCGGGTATGCACATCGAGTGGATCTCCCGTCGATGGGCGACGACCTCTTCACGGTCCGATCGGACAGCTCCTGGCTGAAACCGCCACCACCGGTCCCGCCGGTCGTCGATCCCGCAGCGACGCGGGCGCGCGTGCTTGAGGTCACCTCCACGCTTATCGCCCAGTTGCACAACAATGCCGGCAACCTCAACCTCGCCCTGGTCCGTCCGGTGGTGGAGCGCGATGCCGACCCGGGCGCCGTCTGGACGGCGGTGATCGAGTTCCTGGCCAGCCGCCCCGAGCTGCGGTCCCTGATCACGTCGATAACCGACCACCGCGCCGACGATCCGAGCGCGCCGCCGCTGGTGCTACCGCCGGCTGCCGCGCGACTGCTCGGCGACCGTCAGCCAGGCCGGGTGCTGCGGTTCGACGAGACCACGGGTTCGATGTCCGAGGTCAGTGCCCCGGATCCGTGGCGACGGGTCAGGCATCTGTTGCCGGACGGCACGTCGTGGGTGCGCCTACTGGACCCGGCCACCCTCGTGTCGACGCTGGGGAAGTGGGCGGGAACGGTCAACCCGTGGCATCGTCCACCGAATCGATCGTGAAGCTGGAGATCACTGTGACCAGTCCCGACATCACCCCGGCCGATAGCCGGCAGCATGCGGTAGCCGTGGGTGGCGTGCTGCCGACCTACCAGTTCCTTCCGGTGTTGCCGCAGCGGGCCGGCACCGCGATCCCACCCGTGGTGGACCTGACCGTCGCGCACTCATGGTCGGGCGCGACCGACGAGGCGGACGACGCCGCTGTGGCGGCGGTCATGGCGGTGGCAGGTTCGGTTGCCCTCTGGCGGGCCTGGCGTCGGTACCGGACCGTCGACGACGTGGTACGGGTCTACGTCGTCGAGGTCGATCGGGTTGCCGGCAGCCTGCCCGCTGTCGGTACCGCTATGCAGTCCGCGCTGGCGGGCGTTGCCGTGCTCGACTCGCAGGTCGAGGTGTACGGAACCGGTGATGAACTGCCCGCCTACCAGCGCCAGGCCCGGGGCGCGTCGGCGCTGCTGTGGACCGCCGTCCCGACCGAACCCGTCCGGATCGCCCGCGTTTTCGACCGGGTCGATCCGGTCACCGGTCCCGCCTTCGATCCCGCTCACCCCCACCTGGACGCCCCGGAGATCCTCGCCTATCTCGACGCTGGCGCCGCGCTGCTGGCCACCACGCAGCGGATGGTCGACGTGCTGGACCCCACCCGTGGGCCGGTGGTACCGATGTCCTACCGGACCGATGGGCAATGGATCTGGACCGATACGGTGTCGTACTACCTCCGGGAGCACCGACTGGCACCGGACGCGGAGCTGCTGGAGCACATCCGGGAACACGGCTCGCGTCCGCCCGCCGTCACCGCGGTCGGGCTGCACCGCGCGCAGGCCGCCCTCTTCGCACCGGCCGACGTGGCACCAGCCTGGACGGCGGCGTAAGGCCCGGCACCGGCCGGCTACTCATGTGTTCACCGTGCATTGACTGGATGCCGACCGGCGCTTCCTAGCCTCCAGGCGTCCGTGTGTCGTTCGGCACTTGCCGACGACGCGACAACTCTTTATGGAAAGAGCCGACGGTGAACCGAACGCTCCACCGGGTCGGGGCAATGTGTGCCGCGCACCCGTGGCGAACCCTTACCGCCTGGATCATTGCCCTGGTGGCGGCCGTGGTGCTGGGCGGTGCGGTGGGTGGCACGCCCCGCGACGACTACGACGTGCCCGGCACCGCCTCGCAGGCGGGCACGGAACTGCTCCGGGAACGGTTCCCCGGGCTGTCCGGCACCGAGGCGCGGGTGGTGGTCCACAACCCGGCCGGCGGCCAGCTGGACCCGGCGCTGCTCGATCGGGTGGTCGATGCGCTGCGGGCGGTGGACCAGGTGGGCGTGGCCGGTCCAGCCCAACCCTCCGCTGACGGTGACACCGCGATCATCGACGTCCGCTACACCGTGCCGGTGACCGACCTGGGTGCCGACGCGATGGACCAAGTGCGTGCCGCCACCGGGGCCGCGCGGGACGCGGGCCTCCAGGTGGAGTACGCGGGCCAGGTGCCGGAGGGGGAACCCACCGAAGGTGGCCTGGGTGAACTGGTCGGTGTGCTGGTCGCGCTGGTGATTCTGATCATCGCGTTCGGTTCGGTGCTGGCGGCCGGGTTGCCGATCGTCGCCGCGCTTGTCGGCCTCGGTATCGGCTCCTCCGGCATTCTGCTGCTGGCCGCCGTGACCCAGGTGAGCACCACCTCGCCGTCCGCCGCCGCAATGGTCGGCCTGGGCGTCGGCATCGACTACGCCCTGCTGCTGGTGACCCGGCACGTCGAAGGGCTGCGAGCCGGCCTGGCGCCACAGGCGGCGGCGGCCCGGGCCACCGCGACCGCCGGGCGGTCGGTGCTGGTGGCCGGCGCGACCGTGCTGCTGTCGCTGCTCGGCCTGATTCTGTCGGGCCTCGCCGCGTACCGGACCTACGGATTCGCCACCGCGATCGTGGTGGCGACGGCGGTGGCGGCGGCGGTCACCCTGGTGCCGGCGCTCTGCGCGGTCTGCGGGCGGCGGATCGTGCGCCGTGGCCGCCTCGATGTCACCGAGCCGCAACGGCCCCCGTTGACTGCGCGCTGGGCGGCGCGGGTGGGTCGCCGCCCCGCCGTCTGGGCGGTGCTCGCCCTGGCCGTACTGCTGCTGCTCGGTGCTCCCGCGCTGACCATGCGGACCTGGCCGCAGGACGCGGGCAGCCAGCCCACCGAGAACACCGTTCGCCGGGCGTACGACCTGATCGCCGCCGAGTTCGGTCCCGGCGCGTACGCCCCGCTCGTGGTGGCCGTCGACCTGGCCAAGGTGCCGCAGGATTCCGTACCGGCGTTGCAGGACCGGATCGCGGCGGTGCCGGGGGTCGCGACGGTCTCCGAGCCGCTGCTGTCGCCGGATGCCACGGCGGCCGTGCTGACCGTGCAGTTGGAGTTCAGCCCGCAGGACGAGCGCTCCGGTGAGCTGGTGGACCAACTCCGGGCGGAGACGTTGCCGGCCGGCGCGGAGATCACCGGGGTCACCGCGGTCTTCGTCGACATCGCCGACCTGCTGGCGGAGCGGCTGTGGCTGGTGGTCGGCGTGGTCGTCGGGTTGTCGCTGCTCCTGCTGACCGTGGTGTTCCGCAGCATCCTGGTGCCGGTCAAGGCCGCGCTTGTCAACCTGCTCAGTGTCGCCGCTGCGTACGGCGTGCTGACCATGGTCTTCCAATGGGGCTGGGGCGGGCAACTGCTCGGGGTGGATCATCCGGTGCCGGTCTCCACCTGGGTGCCGCTGCTCCTCTTCGCCGTCCTGTTCGGACTCTCCATGGACTATGAGGTGTTCCTGCTTTCCCGGATCCGGGAGGAGTGGCTGGCGACCGGTGACCCGTTCCAGAGCGTCGTGCGCGGCCTGGCGGCCACGGCCCGGACGATCACCGCCGCAGCACTGATCATGGTGGTGGTCTTCGCCGGGTTCATGACGAACGCCGACATCGTCACCAAGATGATCGGGGTCGGGCTGGCCACCGCGGTCGCCCTGGACGCCACGATCGTCCGGATGGTCCTGGTGCCGGCGAGCATGATGCTCTTCGGTCGGGCCAACTGGTGGCTGCCCGGATGGCTGGACCGGCTGCTGCCGCACCTCGGCCGCCGGGGGAGCGCCGAGCTCGACGACCCGGCCGACGCCGCGCCGGCAACCGAGGAAACCGCGTCGCTGGAGCCGGCGGCCTCACGCTGACCCACGCGTGGCAGCACCGGCCCGGCACCGTGTCCGGGCCGGTGCTGCTTGCGGCGGCAAGAGGTGAACAGGGGCGGGGGTCCGGCCGTAGTACTGCTGACGGCCGCCAGCCGTTTCAGAGGAGGGATGTGTGGCACCCATGGTCTCATCGGGCACGTCGCAATCCGGCCTCCCGACCGCTGACCATGTGCTGGCCGAGCGGGTCGGTGAGCGCCTGCTGCTGCGTACCGCTCGGGACGAGCCGCTCGCGCTGCGGGCGTACCTGCAACGGTTGCCGGCGGATCCGCAGCGGCAGGTCGTCCTCGTCACGGCCGCGGCCGGGCTGGCCGGCGGCTTTCCCGACGCGCTGGCGATCGTCTGTGCCGGCAGCCCGAAGCCGGTCCGGTTGGTCATGCTCGGCGTATTCCCCTCCACCGCCACCAACGTCGATGCGCTGCGCTATCTGGTCCAGCTGCTTGGCGTGCCGGTCACCGCGCCGGTGACGCCGGTGGTGCCCGGTGTGGAGCCGGGCCCGTACTGGCTGACCAGCAGACCCGGCCAACCCGAGCAGTACGAGTCACGTTGGCCATGGCCGACCAGTCCTGACCCCGCGTCGCCGCCCGCGCCCGCCGGCATCGCGCTGCCCGATTCGGTCGAACCTGCTCAGCGTACGGTCAAGCTGCCGCTGCTGGCTGCTCGGGAGGTCTCGGCCGAGCGCACCGTCCTCCTTGCCCGCCCCGGCGCCCCGCCTGCTCCGCCGGTGCCAGCCGTGCCGCCTGCCCCGCCGGTGCCAGCCGTGCCGCCGGTATCGCCCGGGGTAGCGGTGCCGCCTGCGCCCCCGGCTCCGGTTGTGCCGTCGGTTCCGCCCGTCCCGGTGTCGGCGACGTTGCGCGCACTGCTCCGGCCGAGGAACTGGCCGCACGCGGGCGCATGGATCGAGAGGCCCGCGGTCCCGGTGCCGCCTGCCATGCCGGACCCGCCCGGCCAGGACGCTCCTCATCAGCAGTTGTCGGCTCCGCCAGCGCCCGCATCGGCGGTGCCCGTGACCGCCGAGATGTCGCCGGACGTGGCGGAACCCGAGGCTCTCCACCAGCCGGTTGGACCGTTGCCGCCGGCCACCGACCCCGCTGGCGCCGGGGCCGCAGCCCGGCGCACGCCGGTCTGGATCGACAATCGGTCGTGGCGGGAGGAGGACCGCGCGGTGCTGCGGACGACGCTCAACGGCCGATACGACGCGCACGTCCGGGTGGTCACCAAGACGCTGGCCGAGGAGCCGGGCCTGCGGGCGGCCGGTGCGTCACCGGACCTGGTCGCCGGGTTGGTCGCACTACGGGCGTACTGCGCAGATGATCGGAACGAGGTGAACCGCTTTCTGCGTACCGGTGCTGGCGAAGAACGCGCAGCGGTGGTCGCCCGGGGAGTCGCGTACGGCCTGCGCTACCTGCCGACGGTGCTCGGGCCGGTCTTCCGCCCCGGCCGAATCGGTGTCGAGACGCTGGCGGCGTACCGGCCCGGTCGGGTGCTCGCCGAGCCCGGCCTGCTCGACGTGCGGATACCGCCCACCACCGTTGCCGACGCGACCGTCCAGTTCGTGATCTGGTCGGTCAGTGCGCGCCGGCTCGGCCGGCTCGACGTCGATGGCACTTCGGCCGCGTTGTTCCCGCCGGCCAGCCGGTTCGCGGTGCTTGCCGTCGACCATTCGAACGATCCGGCCGACGTGCCTCGGGTCCTGCTCTGCGACATCGCCGGCGCCGCCGAGGGTCGGCCGGCTGCCAACTCGGAGCGCATGCTGAACCGGATGCGGGCGGCCTCCCAGGAGACGAGAGAACAGGCCCTGGCGGAGGCGTACGTGTCCGGCGCACCGGGCCTGGATGAGACCGGGCATCCGTACCGGGAAAGGGAATCCGATGAGCCGTGATGTGCTGACGGTCTCGCAGACCGAGCCCGGCTGCTATCCGACGATCTCGGCCGCGATCAGCGCCGCAGGTCCGGGCGGCACCGTGATCGTGCAGCCGGGGCGGTACCGCGAGCAACTGCTGCTGCTGTCCTCGGTGACGCTTGTCGCCGAGGACGGCCGAGGCACCGTGGTGGTCGAGACCGACGAGGTGGTGGCGTTCGCCAGCGGCGGCACCAACGTCCTGCGGGGACTCGTGCTGCGTGGCGGTGGTGACCGCCTGCCTGCCCTCCAGATCGCGGCGGGCACACTGGAACTGGACGACTGTGAGGTCAACGGCAGCGGTGTGGTCGCCGTGCACGCCCGAGGTGGCAACCTACGGCTGCGCGGCGGTGCCGTGACGAACCCGGCGGGTGCGGGCGTGCTGGTGGAGGGGGAAGCCCAGGTCGAGGCGAGCGGGGTGACCGTCAGTGACATCGGCACCGCCGCCATGCTGATCACCGGCACGGCCGATCCGGTCTTCCGGAACTGTGTGGTCAAGGACGTGCGTGGCCCCGGTGTGCACAGCGCCGCCGGCAGCCGGGGTCGGCTGCTCGACTGCGAGATCAGTGCGGTGGACGGCCCGGCGGTGGCGGTCGACGGTGGGGCGTTGGTGCTTACCGGTACGACGATTCGGGACACCGTCGGTGCCGGAGTCGTCGTGGTCGCCGGCACGCCGGCCCTGGACGGGTGCGGCATCGAGCGCACCGGTGGGCACGGCGTGGTCGGCACCGGTGGCACGATGGCGATGCGTGACTGCCGGGTCAGCGCGCCGGCCGGCAGCGGTGTGCTGCTCACCGAGGCGGCCCGGGGCAACTTCGTCGACTGTGACGTGGCCGGCGGCCTCAGCACCGACGGCATGGCGGAGCCGACGGTGCACGGCGGCGTGCTGCACGGCACGGCGGAGCAACCGGGCCTGTCGGTCCAGGGTGAGGCGCGCTGTGTCGCGGAAGGGGTCACGGTCCGCGCGCAGCGGCACGGGGTGTTCGTCGCCGGCCAGGCCCGCGCCGAACTGACCGACCTGACGATCATGGCAGCGACCATCGCCGGTGTCGAGGTGGGCGAGCACGGCCGGGCTGAGCTGCTGCGTTCCCGGGTGCAGGACTGTGCCACCGGGCTGCTGGTCACGGCCGGCGCGCTGACCGTGACGGACACCCGACTGCGCGGCGGCTCCTGCGCTGTCGTGCTCCAGGGTGGCACGGTGGTGATGGCGGGCTGCGACGTCACCGAGCCGGCCAGGGCCGGCATCGTGGCCGCCGGTGGCTCGTCGCTGACCCTGCGCGGCAGCCGGGTGCACGGCAGTGGTGGGCCCGGGGTGCGGTTCGAGGCCGGCAGCCGGGGTGGTGTGGACGGGTGCGAGATCTTCGACAACGTCGGGGCGGGACTGCTGCTGGAGACCAACGAGCCGGTCGAGGTGACCGGCACCAGACAGACCGGCAACGAGGCCGAGCGGCCGACGGTCACCGCGCCGCGGGAATCGGCCCGTACCGTGCCGGTCGCGGCGGCCAGCGTCGATCCGGGCGTGCCGGTGGCCGGGGCCGCACCCGGGACGGACGCCGCCTCGGTGCTGTTGGCCCAGCTCAACGGCCTGGTCGGTCTGGCCGGAGTGAAGCGCGAGGTCGCGACACTTGTGGGACTGCACCGGGTGAGCCAGCGGCGGGCGGCGGCGGGCCTGCCGTCACCGCCGATGTCGCGGCACATGGTGTTCGCCGGTGCGCCGGGCACCGGAAAGACCACCGTGGCCCGGCTCTACGGCCAGATCCTCGCCGCGCTCGGCGTGCTGCGCCAAGGGCAGATCGTGGAGGTGGCCCGGGCCGACCTGGTAGCCGAGCACCTTGGCGGCACGGCGGTGAAGACCACCGAGAAGTTCACCGAGGCGCTCGGCGGGGTGTTCTTCGTCGACGAGGCGTACACGCTGGCCCCGGTCGACAGCGGCGGGGGCGGCGGGCACGACTTCGGGCGGGAGGCGGTCGACACCCTGGTCAAGCTGATGGAGGATCACCGTGACGACGTCGTGGTGATCGTCGCGGGCTACTCCCCGCAGATGCGTACCTTCCTGGCCGCCAACCCTGGCCTCTCCTCCCGGTTCGCCAAGACCATCGAGTTCGAGAGCTACTCGCCGACGGAACTGCAGACGATCGTCGAGAACCTGTGCAGCACCCACCACTACTCCCTGGACTACGACACCCGGCTCGCGCTTGTCGACCTGTTCCGGGCGATGACGCGCGGCCCCTCGTTCGGCAACGCCCGGGTCGCCCGCCAGGTGTTCGAGGAGATGGTCGGGCGTCAGGCGTTCCGGCTCGCCCAGCGGCCGGACGTCGCCGGGGTCGAGTTGGCCCAGCTGCTTCCGGAGGACCTCGGCCGCCCGGCGGAGTCCGTGGCGACGGCGACGACGCCCTCGACCGAGGTCGGCCGGTTGCTCGACCAGTTGGACGGAATGATTGGGCTGGCCGAGGTCAAGCGCGAGGTGTCCGAGTTGATCGACGTGCTGGAGGCGGCACGGGCCCGGCTCGCCGCCGGGCTGCCGGCGCCGCCGGTCTCCCGTCATCTCGTCTTCGCCGGGCCACCCGGCACAGGCAAGACCACCGTGGCCCGACTCTACGGCCAGATCCTCACCGCACTCGGCGCGTTGCCAACGGGTCAGCTGGTCGAGGTGGCCCGGGCCGACCTGGTGGGGGAGTACGTCGGGCACACCGCCCAACGCACCCGGGAGGCGTTCGAGCGGGCGCTCGGCGGGGTGCTCTTCATCGACGAGGCATACACCCTCTCGCCCGCCGGCAGTCAGCAGGACTTCGGGCGGGAGGCGATCGAGACGCTGATGAAGCTGATGGAGGACCACCGTGAGGAGATCGTGGTCATTGCCGCCGGCTACGACGCGGAGATGGCCGACTTCCTCGACGCCAACCCCGGTCTGCGGTCCCGCTTCACGCGACGGGTCAACTTCGTCAACTACGCGGCGGACGAGTTGGTGGCCATCGTCGAAGGGCTGGCCCGTACCTCCGGCTACGACTGCCCCGGGCCGACGCTCACCGCCCTGCGGGCACATTTCGAGGTGGTGCCCCGCGGCCGGTCGTTCGGCAATGGCCGGTACGCCCGGACGATGCTCGACGAGATGATCGTCCGGCAGGCCCGCCGCCTGCGGGCTGCGACCGCGCCCACCGTCGAGGAGATGCGCGTGCTGCTACCGCAGGACGTCACTCCGGCGTCGACGGTGGCACATTGACCGGACGTTGATCGACTACTGATCGTCATCGGAGCCAATGGAATGTCCGGATCCTTGCGGAAGGGCTTTCCATCATGGCGCCTGCCACGTACCCAGCTCCGGCAGACCGGTGTGGTGCCGACCGGTCGGAGTCTGACTCGTCGGAGGAACGGCTCAGACGGTTCGTCGGCGCGCTGTCCGGCCCGCTGATGGCCTATCTGCTCAGGCTGACCCTCGGCGAGCACCACCTCGCCGAGGATCTGCTGCAGGAGACCTTTCTGCGCGCCTGGCGGCGGATCGACGACCTGCCGGCGGACCCTGCCGCGGCCCGCCCGTGGTTGTTCACCGTCGCCCGGCGCGCCGCCATCGACTTGCTGAGGTCCCGGCAGAGCCGCCCAAAGGAAGTCGAGCTGATCGAACTGGGGATCGCCGCCCTGGTGCCCGACATCGCCGAGCAGGTCGTCGACGTGCAGACCATCCGTACGGCGTTGCCGAAGCTCACTCCGATGCATCGTCAGATGATCTTCGAGGTCTATTACCGGGACCGGGAGCCCGGCGACATCGCCCGTCAGCTCGACATTCCCGAGGGCACGGTCAAGTCCCGCACCTTCTACGCGGTGCGTCGGCTCGGCATGGCCGTGGACGGCACCGGCGGGCGTGACTGAGCGCACGGCGCAAATCGGGCCCGCCCGCCGGTTGGCGGGCGGGCCCACGCGGTCACCGCCGGACGAATCGGGCGATCCGGTTGGCGTCAGCCCGGTGCCGCACCGGCCGGGGCCGGTTGACCCGCAGGTGAAGGGCGGGGCACACGTCATCGGAGCGGTCCGGCAGCATTCCCACCTCTCCGGCCAGGATGCGTCGGTGCAGTTCGCGCAGGACGACGCCGGGCTCGATGCCGAGGTTGTCGACGAGTTCCTGTCGCGTGGCCTGGTAGTGCGCCAGCGCGTCGGCTTGGCGGCCGCACCGGTACAGCGCCGTCATGTACAGCTCGTGCACCCGCTCCCAGAGCGGATTCTCGGCCACGAACACCGACAGCTCGGGCAGCACCTCATGGTGCCGGCCAACATTGATCTCGGCGCTGATCAGGTCGAGTTCGGCCGTGGTGATCAGCTGTTGCAGCCGGGTACGTTGGCTGTGCGCGTAAGGGCCGGGTGCGCCGGCCAGGGGCGACCCGTGTCGCAGCGCCAGCGCCGAGCGCAGGTGCATGGCCGAGACGGCGAAGTCCCCCCGTCGGGTCGCGGCGGCTGCGAGCGTGGTGTGCCGGCGGAACCGCACCACATCGACCGAGTCCGACGGCACGTCGAGTGAGTAGCCGCGACCGATGGACCGGATCCGTAGCCCGGTGGAGCCGTCCGGCCGAGGTGCCTGCACCCGCCGTAGCCGGGACACGTAGGTGCGTACGGTCGTGACGGCCGCCCGCGGCGGTTCGTCGCCCCACACGGCCCTGACCAGCTCGTCCACTGTCACCACAGTGCCCTCGTGCAGCAACAGCACGGCCAGGGTCGCGCGCTGCTGGGGCGAGCCGAGGTCGATCTCCTCACCACCCGACCAGGCCCGGATCGGGCCCAACAGGTCGAACGTCAACCAGTCCGGCCCGCCCGCGGGGTCCGGGTGCGGGCGGACGATCGCCGGGCTGTCGATGCGGGTCATGTCGTGGCGCATTGCGTGTTCCTCACCGTAGAAACGTCTCCAGATAGGACGGTATGAGGCGGCACTGGTACGGAACCTGACCGAACGCTGAACGACCCCACCGTGCAGCCACGGTCACGGCGCGTCGTCGGGACACCGGCCTGCCGAATTCACCGGATGTCATCGGATCGTCCAGTCCGTGTCGATCGGATCCCGGTGAGGTGCAGCCATGAGATTTCTGAAGCTGGCGGGGATCGGGGTGTCGGCGCTGCTGGGAATGGTGCTTGTCGCGGTGGTGGCGCTGTACGTCTGGCCGCTCGACAGTGACCGGCTCTCCGCCGGTCGACCGGAGACACTGGATTTCGCCGCCGCTGTCGGGCGAGCGGAGTCGGCGGTGCAGGCGGACACCGCCGATGCCGAGGTGCTGCCGGAGTGCCGAACGGGCCTGTACTCGCATGGCCGGCCCACCGCCAAGGTCGTGCTGATGTTGCACGGCTACCGGGACTGTCCGGCGCAGTACGCGGGCCTGGCCCGGCTCTTCTTCGACCGCGGTTACAACGTCTACATTCCTCGGGAGCCGCTGCACGGCGTCCGCGATGGCGATGCCAGTTCCGAGGTGCAGGCCGACAACCTGGTCGGGTACGCCGACGAGGCGTTGAACATCGCTGCCGGGTTGGGCGTGGAGGTCGGTGTCGTCGGGCTGTCCGGCGGTGGGGTGCTGGCGACCTGGCTGGCGCAGCACCGCTCCGACGTGGTGACCCGTCTGCTGGTGCTCTCACCCTTCTACCGGCCGGCGTCGGCGCAGGCGCCGGGTTTCCTGATCCGCCCGTTGACCGTGTTGTACGGCTTCCGGCTACTGCCGGATCGGGTGAACGCGAACCGCTTCTCCTTCGCCGCCCTCACGCAGTACCTGCGGATCGCACAGATCTACCGGGACGCTCCCCGCAGCGACCGACTGCGCTCGGTGAGCGTGGTGCTGTCGCCGAACGACACCTTCATCGACGCCGATGAGGCCCGGCGGGTGACGCGGAACCTGGCGGAGACGAATGGACTGGCAGCGCGGGTGTTCGACCTGCCGGCGGAGTTCGGGATTGGGCACGACCTGGTCGCACCGGAGGAGGTCGGCGACCGGGCGGCCGAGCTGTACAGCAGCTATCTCGCCCTGTACGAGGGGAGCACCACCCCGGCCGGTCGGTGATTGCCCGGCTCGCAGCGGGTCTGCAGTAACGAAGGGCCGAGGCTAGAGGAGAGCCTGCGCCACATCAGCGGGAAGAAACAACAAGTGGAGCGGCTCCGTCAGCAGACCGAGCTCGGAGAATCTGGATCCATCGCACTCGGCTGATATCTCTCCCGCCCGGCCGAAGGTCGGCGGTCACCGCTGCGGACGAGCGTTGATCTGCTCGACGGGCGGGAACCGCCGAACGGGTTCGTCGCCGATGGAGTAGACCTCCAAGCAGGACAGATAGCCCTCACCATCGACGAGTAGCACGACGCCAGCGTAGAACTCGCCATCACTGATGTCAGCCGATACCGGCGCACCGGACAGCACCGGAGCCGGCGCTGCGGCGTGGTCCACAACAATGTTGACGGTCGCACAGCCGCAGCTGCACTGACCGTCAACAGTCGCGAACGGCAACTGCGCGCGAAGCTCACCGTGCCCAGGGAACGGCACCGCCAGCAGACGCGCGATGACACCTCGTTCAATGTCACTGAGCGGACGAGGCATGTCGCCGCTGGTCATAGCGCCGCCTGTTGGGGCAAGCCGGCGTGGAACCGCAGCAACCGGACCTTGTGCTCGCCCAGGATCGGGCGAGCACGCTCGATCAGCTTGTCGAGTTCGGCCGCACGCTCGCGGGACGGCCCATGGTAGGTCGTAGCCGCCTGCCGATCGAGCCACGCGGTGAGATCCGCCCGGGCACTGCCACGCAACCGGTCGTCGAGATCATCGATCAGCCGCAGATTGGTGATCAGCCGTTGCCAGGCGTTCCCCGCCGTCAGAAGCCGGTAGCCCGCGAACCGAACATGAGGCGGGTTGCCCGGACCGAGCAGGGACTGCAGCATTCCCGGGTCAAGGATGCCGAGGTCGTGTCGTAGGGCAACCACCACCTGGCGGGTCACCGCTCCAGACTCGTCGCGCAGCAGTGGTACCAGTTCAGCCGACGGGGTCACGCCGAGGCGACGCAACGCTCGGACCGCTTCGACCCGACCACGCGAACGTGGATGCGCCAGCCACCGCCGCACCAGGCGGGCGTCCTCGGCGTCACCGGTCTCGCCTAGCCCGGCAATCGCCCCCGGCGCCGGTGGCTCCCACCCGGCGAGCGGGCGATAAGACTCTGCCGGATCCGCGCCGCTGCGGCGGAGCGCGGCCTGAGCGATGGCCCGCACCAGGGGATGCCGATCAGGCAGCGCCGCTTCAGCCGCCCTCAGATCACCGACTGCGGTCACGGCCTGCAGCGCCTCAGCCCGAACCAGCGCAGTACGGCTGACAAGCAGCCCACGCAGCTGAGCCGGACTCGTCGCGGACTCCACAGCAGCCCGGGCGCACAGGGCCCGAATCGGCAGGTCGTCGTCTTTCATCGCGGCCGTTGTCAACCGGCGCAAACTCAACAGGCCTCCGGTTGTCGCAGCGCGGTACGCCGCCCGCCGGGTCCGGCGATCCGGCGCTATCAGCAACGGCTCCAAGCCATCCAACGGCAGGTCCCGAAGTACACCCTCGACGCGCTCGGCCAACCAGGCGCCCTCAGCCCGACCGCGCAAGGCGAACGCCATCTCCGCGAGCTGGGCCAACGACCCCTGCGATGACGACAGCCAACCCTGCACCGCACTCCTTGCCCGCTGACGCACCTCAGCGACCCAGTCGACCGTCCGAAGCGTCAGCACCGCCAGCGCCGCCGGGTGCGCGTGGTCCGCCAGGTGAGCGACCGCCGCCTCGCGGATCCGCCCGTCACGGTGGCAGCCGGCTATGACCAAATGCAGTAGCTCCACCTCACCGTCAGCCAAGTCCGCCGCGAGGCTCCGCGACCAGCGCGGCGCCGACCACCACTGCTCCCGCAGCGCTCCGTCCACCGCCAACCACCACCGCGCCTCGGCGGAACCAAGCGCATCCACGGCCGCGGCCCGCATACTCGGCTCGCCGTCGCGGGCCACTGTCAGCAACCCGGCAGAGAACTCCGCTGGACTAACACTTCGGTCTAACCCGCCAGCCCCAGCACGCAGCCACTCGACGGGCGGCAGCTCAGGCAGATAGTCACGTTCAGGCAACTCGCTCGAGCCGCCACTCATATTGCGCAGCCACCGCCGCAACGTCGTCCCCAGCGACACCGCGCCCACCGACGCCTCCGTCCCCACCATCGAACACCATGGTCGCGGCAATTCTGTCGCCCTCGCGCCGACCGAGCGACCGCATTCCCGCAGCGCCACAGTGACGCCGCAGCGGCGGCCCGGCAACCAACCGCCGGGCATAGCCCCACCGAATTCGATGATCTTCATGGTGCGGAGAAGCGGCCCCGAAGACAAACCCATCAAAGCCAGCACGATCGCACGAATCCTCGGCACCACCCGTGGAAACAGCGCTGAGCACAGCTGACACCTGAACCAGAACTCGGAAGCATAGGCGCAACTGCCTATGCTTCCGAGGGCTCAACCTTGCGTAGAACCGATCTTTCTGCGTTCCAGGGTGAATATTTCTGCAGGGACGAGCCGCAGCATGTACAACCTCACTGCTGTGCCGTCTACGCCGCTGGCACCGCACGGTCATCTCCGCGGGCAGCCCAACGGGGCCCTGCGATCGGCAGAAGACACGACAATCCTCACTGCTAACTGTGGTCGGGCGTCGGGGCGACAGGCGCTGCGCCCGGCCACCGCGTCGGGCGAGGATCGCAACCCCCTCAAGCCGATCGTGGGATGTGAGGTCTACAAGACGGCTGCGCCCGGCCACCGCGTCGGGCGAGGATCGCAACGAACGGATGGCGTCCGCCGAGGCAGGGTTGTCGGTGGTGCTGCGCCCGGCCACCGCGTCGGGCGAGGATCGCAACGACATCGGGATCCGCCTGGCCGCCACCGCGAGCGTCTACGCTGCGCCCGGCCACCGCGTCGGGCGAGGATCGCAACCACGCACCACCCATCCGGTCCAGCCACCTGGTCGCGAGGCTGCGCCCGGCCACCGCGTCGGGCGAGGATCGCAACCAGATGGAAGACGCCGAGGCCGGGGCGGGCATCGCGGCTGCACCCGGCCACTGCGTCGGGCGAGGATCGCAACAGCACGGGGAGGATGATGCCGGCGCCGGCGCCGACTGCGGCTGCGCCCGGCCACTGCGTCGGGCGAGGATCGCAACTCGACGGAGGCGGAGCTGGCGGAGCGCGCCGACGAGGGGCTGCGCCCGGCCACCGCGTCGGGCGAGGATCGCAACCAGTGGACGCGCTTCGAGCGCGGCGGACCAGGCGAACCTGGCTGCGCCCGGCCACCGCGTGTCGGGGTACGGCCTGGAGTGCAGAGCTAGGTACGGCTGATCTGGCTCTGTCGCTGATCTTGTGACGATGTCTCACGCTTGGAGCAGGATCCGTTTGCGGAGCAGGTCGAAGTTCGCGCGGCCGTAGCCGAGGCGTTTGATCAGT
>NZ_QXEC01000042.1 GCF_003583405.1 Micromonospora radicis
GCGAACAGGGGGGACCACGCGTACGCAAACGCCGTCCGGCGCTCAAACAAGAAAGGGGGAAAAAGAACAACCACCCGGCACACTCACAGGAGGCAGACCCCGCGACACGGGACCATGTGCAACGACCCGCGGTCGACCATCATTCCGGGCTCCGGGCTCCGGCCACCTCGCGGCACCGGGACCAGGTATAACGACCCGGGGCCGACCATCATTCCGGGATCCGGGGCCCGGCCGGTTATCGGATCGCGGCGCCGGGACCATATGTAACGACCGCAGGCCGACCATCATTCCGGGATCCGGGATCCCGGGGCCCGACCGCCGGCCACCTCGCGGCACCGGGACCAGGTATAACGACCCGGGGCCGACCATCATTCCGGGGATCCGGGGATCCGGGGATCCGGGGATCCGGGGATCCGGGGATCCGGGGATCCGGGGATCCGGGGCCCGGCCGGTGGTCGGGTCGGGACCGTCCAGTCGAGCCCCTGGGGTGGGGCGCCATACCCGGTCCGTCATCGGGGCCACAACGCCCCGACCACCCGGCGGATTCCCCCACCAGAGCCAGCAGCCCACCCCGGCATCCGGACAAAACCCCGGATACCGGACACCCGTGCCGGGTGCCTGCGGGCGGGGCAGCCGCGGCGCCGCACCGTACCGCCGAAACGGCGGTGTCCGGATAACGGAACCCGCCATGCAGGCGAAACGGTGTCGTTTCCCCGCGCCACGCACCGCGTCGGACTGGACTGGCGGCGGGTGGGTCGGCATGGCGGGCGGCCAGACGACAGCGGCCGGAGACGGTAGTCTCCGGCCGCTGAAGCTGGGCAGATGGTGGTTACTGCTTGAGCATGTTGTCCAGCAGCAGCGCACACCGGATGACCCCGAGGTGGCTGTACGCCTGCGGGTGGTTGCCGAGGCCACGTTCGGCCAGCGGGTCGTACTGCTCGGGGAGCAGTCCGGTCGGACCGGCCGTGTCGATCATCTGGAGGAAGAGTTCCTCGGCGTCGGTACGGCGGCCGGTGCGCAGGTACGCCTCGATCAGCCACGCCGTGCAGATGTGGAAGCCGCCCTCGCGGCCGGGCAGGCCGTCGTCCCAGTGGTAGCGGTAGACGACCGGGCCGCTGCGCAGATCCGCCTCGATCTTCAGCACGGTGGAGAGGAAACGCGGGTCGTCACCGGGCAGCAGGCCGGACAGGCCGATCCACAGCGAGGAGGCGTCCATGTCCTCGTCGCCGTACGCGACGCTGTACGCCTCGGCGTGCTCGTGCCAGCCGTGTTCGAGGACGTTCGCGCCGATCCGGTCACGCAGCTCGACCCATTCCGGCCGGTCCTCGCCGCCGTGTTGCCGGACCACGTGCAGGGCGCGGTCCACGGTCATCCAGCACATCACCTTCGAGAAGATGTGGTGCCGGGGTGGTAGGCGGGCTTCCCAGATGCCGTGGTCGGGTTCGTGCCAGCGGCGCCGGACCGCCTCGACCATGTTCTCCAGCACCCGCCACTCCTCGGCGCGGACCGAGCCGCGTACGTCGGCGGTGGCGGCGATCAGGTCGGCGATCGGGCCGAAGACGTCCAGCTGGAGCTGGTGGTTGGCGAGGTTTCCGACGCGTACCGGCCGGGATCCGGCGTAGCCGGGCAGGGTGTCGATGACGGCCTCGGCGCCCAGCTCGTAGCCGTCGACGGTGTAGAGGGGGTGCAGCCGTTCCGGGTGCCCACCGGTGCGTTCCACGCAGCCGTCCACCCAGCGCAGGAACGCCTCGGCCTCGTTGATCGAGCCCAGGTCGACCAGGGCGCGGGCGGTCATCGCGGCGTCGCGCAGCCAGCAGTAGCGGTAGTCCCAGTTGCGGACGCCACCCAGCTCCTCGGGCAGCGACGTGGTCGCCGCGGCCAGGATCGAGCCGGTCGCCTCGTGGCAGAGCCCGCGCAGCGTCAGGGCGCTGCGCGCGACCAGGTCACGGGCGGTGGTCGGCAGCCGTAGCGAGGCCACCCAGTCCTTCCACGGGCGTTCCGCGGCGGCCTGGCGTTCGTGGATCGGCAGCCGGTGGTGTTCCAGGCTGTGCGTACCGAAGCGCAGTTCCAGCACGACCTGCCCGCCGAGGGCGGAGAGGTCGACCACCGCCTTGGCGCTCTCGTAGCCGCCGTCGTTGCCGACCTCCCACCGTACGCCGGGGGAGTAGAGCGCGACGGGTTCGTTGGAGCCGAGCACCAGCAGGCCGTCGCCGAGCGGCTGAAGTTGCACCGCGACCTGCGCGAACTCCGGCCGGGGGGCGAACTCCAGCCGGGCCCGGCCGGTGCCGGTCAGCACCCGGATCAGCGTCGAGTCACCGGAGATGATCGCGGGGCCGTCGGGCGTGGTCCTGGGGTCGGGCTTGTCGAGCCAGTCGGTGACGGTCAGCCCGGACCAGCGGGTCTCCACCGTCATGGTGCCCGAGCGGTAACGCTGGCCGAGCGGGATGCCGTCGCGTTCCGGGGCGACGCTGAAGTGCCCGGCGGGGCTGCCACCCACCAGGTCGGCGAAGATCGCCGCCGAGTCGGGTTTGGGGTTGCACAGCCAGGTCACCTTGGCGTCGGGGGTGAGCAGTGCGACCGTACGCCCGTTGGCCAGCATCGAGTGCCGCTCGATCGGTACGGCCCGCTCGCCGAAGAGCCAGTGCCGGCGGGTCTCCAGCAGCAGCCCGAGCGCCCGGGCGGCGTCGATCGGTTCGGTGACCCGGTAGTCGGCCTTGGTCTCACCGGGGCCGATCTTGATGCCGAGGTCGGGGCCGCTCAGGTTGCCGAACGCGTTCTCGTCGGTGACGTCGTCGCCGATGAAGAGCACCGCGCTGGCGGAGAGCTGGGTACGCAGCTGGTCGACGGCGGTGCCCTTGTGGGTGGCCACCACGGACAGCTCGATGACCTCTTTGCCCTGGGTCACGGTGACGTCGGGCCAGGTCGCAGGGCCGTTGCGGACCGCCTCGATGGCCGCGGCGGCGATCTGGGGATCGACCCCACGGGTGTGTACGGCCACGCTGGCCGGCTTACGTTCGAGCCGTACGCCCGGGTGTGCCGCGGCGATGTCGCGCAGTGCGTCGCGCAGCCGGGTCCGGACCGCGATCAGCTCGGGGGAGAGCCGCTCGACGAAGCCGATGTCGAACTCGGAGCCGTGGCTGCCGACGAGGTGCACCTCGCTGGGCAGCCGGGAGAGCGCGGCCAGGTCGCGCAGGGCCCGGCCGGAGACCACCGCCACGGTCGTCTGCGGCAGTGCGGCCAGGGCGCGTACCGCCGCCACCGATTCGGGCAGTGGTACGGCCTTGCTCGGGTCGGCCACGATCGGCGCCAGGGTGCCGTCGTAGTCGCAGGCGACCAGCAGTTGGGGTACCCGGGCGATCCGTCCGATGGCGGAACGCAGCTCCGGGTCCATGGCGCCCGCTGCGGGCGTGATGATCTCGTTGGACGCGGCGCTCACGCCGCCTCCATGTCGGGCACACCTAGTTCGGTGAGGAAGGACTTTGCCCAGTGCCCCACGTCATGGGTGCGCAGATGGCGTTGCATTGTCCGCATACGGCGACGAGCCTCCGGCTTCTCCACATGCACGGCCCGTAGCAGAGCATCCTTGACTGCGTCCGGGTCGTGCGGGTTGCACAGGAACGCCTGACGCAGCTCGGTGGCTGCGCCGGCGAACTCACTGAGTACGAGCGCGCCCCCGTGGTCCGCCCTCGACGCGACGTACTCCTTGGCCACCAGATTCATACCGTCTCGCAGCGGAGTCACCATCATCACGTCGGCGGCGGCGTACATCGCAGCCAGCTCGGTGCGACTGTACGACTGATGCAGATAATGCACCGCCGGGACGCCGACCCGGCCAAATTCGCCATTTATCCGACCGACCTCGCGCTCGACCTTGACGCGAAGTGCCTGGTAGTGCTCGACACGCTCACGGCTCGGCGTGGCCACCTGCACCATAACAGCGTCCGGGACTGTCAACTTTCCGTCAGCCAGCAATTCCCGGAAAGCCTTGAGTCGCAGCTCGATGCCCTTGGTGTAGTCGAGCCGGTCCACGCCCAGGATGATCGTCCGCGGGTTGCCCAACTCCTCGCGGATCTCCTTGGCCCGGGCCTGGATCGCCGGGTCCGCGGCCAGCCGCTCCATCTCCTTGGTGTCGATCGAGATGGGGAACGCGCCGGCCTTCACCTGCCGACCGTCCACCTGGATCATCTGGCCCTCGTAGCGCAGGCCGAGCAGGTGCCGGGCGAGCCGGACGAAGTTCTGCGCGGCGAGCCGCTGCTGGAACCCGACCAGATCGGCGCCGAGCAGCCCGCGCAGGATCTCGGTGCGGAACGGCATCTGCATGAACAGCTCGATGGGCGGGAACGGGATGTGCAGGAAGAACCCGATCCGCAGGTCGGGACGCAGCTCCCGGAGCATCGCCGGCACCAGCTGGAGCTGGTAGTCCTGGACCCAGACCGTGGCGCCCTCGGCCGCGACCTCGGCGGCGGCCTCCGCGAACCGGGCGTTGACCAGCCGGTACGCCTCGCGCCAGCGGCGCTTGTAGGCGGGTGTCTCGACGGCGTCGTGGTAGAGCGGCCAGATCGTCGCGTTGGACTGGCCCTCGTAGTAGCGCTCCAGCTCCTCGGCGCTCAACGGCACCGGGTGCAGTCGGATGCCCTCCAGGTCGAACGGCTCGGGTGCCGCGCCGGTACCACCGGCCCAACCGACCCAGGTGCCCTGATGTTCGGCGAGAACGGGATGCAGTGCGGTGACCAGCCCGCCCGGGCTGCGTCGCCACTGCCGTCCCTCGGGTGTGCTCACCTCGTCGACCGGCAGGCGGTTCGCCACAACGACAAAGGAGCTACGGACGGTCACGATCGGCCACCTCCGGTTGCTGACGGGTCCACCGCGATGAGCGTACTGAGCGTAGCTGCGGCGTCTGTTCCTCAGTGCCGGAGTGACGTACCCGTCCCACACCGACCGAACCTTGCACGTGATCATGTTGACAGGCCGCCGGCCTGCGGCCGGCACTGCCCCGCCGGTGGGCGGGGCGATGTGGGCGTGGCCGGTGGAACCTGTCAGGATTGACGACGGCGTGCGCGCGGCCGACTCCGGTCGCGGCGGCGGCAGGCGGCGCGCCCGGCGCCCCGCACCACGCGAAATCGACGATCGAGTACCGACGGAGGTAGCCCGCACCGTGGCCCAGTTCATCTACGTCCTGGAAAAGGCGCGCAAGGCGCACGGCGACAAGGTCGTGCTCGACAACGTGACGCTGAACTTCCTGCCGGGGGCCAAGATCGGTGTGGTCGGCCCGAACGGTGCTGGAAAGTCCAGCCTCCTCAAGATCATGGCAGGCTGGGACCAGCCCAGCAACGGCGAGGCCCGGCTGATGCCCGGCTACACGGTCGGCATGCTGGCCCAGGAGCCGCCGCTCAACGACGCCAAGACGGTGCTCGGCAACGTCGAGGAGGCGGTGGCCGAGACCAAGGCCAAGCTCGAGCGGTTCAACAAGATCGCCGAGCAGATGGCGACCGACTACTCCGACGAGCTGATGGAGGAGATGGGTCGGCTTCAGGAGGAGCTGGACCACGCCGACGCGTGGGACATCGACTCCAAGCTCGAACTGGCCATGGACGCGCTGCGCTGCCCGCCGCCGGACGCCGACGTCACCCAGCTCTCCGGTGGGGAGCGTCGCCGGGTGGCGCTGTGCAAGCTGCTGCTGGAGGCGCCGGACCTGCTGCTGCTCGACGAGCCCACCAACCACCTGGACGCGGAGAGCGTGCACTGGTTGGAGCAGCACCTGGCCAAGTACGCGGGCACCGTCGTGGCCATCACGCACGACCGGTACTTCCTGGACAACGTGGCCAACTGGATCCTCGAACTGGACCGTGGCCGCACCTACCCGTACGAGGGCAACTACTCCACCTACCTGGAGAAGAAGGCTGCCCGGCTGGCCGTCGAGGGGCGCCGGGACGCCAAGATGAAGAAGCGGCTCACCGAGGAGTTGGAGTGGGTCCGCTCCAACGCCAAGGCCCGCCAGACCAAGTCCAAGGCCCGCCTGGACCGGTACGACGAGATGGCCGCCGAGGCGGAGAAGACCCGCAAGCTGGACTTCGAGGAGATCCAGATCCCGCCGGGTCCGCGCCTGGGCAACACCGTCATCGAGGCGCACAACCTGACCAAGGGCTTCGGCGACCGGATCCTGATCGAGAACCTGTCGTTCTCGCTGCCGCGCAACGGCATCGTCGGCATCATCGGCCCGAACGGTGTCGGTAAGACCACGCTGTTCAAGACCATCGTCGGGTTGGAGCAGCCGACCAGCGGCTCGGTCAAGGTCGGCGAAACGGTGTCGCTGTCGTACGTCGACCAGAACCGGCAGGGCCTGGACGGTGACAAGACCGTCTGGGAGGTCGTCTCCGACGGGCTGGACCACCTCATGGTCGGCAAGGTCGAGATGCCGTCGCGGGCGTACATCGCCGCGTTCGGGTTCAAGGGGCCGGACCAGCAGAAGCCGACCAAGGTGCTCTCCGGTGGTGAGCGCAACCGGCTCAACCTGGCGCTGACGCTCAAGATCGGCGGGAACGTGATCCTGCTCGACGAGCCGACCAACGACCTGGACGTGGAGACGCTGTCCAGCCTGGAGAACGCGCTGCTGGAGTTCCCCGGCTGCGCCGTGGTGATCTCCCACGACCGGATGTTCCTGGACCGGGTCGCCACGCACATCCTGGCCTGGGAGGGCGACGACGAGAACCCGTCGAAGTGGTTCTGGTTCGAGGGCAACTTCGAGGCGTACGAGAAGAACAAGATCGAACGGCTCGGTGCGGAGGCAGCGCGCCCGCACCGGGTGACGTACCGCAAGCTGACCCGCGACTGATCGGCGGCCGATCGTCTTGGCTGACCGGTTCGTCTACCACTGCACCCTGCGGTGGTCCGACCTCGACGCGTACGGCCACGTCAACAACGCCCGGTTCCTCACGCTGTACGAGGAGGCCCGGGTGGCGTTGATGTTCGTCGGTGCCCGGGCACAGGGGGTCGACTCGTTCGCCGACGGAGTGGTCATCCGCCGGCACGAGGTCGACTACCTGCGCCCGGTCGACTACGCGCTGAGTCGGGCCACCGCCGAGGCGGCCCCGACCGTGCGGATCGAACTGTGGGTGGAGCTGGTCCGCGCCGCCTCCTTCGTCATCGGCTACGAGATGTACGACGGTGAGCTGCTGGTCAGCCGGGCCCGTTCGGTCCTGGTCCCGTTCGATCTGGCCAAGCAGCTGCCCCGGCGGCTCACCGAGGCCGAGCGGGTGTTCCTACTGGCCTACGCGGCGAGCGACGCTGCGCCGAGCGACAGCGTGCCGAGCGACGCTGCGCCGAGCGAAACTGCGCCGAGCGACGGTGCGCGATGAGCGAGCGGGACGTCGCCGGTACGCCCGAGCCGGGCGTCATCCGTGCGGGGCACGGGATCGAGGGGGTGGCCGACGCCGGAGCGTTCCTGGCCCGGCTGGTCCGGTTGGAACCCGCCGCCCTGGTGAGGCTGCGTCCGGGCGGTGCGCCGGCGCGTACCGCCCTCTGGGCCCGGCTGCCGTGGGGTGTGCTGGCCGTGCGGACGGTGGCCGGCCCGGGCGCCGGGGACGCCACCGTGGCCGCCGGGCAGTTGCTCGCCGAACTGGCGGCCGGTCGGGCCGTGCTGCCGTCCCGCCGCGACGCGCAGTGGCGGTGGCCGCTGCCGCCGGGTGCCAGTCGGCGGGTGGAGACGCTGCCGGGCGGGGAGTTGCGCCGGCTGGCCGAGGCGGCGGCCGGCACCCTGCGGGAGGCGGCGACGCACGGCGTCGCCGGCCGGGCCGTGGGGCAGCGGGCGCTGCGGGACGCGCTGCTGGACCACGTCGCGGTGTTGGTGACGGCGGACGGTGAGCTGGATCGTCCGGTACAGGTGTCGCAGGCGGCGGTGCAGGGTCTGATCAGGATGGGGTTCCTCGGCCCGGCCGAGCGGGCGGCGGGCGCCGACGAGGTTCAGGTGCGTACGGCGGGCCGTTGGGTCGGCCTGGTGGGACCGTACGGAGCGGTCTGGTCGCAGAAGGCCACTGATCTTGTCGTACGACCGGCCAGGCATCATCCGAACGGATGACCATCCATCGGACTTCTGGTTTGGGGCTGGCGTTGGGGGGATGCTTCGTTCCGGCTGTCCGGGTACCGTCCATCCTCGGATCCAACCCACCGTAGGCGACTGGATCCGCTGGGGAGTGAGGTGCGCGAGCGATGCCGTGGTGGTCATGGCGGCCCGGTCCCGCCGATGGCGGTGACTCGGGAACTCGAAGCAGGGTCACGGTGGAAGATGCCGTACGGGTCGGACCGCCGGCACCCCGTAGACCCGGGGACGGCTGTCCAGGTGGCGGTGAACACCCGTTGATGGCCGACCGGCCAGCAACCGTCGAGCCGGTCACCCTGCGTCGGATCTGCGACGCGCTCGACCTGCTCGACGTGCGGTACCTCGCCGACGGCGACGGCAACCTGCTGGCCATGTGGGAACGGCATGCCGTGCTGGTCACCCTGGAGGGGCCCGAGGACGAGATCCTGGTGCTCCGGGCCCGGCCGCACGCGACCGTGCCGCCCGACTGGGCCGACCGGGCCTACCGGGTGGTCAACGAGTGGAACCACACCCGGCGCTTCTGCAAGGCGTACGTCGGTGATGCCACCGAGCGGGGCCAGCTGCCGATCTACGCCGAGTTGCAGGTACCGCTCGCCGCGGGCACCCACGACGCGCTCCTGGTGGAGTTGCTCGACTGCGGAGCGGCCGTCGCCACCAGCTTCGTCGACTGGCTGCACGACGAGGGCGCCCTGCTCTGAGTTCGCCCGGCCCGCCCGTCGGCGGGGGGCGCTCCGCGCCTGCCCGGCCGGTTGGCGTCCGCTCAACCGGTTCGCGTCTACTCGGAGCCGCCCGGATCCTCCATCGAGTTGACCATGAAGTATGCCGCCCGCTCCAGGTAGTTCCAGAGTTCGGTGGCGGTCGCCGGTGGCAGGTCGAGGCTGTCCACCGCCCGGCGCATGTGCCGCAGCCAGGCGTCGCGCTCGGCCCCGCCGATCCGGAAGGGCGCGTGCCGCATCCGCAGCCGGGGGTGCCCCCGCTGGGCGGAGTACGTGTTCGGGCCGCCCCAGTACTGCATGAGGAAGAGCCGCATCCGGTCCGAGGCCGGGCCCAGGTCCTCCGGGTACATCGGGCGTAGCAGCGGGTCGTCGGCGATGCCGGCGTAGAACTCGTCGACCAGCTTGCGGAACGTGGGCTCGCCGCCGACGGCGTCGTACAGCGTGGCCGCCTCGCCGCGGGGTTCGGACTCGCCTGCGGGATTCACGCTTCCCATCCTGCCAGGCGTCGCCGGCGGTTGACCGGGCCGGGACGGCCCGACGGCGGTGGTTCAGGTCACCGCGGGGGTGGGGCGGCCCGGACCCACGTGCCCCGGGTCCTGCTCGTCGGGGGCCGGTTGGGCCGCGACCGCGGTGCCCTGCCGGGCGGCCCGGATGGATTCCTCCACCGTCTGCCGGTCGGGCCAGGTCCGGACGACGATCGTCATCAGCACCACCCCGGCGGTACTCCAGAGCCCCACCACGATCGGAATCGGGAACCGTTCGGCGAGCAGGCCGGTCGCCAGTACCGCGGCGCCCTGGATGACCTGGACTCCGGTCGCCATCACGCCGAAGGCGCGGGCCCGGAAGCCGTCGGGCAGCGCCTGGACGAAGAGCCCGTTGGCCGCCGGGATGATCCCGGCGACCGCGAACCCACAGGCGGCGGCGAGTAACGCCACCACCGCGGGCGGCGGATCGAGCAGGGCCGGCACCAGGATCAGCGGCGCGAAGACGGCCAGCGGGCGCAGCAGGGCGAGCCGCCGGGTCGGTCCGACCGCCCGGCCGATCAGCAGCCCGCCGAGGATGAAGCCGACCGGGGTGGACGCCATGATCAGGGCCTGGGCCAGCCCGGCGTGCATCCCGCCCGCGCGTTCGTTGGCCCAGGCCGCCGCCAGGCCCTCGGGCACGATGGAGAAGAGCATGGCGCTGAAGACGAGAATGGCGATCGCCCGCAGCAGTGGGGTACGGAAGACCAGCTGGAATCCCTCGGCGGTCTCCCGCAGCAGGTGACTGCGATCGTGGCTGCCCAGTGCGGGTGCCCGGTCGCGGGTACCGAGGCGGATGATCAGGGCCGAGGCGGCGAAGGCGCCCGCGTTCATCAGCAACGCGGCGGCGGGGTTGACGGTCGCCACGGCGGCACCGAGCAGGTAGCCGAGCACCTGGGCCGCCTGCCCCACGCTGGCGTTGATCGACAGCCCGACGACGAGTCGGTCGCCGGGCAGGATCAGCGGCATCAGCGCGGAGCGCGCTGCCTGGCTGGGCGGGTTGGCCAGGGTGGTGGCGAACAGCAGCGCCAGGATTACCGGTACCGGTATCCCGGGGATGGCGATGAGCAGCATCAACGCCATCCGGACGAGGTCGCAGACCACCATGACCTGCCGGAAGCGGTGCCGCTCGGTCACTGCCGCGAGCAGTGGCCCACCGACCAGCCAGGGCAGGTAGCTGACCGCGAAGGCCGCGGCGGAGAGGGCGACGGACTCGGTCTCCCGGTAGACGAGCAGGGTGACCGCCGCCTTGGCGACGTAGTCACCGAGCCACGTCAGCGCACTGGCCGTGAAGACGGCTCGGTACTCACGTTGGGCGAAAACCTCTCGGAAGGTGGCCGGACCTTCTGGCGGAGGTCGCTCGTCGGACACCATCGCCTCCATCGCCCGGCGGCCGGTCACTCGTGATGACTGCCCTGGGCCATCGTCAGATCTGCGGATCAGCGAGGACGTGACTACGCTCTGGGAGCGTGTGCACCGGATTCTGCCCGATCGTCTGACAACTAGCTAGGGCGAACGGCTTGATCGTCGCATCCCCGACTGAACGAACGGACGATACCTGAGGGGCCGCTCGGCCGCGACCCCCTGCCGATCGATCAGGTTGCGCCGCCCTGCCCGGTCTCGGTGTCCCCACGATCAGGTCCGCCGAGGAAGGCGCGACCAGCGGCGATCCGTGCCGTGATGCCGGAGTTCTCCAACGCCTCGGCCAGCCGGCGGCGCAACTCCCGGGTCACCGCGCCCTGCCCGTCGGCGGTGGTCTTGGCGACCGTACGGATGATCGTGCCCTCCACCGTTACCTGTTCGACGCCGAGCACCTCCGGCGGCTCGACGATGGACGGCGCGAGTTCCGGATCCACCGCGACCGAGGCGGCGGCGGTACGCAACACCGCGGTGGCCTCCTCCGTACTGGCGAATCCGACCGGCAGGTCCACCACCACCAGCGCCCAGCCCTGGCTCTTGTTGCCCACCCGGACGATCTCGCCGTTGCGGATGTACCAGAGCACACCCCGCCCGTCGCGCACCGTGGTGACCCGCAGGCCGACCGCCTCGACGACGCCGCTGGCCTCGCCGAGGTCGACGTTGTCGCCGACGCCGTACTGGTCCTCGATCAACATGAACAATCCGGCGATCAGGTCCTTGACCAGGCTCTGCGCGCCGAAACCGAGCGCCACACCGGCGATGCCGGCGCTGGCCAGCAACGGGGCCAGGTCGAAGCTGAACTCCTTGAGCACCATCAGGACGGCGATGCCGAAGATGAACGCGGTGCTCAGGCTGCGCAGCACCGAACCGATCGCCTCGGCGCGCTGCCGGCGTCGTTCCGGGATGAACTCGCCGGGCTCGGTGGTGGCGTTCGGGATGCGCTCGCGCAGCGGGCGGAGCATGGTGGGCACCCCGGCGTCGGTGGTGGTCCGCACCAGCCGGCGGATGGTGCGTTGCACCAGCCACCGGCCGGCAATCGCCAGCAGCAGGATCAGGGTGATCCGCAGCGGCTTGATCAGAATCCAGTAGCTGCCCTCGGCGAACCACACCGAACCGGTCAGGTCGTACGCCCAGTCGCAGAGGCTCAGGCTCTCTTCGATGCACTCCGGGCTGGGCGTGTCCTCCGGGCCGGGCGTGGGCGTGCTGGGGGCGGGGCTGAGCATGCTGACGGTCACCCTGTTTTCGTACCGTAACCCTCCGGTCGGCCCGCGACCGACCCACCGGCGGGTGACGGCGGCCGCCCGGCCCCGGTCGCTCGCGAAAGCTTCGCCAGGTACCCAGGATTAGTGCGTGCATTCGCCGGTCCGATCAGGGACGATTGGCGCAACGGACGTCGGTGATCCGGCCGGCGTCGACGTGGTGTGGGGCTGTGCCCCGCGCCGGTCGGCGGTGGCGAGTGGAAGCCGCTTGACCGGGAGGGTGACGCGATGCCTGACATACGACCCACGGTGGGCTCCGGCGCGCTGGTCCTCAACGCCACCTATGAGCCGCTGTGTGTCGTGTCGGTGCGTCGTGCCGCCATCCTCGTGCTCTCCGCGAAGGCGGTCTGTGTCGCCGACGGGGAGGGCATCCTGCACAGCGCCCGCAACGCGCTGCCGGTGCCCTCGGTCGTCCGGCTCACCCGGTTCGTCCGGGTGCCGTACCGCACCCACGTGGGACTCTCCCGCCGGGCGATCTTCGCGCGGGACGGATGGCGCTGTGCGTACTGCCGGGGGCCGGCCGAGACCATCGACCACGTCTTCCCGCGTAGCCGGGGTGGCCCGCACGCCTGGGAGAACGTGGTCGCGGCCTGCGCCCGCTGCAACCACACCAAGGGCGACAAGACCCCGGCCGAGCTGGGCTGGCGGCTGCACTCGCCGCCGGCCGCACCGAAGGGGATCGCCTGGCGGGTGCTCGGCCACCGCGCCCCCGACCCGCGCTGGGCCGACTGGCTGGACCTGCGCGAACCCGAAGCCGCCTGACCTCACCGAGCCTCCACCAGCGACGCGAAGACGATCACGTTGTCCGCGTAGCCGGTCTCCCCGCCGACCCAGCGGCCACCACAGGTGATCAGTCGCAGCTGCGGCCGGCTGAAGTCGCCGAAGACCTCGTCGGCGGGCAGCTTCTCCTTGTCGTACCGGCCGACCCGGTCGACCTCGAAGACCGCCACCGAGCCGTCCGAGCGGGCGATCTCCACCCGGTCGCCGGAGCGCAGTTCCCGCAGGTGCTGGAAGACCGCCGGGCCGGTGCTGGTGTCGACGTGCCCGACGATGACGGCGGGACCGTACTGACCGGGGGTCGGGCCCTGGTCGTACCAGCCGGCCTCCTGTGCCCGTTCGGCCGGCGGAGCGGCGATGCTGCCGTCCGGGGCGATACCCACGCTGTGCACCGTCGCGGCCAGATCGATCTTGCTGATCTCGATGCCGACCGGCTGGCTCGCCGGCAACAGCGGGAACTTCTTCGGCGGTGGCGACAACCCGGCGATGAAGCGGTCCGGCAGCAGGTTCACCCCGGTCGCCCGCTCGACCCCGAGCATCGTGACGATCAGCAGCATCAGGGCGCCGATCACCAGCACGGGCAACCCCGGTCCGGCGCGGATTCCGCGTCGGGTCGCCGCCGACCAGGTCTGGCGCGGCCGTGGCGGCAGTGGTCGGTTCGCCGGGTCGGGCGTGGCGACGCTTGCCGAACCCATCTGTGCGGTGACCCGAGCCAGCCGGACCGCCGTCGCGGCCACCGCCCGCCGAACGCGCGACGCCCGGCGGGCGGGGTTCCGGGACGGGCCCGGACGTGGTTCGGGCACCGGTACGCGGTGACCGATCATGGCGGCGATGGGTCAGGAACCGGTCCGGCGTCGGCTGCTGACCAGCCCGAAGACCACCGCGGCCGCCACCACCGCGGCGCCACCGAGCAGCAGCGTCGAGCCGGTGCCCGGTCCGGCGGTGCCGCCGCCACCGGTCGCCGGGCCCTTGGTGGGCTGCTGCATGTTCAGTACGGTCAGCGTGGTGCTGGCCGTCTGGTTGTTGTGGCAGCGCAGATGCACCTGGTAGTCCCCGGCGGCCTTGTTGCCCGGCACGGTCGCGTCGCCGGTGAGGAAGCCGTTGTCCGGCCGGAGGAAGACCCGGTTGAACGCGTCCGAGTCCACCTCGGCCTGCCGGTTGTTGCTGTTGTCGCAACTGGCCCGAAGGTGCACCCGGGAACCGGCCTGCACACTGTTCGGCGTCACCTCGACGAAGGTGTTCTCACCGGCCCGGGCAGGTGCGGCGCCGACCAGGACGAACGCCCCGATCAGCGCGAACGCCCCGAGCAGTCGGACGATGGTCGAGGGGGCGTGGAGCCCGCCTCCGTACGGTCGCAGACCCCGCATGATCCTCCCTCCCGGCACCGGTGCACCGGTCCTGCTGGGGCGACCCGCGGTGCTTTCCCCCTGCTCCCGCCGCTAACCCGGCGGTGGGCACCCGTCGACGACGCGGAGGTCAGGCAGAGGATCGTCCGCTACCCGAGGAGTTGGCCGGAGGCCCTTCCGTCACCCGCGTCAGCGGCTGCCAGGCGAGGGGGGTGGAGAGCACCATGGTGCTCGACGGCTGCCCGTACGGGGCGAGGCGGTCGATGACCGCCTCGAAGTCCCCGATCGACCCGGCCGCGACCTTGAGCACGCTGCACGCGTCACCGGTGATCCGGTGGATCTCCAGGATCTCCGGCCAGCCGGCCACGTCCGGGTCGTGCAGGATGCACCGGGCGCCGTAACAGGACATCCGGATCAGCGCGACCACCGTACGGCCGGCGCGGGTCAGGTCCACGTGGGCGTGGTAGCCGGTGATCACACCGCTCTCCTCCAGCCGGCGTACCCGCTCGGCCACCGCCGGTGGGGAGAGGTGCACCCGGCGGGACAGCTCGCTGAACGACAGTCGCGCGTCGGCCTGCAACTCGCGCAGCAGCGCCCAATCCATCTCGTCCACGCGCCGACCTTACGTGCGGCAAGCAGATAGCGGCCAGTAGCTTGCGTTCCGCAGGTCAGACTGCCCCAGCACCGTTGAAGAGGCATTCCGTCCGGCGCTGCGACCGAGAGATCATGTCTCCATCGCCAGCCAGGAAGGAGTGGACGGATGGAGCAGACCGAGCTGCGCCCGGGGGCCCGGACGGCGGTGCGTCCGGTGACCGGCCGGCAGCGCGCGGCCCGCGCCGCCCGCAACGGCGGCGAGCCGACCCTGGAGTTCGCCGAGCGGGTGCCGTACGACGCCTACGTGCAGGCCAGCACGCTGCACCGGCTGCAGACGCCGTTGAGCAGCGACCCGGGCGAGATGTCCTTCCTGATGGTCAGTCAGATCATGGAGTTGTACTTCGGCCTGACCTGCCACGAACTGCGCGAGACCAGCCGGCTGCTCCGCGCCGACCAGGTGTGGGAGGCGCTTGCCCCGCTGCGCCGCGCCGCGCTGCACCTGGAGGGGCTCAACGCCGCCTGGCGGGGGCTGCGCTGGATGACCCCGGCCGACTTCAACCGCTTCCGCAACCTGCTCGGTGAGGGCTCCGGCTTCCAGTCGGCCATGTACCGCCAGCTGGAGTTCCTGCTCGGCCTGCGCGACCCGGCGCTGATCCGCCCGTTCCGCCGACAGACCGAGGTGCACGCCGAACTGACCACGGCCCTGGCCACGCCGAGCGTCTGGGACGAAGTGGTCGCCCTGCTCGCCCGCACCGGTCACGAACTGCCCGCCGACCTGCTCGACCGGGACGTCGCCACCGAGCACGAGGCGCACCCGGCGGTCGAGGCGGCCTGGGTGCGCGTCTACGCCGACGCCGGCCCGGACAACCACCTGCGGCTGCTCGGCGAGGCGCTGACCGAGGTGGCCGAACAGTTCGGTGACTGGCGGCACCACCACATCAAGGCGGTGCAGCGCACCATGGGTGCGAAGGTCGGCAGCGGTGGTTCCGCCGGGCTGGCCTGGCTGCAACGCAGCATGGCCCGGGTGGTCTTCCCCGAGCTGTGGTCGGCCCGGACGGCGATGTGAGGTGACGATGAACGCCACGGAACACGAGGCACACCGGCTGGACGCCGCCGACCCGGGCCACCGGCACCTGTTCCACGTGCCGCCGGCCGACGGCGGGCGCTACCCGGACAGCGCGTACCTGGCCGGCAACTCGCTCGGTCTGCAACCGAAGGCCACCCGCGACGAGTTGCTGGCCGACCTGGACGCCTGGAGCCGGCTCGGTGTCGAGGGGCACCTGGAGGCGGATCGGCCCTGGCTGCCGTACCACGCGCTGCTGACCGGTCCGGCGGCCCGACTGGTCGGCGCCCGCCCCACCGAGACGGTGGTGATGAACTCGCTGACGGTCAACCTGCACCTGCTGATGGTCAGCTTCTACCGGCCGGTCGGCGAGCGGAGCCGGATCGTCATCGAGGACAGCGCCTTCCCGTCGGACAGCTACGCGGTCCGCAGCCAGGCCCGGTTCCACGGCCTGGACCCGGACACCACCGTGGTCCGGCTGCGGCCCCGCGACGGCGAGGAGAACCTGCGGACCGAGGACGTCACCGCGTTCCTGGCCGCCGAGGGGCACACCGTCGCGCTGGTGCTGCTCGGCGGGGTCAACTACCTCACCGGCGAGCTGCTGGACATCCCGGCGATCACCGCCGCCGGTCGGGCCGCCGGTGCGGTCGTGGGCTGGGACCTGGCGCACGCGGCGGGCAACGTGCCGCTCTCGCTGCACGACTGGGACGTCGACTTCGCCGCCTGGTGCTCGTACAAGTACCTCAACTCCGGACCCGGGGCGCTGGCCGGGATCTTCGTGCACGAGCGACACCACGGCGACGCCGCGCTGCCCCGCTTCGAGGGCTGGTGGAGCACGGCCGAGGCCACCCGGTTCGAGATGACCCCGGTGAGCCGGCCACCGGCCACCGTCGAGGCGTGGCAGATCTCCAACCCGCCGATCTTCGCGATGGGCCCGGTGCGTACCTCGCTGGAGCTGTTCGACTCGGTCGGCATGACCGCGCTGCGCGAGCGCAGCCTGCGGCTCACCGGCTACCTGCAACGGCTGCTCGACGAGGTGACCGCCGACCGGCCGTTGACCGTGGTCACCCCGCGCGATCCGCAGCGGCGCGGCTGCCAGCTGTCGGTACGCATCGGCGCGGGCCGCGCCAACGAGCTGACCAAGCGGCTGCGCCACGAGCACGGGGTGATCGCCGACGCCCGGGAGCCGGACGTCATCCGGTTCGCCCCGGTGCCGCTGTACTCGACGTACCACGACTGCTGGCGGGTCGCCGACGCGCTGGCCGCCACCGTGGAGGCCGCCTCATGACCAGGGAACGTGACGAGATCGCGGTGGTGGGCGCCGGGCTGGCCGGCTGCCTGCTGGCCTGCTACCTGGCCCGGCGGGGGCATTCGGTGGCGCTCTACGAGCGGCGGCCGGACCCGCGTACCGGTACCGCTGAGCGGGGACGCTCGATCAACCTGGCGCTCTCCGAGCGGGGCCTGGACGCGCTGCGCCGCATCGGCCTCGACGAGCAGGTGATGGCCGACGCGTTGCCGATGCGCGGCCGGATGGTGCACCCGGTGGCGGGTGAACCGGGCTTCCAGCCGTACAGCGTGGACGGTGACCGGGCGATCAACTCGATCAGTCGGGGCGCACTGAACAACGCCCTGCTGGAAGCGGCCGCCAAGCTGCCGCGGGTGCGGATCGCCTTCGAGCACCGGCTGGTCGGGCTCGACCCGGACACCGCGAAGATGACCTTCGAGACCCCGCGGGGCCCGGTCACCGCGCACGCCGACGTCGTGCTCGGCACCGACGGCGCCGGTTCGGCGGTCCGCGGCCAGCTGCTCGAACACGGCCTGCTCACCGAGAGCGTCGACTTCCTCGACTACGGCTACAAGGAACTCACCATCCCGCCGGTCGGCGGCGACTTCGCCCTCGACCCGGGAGCGTTGCACATCTGGCCGCGCGGCACCTCGATGATGATCGCCCTGCCGAACCCGGACCGCTCGTTCACCTGCACGCTCTTCTGGCCCACCCACGGCACCGCCAGCTTCGCGTCGCTGGGCAGTGCGGCGGCGATCGAGCGGCACTTCGCCCAGCACTACCCGGACCTGCCGCCGCTGGCCCCGGACCTGGTCGACGACTACCAGCACAACCCGGTCGGCGTGCTCGGCACGGTGCGCTGCGACCCGTGGCAGGTCGACGGGCGGGTCGGCCTGCTCGGCGACGCGGCGCACGCCATCGTGCCGTTCTACGGTCAGGGTGCGAACTGCGCCTTCGAGGACGTGGTGGAGTTGGACCGCTGCCTCGACGAGAGTGCCGACGACTGGTCGGCGGCGCTGCCGCTGTTCGAGCTGCGTCGTCAGGACAACGCCGAGGCGATCGCCCAGATGGCGTTGGCCAACTTCGTGGAGATGCGCGACAAGGTCGCCTCGCCGGTGTTCCAGACCCGCAAGAAGATCGAGCACGCGCTGGAACGGGCTTTGCCCGGCCGGTACGTCTCCCAGTACGAGCTGGTCTCCTTCTCCACTGTCCCGTACGCCCAGGTGCGCCGCCGGGTCCGCCGGCAGTACCAGGTGCTCGGCGCGGTGGCCGCCGGTGCGGCGGCGGTGCTGGCCGGCGCGGTGCTGGCCCTCGGCCGGGGGCGGCGAGGATGACGCTCTGGGACGCCCGGCTGATGACCGGCCACGCGCCGGACGGCCCCGGGCTGCTGCGCAACTTCGTCGGCGGCGAGTTCGTCGAGGCCGGTACCCGGTTCACCAAACGCAGCCCGGTGACCGGCGAGCCGGTCTTCGAGGTGGTCGAGGCGGGCCGGTCCACCGTGGACGACGCGGTGGCCGCTGCCCGTGCGGCGCTGCGCGGGCCGTGGGGCCGGATGGGGGAGCGGGAGCGCGCCGAGGTGCTGCGCCGGGTCGCCGACGAACTGGAACGCCGCTTCGACGACCTGGTCGCCGCCGAGGTCGCCGACACCGGCAAGGCCATCTCCCAGGCCCGTACGTTGGACATCCCGCGTGGTGCGGCCAACTTCCGGGCGTTCGCCGAGATCGTGGCGACCGCGCCGACCGAGTCGTTCACCACGGTCACCCCGACCGGCGGCCGGGCGCTGAACTACGCGGTCCGCAAACCGGTCGGCGTGGTGGCCGTGATCGTGCCGTGGAACCTGCCGCTGCTGCTGCTCACCTGGAAGGTCGCCCCGGCCCTGGCCTGCGGCAACGCGGTGGTGGTCAAGCCCAGCGAGGAGACCCCCGCCTCGGCCACGCTGCTGGCCGAGGTGATGGCCGCGGCCGGCGTACCGGAGGGTGTGTTCAACCTGGTGCACGGCTTCGGCCCGGATTCGGCGGGGGAGTTCCTGACCCGGCATCCCGGCGTGGACGCGATCACGTTCACCGGTGAGTCCGCCACCGGCGGGGCGATCATGCGGGCCGCCGCCGACGGGGTGAAGGCGGTCAGCTTCGAGCTGGGCGGCAAGAACGCCGGCCTGGTCTTCGCCGACGCCGACCTGGACGCGGCGGTTGCCGGCTCGGTGCGGTCCAGCTTCACCAACGGCGGCCAGGTGTGCCTGTGCACCGAGCGGATCTACGTGCAGCGGCCGGTGTTCGACGAGTTCACCGCCCGGCTGGCCGAGCGCGCCGGCCAGTTGGCGTACGGCTGGCCGGCCGACGCGGCGACGGTCAACATGCCGCTGATCTCGCACGGGCACCGGGACAAGGTGCTCGGGCACTACGACCTGGCTCGGACCGAGGGCGCGCAGGTGCTCACCGGTGGCGGCACGCCCCACTTCGGTGACGCCCGCGACGGCGGCGCGTACGTGCAGCCGACCGTGCTGACCGGGCTCGGCCCGCGGGCCCGCACCAACACCGAGGAGATCTTCGGCCCGGTGGTGCACGTCGCGCCGTTCGACACCGAGGAGGAGGCGTACGCGCTGGCCAACGGCACCGAGTACGGTCTGGCGGCGACGGTGTGGACCCGGGACGTGGGCCGGGCGCACCGGGCCGGCCAGCGGCTGGACGCCGGGATCGTCTGGGTCAACACCTGGTTCCTGCGCGACCTGCGTACCCCGTTCGGCGGGGTGAAGGCGTCCGGCATCGGCCGCGAGGGCGGCGTGCACTCGCTCGACTTCTACTCCGAACTCACAAACGTCTGTGTGGACCTGACATGACTGACATCGAGTCGGCGGCTCGGGAACTGGCTGCCGCCCGGGAGCACGGCAAGCCCTGCCCACCGCTGCGCGGGCGGCTGCTGCCCGAGGGCGACGTGGCCGCGGCGTACGAGGTGCAGCAGCACCAGGTACGCCAGTGGCTGGCCGACGGGCAGCGCCGGGTGGGTGCGAAGATCGGCCTGACCTCGCGGGTGGTGCAGGAGAGCTTCGGGGTCTACGAGCCGGACTTCGGCGTACTCACCGACGCGATGGCGGTGCCCGACGGCGCCGAGGTGGCGATCGGCCGGTTGCTGCAGCCGCGGGTCGAGGCGGAGGTCGCCTTCGTCCTCGCCGCCGACCTGCCCGACGACCGGCCCACCACCGCCGACCTGTTGCGCGCCGTCGACCACCTGCTGCCGGCCATCGAGATCGTCGACTCCCGGGTGGCCGGCTGGGACATCTCCATCGTGGACACGGTGGCGGACAACGCCTCCAGCGGGCTGTTCGTGCTCGGCACCACGCCGCGCCGACCGGCCGACGTGGACCTGCGGCTGTGCGGCATGGTCCTCGAACACGCCGGTGAACCGGTGTCGGTCGGCGCGGGCGTGGCCTGCCTCGGCAACCCGCTGCACGCGCTCGGCTGGCTGGCCGGCACGCTGGCCCGCGCCGGTGACCCGCTGCGCGCCGGTGACGTGGTGCTCTCCGGCGCCCTCGGCCCGATGGTGCCGGTGACGCCCGGCGCGACGTACGAGGCCCGGATCTCCGGCCTCGGTTCGGTCCGGACCTGTTTCTCCCGGGTGGCTCCGTGAGCGCGAGGAGTGAGCCGGTTCTGCGAGCCCCGCAGTCGGGAACGAAAGGTGGCTCCGTGAGCGCGAGGAGTGAGCCGGTTCTGCGAGCCCCGCAGTCGGGAACGAAAGGTGGCTCGTCGTGAGCGCGAGGAGTGAGCCGGTTCTGCGAGCCCCGCAGTCGGGAACGAAAGGTGGCTCCGTGAGCGTCGGTGTGGCGGTGATCGGGTCGGGCAACATCGGCACCGACCTGATGATCAAGGTGCTGCGGCTCGGTGAGCGGCTGCGGATGGTGGCGATGGCCGGCATCGATCCGGCCTCCGACGGGCTGGCCCGGGCCCGCCGGCTCGGCGTGGCCACCACCGCGAAGGGCGTGGACGGCCTGGTGGCGATGCCCGAGTTCGCCGACGTCGAACTGGTCTTCGACGCCACCTCGGCCGGCGCGCACCGGCACAACGACGCGGTGCTGCGCGCCCACGGCCGTACCGTGGTCGACCTCACCCCGGCCGCGATCGGCCCGTACGTGGTGCCGCCGGTCAACCTGGACGAGCACCTGGGCGAGCCGAACGTCAACATGGTCACCTGCGGCGGTCAGGCGACCGTGCCGATCGTCGCCGCGGTCGGCCGGGTCACCCCGGTGGCGTACGGCGAGATCGTCGCCTCCATCGCGTCCCGCTCGGCCGGTCCGGGCACCCGCGCCAACATCGACGAGTTCACCGAGACCACCGCCCGGGCCATCGAGGTGGTCGGCGGCGCCGACCGGGGCAAGGCCATCATCGTGCTGAACCCGGCCGAGCCGCCGCTGCTGATGCGCGACACCGTCTACTGCCTCTGCCCCGACCCCGACGCCGACCGGGCCGCCGTCGCCGCCTCGGTCGCCGAGATGGTGGCCACCGTGCAGGAGTACGTCCCCGGCTACCGGCTCAAGCAGGACGTGCAGTTCGATCGGGTCGACACGTACGTGCCGAGCCTGGGCCGGCACCTCACCGGGTTGCAGGTCTCGGTCTTCCTGGAGGTCGCCGGTGCCGGGCACTACCTGCCCGCGTACGCCGGGAACCTGGACATCATGACCTCGGCCGCGCTGCGCACCGCGGAGCGGCTGGTTTCGGTGAGGGGGCAGCGGTGACGCGGCTGTACATCCAGGACGTGACGTTGCGCGACGGCATGCACGCCATCGCCCACCGGTACACCGTCGACCAGGTCCGGACCATCGCCGCCGCGCTCGACGCCGCCGGGGTGGCCGCCATCGAGGTGGCGCACGGCGACGGCCTGGCCGGGTCCAGCGTCAACTACGGTCACGGCGCGGCCAGCGACGCCGAGTGGATCTCGGCGGCGGCGGAGGTGCTGACGACCGCGAAGCTGACCACGCTGCTGTTGCCCGGCATCGGCACCATCGCCGACCTGAAGGCGGCCCAGGCGCTCGGTGTGACAAGCGTCCGGATCGCCACCCACTGCACCGAGGCGGACATCTCCGCCCAGCACATCTCCTGGGCCCGGGAGAACGGCATGGACGTGGCCGGCTTCCTGATGATGTCCCACCTGAACGACCCGGCCGGGCTGGCCGCCCAGGCCAAACTGATGGAGTCGTACGGGGCGCACTGCGTCTACGTCACCGACTCGGGTGGCCGGCTGCTGATGTCCGACGTGGCGCAGCGGATCGACGCGTACCGGCAGGTCCTCGAACCGACCACGCAGATCGGCATCCACGCCCACCACAACCTGTCGCTCGGCGTGGCCAACAGCGTGGTGGCCGTGGAGCACGGCCGCGTCGCCGGTGCCGGGCCGGTCGGCTCGCCGTCCGGGCGCACCGTCCGGGTGGACGCGTCGCTGGCCGGGATGGGCGCCGGCGCCGGCAACGCGCCGTTGGAGGTCTTCGTCGCGGTCGCCGAACTGCACGGCTGGAAGCACGGCTGTGACGTGTTCGCGCTGATGGACGCCGCCGACGACGTGGTCCGCCCGTTGCAGGACCGGCCGGTCCAGGTCGACCGGGAGACCCTCTCCCTGGGGTACGCCGGGGTCTACTCCAGCTTCCTGCGGCACGCCGAACGCGCCTCCGCCCGGTACGGCGTGGACGTCCGCTCGATCCTGGTCGAGTTGGGCCGGCGGCGGATGGTCGGCGGGCAGGAGGACATGATCGTCGACGTGGCACTGGACCTGGCCGGCGCGCCGACCGCCGCCGGGCAACCGCGAACCGAGGAGAAGTCATGACCGGCCCAGACCTTGCGGGCCTCGCCGAGCAGTTGGGCCGGGCGGCCGACGACGCCACCGCGATCGGGCAACTGGCCGCCGAGGTCGGCCTCGACGTGGACACCGCGTACGCGGTGCAGGCCGCCCTCGTCCAGCGTCGCCTCGACCGCGGTGAGCGGCTGGTCGGCCTGAAGATGGGGCTGACCAGCAAGGCGAAGATGGCCCAGGTCGGCGTCGACGAGGTGATCTGGGGACGGCTCACCGACGCGATGCGGGTGCCCGACGGCGGCACCGTCGACGTGACCGACTTCATCCACCCCCGGGTCGAGCCCGAGGTGGCGTTCCTGCTGGACCGGCTCCCGGAACCGGGTGACCCGGTCGGCGCCTTCACCGACGCGGTCCGCGCGGTCGCGCCGGCCCTCGAACTGATCGACTCCCGGTACGCCGACTTCACCTTCTCGCTGCCGGACGTGATCGCCGACAACACCTCGGCCGCCGCGTTCGTCATCGGCCCCTGGTCGCCGGTGCCGGACGGGCTGGACAATCTCGGTGTGCTGCTGGAGATCGACGGCCGGGTGGCCCAGGTCGGCTCGACGGCGGCCATCCTCGGCGACCCGCGCCGGGCGCTGGACGAGGGCATCCGGCTGGCCGGACGGCACGGGGTGCGGCTGCGCGAAGGCTGGGTGTTCCTGGCCGGCGCCGCAACGGCCGCTGTTCCACTGCGGCCCGGTGCTCAGGTCCGTGCGGTCGTCGAGAAGCTCGGCACGGCCACCCTGAAGGCCGCGTCATGAGCGGTGACGGGGCGCGGGTGGTGGCGGGGAAGGCCGTTCCTCGTGGGGCGTTCCCGCACGTCAAGGTCGCGGGCGGGTTCGTCTTCGTGTCGGGTACGTCGTCGCGGCGGCCGGACAACAGCTTCGCCGGGGTGTCCGTGGACGAGTTCGGCACGACCGACCTGGACGTCCGGGCGCAGACCCGCGCGGTGATCGAGAACATCGGTGACCTGCTGCGTTCGGTTGGTGCCGACCTGTCCGACCTGGTGCAGGTGACGTCGTACCTGGTCAACATGAACGACTTCGGTGGGTACAACGAGGTGTGGGCGGAGTTCTTCGACGCGACCGGACCGACCCGGACCACGGTCGCCGTGCACCAGCTGCCGCACCCGCACCTGCTGATCGAGATGCAAGCCGTGGCCCTGCTTCCCCGAGGAGGTCAGTCGTGAGTGAGATCGCCGAGCCGTTCAGCTTCCCGGGCTGGATCGCCGAGAACCAGCACCTGCTCAAGCCGCCGGTGGGCAACAAGGAGATGTTCCCGGGCTCCGACGACTTCATCGTGATGGTGGTGGGCGGGCCGAACCAGCGCACCGACTTCCACGTCGACCCGTACGAGGAGTTCTTCTACCAGGTCAAGGGCAACATGCACATCAACCTGATGACTCCGGAGGGGCCGCGTACGGTGCACGTACGCGAGGGTCAGATGTGGATGCTGCCGCGCAACGTGCCGCACTCGCCGCAGCGGCCGGAGCCCGGCTCGATCGGGATGGTGGTCGAACGGGTCCGTCCGGAGGGGACGCTGGAGAAGTTCCAGTGGTACTGCCCCGAGTGCGGGCACCGGGTGCACGAGGTCGAGTTGCAGGTCCGGGACATCGCCGCCGACCTGCCGCCGGTCTTCGGCGCGTTCTACGCCGACGAGTCGGCGCGCACCTGCGACAACTGCGGCACGCTGCACCCGGGCAAGGGCTGATGACGCAGCCCGCGCACCCGGTGGTGGACGTGCACACGCACGTCGTACCGAAGGGATGGCCGGACCTCGCCGCGGCCTGCGGCGGGTCCGACTGGCCCTGGCTGCGGATCGACTCCGAACGCGCCGCCATGATCATGGTGGGGGAGACCGAGTTCCGGCCGGTCGGCGCGCAGTGCTGGGACGCGCCGACCCGGCTGGCCGACATGACCGCCGACGGTGTTGACGTGCAGGTGGTCTCGCCCACCCCGGTCTTCTTCGGCTACGACCGCCCGGCCGAGCAGGCGGTGCGGGTGGCCCGGATCTTCAACGACCTGACCCTGGAGGTCACCGCGGCCGGCGGCGACCGGCTGCTGCCCTTCTGCCAGGTGCCGTTGCAGGACCCGGACGCCGCCTGCGCCGAACTGGACCGCTGCCTGGCGGCCGGGCACGTCGGCGTGGAGATCGGCAACCACGTCGGTGACCGGGATCTGGACGACGCCGGCATCGTGACCTTCCTGACCCACTGCGCGCAGGTCGGCGCCCCGGTCTTCGTCCACCCGTGGGACATGCCCGGCGGCCCCCGGCTCGACCGGTGGATGGCCCGGTGGCTCACCGGGATGCCCGCCGAGACCCACCTGTCGGTGCTGTCGATGATCCTCGGCGGGGTCTTCGACAGGGTGCCGCCGCAGCTGCGGATCTGCTTCGCGCACGGCGGCGGCAGCTTCCCGTTCTGGCTGGGGCGCGCCGACAACGCCTGGCACCGCCGGGGCGACCTGGTACGCGGCGCCTCCGCCGCGCCGCCCAGCTCCTACGTCGACCGCCTCTACGTCGACTCGGTGGTCTTCACCCCACCGGCGCTGCGGCTGCTGGTCGACACCATGGGCGCCGACCGGGTGCTGCTCGGCAGCGACTACCCGTACCCGCTGGGCGAGCGCCCGGCCGGCGCGGTGGTCCACGAAGCCGACTTCCTCACCGACACCCAGCGCCACCAACTCCTCGGCGGCAACGCCCAGCGCTTCCTGTCCGGCTGATCGGGCGCGAGAGCAGGAACAGCACCAGCAGGGCCCGCTGCTTGCCGGTCCCGCCCGGAGCGGTCGAAACCGGTCATCTCGCATCGGCGCGTGCCGGCCGCGCCATGCCGTCACGCAGGGCAGGATGGCGGTATGGCCGAGCCGCACGACCTGACCGCGTTGGAGCAGGCCGCCGCGATCGCCCGTGGTGAACTGTCCAGCCTGGATCTGGTCGAGCGCTGCCTGCACCGCATCGATGCGCTCGGCGACACCGTCGGCGCGTTCGTCACCGTGACCGCCGAGGCGGCCCGTGCGGCCGCCCGGGCCGCCGACTCGACACCGACCGACGAGCGGGCCGCTGCACGGCGTACCGACCGCGATCAAGGACCTGACGTTGACCGCCGGGGTCCGCACCACCTTCGGCTCGGCCGCGTTCGCCGACTTCGTGCCGCCGGTCGACGCCGACGTGGTGCGGTTCATCCGGGCCGCCGGACTGGTCAGCCTCGGCAAGACGACCACCTCCGAGCTGGGCTCGTCGCTCTACTCGGAGGGGCGGGTCGCGCCGCCGGCCCGTAACCCGTGGGATCTGTCGTACACCGCGGGTGGTTCCAGCGGCGGTGCGGCGGCCGCGGTGGCCGCGGGCCTGGTGCCGGTCGCCCAGGGGTCCGACGGCGGCGGCTCGCTGCGCATCCCGGCCTCGCTGTGCGGCCTGGTCGGTTACAAGCCCAGCCGGGGACTGGTCTCCAGCGGCCCGCTCGGCTTCGGCGCCTTCGGCCTGCCGAGCAACGGCCCGATCGGGCGTACGGTCGCCGACGTCGCCGCGCTGCTCGACGTGCTGGCCGAGCCGGTGCCCGGCGAGCCGTACCTGCCGCCGGTCGCGCCCGCGGGCGGATACCTGCGTGCGGCCCGCGCCGCCGCGCCCGGCCGGCTGCGCGTCGGCCGGTTCACCGCCGCGATGCTCGCCGACGAGCCGGTCCACCCGGACTGCGTCGCCGCCGTGGACCGGGCCGCCGCGCTGCTCACCGCCGCCGGGCACGAGGTGGTCGAGGTGCCGCCGCCACTCGGGCCCGAGGTCTGGCCGCTGTTCGAGACCGTCTGGTACGTCCTCGCGCTCGTGCCCGTGCCACCCGACCGGGAGAGCGAACTGCTGCCGCTGACCCGGTTCCTGCGGTCCCGGGCGGCCGGCATCTCCGCCGGCACCCTCTCCGCCACCCTCGGTGAACTCCAGGCACAGGTACGCCTCGGCGTCCGGCGTACCGCCGGCTGCGATCTGCTGCTCTGTCCGACCCTGTCGACCCCGCAGGCTCCGATCGGCTGGTTCACCGAGGGACGTACCCCGGCTGAGGACTTCGACCGGCAACGCCGGTTCTCCCCGTACTGCGCGGTCTTCAACGTCACCGGCGATCCGTCCGTCTCGCTGCCGGTCGGGGTGAGCGCCGAGGGGCTACCGGTGGGGGTGCTGCTGACCGGACGGTACGGCGACGACGCGACCCTCATCGGGACAGCTGCGCAGCTGGAGCGCTCGTGTGGCGGTTGGGATCGCCACCCCGCGCTCTGGCGGAGCCTCGGCTCCGCTAACGTGAGTGGCAGCGGAGTCGGGAGGTCGCCGCGGTGACCCGTCACCCGATCCGGTCGAAGGTCTCTCTTTCCGCCTGGGGGCGTTGGGATTGTCTGTAACCGACACGTTGCTGGTCTTCGTCGGCATCCCGGTGGCCGTCGTGCTGGTGATCGCCGGGCTCGTCTACGCGGGCAGCCGGAGTGGCGGCGGCGGTGCCAAGCGCTACCGGCCGGGCCGCCCGTTCAGCTTCACTCCGGTCTGGTTCCTCGGCCGACCCGAGGAGCTGGCCGACTCGGCCGGCGCCGCGCTGGCCGCCGGGGCGCAGGCACCGGCGTTGAGCAGCCGCAAGCAGGAGCAGGCCGGTGCCGAGGCGCCGGCCGGTGGAACCGGAGGCGCAAGTGACCGTTGGTGAGAAGCAGCCCGAGACCGGGACGGAGACTCCGCCCGACGTACTCGACGGGCCGTTCTCGACCCGCCAGCTGCTGCGCATCGACGAGGCGCTGCGCCTGGCGGACCGGACGACCGGCCTGGTCTTCTCGGTCTTCGTGGGCGGCCTCGACGAGCCGATCCGGGAGCACGCCGAGCGGCTGCACCGGCAGCTCGCCGAGCCCGACCGTTCGGTGCTGATCGCGGTCTCGCCGAACCAGCGGCAGCTGGAGATCGTCACTGGCCGGTACGCCCGCAAGCGCGTCCCCGACACGTACGCCAAGATCGCGGCGCTGTCGATGGTGGCCGCCTTCGGCGGCGGTGACCTCGCCGGCGGCATCATCCAGGGCCTCGACCAGCTCTCCCGCTACGCCGGCCGGGGCTGACCGCCCACCCGCTGACCACGACCGAGCCCGGCCCCGCGAACCCGCGGGCCGGGCTCCGTCACATCTCGGTCCCACTCGGTCGGCCGGGCCGACCCGGAGGAGCCGGTGCCGGCGTGGACGCGCGCCCATGCCGGCACCGACTCGTCGTCGCCTC
>NZ_QXEC01000043.1 GCF_003583405.1 Micromonospora radicis
ACGGACCAGTCGCAGCAGGGTGTCCTTGGCCACGGGCAGCCCCAGCCGTCGCGCGAGCCGAGCCGCCGGCCGGGCCGCGAGGGCGACCGCCATCTGCACCAGCTGCTGCTGCAACACCGGCGTCCGCCGTCCGTGCGGATGGGTCAGACCTGGTACCTGTTCCACGAACGTCAGCGCAGGACACACCTGAGACACGCACTTGAAGCGCCGGACCAACAGATCGATCACCACAGCGCAGCCACCGAGCGCAGCGTCGGTAAGCCGACGCCGATACGTGCCGTGGGTACGCACCGAGGTCATGCTGCAGTGCGGACAACGACTTCCACGTGTCCTCGGCCGCGCCCTCAGCACGATCATCGCGGCCGATCGCTCGATCTCCTCGATGACGACGCCAGACAAATGCGGGAGGACCTTGAGCAATGTGGACTGCACCGCGAGGATCTTGGCGCTCGCCTCACCACCGTCACAAGATCAGCGACAGAGCCAGATCAGCCGTACCTAGCTCTGCACTCCAGGCCGTACCCCGACAGCCGTCATGCGATGAACTGGAATATCTTGCCGTTCTCCAGCGGCTGTGGGGCGCCGGTGAAGCGGTGAACGCCGACGGAGTACAGCACGTCGTCGGGAGCGGTGAACGCTTGTTCGGAGAACCCTGCGTCGGCCAGCCATCTTCGGACAGCCGGTGTCAGGTCGGGTGCTCGTCGTGTCCTGGTCCAGATGACCGTGGCGTCGGCAGCGCAGAGCTGCGGCAGCGCGTGAATGGTGGTGTGGGCGTCGGCGTCGCTGATGTTGCCCAGGACGCCCGCCATGATGACCAGGTCGGCGGGTATCGCCTGCCGGTATGAGGCGAGGTCACCGGCGTCGGCCTGCGTGACGGTCACCGTGTCGAGGCCCTCGGCGATTGCGCGGGTCCGGGCCTCAGCGACGTTGCGCGGTTCGTACTCGATCAGCGTGGCGCTGACTCGCCTGGCGTCCGGACGCGACGCCAGCACGGCCAGAATGTCGTGACCTTGGCCGGCGCACATGCTGACCACAGACACCGGTTCCCCAGGTCGCTCATCGAGCCACGCGGCGATGTGCTGCTGGACCAGCCTCAGCCGGCGCGCCAGGGGCGAGCCGGGATCGGTGTAAGGGCTGCGCCAGGCGTACCAGTCCTTGCCGTCGTTCATGAGCGCCGAGTCTGCCAGTGTCACTGCGCAGCGGCGGGCGCGGACATGCCGAGCATGGGGAAGGCCTTGCCGGGGTGGCTCACCATACCGAGTGCCCGACGCTGCCGCGCTCTCGAACTGGGCACCCCTAATAACGCTCAGCGCCGACCGAGTGTCCCCGGTCATGTCCGTGACGTTCCTTCGGTCTCAGTGCTGCTTTGCAAGGTGCCAGGGTGTGAGATCGAGGTTCGGATAGCGCAACGCCATGCCTGCCAGTGTTTCCGGTGTCCAGTACGGGTGCCCTGCCGGCGGGAACCCGAAGGTCTGTAGCTGGCGAGGAGTGGCCCGGCCGACGAATTCACCCCATTCGTCGGAGAAGCTCCGGTCGGCCCAGGCAACTCGTTGGCCCCATTGAAGCTGGGATGGACGGAAACACAACTGCATGCTGTACCGCGCGCCGCCGGGCGCGGTCAGCTGGGTGCCGCGGTGGAAGGTTCCGGGTTCGAAGGCGATGACAGTGCCCGCCGGTCCGGCCCCCGACACTTCCATCTGGTACAGGTTCGGACTGTGGCTGTCGTCGTCGAAACGGGAGCCGCTCCCTCGTCCCGGTCTGAGGAACCAGTTCGGTATGGCTGGGAGGTGAGCGGTGTGCCTGCGAGAGACCAGATGCGGCGGCCCGAGTTCCTCGGGGACGTCGTTCAGGAAGAGAAACATCTCGACCTGTCGACAACCTGGCGCCGCACTGGGGACCAGGATCGTGTGGTTGAGGTAGTCCCGGTGCATGTCCTGGTCGTAGTCGCATGCGCCGGTGTACTTGGCCCATGCCTCTGCCCCGTAGATGTGGATGTCGCGCTCATCCAGCAGGGCCTCGGCGAGCGCCAAGACCCGGTCGTTCACCGCCAGCAGGCTCAGCTCGGTACTTGCGAACGGAAACGTATCAATGCCGGCGAACTCATCCCCGATGAACCTGTCTCGACGCGGGTCGCTGCCGGCGTGGAACCCATCGGCCGTAGGGAACATCTGACTCAGCTCAGCAACCGCCGGTTTCAACTCGTCAACGGGGACGAATCCGGGAAGAATTACGAAACCGTCCCGCTGCCAGGCGGCCACCACATTGTCGAAGCCCATCACGCCAGCGTCACCGATCCATGATTCGCAGGGCAACCGATATTCACACGCGAACGGCCCTGCGGTCGACGACACCGCCCTGATTGCCGCGATCGGGATGGCTGGCCGCAAGATCGGGTGCACGCTCATGCCGCCGACTGCGCACGCTGGTAGCCCTGCTTCGAGTTGCTTGGCCTCTGCCGTATGCCTGAGTGATCATGTCGGTATGACCTGTGTCGTCGAGATCCACGTTCCGTTGGTACCCACTCCGGGTCTTGACTCGGGTGCCGACGCGTTTCCCTGGATCGACCAGGTCGAGGACTTCCTGGTCGACCTGGAAGACGAAGGCGCGGCCGAGGTGCACGATGACGGCGAGGAACTCGGCGACGTGTATGTCTTCTACATCGGCGGAGAGACCGAGGCCAGCTTGCTGACCGCCACGTCACGGGTAGCAACTCTCGACGATGTGCCGAACGGCGTTTTCGCCATCACCGGTGACGGAACCGAACGACGGATCGACCAGGGCCCCGGCAAAGTCGTGACGGTGTCTGACTTGTGAGGCTTGGAGTAGAAGCGCCGTTGTTGGTGGCAGCAAGATAGGCCAAGGGCTTTGCGTAGTCGGCTGAGGGTGTTTCTGACCTGGGGGTTTGCGGTGTCGCTGGCCTGATTGGAGGGTGGCGTAGGACGGGTGCGGTCCGTCGGTGATCATGTAGTTGCTGAGACAACATGACACCGAGAAGGACCACACCCGCGCATGTCATCATCGCTGATCGACGTGATCCGTCAGCACGCCCCCGCCCCGTTCGACTCCTCGACTGCTCCGCCGCCGTGGTCGCCGACGTCCTCGACGACGCGGGCCTGCTCGACGACGATCGGCAACCTGCCATCCTCGCCTGGTTCACGATCAGCACCGCCAGCCTGCCCGCTCTCATGCGCGACGAGCCGACCGAGTGGCTTCAAGAGATGCGCCACGGCTCGACCAGCCCACCCCGACGCAAACCCCGCGCCGACAGCACCATCAGCACACACCTGCGCTGGGCGCTGCCCACCCTGCAGCAGTGGGCCACCCGTCATGTGGTGTGAAGCGCCGCGCGTCACGGCGCTTCCGCGGAGGCGGGCAGGGTGACCGTCTCAGGTGATCGTGTCCTGCCAAGGATCGATAACCTCGACCCCTGTGTCGGTGAAGTCCTTGGTGTTTCGGGTGGCGAGGGCGGCAGTTTGGGTACGACAGATGGCGGCAATCTGGGCGTCGAAGCCGTCGATCGGGTGGCCGAGCCTTTCCCTGCCAGCGACTACGTCGGCGTAGGCGCCGGCTGCGGCCAGGTCGAAGGGCAGTACCTGGCGAGGAAAGGCGGCGAAGATCTCGTTGGCGGCTTGGTGCAGTGATTCCCGGCGCTGCCCCTCCGGCAGCCGAGCGATGCCGTAGCGGATCTCGGCGACGGTGACGGCTGTGGTGAACAATCCGGCGCTCGAACTCTGCTGGAGCCACGCGACGACCGCTGGCGCGGGCTCGGCCCGCATGAGTTCGGAGACGACGTTGGTGTCGAGAACGATCATCACTCGGGCAGGCTCGCCGCACGGGGTGGCGTGGAACGGGCCGGTAGATCCAGTTCGACGCCGCCGAGTCGGGCGAATCGATCAGTGAGTGCGCTGAACAGATCGGTTGCCGGCACATCCTCGGCGACGGCCGCGGTGAGGATGTGCCGGATCTCGGCTTCCATGGATCGGCCGTGCTGCGCAGCGCGGAGGCGCAGCTTTTCCCGTACCGCGTCGTCGAGATCTCTGATGCTGAGGGCCGCCATCGCTTCTCCCGTCACCTGAGCCAATGAGAGCAATGCTAGCACCCGTAGCGGGTGGGTCACCGCAGCTCCGCCAGAACGACATACATCCGGTGCATGGCTGACAGCGTCAAGATCGGCACCAGGGTTCCGGGCTCCTCGGAACGAGGATTATCAACCCTGGCGCCTTCCGCTGCCCGCGTGCGGCGGGCCGACGGCGGCATGCGCCAAGGCGCAGCCAAGCAACTCTCCACCTCGCGCCCCATTTGCGGCATGAGCGTGCACCCGATCTTGCGGCTGGCGCCGCCCGGGCCGCGGCCGGATGGCGTGGGTCGGGAACCGTTGCAGGGCATGGATAGACTTCGCTGTCACGGGCGGCCGGGAAGCACCCGGTGGTGAGGAGGACCCGATGACACCTGAACCGTGTACGGACGGCACGTTCCGGCACCTGTCCGTGGACCTCCACCCTCTGGGCGGCGGGGACGACGGGATGACGGGTTACACGCTGTGTTCGGCTCCGGAGCGTCCGGTCCGGGGCGATGATCAGTCGGCGATCGAATTTCCGTACGACCTGTATCGCACTGACACGTGCGTCGACATTGCCGCGTTGCCGCCGTGTGTGGAGTGCCTGCGGGTGGCAGGGTTGCTGGCCGACCCCGATACGGCGCCGCCGCTGCATCGCAGTCCCCGGCTGGACTTCCCCGCCGAGTTGACCGGTGACGCGATTCGGGGCCTCCTGGCCACCGACATCGCCACCGGCGCCTCGCTCGGCCGGCGGGCCGCCGTGCATCTGCTGACCTTCACCGCAGTCCCGGACCAGCCGGGCTTCGCTGACTTCGTGGAGCGGATCAGTCTGGTGTGGGGCGCGGATGGCACCGTGGAGACGGGGCAGGTCCGCGATTGGGCGGTATTGGCCGGCTTCGCCGCGGATGCCGACGTGCCGGACCGTGACCGGCAGATGATCGCCGTGGCCGCGAGCCTCGCCGGTGGGCCGCCGGTCGGCCTCGACGCTGTCGTCAGCTTCGTCGATGATCCGGCGGCGGCCCGGCGGGTGATCGAGGCGATCGCGATCGCCTCGGGTCACGGCGACCGGTGGGAGTTCACTGAGAAACCAGCCCCGAACGTCGACATCTGAGCACGGTCAGGTGCGCGCCCCGGCCTCTGCCCGAGAGGCGCCGGGGTGGGTACCACGCAGGGCAGGCCCCTTCACCTCGATGAAGATGCCGTGCATGACGGCTTCGCCGATGTTCCCGTTCGTGTGCACCGGCTCGCCAGCCCAGCACGCCACTACGCCCAGAGAAACAGCCGGCCGGGGTTCGTGACAGCGAATTTGCCGGGGCCGGAATCACGTTCTCTCGAACCCGCTTCTCCACGCACTCGATCAATTATCGTGGATTGATTGAGGAAGAGTGAAAGCTCGGCATCGTCAAGCTCGCGCGGACCCGCCCGGACACCCGCGGACAGATCGACACGCAGGGGATGCTCGTCGCACGAGCAGCCACCGAGCAGCCACCCGTCCCTCATGGACAGAAACAGACAAGGCCCTGACCACCGTTACGGCAGGTCAGGGCCTTGTCGATCTTGTGCGCCCGAAGGGACTCGAACCCCTAACCTTCTGATCCGTAGTCCAGTCCATCGATGAATCGACAAGTTGTCCAGCCCAGTCCAACCGCGTCCCACTCAGTCCGAACGGGTCCTCGCAGGTACGGGATTCAAGCGACACTTACCGATGTCATGGATGGCGTCTAAATCCACCCCAGTTCCAATGAATCCGTGCCAGTACCCCGACGTCCGAGCACCCACCGAGCACCCACGGGCCCTCACAACCTCCGCCGGACCACATCGCCCGATGGTCTTGCCTCGATGTGGTGGTGTATTGCGGCGAGCCGCGGCATGAAGCCCGAAAACATCACGAGATCTCTCTCGGCGATCTCGCTGCTCTGGTGCCTGATCACCCGGCCCGTCGGCATCACAGCACCCGATCGCTCATTGCGACAGCGCCGGACAGGCCTCGTCGGGGTCACTGCGCCAAACCGGTCGCGACGTTGACGACAAGGTCTTGGCACCACAGTTGGGCTAGGTAAGGGCAGCAGGACGACCCCGTGCAGCCCCTGTCTGCCACGCGAGTCGGAGCATCTGCCTCTTCGCCAGTTCGCGGATCTTCTGCCCGTACCGAAACGTGCAACGCTGCGAACGCGCTCACGGTGACATCGACGTCGGACATGCCGCCGGTTCGGAGGTCGTCCAATACATTGCGGGCGCGATCCTGATCAAACTTCAGGCCGTAGCCGTTTCGCCGTAGAACTTCAAGCGGTCCAAGTGCTCGCGCAGCCGTTTGCTACCGATACCGGCCGATGCTGGCCTAGCTCGAAGAAATTGAGGAAGCGGACTGGCCCGTGCCACAGGTGCCCTCGACGGTTAGCCGGGAGGAGCAGATACCCGGTCAGCTCGGCTTATTCTGACGACTGCCTCGGTTGCAGCAGGAGCTTCTTCGCTCCGGGCGCCCCGCTGTCGATGGCTCGATTCACCGCTGCCTCGGCCTCCGGCCGATCGCCGGTCTTGATGGCCCATTCGGCCATCGTGACCAGAGCGTGGGTGTCGCCGGCGGACGCGAGCCGTTCCAGCAGTCTCTTCGCGCCGGCATGGTCGCCGCGTTGGTATCGCGCCTCGGCGACCCAATGCCATCCGCTGTCCTTTGGTCCCAGGTGTTCCAGCCGTGCGTACTTTGCGGCCAGATGTTCGGCGGTGGCCTGGTCGCCCGCCTGCTCGTACGAGGCGGCCAGCCGGACCAGTGCGAAGACTTGCCCGACGCTGGTCAGCCGCCGGTAGAGTCGGCGCGCGGCACGGACGCGACCCTGCCGCTCGCGGAGCTCACTGCCAGCTCGAACAGGGACCAGTGCAGGCCTCCATTGAAGGCACGCCAGAGCAGAGCCGCGCCTCGGCGCTCGTCACCGGAACGCGCGAGGACATGCCCGGCCACACGCTGGGCATTGGGATGGCCCGACTCGATCGCGAGGTCGCAGTACCTCGTGACGAGCGCGGGGTCGTTGGCCGTCGTGGCGAGAATGACCATCTCGGTGATCGCATCGTCGAAGCCGAGTGCCATCGCGCGCCGCATCACGGCGAAGGCGCGTGGCAGGTCGGGGCCGGTGTACCGCCACGCCAGGCCGGTGAGCGCCTCCCGGTTGCCGTGCCGGAACGACTCCTCAGCGAGCCGGAGAGCGTCGTCGTGTTCGTCGCGTTCGGCGAGGTCGCGGGCCTGGTATTCCACCTCTCGCGCCCCGCCGTTGGCCAGGGCGGTCTGGTAGAGCTCGTCGGCGACCTCATACCGCCCTTGGCGTGCGTGCAATGATGCCAAGCCGACGAGGGCGTGCGGGTTGGTGCCGTCATCGGCCAGGGAATACCAGGCTTCGGCAGCGTCGTAATCGCCCGAGTCCTCGCATCGGTGACCGAGAACCAGCTGCGACCGAGTATCTCCGTTCTCCGCCGCGAGTTCGAGGTACGGCGATGCCTCGTCGCGGCCCTCGTCCTCTTCCACCATCGCTGCGAAGGTGGCCAATCCGGCTCGATCACCGCGGACCGCCGCCTCCAACGCCAACCGGTGGGCGATCTCCCGCCGATCGCGCCGGTACGCCGCCCTGGCCATGGCCGCCGCATCCCCGCCGGTGACGTCGTCGCGCAGCGCGGCCGCCCAAAAACCGTCCGGTGGGCGGCTGCTCTGGCGGGTGCGCTTGCCGTGCTGCTCCAAGTAGTCGGCGAGCCGGAAGTCGTCGCCGGCCCGCGACAACGGTCCCCGGGCGCCCTGACACAGCGGAAGTAGATAGTCCGTAAGGGCACGGTCGAACCAGTCGATCGGCAGGGTGGCACGTTGCAGGTCGGTCAGGTAGGACTGGGCCGCGGCGGCCAAGAAGCCACTTGGTAAGACTTCGCCCCAGCCGAGACGGCGGGCGTCCATCGCGGCGTGCAACACGGCTCGGGCCACCGGGTCGGCCGTTCGATACCGCTGGATCTGCGCGGGGCCGCCGGCGAGGTACTGGGTGATGTGCCCTTCCTCGGCCCGGGCCAGGGCCTCGGCGAGGCGGGCGTCGGTGACCGCGGCCTCGGCGAGTCGGCCCGACTCGACGTCACCGAAGGTCTCCGGGACGGGAATCAGGTTGCCCGTGACGAGGATCCGCGCGTTCGGCCGGGTCTCGCTGCCGATCTCGACCTCGGCCGGGGCCAGGCGCAACCGGTACTCGTGCCAGAGCGTCCCCAGGATCAGTACGGGGGTGCAATCGGCGCTGCGGAGTGCTTCCGACAACCCGGCCGCGATCGTTTCATCCCGGCGAACGTCGTCGGTGTACAGATAGCGAGGCAACTCGTTCAGCCACAGCACGGTATGCGCCCCGACCGACGGCAACCGCTCGACCAGTTCGTCTGGCGACGCCGGGTGCCACAGGCGCCAATGGCTCGGCAGGCGGTGGACCTGTTCCCAGGCCGAGCGGGTCTTTCCCGTCGAGGAGTTGCCGAGCAGCAGTGCGTTCCGCTGGTGCCAGCGGCCGCCTTCTGCACAATCTTCTCGAGATCACCGTCGTGCTGGCGAGGAACGTACGGTGGCAGCTCGGGGAGGTCGGTGGTGTCGCCGAACGGGGTGATCGCCTCGTGAACCTCGAGGGCGAACGGGCTCCCCGCCTCGGATATCAGGCGGCCAGGGCCCTCGTCCATTCCGGACGAATAGCAGGGTTTCGTCGCGCGCCGCAGGAGCTCGGGGGCAGCGGAGGCATCGAACACCTGCCGGCGCTTGTCGATCGTGACGGTACGGGAAGCCCGTCGCGCCGGATCCGCGAAGGCGGCCTGGATGTCGACCCACCAGGCCTCGTTGTCGTCTGGGTGCGATAGGACCAGGATGACCGTGGCGTTGCCGCCCAGCCAGTAGTGGAGGTCGCGTTCGCGGCAGGTGTAGCGGAAGGACGTGTCGGTCTCGCCCGGGAACGGCAGCGTGCTGGCCTTGCTCTGCACCAGCAGCGTCAGGTTGAGAGCCTCTTGAGTAACGGGATCGATGAGCTCGATGCGGCCGTCAATTCCATGATCGAGCCGGTGTGGTTCGAAGAGGAAGCCCATCGCGGTCACCCGGGTATGGATCAGCGCCACGCCAGCCTCACCGATAAGGGTTTGCCGGCTGACCTTCTTGCCTCGAGACACGACCCGTCATCCTCACGGCTCGACGCGAAACCTGACTCCGGGCGAGTATGCCTCGCGGGTACGACGACTCCGGCGGCCGAGCGCAAATGTCGGCTACCCGACAGCTGATCGCCAGCACGTCGCCGCAGGACAATGGGGGAGTGTGGATCTAAGGCGGGACTGCATCGATTTCGGCTCTGGCTCACTTTCGGTGGTAGCAGAGAGTAGCGATCTCAACGGCTGGGTGGCTGCGCTGTTTAAATTGGTGCAACCAGGGCAAACAGGGCAGCGAGTCGGGGTCGCGCGCTTCCGGCGAAAACCCCGCGACATCAGCGTCATCGGTCCGCGCGTGCATCTGCGAGGTCGCTACGGAATGTCACCACCAAAAGTGAGCCAGAGCCCACACGTCGGTGGTCAGGCGCCACGGTTCGGTCGGTAGTGCACTGCCCCTCCGGTCGCGTGAGTGTCGCCGCCGCCCGCCCAATACCCGATGATGAGCCACAGCTCGTAGTGCAGGAGCCATTCGGTGGTCCAGGGCAGGATCGTGGTCGCCAGGAGCATGTGGTGTTTCCACTCGCCCGGGTAGTACAGGCACAGCTCGTCGCCGGGGTAGACGTGCGGGAGCGCCTCCGCGTCTGAGTGCAACTCGAGCACAGGCGGGTCGATGACGGTGACCTTGGGACGGAGTCCGTGCCGGTACGTCAGACGCACGGTGTAGGTCCGGCTGGCCGGCGACGGCTGAAGCCGGACGGTACAGGTGAGCTCGCCGCCGCGGACGGCGCCTTCGGCGTCAGGCAGCACGGTGGTGATCGCGACGAGCTGCCTGGTGAGGTTAACCGCGCGGGTGGGGATGCTGACCATGGAATGTGTGTCGTGGGACGCGCGGTCCGGACGCGGTCGTGGTGAGCAGGCCGCCGGTGGCCATGTGCAACTTGCCGGTCTTCACCTGGATGGTCCGGCGCTCGGCGAGCCGCTGGAAGGAGCGTTGCACGGCGTCGGCGGTGAAGCTTTCCGACATCCGGGCGGCGAGGGCCGGGAGTCCCTTGTGCTGCAGATGCACGAGCTCGTCGAGCAGAAGAGCGAGGTCGTTGTGCCAGCGGAGGAAGGCTTTGCGCCGCTCCGGATACTCGTTCCACTTGTCGGCGAAGTTCTCGTCCTCGTGCGCCGGGTTGGGCACCCAGAACTGGCCGTGGCGGTTCTCGACGTACGCGTTCATCCGGTCCATCACGGCGCGGGTGGCGCTGAAGAGGTCGGACTCGCCGAGGTAGGCGCGGGCGGCGAGGGTGGTGATGAGGACCGACGGGGGCCGGTGGTCGGTGTCGTCGGCGAAGTACAGCATGGCGTGCCACTTAAGGATCTGCACGGCCCGCTGCAGGGTGCTGCGCACCTGCCAGTCGGGCACGTCGGCGACGTTCGCGTGCCGCTTCGCCTCGACGAGGCGGCGATCGAGCTGCGACTGCTGCTGGAACCAGGTGGCGTAGCCGATCGGGTTGGAGTGCTGCCACAGCCGCAGTTGCTTGTCGGTGAGCAGGATGCCGGTGGGCGGCAGGTCGGCGTCCGGGATGGTGGGCAGGACGTCGAGGTGGAATCCGTCGTCGGGGTAGCTCAGGGTCCAGCAGCGGCGGGTGGACACGCAGCTGGCGGGGCCGTCACCGTGGCCTTGGTGGTGCTTGAACCGCACGAAGGCGTGCAGCATGCGCCCGACGCGCTCTTTAAGTTCGGCCTGGGTGGTGGACTCCTTGGCGATCGGCAGCCAGCACACTAGGTCGATGTCGTACTCCCCCGCCGGGGTGTTCGGCCGCACGACGGTACCGAGCCGGAACGAGCCCTGCGGGTAGATGCGCCAGTCCGGGGTGCCGTGCTCGGCCAGCCAGGTGCCGACCTCCTCGTACTTGTCGACGGCGAGCTGGTACAGGTGCGGGGAGATGTCGAGGGTTTCGACGGCGCCGTCGAGCAGCATCGACAGCATCTCCTCCATGGTGTCCATCTGTTCCACGGTGTGCATGGGTCAGTCCTCCCGGGCCGGGTAGTGCGGGACGTACGCCGGCGCGGTGTGGTCGGCGAAGCAGCGGGTGAAGGCCGGTGATGCGTCGCGGCTGTGGTGCCCAGCGAGGCCGATCAGGGCGTCGGCGTCGACCTTGTCCAGGGCGAGCGCGCCGGTCGGCACGGTCGGGTTGAGCCGCAGGACGTTGTCCTTGCCCAGGAAGTGGCGGACCTGCTTGGCGGCGCTCTCGCTCTGGGCGCGCATGAGGACTTCGACCGCGTCGCGCGCCCAGGGGAACAGGCCGCCCCGGTCGAGGCGGCGGCTGCGGTGCCGCCGGTCAGTCGTGGTGCCGAGGCTGAACACTCGGATCTGCTCCAGCGACACGCCGAGCGGGCCGACCGCTTCGGTCAGCGCGACCATCGCCGGGTTGTTCGCCCAGATACCGCCGTCGACGAGCCGGGCGCCGCCCAGCGGCATGCCGGGCAGGTAGGTCGGCGCGGCGGCGGTGGCCATGGCGACGTCGACCGCACGCTCACGCCAGTCCCGCTTCAGCGTCGGCAGGTGCGGGGTGCGGAACAGGTAGACGTCGTCCGCGCCGATGTTGTACGAGGTGATCAGCAGCCGCTTGGTGCTCTGCCCGAAGGTGCGCTCGCCGAGGACTTCGGTCAGCGCGGTGCGCAGCGGCTCGGCGGCGTACTTGGCGCGCAGCAGGTGCCGCACGCCGCGCAGCCGGCTGCGGTCGCGGAAGATCCGCGAGCCGTGGTCGGTGTAGAACTGCAGGATCTCCCGCGGGGTGAGGCCCAACCCCAGGCCCAGCGCGATGATCCCGCCGGTCGACGTTCCGGCGATCAGGTCGAAGTGGTCGACGATGCGGATGTCGAGGTCTTCCTCGAGACCCGCCAGGACCGCGGCCGAGAACATCCCCCGCAGCCCGCCCCCGTCCAGTGACAGGATCTGGAACCGATCGCCGCTCACTGGTCGTACCCGCTCCACCACCTGTGTGCCTCCGTCTCGGGCCGAGCCTGTTGTCGACCTTGTCTCACGATACTTCACGGCCAGACCGTTTCATGCACCGGATAGGTCTACGAAACAGTTGCGTAGAGGTGACCCGTGCATGAAACGCTAGAGTCCGGGGTAATGGACATCTGGTTCGGCGACAACGAGACCGCCGAGTTGTGTAGCCGGGCAGCCAAGCTGACGGCGCGCTGGGGGGCGGCGGGCGGGATGGCGGTCGGCCGCAGGCTCTTGCAGATCGAGGCCGCTCCGACCGTCGAGGCGCTGCTCGCACTTCCGGGCGGCCTGCGCCGCGATGCGACGGACGACACGTGGATGATCAACGTTGGCAACGTGGCGGTCATCCGGTTCGCCCTCGACGACCGGACGTCCGACGGCGCTGGCACCGTGCGTGTGCTCTCCGTAAGCGATCAACCAGCGGGAAGGACTCGCCGATGACAAACACCGGTAACACCCGGCGGTTCCGGCCCGACTACGCGGTCCCGCCCGGCGAGACGCTGGTCGAGGTCCTCACCGAACGCGGCATGAGCCAGGCCGACCTGGCGCGGCGGACGGGGTTGTCCACCAAGCACATCAACCAGATCGTGCTCGGCACGGCGACGCTGAGCGCCGAGACGGCTGTGAGGCTTGAACTGGTCACCGGCGTGGCGGCGCAGGTGTGGACCGGGCTGGAGGCGGCCTACCAGGTGGCGCAGACCCGGCTGGAGGAAACCACCCGGCTGCAGGCGCACGTCGACTGGCTGAACCAGCTCCCGGTCGCGGAACTCATCCGCAGAGGCTTCGTCCGCAGCGACACGTCGCCGGTCGAACGGCTGCGCGAGGTCCTTGCCTTCTTCAAGGTCGCCTCACCGGACGCGTGGCACCAGGTCTGGGCGGTACCGACCGCCTATCGGCAGTCCCGCGCCTTCGACGTCGACTACGGCGCGCTCGCCGCGTGGCTGCGCATCGGCGAGATCCGGGCCGACCGAGCCGACCTACCACCATTCGACCGCAGCCGGTTCCGTGACCACCTCCCCCGCATACGCGCCCTCACCAACATCGAGGACCCCCAGATCTGGCTGGCGCAACTCGAATCCCTGTGCGCTGGCGCGGGCGTCGCACTCGTCGTCGAACGCGAGATCGTCGGCGCCCGCATCAACGGCGCCGTCCGCTGGCTTCCCAGCGAACGACCACTCATCCAGCTCAGCGTCCGGCACCGCTGGGCGGACATCTTCTGGTTCACGTTCTTCCACGAGGCAGCACACGTCCTTCTGCACGACCGCAGAAGGTTCACCATCGTTGACGGCATCGACCGCCCCGACACCGACAACGCCATGGAACTCGAAGCAGACGACTTCGCCGGCCGGGTCCTGCTACCTCGACCGTTCGACAGCCGCCTGGCCACTGTCCGTTCCCAAGCGCAGGCCGTCGCTCTAGCGAAGGAAGCCGGTGTCCATCCCGGCATCGTCGTCGGCCGCCTCCAGCACGACAAGACCATCCCGTACAGCCACTTCAACCGCCTCCGCACCCGGCTCGCGTTCACCGACGAGTAGTCCGCTCCATCGGCTCTTCCTCGACTCACCCCAATATTCTCCCCGAACCGCCGGCCGTAGATGGCATCCACCGACCCGGACTTCGCCGCCGCCGGTGCCGACCGGACGTCTATCGAACGCGCCCTGCGGGGCTTCGAACAGGTCCAAGCCCTGGTACTCGCGACTCTGCCGCCACGGCGGCAGGGACTTCTTCACCCGGGTGAAGTGGGACGATGCCGCTGTCCGTGCTGACGTCCGCGAGTCCGTCGGCCACCACCTCGGTGAGGCTGGCGCTGCCGGCTCTGCACTGCCGTGACCCTGTCCAGCTGATGGTATGGCCTACGAATCCGGCCTGATCGCGCCCAGCGCCGACAGCTTTAGATCAAGGCCGTGAAGTTACGGGCCGTCTGCGGGCGTCAAGATGCTGATTTCGAGGGTTGCTTGGTAGGTGCGTCGGTCGACGCGGAGGCTTTTGTACGCGTATCTCGATAGCGGTCGTTTCACAGCGCGAGGGCTGATGCGGAGTCGGCGGGTGGGCATGAGGCGGTCGAGTACGGCGCGTCCGATGGTGCCGATCAGGTCGATGACGGTGTCGGCGATGATGTTCGCGGCCTGGATGACCTGGTCGCGGGCGGTTTGTAGCGCGATGCTGAAACTGGCCCGGTCCGGTCGGTGCCGGTCGTGGTGGCCGCGTCGGTGATCGCGATGCGGATGGCCTGGTAGGTGGTGAGTAGGGCGTAGATTTCCTGGTCGATGGCCGAGGGGTGGTTGCTGCGCAGGACCCGGCGGCCGAGCATGCTTTTCTTGATCGCGAAGAACGCTGATTCGATCTCCCATCGCTCGTGGTAGAGCGTGACCAGGGCGGCTGCGGTGTGTCGGCGGTGGTCGAGCAGGGTGGTGGCGAGGCGGTAGACGCCGGTGCGCCGGCCGGTGGTGGTGGCGATGGTGATTTCGCATTCGATGATGCGCACGTCGAGGCAGCCGATCCGGGACAGGAACGAGCCGTCGCTCAGGTGCCGCAGGACCGGTGGTTTACGGACGGCGGTCAACCGGGCCAGCAACGCCGCGCCGGTCCCGGCGACCTGTTCGAGCAGGGTGTTGCTGGACAGGCCCCGGTCGAGCAGGACGATCATGCCGGGGTCCAGGGACCGGGTCAGCCGGGCGGCGTAGGTGGCTTCGCCGGTGCTGCCCGGTCCGAAGACCGCATCGATGATCGCGCGGGTGCCGCAGGCGACCAGGGCGACCAGCGAGATCTGGGGATAGCCGCTGGCCTGGGTGTACTGGTTGGACCGTTTGCCCAGCCGGGTGCGGGTGGCGGGGTTGTCGGGCACGTCCAGGCAGGTCCCGTCGATCGCGACGACCAGCAGGCCGCACCAGCGGGCACCGATGGTGCGGATCGCTGCGGCGGGTTCGCGGAGCAGGTCGAACAAGGCCCGCAAGGGTCGTACGCCGAGGCGTGCTCGGGCGTGCCACAGCCCGGTGCCGGTGATCTTCGGGATCGGCAGGCCGTCGAGAGATCCGGTGAGTTTGCGCCAGACCGTGAGGTAGCCGCATTCCTCGAACAGGGCGGCGGCCAGTAGCAGGTAGACCACGACCCGGGCGGGTAGCTTACGCAGCCGTTGCTGGGTGGCGCCCTGCTCGGCGAGGACGGCATCGACCATGTCGAACGGGACGATCTGAGTCAGCTCGCCGAGATGGCCAGGGGCGAAGACCCCGTCGGCGACAGTGACCTGGCGGGTGATGGCAGACTGAAGGGACAGCGGAGCTCCCTCGGTGACGGATGTCTTTGGTCGGACAACCCGTTTCTACCGGAGCTCCGCTTCCTTCATGTACCGGGCATAGACCAGGTCAGACCGCCTGTTGACTACCAACCCGTACACCTAACTTCACGGCCTTGAGCTTTAGATCCAACCGTTTCCGCGTGCGTGGACGATTGCCTCGGTGCGGTTGGCGACACCCCATCGTTCGTAGACGGCGCGCAGGTCGCGAAACATCATTCTCTCGGAGTAACCCGCGTGCGCGGCTAGCCGCGCGACCGTGAAGCCCTGGGCGAGCAGGCGTATCCACGAGATCTCGATCTCCGTAGGGACATGCCCGGCTTGCGGTGACCGGGGGAGTGACGTCAGAGCCCGGACCACGTCGGCCGGAAGGAGGCTGCGGCCCGAGGCGGCTGCCGACAGGACGCTGCGCACCGTACCGGCGTCGGCCTCCCGCGCCATTACGCCCACGGCGCCGGAGGTCAACGCTCGCACGCATCGGTCCACATCGCCGTTCTCGATGACAGCAACTACCGCGGTTCGCGGCCGGCTGTCCCGCAGCCTCGCGAGCAGCGTCCAATCTGACGGACAGAGCAGGGTCAGCAAAATGATATGCGGCCCTGCATACCCACTCCAGGTGAATAGATCGGCGGGAAATTCGACATCGTGGTCGGTGTCGCGCATTACTTGAGCGATCCCCCGACCGAACATGGGAAGCGGATCGGAAACGGCGATCCGAATACGACTCGACAAGCTGCTCCTACCGTTATTCGCCAGTGCGAGCGGAGGCCGGAAGGCAGTGCCGACCCGGCGTGGCCACGACAGGATACCGCCATGGACGGCACTTCACTGCCATCAAAGATGTCATAGACGCGCAGAGTGCCGGCACGGTAACTTCAGGCGTACATACCTTGGCGTCGCCATTATTCCCGACCGTGCCGGAAATCCTATTTGCGCTGGCGGACAATCAGTTCCGCGTGGCGACCTTTGCGCCTTTGTCTGCAACCGAGGAGTGACGACAGTGGTCAATGAAAATTATCGATCCATTGGCCCGGGCGATGCTCCCTCGAATCGGAAGGGATGGCGGCGCGGTGACTGGGTCCGACGACGACATCCCCGGCCAGGTCAGGAGCCTACGGGCGAGGTCGTGCACGTCAACCGGGCTGGCCTGCGCCGCCTCCGGGTCCGCTGGGCCGACGGGACCGAAAGCAACGTGTCGGTACGGTCGGTGTTCAAGATCTAGTAAGAGAAGGGTGACGCGGAGCCCCGGGCCACCGCTGTCATCGCCGCGACCAAATCGTCATCGGCCCGCTCGCCGAAGGCACCGAGCAGGGCGGTGCTGCGATTAACGGCACCCCGCGCCGAGGTGATCTGACGAGCCCGCTCGAAGGCTTCCCCAGCCTCGGCGAGGCGTCTGCGCCGCTGTGACTCCTCGATCAGGGCGAGGCCGAAGGAGGCCAGTCCTTTGGCCTCCCACGCGAGATAGTCGCCGGGTTCCCGGCCGATGCGCTCGCTGGCCCCGTCCCGCGAGGTGAGGAACGCCAGCCGCGCCCGGTCTCGCATCCGCTGGCGGAACGCGGCTATCCCGAGCAGACCGTTCGCCCCAACCGCACGATCCCCGCTGTCCAGCCTCGCGCTGACCTCCGCGGCGACGAGCGCCTCGTCGTCCCGGCCACCGAGACACAGGTACGCCAAGCCCAGGTTAAGGTTGGCCTGTCGGATCAGACGCGGATCGCGGGTACGCACTCCCAGTTCGGCGGCACGCCGGGCCGGCTCGACGGCCTCGCTGGCCGCATCCGAGTCGATGTGAACGGCAGCCTCGCCGTTGAAGCACAGCCCCAGGGCGACCTCGTCCTCGGTAGCCGCTCCGGACGCGACGGCGGCACCTTCCTGCAGCAGGGCCAACGCCGATCGCGGCTCACCGATCTGCCCGAGGGCCCAGGCATAGTCAATGAGAAGCAACGGGAGGATCCGGTCGCGCTCCACGGTGTCCAGCAGCGCGCGAGCGTTCGCGAGCGCCGTGCTGAAGGCGCGCAGCGCCGACGCGTGGTGGCCAGTCCGAGCCAGGCAGAGCGCCAGGTCAGCGCGGACGATCACCAGCTCGCGTCTTCTGCCCAAAATGCGGCATTGCCAAACCTGCCGGCGAAAGAGTCGCGCGGCGTGGCTGAACTCGCCGGCTTCGAAGCGGACGGTCGCCAGCTGGATGTCGAGCATAAGCCGGGCCTTGGGCGCGCCGAACCAGGAGCATTTCCGGCGGGCCTCCGCCAGTTCGACAAGGGCGTCTTCGATGCGTTCCTGCTGTTGCAGCGCCGCGACGATGCGGCGGCGGTTGTTCGCTTCCTCGGTGTCGTCCCCAATTCGGCCCCTGACCGCACGCCGCCATTCAAGCAGTGCGTTGCTCTGTCCCCAGCGGCGCAGGTGGTAGTCCTCAATGGTGTTCATGACCTCGTATGCGCGACGGCAGTCCCAGGCCCGGATACGAAGGTCGATTTCGCTGAACGCGGGCCGCAGATCGAGCAGACTTCGAACCCGGGCCACCCGGCCTTCCTCGAAGTACCTCGCGGCGTGATGCCACATCGCAAAGCGGGTGAAAGGCAGAGGCACCCGGCGGTGGTCGTCGAGATCGCCACGTTTCAAGCCCCGGACGACTCGGTCGCTCTCTGCGGGCGGCAGGAAGTAGTGGCCGTGGTCGTGGTGGGCGACGCGCCGTTCGTGCAGGCCCCGCAGGATCGGGGCGCTGTCGACACCTGGCACCAGGGCTGCCAGCAGAAAGTCGACTGCCTCCGGTGGGACCGGCCGCCCGTAGACCGCGAGCGCCTGCACGACCCGCTGCTGCGTGCGGTCGAGGTTGCTGAAGGTCGCCTCGAGCAGCGTCGCCTCGACATCCGGCAGAGGCACCCGCTCCAGTTCGTCGAGAAGGCGGGGCACCGGTGTGCCCGGCTCCTGCCGCAGCACGCCAACCAACAACTCGAGGATGCGCGGGTTCCCCTGACTCAGCATGTACGCACGCTGCCGGTCGCCCGGCTCCATCCGGTACAGGGCCAGCGCCGCCCCACGGTCAAGCGCGATCAGCAGGGCGATGGCGTCGTCGAACGGCAGTGGGTTCATCGGGACAAATCGAACATTGGCTGGTAGGTCACGGCGGAGCTGCTGCGGCCGCCCGCCCGCGACCGTCAGGACCAGCGTCGTTGCGTGCCCAGGGCGACCGGCCAGCTCCATGACCAGCGCGCCCAGCTCCCGGTCTTGGAAGGCGCCGTCGTCGAGCAGATGTTCCGCGGCGTCGAGGATCACGACGACCGGGGTGTTACGAAGTGCTGCCAGCACATCGGTCAGCTTCTCGCGCCACTCGACCGGGTCGTTCAGACGCTCCTCGAGCCGTGCCCGGCCCGAGCTCTCCGGGAGTGCCCGGGCCAGGTCGGCGAGCACGACGGCCACATTGATGGACCGGTATCCGTCGGCCGAGAGGTAGACGACGGCATCCGCCTCCGCCTCCGCCTCCCTCGCGGCGAGCCGGCGCCGGAGCTCCGCCGCGAACGCCGTCTTGCCCACGCCGGCGACCCCGTGGACCACGACCACCCGAGTCGAGGCATCGGCTATTGCCTCCTCTACCCGGTGCTTCTCGGACACCCGATCGTGGAACTCGGCCGCCGGGACAAACGGCGCCTGGTTGACCAGCCGGACGCGGCTGTCCGAGACGGTCTCCTCGGTGAGATCTGCGGGCCTGACCACGTCACGACGGCGGCCCGCGGCCCTCCGGCGGCGTAGTTCGTCCTCCAGCCGCACCCGCTGCTCACGGTTGTGAATCGCGAGCCTTCGCCGCTGCGCGCCGTCCGCCCGTTGCTCCTCCGCCTCAGTCCGGGACAGCTTCTCCTCCAGCATCCGGCCCACCCGTCCCTGCATCGAGATCTCGGTGATCCGGCCAACGAGATTGGCAAAGCCCTCGTCTCCGCAGTCCAGCACCGGTGCGTCGCGCAGGTCGTCGTGCGGCACCTCGATCCCATCGGTCCGGAAACCGATCAGATCGATGGCGCCGGTCAAGGCTGCCTTGATCTCGCGCTTGCAGCCGGGGTCTATGGTGCTGCGCTCGGAGAGCAGGACCACCACAACGTCCGGGCGGCTCAGACCGCGGCGGGGCGACTCGCCGGCCTCCTCCCGGTGCCGCAGGACGTGAATCGTCCAGTTCAGCGCCCTCACTTTGGCGACGTCACCCAGCCGGTGCTGTAGGTCGTAGGCGGCGGCCCGATCAGCCGCGGCCGACACCAGGGACACGATCACCTGCTCCGGCTTCTCGTCCGTCTCCGGCTCTGCCGGGACCATGTCCCTTTCTTCCACGAACCGTAGGAACTCCGCCCCGGCCCTGGTCGCGACATGGAAGAACCAGCGCTGCACGGCATCGCTGTGGTTCCGGTAGGTGGTGTGCGCCAAGGCACCGGCGAGCAACGAAAGCAGATACTGCGCCCGCCATTCGACCCGAAAGGGCGTGGGTTGTCCGGCCGCCCGTAGGACGGCCCTGAGGATCTTGCCCGTCCTCTCCGGTCCAGAGGGTTCGCCAGTGCCGGCCAAGAGCAGATGGACCAACTCCTCCGACGCCGACGCCTCAGGAGTGACGCCGAGCTCGGCCGCAGCGGCCGAGAGGCATAGCGCGACAAGATCGCGGGTCAGCGGAGCGGCCGGGTCGAAGGCCGCCAGGTCGACGACCCTGATCCGGTTAGTCTCCAGCGGCAAGGCATCAGGGACGAGGATGTTGCCGCGGTGCAGGTCGCCGTGACTCAGGCCGTACATGTACTGGATCACGACATGCCGCACGGATAGGCCGGATCGGACCATCGCGACGGGATTGGGCAGCCGGTCAACGCCGACATGCTCGTCCCCAGGCCGTACCAGGCCGTGCTCGTCCGCCCAGCGCTCAATCCGCTCGATTGGCTCCCGCAGCTCGTGGCGCAGATAGTTGTCGACGGCGTCCCGGTCGAGCATCACTCGGTCCGGCCATCGGTCGCCGTTCCACTCGGTCAGGACAAGCCGCGCCACGGCCCCGCAACCTGCCTCCTGCATCTCGGGAGACAGTTGGTCGATCGGGCGATAGTCCAACAAGTCGCCCGCAATGTCCTGGAACATGATGTAGCGCCCGTCGCCCACCTCACAGGGCCGGCCCAACTGACGAACCAGATAGTGCTCGGCAAACTCGGTGTTCTGCTCCCAGGCCAGCTCGTGCAGGCCCGTCTCCCACTCCTTGCCTGCCGGAATCACCTTGATGATTTGCTTACGCGAGAGCCAGCCACCGCCGGGTTGCCGAACCTTGAAGAGAATTGCGGTCACCACGGCACCGGTGAAACCCGACGCGCTCCACTTGTGGTCCGGCAGCTCGACGATGCCCCCACCGGCCCTGGCCCAGCGCCGCAAGGCCAACGCCACCTCTGTACCCAGGAACGCGGCGAGCGGGTCGACCGTCGGCGCCATCCGGTACCGCCTCCTCCGTGCTGTCGGCCGCTCAGCGCAGGGCGGGCAGGTCCTCATGGATCCGGCGCGTGCCCAGTAAGAACGCCGACTGCGGACTGATCAGGAACTGCTCGCGGCGACCCTCCTCGATATCGGCGGACCGGGCAAGAATGATCTCGGGCTCTGCCGCGTCGCGCGCTAACTCCAGCATGCGGCGCAGCAGCTCGACTGCTTCGGGCGAGTCGGGGATCGGGTCGTACACCTGTAAGGACCGCATCGTGCGGTGGTGCTTGCCCGGCGTGGGCCGCGGCCCGTCGACGACCGATCTGATCAGCTCGAATCGAAGCTTGCCGGCCAGCGGCGCGAGTTCCGGGTGCCCGGCCTCGGACAGTTCCTCGCGCAGCTCCCGCCGCAGGCATTCGGGACCGGACTCGCGGCCGGCGCAGCGGTCATACCAGCGCAGGAATCCGATGCCATGCCGGGCTGGGACAAATCCACGCAAGTCGCGTCTCATCGTCAGCTCGCGGCCGGCCGGGCGCTGCTCGACAAACCCTACTGCGTCCAGGGCTCCGCGCGCCTCGTCGGTGTACTTGATCACGCCACCCGGCGGCCCGTACACCCCCGGCCGGAACGGGTGGTGGATCAGGACATAACCGTCGTCGTCCTTGATGCGCAGCAGCGCCGCAACCGACACGCGCAGCCGCCCGGACGTCAGAGTGGTCCGCAGCAGTCCGAGGTGCTTGCGGTGGCGCAGGACCAAGCCGCCGGCCGCGAGCAAGGCGGCCGTGATCAAACCGGCCACGATGTTGATGAGCATGAGGCCCTCCCGCTCGCGACTACACAGTGATGCGACCTTGATGCTGCGGGTGATACCGGCTCCCGTCAACCTCCCCCACTTGCCCATTCGAGCTCGCTCAGCCACACCCCCCGGCCGGGATCTGCTCGGGAAGGTGGAGCGGGTGTGTCGGGGTGGCTACCCGTCGGAGGCGGCGGCACGTCGGGCGCGTGACGCGTTGCTGGCGCTGTCCCGGGAGGAGCAGGCGGGCCGGTCTTGGACGGTTGCCCGGTGGTTGCGGTACTGGTTGTCGACCAGGAGCCGGATCCGGCCGACGACCCGGATGCACTACACCCGGGCGACCAGCTCGACCTGGTCCCTCGACGTGGTCCCAGGAAGCTGCCCGTCCTTCCAGTCTCTGCAACAACTCAAGCCGGCTCGACCATCGAACGGCCTGCCGTATAGCTGTCGGTCAGCACCGCCAGGTACGCCGTCGACAGCGTTCGTACCGTAACCTCGGGCAGGGCCGCTTGCAGAGCCTGCACAGCCAGGTCGACGCCCGTGGCACGGCGACGGCCGAACAGCTCCTGCAGCCGCTGCATCCCTTCGCGCACGCTCATCCCGGCTGTCTCGTCCTCAGCCAGCTCAGCCAGCCGCCGGCCCACCTGATCGGCGGGTTCTGCTTGCATCAGCCGCAGTACGTCACCGGCGTCCTTCGGCTGGAGCCGATCCGGCCGCTCTGGCTTATAGAACTGGATCCGGTCGTGCAGCTTGTGAGCCTTCGCCACCAGCAACGCCGCAGTACCCGCCACCGGCACCATCAGCTGTCGGGCGTCCACCTCGGGCTCCAGACTGCAGATCAACACGTCGCTCTGGTCGGCGACCGCGGCCTCCAAACCCGGTGTACGTCGGGCCGCACGATCGCCGTGGTCCGGCAACCTAGCCGACCTATTGCCGAGGACCATCGTGGCCGGCACGAGCAGGTCGACCGGCACCTCCACCTGTTGCCCATCGACCATCGTCGAGGCCGTCCAGATACCGGGCTCCTGCCCGAGGTAGAACCCTGCCGCCTGCATCGCCTGCTCAAGCTGCGGATCCGGCCCCAGCACACGCGGGTCGAGAGCCAGATCGGCATCCTTGGTGTAAGGCGCGACGCTGGCGTCCAGGTCCGCCGCACCGGTGCGCACGTAAATTGCCTGTGCGCCAGCCAGAATCACCGCCGAGCGATGCTCGGCCAACGCCTCCAAAGCATCGAGCAACACCCGTCGTGCAGCCACGTACAACGGTGCGGTAGCCAGCAAAGTCATGGGGATCGACCCTACCGGTCGAGCGCCCCCATCCCCCGCAGACTTCGCTGGCGCCACTCATTCTCATGGGCGCGCATCCAGTCCAACACCGCCTGGCCCTCCTCTGGCAGCCGACCGTTCCCGCCCAGCAGATCGAGGACCAACTGACTCAACCCGACGTGCGGTAGCCCATCAACGATCCGCGCCCACGCCATCTGCGCAGCGTCCTCCGGATGCAGCAGCACGACATCAGCCCCTCGGTCGGTCGGCAGCAGCCGCCCGTACTGGCGCATCTCCTGCGCGTCACGCACGTAGAGCACCAGCTGCGTCGGCGCCGCCACCTTGGCAATTTCTGACGCGGCGAACGATCCCGTGACAACCGCGTCCAGCCCGGCCTCGTCGTTGCGCATCTGCGCGTACAGCGCCGAGGCACCCTGCGGCGCGATGAATGTACTGGCCGCATTGTTGCGTAGCAGGTCGTACCGATTCGCAGCGGCCAGCAGCAGCCCCGGCCAGTCCACATGCTTTACCAGCCCGCGCCGATCCCGCTCCACCAGCGCCTGCTCCTCAAGCGACTCCAACAGCTTCGACACGTACCCCGCCGTCAGACCGCCGGTGTCGGACAACTCCGTCAACCGGTACGGCGGGACCGTCTCGACCAACAACCGCACCAGCCGGCGCGCCTTCGGACCCAGCAACCGCACCTGCGACCGCGACCGCTGCGGGTTCGGGTCACGATCGGCCCCATGCAAGCGGAGGTAGACGGCTGGCCGATCGATACGGAACCGGACGTTTCCGGTCAGATCGAGATAGGAGAAGCTGCTCCCCTCCAACAGCGCACGAGTCCGTGGGCTCAGCCACGGAGCGACCACCAACACCGTGGGGTTTCGCATCAGCCTCAGCACGGGATCAGACAGACGCTCGCGCAGTCGGGCCACGTCCCGCGGCGCGACCGACCGCTTCCCCTCAACCAAGATCAGTCCGTAGCCAGAGTTCCGCTCGCTCAGCTGCCACACGGCGTCAGGCGCCTCGATTGGGCCACGATTATCGAGCACCGCGTCCGTGAGCTCGAAGTGCTCTGGCAGTAGCTCCACCAGCTGCATACGAGCCCGTTGGATCAACGCGCTCTCGCTGTACTCCAACATGGCAACATTTTCCCACACTGGCCGACTTTCCCGCAGCAGGAAAGCCGGCCAGTCAGGAAACTCTCGATGAGCAGACGACGTTTTCCCCCTGCAGGAAAGTTGGCGCCTTCAGGAAACTTGGTACTACTCCTCCGATCATGCCGTCGGCATCACCAGAGCGGAGCCGCTCGGGGCAGCGACGGTTGGTGAGTGAGTACATACTTATCGTAATGTCTTGCTCCGAGTACGACGTCGATGGTTGGGGCCGAGGCCATCCGAACCTGCACGCTGCTACCGCACGTGATCCCAGCGACGCGCGTACCGCGCACGATGCGGTGACCAATCTGTGGTCTGCCTACGGCTAGCAGGACGCCCTGATGGAGGTACTGCGGATGCTTGGCGGCCGGAACTGGCCGAGCAGTAAGCGCGATGCCCGGCCACCCACCGCAGGGGCGTTCACGTCAAGGCAGGCACGTCTGCGCATGTGTGGGCAGTGCAGATCCGTCAGAGGCGCGGGTGAACGGCGCTGCGTAAGGGCGGCCGTAGTACTCGGCGAGGAGTTTGAGCGCGTACTCGTCGTTCGAGGTGGCAAGGGCTTCCGGCAGACGGATCGGCGCAGGGGACAACGACTCTCCTCCAGTGCGACGCGCCAGCGTTGACGCTGATCGGGGCATTGCGGCATCTGTGCTAGGAGGCGCCGTCGGCGCGCAGCGGCAGGATCCGGGCCTGCGCGGAGTCCAGCAGTGACCGGAGCGCCGCGACGATCTTGTCCGACGGCATCGGCCGGAAGAGGTGGTAGCCCTGGGCGGCCGTGCAGCCCAGCTCGGCGAGCGCGGCCCGCTGGTCGGCGGTCTCCACCCCCTCGGCCACCACCCGCAGCCCCAGCTCAGGCCGAGATCCACAGTGGTATGAACGATTGCGCCGCCTCCGGCGACTCCGCCATCTTCATCACGAACGACCTTTCGACCTTGAGTTCGTCGACCGAGATCCGGGTCAGGAAGGTCAACGACGAGAAGCCGGTGCCGAAGTCGTCGACGGCGAGTTGTACGCCCATCTGGCGCAGCGCGGCAAGCACCTCGTCGATCACCTCCAGCTCGCTTATCACCACGGTCTCGGTGATCTCCAGGACGAGCCGGTGTGCCGGTACCTGGTGCCGGCGCAGCGACTCGGCCACCTCGGCCGGCAGTCTCGGGTCGAGCAGGCTGCGCGCCGACAGGTTGATCGAGATCGGTACGTCGAGACCGTGCCGGGCCCAGTCGGCGGCGACCCCGAGCGCCTTGTCCACCACGTACCGGGTGAAGGCGCCGAGTAGTTGGCTGCCCTCGATGGTCCGGACGAAGTCCGCCGGGGTGAGCCGGCCCCGCCTCGGGTGCCGCCAGCGGATCAGCGCCTCCACCCCAATCGGCTCTACTGTGGTGAAGTCGACAACGGTTGCAAGCGCCAGTACGAGTTGGTCGTCGATGTCGGGCGCCTCGCGCAGCTCGGCGAGCAGGGCGAGCTTGTCGGTGCTGGCCGCGTCCCGGGCGCTGTCGTACGACGCCACGCTGCCGCCGCCCTGCTTCGCCTGGTATATCGCGATGTCGGCCCGGCGCAGCAGCTCGGTCATGTCGGCCGTGCCGGCCCCGGCGACCACCACCCCGACGGAGACCTCGACCGACATCCGCACCCCGGCCACCTCGATCGGGGTGGCGAGCAGCTCGACGATCTCCCGGGCCCAGCGCAGCACGTTCGGCATCGTCGGCCGGTCGGTGGACGGTTCGGTGAGTACCGCCGGGGTGGGGATCGGCAGTGCGAACTCGTCGCCGCCGAGCCGGCCCAGCAGTTCGCCGGGGCGGACCAGGGCGTCCAGCCGGTCGGCCGTCACCTGGAGCAGTTCGTCGCCGGCCGCGTGCCCGAGGGTGTCGTTGACCTCTTTGAAGTGGTCGATGTCGAGCAGCAGCAGCGCCACCGGATGGTCGTGACCGAGCTGGTGCAACGCCACGTCGCCCTTGCTCAACGGCGCCGCCGGTTGAAGCGATGATCCGCTGGGCCGCGATCAACACCATGAGCCGCCGCCTCGCCCGAGGCGCACCCGCCACCCGCCAACAACGCCGCACCTACCGCCAGCCGGCCGCATAGACCCTTCTCAAACACTCACTCAGTCCCGGGACTTCAGCGCTTTTCTGGCATGGCCGTTTCCAATACCGAATCTATTCGTCACGACCCTGCAACATCGGCCGGAATCAGATGCTCATCGGGCTGTTCGTTCGTCAGTAGGTGTGACACCGGACCGAAAGGAAAAAAGCCATGAACAGCAACGGTGTGACCGTGAAACGGTGTGGTTGCCTCCGCCCCGGAACCAGCCGCCCGCTGGGCAATGCGTGTCCGAAGCTACCGGAACCCGATCACGGGAGCTGGTACTTCCAGTGCTCGACGAGGAACGTGTTGGGCAAGGTCGAGCGCATCCGGCGCGGCGGCTACCGATCAGAGGAGGCGGCCCGGCGGGCCTGCGACGAACTGCTGGCGCTCTCACGAGAGGAACAGGCCGGCCAGTCGTGGACCGTCGCCCGATGGCTACGGTATTGGCTGTCGACCCGGAAACGGATCCGACCCACAACGAAGATGCACTACACGCGCGACATCGAGAGCTTCCTGATTCCCCACATCGGACATTTGATTCTCGGTGAACTGGACGCACGGCAACTCGATACCGCTTTCACGCAGATCGCCGCCACCCGCAACCGGACCGGCCAGCCGCAAACTGTCTGCACGTTGCAGCACATCCACGCCACCCTGCGGGCCGCTCTCAGCCGCGCGCAGCGCGACCGCCTGATCACCGACAACCCGGCCCGGGGCATGGAACTACCCCCGCGGGAACGCCTCCAGCCCCTGGTGTGGACCGAGGCACGCGTCGCCGAGTGGAAGGCCACCGGCGAACGCCCCGTGATCGCGGTGTGGACAGCCGCGCAGCTCGCCAGCTTCCTCGACTACGTCCGCGACGACACCCTCTACGCCCTGTGGTGGCTGATCGCGCTACGCGGACTGCGACGCGGCGAGGCCGCAGGACTCCGATGGGCCGACGTCGACCTGCACGAGGGACAGCTGTCGGTGGTCCGGCAGCGAACCACGGCCGGGTACGACGTGCACGAAGGCCCACCGAAGTCCGCGGCGAGCCGTCGCCT
>NZ_QXEC01000044.1 GCF_003583405.1 Micromonospora radicis
TCCGCGCCGGGGGGGCGCCGTCGTACCAGCAGGCTCACCGATCGTGTTGCCGGCGGGTCGACCGCAGTAGGGCGCGGTACATCTGTCGGGGAGTGGGCGGGGCGGGCAGTGGCTCCGTGCCCGGGGCCGCGCAGGCTTGGAGGAGATAGCCGACCAGGCGGCGCCAGGTTTCCGGGGCGGCGTCGGCGGTGGCGGTCAATACTCCGGCATTCGCCATGAGGAACATCGGCATGTCCTCGGTGGCGAAGTCCGCCCGGAGTCGCCCGGCGTTCTTGGCGCGCTCGACCAGGGCCGTGAAGTCGGCGTACGCCCGATCACGGTCGGCCTGTAGGCGTCTGGCCGTTGGGAAGGTCATGGTCAGCACGGTGGTGAAGCCCCGGTCGCCGGCCTGCATCGCGCAGATCCGTTGGACGTAGTCACAGAAACCGCGCCACGCGTCCGGGTCGGCCAGTGCCTCCCGCGCAGCGTCGGCGTACGCGGTCATCTTGGCCTCGAAGGCGGCGGCGATGAGGTCGGCGCGGGTCGGGTAACGGCGGTAGAGGGTGCCGACGCCCACCCCGGCGCGCCGGGCGATCTCGTCCATCGGCGCCTCGATGCCGAGGTCGGCGAAGGTGTCCCGGGCTGCCGCGACAATGCGCTGCCGGTTGCGCTCCGCGTCGGCACGGAGGCCGGACCTGCCGTGGCCGGAGGGTTCGGACGATGACGTCATGCAGGTCACATTAACCAGAAGTGGAAGGTCTCGTCCACTTAACTGCTACCGTTGGCCGGCTCGGCCCACCTCATCTCAAGGAGACCCATGCCCACCATCGCCATCGTCGGAGCCGGTTCTGGCCTCGGCCTCTCCATTGCCAGGCGCTTCGGCCGAGAGGGGTTCGCCGTCGCACTCGTCTCCCGCACCCAGGCCAACGTCGACGAACTGGCCGAGGAACTCGGCAAGGACGGCATCGACGCGGCCGGCTTCGCGGCCGACGCCACGGACACCCGGGCACTCGGTGCCGGCTTCGCGGGCATCACCGCGCGATTCGGGCCGGTCGAGGTGCTCAGCTTCTCACCCAGCGCGCCCGGCGACCCGCGGCTGCGGCCGGTCACCGCGACCGAGGTCACCCTGGCGGATGTCCTGCCGCAACTGGACTTCTACCTGGGTGGTGGTATCGCCGCGGTGCAGCAGGTGCTGCCCGGCATGACCGAACGGGGCAGCGGCACCATCATCTTCACCACGGGCGGCACATCCGCGAACCCCGGTATGCGTCCCGCGTTCGCCAGCATCGCCATCGGTGCCGGTGCCCTGCGCACCTACGCCCTCTCTCTACATGCCGCCGTTGCCGGCGACGGCGTCCACGTCGCCCACGTCCCGCTGTCGACCTGGATCGGGCAGGGCGGCCCGGAGACTCAGCCGGACACCATCGCCGAGCACTACTGGTCCCTCTACACCCGTCGGGAGGGGGCGGAGCATCCGTACGTCGCTCTGCCCTGACCTGGGTGGCCGCTCGGCAGCGCTAGTCTCTGGCGAGGTCCCGTGGCGGGTGGGTCACCCGCGCGATGCCGGCGGGCCGCGGCCGGCGGGGCCTGCGCACCGCGCTCATGGCGGACCTGCCGCCCGAGGCCGCACGCGGCAACGGACTGCGCGCGACCAGGCGTGCGTCGGGGGCGGCGAACCCGGTGACCCGGTGGACGGGCTGGCTGCCGGACGGGCCGTCGAAGCGGGCGGGGAGGTCGTCGAAGACCACGATCCGCAGACCGCCGGTGACCGCACCGGCCGGCGTGACCCTGCCGACCGGTACGCCGAGCCCGACCCCGCCGAGCCCGTCGGTGGGCAGCCCGGTCGCGGCCCGGGCGCCGCCGAGCCGGGCGACCGGATGCCGGGCGCCACCGGCGGCGGGACGGGGCGGAATGACCGGCGAGCCGGCGTGCCGGGGGGCCGAGAGGTGACCGTTCCGGGGTGCGGACGGGATCCGGCGTTCGACCCGGCGCAGTTCGTCGCGGACCGCCTCCAGCAGGTCGGAGAGGTAGAGGTCGAGGGCGCGGCAGACCGCCGCCAGCACCTCGGACGACGCTTCCTTGCGTCCCCGCTCGACCTCGGAAAGGTAGGGCACGGAGACCCCGGCGGCCTGGGCCACCTCCCGAAGCGTGCGGCCCTGGCGCTGACGCTCCCGGCGCAGCACGGCACCGATCACCCGTCGCAACAACGACATGCGGGCCTCACTCTCGTCGGTCCGGCGCCTGACGTCACCATCATGCCCGCTACCGTCGGGTTCCGTCGTCCCTGCCCGGGCCGCCTCGCCGTGCGGATCCCCCGGCAGGGGCTATGTTGTGGGCGTGCAGGCGACGGCGGCGGGGCAGGTTCCGCGGTGATCCACTTTCCCGCGCAGCGGCGTGGCCCGCTCAGCGCGCTGAGCCTGCGGTTGGCTGCCGCCGTCGGGCTGGTGCTCGCCGTGGTCGCGGTGGTCTACCTCGAACGGGACCAGTATCGCGACATCAACGGTGACGGGCTGACCCTGTTGGACTGCTTCTACTACGCGGTGGTCTCGCTGTCGACCACCGGGTACGGCGACATCGTGCCGGCCACCCAGGGTGCCCGGCTGGTCAACGTCCTGTTCATCACCCCGGCGCGGGTGCTGTTCCTGATCATCCTGGTCGGTACCACGCTGGAGGTACTGACCGAGCAGTACCGGACCGGTCGCCGCCTGCACCGGTGGGAGAGGAAATTGAAGGACCACGTCATCATCTGCGGCTACGGCACCAAGGGCCGCAGCGCGATCTCCGCGCTACAGGAGAACGGGCTGGACAAGTCCCGGATCGTGGTGGTGGAGCGCAGCGCGTCGGCGTTGCGGCAGGCCACCTCGAACGGGTTGGTCGCGATCGAGGGTTCGGCGACCCGCTCCTCGGTGCTCAACCAGGCGCATGTGCGTACCGCCAAGGCGGTGATCATCGCGACCGACAGCGACGACGCGTCGGTGCTGGTGGCGCTGACCGTCCGCCAGCTCACCGCCGGTCAGGTCCGCATCATCGCCGCCGCCCGGGAGGCGGAGAACGCGCCGCTGCTCAAGCAGAGCGGCGCCCACCACGTGATCGTCTCCTCGGCCACCGCCGGTCGGTTGCTGGGCCTGTCGACCTCGGCTCCGCCGCTGATCGACGTGGTGGAGGATCTGCTGACGCCGGGTCAGGGCATGGCGCTGGCCATGCGGTCGGCCGAGCGGCACGAGGTCGGCCGGAATCCGCGTGAGCTGGACACGCTGGTCATCGCGTTGGTGCGGCGGGGGAAGGTGGTCACCCTCGCGGACCGGGCCGGTGCGGTGGTGGAGACCGGCGACATGCTGGTGCACGTACGCGACGACCGGCCGACGGCGAACACGCTGCCCTGACCTCGCGGCGCGCTACCGGGCCTTCGCGGTGCGCTTCCGGCCGTCGACCGGCGAGGTCTGCCGCCACCGCTCGCCCCGAACCGGCCGCGGTCAGCAGGCTTCCGGCGGCACCTCTGCGGCGCAGATCGCCTCGACGCAGGTCGTCGAGGACTCGCTGGTCGCCCGGCGGAGCAGGTCGTACAGGGTGGCGCGCTCGGTCTCGTCCAACGCGCCGAACACCTCGTCCTCGACGGTGGCCAGCGCGCATTCGGCTTCGTTGAGACGAGCCGCGCCGGCCTCGGTGAGCCGTACCACGTGCCGGCGGCGGTCCTCGGGTGCGCGTCGTCGCTCGATGAGGCCGTCCGCCTCCAGGCCGTTGAGCAGGCCGACCACGTTGGTGCTGTCGAGCTGGAGGGTGCTGGCGAGCCCCTGCTGGCTGATGCCGTCGGCGTCGCGCAGGACGGTGAGCGTGACCAGGTGCCGGGGGCGCAGGCCGAGCGGCGCCAGTACCGATTCCGACCGCAGTCGCATCCGGCGGGCGAGGTGTTCGAGCAGGGCGCCGCTGCGGCGCTCCGTCTGCGCGGTGTGCGCTGCCTGCTCGCCCGGCCCGGTAGGCATGTGACCCACTTTACCCGCCGAGGGAAACATAGTCTTGCTATAAATAGTTGGTGCTAAACAAACCATCTATGGAGGGTTAGCCAATGTCTCACCTGCTGCACATCGACTCCAGCATCCGCGGCGAGCACTCGGTCAGCCGCCGACTCACCGCCCGCGCCGCCGCTGCCTGGCTCGCGGCTCACCCGGGCGGCACGGTCACCCGGCGTGACCTCGGCAGGCAGCCGCTGCCGCACGTCGACGAGGCGAGCGGCCTGGCCCGGATGACCCCACCCGACCAGCACACCCCGGAACAGCGCCGCTCCTGGGAGCTGACCGAGGAGCTGGTGGCCGAGGTGAAGCGGGCCGACACCGTGCTGCTCGGCCTGCCGCTCTACAACTACGGCGCGCCGAGCAGCGTGAAGAGCTGGGTCGACCTGCTCATCGCGCCCGGCCTGTCGCACGACCCGGCAACCGGTGCCGGGCTGCTCGGCGAGCGCGAGTTCGTCGTGCTGGCCTCCCGGGGCGGCGGCTACGGCGCCGGTACCCCGCGCGAGGGCTGGGACCACGCCGAGCCCTGGCTGGCGCACGTCCTGTCCGTGACCGGCCTGGCGCCGCGCTTCATCGCCGCCGAACTGACGCTTGCCCCGGCCGTGCCCGCCATGGCCGAGCTGATCCCGCTGCACGAGGAGAGTCTCGCGGCGGCCGAGCGGTCCATCGACGAACTGTGGGCGCCGGCGGTCGTCTGACCACACGCGCAAGGGGCGGGCCGCTCCGGTACGGAACGGCCCGCCCCTTCGGCGTACGGTCGGTCGTCAGCCGACGATGGTCCAGGTGTCGCCGCTGCCCAGCAGGTCGGCGAGCTGCTGCTCGGGGGTCTCGGTGACCTTCGCCTTGGCGTCGGCCACCTGGGCCTGCACCACGCTGTCGTAGGACGGCCGGCGCACCGACCGGAACACCCCGATCGGGGTGTTGCGCAGGTCGAACCCGGGCAGCCGGGACAGCGCGAAGGCGTACGCGGGATCCGCGACGGTCGCGTCGTGCACGACGATCTCCTCGGCCGGGGTGGCCGCGGTGTCGCGGACCTCCAGGCCGAAGCCACCCGGCGGGTGCACGACGCAGAACTGCCCGTCCTTGCCGAAGGTGATCGGCTGGCCGTGCTCCAGCCGGATCAGGTGGTCGTCCCGGATGCCCGGCTCCTTGAGCTGGTCGAACGCCCCGTCGTTGAAGATGTTGCAGTTCTGGTAGATCTCCACGAACGCCGAGCCCTCGTGCTCGGCGGCGGCGCGCAGCACCGACTGGAGGTGCTTGCGGTCCGAGTCGATGGTCCGGCCGACGAAGGTGGCCTCCGCGCCCAGCGCCAGCGAGAGCGGGTTGAACGGCGCGTCCGCCGAGCCGGCCGGGGTCGACTTGGTGATCTTGCCGACCTCGGAGGTCGGGGAGTACTGGCCCTTCGTCAGGCCGTAGATCCGGTTGTTGAACAGCAGGATCTTGAGGTTGACGTTGCGGCGCAGCGCGTGGATCAGGTGGTTTCCGCCGATGGAGAGCGCGTCACCGTCACCGGTGACCACCCACACCGACAGATCCGGGCGGGAGACCGACAGGCCGGTGGCGATCGCCGGGGCGCGGCCGTGGATGGAGTGCATCCCGTAGGTGTTCATGTAGTACGGGAAACGCGACGAGCAGCCGATGCCCGAGACGAAGACGATGTTCTCTCGGGGGATGTTCAGCTCCGGCATGAACTGCTGGACGGCGGCGAGGATCGCGTAGTCGCCGCAGCCGGGGCACCAGCGCACCTCCTGGTCGGACTTGAAGTCCTTGGCGGTGAGCTTGAGGGCGACGGGCTCAGACATTCTTCAGGACCTCTTCCAGCATCGTCTCCAGCTCGGCGGCGGTGAACGGCAGGCCGCGGACCTGGTTGTAGCCGATCGCGTCGACCAGGTAGCGGGCCCGGATCACGTGGGCCAGCTGGCCGAGGTTCATCTCCGGGATGACCACCCGGTCGTAGGAGGCCAGCACCGTGCCCAGGTTCGCCGGCATCGGGGCGAGGTGGCGCAGGTGTGCCTGGGCCACCGGCAGGCCGCGTTGGCGCAGGGCCCGGCAGGCGGCGCCGATCGGGCCGTACGTCGAGCCCCAGCCGAGCACCAGCACCCGGGCGTCGCCGTCCGGATCCTCCACCTCGAGGTCGGGTACGTCGATCGCCTCGATCCGGGCCGCCCGGGTCCGCACCATGAAGTCGTGGTTCGCCGGGTCGTACGAGATGTCGCCGGTCTTGTCGGCCTTCTCCAGCCCACCGATGCGGTGCTCCAGCCCCGGGGTGCCCGGAACGGCCCACGGCCGGGCCAGGGTCTGCGGGTCGCGTAGGTACGGCAGGAAGGTCGTGCCGTCCTCGCCGTTGGGCGCGGTGGCGAACTCGACCCGCAGGTCCGGCAGCGACTCCACGTCCGGCAGCAGCCACGGCTCGGAGCCGTTGGCGACGTAGTTGTCCGACAGCAGGATCACCGGCGTGCGGTAGGTCAGCGCGATCCGGGCCGCCTCCAGCGCCGCGTGGAAGCAGTCCGACGGCGACTTCGGGGCGATCACCGCCACCGGCGCCTCGCCGTGCCGGCCGAACAGCGCCATGTTCAGGTCGGCCTGCTCGGTCTTGGTCGGCATGCCGGTGGACGGCCCGGCCCGCTGCACGTCGACGATGACCAGCGGCAGTTCCAGCGCCACCGCGAGCGAGATGGTCTCGCCCTTGAGTGCCACACCCGGGCCGCTGGTGGTGGTGATGCCGAGCGCACCGCCGTACGACGCGCCCAGCGCCGCGCCGATCGCGGCGATCTCGTCCTCGGCCTGCATCGTGGTCACACCGAACCGCTTGTGCTTGCTCAGCTCGTGCAGGATGTCCGAGGCCGGGGTGATCGGGTAGGCGCCGAGGAAGACCGGCAGGCCGGAGCGGACCCCGGCGGCGACCAGGCCCAGCGACAGCGCGGCGTTGCCGGTGATGTTGCGGTAGGTGCCCGGCGGCATCTTGGCCGGCTTGACCTCGTACCGGACGGCGAAGTCCTCGGTGGTCTCGCCGAAGTTCCAGCCGGCCTTGAAGGCTGCCACGTTGGCCGCGACCAACTCGGGGCGCTTGGCGAACTTGCGCTCCAGGAACCGCAGCGTCGAGGAGTACGGCCGGGAGTACATCCAGCTGAGCAGGCCCAGGGCGAACATGTTCTTGGCCCGCTCGGCGTCCTTCTTGGAGACGTCGAGTTCGGCCAGCGCGCCGATGGTCATCGAGGTCAGCGCCACCGGGTGTACCGCGTACCCGTCGAGCGTGTCGTCGTCGAGCGGGCTGCTCGCGTACCCGACCTTGGCCAGGTTGCGCCGGGTGAACTCGTCGGTGTTGACGATGATGTCCGCGCCGCGGGGCAGGTCCGCGAGGTTCGCCTTGAGCGCTGCGGGATTCATCGCGACCAGTACGTTGGGCGCGTCGCCCGGGGTGAGGATGTCGTAGTCGGCGAAGTGCACCTGGAAGCTCGACACGCCGGGCAGGGTGCCGGCGGGAGCCCGGATCTCGGCGGGGAAGTTGGGCAACGTGGAGATGTCGTTGCCCAACTGGGCGGTCTCCGAGGTGAACCGGTCACCGGTGAGCTGCATGCCGTCACCGGAGTCGCCGGCGAATCGGATGACCACTCGGTCCAGTTGGCGGATCTGCTTGGTCACGCCCGCACCTCGCTTCGCTGCGCGCCGCGGCCCGGCGCGTCGTCCTCACCGAGAGCCTACGTCGAATCACCCTCGTGCTTTCCCAGGAGGTCCGCCGACTGGGAACGAATCGTGGGTTTTATGTCACCTCTTGCGGCGTTTCGGGCCGCTCGGGTAATCCAGATCACCGCCGTCCGGCCGACCACCGCCCGGCCCCGATCAGCGCCGACCGACGGTAGGCTGATCGACCGTGACCGGTTACCTGGGCTCGTACGCGACGCTCGGGCTGTTGCTGCTCGCCAGCGTCCTCTTCCTGGTCGTCGCGTTCTCGGCCAACCGGGTGCTGCGGCCGGCCCGCCCGGCGGACCCGCCCGGCAAGCGCGCCAACTACGAGTGCGGCGTCGACCCGGTCGGCGGCGACTGGGCGCAGATGCAGATCCGCTACTACGTCTATGCGTATCTCTACGTGCTCTTCGCGGTCGAGGCGGTGTTCCTCTTCCCCTGGGCGGTGATCTTCGACCGGCCCGGGTTCGGGTTGGTCACCGTCGTGGAGATGGCGATCTTCGTGGCGGTCCTCGCCCTCGGGCTGTTCTACGCCTGGCGCCGCAAGATCCTGAACTGGACCTGACCGGCCCGGTCAGGCCAGACCGCGCCGGCTGAGCGCCGGCGGGCGGGTGCCCTGGATGGCGGCCACCATGTCCAGCACCCGGCGGGTCTGTCGCACCTGGTGTGCCCGGAAGACCCGGGCGCCCAGCCAGGCGGAGACCGCCGTGGCGGCCAGCGTCCCCTCCAACCGCTCGGTGACCGGCAGGTCCAGCGTCTCGCCGATGAAGTCCTTGTTCGACAGGGCGACCAGCAGCGGCCAGCCGGTGCCGGACAGCTCGCCGAGCCGCCGGGTGATCTCCAGCGAGTGCCGGGTGTTCTTGCCGAAGTCGTGCGCCGGGTCGATCAGGATCCCGTCCGGGCGTACCCCCAGCGACACCGCGCGTTCGGCGAGCCCGGTCACCGTCGTCAGCACGTCGGCCACCACGTCGTCGAAGGCGGCCCGGTGCGGCCGGGTGCGCGGGCTGAGCCCGCCCGCGTGCGAGCAGACCAGACCCGCGCCGGTCCGCGCGGCGACCTCGGCGACCGCCGGATCCGCCCCCGACCAGGTGTCGTTGAGCAGGTCCGCGCCGGCCGACACGGCCTCCACCGCGACCTCGGCCCGCCAGGTGTCGATCGAGATCACCACCTCCGGGAAGGCGGCCCGGACGGCGGCGATGGTGCCGACCGTCCGGCGGATCTCCTCGGCGACGTCCACCTCGGCACCCGGCCCGGCCTTCACCCCGCCGATGTCGACGATCTCCGCGCCCTCGGCCACCGCCCGCTCCACGGCCCGCAGGGCGCTGTCGGCGGCGAAGGTCGCACCCCGGTCGAAGAACGAGTCCGGCGTGCGGTTGACGATCGCCATCACCACCAGCTCGTCGGGGCCGAACCGCCGTCCACCGAGCCGCAGCACCCCGGTCACCCCGCCTCCTCCACCACGCCGTACCCGCCGTCGGGATCCCGCCGCCGGCCACCGTGACGCTATCCGGTCGGCGGCGACCGGTTCCCGTCCGGTACGGCGCGCCGGGTGGGGTCGCTCCGCTCCGCTCGGCGTGCCACGATCAGTGCATGGGTCAGCTTCTGCTCGTGGTGGTCGTGGCGGTCGCCGTCGCGGCGGTGGTGTTCGGCGTGACCGTGCTGGTCACCGGCCGGGATCCCGGCCTGACACCGGTCGAGGCGGACGGCCGGGCGGTGCCGCTGCCCGGCGACCGACCGCTGCGGGAGACCGACGTGGGCGAGGTGCGCTTCGACACCGCGCTGCGCGGGTACCGGATGGCCCAGGTCGACCAGGCGATGCGCCGGGCGGCCTACGACATCGGCTACAAGACCGAGTTGATCGGCGTACTGGAGGCGGAGGTGACCGCGTTGCGCGAGGGCCGCACCGACGAGGCCGACGCCCTGCGGCAGGCCCGCGAGCAGTCGGCCGGCCAGGCGATCGGCCCGGTCGGCGACGCGGGTACGGAGTCCACCGGCGCGGCGACCATCGAGTTGGGCGAGCCGGCGGAGGCCGAGCTGGGACCGTCCGTGGTGCGCTCGGAGTCGGCGTGATCGACCCGGACGCGCCGGACGACCTGCGCGAGGCGGCCCGGCGTGGTGCCGGTGAGGTCACCGCCACCGTGATCGTCGACGCACCGGCGGAGCAGGTCTTCGCGGCCCTGCTGGCCTGGGAGCGGCAGTCCGAGTGGATCCCGTTCACCACGGTGCGCGTGGTCGAGGGGGACGGCGGCGAGGGCAGCCTGGTCGAGGCGGTCACCACGCTCGGCCCGACCGTGCTGCGGGACCGGATGCGGGTGGTCCGGGTGGACGCACCGTACGAGATCGGCGTGGTGCACTGCGGCACGCTGCTGCGCGGGCCGGGCGTGCTGCGCTGCACCCCGTTGGCGGGTGGCCGCAGCCAGGTGGTCTGGCACGAGTGGTTCCACCTGCCCGGTGGCCCGGCCGGTCGGGTGGCCTGGCCGGTGCTCTGGCCGGGCTCCAAGTTCGGCCTCACCCGGGCGCTGCGCCGCTTCGCCCGGCAGGTCGAGCAGGGGCAGCTGCCCTGATCGGTGCGGCGCCCCGGAGCGCCGCGAGGCGAACGGCCGCTGTCGGACCACCCGCCTAGCCTTGGTCCCGTGACTGACTTGGTGATCGGTGCAGACGGGCGGGCCCGCTGCGCCTGGGGAGCGAGCACCCCCGACTACGCCGTCTACCACGACACCGAGTGGGGCCGTCCGCTGCACGGTGACGACGAGCTCTACGAGCGGATGACGCTGGAGGCGTTCCAGTCCGGGTTGTCCTGGTTGACCATCCTGCGCAAGCGGCCGGCGTTCCGGGTCGCCTTCGACGACTTCCGGATCGAGGCGGTCGCCGGCTACGGCGAGGCGGAGGTGGAGCGGCTGCTCGCCGACGCCGGCATCGTCCGGAACCGGGCGAAGATCGAGGCGGCGATCGCCAACGCCCGGGCCGCGTTGGAGCTGCCGACGGGCCTCTCCGAGCTGCTCTGGTCGTTCGCCCCGCCGGCCGGTCGGGTCCGGCCGACCGTCTTCGGCGAGGTGCCGGCGCGCACCGACACCTCCACGGCGATGGCCAAGGCACTCAAGCGGCACGGCTTCCGGTTCGTCGGTCCGACCACCGCGTACGCGCTGATGCAGGCCACCGGGATGGTCGACGACCACCTGGCGGGCTGCCACGTCGTCACGACCGAAACGGCCGTGATGGGATAGCGACATGACGACCGAAACCGCACACCGGCTGAACGGGGCGACCCACCTTGACGGCACCGGTACCTGGGCCGTGCTGTTGCCCGCCGGCCGGTACGACGCCGAGCGGCTCGTCCACCACGACACGCTGGAGCTGACCGGGCTGGGCGAGGTGCCCGTGCTGCCGCGCCCCCACGACCAGGTCGCGGTGTTCGCCGACGAGCCACCCCGGCTGGTGGCGCTGGGCCGGGTCGCCGCGCCGACGGTCCCGCACCCGGAGGACCCGGACGACCCGCAGTCCGACCGGCAGCCCGAGGCACTTGTGGTGCGTTACACCCGGCGTGCCTTCGACGAGCCGGTGCCGGCGGAGGGGCTGCCCCTCGACGGCCCGGTGAGCCCGCTCGACCCGGTGACGTTCCGCGAGCTGGTCGACCGGCTTCCTCCGCCGCCGCAGCGGCGAACCTGGCTGGTCAGCCTGGACCTGCCGATCGAGGCCGAGTCCCCGGCCGAGGCGGTCCGGCTGTTCTGGGCCTACGTGCAGGAGTTGGGCCCGCGCGAGCTGCCGGCCTTCGTCTCGCCCTCCGGTGACGAGTTGGCGATGCAGGCCTTCGTGCTCGGCGCCGAGGCCAACCAGGATCCGGAAGAGGACGACTGACCGTCGGTCGAGCGCGCGCGGGGGCGGTCGATGAGCGACTGGTCGTCGGCCCGTGGCACCCCGGGGCGAGTCCCGCCCGTCCGAGTCGGGCGGCAGCTGGCGACCCGGGTCGAGAGTCTCAGCGACCCTCGAAGACCGGCTTCTGCTTGTTGACGAAGGCCAACGTGGCGGCCCGGTGGTCGGCGGTGCGCCCGCAGATCGACTGCGCCTGCGCCTCGGCGGCCAGGGCGTCGGCCAGGGTGCCGGCGTCGGCGACCGAGAGCTGCCGCTTGATCGCCCCGTACGCCACGGTCGGGCCGGCGGCGAGCCGGGCGGCGAGTTCCTGCGCGGCCGGCAGGACGCCCTCGTCGTCGTCCACCAGCCGGTTGAGCAGCCCCAGGCGGTGCGCCTCTTCGGCGCGTACCGGCTCGGCCAGCATCAACAGCTCGACGGCCTTGGCGTGGCCGACCAGCCGGGGCAGCGTCCAGGAGGCGCCGGTGTCGGCGGCCAGCCCGACCTTGGCGAAGGCCATCAGGAAGCTGGTCGACGGCCCACCGATGCGGATGTCGGCCAGGAAGGCCAGCGAGGCGCCGGCCCCGGCGGCCATCCCGCGTACCGCGGCCACCACCGGCTTGGGCAGGTTGGCCAGCCGGGCCGCGATCGGGTTGTAGTGCGCCTGGACGGTGGTCAACGGGTTGCTGGCACCCGACTCCAGGATGGCCACGTGCTCGCGCAGGTCCTGACCGGCGCAGAACGACCCGCCGGCACCGGCGAGCACGATCGCCCGGCAGCCGCGGTCGGCCTCCAACTCGGCGAGGGTGTCCCGCAGCGCCTCCTTGAGCGCCACGTCCAACGCGTTCAGCGCGGTCGGGCGGTTCAGGGTCAGGGTGGCGACGGCGTCGGTGCGGTCGACGAGCAGCGGCTCGGTCACGTCTGGCGTTCCTTCGGTCGGACTATCCGGTTACCACCGTCGAGGCACTGCTCGACGTACCGGTCGGCGGCTGGCCGGAGCCGGGCCGCGTGCCGGTCGAAGAAGCTGGCCGCGGCGGTACCCGGCCAGCGTTCGGGCAGCAGCGCCGGCGGCAGCTGCGGATCCCGGAAGAGGAACGTACGCCACGCGTGCACCAGCCGGAACCGGGCCGCGTACGCGTCCTCGTCGCAGCTGCGTGCGGTGATCCCGGTCAGCAGCGCGCGTTGGTCGGCGACGAACTGCTCGTAGGCGCGGCCGATCTCGGCCAGGTCCCAGGCCCGGCGGACCAGACCCATGGCGCCGGGGGTGCCGGCGGCGTGCGCGGCGCTGAACCGCTCGAAGCGTACGCCCGCCTCGTCCAGCAGCAGGTCGACGTCCTCGCCGGGCCGGGTGGCCACCCAGGTCTGCTCGTCGAGGGTGCCGTAACCGAGGTAGCGCAGGTTGGCGGAGAGGCGCTGGCGGTCCCGCCGGGCGGCCGGGGCGTCGAGCACCAGCAGGTCGAATCGGCCGTCCCAGCTGACCCGGCCGGTGCGGTAGATCCGGGAGGCGGCCTCGTCCAGTCGGCGGGCGGCCTTCGGTGTGATCGAGTAGCCCGGTCCGGAGGTCAGTTTGACCGGTTCGAGCCAGCCCTGTCGCACCATCCGGGACACCGCCGTACGCACCGCCGGCGGGGCTATCCCGAGCGGTGCCAGGAGCTTGACCAGGGCGGCGACCGGTGCCCGGCCACCCCGGGGCCGGAGGTGGTCGCCGTACAGGTCGAATAGTGCCGACCGTGCCTGCATGACCGCACATTGTGACAGGCCTTCTCGGGATAAGCTAGATGCTGTTACATCAATGCTGCTTCGGTTTGGGTCCGGCGGTGTTCATCAGGGAAAATCGTTGGTCGACACCCCCCGTGCAAGTTGCGGGTGGTCATGGCGAAGTGGCTGTGGGGCAACCCACCGACCCTGGTGTAGGTCTGAGGGGAGACAACATGGCGGCGATGAAGCCGCGGACGGGCGACGGTCCGCTGGAAGTCACCAAGGAGGGCCGGGGCATCGTCATGCGGGTCCCGCTGGAGGGCGGTGGCCGGCTCGTCGTCGAGATGACTCCCGACGAGGCGACGGCGCTCGGTGACGCGCTGAAGGCGGCCGCCGGCTGATCAGGCCGGTTCCGTCGGCGACGCTCGCCGCCGCGGACGGTTTCGTGTCGGCCCTGGCCCTGAGCCACCGGTCCACCCGGTGGCTCAGGGCCTTCACGATCATTTATCGCGGTCCTGGACCCGCGATCTTCCTCAGGAGGTACGGCGCCGCGTGCTCGCCATCCGTCTGACCGCCGAGCCGGACCGGCTCGACACCCTGGCCCTACCCGTGCGGCCGGGCGCCACCGACGACGCACCGGCGCAGCCGGTCCCGACCGGGGTGCAACTGCCCGAAGGAGTGGCCGACGAGGCGGCGGCGCTGGTGCCGCTGGCCCGGTCGAAGGGCCGGACCGGCGAGGTGCGCGGACACCTGCGGCCGGGGCGTACTCCGGCCCGGTTGCTGCTGGTCGGCCTGGGTGGCGGCGACGAGGCGGCGGGGCGGGCGGCCGGAGCCGCGCTGTTCCGAGCCGCACGGGATGAGACGCATATCACATTCGCGCTGCCGGCCGGGGTGTCCCCGGAGACGGTTCGCGGCCTGGTCGAGGGGCTGCTGCTCGGCTCGTACCGGTTCCGGCTGGGCGCCGATCCCGATGCTCCCGCGCTGGTCGGGGTGGACCTCGCCGTCACCGACCCGGACGCGTACCAGCCGGTGGTCGAGGTGGCCCGGACGACCGCCCGGATGACCCGGCTGGCCCGCGACCTGACCAACACCCCCTCGTCGGTCAAGAACCCGCAGTGGTTCGCCGACCAGGTCGCCGAGGCCGCCGCCGAACTGCCCGGACTCCGGATCCGGGTACGCGAGCCGGAGCAGCTGGCCGCCGAGGGTTTCGGCGGGATCCTCGCGGTGGGCGGCGGCTCGGCCAGCGGCCCCCGCCTGGTCGAGCTGGACTGGCAACCGGCCGACGCCCGGACCCACGTGGTCCTGGTCGGCAAGGGCATCACCTTCGACACCGGCGGCATCTCGATCAAGCCGGTGCCGGCGATGAAGCTGATGCGCAAGGACATGGCCGGTGCGGCAGCGGTGGTCGCGGCGACCCTCGGCGCCGCGGCGCTGCGGTTGCCGGTCCGGATCACCACGCTCGCGCCGCTCGCCGAGAACATGGTCAGTGGTGCCGCGTTCCGGCCCGGTGACATCGTCCGGCACTACGGCGGGCTGACCAGCGAGACCACCAACTCCGACGCCGAGGGTCGGCTGGTGCTCGCCGACGCGATGGCGTACGCGGTGCAGGAACTCAAGCCCGACCTGCTGATCGACCTGGCGACCCTGACCGGGGCGAACGCGGTCGCGCTCGGCAGCCGTACCGGCGCCCTCTACAGCGACGACGACCAGCTCGCCGCGGACCTGCTGGCGGCGATCGAGACGGCCGGTGAGTCCGCCTGGCGGATGCCGCTGCCGGCCGACTACGTCGAGCATCTCGGCAGCGACGTGGCCGACCTGCACAGTGCGCCGACCCAGGGCGCCGGATCCGTGCTGGCCGCGCTCTACCTGCGCGAGTTCACCGGCGACCTGCGCGAGCGCTGGCTGCACATCGACATGTCGGCGCCGTCCTGGTCCGACCGGGACGACGCCGAGCTGACCCGCGGCGCGACCGGCTGGGGCGTACGCGGCCTGCTGCGCTGGCTGGGCACGCTCTCCTGACCGGGGTTCAGCAGCGGACCGCGGCCAGCAGGCCGTGGCCGACCGGCAACAGGGCCGGCACCCAGTGCTCCGACTCGCGGATGGCCTTGACCGTCTCGCGCACGGTCACCGTGTCTGCGTCGCGCGCCGCCGGGTCGCCGATCCGCCCCCCGGCGAGCGCGCCGTTGAGCACCAGCACCCCGCCCTGCCGCAGTAGCCGCAGCGCGGCGTCCACGCAGGCCGTGAAGCCGGTCGCCTCGGCGTCGACGAAGACCAGGTCGTACGCGCCGTCCGCGAGCCGGGGTAGCACGTCCAGCGCCCGACCGGTGATGATTCGCGTCCGGCCGGCGACGAAGCCGGCCTCGGTGAAGATGCGGCGGGCGATCCGCTGGTGCTCCACCTCGACGTCGATGGTGGTGAGCACGCCGTCGGTGCGCATGCCGCGCAGCAGCCACAGGCCGCTGACGCCGGTGCCGGTGCCGATCTCGACCACCGCCCGGGCGTTGCCGGCGGCGGCGAGCAGGCGCAACGCGGCGCCGGCACCCGGGGTGACCGCGTCGAGACCGACCTCGTTGGCGAGGCTGCGCGCGGTTCGCAGCACGAGGTCTTCCGTGACGTACGACTCGGCGAAGTGCAGAGCCGGGTTCGCCGAACTGCCGGAACCGGCGACCGTGGCGATGGGACACCTCCGGGCAGCGAGCATGGAGCGCAAGGCGGGTGGGCACTGTGACTCTAGAGGCGGCCCGCGCCGGGCGCAGCCGGGCATCCACCCGCAGTGACAACCGCTGACCCCGCACGGCACATCCGTGCAATCCTGGAAGCGGTATCCCGTCGACCGCACGTCCGGCGGCGCACCTCGCGGACCGTGGATACCGGGGACGGACTGGGAGGCACCGAGTGACCGACGGCTGGGACTGGCGCCAGCCCGGCGCGAGCGGCGTACCGGCGGGACAGCCGGGGCCCGGACAGCCGCCGGCCGGCACACCGATGACGGCGCAACAGGTCGGGCGGCCGGCCGCGTCACCGTGGTGGTCCGACGCGCTCGCCGACCCGTGGCGGGATCCGAACGCGCCGACGGCCGTGGTCATCCCGGCCGCGCCGATGCCGGGAACCGAGCCGGAGCCGGTCAGCGATCCGGACGCGCCGGGGCGGTCCAGGCTGCCCCAGCTGCTGTTCATCCCCCTGATCGCGGCCCTGCTCGCCGGCACGCTCGGCGGCGCGCTCGGCTACGCCTTCGCCGTGCGCAGCGGTGTCGCCGCCGGGCCGGTGCTCGGTGCCGCACCGGGTTCGGTGCCCACCCTCGCCCAACGGCCGCCGGAGTCGCTGGCCGGCGTCGCGGAACGTGTCCTGCCCAGCGTGGTCACCGTCCGGGTGGCCGGGGTGGGCGGCACCAGCGAGGGCTCCGGCTTCGTCGCCAGCGCCGACGGCCACGTGATCACGAACGATCACGTGGTGGCCGGCGGCACCGGCAAGGCTTCGGTGATCTTCAACGACGGTAGTACGGCGGCGGCGACGGTGGTCGGGCAGGACGAGGAGTCCGACATCGCAGTGATCAAAGTCACTCGTGGCGGGCTGCGTCCGGTCGAGTTCGGCGACTCCGACGCGCTGGCGGTCGGCGACCCGGTGCTCGCCATCGGTTCACCACTGTCGCTGGCGAACACGGTCACCGCGGGCATCGTCAGCGCCCTCGACCGGACGATGCAGGCCGGCGAGCCGGGCGGCCCGACGCGCTACTACGCCGCCATCCAGACCGACGCCGCGGTCAACCACGGCAACTCGGGCGGTCCACTGGTCGACTCGGCCGGCCGGGTGATCGGGGTCAACTCCACCATCAAGTCGCTGGTGGCCGACGGGCAGGAGGCCGGCAACATCGGTCTCGCCTTCGCCATCCCGATCAACCAGGCCAAGCGGATCACCCAGGAGATCATCGGCACCGGCAAGGCCCGCCGTACGGTGATCGGCGCCCAGGTCGGCGGGCCCGGCTCCAACACCAACGGCGCCGGCGTACGGCTCGCGGCGGTCGAACCGGCCGGGCCGGCGGCCGGGGCGGGGCTCCGTGCCGGTGACGTGATCCTGCGGCTCAACGGCCGGCCGATGACCGAGCCGACCGACCTGATCGCCCTGGTCCGCAAGTACGCCCCGGGTTCCGTGGTGACCGTCGAGTACCGCCGGGGCTCCGACCGGCAGAATGCCTCGGTGACCCTCGCGGCGGACGCGAAGTGACCTCGTACCCCCTTCTGACCGGACCCTGACGTGCGTACTCTTGCTGCGTAGCCGGTGAGGAGGCCCCAGGGTGTTCGAGAACCTGAACGTGTGGGAGGTCGGTGCGCTGCTGCTGCTGGCGCTGCTGATCTTCGGTGACCGGCTGCCCGCGGTGATCTCCGACGGTCTGCGGATGGTGCGCAACCTGCGCGCGATGGCGCGCAACGCCACCACCGACCTGAGCAAGGAACTCGGCACCGACATCCAGCTGGAGGACCTGCACCCCAAGGCGTTCATCCGCAAGCACCTGCTCAGCGAGGAGGACGAGCAGGCGATCCGGAAGCCGCTGCAGGGCATGTACGACGATCTCCGGTCGGACGTCAGCAACGTGCAGAAGGACATCAAGGACGTGGCCACCGCGGCGGATCCGCGTACTCCCGGTCCCGCCTCGACCGCCACGTCGTCGGCCGGCAGCGCGGCACCGGCCCCGCGCACGGCCAGCTACGACGAGGTCACCTGAGGCCCGGCGCCCAGGTCCGGCTACGACGACGTCGGCCACCCCCGTAACCGGAGGTGGCCGACGATCTGGTCTTCGGTACGGGTCAGCGGCCGGCCGGCTTGAGCCCCAGCGGCTTGCCGAGCAGCGACTCGCGGCGCACCGCGAGCCGGTCGGCGACCTGGTCCAGGGCTTTCGCCGCCGGGGAGTCCGGCGCGGCGAGCACGATCGGGTTCCCCTCGTCGCCGGCCTCCCGGACCCGGGTGTCGAGCGGCACCTGACCCAGCAACGGGACCTGCGCGCCGATGGTCTGGGTCAACGAGTCGGCCACGGTCTGCCCGCCGCCGGCCCCGAAGACCTCCATCCGCGACCCGTCGGGCAGCTCCAGCCAGGACATGTTCTCGATCACACCGACGACCCGCTGGTGGGTCTGCAGGGCGATCGCGCCGGCTCGCTCGGCCACCTCGGCGGCGGCGGTCTGCGGCGTGGTGACCACCAGGATCTCGGCGTTGGGCAGCAGCTGGGCCAGGGAGATGGCCACGTCGCCGGTGCCCGGCGGCAGGTCCAGCAGGAGGACGTCCAGGTCACCCCAGTAGACGTCGGCGAGGAACTGCTGCAACGCCCGGTGCAGCATCGGCCCGCGCCACACCACGGCGGCGTTGCCGGCGGTGAACATGCCGATCGAGATGACCTTCACGCCGTGCGACTGCGGCGGCATGATCATGTCTTCGACCCGGGTCGGGCGGCCGTCCGCGCCCAGCATCCGCGGCACCGAGTGCCCGTAGATGTCCGCGTCCACCACGCCCACCGACAGGCCCCGGGCGGCCAGTGCGGCGGCCAGGTTCACCGTCACGCTGGACTTGCCCACGCCACCCTTGCCGCTGGCCACCGCGTACACCCGGGTCCGTGAGCCGGGCTGGGCGAACGGGATGACCGGCTCCTCGGTGGCGCCACCGCCCCGCAGCTTGGCCTGGAGTTCCTGGCGCTGCTCGGGGCTCATCACCCCGAAGTCGATCTCGACACCGGTGACCCCGCTCACCGCGCTCACCGCGGCGGTGATGTCGGTACGCAGCTTGTCCTTCAACGGGCAGCCGGCCACGGTGAGCAGCAACTCGACCCGGACCGCACCGTCCTCGTCGACCTCGGCGGAGCGCACCATGCCGAGTTCGGTGATCGGCCGGCGGATCTCCGGGTCGTTGACGGTGGCCAGGGCGGCCAGAACAGCGTCGTTGACGGTGCTGACGGGAGCTGACATGGCGGCAATGTTACGTCGGCCCGGTCCGGTCACCGGCGCCAGCAGCGCAGGTTGTGAGCGATTCGATCAGCTTTCCGGGCGGCGGGGGGTGCCGGTGTCGCGGCGGCCGTCACCCGGACGATCGCCGTCCAGCTCGTCGCGGGGCTCGTCGAGCCCCTCGCCACCCCCGCGCGCGGCGGCGTCGTCGCGTTGCCGGCGCTCCAGCCGGTGCCGACGCTGCGCCGCTTCGTCCAACTCCTCGGCCAGCCGGGACAGCTCCGAACGGACGAAGTCGCGCGTCGCCACCTCACCCAGCGCGATCCGCAACGCGGCGATCTCCCGAGCCAGGTACTCCGTGTCGGCCTTCTGCATGGTCGCCCGGCGGCGGTCCTCGTCCAGCGCCACCCGGTCGCGGTCGGCCTGCCGGTTCTGCGCCAGCAGGATCAGCGGAGCCGCGTACGACGCCTGGATCGACAACACCAGCGTGAGGAAGGTGAAGGTGTACGGGTCGAAGCGCAGGCCCGTCGGGGCGAGGGTGTTCCAGGCGAACCAGGCGCCGATGACCAGCGTCATGTAGACGATGAAGTTCGCCGTGCCCATGCCGCGGGCGATGCCCTCGGCCCACCGGCCGAAGGTCTCCTGGTCGACCCGGGGCAGCTTCAACCCCCGGGGCTCGCGCGGCAGGTCCAGCCGCTCCACCCGCCGCTGCTCAGACATCCGTGCCCTCCGTCGTAGGGTCGGAAGCCGTGCTCAGCACCGCATCGCGGTCCCGCCAGTCCCGGGGCAGCGAGTGGTCCAGGACGTCGTCGACGGTGACCGCACCGACCAACCGATTGTTCCGGTCGATCACCGGCATCGCCACCAGATCGTAGGTGGCCATCCGGCGGGTGATCTCCGGTAGGGGCGTGGTCGGGCGCAACGGGTCGATGTCGTTCACCACCACCCCGCCGAGCAGGTCGGCCGGCGGCTCCCGCAGTAGCCGCTGGAAGTGGACCATCCCCAGGTAGCGGCCGGTCGGCGTGGTCATCGGCGCCCGGGTCACGAAGACCTGCGCGGCCACCGCGGGGGAGAGCTGCGGCTCCCGGATCCGGGCGAGCGCCTCCGCCACCGTGGCGTCGGGTGGCAGGATCACCGGCTCCGAGGTCATCACGCTGCCGGCCGTGCCCGGGGTGTACTTCAACAGCTGCCGGACCGAGTCGGCCTCGTCCGGCTCCATCAGGTCGAGCAGCACGTCCTGTTCCGGCGGTGGCAGCTCACCGAGCAGGTCGGCGGCGTCGTCCGGGTCCATCTCCTCAAGGATGTCGGCCGCCCGTTCCCGGTCCAGCGCGGCGAGGATCTCGACCTGGTCGTGCTCGGGCAGCTCGCTCAACACGTCGGCGAGCCGCTCGTCGTCCAGGGCCGCGGCCACCTCGTTGCGCCGGGTGTCGGGCAGGTCCTGCAACGCGTTGGCCAGGTCGGCCGGGCGCATGTCTTCAAGTACGGACAGCAGGTTCGCGGTGCCCCGGGTATCGGCGACGCCGCTGAGGCCGCGTACCTTGTCCCACTCCACCTGCTGAAGGTTGCCCCGTCGGGCGAGCCGGCCGGTCTGCTCTCGGACCGCCACCCGGGTCAGCGACCACTCGCCACCGCGACTCGACTCCATCGCCACGTCCACCACCGTCGCCGCCCGGCCGTCCGGGGTGAGCTGCACCCGGCGGTCAAGCAGCTCCTGGAGGACCAGCAGTTCGTTCGGACGCTTCTCGAACCGGCGCAGGTTCAACGTCCCGCTGCCCAGCACGACCGCGTCGGCGTCGATGGAGGTGATCCGGTTGATGGAGAGGAAGATGCGCCGCCGCATCGGCATCTCGGCGACCAGACCCACCACCTCGGGCGGGCGCTGACCCGGCCGCAGCCGGGCGACCGCGTCGCGTACCCGGCCCACCTGGTCGCCGTTCGGGTCGAAGACGGCGACTCCGGCGAGTCGGGCGATGTACACCCGGGTCGGCGTGCTCACGCGCACCAGCCTAAGCGCCTAGGGTTTATGAACATGTCGACCTTGGCTTACGAGATCGTGGACGTCTTCACCGACCGTCCGTACGCCGGCAACCCGCTGGCCGTGGTGTTCGGTGCCGACGGGCTGGCCACCGAGCAGATGCAGGCGCTGGCCCGGGAGTTCAACCTGTCGGAGACGGTCTTCGTACTGCCCGCCACCCAGGTCGGCGCCACCTACCGGGCCCGGATCTTCACCCCGACGGCGGAACTGCCGTTCGCCGGGCATCCCAGCGTGGGCGCGGCGGTGACCGCCAGCCGCCGGGGGCTGTTCGGCGTGGGGCAGGTCAGCCAGGAGTGCGGCGCGGGGGTGCTGCCGATCGAGCTGACCGAGACCGGCGCGACGCTGACCGGCGGCACCCCGACGCTCGGACCCGAGCTAGACCCGGAACCGCTGCTGGAGATGGCCGGGCTGGCCGCGGCGGACCACGCCGGACCGGCACCCCGGGTGGCCGGCTGCGGCCTGGAGTTCCCGTTCCTGCCGGTACGCCCCGACGCGCTGGCCCGGGCCCGGATGAATCCGGCCGTCGCGGCCCGGTACGGAATCGAACACGTCAGCGTCTTCTCCTGGGACGCGTCGACGCAAACCGCGTACGCCCGGGTGTTCGTGCCCGGCCTCGGTGTGCCGGAGGATCCGGCGACCGGATCGGCGGCGCTCGGATTGGGTGTCTGGTTGGTCGCCAGCGGCATGCTGCCGGGCGACCGGCGCTCGTCGTACACCGTGCGGCAGGGGGTCGAGATGGGTCGGCCGTCGACGTTGGCCTGTACGGTCACCGCCGCCGACGGCGTGGCGGTGGGCGCTACCGTCGCGGGACGGGTGATGGCGGTGGCGCGGGGCGAGATCCTGGTCCCGCCCTTCGTCGGCTGACCGGCCGGCACCGACCGGACGAGCCGGTCGGCCGGCACCGACCGGACGAACTGAGAGGATGCCGTGGTGACCGACGAGCGCAACAGCACCCCACTTGTCGACGAGGCGATGAAGAAGGCCTCCGTGGCCTGGGTGGCGGTGCCCGGCGGCCCGGCGTTGGCCCTGTGGTGCATGCCGTTGGAGGGTGCGCTCTTCGTGATCAGCGGCCCCGGTGAACAGGCCGCACCGGGGCTGGCCGAGGCCGACGAGGCTCAGGTGACGCTCCGCGGTGATCATGGTGGGCGGATCGTCACCTGGCGGGCAGCGGTGACCCGGGTGGCGCCGGGCACCGACGAGTGGGACACGCTGGCCCCGTTGGTGGGCGCCAAGCGCCTGAACTCGCCGGGACCGACCACCGAACTGGTCGCCCGGTGGGCCGCCGACGGCTGCGCACTGGTCCGGCTGGCGCCTGCCGGCCAAGCGGTGCACGGGTCGGAGCTGCCCGCCGGTTCGCTGGCCGAGCCGCCGCGACCGACCCCGGCGGTGCGGGTGACCCGCAAGCCGTTCCGGCTGCACCGCGTGCGGCGCCGCTGACCACGTCCGCCGGACCGCCGGGCGCGGACCGGGACGCTCGCGGTGTCACGACGGCACCGCCACCGGGATCCCGTCGACCAACTCGACCACCTCGCCGAGCCGGCTCAACCGTCGGCCGGTCCATTCCGTGTCGGCGTTGAAGACCAGGTGGTCGACGAGGTCGGGGGTGGCCAGCCGGGTCGCGGTCAGTCCGGCCTGCTGTGCGCCCGTCAGCTCCTGGCTACCGCCGTCACCCACGTAGAGGCAGTCCTGCGGTGCCAGCCCCAGCCGCGCGCAGGCGGCCAGGTAGAGCGCCCGATCCGGCTTGCAGCGGCCCACCTGGATGGAGAAGATCCGCACATCGAGCAGGGGGGCGACGGCCAACTCCGGCAGGAACGCCGGCAGCTCGTGGGTGCAGTCGCTGATCACGCCGGTGCGGATGCCCCGGTCGCGCAACGCCCGCAGGGTCGGCGCGGCGTCGTCCCGCAGCCGGGTGTCGGCGCGTACGGCCGCGAGCCGGCAGGCCACCGCCGCCCGCAGGGCATCCTCCGCCGGGCGTACGCCGGCCTGCTCGCACACCCATCGCAGGGTCGCCTCGGCGCCGCCGAAACGCCCGCTGGCGCGTTCGTAGAAGCTGCGGTCGAGCACCTCGACGTAGGCGTCCGGTGGGCAGCCGAGCAACTCTGCGGTCCGGCGGTGTCCGGCGCCACGCTGGACCGGACTGGTCAGCGTGCCGAAGAAGTCGAACAGAACCGCCTGGAACCTGGGCATGGAAGAGGCGCCTCCGCCGCGAGTGAGGTCCCGACGGGACGCGCATGATCGTAACCGAATGATGACGGATCGTGCCGCCCCGTTGGCGTGTGAGGATTACGTCTCGTGCCCCCCGAACCACACCGTCCGCCGGTCAACCTGCTCACCACCGGGGCGCTGGCCCTCGCCGTCGTCGCAGTGTCGTCGTCCGCACCGTTGATCGCCTTCGCCGCCGCGCCGGCTCTGGCCGTGGCGTTCTGGCGCAACATGCTCGCGGTCGCCGCGTTGAGCCCGTTCACGTTGACCCGGCGGCGGGTGGAGTTCCGTGCCCTGCTCAGCGGGGCCGGTCGGCGGGACGGGATGTTCTGCGTGTTGTCCGGGGTGGCGCTGGCGGCACACTTCGCCACCTGGATGCCGAGCGCGAAGCTCACCTCCGTGGCCGCCGCGACGGCGTTGGTCGCCACCCAGCCCGTCTGGCAGGGCCTGATCGCCCGGACGCAGGGCCGCCGGCTGCCGGCCGGGGTGTGGGCCGGCATCGGCGTGGCGGTCGTCGGTGCCGTGTTGGCCACCGGCGCCGACTTCACCGTCTCCGGCTCGGCATTCGCCGGTGACCTGCTCGCCTTGGCCGGCGGCCTGTTCGCCGCGATCTATACCGCGCTGGGCGAGCGCGCCCGGGTCACGGTGAGCACCGCCACCTACACCACCATCTGCTACGGCGTGTGCGCGCTGCTCCTGCTGGTGATCTGCCTGGTCGGCGGGGTGCCGCTGGGCGGCTTCGACACCGCGACCTGGCTGGCGGTGCTGGCCCTGGTCGGCGGCGCCCAACTGCTCGGCCACTCGATGTTCAGCTACGCGCTGCGCCGGGTCTCGGCCACCACGATCAGCGTGCTGATCCTGCTGGAGGCACCCGGCGCGGCCCTGATCGGCTGGGCCTGGCTGGGTCAGCTGCCCGACCCGGTGACCCTGCCGGGCCTCGGGCTGCTGCTGGTCGGGGTCGCCGTGGTGGTGCTCTCCACCGCCCGTACCGCCCGCCGGGCCGCCCGGGTGAGCACCGCCGTGCCGGCGGACGCGTCACCGGTGGGCGACTGACGGCGGCTCAGACCTCCTGCACCTCCAGCACCCTCGTGTGCGGTGCCGCGTCGCCCAGCTCCGCCCGCAGCGCGACCCGCTCCGGATCGGCCAGGAACGCCTCGTAGCCGGCCCGGGTGTCGAACCGGATGAGGTGCACCTCGGTACCCTCGTCGCCGGTACGTAGCCGCCGTTCCAGCCGGCCACCGTGGCGCGGCAGCAGGGCCAGCACCCGATCCTCGTACCGCTGACCGGCCTCGACCGCCGCCTCGCCCAGCTCGACCAACGCGACCAGCCGCACCGCCGCGGCTGAGTCGTTGACCAGCGACTTCCAGAAGTGGTGGTCGACGTGGCCGCCCGGAATGCCCTCCCGCCGACCCGTGTCGAGGTAGCCGTGGCGCCGGTAGAAGTCCGGCGCCTGGAACGAGAACGAGGCGACCGAGATCTGGGTGCAGCCGCGCCGCCGGGCCTCCTCCTCGGCCGCCGCCAGCAACCGGCCGCCCCACCCCTCGCCCCGGTGGTCCCGATGCACCCACAGCATGTTGATCCCGGCGCAGTCGCCCCAGCTCCACCCGGTCAGCCCGGCCACCAGCTCACCGTCGGCGCCGGTGACCCGCACGGAGAGGTCCGCCTCGTCGTCGGCGCCGGTCTGGTGCCGGTTGTACGCGGTCAACTCCGCGTCCAACCGTTCGTCCAGGTCCTCGTCCTTGCCGAGCACCCGCAAACTCGCGTTCCCCACGTTGGTCACCGGCGGAGTATCCCAACGCCCGTCGATCCCCGCGACCCCGTCGACGACGGTGGGCGGCGGCCTGTGGACGGGGTGGGTGGGTGTGGTCAGGTGGGCAGGCCGACCGCTTCGGCGCTGGCCGTCCAGAGCCGGGCGGCGAGCTGCGGGTCGGCGGCCTTGCGTAGCGGCCGGCGTGGCCGGCAGTCGAAGTAGTAGCCGCCGTCGACCAACCGGGACCGGTCCTGGTTGGCCAGCCACACCAGGGTCTGCGCACCCTTGACCGGGCTGCGGAACGGCAGCAGCCGCATGCCCACCGCGACCAGCCGGCTCTCGTTGCCGAACCGGGTCCGCACCACGCCGGGATGGAAGCAGTACGAGCCGACCGTCGGCCACCGCCGGGCCGCCTCCGCGGTGAACAGGATGTTCGCCTGCTTGCTGGTCCCGTACGCGGTCAGCGGGCGGTAGCGGCGCAGTGCCCCGTTGAGGTCGTCCGGGTCGAGCACCCCACTGCGGTGCGCGCCGGAGGCGGTGACCACCATCCGCCCGACCCGGTCTGCCAGCAGGTTGCCGAGCAGGAACGGGGCCAGGTGGTTGGCCTGGATGGACAGTTCGAAGCCGTCGACGGTGGTGACCGGCTGGAGCACTATCGCGCCGGCGTTGTTGGCCAGCACGTCGATCCGGTCGTACGCGGCCCGCAACTGCTCGGCCAGCTGTCGCACGTCGTCGAGTACGGCGAAGTCGGCGCGGAACACCTCGGGTCGTTCCCCGGACGCCTCGCGTACCTCGTCGGCGGCGGCCCGCAACCGGGCCGGGTCACGGCCGACCAGCACCACCTGGTCGGCGCGGCGGGCCAGGTCGATCGCGGCGGCCAGGCCGATTCCGGAACTGGCTCCGGTCAGCACCACCAGTCGACGGCCAGTGAGATCTTCCACAGGTCCATTCACCCGGGTCACGGCACGAGGTTACCGTGACGTCCCAACTCCCCCCGGAATCGTTAGGTCCCCGAGACACCTGGGGTGGCGGCGGGTCCGCCGGATCCCGGAAGGAGCCGACGCGACCCGGAAGGAGCACAGTCGATGGCCGCTGCTGGGCGCCCCCGCCGGTCGTGTCTGGCCGTGCCCGGATCGAGCGTGAAGATGCTCGGCAAGGCGCAGGGACTCCCCGCCGACCAGGTCTTCCTCGATCTCGAGGACGCGGTCGCGCCGCTCGCGAAGCCGGCGGCCCGGCGCAACGTGGTGGCCGCGCTCAACGACGGGGACTGGGCGGGCAAGATCCGTGCGGTCCGGGTCAACGACCTCACCACCCCGTGGACGTACCGGGACGTCATCGACGTGGTGGAGGGGGCGGGCGCCAACCTCGACTGCGTGATGCTGCCGAAGGTGCAGGACGCGACACAGGTGCGGTGGCTGGATCTCACCCTCACCCAGCTGGAGCGGTCCCTGGGGTTCGAGGTGGGGCGGATCGGCATCGAGGTGCAGATCGAGAACGCGGCCGGCCTGGTCAACGTCGACTCCATCGCCGCCGCCTCACCCCGGGTGGAGACGATCGTCTTCGGCCCGGCGGACTTCATGGCCTCGATCAACATGAGGTCGCTGGCGGTCGGCGGACTCATCGCCGACTACCCGGGCGACCCGTATCACTACATCCTGATGCGCCTGTTGATGGCCGCCCGGATGTACGACAAGCAGGCCATCGACGGACCGTTCCTGCAGATCCGGGACGTGGCCGGGTTCCGCACGGTGGCGCGGCGTTCCGCGGCGCTCGGCTTCGACGGCAAGTGGGTGCTGCACCCGGGGCAGATCGAGGCGGCGAACGAGGTCTACGCGCCGGACCAGGCCGACTACGACCACGCGGAGTTGATCCTCGACGCGTACGCGTACTGCACCTCGGCGGCGGGCGGGAAGGTGGGCGCGGTGATGCTCGGCGACGAGATGATCGACGAGGCGTCCCGCAAGATGGCGCTGGTGATCGCAGCCAAGGGCCGGGCCGCCGGGATGACGCGGACGTCGCGCTTCACACCGCCGGC
>NZ_QXEC01000045.1 GCF_003583405.1 Micromonospora radicis
CGGACCACGGCCGCCCCGTCGGGCCCGCCTCGATCGTCGCCTGGCGGGCCCGGGGCGTTCAGACGGTGGACGAGGTGGTGATGGCGAAGGCGATCAGGGCGACGTAGCCGAGGATCACCAGTACGAGCAGGCCGGTGAAGACCCAGCCGACGATGATGGCCGCCTTGGCCATCCCCTCGCCGCCCTCGCCCCGTTCCCGGATCTGGCGGGACGCGACGTGTCCCATGATCGCGCCGATCGGTGCGGTGATGCACGAGACGATGCCGATCAGGGAGAGCACCAGGGCGGCGATGGCCAGCGGGTTGGTCTGCGGCTGTGGATGGCCGTACCCGGGCGGTGGATATCCGTAGCCCGGTGGCGGCGGGGGGTAACCGGCCGCCGGGTACGGCGCGACGGAAGGGGCCGACTTGGCACCGGCGTACGGATCGACCGGCTGGTACGGGTCCGCCGGCTGGTAGGGCGCGGCCGGCTGGTAGGGGTCGACCGGCTGGTACGGGTCGTGTCCGGTGGGTTGGGCCGGTGGCGGAGCATGCGGGCTGACCGGCAGGGTCGGGTCGGCCGGCGGGGTGGCGGACTGGCCGCTCGACGAAGGGTCGGGCCAGCCGCCGGGCGGGGGCTGTGTCATCGGGTTCACTTCCGTCCTGAAGATCGGGTGCAGCCAGGGTAGCCATCGCGGGACACCCCGCGACGCGCCCGGCCACGGGTGCCGCGTTGCCCGGCACGGCAGCAACAGGCAGGATCTCGGCATGGGGATTGACGCGCGCGCGGCGGACCGCTCCGGCAGCAGACCGAGACGGGACATCAGCCGGCCGGGTGTGGCCCGGCGCCCCCGCGCCGTCCTGGCGGCGGGGGCGGGGGACCAGGACTCACCGGCCGTCCTGGCCGATCCGGTGACGATGCGACTGGACGGGAAGGTCGCCCTGGTCACCGGCGCGGGCAGCCCGGACGGAATCGGCTACGCGACCGCCCGGCGGCTGACCGATCTGGGCGCCCGGGTGGCGATCGTCTCCACCACCCGGCGCATCCACGAGCGGGCCGGCGAACTCGGCGTGACCGGGTTCGTCGCCGACCTCACCGACGAGTCCGAGGTCGGCGCCCTGGCCGACGCGGTCGTCGAGCAGCTCGGTGACGTGGAGGTCCTGGTCAACAACGCCGGCCTGGCCAGTCGGGCCAGCCCGGAGGTGCTGCGCCCGGTCGCCCAGCTCAGCTACGACGAGTGGCGGGGCGAGATCGACCGGAACCTGACCACCGCGTTCCTCTGCAGCCGGGCCTTCATCGGTGGGATGGCCGAGCGGGGCTGGGGGCGGATCGTGAACCTGTCGGCCACCGCCGGGCCGGTCAACGCGCTGCCCACCGAGGCCGCGTACGCCGCGGCGAAGGCCGGCGTGGTGGGGCTGACCAGGGCACTGGCGATGGAGATGATCGCCGACGGGGTGACGGTCAACGCGGTGGCACCGGGCACCATCCACACCGCCGCCTCCACGATGGCCGAGATCAAGCAGGGTCTCGGTACGCCGGTCGGCCGCCCCGGCACGCCGGACGAGGTGGCTGCGGCGATCACATTCCTCTGCTCACCGGCGGCGTCGTACATCACCGGACAGATGCTGGTGGTCGACGGCGGCAACAGCGTCCGGGAGGCCGAGTTCCGCTGACCCGCCCGGTGGTCAGACGCGGGTGCCGTCCGAACCGGCCCAGATCGCCAGCGCCAGCCAGCCGCAGCAGGCCAACAGGTAGATGCCGGTGAAGACGTAGCTGAGGATCAGCCCCCAGGTGGCGAGCTGGTCGCCCTGTTCACCACTGGTGCGCAGCTGCCGCTTGGCCAGGTGGCCGAGGGCGATGCCGGCGGGGGCGAAGACGAACGCGAAGACCAGCGACAGGATGGCCAGCACGTTCGTACCGCCACCGCCACCGGGCGCGGCGGGCGACGGTGGGCCGTACTGCCCGTAGGGCACCTGCGGGGCGTACGGCGGCTGCTGCCCCCACTGCTGGCCGGGTGGCGACTGGCCCGGGTGCTCGTACGCGGGCTGGCCGTACGCCGGCTGCTGCCCGTGCGGCGGCTCGCCCGGCGGCCCGTACTGCGGCGGCCCGTACTGGGGTGGCCGTGGCTCGTCCGGTGGCCCGTACTGCGGTGGCGGCTCGTAGGGCGACGGTGGCTGGTCCGGCTCTGGCGGTTGGCTCACGATCTCCTCCTCCGTGCGCCGTACGACGGATCGGGTGCTCGTCGGTCACCCGGCCCCTCCCGGGGCGCCGGCGACGTGCGGTGGTGCCCCCATTGCGGGACGCTACCGGCAGCGGTGAGCCTTGTCCGGGTGGTTGGGTGGACCGGTCACGTTCAGCCCAGCCGGGTGAGCCCGGCGGCGGCCCGCTCGACGATGAGGCACCGGTTCTCCACGTAGTCGAGGCCGGCCTGCTCGGCGATCAGGCGGGCCTGCGGCGACACGATGCCCAGCTGCAACCAGACCGCCGGTGCCCCGATCGCCACCGCGTCGCGGACCACCTGCACGGCCTGCTCGGCCGGCCGGAACACGTCGACCAGGTCGACCGGGTGCGGGATGTCGGCCAACGACCGGTACACCGGCTCGCCGAACAGTTCGTCGGCGGTCGGGTTGACCGGGATGATCCGCCACCCGTACCGCTGCATCTCCGCCGGTACGCGATGGGCCGCCTTGCTCGGGTCACGCGACGCGCCGACGACGGCGATCACGGCGGATTCGGCGAGGATCTGCTGAGCGGAGCGCACCCGCTGACTGTAGTCGCCGGCGCGGTCCCGGCTCACCCGCGTAGCCGGACCGCGGCTCGTCAGAGCAGGCTGAGCTGTTCGGGCGCGGCGGCCGGTGGCGCCGGCAGTTGGCGGTGGGCGGCTCCGTCGGGGCGGTGCAGGCCGTGCCGGCGGGCGGCGATGCGTACCCGGGCGGTCAGTTCTCGCTGGTAGGACTGGGGCGCGTAGGCGCCGGACCGGTACAACTCGCGGTAGCGGGGGAGCAGATGCGGGTGCTCCCGGGCCAACCACCGCGCGTACCACTCGCGGGCGCCGGGACGCAGGTGCAGCGGCAGCGGCGTCACGTTGGCCGCGCCGGTGGCGGCGATCGCTGCCACGGTGGTCTCTACGGACTCGTCGGAATCGGTGAGGCCGGGCAGGATCGGCGCCATCAACACCCCGACCTCGAAGCCGGCGTCGACGAACTGGCGTATGGCGTCGAGTCGCCGCCGTGGGCTGGGGGTGCCCGGCTCGACCGATCGCCACAGCCGCTCGTCGACGAAGCCGACCGAGAACGACACCGCGACCCGGGTCACCTCGGCCGCCTGCCGGAGCAGGGGCAGGTCACGCAGGATCAGGGTGCCCTTGGTCAGGATGGAGAACGGGTTGGCGAAGTCGCGGAGCGCCTCGATGATCGGCGGCATCAGCCGATAGCGGCCCTCGGCCCGCTGGTAGCAGTCCACGTTGGTGCCCATCGCCACGTGCGCGCCCCGCCAGCGAGGTGCGGCCAGCTCGCGGCGCAGCAGCTCACCCGCGTTGACCTTGACGACCACCTGCCGGTCGAAGTCCGCCCCCGCGTCGAAGTCGAGGTAGGTGTGGGTGTTCCGGGCGAAGCAGTAGAGACAGGCGTGACTGCAGCCCCGGTAGGGATTGACCGTCCACTCGAACGGGACGCGGGAGGTGCCGGGGACCCGGTTGAGGATCGACTTGGCGTGCACCTCGTAGAAGGTCATGCCGGTGAAGCCGGGGGTGTCGAAGGTGCGTACGACCGCACCGGGCAGCGCCAGCGGCAGGGGTGGTGTCGCCGGCGCTGCCCGGGCAGGAACCTCCTCGACCGGGGGAGCGGTCAGGTTGTCCCAGCGCATGCCCACATTCGAACACACGTACGAGCGCGATGCAACCGCCGACCCGGACCCCGGGCCGGCGGCGGCGGTCAGTGGTTGTGCTCGGCGAGCTTCTTGCGTACGTCGTCCATGTCGAGAGCCTGGACCTGCTCGATCAGGTTCTCCAGGGCCGACTCGGGCAGCGCGCCCGGCTGGGCGAAGACGATCACGCCGTCCCGGATCGCCATGATCGTGGGGATCGACCGGATGTCGAACTTGGCGGCGATCTCCTGCTGCGCCTCGGTGTCGACCTTGCCGAAGGTGATCTCGGAGTGTTTCTCCGAGGAGCGCTCGTAGACCGGGGCGAACCGCTTGCAGGGACCGCACCAGTCGGCCCAGAAGTCGACCAGCACGATGCCGTCGCTTCCGGTCACCTGGTCGAAGTTGGCCGTGGTCAGCTCGACGGTTGCCATCTGAATCTCTCCGATCACGCGGAACAGCTACGTCTGGTGGAACCTGCGGGTACCCGCTCGCATTCCCGCCGCGGTGTCGGCGAAACCCTGACCGGCCCCGACTGGGTGCTTTGTCCGCATCGATCGCCGTCGGTCTGGTGGGCATCGGCTGATCGCAAATGCACGTCGCAATTGCGTGACGGGCCGTGATGGGAGCGTTTCCAACTCGGTCACCGGCCGAATCCGCTACGGCCCGGTAACTTTGGGGCTGACAAGCACCGATCCGACCTGCGGAGATCGCTTGTGGACGGACTGTTGGTCACTGTGCGTAATGTAACAAAAAGATAAATGTGACCTCGGTCTCTGTGCAGCCGGACAGGCGTACGGCAGAATCTTGAAACATCAGAGCGTGGGCGGCGGGTGCCGGGGAGGGCCCCGCCGCTCATTGCGTCCGGCCCCAGGTGGGCGGCTCCGACCCGACTGTGGCGTGAGCATCCCGCCGGCCGTGACTCCTCGACCCAGGTCGGACTCCGCGGGTTTCCCACCCGAACGGGGGCCTGTTTCCGCCGCCGCACATATGCTGGCGGTGGAGGTCCCGCCATGAGCGAGCGCAGCGAGCGAGCCGACCGGCGCGACGCCAGGGTGCACCGGGCCGACGGCTACTCCGACACCGACTGGAACCTGCTCACCGGGCTGCCCGGCCGGGTGATCGTGGTGTCCGCCCTGCCCGCCCCGGGCCGGCCGCACCCGGGGGTGGCGGCGGGCCTCGCCGGTCTGGACGCGGTGGCGGCCGGTCGAGCCTTCGACAGCGACCTGATCCGGGCGGTGGTGGCCGCGATCTACGCCCGGCACGACGGCGCCCACCCGCCGCCCGAGTGGCGCGCCGACCTGGTGGACGTGCTCGCGGCGTGTCGGGCTGTGGTCCGGGTGCTGGACCGGCGTGCCGACCCGGCGGACTCGGCGGCGTACCGGCAGTGGGTGCAGTCGGTCGCGGCTCGGGTCTGTCGCACCGCGTCGAGCGTGCTGCCGGACGGTGCGCTGGCCCCGTCCGACCGGCGCTTCCTCGACCGGCTCGGCGACGCGCTGGCGCTGCGCTGAGCACTGCCGACCACCGGCCCGCGCGGGTCGGGGCTGCCCGCGGCACCGCGGCTACCCACGGCGTAACCTGCGTGACCGTGACCGGTGAGCAGCTCGACGTCGGCGTGGGCCCATGGCCCGGCGACCCGCCGAACGACCCGCGGTACGACCCGGAACTGCTCGTCGACGGTGACCGCCGCAACGTGGTCGACCGGTACCGGTACTGGCGGCGTGAGGCCGTGGTCGCCGACCTGGACCGGCGGCGGCACGACTTCCACGTGGCGATCGAGAACTGGCAGCACGACTTCAACATCGGCACCGTGGTCCGCAACGCCAACGCCTTCCTCGCCGCCGAGGTGCATATCGTCGGCCGACGCCGGTGGAACCGGCGGGGCGCGATGGTGACCGACCGCTACCAGCACGTACGGCACCACGAGACGATCGAGCAGTTCGCCGGTTGGGCGGCGGAACGGGCGTTGCCGCTGGTCGGGATCGACAACCTGCCCGGCTCCCGCCCGCTGGAGAGCAGCACCCTGCCGCGTCGCTGCGTCCTGCTCTTCGGCCAGGAGGGGCCCGGCCTCTCCGATGCCGCCCGGGACGCCTGCGACCAGCTCTTCTCCATCGCCCAGTACGGCTCGACCCGGTCCATCAACGCGGGTGTCGCGAGCGGGATCGCGATGCATGCCTGGATCCGGGCGTACGCGGGCCCGCCGCCGGCTTGATCCCCGGCCTCGCCGCGGCCTGGTCCGCGACCCGCTGTCGGCGGGATCCGTCTCCGGCGTCGGGTGAGCCTCGGATCCGCCGGGTGGCAATGGTGCCGCTCCGCTTGACGCTCGCGGGCAACGGGGTGACGGTGGGGTGGTGACTGTTGCGATGAGTTGCCCCAGATGTGGCGGAACCGTGCGGTCTCCGGATCTGATGCACGCCGAGTCCCGCTGTTTCGACTGCGGGCCGGTCGCACCGCTGCACGTGCCCGAACACATCGGTGCCGAGATCGTGGCCAGCGTGGTCGACCGGATCCGGGCCGCCGCGCAGCCGGCGCAGCCGACGGTTCCGCTGTGGTGCCCGTGGCCGTTGCCGCCCGGGTGGACCACCACCGGGGTGGCGTGGGCCGGCGACGAGCGGCTCGGGGTGCGCGCCACCGCCGTGGCCTGTGCTGGCCCGGAGCCGCTCGGTGGCGGCCCGGCTGACCTGGTGTTCGTGGCCGAGGAGCCCGGGGTGGGTCTGGGGGCGCGGTTCGCTGGGGTGCCGGGCCCGGACGCCGGCCCCGAACTGGCCGAGGCGCTGACCGAGCCCGGGCCCGGGCATCCCGGTCATGTCGGACGGGCCGGGATCAGGGTGGCCGGCCATCCCACTCCACTGTGGTTGGTGAATTCCCTGACAGATCGAAGCGCGTACGCCGGCGAGGCTCGGGGATTGTGGTTGTATGCGATAGCCTGGCCCGCGAGCGCGGGGCATCTGCTCGCCGAGGACGTGGAACTGCACGACCTGGTCGAGTGGACGCCACCCGAGCTCGTGTACGGCGCACCATCTCCGTACCTGCACGGGAAGGCTTGACAAGCCAACCGGGATGTCGGAGAACGGACGCAGATATTCACGGTAAGACACCACGCTGATACTCTGGGTGCCGCTGCGGTAATGGGACCCGGCGCCGCGCGAGAGGATGGCCCGCCATGGTCAAGAAGGTCCTCACCTGGGCCGGAATCGCATTCTTGATCTTCTTCGTCGCCTACCGGCCAAACTCGGCGGCGGACGTGTTCAAGTCGCTCGGTGGCGGCATCATGGACATCGCCCAGGGATTCGGCGACTTCTTCACCAGTCTGGTCGCCTAGCCACCGATGGGAAGCCCCTCCGGCCCGCCCTTCGATCCCGACGACCCAGACTGGGCCCGCCGGGAGCACGACACCGAGCCGATCCCCCGGATCGACCCCGACGACGGTCCGGGCTACGGCACCGGCGCCCGTCTCTCCGACGGTCCCGCCTTCTCGGACGACGCCGGCTACGGTCCGGGGCCGGCCTACGCGGGCGAGGACCGGTCGGGGCGAGCGTGGGTGCGTGACCCGGAAGCGGGTTACCAGCCACCGCAGATCTCCGAAGAGGAGTTGGCGGGGCTGCGGGCGGACGCCAGCGGCATGACCCCCCGGCGGGTCCTGCCGCTGGAGGACGAGCCCAGCTCACTGGTGGCGCGCTACCTCTTCCCGACCGAGCGCTATCGCGGCGAGTGGAAGCGGCACTGGATCCACCTCGCCACCCCGATCATCGTCGGCATCGCCGCCACCTTCGTGCTCGGCTACCTCTCCGGCTTCCTCGCCGGGCAGAACGTCGGAGCGCTCACCACCGTCGCGGTCCTGCTCTGGTTCGCGGTGATGGGCTGGGTGGCCTGGCGGGTCGCCGACTGGTGGTATGACCGGTTCATCCTGACCAACAAGCGGGTCATGGTGGTCAACGGGATCATCACTCGACGGGTCGCGATGATGCCCCTGGTCCGGGTCACCGACATGAAGTACGAGCAGTCGCCGGCCGGCCGGGCGCTCAACTACGGCACCTTCGTGCTGGAGTCGGCCGGTCAGGAGCAGGCACTGCGCGAGGTCAAGAACCTGCCCAACCCCAACGAGCTCTACCTGCGTGTGGTCGAGGAGATGTACGAGCCGCAGGCGGTCGAGGCGCGGTTGGGCAAGGAGCAGGACGAGGCCAAGGCCGACGACGGTGCCTGAAACTTTCTGACCGATAATCGCGGTTGTCGCGCACCTTCCGCCCTCGACCCGCTGGCCCGGCCATGGCAGGCTGCCGGCAGGATCAGGTTCGGAGGTGCCGCGTGGCCAGCAACAATCCGCTGGAAGAGGAGTTCCGTGACTTCGTCACGGCCCGTTCCGGCGCGCTGTTGCGCACCGCGTACCTGCTGACCGGCGACTGGGGGACCGCAGAGGACCTGCTGCAGACCGCGTTGACCAAGACGTACCTGGCGTGGAAGCGGCTGGGCGGGATCGAGGCGATCGAGCCGTACGCCCGTCGTGTCATGGTCAACACCTCGACGAGTTGGTGGCGGCGCCGCTGGCACGGAGAGCGCCCCACCGAGGTGCTACCCGAGCGGGCCGCCAGCACCGACGAGATCGAGCAGCAGCTGGACCGCGACGTACTCTGGCGGCACCTGCGGGCGCTGCCCGCCCGGCAGCGTGCGGTGCTGGTGCTGCGCTTCTACGAGGACATGTCGGAGGCGCAGACCGCCACCCTGCTGGGTATCTCGCCGGGCACGGTGAAGAGCCAGACCGCCCGGGCCCTGACCACCCTGCGCCGACGGCTCGGTGCCGAAGAGGCGTTCGCCCTGCCCGGCGGGCAGCCGCCGACCCCCGCCCCCGGGCGCCGTCCGGGTGTGCGGTCCGGTGTACCGGTACCGACCAGCCGGCCCGCTTCGCGGGCAGCCACCGCCACACCGGGACCGACGCCGACATCGGCAGCCGACCCCGGCTCCGCCACGGCAGGCGTGGACCTCCCGGCCGGCTCGACCGCGCCCGGTGGCCCGGAGCCCGTGCCGGCCGCAGCCGACCGCCCGCGGGTCGGCACCGACCAGCCAGAGAGCACCCTGGTGGGAGAGCGACGGTGAACGTCGTCCCCGAGGAACGTGACAACCTGAACGCGACTCCGGATCGTCCTTACGAGGTGGCGCAGGACGAGCTGGAACACGCCGTCCGGGAGACGTTCTCCCGGCAGGCGGCGACGCCGTACGCGCCGAGCCTCGATCCGGCGGCAGCGGTGATCCGGCGGGCGAACCGCATCCAACGTCGGCGCGCCCTGGCCGGGATGGGCCTGACCGCGGTGGCGATCGTCGCGGTCACCACCGGGGCGCTGCAACTCGGCGCGGACCCGCCGCCCAACGGTGGCCGGGTGGTGATCGGCGAATCCGACCAGCTGCCGGAGATCGCCTGGACCCCGACCCTGCCGCCGCCCAGCCCGGACACCGGAACGCCACTCGCCGAGGTCGACCTCGTGCTGGGTGACGCGATCGCCACCGCGCAGGGCCGGCGGGTGACGATCGTCGGCGCCGGGCCGATCGAACGCGCCCACCGGCTGTCCGACGGCCGCGGCTGGCTGGCCGTCGGGACACCGGGGCTGGCCGGTCGCTTCCTGTGGTCGGTGTCCCCCAACGGCAGCGTCCAGGTGCTGCTCGCTGGCGCCGACGAGATCGTGCTCGACGAGAAGGGCCGCCAGGTCGCCTGGAAGCAGGGCGCCGAGCTGGCCAGCGCCCAGATCATCAACGGCGAGCTGACCGCCCCCGCTCGCGCCGAGGCACCGGCCGAGGCCGTACCGCTGGGTTTCGTCGGGGGTGCCGTCCTGGTCCGGCTGGCGCCCGACCGCCCCGGGCACGTGCTGTGGCGGCTGCACCCCGGAGTCCTCGACCCGGGACCCGACCGGGCCAGTGCCCGCGTCTTCGGCGCGCTGCCCGACGGTCGCCTGGTCGGCGAGGTCGTCACGGACCCGCCGGGTAGCTGCCTGACGCTGCTCGACCCGGTGCCCGGGCTCACCCCGGCCGGACCGGAGTGCGGGCCGCGGCTGGACGGTGCCGGTGCGGGTTCGGTCTCCCCGGACGGGCGTTGGCTCCTGGTCAACGACCGCTCCGAGGGGCGTGCCGCCGCGTTCCTGGTCGACCTCGAAAGCCTCGGGTCGGCCGCCGAACCGGTCACGGCCGGGCCGTCGTTCACCGGCTCCGTGGTCTGGAGCGCCCCCGGCACCGCCTACTACGCCGACGCCGAAGGGCGGGTGGTCCGGGTGGACGTCGGCCGGGCGGCCGCCGGCCGTCCCGCGACCACCCTGTCCATCGGCAGCCTGCCCGCCGGTCGGCTCCCGGTGGTGGTCAGCGGCGGCTGACGGTGGGCGGATAGCCTCGGCCGGTGAGCCTCCGGATCGACCTGCACACCCATTCCACCGCCAGCGACGGCACCCTCGAACCGGCCGAGCTGGTCTCGGCCGCCGCCGAAGCGGGCCTGGACGTCGTGGCGATCACCGACCACGACACCACCGCCGGCTGGGAGCCGGCGGTGCGGGCGTTGCCGGCGGGACTCCGACTGGTCCGCGGTGCGGAGTTGTCCTGCCGCTGGGGTGGCGAGCAGCCGCCCGTACCGCTGCACCTGCTGGCGTACCTCTTCGATCCGGACGCCCCGGAACTGGTCGCCGAGCTGACCCGGGTACGGGCCGCCCGGGCGGAGCGGGGCGAGCGGATCGTCGCGTTGCTGCGCGCCGACGGTGTCGACGTCAGCTGGCCGGAGATCCTCGCCGGGGCGGGCGGCGGGACGGTGGGCCGGCCACACATCGCCCAGGCGCTGATCCGCGGCGGCCTGGTCGCCAGCACCACCGAGGCATTCGGCCCGGACTGGTTGGGCGAGCGGTACCGGCTGCCCAAGGAGGACATCGACGTGTTCCGGGCCGTCCGGCTGGTCCGCGCCGCCGGGGGCGTGCCGGTCTTCGCCCATCCGCGAGCCACCCGACGGGGCCGGATCGTGCCGGACGAGCTGGTCGCGGAGCTGGCGGCGGTCGGCCTGGTCGGGCTGGAGGCCGACCACGAGGACCACTCACCGGCCGAGCGGGCGCACGTGCGTGGGCTCGCCGCCGAGTTGGGCCTGGTGGTGACCGGGTCGTCGGACTTCCACGGCACGCACAAGACGGTCCGGCTGGGTGCGTTCACCACCGGGCCCGAGGCGTACGAGCGAATCGTCGCCGCCTCGTCCGGAGTGATCGAGGTCGCTTCCGGCTGATCCCGCTACGGGCCGCCCGGCGCGGCTACCGTGACCTGGTGGATCTCAAGCTCTTCGGCGAGGTCTTCGTGACCCTGCTGGTGATCGTCGACCCGCCGGGCATGATGCCGATCTTCCTCGCCCTGACCGGCCCGCTGGCGGCGCGGGAGCGCAACCGCGCGGCCTGGCAGGCGGTGGCCCTGGCGCTCGGCGTGATCGTGGTGTTCGCCGTCGCGGGTCAGACCCTGCTCGCCTACCTGCACGTCGACCTGCCGGCGCTACAGGCGGCCGGTGGCCTGTTGCTCATCCTGGTGGCCCTGGAACTGCTCACCGGCAAGGCCGACGACCCGACCAAGCAGGCCACCTCGAACATCGCGCTGGTGCCGTTGGGCACGCCGCTGCTGGCCGGACCCGGCGCGATCGTGGCGACCATGCTCTTCGTGCAGCAGGCCGAGGCGACGGCGGACTACCTCGCCATCGCCACCGCGATCGTCGCGGTGATGCTGACCGTCTGGATCGTGCTGCGCTTCTCCGGCGGCATCGTGAAGGTGCTGCGCCCCGGCGGCATCGAGGTGCTCACCCGGATCGCCGGCCTGCTGCTGGCCGCGATCGCCGTACAGCTCATCGCGGACGCGATCTTCGCCTTCGTGGCCGACTTCACCGGGGCGGGCTGACCGGGCGGCGGGACTGTCGGGGGTGGATGGCAGGATCGCAGGCGTGCGACGAAGCTCCCCAGCCGGGCGCCGGGCCGGCCCCGGTCAGCCCGGCAAGGCACCTGGACCCGACGTCGGCGGGCGCGCGCCCCGGCCCCGTGCCGGGCAGCCCGAGCAGCTCGGCTTCGACGGCATGCCGGAGCGGCTCTTCGTGTGTACGCCGAGCAAACTCGGCGCGTACGCCGACTGCCCCCGCCGCTACCGCCACTCGTACGTCGACCGTCCCGCGCCGCCCAAGGGCCCGCCCTGGGCGCACAACTCGCTCGGCGCCAGCGTGCACACCGCGCTGAAGAACTGGTACGCGCTGCCCGTCGACCGGCGACGCCCCGAGGTGTTGCCCACCCTGCTCAAGGGCGTCTGGGTGCGCGACGGCTACCGCGACGACGAGCAGGAGCGCGACGCCTACCGCCGGGCCCTCGGCTGGCTCGAGGCGTACGTCGGCGGGCTCGACCCGGCCGACGAGCCGGTCGGCGTCGAACGGGTGGTGGCGGTGAAGACCGGGGTGCTGGCGTTCAACGGCCGGGCCGACCGGATCGACTCCCGCCCCGGCGCGGATGGCCCGGAACTGGTCATCGTCGACTACAAGACCGGCCGCACCGGGCTGGACGCCGACGACGCCCGGGGCTCGTCGGCGCTGGCCCTCTACGCGTACGCGGCCGAGCGGGTGTTCCGCCGGCCGTGCCGGCGGGTCGAGCTGCACCACCTGCCCAGCGGCACGGTCGCGGCCCACGAGCACACCGTCGAGTCGTTGGCCCGGCAGCTGAACCGGGCGGAGCAGACCGCCCGCGACATCATGGCCGCCGAGCGGGCGGTCGCCGACGGTGGCGATCCCGACGAGGCCTTCCCGACCACGCCCGGCCCGCGCTGCGGCTGGTGCGACTACCGCCGCACCTGCCCGGCGGGTGCCGCCCTGCCGGGCAAGGAACCGTGGGCCGCGATCGACCGGCCCGCCGCACCACCCGTCGTGGCGGAGTGACCCCGACCGGCGCCGACCGCGCTGGTCAGCCGGCGCTGACGGACAGTTGCGCGACGCGCGCCATCGCGGCGCGCCGCATCGGGCCCTCCCGCCAGTCGCGGGGCAGCGCGGTGAGGGCGAGGCGCAGCATGCGTACCGTCACGTCGGCCGAGAGGGCGGTGGTCGGCAGGCCCAGCCCGCCGTACAACCGCCGGGCCCAGCGGGGCAGCAGGGCGAACGCGGTGCCGGCGATGCCGAGGTACGCCCACCTCGGCGGGCCCAGGTTGAGCCCGACCCGGGCGGGCAGGCTGAGCTTCCACGGCAGCGGCGGCGCGGTCAGGAACAACGCGGTCTCGGCGGCCTCCCGGGTCATCCGCAGTTCGGGCCGCACCTGCCGGTAGTACTCGGCGACCTCGGCGGCGGTGCCGGGCACCGTCCGCGGGTCCAACCCGACCAGGGCGGCGGACCGCCGCTGCTCGGTGTAGTAGGCGTCCACCTCCGCGGCGTCCAGCGGCACACCGGCCCGGCGCGCGGTGTCGAGGAACGACTCCACCTCGGTGACGTGCACCCACCGGAGCAGATCCGGCTCGTCGACCCGGAACCGCTCGCCGGTGGCCGGGTCGACCGCGGACATCCGGGCGTGCAACCGGCGCAGCCGCTGGCCGGCCCGCTCCGCCTCGGCGGTGGTGCCGTAGACGGTGGTGCCCACGTAGTCGGCGGTGCGGATCAGCCGGCCCCAGGCGTCCCGGCGGTAGTTGCTGTTCTGCGCCACCCCGGCCATCGCCCGTGGATGCAGCGTCTGCAGGTAGAGCGAGCGCAGGCCGGCGACGAACAGGATCGGCTCGGCGTGCAGTTTCCAGGTCACCGATTCGGGGCCGAACAGGCCGAGGTCGACGCTTGCCACCGACCAAGCGTGCCACGCGTCGCCTCGTACGCCACGCCGACCAGCGCGGCGCCGGTTCAGCGGTCGGTGCCCCGGCGCGCCTGGCAGGCGGGGCAGAGACCCCAGAAGGTGACTTCCGCCTCGTCGACCTGGAAGCCGTGGGCGAGCCCGGAGTCGAGGCAGGGTGCCTCGCCGACCGCACAGTCGATGTCGGCGATCTCGCCGCAGCCGCGGCACACCACGTGGTGGTGGTTGTCGCCGACCCGGGCCTCGTACCGGGCCGGGCTGCCGGCCGGCTCGATCCGGCGGGACAGGCCGGCGCGGGAGAGCGCGCCCAGCACGTCGTAGACGGCCTGGGTGGAGACGGAGTCGAGGCGCTGCCGTACCCGGCGGGTTATCTCGTCCACCTCAAGGTGTCCGCCGCCGGCCAGGACGTCCAGCACGGCGAGGCGCGGCCGGGTGACCCGCAGGCCCTTCGACCGGAGCAGTTCCTCACCACTTGGCATCCGTCAATGACAGCACGGCCCGTCGGGTGCGACAACCGGCTGCGGGGCGCTGGTGGCCCCGCCCACAACCGGTCGGGCCGACCGCGGTCACGATGAACTCCACCGATCGGTCCTGCGTGTGATCCAGCGGAGCGCTGGGCGCCGGACCCGCCGCGCCGTACGCTGACATCCACGATCATCCAGCCGGAGGTACCGATGTTCGAGAAGGCGCTGGGTCTGCCCCTGCACGTGTTGGTGGTGCACGCGGTGGTGGTCTTCGTGCCACTGCTGGTGCTGCTCGCCCTCGCGTACATCGCGTTGCCGCGGTTCCGGGCCCGCCTGGACTGGGCGGTGCTGCTCCTGGCGGTGATCGCACCGGTCACCGCGTGGGTGGGCGTGGAGTCCGGCGAGGCGCTCCAGGAACGGCAGATCGCGCGCGGCTTCTCCGGCGACATCCTGGAGAAGATCAACGAGCATGCCGAGTACGGCGAGGTGCTGTTCCGGTTCACCCTGGGGCTGGCCGTGGCGGTCATCCTGCTGCTGGTGGCGACGAGTGGGCATCCCCGGGCGCCGAAGCTGCCCCGCTGGCTACCGCCGGTGCTGTCGCTCGTGGTGCTGGGCCTCGGCGTGGCCGCGCTGAGCTACGTCTGGCTCACCGGCCACTCGGGTTCCGAGATGGTCTGGGGCAACACCTTCGACTGATCGCGGTACCGACTCAGAACAGCACCCGGGCGCAGAGCAGGCAGACCAGCACCAGCGCGACGACGCCGGCGATCGTCCCCACCCCCCAGGTCACCCGCTGCGCCCGCTGTTCCTGGGCGTCCAGCGCGGCCATGTCCTGCACCGGCAGTTGGCGCGGTGGGCTCGGCTGCAGGTGCACCGGCGGTCGCCAGCCGGCCGGCGGTGCGGTGGTCGGCGGCGGCCCGAGGTAGCCGCCGGTGCCGGGTGGCGGCGTCGGGCGAGCCGGTGGGATGCCGGTCGACTGGGTCGGGCGAGCCGTCGGGATGCCGGGTGGCGGTGGGCTAGCCGGTGGGATGCCGGGTGGCGGTGTCGGGGTGCCGGCGGGCGGCGGCTCAGCCGTGGGTGGCGGGCGGCGATCCGTCGGAGGTTCGGACGTGGCCTCGTCGCCGGTGTCGGGCCGGCGCCATGGCTCGTCGGCGGCCGGGCCGGGTGGGGAGGTCGTCACGCCGTCCGACGCTACCAACCGTCCCACCGCCCGGCGGTCAGGCCGCGCCGCCCGGTCCGGCCGCCCGCCGCCGGGCGCGCTGATACGCCCGTGTCATCGCACGCCGGGCCATCGCACGCCGGGCGCCCCGCACGCCGGGCGCCCCGCACGCCGGGCGCCCCGCACGCCGGGCCCCGCACGCCGGGCCGGCGGACCCGGCGAGGTGGCGCTGCCGCCGCCAGCGGCTACCCTTGCCGCTCGTGAGCAAGCAGGATTCCGGCGGCCGAGGCGACGACGACCGGATGGTCGACCCGGGCGACGACTTCGCGGTGCTGCCCGAGCAGAGTGCCGACGACACCGACCAGGGCTGGGGCGAGCGGTCCGGCGGCAACGACGACCGGTTGCTCGCCGAACGCCCGCCGCACTGGGACTGACCGCGTACAGGCGGTGCGGTCAGGTGCTGCTGGCGGCAGCCGGCGCCTTGCTCGTGCCGCCGCTCGACGAACCGCCCGAGGAGCCGGCCGTCGAGCCGCTCGACGAGCTGCCGGTCGAACCGGACGACGAGGAGTTCGACGTGGTCGAACCGGAGGACGACGAGTCGGACGAACCGGACTTGCCGGTGCTGCTCGACGTGCTCTCCGAGCCCGAGGAGCGGGAGTCGGTGCGGTAGAAGCCGGAGCCCTTGAAGACGACCCCGACCGAGTTGAACACCTTCCGCAGCCGCCCCTCGCACGCGGGGCAGTCGGTCAGCGGCTCGTCAGAGAAGGACTGCACCGCCTCGAGCTGGTGACCGCACGCGGTGCAGGCGTACTGGTACGTAGGCACGTTCTCCTCCGGATCTGACACGGCCGGTTGGCACTCGACGTATTCGAGTGCCAATGGTGCGTCATCGCCCCCCGGTTCGTCCAGCGGAAGTGTGGGGCACGACACCCGAGGGGTCGGGGAGCCTGCGCAGGCCACCGCTCGGCGTGATCACCGCCCGGACCGGCCGGTCGTGCGGCTCGGCGGGTACCGCGTCCAGCAGTTCGCCGTCGTGCAACGGCACCACGGTCAGCGCGCCGGCCGGCACCCGGGCCAGCGCCCGGTCGTACGAGCCGCCACCCCGACCCAGCCGTACCCCCAGGTGATCCACGGCCAGCGCGGGCAGCACGACCAGCTCGGCGGTGCCGATCGCGGCCCGCCCCAGCCGCGGGGTGGCCGGTTCGCGGATGCCCCGGCCGGCGGCGACCAACGTCTGCGGCCCGTCCCAGAGGGCCCAGTCCAGATCCAGGTCGTCGCGGAGCACCGGCAGCAGCAGTTCCGACCCGGCGGTCAACGCCTCGGCCAGCACCGTCGGCAGGTCCGGTCCGCCGGGCTCGGTGCCCACCGGCACGTACGCGGCCACCCGGCCCGGCCGCAGCCGGCGGACCAGGGCGGACAGCTCGTCCTGGACGCGCACCGCCGCCGACGCGCGCTCGGTGTCGGTCAACGCCCGGCGCCGGGCGAGCAGCGCGACCCGCGCGGCCCGCTTCGCGTCATGCGTGACTTCCGCGTCCTCAGCAAATTCCGGCACGCAACACTCCTCACGCAACGCTTGCCTCGTCGTTGCTCTGTGTCAGCATCGCAAGCAACGGATGCGCAACTTCCGGGGGGAAGTGTTGACGCTACGCGGGCGGTTGACCGCAGCCTTCCTGGCAGTGGCGTTCGGCCCGATCCTGCTCGGTGCGGTCTTCGTCGCCTCCACCGTGACGGCGGTCGACCGTAGCCGCGCCACCGAGCGCCTGGCGGTGGCCGCCACCGCCGTGCGTACCTCGATCGACGCGCTCTGCCAGCAGCTGCGGGCCGCCGCCGACGCCGTCGCCGTGACCACCGACCACGCCGGTGCGGCCGGCCAGGTCGTCAGCCGGGGCCTCGCCGCGGCCGTGCAGGTCACCGACGTGGCCGGGCGGGTCAGCGTGGCCACCCCCGGAGCGCCGCCGGCACCCTGGCGGGACTGTGCCGCGCCGGTACCGGCCACCGGACCGATCGGGGCGCTCGCGGTGCGGGTGGAGCTGCGCGACCCCGCCGGTACGGCGCTCGGCACGGTCACCGCCGCGCAACCGGTCGACCCGCTGTTCGTCGCCCGGCTGGCGGCGGTGACCGGGGTCGCGGTGACCCTGCTCGACGGTGTCGGCCCGCCGACGCGGGTGGCGCACAGCACCGAGTCCGCCGGTGGCCGGGAGGCGGTGCTCGCCGCCGCCTCGTCCCTGCCCGACGAGCGGGTCACCAGCACCCCGGACGGGCGCTACCTGCGGCGGGCCGGCCCGGCTCCCGGGCAGCCCCTGCCGCTGGTGCTCTCGGTGCCCAGCGACCAGCCACCCGGCCTGTACGCCGTGCTGCTGGCCGTGGTGCTGCTGGCCGCGCTGCTGGGGGTCGCCACGGCCTGGCGGCTGGCCCGGGTGACCACCCGGCCGTTGGTGGAGCTGGCCGGTGCGGTCGACCGGGTCGCCGCCGGGGACCTGACCGCCCGGGTGCCGGTGCGCAGCGGTGACGAGATCGGGCGGCTGGCCGGTGCGTTCAACCGGATGACCCGCGAGACCGGCGGCTACCTGGCGGCGCTGGCCAGCAGCCGGGACCAGCTGCGCGGGCATCTCGCGGTGCTCGGTGACACCCTGGCCAGCACCCACGACCTGCAACGGATCCTGCGGGTGATCCTGCACAGCGCGCTCGCGGCGACCGGCGCCCGGGCCGGGGCGGTACTGCTCACCGAGCCGGGTGGGCTGCTCGTCGCCCAGTGCACCGAGGGGCTCGACGGGCGCTGGTCCGGTACCGGCCCGGTCCGGGTACCGCTGGGCAGCGGCGTGCTGGGTGGGGTCGCGGCCACCGGCCGGCCCTGCCGGGGCCGGACCGACACCGACGCCGTACCGCCCGGGGAGCCGCGTTGCCGGACGTACCTCGCGGTGCCGTTCGCCGCGCCCACCGGGGGACCGTCCGCGACCGGTGCGGACCGGTCGGCCGGGACCGGTGCGGACGGTTCGGCGGTGGCCGCGCCGGCGGTCGCCACCGCGCCGCTGGGCGTACTGGTCCTCTACGACCGGCTCGGCGGGGAGGAGTTCGACGACGACGACCTGGCCACCCTGCGCACCTTCGCCGGACACGTGGCGGTGGCGGTGGACAACGTACGCGTCCACGAGGAGGCGCAGCGGCTCTCGCTGACCGATCCGCTGACCGGGCTGTGGAACTACCGGTACCTGCGCGAGTCACTACGCCGGGAGGTGGAACGGGCCAGCCGGTTCGGGCGGATGGTGAGTGTCCTCGTCCTCGACCTGGACCGGTTCAAGACGGTCAACGACACGTACGGGCACGCCGCCGGTGACACGGTGCTGGCGGAGTTCGCCCGCCGGGTCCGTGGCGAGATCCGTGAGGTGGACCTCGCCTTCCGGCAGGGCGGTGAGGAGTTCGTCGTACTGCTGCCGGAGACCGACGCCCGGGGCGCGGCGATCGTCGCCGAGCGGCTCGGCGCGGCCATCCGCGGCGCACCGGTCGCCGTGGTCGGGCACGCCGACGGCCAGGTGTCGATCCCGGTCACCGTCTCCATCGGTATCGCCGTCTATCCCGATCACGCCGGTAGCGGCCCCGGCGTGCTGGAGGCGGCGGACGGGGCGCTCTACGCGGCCAAGGCGGCCGGCCGGGACACCTGGCGGCTGGCCGCGCGCGGTGGCGCCGGGGCCGATCCGGTCGGCGCCGGCGCACCCATCGTCCGGGCGGCGCCGCCGACCCGGGAGTTGCCGGTGTCGACGGTGGCCCGCAGCCCCGCCGACGGCCTGCCCCGCGCCGGTACCGGTGGCGATCCCGGTGCGTCGGCGGACACCGCGCCCGGCCCCGGTGCCGGCGCCGGGGCCGGCGCCCCGGCCGGAGCTGAGGTGTAGCCGCGGCGGTTCTGCCGGCACCGGCAGAACCGGTCAGGCGGGCGGCGCGTCTTCTGGTCCTCACCCGCCGAGGCACGGCCATGGCCGATAGTCTCGCGACATGTCGGAGCACTCAGCGAACCCCTCAGCGGCCGCCGCCACCGGCCGCCCCCGTGCCGTCAAGGCGGTGATCCCGGCCGCCGGCCTGGCGACCCGGTTCCTGCCGGCCACCAAGGCGGTCCCCAAGGAACTGCTGCCGGTCGTCGACCGGCCGGTGCTGCAGTACATCGTCGAGGAAGCCGCGCAGGCCGGCATCGGCGACATCCTGCTGATCACCGGCCGGGGCAAGACATCGATGGTCGACCACTTCGACCGCCGGCCCGACCTGGAGGAACGGCTCGCGGAGAAACCCGACCTGCTGGCCGCCGTCAAGCGCACCGAGGAACTGGCCGCCATCTACACCTGCCGGCAGCCCGAACAGCTCGGCCTCGGCCACGCCGTCGGGTACGCCGAGTCGCACGTCGGTGACCAGCCCTTCGCGGTGCTGCTCGGCGACGAGTTCGTCAACCTCTCCGAGCCGCTGCTGCCGGCCATGTTGGAACTCCAGGCCCGCACCGGCGGCGTGGTGCTCGCCTTCTTCGAGGTCGACCCGGCCGAGACCAAGCGGTACGGCATCGCCTCGGTCGAGCCGGCGGAGGCCGAGCTGACCGACATCGGCGAGGTCGTGAAGGTCACCGGCATGGTGGAGAAGCCGAAGCCGGAGGAGGCTCCGAGCAACCTCGCGGTACTGGGCCGGTACGTACTGCCCAGCAGGATCTTCGACGCCATCCGTCGGACCCGGCCGGGCAGCGGCGGAGAGATCCAGCTGACCGACGCGATGGAGCTGCTGCGTTCCGAGGGCGTCCCGGTGCACGCCATCGTCTACCGGGGCATCCGCTACGACACCGGCATGCCGCTGGGCTACCTGCAGACCGTGGTGCAGATCGCCGCCGAGCGGGACGACCTGGGCGCCGAGTTCCGCAAGTGGCTGGTCGACTTCGTCAACTCCGACGCGTCGGGCGGTCCGAATACATGACCGCGACGGCCGACGCCGAGGCGGCCGAAAACGGGTTGACGCCGCTCGCCGACTACCTGGGCAGCGTGCTGCGCAGGTTACGCGCGCTGCCTCCGCTCGACCTCGACCTCACCCAGGCGTACGGCAACGTCCTCGCCGAGGACGTCGTCGCGCCGCACTCGTTCCCGGCCTTCGACCAGGCGGCCGTCGACGGGTACGCCGCGCGCTGGGAGGACATCGCCGGGGGGGTCCGGGGCGTGGGGTACGTCCCGGCCCAGTCCGGCGGCGCGGGTGGCCGTACGGTCCGCCTCAACGTGGTCGGTGACCTCGGCGCGGCCAGTTGGCGGCCGGTACGGCTCACCCCCGGCTCGTGTTTCTCGGTGGCCGCCGGTGCGCCGCTGCCGATCGCCGCCGACGTGGTGGTGCCGGTCGAGTGGACCGATCAGGGCATGGCGGCGGTGGAGATCTTCCGGGCACCGAAGCGCGGGTACGGGGTACGCCGGGCCGGTGAGGAGGTGACCGCCGGTGACCTGCTCGCCCGCTCCGGCACGTACGTCTCGCCGGCGCTGGTGGCGGTCCTCGCCGCCACCGGCATCGGGCACGTGGTGGTCCGCCCCAGCCCCCGGGTGGTCATCGTGGCCACCGGCGACGAACTGGTCGACGTGGGCCGGGGCAGCCAGCCCGGGCAGGTGGTGGACGCCAACTCGCACGCGTTGACCGCCGCGGCGGCGGAAGCGGGCGCGCTCGCGTACCGGGTGGGCATCTGCGACGACGACCCGGAAGGGCTGCGCGGCCTGCTGGAGGACCAGACCCTGCGGGCCGACCTGATCATCACCACCGGTGGCACCGGGACCGGGCCGGGTGACATGGTCCGCCGCATCCTGTCCCGTCGGGAGGGCAGCCGGTCCGGCCCGGTCACCTTCACCGACGTGGCGCTCTACCCGGGTACCGCGCTCGGGTTCGGCACCGTCGGCGCCGAGGAGGTGCCGGTGGTCTGTCTGCCCGGCGACCCGGGCGCCGCGATGATCGGCTTCGAGGTGCTGGCCCGTCCGGCGATCAACCTGCTGGCCGGTGCCGAACCGGTGTTCCGGCCCAGCGTACGGGCGCATCTGCTGGAGACCGTCTCCTCGCCGGCCGGGCTGCGTGAGTTCCGGCCCGCGCACGTCGCCGAACGGCGCGGCGGGGGTTACACTGTCCAACCGCTCGACGGTGGTCCGTTCACCCTCTCCGGCCTGGCAGAGGCGAACGGCCTCCTTGTTCTCGGTGAGCGGGTCACCGCCGCCGCTGCCGGCTCCACCGTGGACGTTTTGCTGCTCGACCGTCGGCGGTGAATCGCCGATGCTGCTCGGGAGTGGAGGACTCGTGGGGTTCCGACGGGCGCCCGGCTGGCCGGCGGTGCTCTCCGACGGCCCGGTGCTGCTGCGACCGTACCGGCGCTCGGACGCGACGGTCTGGTCCGAGGTGCGCCGCGCCAACCGGGCCTGGCTGGCCCCCTGGGAGTCGTCGCTGGCCGGTGACTGGGACGAGCTGAACTCGCCGGCCACCTTCCGCTGGGTCTACCGGGACCAGCGGCGGTCGGGGCGCAGCGGCGAGGGGATGCCGTTCGCGGTCTGCCTCTTCGAGGGCGGCGTGGAACGGCTGGTCGGCCACATCAACGTGGGCAACATCGTGCGCCGCGCGTTCTGCTCCGGCTACGTCGGCTACTGGGTCGATCGTCGGGTGGCCGGTCGGGGCGTCATTCCGACCGCGTTGGCGCTCGTCGTGGACCACGCCTTCGGCCCGGGTGGCCTGCACCGGATCGAGGTCAACATCCGGCCGGAGAACGGGCCGTCCCGCCGGGTGGTGGAGAAGCTGGGCTTCCGCGAGGAGGCGTACCACCCGCGCTACATGCACATCGACGGTGCCTGGCGCGACCACATCGGGTACGCCATGACCAGCGAGGAAGTCGCCGCCGAAGGTGGCCTGCTGGCCCGCTGGCACCGGCTGCGCGCCCGTACCCCATGATCGTGCCGTGAGCCGTCCCACGTGCGGGATCGGCGCGGCGTGCCGGTTCCGGCGACCCTGACCCGTAACCTCAGGTAACTGCAAGCTGCGGCAGGCGCTGCCCGCTCCGCACGATTCACGTCGCCGACGCCGTTCGGTGGAAGATCCTGCGGCCGGTCGGCGGTTGCTCCGAATCTGGTGACGGGAGGGGTGAGGGTGCCGACCTCGGTGCTCCTCGCCGTCCTCGCCGCCGCCGGTCTGCTCGCCCTCGCTCCGGCGTTGGTCCGCCGGTACGACGCCGCCGAGCGGCTGGTGGCGGAGCGGGCGCAGTCGACGGCGCGGGTGCTCCAGCGCCGCCGACGACGTCGCACTGTCCCGGGTCGCCGCCCCGTCAACGCGCCGCGCGCCCTGGTCGTCACCCTCGCCGAGGAAGCGGGCTCGGGGGAGCTGGCCGCGCCGGTCTCCGGATCCTCCGCACCCCGCCGCTCCGGCCGGCCGAGCCGGCTGCGCTCCGTACCGCCGGCAGCGGGCCGGCCCCGCCGCCGCCCGGACCGGCGGCGCCCGCACACCCCGGCGGTCTACCGCCGCCGTCGGGTCCTCGCCGCGCTGCTGTTGCTCAACGCCGTCGAACTCGTCGGCGTCGCGGTGGTCGGTCCCGGCTTCTGGATCAGCTTCGCGGTTACCGGCACCCTGCTGATCGTGTACGTCGTACACCTGCGTGCCCGTGCGCTGGCCGACCGCCGACGCCGCCGAGCCCGGGCCCGCGAGGCCGCCTGGCTCGCCGTCCGCCAGGCCGAGGTGCGCCGCGAGCAGGCCCGTCGTGCCGACGCCCGGCGGGAGGCGCAGCGTCGCCTGGCCGCCCAGCGGGAAGCCGTCCGGCGCGCCGCCATGGGCCTGGACCGCCCCGCCGACCTGCCCGCCGCCGCCAGCGGCGGCTCGGTGTCGTACCGCCGGGCGGGTGGTCTGCGTGGCCGTGCCTACGAAGCCGGTCGCGGCAACCACTCCGCCTGACCTCGGCGCCCCCATGATCGGCTCCACTACGGCGAAGTAGCGGTATCCGACCGACGCGTACCCCGCCACCTCGCCGAACTTGCTGGTGTCGGGGCGGGCGGAGGGCTGGGCGGGGCGGTTCGCGGCGGGGAGGGCGCACCTGTTAGCCTTGTCGTCGGCCCGCCCGGTGACAGCCGGGTGGGGCCGATGCCGGCTTGCCGGCGGAGGGGCTGTGGCGCAGACCGGTAGCGCACCTCGTTCGCATCGAGGGGGTCAGGGGTTCAAATCCCCTCAGCTCCACCATTAACACCGTTGAGCAGCGGAAACGCTGCTAGCAAGATCGCTGGGTACAGATCCGGTACAAATCAGCGAAGATTCAGGGACTTTCAGCCGGTCGGACGCTTGGCTCTGGCGTCCTGTAGTGCGCTGCTGATGATGTTGCGGCGGCGGTCTTTCTTGGGCCACCAGTGCACGTAGGTTTCGAGCGTGATTCGCAGGCTGGAGTGCCGCAGCGCGTTCTGCACGTCGGTCGGGTCGGCACCCGAAGTGATCAGGCGAGTGGCGAAGTAGTGCCGCAGGGAGTGGAAGGTGCCTTCGCCGGGCCAGCCAGCCGCCTTGCGCCAGGTCTGCCACATGTCGGACCAGCGTTGGTCGTGGATGGGCCGGCCCTTCTCGTCGGTGAACAGCAGCGGCACGAGTCGCCGTTTCGGGTCCTTGCCGGGGTCGGGCGTGCCGGCGGTGACGTCGGGCAGCTCGACCAGGACCGGCGGGTACTTGCGGACGTGTTCGGCGAAGACCGACGCGACGTGGTCGTCCAGGTCGACATCGCCGACCGATCCGGCTTTGGGCGGGGCGAGGTAGAAGCCGCCGTAGCCGGCCTTGTGGAACCGCAGTTGCTGCACCACGTGGAGTTCCTGCCGGTCCGGGTCGATGCACCGGGCGCTGTCCTCCAGGCCGAGGACTTCCCCGAGCCGCAGTCCCTCGCCGGCACCGGCCCAGATGGCGGCCAGGAATTCGTCCGGCACGACGTCGACCAGGGCGAGCACGTCGTCATCGGTCGGTACCCATTTCGGCGCGCGGGAGAAGCCGCGCAGAATCGCGAACAGCCGGATCGACTTGCAGGGGTTGTCGGGAATCACCTTGTCGGCCATGGCGGAATTCATGACGTTGTTGAGCAGGTCGAAGTAGGTCTTCACCGACGATTGGGCGACTTCGTTCTGGAGCAGCCGGGCGACCCACTCCAGGACGTCCGTGACGGTGATGGCCCGGATGGGTCGGTCGCCGAAGTGCGGGTAGTGATGGTGGCGTAGCCGGGACTCGATATGGCGCTGATAGTCGAGCGCCTGCCCGATCTGGCGGGACAGCCGCCAGCGTTCCGCGTAGTCAAAGAAGGTCGTTCGGCGCGCGCTCTGGTCGACCTGGGTTTCCTCGGCGGTGCCGCTGCTGGCCTTCTTGTCCCAGGCGTCAGCGTCGGCCTTGCGGTCGAAGAAGCGCGTCCGGGTGTTGCCGCCGGCGTCCTCGTAGCGGCAGCGCCAGCGCTTCCCTCGGCCGTAGCGCTTGGACTTCACCTTTTCATCGTTGGGTCCGCGTTTGCGCAGGTACCACAGGTCATCGACGGCCATGCTCGTCCGCCTGATCAGTGAGCCAGGACCGCACATCCGAGGGGTCGTAGCGCAGGTGCCGACCGACCTTGAAAGCGCGGGGACCAGTCCGGCGAGAACGCCACTGATAGAGGGTGCTCACCTCGATGCGCAAGAACGCGGACACATCCTCGATGGTCCACAGCGGTTCATTGGTGGCTACGGTCACGGGTTCTCCCTTCGGGTAGCGGTGAGGTACAGACGGACGTATCCGGCCCGCCGCGCGGACCGGGTTTGAGTGCGGATGTCGACGTCAGGTCCCAGCAGTTGCCGCGCCCGCTGAGCGACATCGGCGATGAGGACCTGGGCGTGGTCCGGGTCGGCGATGACCCGGACCTGAACGAGCGGCGTAGGACGGCTATCAGCCATCGGGTTCCTCCCTGGTAGTGCGTTGCCGAGGTGGGGTGTTCGGGCGCATACGCTGTGGAGTTGTCAAGGAACGGCTTCACAGGCGTTGACACGTACGTGTCAAGCGGCCAGGGGTTGGGCGGCGGTCCGGTGCTGGTCCGCCAGCTCGTCGGCTAGGGCGTCGAGTCCGGCGAGGTGCCGAGCGCGGGCCATCGCGGCGGCGGTGTTGGCGAGCAGGGCGTCTCCGGTAGTGATCCAGCCGGTCGCCTGGTAGCCGAGTTCATAGATGACCCGCTCGGCCTGCTCGTCGTCCCAGGTGTGGGGGTGACCTTCGGTGCGCCGCCAGATGGTGCGCTGATGACGCAGGAAGCCGAGCGTCACGGAGAAGGCGCGGCTTTTGGTGGTGATGTGGCCGCCGTAGCCGAACTGGTGTGCCCACCGGCGTAGCCGCTGGTAGTCGGGGTGCTCGCCGAGGTCCCAGCAGGCGCGGATGAGCCGGCCGAGGTGGGTGGACGGGTCGCCGTGGATTTCCACGGACAGGTCGTCGACGCGGCGCAGGTTCAGGCCGGTT
>NZ_QXEC01000046.1 GCF_003583405.1 Micromonospora radicis
CACCTGGCGACCCACGTTTCCGGTCGCTCCGGTTACTAGGATTGTCACGTTGCTCCTTCTCGAATACCTGGAGTGGGGCAATAGACCGCCGCCGCGAATCCACGGCCAATGGCGCGGCGGCGGTCACCACGCAGGTTAGGTCGAAATCCCGAAAGCCGCACATCGCACATGTGTACGAGTGCGCAGCCGTCGCAGTTCGGTTGCGCCGGTGTTCCGGATGGCGCGGGCACCCCGACGCACGGCGTTGCCGCCGGTGCGCCGCGCGCCGCCGGCGTCGACGCCACCCGGCCGCTCAACCTCGACGCCTGGGAAAGAGACAACCGCTGGCCGAGAACACCTGACCGCGCAACACCCTGCCCGACTCAAGCCCAGTGAGTATCCGGATCTGCCGCATGGTGGGCGCGCGAGGGGCCCCTCAGTCGAACCAGTTGAACAGCAGGTCACCGAGCCGCTCCGGCTGGTGGTAGGCGACGTCGCGGCGTTCCTCGTCGGTAAGCAGGCGTAGGTGTCGGTCGTTGAGCGGCTGATCCAGCTCCGCCCCGGTGGCGACCCGCAGCCCCGCGTAGCGGTAGACGTCTGCGGCGGGGACGTCTACGAACACCGCGTCGATCCTGCCGGGATCATGCCGCTGAGCTCCAGCGACCAGGTTGGCTGCTGCGTTGAAGAGGATGCTCAGCGACACACCGTCACGGAGTCGAACACCGACCCGGTAGTAGTTCCGACCGACCGTCGGCTCCTCGACCGAGGTGATGACCACGCCGCCGAGCTTCCTAGTGGCCTCGTGCACCAGGGCCAGCCAGGCCGCGCACGCCAATCGGTCCGGGCCCGGTTTGGTCACGCCCGCCTGCAGCACATGGATGGTCGCCACCCCGGGATCATCCGGCATCGCAGTCCTGACAACGAACCCCGGGGGCGGACATCTCCACCTGGCTCCAAGTCGATCCCCGCACGCGGTCCGTTTTGACGAATATCGCATCGACGTTCCAGATCACCCGCCTCGCGTCATAGGCACGCCATCGGCCAGCGCCAGCCGACATGCCATGCAGAACAACATCCATTGACGGGAGTCTACAGTTGGTGAAATTCCTACTTCCACCTCATTCGCCCGCACGCCACTGATCATGGGCCGCCTTCAATCCGTCGACCGCCCGACGGCCAGGAGAGAGAAAGGCAAGGAAGCGATAGGTGCCGAGGACGTTCAGTTCAATCTCATTCATATTACCATCAGGCATACGCACCGTGACGGTCGGGGCTTCGGCGTCGAGAAGCCCCGCCAACCCCGTGGACTGGTCCTCTAACTCGATCGTCTCAACTTCCGCCCAAGGGATGAGCGTCGTTCGCAACAGTTCTCGGACGAGGATCCCGTCCTCACGGGCGGTCACCCCCAACGTCAGTGATCGACCTGCCGAAAGCGTCAGGCCGGCGGCCATAATCCAGAAGATGATTTTCGCCGGTATTGCCGATTCAGTCACCGCCACAGCGCCACAGAGCAGCAACAGAACCAAACAACAGGAGAAAAGGAACAAGTTCCACGGCCAAGACCGCCAACTGGCCCGCGCTCGCATCGCCGTGAACACCTCTCATTACGTAGGGCTATGGCCGATAGTACCCTAGAATGGTATCACTGCCAAGCTCGGTGAGCCCGACCTCGCAGGCCTAAGCTAAGTCGAGGTCGGGCTCTACCATCACTATGCCTCTGGGCGGCTAGTACGCCAGACGCCCACGCCGATCTGAATATTTCTTTATTCCAGCAAATGGACCAGTCACGCCAATGGCTCGCATCGCGGAACCTCGCCACCCAAGTTCGTTCCACGCCCTCGTCTGATGCTTGCGCTCCCACGCCTTCAGCTTTTTGCGCTGCCAGATCTTAGGCTTTTTGGACTTAATACGTCCCAGTTTACCGTACTGCGCATAACGGAAGGCAGAGCCCAACCCGACTGTAGAAGCAGTGGCGATTCCGTCGACAGCGTTTGCTCGCCAGGTCTTCCGCCAGCCACCCCCTTCTTGGGCGCGCTGCTGAGCACGAACGCCGTAGGCAGCTGCTTGTGCGGCCGCGCAGCCTGCCCATCCGACTGCTGGCGTGATGCAGAACCCCGTAGCCGCCACTGTGGCGATCGTACCTCGGTGTTTATAGGCCCATCGCCCAGCCGCGCTCGCACCTCGCGCTACATTGCGGCCAACGGCGGCAGCCTTTCGGCATGCCCATTTTGGCCCCCAGCATCGCTGTCCGTCTAGGTCGAACTGGTTGACTGGGTCCGCACAAGCGTAGTCGTAGTCGTTGCAGCTTCCTCCGTCGATCGGATCAACCTGCAGGAATCGCCCGAGCAACGGGCTGTAGAGACGGACGCCCATGAGGATCACATTGCCGAGGGCTTCACCGGAACGCTGCTTACCGCCCAACCATCCGTAAGCCTGGTCGGCCTGCCCGGCCAGCGGATTACCGAACTCATCGTAGTCGAATACCTCGATGTCCTCCAGCGCCAGGTCGGCGGTGATAACGACATCGTCGTGCAGGTTGGTCAGGTGAAGTTTGACGCTTCCGCTTGCAGAAGTGGTTGCCGCAAGGTTTCCGTCCGGACCTGCCACATTTCGGATAATGCTGCCGTCATCTGTGTCTTGCACAATCCAGCGCGGATTATCACTGTCGTCGCTGTAATGGTTTACCTTAGAGCGCGGTTCGCCCCAGGTTCCATCAGAAAGCGTTTGCACGGTGAAGCTTCGGAACCGGCGGGCAGGGTCGAGCGTCCATTCCTGGCGTACGTCGTCAAGCTCCTGCTTCTGAACTAGGTCGTTGACGAAATAGGTGTTTGTGAGCCCGCCGGGCATTTCGATGACTCGACCGTAAGCGTCGTAGATGTAGCCGAGGTCGGTGATCCGGTCTGCGGTGTCATAGTTGTGAGTGCTGGCCTTTGTCGCGTCGGCCTCCTGACAGCCGCCGTCACTGTCAGGGGCAAACAGCTGTTTTGAAGTTCGATTTGTATGGTTATCGTAGCCATAAGTCCGAGTGACACAACCACCGAGGAGTGCGGCATCATGCCGCGTGCGCACAAGGCGCCCCTTCCGGTCGTAGGCGAATGTCTTATTCCCGCCCGTATAACTGTGGTCGATCCACTGGCCAGCGCTGTTCTCGACTACCGTTTCGCTGTACAGCACCTCACCATCGAGGTCGCGGGTGTAAACCCGTTCGACAGGATTGAAGCCACTGTCGAGACGATCGCGGCGTGTGATGCCTCCTGGGTATGTCATTTCGACGAGTTGCCCGTCGGGGAAGTAACCGGCAGTGAATGTGCCTGCAACGCTGTCGTTGACACTTGTCAGAAGACCGCGCGGCTCCAGAACTCGGTCGTAGGTATATGTCGTCGTACTGTTTGGATCGATGACGCGTGCGAGCTTTCCGTGCCGGTGGTATTCGGTGCTCGTCACGGCCCCGCTTGCGTCGGTGTATTTGACGGGCCTCCCAAGAGCATCGAATTCTCGACTGATTACCATTGAGCCACTCTGGGTCGTTGCCTTCTGGCCGTTGATTGAGTCATAGCTCGTGGTAACTGGCTGGAGCGCTACACCTTGGTCGGATGATACAGCTTCGCTAGTCACGCGACCTGCCGCATCATACGTCGTGACACTCGTGCGCAACCTAGATCCAGCGGTTTCTGAGACCTCCGTGGCGTTGCCGTACCTGTTGTATCCGACTACGTGACGCGCCGGAAGCTCGTCGAGCATTCGGGTCGGATCATGCCCCGTGACTACACCGGCGTGCCGAGTAATGCATGGCTGGCCAGCCCATTCCGGCTTGTTCCCACACGCGCCTGCCCGGGAGTTGACCCCTGCCGTGTAGAAGATGGACTCGACAGCCCGCGCGTCGGCCCCGTTGGAGTCGGTCCCCCAGGACCTGATAGTGCGGCCAGCAGAATCGTGGACGAGTCGAGAGGTTATATTCGTCCCACCCGATCCCGCGTCGGTGACGACGATCGTGGGCTTTCTCAACACCCACCCCGAGGCGCCGCCGTTGTGTCCGGCGTAATAGTTCCTTGTAGTCCGCACGTCAGCATCGGGATACCCGAGAATCTGAGCGCCTTGACGTTCAGTAGTCAGCAGATGATAGGTCGCACCGTCTGGCTTGTCTTCATCGTAGATATTAACGGTCCGAGAACGTCCAATCATCGTTGTACCAGCGGGAACTGCGACCAAAGGACCACTACCGTCGGGATCCGCCAGCGCGTCTTCGATTACGACGAGGGCTGTCGGGCCGACGGTTTCGAGCAGGTCGATGCCGTCGGCGCTGTAGGTGTGCTCCGTGGACAGGGCCAGGGCGCGGCTGGCGGTGTCGGAGCCGGCTAGGCCGAGTTCGGCGAGGTGGGTGTCGGCGTTGGGCAGGGTGCCCAGGGCCAGGGCCCGGTCAGTGGCTTCCAGGGTGCGGATGACGTTGCCGAACCGGTCGTACTCCTGGGTGTCGATGTGACCGCCGGGGGTGGCGGTGTTGACCTCCTTGCCGCCGGCGGACAGGTAGTGCACGGTGGCGTACTTATAGCCGTTGGTACCCGGCGATACCGGGGTGGCCCGGTTGCGGCCGGGGTTGTCCTCCGGGCCGAACACCGCGGTGGCGTCGGTGGGCAGGTCGACCTGCCCCCAGGTGGAGATGGCGGCGTGGTTCAGGTTGTAAGGGCCGCCCGCGGCCTGGGTCAGTGGCACGTTGTAGACGACGTTGGTGGCGATCTCCCCGTCGGTCACCGTCTTGGAGCCCTGTTGCAGGGCCGCCCGGCGGACGCGGAGCAGCCGGCCGGTGTTCTCGTCACCGGCGAGGGTGGCGACCTGGTCGTCGTTCAGAGCCTTGCCGTAGACGCGGACGTCGTCGATCTCGCCGTCCCAGACGTTGGCGGCGGCACCGGCCCACTTGGCCCGGCCGATGACGTATCCGCCGGTGGCGTTCCAGCCGCCGGTCGCGGCGGTGGTGTTCTGGAGGACGCCGTCGACGTAGAGCTTCATCCGGCCGGTGGCGGTGTCGTAGACGCCGGTGAGGTGGGTCCACCGGCCGGCGACGGGGGCGGTGTTGGAGGTGGCGCGGATCGGAGTGGCGCTGTCGCTGTCGGCGCTGACCCGGGAGAAGGCCCACCGGTCGTCGGCGGCGACGTAGTTGAGGAAGAAGCCGCTGGTACGGGAGCCGTCCTTCGACACCGCCGTCCGGTTGGCCGTCTTGGTCTTCAGCCGCACCCACGCCGAGACGGTGTAGGAGGCGGTGTTCGAGAGCGCAGACCCGGCGACGCTTATCTGCTGGCCGGATCCGCCGGTGAAGACTGCGGCGCGGTCAGCGGGGTTGTCGGGGTCGTTGCCCTGACCCCAGGTGACGCCGCTGGCCATGGTGCCGGTGCGGCCACTGCCAGAGGAGTCGGCCACCGACGTTCCCGAGCCGGCGTCCAAGTCGTATCGCAGGGCGGCGGAGTCGACGTCGGGGTTGCCATGGTCGAAGTGCCAGGGCAGTTCACCGGCGGGGGTGACCTTGGCGACCCGACCGTCGGCGTACTCGTAGGTGGTTTTCAATGCCGGGGTGACGCGGGGGTCCCAGACCTCGCGGAGTTGGCCCAGGTTGTCGTAGGTGTAGCGGGCGATGTGGGTGGCGGTCATCGCGGAGGTGTCGGGGTTCCAGGCCCACAGTTTCACGCCGGTGACCCGGTCGGTGTAGTCACCGAACACGGTCTGGCTGAGTCCGGGGGTGGTGGTCGTGGCGTACTCGTATTCGAGGACTTCGCAGCCGCGGACGGGGGTGGCGGTGGCGCAGTTGTTGGCGTCGTCGACCCCCGGCTCAACCGGGTTGATCACCTTCTTGAGCAGCAGCCGGTCACCGCTGGTGTCGTAGGTGTAGCGGGTGGTGGTGTGGGATTCGGCCGTCCACGAGCTGGTGGCGGCCCATGCTCCGCCCTGCTGGGTGAACTCGGTGACCGTCCCGTCGAGTTCGGAGAGCCGGTAGGCGGTGCTGCCCACCCGGGTCAGGATCATTCCCTCCGCGCCGGGTTCGGGGGTGAAGGAGGTGCCGTCGGTGTTCTTGGCGAAGGTGATCCAGCCGCCGCCGATGGTGTTGACCACCGCCATCGACGGTTCCGGCAGGGTAAGGGTGGTGTAGTCCACGTCCGCCGCGCCGCCGGTCGCGCCGCCGGACCACGCGGGTCCGAAGGGGGCGACGATCTCGGTGAAGGAGAGGTTGTCCCAGTAGACCCGGCGGCCGGAGCCGCCCTGGGCGCCGTTGTAGAGGCGGAAGAACGCCTCGGTGGCGCCGGCGGGGACGGTCATGTCGACCGACAGTTCCTGCCAGCCGTCGGTGTAGGCGGCCATCGGCGAGACGACCTCGCTGTAGGTGCTGCCGACCCGGTAGATGCCGACGATCCGCAGCCCCCGCTGGGTGTTCTCCGGTACGAGGCCGGTGGCGGCGGGCACGTAGATCCAGCCGGTCATCCGGTAGGTCTTGCCGCCGGTCATACCCAGCCGCAGCCCACCGTTGTCCCCGCCGACCGCCACATAGGTGTCGTTACTCGTGGTGGTGACCGGGGTGATCTCCAGCGAGTCGACCGGGGTGGTTTCACCCTGACCGCGAGCGGTGGAGCGGGCCGCCGACGACGTGGAGGGCACGGTGAAGCCGGTCAGGTTCGTCGATACCTGCTTCTGGTTGGCCGTGAGTCGTTCGGCCATCGGCTGGTAGCCGTCGCCGCGGTTACGCGATGACGACGTCCGCGATACCGACAGACCCAACTCGTCCGCGTCGGTGGAGGACAGCGCGTAGTCGCCGGTGAGCAGGTTCACCGAGCCGGGGCCGATGTCGTCGGCGGCGGCGCCGGCGCCACTGGAGTCGACGCTCACCTGCACCCACGGAATCGTGTACGCCGGGGTGGTGCCGCTGGAGGTGTAGATACGGGCCCGGACTTCCACCACGCCACCGGTCAGGCCGAGAGTGTCGGTGGCATTCCAGATCGCATACCCACCCAGCGACGACAGCACGACCGGGCTAGCCGCCGTCGCGGTGATCGGAGCACCGGTGGCAGACGTCAGGTTCGCCGACGGGATCGGCAACACCGCCCCACCCGGCCCACGCCGGTACTCGAAGTACGCCCGCGTGTAGCCGGCCACCGGGGTGGTGACCTCCAGCTTGGTGCGCTTGACGATGGTCGCGCCGGGCAGCGGCTGCGCCAACGCGGCGTTACCGGCGGAGAAGACGTACAGGTTCGGATCCGACAGGTTACCCGCCGCATCCTTCGCCTGCACCGTCAACGTCCGCTGGCCGTCGCGGGGGCGCAACGTCACCGACTTCGCGCCGGTCGCCGCGACCGTCGTCGCGCTCGCCTCGTAGTCGAGCTTGTACACGAACGCGGCCAGATCGTTGGTGCCGGACGCCGGGGTGAAGGTGAACGTGTCCGGCGCCTCCGCACCACCGTGCGGCTGCCCGTCGTTGAGGTAGATCGTCGCCGACACGAACGGCACACCCGGCTTGGTGGTGTCCACGGTCAGCGTGGTCCACCCGGTCCAGGCACCGTAGCTGTGCGGGTCCTTCGCCCGCACCCGCCACTCGTACGCGATGCCGTTGGCCAGGTTCACCGGCACCTGCCACGACGCCGTCGACCCGTTAGTCCACGCCGGACTACCCGACCGCAACCCCGACGTCGACACCACCGCCTGGGTGCTCTTGTTGCGCACCTCGAACTCGGCCTGCAACGTCTGCCCCGCGTTCGCGTCAGCCAACTTCGCCGACAACGTCGGACGCAACGACGCAGTCCGCGCCCCCGCCCCACACGCCGTGTAGCAGGGTGCGACGGCGAGCGCCGTGGGCGCGGTGGGCGCGCTGTTGTAGGTGATCGTCACCAGCGGCGGGCGGGTGCCCTCGGCGGAGTCGAACTTCTTCCACCCCGCGGTGGCCGACTCGGAGGTGGCGCGCAGCATCACGCTGGCGCTGGACAGGTTGTTGTCGGCGCTGTGCTGCAACGCGCCGCCGACCTCGATGTAGACGTAACCGTCGGCGCAGGACGAGTTGTAGCCCTTGGTCTCGGTCGAGGTGCCGACCTTCGCCCGCGCGGTCGGTTGGTTCGTCCACCGCACCGAGGAGTCCACCGTGTCGGTGCGCCACGCCTCCCACGACGCCGCCGTGCACGACCACGAGTGGAAGTTCCACAACCGCAGCTTCGCCGTGATGATCTTGCTGCCGGCGAACCCGCTGGTGTTGAACCGCAGGTACGACCGGGCGGTGAACGACCCACCGTCGTTGGAGTAGCCGAGCCGCAGCTCGCTGGCACCGGACTGGTCGCTGGAGAAGGTGTTCTGCACGAACGCGTCGAACGACGGCGACAGCGACGTCGGCGGGTCGATCGTCACCGGGAAGGCCAGATCCTCGCGGGCGAGGAAGTCCGCGTCCGGGGTCAACTCCAGCAGCGTACGCCCCTTGCCGGCCGACTTCGTCCGCAGCGCCACCGGCGCGAGGTTGAGGTGCTGACCGGACTGGGGAGAAACCTTCGCGTCCCACATCATCGGCGTCTGCGCCTGACCGACCCGCCGACCCCGGGAGTTCTTCAGAATGAGGCCGCCCATGCCGTCACCAGCAGCGGTGAGCTTGCCCGTGTCCAGCGGCAGGGTCAGCTTGCGCACGTGCGCCAGGCCGGCCCGGTCCTTGACCACGACGTGCTGCTCGTAGCCGCTGGCGTGGGCGTGGAACACCAGGTCAACTCCGGGGCGAACCTCCGGGTAGGTGATGGTGCGGCCGTCGAGGACCGGCTCGGGCAGCGGACCAGACCAGGCGAGCGTTGCCCGCTCGGCGCCGGTGCCGAGCGACACCACTTCGTGCTCGCCCTCGCCGGAGGAAGCGCCGGCGAAGCGCAGGTCGCGGGCGTGAGCCTTTGGCGCCACCGTGCCGTCGGCGCGGCGCTGGAGCGTCAGGTCCACCGGTACCCAGGTGTTGTCGCCCTGCCGCACCCGCACCGGCGCGAGAGCCTGCTCCTGGGTCAGGGTGCCGTCCGGGTTGGCGAACACCTGCACGGTCTCCGACCGCCGGTTCGCCACCTCGACCCGCTCGCCACACAACCGCGCGGCCACCGCTGCCGACACCTCATCCGGACGATCGTCCGGGCACGCCGGCTTCGACGCTGGCGTCGCCTCGGCGGCCGCCTTCGGGGCTGCCACCGCCCGATCGGGCCGGACCGGAACGTCCGACATGGTCACGACCAACAACACCGACAGCGCCACCGCGATCCGCCGCGCCCAGCGGACGAAACCATCGCCACCCGCCAACGCGACGAACACACCACACATCCGCTGCTCCTGCACAGCAAGCCTCCCCCGTAGCCGGGCCACCGCAAAAGTCAGCGCGCAGCGTAGGGAGATGGTGGGAGCGCCATCAATGTCTTGACCAGGGGTCGAGCAACCACTAGAACCCTCGACCAAACACACACTCCGGTAATCACAAGCGATTCATCGGGCAATTAGGACGAACGCCTCGGCGCCAAGCAACATGATCACCATCGGTGATGCACCTCGGCCACTCCACCGACGGCGCCTACCGGCCACGTTCCACCCCGGCAGCACGTCACACCCGTGTCGACGCACTCACCGACCCCGCCGAGGCGCTGCCGCCCATTCAGGACCACTACCCAACGTGACACCTTGTTACCTGTGTGAATATGAGTTCGACCGCTAGTCAAAGGCCCACTACGTGAAAAGGATCACTGCATGGCTCGGTGAAGGCCACGTTAAGAGCCGGGCTGCGGCGGAGGCCGATGGCCTGTCATGATGCCGCGCATGTCTGTGCATCGCCGTACCGTGCTCGGCGCTGGTCTCGCCGCCGTCACCGCCGTCGTCACCGGTTGCCGCGAGGCCCCGTCCTCGACGGGCGCCGCCTCCCCGTCGCCGGCCGGCGTCGCCGGGACGGCGGGCGCTCCGGGCGCCGGGGCGGCCGCGGGCACCCCAGCATCCGCACCGGCGGGTACGTCCGCGGCGGCGGCCACCGAGGCGCTCGGTGCGGCACCCGGCGCATCAGCCAGCGCGTCGGCCGCCGCCACCGCACAGAGCGCTGCCGCGGCAGCGTCGCCCCTCGGCAAGGCTCTGACCACTGAACTCACCCGGCATCTCAAGCCCACCAGCGCCAACCCGAACCACCCTGCGTACGCCGGTGCGGTGGCGCTGTGCCAGATCGACGGCAAGGTCGCCGGCCAGGCGGTGGTCGGCAAGGCGCTGCGCTACGGTGCCGGCCCGGTGCTGCTGCCCGAGGCCAAGCAGATCGCCATGCGGGCGGACTCGATCTTCGACACCGCCTCGCTGACCAAGGTTTTCACCGCGATCCTGACCCTGCAACAGGTCGACAAGGGTCGCATCACCCTGGATACCCCCGTCGTGGAGCACCTGCCCGGCTTCGCCGGCCCCGGCAAAGACACCATCACGGTTGCCCAGTTGCTGGCCCACACCAGCGGCCTACCCGTCGGCGCCAAGGTCACCGGCCTGCCCAACGACGCCGCCCGCCGCGCCGCCGTACTCGCCACCCCACTGATCAAGGGCGCCACCCCGGGCACCGTCTTCCGCTACTCCAGCGTCGGCCTGATGGTCGCTGCCCAACTGGTCGAGAAACTCACCGGCCAGCGCCTCGACAAGGCGCTCAAGAGCGGCATCACCGGCCCCCTCGGTCTGAAGGACACCGGCTTCAACCCGAAGACCTGGCTCAGCAGCTCCGCTCAGGCAGCCCGGCTGGTCGCCACCGACGCCCGGTCCTCCCGAGGGCTGCTGCGCGGCACCGTCCACGACGACGTCGCCAACCACCTCGGCGGCATCGCCGGACACGCCGGCATCTTCAGCACCGCCGCCGACCTCGCCGTCATCGGCCAACTCCTCCTCAACGGCGGCAGCTACAAAGGCACCCTGATCCTCTCCGCCGCCATCACCAAGAAGATGCTCACCAACGTCAACACCGGCCTGCCCGCTGTCGACGCCGAACGCCCCAACCGCACCTCCGACCACGGCCTCGGTGTAGTGCTCAACCAACCTTGGTTCATGGGCAAACTCGCCACCAGCCGCACCTTCGGGCACACCGGCTTCACCGGCACCTCTCTACTGGTGCACCCGGCCCGCAAGCTGGTCCTGGTCCTGCTCACCAACCGCGCCCACCCCAACTGGAGCTGGGCCAACCCCGACCCGGTCCGCGTCGCCGTGGCCAAGCTCTGCGCCTGAACAAGCTTGAGCAGCAACGACAACGACGCGGTCCTCGCCGAACGGTGACGAAGGGACGGATATCCGCGCTGGCTGCCGGTGTCCGTCCCTTCACCGTCCCGGATGGGACCGACTCCGGCCTACGGGACCTCGGCTACCGAGTGGGCCCATCAACGCCAACGGTGGCTCAACATTCACTGATGTCAGCGGCCATCGGGATCCCGCTGCCTGCTGTCAAGCGCCCAACATTGCGATCAAACGTGAGCTCAGTCCACACGTGAGCACCCCAACCGTGGACCGGCTCTACCGACTCGCGCGTGAGCACGGCGCCGACGGTGGCCGGCTGCTCGGTGCGGGCGGTGGCGGCTGCCTGTTGCTCAGTGTGCAGGCCGGCGAACAGGCGCCGCTGCGTGCTGTCCTGACGGCGGCCGGCGCTCACGAGATTCCGTTCGTTCCGTTCACCGCCGGGGCTGACGCGACAGCCTTACCACTGACCACGAGGGAGCACCGCCGTGCTTGACAAGATTCTCTTCGCCAGGCATGGGGAAACCGCAGACAACGCGATCAACCGGCTGTCCACCTCGCCACCGGGCCCACCGCTGAACGACAACGGTGTCGCCCAGGGCCACGAGCTGGCGGAGATGCTGGTTAGCATCGACATCGTGGCCGTGCACACGACGCCGCTGGTACGCGCGCAGCAGACCGCCCAGATGGTGGCCGCTGAGCGGCCCGGCGTACCGATCGTGGTAGACGCCGACCTACGGGAGTTCTCGGTCGGTGAGATCGAGGGACGCGACTACAACGAGGTGTTCGACCAGATCGACCGGACCTGGCATGCGTGGACCGTCGAGGGCCGGCTGGACGCCGCCACCGCCCCGGGCGGGGAGACCGCCCTGCAGGTGCTGCAGCGGTCCATCCCCGCCGTGCAACGGATGGCCCAGGCATACGACGGCGGAACGGGCCTCGTGGTGGCACACAGCGGCATCCTCCAACTGCTCATCCCGGCCATCTGCGAGAACCTGCCGTACGGCTACGGATACGAGAACTGGTTGCGCAACTGCCAGATCGTCGCCGTCGCCGTGCACCCAAACCGCTACACCTGTGTGGACTGGGCGGGCGTACAGCCCCCCGACGGTCCGGTCGCCAAGGATCCCCTCGCCGTCACGGCGCAGTAGGCGGTCGCTGGCCATGTCCGCCCGTACGATGCTGTCCGCAGCCGTCATGGCGCACCCCAGACGGTCGGTCGCGGTGGCCCGGCTGCGCCAGCAGCTGCCCGGTCTCAACGTTGCGCTGGACCCGCGGCCCGACGGTCCGCCGACCAGCGTGCGCTCGGCCGCCATCGCCTGGGGCGCCGTCGCCCCCGTCGCCACCCACCACCTGGTGCTGGAGGACGACGCGCTGCCGTGTACCGACCTGCTCGACGGCTGTACCGCGCTGGCGCAGCGGTTTCCGGCCGCCGCCGTCGCTCTGTTCGTCAACGACAGTGCCCGCACCGCTGCTGTGGCACGCATGGCGGTCTGGTCCGGGCGGGACGTGGCGCCGGTCATCGACATCTACGTGCCGACGCAAGGTCTGATCCTGCCGGCCGAGACCGCCCGCGGCCTGGCCGCTTTCCTCAGCGCGCACGACGATCTGGCCGAGGCGGGCGACATCGCTACTCTCCGGTACCTCTGCGCGGAAGGGATCGCGGTACTCGTCGCTGTGCCGAACCTGGTCGACCACGACGACCTCAGCAGCATCATCGGCAACGACGACCACGGCCGGCGGGGTTCGGCCTGCTATCTCGGCCATCGCAGCGACGCCGGCACCTGCCGGCAGCTCGAGCTCCCGGAGATCATCCCTTATCTGTCGGAGAGCACCACTCGCTCGATCCTCACCAGCACGCCCGCAGCGGACCGGTCGTTTCGCGGGCGCACCGCCGACCTGTTGGCCGTTCGGCCTCTCCCGAACGACCTGGCTCGCCGAAGCGAGGCGGCGGGCCTGCCACCGGCCGTGCCCGGCAGGCCAGTGTACGAACTATGGGTCACCGCTGTCGCGAGCGGAATGTTGCTCACCGGCGGCGGACACTGCGGACCCGACGAGGTACGCCGGCACGCGGCCACGCCAGCCGGGCGGGCTGCCGCTGCTTCGATGGCGCCAGGCGGTCTCGATCGCAGCGTTCCGAGGTCACTCCTGGCGAACGAGGCTGGTCTGCTCACCGACATCGTCCTGCACGGAGTCACCGTGGGCGCGGACGCCGGCGTCACCCGTCGGTGGCCCACGGCCTCCGACCTGCTGTCCACCGTGGCACCGCAACGCAGAGAGGCAGCGGCACCCCGATGATCGACGGTCAGTACAAGGATCCCCGCACCCTTCCCCACGAGTCCGAACAGGAGCGGGCCGCCCGAACCGGCCTCACCGAGCTGATGCTCGGATCGCCCATCCCCCCGACTACCTTCTCGACAGCCTCAGCCTGTACATGCGCCGCCATCAGCTGGTCGACCTGCTGTCGATGGACGCGCTCTATCGGATGAGCATGAGGGTGCCCAGCGTCGTCATGGAGTTCGGCGTGTTCCACGGCCGTCATCTCGCCACCTTCACCGCCTTGCGCAGCATCTACGAACCATACAATTCGACTCGCCGGATCATCGGGTTCGACGCCTTCACCGGGTTTCCGGACCTCGCCGACCTCGACCGGGTCAGCCCAAGCGCCAGCCTCGGACGGTTCGCGACCCCGGCTGGCTACGCCGGCCACCTGCGCGACGTCCTGGCCACGCACGAGTCCCTGGACCCGCTCGCGCACATCCAGCAGACCATGGTCATCGAAGGCGACGTGCGGGAGACCCTGCCTGCGTACCTGAGCGAGAACCCACAGACGATCGTCTCGCTCGCCTACTTCGACCTCGACATCTACGAGCCGACCCGCAAGGCATTGGACGCGATCGAGCCCTACCTCACGGACGGCAGCATCCTGGCATTTGACGAGATCGCCCACCCGAAGTGGCCCGGCGAGACGCGAGCTCTCCGGGAAAGCATCGGCGTCAAGGGCCTGGAGCTGCGCATGCTCGACGTCCAGGGACGCGAAGCGCCCATCGCTTACGCGCGATGGACGCGATGAGTACGAGCCGCCGATGGCCGGTCGGCGGTCAGATCATGCTGCGTCACTCGATCGGTGAACGTACCTGGGCGCTGGTCCCGGTCACCGTGCTGCGCGACACGGCCGAGGCGACACTGCTGAGGATCAGTGCGGGATCCCTCTACCTGGCACCGCACGACGACCACGGCCGCCTGCTTCGGCTCGGGACCGACCGATGGACGCTCGCGCCCCGGGCCTGGACCACCCATGACATCCACTATCTGCTCCCCCGTGACCGGTCGTTCGCCCTCGGCCTGCTGCTCCACGCCGGCACGGCGGAGGCGGTGAGCTGGTATCTGAACTTCCAGAACCCGCCCGTCCACCGCCCCTGGGGCATCGACACCCTCGACCTCGAGCTCGACATGGTCGCCCCGGCCGGTCGCCACGGCCAGCTCCGTTGGAGCTTGAAGGACGCCGCCCGATTCAGGTACCTGGCCGGCAGCGGGTTCTTCAGCAAGGAGCAGATGCGGCACACTGTCGCCGCAGTACGCGAACTGCGCGGGTCGGGCACGCTACGGGACGAACGCGCCGACATGTTGCGGTCCGCGGGCCGGCACGGCCCGCCGGCCGACATGGCCACGGCCGCCGCGTTCTGCGGCGCGCTGCCACCCGATCTCGCCCTGCGGGATCTCCCGGCACCCGCTTCACCCCACCTCAAAGTACGGTCGGCGACAGCCGACCCGTCCTGTTGGAAGGCGAGCAACGCATGACTGAACAGCAGGAATTTCGTGGCGGAGTGAACGTCGTGCGCCGCCACGGCGACGTCGTCCACCGGCCAGCGTCACCGGCAGCGCCGGCGATCCACCGGCTCCTGCGGCACCTTCACGACCGCGGGTTCCACGGCGCGCCGCAGCCACGTGGCTTCGACAGCGAGGGCAACGAGATACTCACGTTCCTCGACGGCGAGGTACCCGACGTGCTCACGCCTGAGCTGCGTACGCCCGAGTTCCTCGCCACCGCGGCTGCACTGCTGCGCGGCCTTCACGACGCGAGCGTCACGTTCCGGCCGCGCCCCGACGACCCCTGGATCTTCCCGGTCCGACAGCCGGCCGAGGTCATGTGCCACGGTGACGTCGCCCAGTACAACAGTGTCGTCAAGGACGGCCTGGCAGTCGGTTTCATCGACTTCGACGCGGCCCACCCCGGACCGCGCATCTGGGACGTCGCCTACGCCGTCTACCGGTTCGCGCCATTGCAGGGGCCGGACAACCCGGAGAGCTTCGGCACACCGCAGGAGCAGGGACGCCGGGCCGCCGAGTTCTGCCGCGCATACGGGCCGGAAGTGGGCGCCGAGGTCGTCGACGTCGTCCCGGACCGGCTGCAGGCGCTCATCGACTTCATGCGCGACCAGGCCGGCCAAGGCAACGAGGCGTTCCAGCAGCACATCGCGCAGGGGCACACCGATCTGTACGAGGCGGACATCCGCTACGTACGGGCGCACCGCGACATGCTGCGCGCCGCCTTCACGGAGGGCTAGACCGTGCCCCACGCGTTGCTGCTGGCCCCATGGTTCCCGCCCTGCCCCGGCGGCGCGGAACGATACGCCTACCGTCTGTACGAGCAGGCGGTACGGAACGGCTGGACGATCACCGTCGCCACCGACGGCCACACCCGGTCGCTACGCGAGGCGGTGCCCGCGCTTGAGGAGGGGGTGTATCGGCTCACCCGCTACAAGGAGCAGCTTTCCGACAACCGGCGGGTGACCTGGCGGTCCATGCAGTTCTCGGTCCTCGACGAGCTGCATGGTCTGCTAGACGGTCTCAGGCCGATCGACCTCGTGCACGCGAACAGCATCGAGACCGCCGTCCTTGGCCGGATCGTCGCCGACCATCACGACGTCCCGCTCGTCGTCACGATCCACGAGCATGCACCGCAGACCGAGACGTTCGGGCGCGGCCGGCTCCGGCTCGCCTTCCACCGGCTGGCGCCGGATGCGGTCATCGCACCCAGTTCGTTCTACTACGAGCGGGCACGCGCCCAGGGTGTGCCGCTTGACCGGGTCCACCTCATCCCACACGGTGTCGAGGTGCCACCAGTCGTGCCCGCCCGTCCATCGACCGGACATGGGCCGGCATGGGGACTGCCCGAGGACACCTGGGTCGCCGTGAGTGTCGGGCGAATCTACCGCCCCAAGGGAACACTGGAGCTGATCCGGGCAGCGGCGATCGCACGACGGCGGGCGCCGCAGCTACGCGTGGTGATCGTCGGCCCGGACGGCCCCTCCGAGTACGCGCGCGCCGCCCGCGAGGAGGCACGACGCCTGAATCTCGGCGAGGTGGTCCGGTTCGCCGGCCCACGGCGGCCGGAGGAGATGCCGGCGGTGCTATGGCAGGCCGATGCGATCGTCGCCCCCAGCCTGGCGGAGGGGTTCGGTCTGGCGGTGGCCGAAGGCATGGGCCTCGGCAAACCGGTTGTAGCCACGGCCGTCGGCGGGCTTGCCGACCTCGTCGCCGACGGCGTCAACGGCGAGGTCGTCACGCCGGGCGACCCGGAGTCACTCGCCGATGCGCTGACCCGGCTGGCCACGGACCCGGAACGCTGCGCCCGACTCGGTGCCGCGGCCCGGCGTTCAGTTCTCCGACGCCACCACGTGGCCACCATGGTCGCCGAAACCACGGCGCTTTACGCCAGCTTGGTCATGACCGCCCGACAGTCTCCGGCCACGGTGTCGACGCTATCCCACAACGGGCCTTGATTCATCAGCGGCGTCGGTATCCTTAGCCGGTGCCCTAAGGGCTATTCGAGACGCAAAGGAGTGGTGGCGTGACATAGTCGTTTTCGGGTGGCGGGATACGGTAAGGAGTTGGCATCGCGAGCCGATCTCCGTTCTCCAATCCAGCAAGAAGGTAATCGACAGCATACAAAAAGGTAACGATGACCCCCCTACGCGAGTCGGCGCCACGAAGAGACAGTGCCTTACGGCAACGACGCGAAGTCGACCCACCCCCACGCAAGCCAATCCGCGAAGTTCGCACCTTTTCCGATAAGGATGACGCATGCCGGTATCGCGCTTCGTTCTCACCAGTGGTCTGCATCTATACGCTCAAAGCAGAAGCGAGGCCCAGTTCCAGTATGACGAGATTTTCGGTCACGACTGCTACAAGGTAGCCGGTTTGCGTCCGAACGCTGTCGTGGTGGATGTTGGCGCCAACATCGGCCTATACACGCTCTTTGTCAAACAGCACAACCCAGACGCCCACATTTATGCCTTCGAGCCGATCCCTGAGTCTGCCGAGGCGTTTGAGAAGAACATACTCCTACACGGACTGAGGGACGTCCGATTGACAAGGTGCGGCATCGGCGCCCAACCTGAACCCCGTGCCCCATTTACGTACTATCCGAACACCCCCGGCAATTCGACCCGATATCCCGAGCAAAAGCAGCTTCAGATTGACCTACTGACACATCGCCACCCGAGACTCGATTACCGGTCCGAGTATCGCGCAGAAATCGTATCTGCGCCGATTGAGCCACTATCCGCCGTCCTACCCAGTTCACCTGTAATTGACCTGCTCAAGGTCGACGCCGAAGGGGCCGAACTCGACATCCTCATCGGCGTCAAAGATCGAGACTGGCAACGAATCAAACGAGTCGTTCTCGAAGTTCAAGACGTCGATAGGCACCTTGCTAAGATCGCATCACTGCTCACCGATCGAGGCTATGTGGCCGAAGTCAGACCGAGCCCGATGATCGAACCCGAACTCCGGACCTTCTTGGTCACCGCGTCAAGGTAGCGTCGCGCCCACAACGTCGCGGGCAAATGCTGAACCGGTCGAACACCAGCTCAAGCAGTTATTTTCAACAGAGCTAAACCTGAGTTGTTGCCAACCGTCGACCGTCTCATGGATGCGCCTCTTGGCCACCAACTCGCCGTGCTCGTCGACCAGCGTGATCTCGTGATGCCGTTCGGCCCAGTCGATTCCGCAGAACACCTTGCTCAAAGCTGCTCCCGTTCACTCGAACGCTTCATATCGACCTAGGTCAAACCCCTGACAGGATCGCGCGGCACCCTAACCTCGGCCCTTCGTTAAGGGTGTCCAAGGACTGGGCTGGAAACGGAGAAGTGCCTTCTGATCAGGGAAAATGGGACTTGCTGAGGGTCCGAGTTTCCTGTCACGGAAGGCACTTGCTGGGTGAAGGCTACCGCAACACGTCCGAAGATCATGGTGACCGTCCACCGGCGTTCGCTCGGCGTCAACCGCGTCGTCGCCGCCTCGGCTATCGCCGCCATCGCCGCGTGGATCAGCTATCACCACATGGTTGGAGTCGTCGCCCGCTACGGCGAGACCGGCACCGTGCCCTACCTCCTCCCGCTCTCGGTTGACGGGTTGATCATCGTCGCGTCGGTATCGCTCGTGGAACTCGCCGCCCGCCGCCGCGAAGCCGAACGCGAATCGCGCGCCGTGCCGGCCGAGGTACCACCGGCACCGTCACCGTCCGAGCAGGCCGCTGCGGCACCTGCCGAGCCCTCGCCCGGCACCAGCGGATCTCCGCCATCCAATCGGAGACCCCTGCCCGAGCGCCGTCCCGTCGACATCGACGTCGATGTGGATGTGGATGTGGATGTGGATGTGGATGTCGACAAGTCGAGCCTTGATGAGGCTCCTGACACCGCTGAACACCCGGAAGACGGCCACGAATCAGACGCCGACGAGGCTGGTCATGACCTCGACCCGGAATCTCACGATGACGACTCGCCCGACAACACAGACGACGCCGGTGTCGACCTCGCCCCGGACCTCGTACCGCTGCTGCCCGCCGCCCGCGCCGCCCGTGACGAGCTGATCCGCGAAGGCCAGACCGTCAGCCGAGATGCCCTCGCACGCCGCATACGCCAGAATGGCCACTCGATCCGCAACAGTGCCGTGTCGGAACTGCTCGCCGCGCTGCGCCAGGAGGCGCGATCGGTCAACGGCTCTGGCCCCACCGCATCGGCATAACGTGTCATCGATGGCTCACCGCATACGATCAGACGCGTGAGGAGGCCGCACGTGAGCAAGCCTGCCCCGAGCGGCCAGCGCCGCCCGCCCACCCCACCCACAGCACTGCCCTCCCTGGTGTATCGACTGCCGCCACGAGATGACGCCGATCCCTTCTCGCCCCAGGCGCTCCTGCATTGAGGTGCGGCGGACACCGTACACGTCTACGACCAGGCGTGCCTCCAGGTGGAGGCACACGTGCGGGTCGCCTACTGTGACAAGGCCGCGAACTGGATCGGCACCGACCCGGCCGACCTGGAACGCCCCTACGTCGAGTTCAGTGTCCCGGCCGAGGACGGCCTACACCTGAGTCTCAACCCGGAGCACGCTCGCGGCCTCGCCGCCGCACTGCTCCGCGCCGCCGACACCGCCGACGCCGCCTTTCGAGGCGACGTAGCACAGTGACACACCAACGCGAACGACGACACTCCACCCTCCAGCGTGGAAACGCCCGATACGCAGAGTTGTCGAGGCGCATGTCACTGACCGGTACCCAGGTCAGGAGTCGAGGTCGACCCACTGCGCCTGCGTGAGTAGGCCCCCATGCTCCAGCCGGCGGGCGATCTCCGTTTTCGTCGCCCTGTCCAGGGTCTCGGGCAGGGCCTCGAACGAGGTCGGCAGGACATCCAGCAGGGAGAAGACCTGCTGGCCGTCTCGCAACTTCAGCAACAGCATGCATCGCCAGTGCGGCGACACCTCGGGCCGGTGACCGGCCCGGTGTACCAGCGCCGGCCATAGATAGTGCACCGCGTCGGGGTCAGCGAACTCCACCAGCCACCCGGCGCCGTGATTGCGGTTGAGCCCACACTCGATCGCCTCCGCATCGAGCCGCACCAACTCCGCCGTGTCGACCGCCTTGACCGTACGCGGAACATCTGAGCTCACCGCGTGAGTCTCCCAGGCGGAGCGAGTCAGCCGCACCTGCGTCACCGGCTGCCTCCTCCGCGGAGCCCTCGGTCATGCCGCTCGGCAGTCACCGCCCACAGCCGGGCATGCGCCCTCTCGCCCGTCCGACCGACCCGTCACAAAACTCATTAGTACTCCAGCCGCACCTGATGAAGTCGAAGTCTTCGCTGGTAGTGGGCCTTCCTGGCGCGGTACTGATGTCGACGTCGCCATCGTGACCATCGATGGATATGGTCGAACGGTCGGGCGGCGGTGATCAGGTGTGCCAGGAGACGGCGGACCTCGCCGAGTGTGAGGGGAATGAGGCCGTCATCGGATTCGGTGCCCCCTTTTTGGCCTGGGCGGCGGTGACGGCGAGGTAGGCGTGGGCGCACAGAACGAGAGTTATGTGCCGGTACCAGGCGTCGTACCGACGCACCTGGTAGTGATCCAAGCCGACCTCGGTCTTGGCGGTCTGGAAACACTCCTCGATCGCCCAACGGGTTCCGGCCACGCGGATCAGCTGCTCGTCTTGGGTGTCCGCGGGGCCGAAGCACAGGTAGTAGGCCAGGTCAGTGGGGTCGGTGATGCTGCGTCGGATCAGCAGCCAGTGGCCGTATCCGTCGACCGTGCCGGGCAAGGAGGCCACGGCCCAGTCGTAGAGCCGCGGCCCCTTGGCGCCGTCGCCGCAACTGCGCCGCTTCCACGCAAGTGGCGGCGCGGCGGCGGCGAGGACATCGGGACGGGAACTGCCCATCGAGGTCGGGACACGCTGGTTGCAGGGCACGGCCAGGACGTAACCGATGCGCTGCTGCTGCAGCCACGTCCGGAACTTGGAGTCCTGTCCGTATGCCTCGTCGGCGGTCACCCATCTCGCTGGCAGGCCGGCGGTGACGGCGCGTTCGAGCATCCGCAGACCTAGCGCGGGCTTCGTGGCGAACCCGACGCTGGCGGCGATGCCGGCTTCCTCGCGGCGGGCAGCGTCGTCGCACCAGCGGCGGGGCAGATACAACTCCCGGTCGATCAACGTGCGCCCGTGTGGGCCGGCGTAGGCCAGGAACACCCCGAGCTGGCAGTTCTCCGTCCGCCCCGCCGTGCCCGAGTACTGACGCTGCACCCCGGCCGACTTGATCCCCTTCTTCAGGAACCCGGTCTCGTCGACGATCAGCACCCCGTCGTCGTGACCGAGGTGCTCCGACACGTAGGCAAACAGGTCGTCACGAACAGCGTCCGGGTCCCACGCGGACCTGTTGAGCAGCCGCTGCATCCGGTCCGGCGTGGTATCTCCGGCGGCCTCAGCCAAGGTCCAGCCGTTCTTGGTCGCCAACGGCGACAGCAGCCCGACCAGGTAGGTCAGCGCCTGCCGGCGCGGCTCCGCCCGCCCGAACCGGTGCGCGAACCGCGCCAGCAGATCATCCAGACCCGCCCGCCAGCCCACGATCTCATCGATCAACACAAGCCCGGGAGCCTGCCCGCCCCGTGATCGACCACAACAGACAGACGGTGCGATCACCTGGTTCACGGCACGAATAGCATCGACACGCGCAGCTGCACGGCCGGCGCCGCTCACGCGTCGATTACGCCGATGACCTGGCGAAACTCCAGATCAGGCAAGTGCGGCTGGAGTATTAGTACTCCAGCCGCACCTGATGTAGTCGGTGCCTTCGCTGGTAGTGGGCTTTCCTAACGCGGTACTGGTGTCGTCGTCGCCATCGTGACCATCGATGGATGTGGTCGAAGGGTCGGGTGGTGGTGATCAGGTGTCCAGCAGACGGCGGATCTCGCCGAGGGTAAGAGGGATGGGGCCGCCATCGGATTCGGTGCCCCTTTTTGGCCTGCGCGGCGGTGACAGCGAGGTAGGCGTGGGCGCACAGAACGGGAGTTCCGCTGTTCCGCATGCATCGACACACCCACTTGACAACCCGCCACCACCGCTAACTAGGCGGCATTGGTACTAGGGGACCTTGCGGCGCCGGTCACCCCGGCGACGCACGTCCGTTGCTCACGATGAGTAACCGGTGGAGGTGGGCGTCGCCCGACTCGCGGCTAGATGAGCACGCCCGCTAGCGGCACCATTCGGTCGGCCACGACCTGAGGCGGGCCTTGACTCTCGACCCGCTTGAGGGCTGACCCTTCCTAGGTGACGTGTGAAGAGCGCGACCAACGATCAGTCCCTCTCGTGATTGACCTGGAGGTGCTGCGGCCGGTACTGCGCGGCGGCTGGGGAGCGGATACCTGCGACCCGCACGAGCAGGATTGGCACACCGGCAACCCAGCCCGTGGTCAATGCGGGGTGACTGCCTTGATCATTCAGGACTTGCTCGGCGGAGAGCTGATCCTCGGCGAGGTGTTCGCCGGAGAGGCCAAGGTCGGCTACCACTACTGGAATCGATTGGCCGACGGCCGCGAGGTCGACCTGACAGCTGACCAGTTCCAGCCACCGGAGGTCGTTGTCGGCGGTCAAGTCCAGCAACGCCCGCCGGGCCCACCTCGGCGATGCCGCCAGCAGTACGAGATCCTGCGGGACCGCGTCTTCGAAGCTCTCTACGGCGGACGACCCAAGCAATCCACGCACCAGTGACGGCCGGCGAACAGGCCGAGCCTATGAACGGCGGCAGGGCCGGACGCTCGCCCGCGCCCTCTGGCTGGAGCGATTTCGTCCTAATCCCTGTGCTCTAATCTGTCATGCATGTCGTCGTCTGCGGCGCACTCGTGGAGAACGGTGCGGTCTTGCTGGTACACCGCAGCCCGACCCGCCGGGCATACCCGGATCTGTGGGATCTGCCCGGCGGGCATGTCGATGCGGATGAGTCGGAACTCCAGGCCCTCGCGCGTGAGATGCGCGAGGAGCTAGGCGTTCACATTGTGGCGGAGTCCGCTTCACGGTTGGGCGACTGGCATGCTGGCAGTGGCGAGGACGCCGTTCACGTGGGCGTCTGGCAAATCAGAGACTGGGTCGGCTCTCCTGCCAACCGCGCACCTGATGAGCATGACGACATCGCATGGGTCGGGATCAGCGAGCTGGGCGGCCTTCCCCTCGTGTTTGGCGCCCTGCCGGCATTGCTTACTTCCCTGCCTGAGCCTGGCCGGCTGCCTCGTCGCGACGCTCGAACAGAGCCGTCAGCCGTATCCCGGTCTGGGGCCAGCGGCGGTCTTGATCGCGCCGTCGAGGTCAGCGTGGATAGGCACGGCTGCCCGAACGGGCAACCGTGCCGAACGCTGCCAGAAGGGATCACCCATGACCGACGCAACGCCAGGCCTCCGCACGATTGAGGTCGCTGACGATGTGTATGACGTGCTGAGGTGCACCGCCGACAATCGAGACACCGACATCAACGGCGCGCTGCGCTACCTGATCGAGGTTCCGACGCCTCGGGCGGCTGCCGAGGACGACGACGAAGACTGAACCGCTCGCAAGACAGGTGCCGCCGAGGCCGGGCTGACCCGACTCGGCGGCACCTGTCGTACTCAAGCCGTGTGCCTAGAAGAGGTACCGCTCTTTGCGCCTGCGGCGGCAAGCAGTCGTTGCGCCGTGCGTTGGGTGATGCCGAGCTGCTGAGCGAGCGCGAGGCCGAGGCCGTGCCGGTCACGCCCGGCGCGGTCGGCCTCGGCCAGGAGCGCGATGGCGGCGGGAAGCCGAGGGTCGTCGGCATAGGGGTGCGGTTTGCGGGCACCGGTCGTGCCGGGGGTGCGGCCGGTGGACTGCCGGCCCGTACGGGCGTCGGCGGCGGCCCACACGGTGCGCCGGAACCACAGTCGGCGTAGCCGCCCGTCCGGCAGCGTCTCGACTCGGTCGGGGTGGTCGTACAGGGTGTCGGGCAGGTTGCGGTACGAGCCGTAACCGAGGACCTTCGCCGCCGCGCCCGAGCCGAGGATATCCTCCGGGTCGCCGCGGCGGTCGACCTTCGTCAGCTCGGCGCGTTTCGCGGCCAGGTGCGCGACGTGGAACGCCTCGATGTCGTCGAGCCAGAACCAGTCGCGGCCATCATGCTGGAAGCCTTCTGGGAAGCCGAACCGGGCGCGGTGGCGGTGCCAGTGGTTGACGGTGGAGTAGGCCGCACCGGTGAACGAGGCGACTCCGGCCCGGTTGAGGGCGATCCGTCCGCCGATCATGCGTCGTCCCACGCCCCATCCTCCCTCCGGCGGTGGCTCGCTGCCGGTGCCGTGCCGTCGAGGCGGCTACGGCTCGCCGTAGTATCGGCGGCACGCCCCGGCTTGGGTAGAAGCGGCGTTGTGTCCGCAGGCGGCCCGGAGTGGGCGAGGTGGCCGGTCGGGATTTGCACGCACCCTCGGGTGTGCCCGCCGGCCACCGACCCACCGCGTTACACCCGTGGGCGCAGTACCTTCCACGCCACGTGCGCCATGTGGTCGATGCGCAGTGCGACCAGTTTCGCGCGGGTGGCGGGTGTGAGTGCGTCGTAGACGGTCAGGATCGCGGCGGTGGTGGTCGCGTCCACCACCGCCCCGTCGATCTTGCGGAAGTTGCCGTGCTTCGCCTCGCGTAGCAGCTCGATCACCCGTGGGTCACCTACTGTCGCGTCGTCGGGGAGGGCGTCGATGTCGACCAGCCCTTCGCAGTCGGGGCAGGTGACGAGGTGCGGGTCCTCGGTGACGCGGCTCAAGGGCACGTCGGCTGCGCCGCATACCGGCCCTATCCGGCGGCGGGCCTTCGCGTGAGTGAGGGCGGGCCACCCGTGCCGCCCCGTGCTGTCGGTCATGGCGCTTCTCCCGGCGGCTGGGTCCAGACGCCGAGCGGGTGACCGGGTGCGATGCGACCTCGGCCAGGGGCGAGGGTGTTGAACACGTCGGAGTACCGTTCGTGGAGCTGGCCCCGGGTGCGCATGAGGTGTGTGCCTCGGGTGAGCTTCGCGGGCATGGCATCGGCCACCCGGCCGATCAGCCCATACAGGTCACGGGCCTCGATGAGGTGAGCGCACTCCTCGCATGCCGACCACCGTTCGCCCCATGCCTGGGTGAAGGCGTGCTCGGTGTCGGTGCGGCGTACCCGTGCCGCGTGGCGCCGCGCCTGGTAGTCGCCCACAGCGACCACCCGTGCGGTGACCCGACGCGCGTCGGTGACCTGGTTAGCGCACCGGTAGATCCAGGCCGCGTCGGGTGCGGAGCAGAAGTCGCACTCGATGATCGGGTCCGGGATCTCGGTGACCGGTGCGGGCTCGGGTCGGTGGTCGCTGGTCTGGCCGCGCTGCTCGGCCGCGTGCAGGTACTCGACGATCATGCCGAGGTTGTTGAAGCGGATGTTGAGTGCGCGACGGCAGCGGCGGCAGTAGAACGGCTCCGGGACCGGCACCGCGCTCACGTCGAGGGCTACCGCCTTGGGGCCAGGGGCGGATTCCTCGGGGTGCGGGGAGGGCGGTGGCATTACTTGTCGCCTCCGTCCTGGTTGCGGGTGCGTGGCGGCCAGGCGGGGTTGGCGGGGTCGAGGGTCAG
>NZ_QXEC01000047.1 GCF_003583405.1 Micromonospora radicis
ACAGATGATCACTGATGAGCTGCGAGCCCTCACGCTCGGGCCGGACTCAGCCGCGAACCCCGCTCAACTTCGAAGAGCCATCATGTGGCATCAGATGCATATGCTCAACGGCGTCACCATTCGTCACCTCGATGCTGAAGTGTCCACTGCGGCCGACACCCGGGTAATAGTTGAGCTGCGCCAAACCTGGACGAGGTGTGGAAGCCTGGCTTCCACCGGTAAGTGAGTGTTTGAGAAGGGGGTGTCGGACTCGGTGTGCGGCTGATGGTCGTTGATGCCTGGTTGCCTTCGGCGTGCCTCGTAGACGTCGGTACCCCTCCGATCTGACCACCGCTCAGTGGCGTCACATCGCTGGTCTGCTGCCACCGCCTCGCCTGGGTGGCCGGCCGGAGAAGCACTCCCGTCGGGCCATCGTGCACGCGGTCCTCTACGTCGTGCGTACCGGCTGCTCCTGGCGGCAACTCCCGGCGGACTTCCCGCCATGGCAGACCGTCTACTGGTACTTCGTCCGGTGGGAGCAGGAGAAAGTTACCCCACGCATCCTCGACCACCTCCGTGAACAGGTCCGCATCAGCCAGGGCCGCAACCCGCGCCAACGCTCGACTCACCCATGGCCTGGCCGCAGACAGAGCATCGACGTCCGGCACTCAGTGGGCCTATCCAGCCAGGCATCGATACCCGCGCATATGCGTGATCGAATGACATCAGCCGCGACAGCAACGCAGCCGCACGCCGACGCCCGGACAGGCACCCCAGCGCCACGTACAACCAGTTTCGGCGCCCACGCCCTAAATTTCCATCCCTAGGTCAGCTGGAATACCGCGAATCCATTCGCGCTGCTCCGGATCAGCCGACTCTGCGACTCGCTCCACAATTTCCGCGAATTCTTGGCGATCGCTAGCCTCCATCTGATCCAGCTCAAATCCGACACTTTCTAACGCATTAACGGCCGCATGTGAATCTAGCCCGAATTTTGCGCCGTCCTCAAGAATTGCAACAACCGAGAGCAACGCCTTGAAGAGATGATCTGAGATCATGACTTACCAACTTCCCACTCTAGTCTTGATGCCCGTCACGCCCCACTTGTCGAGAAGCACGTTGGCCTGGTCGACCTTCTTTTGAGAGGGTAGCTCGTACACAGCATCGAACCCGTGATGACTTGCAACAGCGGCTTGCCGTTCAGCTTCGTCCCGACCGAAGCTGGTCAAGCCGAGCTTTCTATCTATTGCTTCGTCCCCAAAGGCGGAGTCGAATTTAGCAGTGACCGTGCCACCATTACCATCGGGCGCACTGTACTGCGGGACCTGCGCCCTACCTGTTTGCAGATTCGATCTCGAACCAGCAGCGGAGCTTTGGAATCTGAACCAACCACTCCGGGTACTCGGCGCTGGGGGCGTCGAGTTCTGGAATCCTCCTTCATCCACCCAGTTGGCAGCACGTGTCGCTTTTCCGCAGCCAAATTCAACAGAATTGTTGTTGTGCACGAGAACCGGCGTTGTGCCTGCCAACACATAGTACGTGTGGATGTCGGCGACGGTGAGGTCGCGCATCTCTTCGAGGCCAAGCTTGTTGAGCACCGCCACGACCGTGACCGCGCCCTGACCCTTGACCAGCAGCTTCGCACCCGGCTTCAGGTCCTTCGCGTCGGTCCACTTCCGCTCCGACGCGTTCCAGAACGGGTGATGCCAGGTCGTCTCGACCTGGCATCACCCTGCCTACCTGATTTCCCCTGCCAACCCCACGAAAGGCATCCAAATCAGGATGATTCGACCAGTTCCACTATCGCTGCGGCCAATGCGGAGCCGCCAGGAAACCTTTCATGGGCGACCTCATCTAGCAAGACAGGCAAGGAACGCCGCACCGTCTCTCGACACAACTCTTCTAGATGAAGCCGCCCCTCCAGAAGTTCAGAATGGTAGGTCTCTCCATCGACAAACGTAAGGAGAAGATCATAAAGACGCTGGCGAACGGCTGCAGGTAGGTCACTTTCGGACATGGCGGCCATAATCATGGCAGTGACTGGAACGGCCGCCTCGAATAGCATTCCCTGAATCTCGACGTCGTTCTCCAGGCCAATGGCTTCCGCCTCTGGCACGTCGCCTGCCTGCACCAACTCTGCAAAGCTACCCGGAACATGGCGCGCACCGCGCGGACAGCCGCAGCGAATACTCTCCCAGTCATGACGCATGGCCTCAAGCTGCCATGGGCGCATTTCTTCACCTGGGCCAACGACCTGCACCGCCGCTCGCCGATACCTCTCCCGCTCTCGCAACCGGCCGTCGCTAACCAGCCAGGAGGCAACGACGGCGTCTCCGTCACAGGCGACCACCGTTGCGTTGTCCGTCGTGAAGGTGACTTCCATCACCTGGCCGTTCAAGCCTCGCAATACCCGCATAAGCCGACCGGATAAGGCATCCCACAGCCGGACCGTGCGGTCGTCTCCGCCGGTTGCGACAATAGAACCGTCTCGATTAAAGGCTGCAGCGGTGACAGCGCCAACATGCCCCATCAATTCTAAGGGCGCCGCCTCACTATCCATCCAAAGATGCGCTACGCCCCTACTATCGGCGGCGGCCACATGACCCGACTTACCTACCGCCAGACAGCGAAATGGCCTGCCGCCCTCGCCATCCCTAAGCACGCGCACTATCCTCTGCTCTTGCGTATCCCACAGGAGAACCGCTCCAGAGTGCAGCGCCAGGTAGAGCCAGCGAGGCGTCCCACCAAATTTGAGAGCTCGAACGACCGACGGACGAAAGCCTTGTGCCCATTTGGCCGACGTAAGTCGATAGTTCCGTCCACCCTGCGCGAGATCCCAAACGACAATCTCGCCGCCCTCTGTCGACGCCGCCAAGACATTGCCACTCCGGTCCAGCGTCAAGGACCAAATCGGATCAGCAGAATCATGCAGCAAGAACGCCAACTCTCCGGCGGACGACCACACCGCTACACGGCCACTGGCGTCACCAGCTGCCACCAGTGAACTGTCAGCAGCAAACGAACACGCCTGAACACGTTCGGTCAGTCCAGCTAGATCCCGGGGAGCCGAGGCCGAACGCGCGTCATGCAATTGCACGCCCGACTTGTCTGCAACCACCAGCAAGGATGCATCCGGCGAAATGGCGGCCGCCCGAACAAAAGGAACTCGCTCAAACAGTCCCACTTTTCACCACCTCGCATCGAGTATCCCTCCGCACTCCGAGCTGCGCCCAGGCACGGTACGCATCCTGTTCGCCTTCGACCCCTGGCGCTCCAGCATCCTGCTAGTCGCCGGAGACAAGGCCGGACGCTGGCAGCAGTGGCACACCGAAGCGATCCCCCTGGCCGAGCAACGCTACGAGATCTACCTGAAGGAACGCGCCAAGGAGGAGAGCCGACAGCCATGAGCAGCTACGCACGCTGGAGCGACATCCGCGCCGCACACGTCGAGCGCGCCGGCGGCGAGCAGTCCGTCGAAGAAGGCAAGCGGGAACTACTCGCCACCGTGGTCGGACACCGCCTCGCCGAGGTACGCCGCGCCCGCGGTCTAACCCAACAGCGGATCGCCGACCACATGGGCGTCACCAAAGGCCGCGTCTCCCAGATCGAACAAGGCAAGATCTCCGGCCAAGACGTCGTTGCCCGCTACGCCACCGCACTCGGCGGACGCCTCCACCAGGCCATCTACTTCGACGACGGCAACATCGCCGCCATCGCATAGCCCAACCAGCAGACCAAAATGAGAGTGGCTCGAAACTGCCAACCGTGACGGCAAGCCCGAACAGCCACCAGGAACCGCAGGGCGCTTCTCGTCACGCTTCACGTTCAAAGAGGGACAGGCCGCCGGCCGCCAAGCCCCGCGAAGCTCCATCGCTGGACCGTGGGCAAAGATCAGTTACTTCCCGCTGTCGCCTCGGTCGCGGTGGAGGCCCAGATGGCCGCTCACCCTCACCGATGCCCCCGCTCTGCCTCCTCCTGGATAGCTCGCAGTTGTTCAGAACTCAGGTGACGCACATCCCAGATCAACTCTGCCACCTGCTGAGTAGCAGTGTCAGTAGACGGTCCGGGGTGTGTCAGCTCGATGTCGATCAGCGCGGCCAAATCATCGGCCCGGAACGAGAGAACGGCCGCGAAACCGCACAGCAACTCCGGAGTCAGCTCTTTTCGACCGCTGCCAACTGCCTGAATTGTTGCCGCAGACAACGGACCAATCCCGGCGAGACGATACAACATCTTAACCGAGTTCAGGTTGTTCAGATTGCGATTCCGAAGCATTCGCACGATAACCGACCCAGGAGCGTACGGGAAAGCGTCGTGCTTCCACACTACCGACGCAACCGTGCTCGGCTGCGGCATCGATCTGGCCACCCCGAGCAATTGCTCACGCCGCTCGGAAGGTAGACGAAGAGCGGCTCTCACTAGGTGATCCAAGACCGAGTCGGCCGGATCCGTTCGGGGTACGAGATCATTCGGCACTTCAAGGCCAGCCAAGACGAAGAGATCTGCCGTGTGCACACCGAGCGCGGGAGCGAGTCGTCGCAGGACGGACTGGCCGAAATCATCTCCCTCGAAGACCGCTGCGAGCTCGGACTGATCCATGCCTGCCGCCCGGATCAAGCTGTCAACGCCCTGTCCACGATTCCTCGACAGTCGCGCCAACATGGCCACGAGGTTCGCAAGGTTCGCCGTCCGGCCGCCATCCTGCTTCATCCGGCCACCAACCTCTCTCAGATGTCGAACCGAAACTCCTACTTGGTAATGTCATCCCATTTCGCGCTTCGCGCGCCCGGGAATCCGTTCCTCTCTAGCGCCTCCCTAGCTACCTCCGAGATTGGCCGGTAGCCTGAAATGTTGTCGTTAGGCGAATAATGGCCGGACCAGTTGTCGAACTCGGTTATTCGCCCGTCGGCGACCTGGAAGTGCCCAGCCATGAATACTGGCTCACCCCTCGCCAGGCTGGTGTGGCCGGACGTTTCGTCAATCGCGAACATGCGATCGCTGGGCATCGACCGAACCGAACCGTTCCGCATCACCACGTAATGATGGTCGCCGTTCGCCAAGTTCCGACCGTTTTCGTTAAAGGCTGACCGAGGAAGCGGACCTTGCCTCTCCTGGTCAATTCCCGACTCGGCACGGAAGGTGCGTGTCGGCTGGACCTGCGTGCCACAGTTGTGGACGAGGACCGGGGTGTTGCCGGCGATCACATAGTACGTGTGGATGTCGGCGACGGTGAGGTCGCGCATCTCTTCGAGGCCAAGCTTGTTGAGCACCGCGACGACCGTGACCGCGCCCTGACCCTTGACCAGTAGCTTCGTACCCGGCTTCAGATCCTTCGCGTCGGTCCACTTCCGCTCCGACGCGTTCCAGAACGGGTGATGCCAGGTCGTCTCGACCTTCGTCACCTTCCCGTCCTGATCCTTCACCGTCAGATCGGTCAGATCCTCGTCCAGGTTGCGGTGCAACTGAGTGACCCGCTTCGGCACCGACCCACCCGCCACCGGATCAGTGGCCATGACCCGGTCACCGACGTTGACATCCTCGATCGGCCGACTACTGCCATCAGCCATCAACACCGGCGTCTTCGGATCGAAACTGTGCCGACGCCCCGACGTCGAACACGACGCACCAGCCCCACCGACCGAAATACCGAACCCGCCACCACCGGAGCCACCAGCGACCGCACCACCGCTACGCGCGCCACCGCCGCTCTTGCGGTTCAACGCACCCAGGCCCGGCACCATGTTCTCCGCCGCCGTACGCGGGTTGTAGCTCCCCGACATCGCCAGCTGCGACATCGCGTCCTCGGCACCAGCCTCGGCCGACTCGGTCGCCAACCGACCCAACAGACCCGTACCGGCCTTCTTCGCCACCGCCGCACCCACCCGCGCCGCGATCGCACCACCAGCACCACCGACCAGGCCGGTGACCGCGCCGGTACCCAACGAACCCAACGCATCACCGATGCTGTGGATGTCGCCCTGCGCCGCGTCCTTCGCCAGGTTGATCAACGCCCCGGCACCGACCATGCAGGCCAACGCGCCGGCCCCGGCGGTCACCGCGGTACAGGCGATACCGGCGAGGATCGCGCCGCTGATCGCGGCGACCTCCAACAGGACGTCCTTGTGGTCCTTGACCCATTTCTTGGCCGCGTTGGTGGCGTCGCGTACCTGGCTGACGGCCTTCTTGATGGTGCGCTGTGCCTTGGCCGCGACCTTCTTGCCGGCCTGTTTCGCCTTGGCGATCGCCTGTTTGGCCCGCTTCTTGACCTCGGCGACCTTCTTGCTGACGTGCTTCTTGACGGCCTCGTACTTCTTCTTGACCGTGCGTTTGACCTGGTTGTACTTCTTCTTGACCTGCTGTTTGACCTGGCTGTACTTGCGTTTCGCCTGCTGGTACTTCTTCTTGACGACGGTCTTGGCCTTCGTCACGGTCTTGGTCACCGTCGACTTGGCCGACCGGTACGCCGAGGACGCGTACGACGAGGCGTACGAGTAGGACCTGGAGGCGTACGACGAGGTGTACGAGTACGCCGAGCGGACCGACGAGGAGACCGAGCTGACCGCCCGGGAGAACGACTTCTTGACGCTGCCCCAGCCCCAGTGCCCGGTCGGGTCGGTGACGATAAGCGGGTTCGCGTCGCCGTACTGGTAACGGTTGGCGTTGATCGAGTCCGGGACGGGGCTGTTGCTCGCCGTGTCCCGGGTGTCGAACTGCCCGGTGTCGGTGTTGTACCAGCGGGCGTGCATGTTGACCCGGTTGGTCAGCGCGTCGGTCCACTCCGACTGGTAGCCGAGTTGACCGAGCAGCCCGACGGTGTTCAGCACCTTGCCGAGCGGGTCGTAACTGACCGAGCCGGTCAGGGCCGTACCGGTCGCACCGAACTGGCCGACCACGTCGGTGTGCAGGTCCGTCCAGACCAGGCGCTGATCGCCGCCGGAGGCGGCGCCGACCACCTCACCGGACGGCCCGCGCACGTAACTCGCGGAGGCGTCGGCGGCCAGGTCGTTGGCGAGACCGGTGTACGAGTGGCCGGGCCGCATCGCCCGACCGAGACCGTCGTACGTGTAGGTCTGTGTGCCGTTGGTCGACTGCTGCTCGACCACCTGCCCGAACGCGTCGGTGCGGGTGGTGTTGCCGGCGGCCTGGGCCAGCGTGCCGCGCGCGGTGTAGGTGTATCCGGCGCCGTCGGCGCTGAGCAGCCGGTTGCGCTGGTCGTAGCTGAACAGCTTGCTGCCGTTCTGCACGCGGTTGCCGGACTTGTCGTACGCGTACGCGGTGATCGCGCTGCCGTTGTTCCACGAGGTGAGGCGGTCGGCGAGATCGTAGGTGTAGGTGTTGGCCGCCGAGCCGGCGAAGCCGGTCGTGGTCTTGGCGGTGATGTTGCCGTTCGGGTCCCAGCCGTAGGAGATCTTCCCCAGCGACGCCCCGGCCGGCGACTTCAGCTCGTCGTCGGTGAGCCGGCGCAGCGGGTCGAAGGTGAAGTTGCGGCTGTTGCCGTTCGCCCCGTACGTGATCTTCGTGACCTGGGACAGCGTGTTGTAGGTGTACGCCATCTGCACGCCGGCGCTCGGGTTGGCCAGGCTCGACAGCCGGCCCGCCACGTCGTAGCCGTACGAGGTGGTGCCGGCCGCGTCCTGCCGGGAGGCGAGGCGCCCGTCGGCGTCGTAGCCGAACGCCGAGTTGCCGGAGGGGCCGGTCACGGACACCGGCAGATCACGGTCGTCGTAGCTGATCGTGTTGGTGCCACCCGAACCGGAGAGCGAGGTCATCCGGCCGGCCAGGTCGTAGCCGAACTCCCGGTCCTCGGTCTCCACCTCGGCACCGGCACCGACCTGCCGGATCAGCTGGCCCGACTCGTCGTACGAGTTGGTCACGCTGACCCCGCCGGGCAGGGTCTGCCGCACCGGCAGGCCACTGCGGTCGTACGCGATGGTGAAGGTGCGGTCGGCCGGGTTCGGGTGGGCGCTGGTGGCCGGCTCGACCTGCGACTCGGGCAGCCCCCACGAGTTGTACGTGGTGTGGAAGGCGTTGCCCCGGCCGTCGGTGAACCGGGTGCGGTTGCCTTCCAGGTCGTAGCCGAACGTGGTGACGATCGCATCCGACCCGGAGATCGGCTGCGTCTGCTTGGTCAGCACGCCCGTCGCGTCGTACTCGAAGGTGGTGGTGGTGCCGCGCGCGTCGGTGCTGGCCACCATGTTGCCGGCCCGGTCGTAGCTGGCCCGCTGCTCGGAGAGCAGGGCACCGGCGGCGCTGTACTCGGCCGTGCGCAGCGCCCGCCCGGCCAGGTCGTACTCCACGGTGGCGTACGAGCCGTTCGGCCGGATGCTCCTCGTGGTCCGGCCCTCCGAGTCGTACTCGTAGCGGGTCCGGTTGTTGGCGCCGTCGAGCACCGAGGTCGGCTGACCGACCACGTCGTACTCGGTGCTGCTGGTCACGCCGGTCGCGGTGGTGACGGTCGACGGCCAGCCCTGGGCGTTGTAGCCGTAGTGGGTGGTGTGGTTCGTGCCCTGCTGCCGCACCACCTCCGTGGTGGTGCGGGTCCGGCCCAGGTAGTCGTACGTCGCCGTGGTGACCGCACCGGTCGGGTCGGTGGACGACAGCATGTTGCCCAGGTCGTCGTAGGTGTAGGTGGTCGCCCCGTCGTTCGGCGCGATCGCCTTCGACACCCGGCCGAGCTGGTCGTACTCGTAGCGGGTCACCCGGCCCGCCGGGTCGGTGACGGAGACGAGCTGACCACCCGCGTCGTACGCCTGGGTGCTCTGCGGCACGATCGCCGTCGACGAGCCCGGCGGGGTGTACGCCGGAGCCCGCTCGGTCACCACCCGGCCGACGGCGTCGTACTCCACCACGGACCAGTTGCCGTTGGCGTCCCGGGTGTCGGTCGGCTCGTCGAACGTGTTGTAGCCGACCCAGCTGACCGCGTTGGCCATCGTGGAGAGCTGCCCGGCCTGCTCGACCAGGCCCGCCGGGGCGGTGGTCTTCACCGCCCGACCCTCCTCGTCGTACCCGTAGTAGGTGGTGTGGCCGTTCGGGTCGGTGACGGAGGTCGGCAGACCGTCGAAGTCCAGCGTCTGCGAGGTCCGGATGACCTGTGCGCCGGCCGCCGGGGCGGTCCCGGCCCGGACCTGCCCGATCTCGGTGGCGGAGAGCGCCTTCTGGTATGCCTGCACATCGCTGATCGAGCCGGGGAACCAGCCGAAGCCGTCAGCCCCACCGATGGTGAAGCCGGTCGACATGTTGTTGAAGTTCTCGGTGACGTTCACCGTGGTTTGCAGCACGCCGTCGGCGTAGAGCCGCAGCGTCTTGCCGGCCGGATCCACCGTGAGGGCCAGATGCGTCCAGGTACCTGCGGTCACGGAGTTGTTCGGGCCGCCGCCGCCGAACCACGCGGTGGTGCCATCGGCCTTGCGAACCGAAGCGGCGGTGTACCAGCGGTCGCTCACCGGCGAGTAGAAGACCTTGAACGCGGAGTTGCCGATCGCGCCCGGCGCGGAGAGGACGAGTTGCTCCTCCCCCAGGGCGGCGTTCTTCGAGGCCAGCTTCGCCCAGGCGGAGACCGTGAACGCCCGGGTGGTGTCCACGACCGGGGCCGACTTGAGGTACGCGGTGGTGCCGTTGAGCACCGCCGAACCGCCACGGTCGGTGGACCAGGTGACGCCGCCGATCGCGGCGGCCGGGCTGTTGCCGGCGGAGTCGGCGGCCGTCGTGCCGCCGGTCTCGGCGAGCTTCCAGCGGGCCACCGGAGTCAGCCCGGTGGAGGTGTACTCGGTCTCGGCGAGTGCCCGTCCGGCGCTGTCGTACATCGCCTCCGAGATGCCGGTGACCGTGCCGTCCGGGCGCGTGGAGACGGTGGAGACGACGTTGTCGTCGGCGTCGTAGGTCAGGGTCGTGGTCCGCTTCAACCCGTCCGGGTCCACCGTCGTGGAGATCGTCCGGCCGGCCGCGTCGTAGGCGGTCGTGGTGGTGGTGTGACCGTTGTTGGTCACCTCCCGCACCACGTTGCCGGCCGCGTCGTAGAAATTCTCCTCGATCACGAACTCGTTGCCCGCGTTGTCGGCCCGGACGATCCGCGCCTCCAGGCCGTTGTCGGTGTAGGTGTAGCGGGTCTCCCAGTTCATCGAGTCGACCTCGCGGGCCAGTCGGCCGGCGGGGTCGTAGGAGCGCCGGGTGGTGACCAGGTCGCGGGGGGCCGACGGGTTGTTCGGGTCGCCGGTGAAGCCGACCACGGTCGAGGTGAGCAGGTTGCCCTCGACGTCGTAGCTGCTGGTGGTGACGCCGCCGTCGGGTTCGGTCTCGGTGACGATGCGGCCGTACGTGTCGTACTCGAACCGGGTGGTCTGGTCCGCCGCGTTGGTGGTCGACGCCTCCTGCCCGTACGCGTTGAAGGCGTGCCTGGTGGTGCGCGGGGCGTCGCCGCCGGTCAGGTCGCTGACCGTGACCTCGGTGATGTTGCCGTCCGGGTCGTACGTGGTGCTGGTGTGGGCGGTGTGCACCGCGCCGGTGACCCGGTTCGTCACTGCCGGCTCGGTCTCGGTGATCTCCCGGCCGAGCCGGTCGTAGCTACGGCTGGTGGTGAGGCCGGCGGGGTAGGTGTCGGTCACCTCGGTCTCGGTGAGCAGCTGCCCGAGCCCGTCGTACGTGAATCGGGTGATCTTGCCGCCGGGCTCCACGAGTTCGGCGATGTCACCGCTGGCGTAGTAGGTGATGCGCTGGGTCTGGCCACCGGCCGTCGTCACCGTGGCCGGCAGACCAGCCGGCGCGAACCCGCCGTCCTTGGCCGCGACCGTGCTGCCGTCGGTGTACGTCATGCGGGTGATCCGACCCAGCGGATCGGTGATGGTGGTCTGGTTGCCCTTGGTGTCGTAGCCGTAGCTGGTCAGGTAGGTGTCGTCGGTCGCCGACGCCGACCGGCCGTCCCGTAGGGTCAGCATCAGGTCGTTGCGGGCGTCCGGGGAGAGCGTGGTGGTCGTCGCGTCCGGGAAGTACGTGTAGTAGACCGACGAGCATCTGCCGGCGGACTGGTCCTGGCAGGTGATCACCTGTTTGGTGTTGCCCCGGACGTCCTGGAGTTCCTGCGTCCAGACGCCGCGCGGGTCGTAGGTGAGGTTGCCGTAGCCACCGACGTCGTACCCGAACTTGGTGGTGTTGCCCAGCCCGTCGGTCTGGGCCACCAGCCGGTTGCCGTTGACCAGGTCGTACGTGTACGAGGTGGTCTCACCGGTCGGTCCGGTCACGGCGATCGTGGAGACCGGCATCGGGAAGGCCGTAGCGACTCCGGAGACCATGGTCACCGCGACCGGCGCGGTCTGCTTCGAGGCCAGGAAGTGCGTGGCCACCTGGTCGGCGGAGAGCTGCGACCGGTAGAACGCCACCTCGGCGATCGAGCCGGGGAAGTAGCCGACGTCCCCGGTGCCGCGCAGCGGCCAACTGCCGGCCCACTTGCCCGCACCGACGTACGCGTTGACGGCGTCGGTGGTGACGAGCGCGTTGTCGAGCTTGCCGACGGCGACCCCGTCCAGGTAGAGCGACTGGGTGTTGCTGGCGGCGGAGAGCACCACGTGGTGCCACTTGTTGTCGTTGACGGCCGCGGCGGTGGTGATCACCCGGGTGGAACTGCCGGTCCAGAACCCGCCACGCAGCTTCCCGTCGGTGCCGACGTAGAGCGCGGGGGTCCAGTTGCCGGTGACGGTCGGCTCGTTGAGCGGGCTCGCCTGATAGCCGTAGAGAACGCCACCCTTGGTGTTGCCGGACGGCATCTTGAACCACAGCTCCACGGAGTTGGGTCCGGTGGTCGGCATGTCCTCGGGCGGGAGCACCACGTGCGAGGTGGTGCCGTTGAACGACCCGGCCGTGCTGTCACTGAACGGACCGGTCACCCCGAGGGTCACCTCGTTGTAGGTGGCGGTGCCGCCCTGCACCTCGTTCACCGCGTCGGTCACCTCGACCTCGCCGAGGCGCCAGTAGTCCGCCGGCTTCGCCCCGAGCACCGAGGCCGCGTAGACGTCGCTGCTGCCGGAGACGGTCGGGCTGCCCAGTTGCCATCCGCCGCCGTTCTCGTCGGTGACCGTGGCGACCCGGCCGGTGGTCTTGTCGTAGCCGATCTCGGCGGTCACCCCGCCCGACGGCCGGAGGATCCTGCTGAGGACCGGGTGGCTGGTCCGGCCGACGCTGTTCAGTTCGGCGGCGGTGGTGACGGTCAGCGCCTGGTTGAAGAACGCGACCTCGGCGATGGAACCGTTGAAGTAGGTCGCCTTGGCCGGCGAGGCCCCGGAGTTGACGTGCCCCGGCCAGGAGTTGCCGACGAAACCGGCGCCGACCAGTACGTTGGCCGAGCCACCGGCGAGCTGGGCGATCGTGCCGTTCAGCGTGCCCTTCAGCACGCCGTCGAGGTAGAGCCGCTGCACGTTACCGGCGCCGGCCAGGACCACGTGGTGCCAGGCGCCGTCGGTGACCGCGACGTCGGTGGTGATCGGGGTGGCGCTGCCGGTCCAGAACTCGCCGCGTAGCTTGCCGTCGCTGCCGATGTAGAGCGACGGGGTGTAGTTGCCGGCCGTGGTGCCCTTGCTGATCGCGTCGGCCTGGTAGCTGAACAGCACACCGTTCGGGGTGCTGGTCTTGAACCACATACTGATCGACTGGTACTGGCCGTCGGCGACCAGCTTGCCGGGAAGTTGGACGTGCGAGCTGGTGCCGTTGAAGGTCGCCGTGGTCGCGGTCGAGCCGGGCAGCGCGGCCGGCTGGCCGAGCGTGACGTTGGTGTACCGGGCGTTGTCGACTCCCGCGTTGCCCAGCACCCGGCTGGCCGCGGTGGTCGTACCGGCACCCTCGTCCAACCGCCAGTACGAGTACGGGCCGGCGTTGAGCACCGCATTGGCGTACTGGGAGGTGGTGTCCTGCTGGTAGGTGGTGCACCGGGTCTGGTCGGTCGGCGGGCACACCCTGGTCAGCTGATCGTTGGCGCCGTAGCTGTAGGTCCAGGTGGCGACCGAGTTCGGGTCGCCGGCCACGGCGCGATCCGTGGCGACCGTGGCGACGTGCGGCTTGGTCGACCCGGCCGGGGTGGACCAGGTGAAGTGCAGCGAGCGACCGGAGGCGGAGGTCGCCCTGGCCAGGTTCGCGGACGCGTCGTACGAGAAGGTCATCGCCCGGCCGTTGGCATCCGCGATCCGGGTCACCTTGAACACCCCGGTGCTGGTCGCCCGCCCGAAGGTGTAGACCGTGGCGTCCTTGTCGGTCAGCGTGTAACCGGTGACCGCACCGCCGGCATCCTTGGTCTCCACGAACGTGGCGAACCGGCCGGACGGCGGGCTGAACGTGCCGTTGGCGTTGCGACCGAAGGCGACGTCCTGACCGGTGGGGTAGGTGACCAGCACCGACTGCACGCTGTCGGCGACGTCCCTGACCTGGGTCGCCCGCACGTCGACCAGGCTCGACCAGCCGGCACCGAAGGCGTTGCCGCGGCGGGTGTCCAGGCTGTTGTAGCTGCGGGTCACCGAGAGCGAGGGGCCCACGGTGGCGATGCTCGCGTCGGTGGCCGAGGTGGTGTAGTTGCCGCCGCTCGGGTCGAAGCCCTTGCCGGCGTTCTGCGCGAGGTTCGTCGTCAGCAGCGGCTGCGGCACCGAGGTGGTGAAGGCGTACGCGGGATAGACCGCGCTGTAGCTGACCTTGTCGTAGACCCGGACGGTGTACAGGTAGGTCTTGTTCCAGGCCAACCGGCCGGCCGGGACGGTCCACGTCGGGGTGGTCACCCAGCCGGAGTTCACCACGGCGGCGTTGGTCGCGGCGTCGGTGACCACGTAGTTGTAGGTGAAGCCCTTGGCCGGCCAGTTGTCCGAGTCGACCGCGCGGGACAGCAACTGTGGGGTGAGCGTGTTCACCACCGCGTTGTTGCCCGGGTAGCGCAGGTTGATCTGGGGCGCGACGTTGTTGGAGTACGTCAACTCCAGGTACGGCTTGTACGCCCCGGCCGAGAAGTTGGCCGCGGTGAACCGCTTCCAGGCGGTCGAGTCGGTCACCGAGGCGGTCAGCGCCAGGCCCTCGTTCATCCCGCCGGTCGACCAGTCGTTGAACGTGTCGACCGCGAGCGGGACGGTGACCCACCTGCCGGTGCTGCGGACCGCACTCGTGTTCGTACAGGCAGGGTAGTTGTCGGTGACGGTCAGCGAGCCGATCGACGACGAGATCGCCGGGCCGGGGTAGTTCCCGGTGGTCAGGTTCGCCACCGTCCACGCCTCGTTGATCCGGTGGACGTTGAACGGCTTGTGCGACGTGCAGTCGTACGACCAGGTGTGGAAGAGCTTCAGCTTCGCGGCGGTGATCCGCTTGCCCATCAGGCCGTCGTCGTCGAACTCGTCGAAGTGGATGAACGAACGGGCCTTGACCGTGCCACCGTTGTAGGTGCCGACCGGCAGGTTGTCACCGTTGTGGTTGGTCGTACCGGAGTCGTTGTCGACGTAGACGTCGCCGGTCGTGCCGGTGGTCGTGGTCGGGTCCACCCGTACCGGATACTGCCGCGCCGGGTCGTTGAGCCAGGCCGGGTCGGCGACGACCTTCAGGGCCGGCCCGCTGTCGACGGTGACCAGTTCGAAGCTCACGGCCGAGGACTCCGCCGGTGCCCCCGACTGCGGGTCGACCTTGGAGTCCTGCATCGATCCGTGCGGGAACCAGGCGACGGCCCTGCCCTCGCCGTTGAGCAGCTCCACCGCACCGTCGGCGGTCGGGCGTGGGGTCAGCCCGTCCAGCTGGAGCGGGAACACCCAGGTCGAGGCCGCTTCCGGCGAGCGCAGGACCAGGGTTTCCTTGATCCCGGCGTCGAAGGTCGTCAGCTCCAGGTCGGTGTGCGGGAGGACATCGCGGTAGAAGGCGGTGGCTCCGGTCACCTCGGGGGCGCCGATCGCGCTCTCCGCCAGCCGGTAGGCGACGGACTCACCGGTCGGCAGGGTGAGTCGCGCCAGCTCTGCCTCCTGGGCCGCTTCCTGGGTCGTGGCCCCGGTGTCGGCGCCGGAGCGGGCGGTGCGAGCACCAGCGGCGGGTGGTGCGCCGGCCACCGACAGCTCCAACCGGTTCGCCTTGACGTGCAGGCGCCCGTCCGGCCTACGGGCCAGGTCCGAATCGATCTTCTGCCAGCTGCCGTCGGGGGCCAGGTAGTTGACCGGACGGTTGTGGGTGCGCTTGGTGAACGACCCGTCCGCGTTGACGTAGACGTCGGAGCGGGCGCTGGACCTGCGGGCGTCCCGCTTGCTGGTACGGGCGTCGAACCCGGGCTCGGCGACCCCGGTCTGGTCCGGGGTGGACTCGATCCGGTGCGGCTGGTACGAGTCGAGCGTGCCGGCGGCTGGCTCCGGTGCCCGCCCGGCGCCGCGTCGGGCATCCGTCGCCGCTGCGGGAACGTGCGGATCCACCTGCGCCGGCCGGCCCGTCTGCTGCACCGGTAAGCCAACGAAGGCCGCCGAGGCAGACCACGCCGGATGCTGCCTGAACCAGGTCAGCCAGGTAAGCGGAAACTCGCCGCCCGGCCGCACCACGTCTGGCGGCACCGCGACGGTCAACCCGAAGACCACAGCGACGACCAGCGCCGACCGGCGACCAGCCCTGCTGAAGGATCGGCCCATGGCCGCTCCCTCCCCCGTTGATATTGATAATCCTCAGGAAGTCTGGGGTGTGGCCGATCAAGCGGCAAGCTGTCCGAACGGACAGACTCTGAGAAAAACCTGAATGCTCAGGAAGGGGATCGGGCCAGCGCGACAACCAGGTCATGTGCTTGTCGACGGATCTCCTCCGGGTCGATTGCCTCCACAACCGACACATTCCGGCTCGGCGCGACGGCACCAAACGCCACGAACCGCGCCTGGGGATACCGGGCAGCGATCTTCGGCACGCCGGCGACCGGAGCCGCACCAACCGCGAAGATCACGTCGCAGCGGTTCTGCACCAGACCGGCCAGGAAGGTCTCGGCCTGGGCTCCGGTCTGCGGACCGTCCACTTCGAGGAACTGCACCTTCACCTGTGTGGCGAGGGAAGCTTCCTGCATCCCCGACCACACCGGACTGGCCTCGGGTAAGCCAACCCCCTGGGCACCGGTGAGCAGGCAGGCCGTCTCGGCCCGGTACTCGCGCTGGCGCGGCGGCGGTTCGTCGGCTGGCCAGAGCAGCCAGCCGGCGGTCGCCACCGCGACGAGAACTGCCGCCACCAGCGACCAGCGCCACACCGGAGGTGGCACGGACACCCACGACGGCCGGCCGCGCCGGGGCACCTGCCGCATCCGGGCTCGCCGCCCCACGCCACCACCAAGCACGGCCGCACCCTACTCCGCACCCCGGCCCGGCGTCAGCGCCCAGCGCGCTCGCCGCGACGGATCGGGCGTCACTCCTCGGCCTCCCGGGGCAGCGGCGGCGCCCCTGGCGAAGGCGGCGGCTCGGGTGGGGCGGCCTCGCGGAGCAGGGCGTTCAGGCCGGCCCGCCGGGCCAACACGGTCAGCCGGTCCCCGGCCACGATCACCAGCCGCCGGTCGGGTGACCAGTCGTACCGCTGGCCCGGTCTGGCGTGCGCGAGCAGGCGTACGCTGCCGGGCCTGCCGACGGCGGCGAGTGGGCGGCCGTCCAGGGCCGAACCGGCGGCCACCGGGATCTCGGTGACCAGCAGGGCGTGCCGGCCGACCGGGATGGTGGCGATCACCGCCCGGTCCAGCAGCGCGGCGGCGAACGACGGGGCGGCCAGGTAGGAGACGCTGCGCGAGGTGCCGATGCCGAAGGCCCGTTGCACCCGCTCGGCGAAGTCGCCGTCGAAGAGCCGCAGCACCACGCGCAGTTGGTCGTTGACGGTCCGGCCGTTCAGCGCGGCCCGCAGGTTGGCACCGTCGTCGGTGGAGACCACCACCAGCGCCTGGCAGGTGGCCACCGAGGCGGCGCGGAGCGTCTCCTCCTCGGCCGCGTCGCCCACCACCAGCGGTACGCCGAGCCGGCGGGCCAGCCCGGCACCGCGCGCGTCGCGGTTCTTGTCGATCGCCACCACCTCGACGCCGAAGTCGTTGAGCTGGGCCATCACCCGGGTACCGATGTTGCCCAGCCCCACCACCACGACGTGCCCGGACCGTTCCGGCAGGATCCGCCCGGTGTGCAGGGCCAGCCGGGCGTTGACCACGCCGTCGACCACCACCGCCGTGATCAACGGGATCAGGGCCAGCCCGGCAAGGTTGAGGATCACCTGGACGACCTGCTCGGCGGCGCCCTTCGCGGTGTCCGGGTCCTGCCCGGTGAGCGTGGTGACCAGGGTCAGGTAGAGCGCGTCGGCCAGGCTGACGTGCGCCGCGTTGGCGTACAGGCCGCCCAGCAGCCCGACCACGGCGAGCAGCAGGATCACCGCGATGCCGATCTTGCGGGTGGCGAAGCTGCGGACCGCCCGGAGCACCATCGCCACCGGCCGCCGACGCCGTCGGGCCCGGGCCAACCGGCGGGCGGCCAGTTCGGTGCCGACGGGCCGCCCGGCGGCCTCGGCGAGCACCACGTCGGCGACCCGGTCGTCGGCGGGCAGCACCAACTCCTGCTGCGGATCGCGGGTGTCGGCCACCCCGCAGACCACCTCGTTGGGGCGGACGTCCTCCCGGCGGGCCAGGTAGAGGGTGCGGCCACCGTGCCGGAAGTGGGTGGGAGCCACCTCGCCGAGCGCGGCGGCGACGAAGGCCGGCGCGGCCATCGAGGCGTCCGACAGCACCGCCGAGTCGGGGAAGATCTGCCGTACCCCGTTGGCCAGGCCGGTGTTGAACATCCGCACCACCAGGCGCAGCCCGGGTTCGACCTCCTGGGCGCAGAGCGCGGCGTGCATGTTGCCCACGTCGTCCTGGTGCAGCAGGGCCAGCCCGGCCGCCCCGGCCAGGTTGGCCCGGCGGAAGGTGTGCTCGTCCAGCCGGTCGGCCCGGATCACCTCGACGCCGGGCAGGTCACGGCCGTCGGGGCCGGGCGAACGTCGGCGCTCCGGCACGATCAGGGTGATCCGTAGCCGTCCGCCCGGTGCCTCGCTGCCCCGCAACGCCCGCACCACCCAGTAGGCGAGGGGATCCTGACCGCAGATCACGTAGTGGCCCCGGGGCTCCCCGTTCGCCCGTAACCGGCGGCTGGCCCGCAGGGCCCGATCAAGCAGCGGCTCCGCCATGACCGCATGGTAGTCAGCCGCTCGCCGGCCACGCAGCCCCGTGATGATCATTGGCTCGGCGGGCCCCGGCATGTCCCGGACGGTGGCGGGTAGGGCAGCGGCATGCAGACGTTCCTGCCGTACCCGGACTTCCTGGCCAGCGCCCGGGCCCTCGACCAGCGTCGGCTGGGCAAGCAGCGGGTCGAGGCGATCCAGGTGCTGCGCGGGCTGACCAGGCCCGACTACGGCTGGCGCAACCATCCGGCGGTACGGATGTGGGCCGGGTACGAGGAGGCCCTGACCCGCTACGGTCTCGACGTCTGCGCGGTCTGGTCCGCGGCGGGTCGGGCCGACACCTGCGCCGCGACGCTCGCCGCCGACCTGGCCGCCAGCTGCGGGATCGAGCGGGTCCGGTCCCAGCAGGAGTTGGCCGTCGCCGGGGAACTGCCGCCCTGGCTCGGCCGGGCCGACCTGCACCTGAGCCACCGCTCGTCGCTGCTGCGCAAGGACCCCGCCCACTACCGGCCGGTGTTCGGCGCCGACGTACCGACCGATCTGGAGTACGTCTGGCCCACCTCCGACCGCCCCCGCCGCTGCCTGCGATGAGGCGAGGGCGCCTGGTTAACGCCCCGGTGGTCCTCTCCTGTCCGGCAGACTGGGGGCGGTGGGGCGGAAGGTGGGGGTCGGGTGGCGCTGTCGCGGGTGGTCGGTCGGCTCCTCGGCGTACGCCCGTACCGGGTGGACCCGGGTGGCGGCGGAACGCGGCGGGTGACGGAGCCGGTCGCCGCGGTGGTGGTGGGGGGCGGCATCGCCGGCATGTCCGCGGCGGTGGTCCTCGCCGAGCGGGGTGTCCAGGTGACCGTGCTGGAGGCGGCGCCGACGCTGGGCGGCCGGCTGGGTGCCTGGCCGCGGACGCTGGCCGACGGCAGTGCGCAGGTCGACGAACACGGTTTCCACGCCTTCTTCCGGCAGTACTACAACTGGCGGAACATCCTGCGCCGGGTCGACCCGACCCTGCGCTTCCTGCGTCCCGTCCCCGGCTATCCGGTGCTGAGCGCACAGTGGCCGGCCGAGGAGTTCGGGCGCCTGCCACCGGCCCCACCGGCGAACCTGCTCACCCTGCTGGCCCGCAGCCCCAGCGTGCGCCTGCGGGACCTGCGCGGGATGGACCGGGCCGCCGCCCTGCCGCTGCTGGCCTACCACCCGGAGCGCACGTACGCCGAGTTCGACCAGGTCACCGCCGACGAACTGCTCACCTCGTTGCGGCTGCCGGACCGGGCGCGGGCGATGCTGTTCGAGGTCTTCTCCCACTCGTTCTTCAACCACGAGACGGAGATGTCAGCCGCCGAGATGATCGCCCAGTTCCACTTCTACCTGCTCGGCAACCCGGAGGGGTTGGCCTTCGACTGCCCCGACGAGGACTACGCGACGGCGATCTGGGCGCCGCTGCGCCGGTACGTCGAGCGGCACGGCGGCCAGGTGGTCACCGGCCTCGCGGCGACCGCGCTGCACCGCGACCCGGCGGGGTGGCGGGTGGCGACCGTCGAGCGGGCGTACCGGGCCGGGCACGTCGTCCTCGCCGTCGACCCACCGGCCCTCGCCGCGCTGGTCGCGGCCTCCCCCGCGCTGACCGCCGCCGCGCCGCGCCTGGTGACGGCGATGCCCCGGTACGGGCGGCCCGGTCCGCCGTACGCGGTGGCGCGCTACTGGTGCGACGGCGACGTGGCAGCCGACCGGGCGGTCTTCAGCGGGGTGTCCCGGCAGGCCACGCTGGACTCGGTGACCCTGTACCACCGGCTGGAGCGAGGCTGCCGGCGGTGGGCCGAGCAGACCGGCGGTTCGGTGCTGGAGCTGCACGCGTACGCCTGCGATCCGGGCGTGGACGCCACCGAGCTGGCCGAACGGATGCGCGGGGAGCTGACCGGTCTCTGGCCGGAGGTGAGCCGGCTGCGGGTACGGGAGCTGCACGCCCGGGTGGAGGCGAAGGCGCCGGCCTTCGCGTCGGGCAGCCACGCCGACCGACCCGGGGTACGCACCGACGCCGACGGGCTCTACCTGGCCGGTGACGGTATCCGCACCGAATTCCCCAGCGCGCTGATGGAACGGGCGGCCGCCACCGGCATCCTGGCCGCGAACCACATCCTGCGTTCGGTAGGCGCGGCCACCGAGCCACTGCGCTCGGTCCGCCCCCGGGGGCTGCTGGCCCGCCGGTAGCCGTCCGACGACGTCGAGAACCGTTCTGCCGGTAGCCGTCCGGCGACATCGAAATGCGTTGCCGCGGTGAGCGGCCCGGCCCTACCGTGATCATGCAAGGTCAACCGCCGTTCCGGGAGCCAGCCATGTCGATGTCGCACGTCACCGTCGTGCCGTCGGGGCTGCTCGGCGTCGGTTGCCGAGCGGAACGACTCCGGGGTGGCTGGCCCGGCTGACGCGCGTACCGACGACCGTCGAGCCGCCCACCCGCCCCGGGACCGGGCGGCTCGTCGCTGTCCGGCCCGTACGTCCGTCACCGCCTTGGAGGGAGAAACCGGTGGACGCCGTCCTCGTTGTCAACGCCGACCTCGGCCCGCTGCACCGGGTCACCGTCCAGCACGCGATCCGGATGCTCTGCCGCCGGGTGGCCGAGATCCACGAGGCGGTGCCGGACCGGGTCATCGGGGTCTTCCCGGTGCCTCGGGTGGTCCGGCTGGTCCGGTACGTGGTGACCCGCTGGCGCTTCACCTCCGGCCCGGCGTGGTCGCGGGCCGGGGTGCTGCGCCGCGACGGCCGGTGCTGCGCCTACTGCGACGGGCCGGCCGACACCATCGACCACATCCTGCCCCGCTCCCGCGGCGGCCGGAACACCTGGAAGAACACGACGGCCGCCTGCTACGCCTGCAACCAGCGCAAGGGCGACCGTACGCCGGCCGAGGCGGGCATGCCGCTGCGGCGCGTACCGGTCGGGCCGAGCTGGGCGGCGTTGGCCGGGCGGTGACGGCCGGGCCGGCGGGAACGGGGGGCGGCGTCGGATCTCCGGCGCGGCACCCGCCGGCCCCCGGACGTCACCCGGGCCGGACGTCACCCGGGCCGGACGTTCACCCGACCGGGCGGCGCCCGACGGTGTCGCCCGGCTGCGGGGTCCAGGTGAAGCGGGGTGGACGGCGCTCGTGGAAGGCGCTGACCCCCTCGCGGGCCTCGCCACTGGCCTGCAGCTGCCCATGCCACCAGGCCAGCCGGTCGTCGTCGGCCCGCCCGTCCACGATCTCCTTGGCGGCGGCGACGCTGAGCTGCGAACGTTCGGCGATCATGGCAGTCAGCCGATCGATCCGGGCGGCCAGGTCGGCGTCGGGCAACACCTCGTCGACCAGACCGATCCGCAGTGCCCGGGCGGCGTCGACCAGTTCGCTGGTGAACAGCAGATGCTTGGCCGCCGCCGGGCCGACCAGCCGGGCCAGCCGGCGGGTCGTCGGCGCCGGGTAGACCAAGCCGAGCCGGGCCGGCGGTACGCCGAACCTCGCGTCGTCGGCGGCGATCCGCAAGTCGCAGGCGACGGCGAGCTGGCAACCACCGCCGACGCAGGCGCCCCGGACGGCGGCCACCGTCGGCTTGGCGAAGGCGGCGAGGCGTTCCTCGGCGGCGACGGCGACACCGGCGTCACCGGTGGACAGCAACTCGTCCAGGTCACCGAGGTCGGCACCGGCGCAGAACGTGTTGTCCGCGCCGGTGAGCACCAGCGCGCGTACCGCCGGGTCCGCCTCCAGGCGGTCCAGCAGCACCGGCAACTGCTGCCACATGGCCAGGGTCATCGCGTTGCGTCGGCTCGGGTTGCGGATGACCACCGTGGCCACCGCGCCCGACACCTCGACGACCAGCTGTGCGTCCGCCACCGCCACCGCCCCTCCGGCCGTCCGTCGGCCCGCACCACCGGGACGTCGCCCCGGGGTACGGCGACCATAGCGGTGCGGTCCGGGCGACCGCCGCTGTACGTCCGAGCGCCGCCCGCCATTCATCGGCCGGTCGCCGCCGGCACCTAACGTCACTGCGCGCAACCGTCGTACCCGGCGAACCGGAGCAGGTGGTCATGCCTTCCACACCCGAGGTCAGCGTGGTCGTTCCCACCTTCGCCCGACCGGCGTTGGTGACCCGGGCGGTCCGCAGCGCGCTCACCCAGACGGTGACCGACATCGAGGTCGTCGTCGTGGTAGACGGGCCGGACGAGGCCACCGACGCGGCGCTCGCCGAGATCGGCGACCCGCGGCTGCGGGTGGTGCGGCTGGCCGCGAAGGGCGGCGCGCCCGACGCCCGCAACATGGGCGTACGCGAGGCCCGCGCGCCCTGGACCGCGCTGCTGGACGACGACGACGAGTGGCTGCCCGAGAAGCTCGCCGTCCAGCTGCAACTTGCCCGTTCCGCCCCGATGCCCAGCCCGATCGTGGCCAGCCGGCTGATCAACAAGACGCCTCGGGCAGAGTTCGTGATGCCCCGCCGGCTGCCGGAACCGGACGAACCGATCTGCGAGTACCTCACCCGCCGACGCGGCCTCTTCCACGGCGACGGCTTCATCCAGACCTCGACCATCCTGGCGCCGACCGAACTGCTGCGGCGGGTGCCGTTCACCGTCGGCCTGCGCCGGCAACAGGAACTCGACTGGACGGTACGGGCCAGCAGCCAGCCCGACGCCGGCCTGCTCATCGCCGCCGAGCCGCTGGTGCTGTGGCACCAGGACGAGGACCGCCCCCGGATCAGCCTCAGCGCCCCCTGGCAGGCGCAGCTGGAGTGGCTGCGGGGCATCCGGTCGCTGATCACTCCTCGGGCGTACGCCGCGATCGTCATGAGCATCATCAGCTCAATGGCCGCGCCGACCCGCAGTTTCCCGGTGTTCCGGCTGCTGCTCACCGAGGCCCGCCGGCACGGCCGGCCGGGGGCGCTGGACTACCTGACGTTCGTACAGATCTGGCTGATCCCCGCACAGCTGCGGCACCGGGTACGCGACCGGATCCTCGGCCGGCACCGAGCCGGCGGCGACGGCCAGGCCGGGACTGACCGGCTCGGTGCCGACGGGTCCACGGGTGACCGTCGCGCCATGGGTGATCGCCGCGCCATGGGTGGCGGCGGATCCATGGGTGATCGCCGCGCCATGGGTGGCGGCGGACCCATGGGTGATCGCCGCGCCATGGGTGG
>NZ_QXEC01000048.1 GCF_003583405.1 Micromonospora radicis
TATCGATCACCGACCCGCCGCACCCGACTTCGAGACACGGACCTAGCTAGACCTTCGCTGCGCCCGCAGCCCCGCCCCGAGTTAGGACTGCCGACCTCGACAAACCCGAAGCCGAGCGCCGTACTCGTCTAGCTGTCCGGGCCGGTACGCCCGGTGGTGGAGGGGCGGTAGGCGCGGTCCCGGTCGGTCGGCTCCCGGCCGGTGCCGGGGATCTCGGCGCCCCGGTCCGCCGCCTCCGGTCCGTGTCCGAAGGCGGCCTCCTCGCCGGCGTCGTTGCCGGTCACGTCGTCGGCCTGCCCGTCGAGCGTGGACCGGGCGACGGCCCGGTCCAGTTCCTCCAGCGGAAGCCGCTCCTCGTCGCGCCACACCCTGTCGTCGGTCATGTCATCGCGGTACCCCGGGCCGATCGCGGCAAACGGCGCGCCGGGACACGGCGACGGCCGCCGGCAGCGCCGGCGGCCGTCGGGACGACGTCGGTCCGCGGGGTCAGGGCAACGGTCGGTCGACCTTGCCACGCCAGGCACCGGTCTCCTGCCCGCGTCGCTCGATGAACTGTTTGAACCGCTGCAGGTCACCCTTGGCCCGCCGGTCCACCACGCCGAGCTTGTCGCCGGCCTGCTCGATGACGCCGTGCGGGTCGAACTCCAGTTGCAGGCTGACCCGGCTGCTGTTCTCGTCCAGCCGGTGGAAGGTCACCACTCCGGCGTGCTGGGTGCCGCCGGTCGAGCGCCAGGCCACCCGCTCGTCGGGCAACTGCTCGGTGATCTCGGCGTCGAACTCACGCTTGACGCCGGCGATCTCGACGGTCCAGTGGGTCATCGTGTCGGAGAGTTGGCGTACGGACTCCACGCCCTCCATGAAGTGGGGGAACTCCTCGAACTGGGTCCACTGGTCGTACGCCGTCCGGACCGGGACGGCCACGTCGACATGCTCGGTAACGCCACTCATCAGCATCCTTCCCTGCACCGGCGGGGGCGGCGGACCACACGAGCCCGCCTCACCAGCGCGTCGTCTCGTTCTTGTGGCCCAGCGCCGCCCACACCTCGGACACCGTCTGGTATCGGGTGCCCTCCGGTAGCCGCGCCAACGCGGCGAGCACGTCGTCCGGTGCCTCGTTCTCCCGCGCGTTGGCGAGCAGCGCGGCCCGGTCACCGGGCAGGGCGGTCATGGTGATGAACCGTCCGAGCCGGCTACGTGCCTCCACGTCCTCGGAGGTCATTCCCTGGGGGGTGCCGCTGCGCAGGTCACCGGCCGGGGCGGTGGTCGCCTCCGGCTGGTCCTCGCCCGCGGGTTCCGGCACCCGGAACTCGTCGACCCGCGAGCCGCCGGTCCCCGGCCCCTGCACGAGGCCGCTGACCTCCTGGCTCATCTGCTCGTCGACCCTCGGTGAGTGCTTGCTGTTGCCGCGATCCATGCCCTGTGCGCTACCCGGCGGCGCGGGTGGTAAACCCGGCAAGCGGTCACGAACCGGCCGGTGACCGGGGCGGTAGCACCGGTTCGTCCGCGTCGTCCGCACCCGACTGCAAGACCCGGCCACGCTGCAGCTCGGCGTTGATCTGGACACCGAGCATCAACGCGGAGTTCGACAGGTAGAGCCAGACCAGGAACGCGATCACCGCGCCCAGGCTGCCGTAGGTGGTGTCGTACGAGCCGAAGTTCGCCACGTACAGGCCGAAGCCGAAGGAGGACAGGATCCAGGCGAGCAGCGCTACCGCGCCGCCGGGGGTGAGCCAGCGGAACCGGGGTTGCCGGACGTTCGGCGCCACCCAGAACAACAGGGACAACAGCACCATGGCGATCATCGCCAGGGCGGGCCACTTCGCCACGGCCCACGCCGTACGGGCCGCGTCGCCGGCACCGAGCAGGTTGCCGACCGCGTCCGCGACCGGCCCGCTGACGATCAGACCGGCGGCGACCGTGGCGAGCAGCACCAGCGACAGCGCGGCCAGCCCGAGCTGGGTCGGGCGCAGCCGCCAGACCGGGCGTCCCTCGGCCACCCCGTAGACGGCGTTCGAGGCGCGGGTGAACGACGCGATGAAGTTCGAGGCCGACCAGAGGGCGCCGAGCAGGCCGAAGCTCAGCAGGACGCCGGCGGAGCTGTTCTGGTCCACCACCGCCCGTACCGTCCCGACGAAGCTCTCGTTGGCCACCACCGAACCGGCACCGATGTCGCGGCCCAGGTCGAGCAGCGTGTCGACGGTGCGTTCCCCGTCGGAGACCAGCCCGACCAGGGCGACCACCACGACGGCGGACGGGAACAGCGCCAGCACCCCGTAGTAGGTGAGCGCGGCGGCCCAGTCCGTGCAGTTGTCCCGCAGGTAGTGCTGGCCGCTGCGGACCAGCACCCCCCGCCAGGTCGACCAGCTCAGCTGGCGGATCCGGCGGGGCAGCGGGGAGGTCGGTGATCCGGTGGCCGGGGCGTCGGGGTTCGTCGTGGTCATCACCGCTCCCTCGCGCAGCGACCCGGCACGTATCGGCTCGGGTGGCCGGGCCGGTACCCGGACCGGGCCGGCGGCAAACCCGTTTGCCGCCGGCCGGGGCGGGAACCACAGTCGGAACGCTCGTAGACGGAGGAGGACGAGATGCCCGGGCGCGAGGTACTGCCCAGCACGCTGCGGCGCTCTCCGGAGAAGGCCCAGCGCACCTGGGAGAAGACGCACGATTCCGCGGTGGAGACCTACGGCGAGGGGGAGCGGGCGCACCGCACCGCGTTCGCCGCGGTCAAGCACCAGTTCGAGAAGGTGGGCGACCACTGGGAGCCGAAGGGGCGCAAGGGCCCCAGCGACCAGCAGGCCGCCGGCGGCGGTCCGGCCCGCCGGGCACCCACCGCCGGTGGGGTGGACGCGAACGCCCCCAAGGAACACCTGATGGCGGTGGCCCGGAAGCTGGACGTGCGGGGCCGGTCGAGCATGACCAAGCCGGAGCTGGTCAAGGCCATCCAGAAGGCCAACGACCGACAGACCCGCAAGGCCCGCGGCGACTGACCCGACCCCGTCGAGGGCCCCCGCCCGGTCACGGGCGGCCGGGCGGGGGCCCTCGACGGTCGGCGGCGCCGCCGGCCCGGACGGGCCCGGTCACCAGTGCCCGCCGCCCGGCGCCTCGATGTGCACCGCCTTCGTCGCGGTGAACTCGTCGAGCAGTTCCGGGCCGTAGCCGAAGCCCTGCCCGCTGCCCCGCCGGGGGTGCGCGGCGCCGGCCGGTGCGCCGCCGAACACCGCGTTCACCTTCACCGTGCCCACCGGCAACTCCCGCCAGGCCCGCTGGGCGTGGCTCATCGACCCGGTCAGCACCGTGGCGGCCAGCCCGTACGGCGAATCGGCGGCGCAGCGCAGCGCCTCGCTGAACGAGTCGACCACCACCACGGCGGCCACCGGCCCGAAGGTCTCCTCCCGGACCAGCGTCATCTCGTGCCGGCAGTCGTCCACCACCGTGGCCGGATAGAACGCGCCCGGTCCGTCCGGCAGCGTGCCGCCGGCCCGGATCCGGGCCCCCTGCGCCGCCGCTGCGGTGACCTGCCCGTGCACCTGGTCCCGGTGCCGCCGGTCGACCAGCGGACCGAGTTCGGTCTGCGGGTCCCGACCGGGACCGAGCCGCAGCGCCCGGGCCCGTTCGACCAGCGCGGCCACGAAGTCCTCGGCGACGTCCCGATGCACGTAGATCCGTTCCACCGCGACGCAGATCTGACCCGCGTTGGCGAACGCGCCCACGGCGGCCTGCCCGGCGGCCCAGATCGGGTCGACGTCGGCGTCCACGATCAGCGGATCACTGCCGCCGTTCTCCAGCAGAGCCTTGGCACCGCTGGCGGCGGCGGCCGCGGCGATGGTCCGGCCGGTGGCGGTGGAGCCGACGTGCGCGACCACGTCCACCTCCGCGCCGGCCAGCGCGGCACCGGTGTCGGCGCCGCCGGTGAGCAGCGACAACACCCCCGCCGGCAGGGCCGAGTCCAAGGCCCGGGCGAGCAGCCAGCCGGTCGCCGGGGTGCGTTCGCTGGGTTTGTGCAGCACCACGTTCCCGGTGACCAGGGCCGCGCCGAGCAACCCGCAGGAGACGGCGACCGGGTCGTTCCACGGCGTGATGGCGGCGACCACGCCCCGCGGTTGGGGGGTCATGAAGTCGATCGCGGCCGGATCGCCGTGCAGGGTACGGCCGCCCCGGGCCGGGCCGAGTTCGGCGTACTGCCGCAGGGTGGCGATGCCGGCGTCGACCCCGCCGCGGGCGTCGGCGAGCGGCTTGCCCATCTCCGCGGTGGTGGCGGCGGCGAGTTCGTCGGCGGCCTCGGCCACCGCGTCCGCAGCGCGGTGCAGCGCCGCGGCCCGTTCCGCCGGTGCGGTCGCCGCCCACTCGGCCGCCACCCCGCGGGCCGCCGCCACCGCCTTGCCGACCTCGTCGGCGGTCGCCACCGGCGCACTGGTCACCCGGCTGCCGTCGGCCGGATCGTGCACCACCAACTCGCCGCTCTCCCCGCCGGCCCCCCAGACCCCACCGATGAGCTGCGCAACCGTGTACATGGCGCGGTGGATGCCCCGGACCGGGGCGGACAAACGTTTCGCCCGGTTACCTGAGGGGTAGCGTCCCTGGATGACTTCGCCGGGTTCCAGCGGCTCCGAGCGGGCCGACGCCATCGTGGTCGGAGCGGGGCACAACGGTCTGGTGGCGGCGAACCTGCTCGCCGACGCCGGTTGGGACGTGCTGGTGCTGGAGGCAACCCAGGTCCCGGGCGGGGCGGTGCGCTCCGCCGAGGTGACCGCCCCGGGCTACCTCAGCGACCTCTACAGCTCGTTCTATCCGCTCGGCTACGCCTCGCCGGTGCTGCGCGAGCTTGAGCTACAGCGCCACGGGTTGGTCTGGCGGCACGCCCCCGACGTGCTGGCGCACCTGTTCCCGGATGGGCGGGCCGCGCTGCTCAACCGCGATCCGACGGTCACCGCGGCCTCCCTGGAGACGTTCGCCCCCGGCGACGGCGACCGGTGGCTGTCCGCGTACGACGAGTGGCGGCAGGTCGCCGGCCAGATGATCGACCTGATCACCACCCCGTTCCCGCCGGTGCTCGGTGGGCTGGGCCTGCTGCGTCAACTGCGGGTCGGCGGCACGCTGCGGTTGGCTCGCCGGATGGTGCTGCCGGTACGCCGCCTCGGCGAGGAACTGTTCGCCGGGGCGGGTGGGCCGGCGCTGCTGTCCGGCTGTGCCCTGCACACCGACCTGTCCCCGGAGGAGGCCGGTTCCGGCGTGTACGGCTGGCTGCTGGCGATGCTCGGGCAGCAGGTCGGCTGGCCGGTACCGGCCGGCGGGGCACAGAAGATCACCGACGCGCTGGTGGCGCGGCTGGCCGAGCGGGGCGGCCGGGTCGTCTACGGCGCCCGGGTGGAGCGGGTGCTGACCGCCCGGGGACGGGCGGTGGGCGTACGCACCGCCGGGGGAACGTTGTGGCGGGCCCGCCGGGCGGTGCTGGCCGACGTGCCCGCGCCCGCGCTCTACCTGGACCTGGTCGGCGCGGCGGTGCTACCGCCCCGGCTGGTGGCGGACCTGGAACACTTCCGGTGGGACGGTTCGACGTTGAAGGTCGACTGGGCGTTGTCGGCCCCGATGCCGTGGACCAACCGGGAGTTGGCCACCGCCGGCACCGTGCACCTCGGCGCCGACCTCGGCGGGCTGATCGGCTACGCCGCCGCGCTGGCCCGGGGCGAGTTGCCGCGCGACCCGTTCCTGCTGCTCGGCCAGATGTCGGTGGCCGACCCCAGCCACTCCCCGCCGGGCACCGAGTCGCTCTGGTCGTACACCCACCTGCCGTTCCGGCGGGACTGGCGGGCCGAGGAGGTGCTCGGCCATCTGGAGCGGATGGAGACGGTGCTGGAGGCGGCGGCACCCGGGTTCCGCAGCCTGGTCGTCGGCCGGCACGTGGCCGGGCCGGCGGAGCTGGAGGAGGCCAACCCGAGCCTGGTCGGCGGGGCGCTGGGTGGCGGCACCGCGGCGCCGTACCAGCAGCTGTTCCTGCGTCCGATCCCCGGCCTGGGTCGAGCCGACACGCCGGTGGACCGGCTCTTCCTGGCCAGCGCCTCGGCCCACCCGGGCGGCGGGGTGCACGGCGCGCCGGGGGCGAACGCGGCCCGGGCCGCGTTGGCCCGGGACCGGCTCGTCACCGGTGCGCTCTACCACCGGGCGGTGGCCGGTGCCCAGTCGGCCATCTACCGCTGAGGCCCGGCCCGCCGGGTGCGCGCGTCAGCGCTCGATGTTGCGGTGCCGGGTCCGCAGCTTGAACGGCATCAACGCGCTTTCGATCTTGGTGGCGGTGGTCATCTTCGAGTCACCGTCGCGGCGCTCCTCGAACCGGATCGGCACCTCGAGGATGGTGTGCCCCAGCTTGGTGGCGAGGTAGTGCATCTCGACCTGGAAGCTGTAGCCATTGGACTGGACCCGCTCCAGGCCGATGTCGTGCAGCGCGTCGGCCCGCCATATCTTGAAGCCGGCGGTCAGATCCCGGATCCGGACCCGCAGCAGCGTGTGCACGTAGAGGTTGGCCCAGCCGCTGAGGGCACGCCGGTACAGCGGCCAGTTCTCGTCCAGCTCACCGCCGGGCACGTACCGCGAACCGATGACCACGCCGGCCTGGGTGGAGAGCAGGGCACCGAGCATGCCCGGCAACGCCTCCGGCGGGTGGGACAGGTCGGCGTCCATCTGGGCCACGTACTCGGCCCCGCCGTCGAGGGCCCGGCTGATGCCGTCCACGTACGCCCGTCCGAGGCCCTCCTTGCCGGGCCGGTGCACCACCTCGACCCGGTCGGGATGCTCGACCGCGAGCTTGTCCGCGACCTCACCGGTGCCGTCCGGCGAGTTGTCGTCGGCGACCAGCACCTTCAGGCCGGGCAGCGGCAGGGCGAGGAGCCGCTCCACCAGTACCGGCAGGTTGCCGGCCTCGTTGTAGGTCGGCACCACGACGGTCAGGCGCACGTCCCGCCACGGCGAGGGTAACTGGACGGGTTCGATCATGGGGGACATCCTCGGTCTGCGGACAGGTTCCTTCAGAGGGTAGCCACTTGTCCCTTCCGGGGTGAAATGGCTCCCCCGCCCGGTGTGCCAGCGACCGACGGGCCGCCCCGCCGCCGTGGTCAGTCCGGGTTCTTCTGCCGGCGGGCGATGTCCGAGAGGCGGTCGAGGGTCTCCTCGTTGCGCATGTGCAGCACCAGGTCGTTGAGCTTGTTGCGCAGCCAGCGCAACGGACCGGCGGTGAAGTCCTCGCCGAGCAGCACCCGCGTCGTGTCGGCGTCGATCGGCTCCAGGGTGAACACCACGACCGCCTCGCCGGCCGGCCAGAGCTTCACCCGCAGCACCAGCTTGCGTTCCGGCTCGCAGGCCAGCACCAGCGACGAGTCCTCCAGCGAGAACGGCCACGGTCCGGCCCGATGGTGCAACCGGGCGCCGACCCGGGGCCACCCGTCGTCCACGTTGCGCATGTGGGCGGTGCCGACCACCCAGTCGCTGTACGTCCATCCGTCCGCGAGTACCGCCCAGACCTGCTCGACCGGCGCCTCGACGACTCTCTCCACGATCGCCATCGGTTGCCCGTACCCAGCTGCCCGTCCCGCCTAACGGAACGGCCGGGTTAGCTTCTCGGGGGCGACGGGTAACGCCACCGCGGCGGCACGCTGCGGTCGTCGGCGCGCGGCGACCCGCGCGCCGCGTCGCGCTCGACGTTTACTCCTCGGGGCGCCGGGAACCCGCGGCCCGTGCGACGGGACCATGGGGAGCCGGATCAGCGCAGGTCAGCCGAGGTGCTGGCCGGTGCGGGGCGAGCCGGGCCGACACCGGTCCTGTTCGACGCCGTCCTGCTGGACCGCGACGGCACCCTGGTCGAGGACGTGCCGTACAACGGTGATCCGGACAAGGTGCGGCCGATGCCGGGCGCCCGCGCGGCGCTGGACCGGTTGCGGGCCGCCGGGCTGAAACTCGCGGTGGTGACCAACCAGTCCGGGCTGGCCCGGGGCCTGTTCACCGAGGACCAACTGCACCGGGTCCACCGCCGGATCGAGGACCTGCTCGGCCCCTTCGACAGTTGGCAGATCTGCCCGCACGACGACGGGGACGGCTGCTCCTGCCGAAAGCCGGCTCCGGGCCTGGTCCACGCCGCCGCCGACGCGCTCGGCACCGTACCGGCCCGCTGCGTGCTGATCGGCGACATCGGCCGGGACGTCACCGCGGCACTGGCCGCCGGTGCCGCGGGCATCCTGGTGCCGACGCCGGTGACCCGGGCCGAGGAGATCGCCGCGGCCCCGTGGGTGACCGCCGACCTGCCGGCGGCGGTGGCGGAGATCCTGCGCCGCCAGGCAGCGCTGCGCCCGGCCGGGACCCGGCCGGGTCGTGGCCGGACCGTGCTGGTGGTGCGGTCGGACTCGGCGGGCGACGTGCTGGTGACCGGTCCGGGTATCCGGGCGGTGGCCGCCGGCGCCGACCGGGTGGTGCTGCTCTGCGGCCCGCGCGGCCGGGCCGCCGCCGACCTGCTGCCCGGGGTGGACGAGGTGGTGGAGCACCGCCTGCCCTGGATCGATCCGGCACCAGAACCGGTCGACCCGGCGGACCTGACCGGGCTGGTCGCCCGGCTGGCCGCCCTCGCCGTCGACGAGGCGGTCGTCTTCACCTCCTTCCACCAGTCACCGCTGCCGTTGGCCCTGCTGCTGCGGATGGCCGGCGTGGCGCGGATCGCGGCGATCAGCGACGACTACCCCGGCTCGCTGCTCGACGTGCGGCACCGGGTGCCGGTGGGCGTGCCGGAGGCCGAACGGGCGCTGTCCCTGGCCGCCGCGGCGGGCTACCCGCTGCCCCCCGGCGACGAGCCGCGACTACGGCTGCGGCCCGTGCCGCCGCCGCCGACGGAGACCGGCGACCCCGGCTACGTCGTGCTGCACCCCGGTTCGGCGGCACAGGCCCGCGGCTGCCCGCCGGAGCTGGCCGAGCGGATCGCCCGGACGTTGACCGACGGCGGGCACCGGGTGGTGGTCACCGGCGGGCCGCAGGAGCGTGAGCTGACCGCCCGGGTGGCCGGCGGGCACGGCGTCGACCTCGGTGGCCGCACCGGCCTGGCCGAGTTGTCCGCGGTCGTCGCCGCGGCCGGCGCGGTGGTGGTCGGCAACACCGGCCCGGCGCACCTGGCCGCCGCGCACGGCGTACCGGTGGTCAGCCTCTTCGCCCCCACCGTGCCGTTCGGCCAGTGGGGCCCGTGGCGGGTGCCGACGGTACGCCTCGGCGACGCCACGGCCGCCTGCCGCGACACCCGGGCCGCGCGCTGTCCGGTACCCGGGCACCCCTGCCTCAGCGGCGTCGAACCCGATGCCGTCCTCGCCGCCCTGCGGCTGCTGGACGTGCCGGTCACCAGCGGCGGGAGCGGCCGATGAACATCCTGCTCTGGCACGTGCACGGCTCCTGGACCACCTCGTTCGTGCACGGCAAACACCGCTACCTGGTGCCGGCCACCCCGGACCGGGGGCCGTACGGGCTGGGCCGGGCGCGGACGTACACCTGGCCGGAGAGCGCCGCCGAGGTGAGCCCCGAGCAGCTGCGTACCGCCGAGGTGGACGTGGTGATCCTGCAACGCCCCGAGGAGTTGGCGCTGGCGGCCGACTGGCTCGGCCGCCGTCCGGGCCGCGACCTGCCGGCGATCTACGTGGAGCACAACACCCCGAAGGACGGGGCCGTGCCGAACAGCCGCCATCCGATGGCCGACCGGGACGACCTGCTGGTCGCCCATGTGACCGCGTTCAACGAACTCTTCTGGGACGTCGGTTCGACCCGGACCACCGTGGTCGACCACGGCATCGTGCCACCGGCGGTGGCGTACACCGGTGAGTTGGACCGGCTCGCCGTGGTGATCAACGAGCCGGTACGGCGGTGGCGGGTCACCGGCACCGATCTGCTGGCCCGGTTCGCCGAGATCGCCCCGCTGGACGTCTTCGGCATGAAGGTGGCCGGGCTGGCCGATCACCTCGGCCTGCCCGCCGACCGGCTGACCAGCCACGACGACGTGCCGCAGCACCGGATGCACGCCGAGTTGGCGCGCCGCCGGGCGTACCTGCACCTGTGCCGGTGGACCTCGCTCGGGCTGAGTCTGATCGAGGCGATGAGCATCGGCATGCCGGTGGTGGCGCTGGCCACCACCGAGGCGGTGATGGCCGTACCGCCGGGCGCCGGTGCCCTGTCCACCCGGGTCGACGACCTGCTGGCGGCCGCCGGCCGGTTCGCGGCGCACCCGGAACAGGCCCGGCTCGCCGGTACACAGGCCCGCGCCGCCGCCCGCGAACGCTACGGACTCGACCGTTTCCTCGCCGACTGGGACCGGCTCCTGGAGGAGGAAGTATGCGGATAGCGATGATCTCGGAGCACGCCAGCCCGCTCGCCATCCTCGGCGGCGAGGATGCCGGCGGCCAGAACACCCACGTCGCGGAGCTGTCCGCCGCGCTCGCCGCCGCCGGACACGACGTGCGGGTGTACACCCGACGCGACGCGGTCGACCTGCCGGTGACGGTACGCGGCCCGGACGGCTACGACGTGGTGCACGTACCCGCCGGGCCGGCCGAGCCCGTGGCCAAGGACGCGCTGCTGCCGCACATGCGACCGTTCGGCGCCTGGCTGGTGGAGCGGTGGCGCGGCGGCGACTGGGCACCCGAGGTGATCCACGCACACTTCTGGATGAGCGGGCTGGCCGCGGTGGTGGCCGGCCGGCAGACCGGGATCCCGGTGGTGCAGACGTACCACGCGCTCGGCACCGTCAAGCGCCGCTACCAGGGCGTGCAGGACACCAGCCCGGGCCGACGGATCGGCTACGAACGCCAGCTCGGCCGCTCGGTGGACCGGGTCATCGCGCAGTGCCGCGACGAGGTCGGCGAGCTGGTCCGGATGGGCGTACCCCGGTCGGTGATGACGGTCATCCCGTCCGGGGTGAACCTGGGCACGTTCGCGCCGCTGGGCCCGGCCGCTCCCCGGGAACCGGGCCGGCCGCGGATCCTCACCGTCGGCCGGCTGGTGGAGCGCAAGGGCTTCCAGACCGTGGTACGCGCGATGGCGCACGTACCCGACGCCGAGTGCGTGGTGGTCGGCGGCCCGCCGGCCGGACTGCTGGAGACCGACCCGTACGCCCGCCGGCTGCGCGCCCTGGCCGGTAGCTGCGGGGTGGCCGACCGGGTCCGGCTGGTCGGCGCGGTGCCCCGGGAGGAGATGGGCCGCTGGTACCGGTCGGCGGACGTCCTGGTCGCCGCCCCCTGGTACGAACCGTTCGGCCTGACCCCGCTGGAGGCGATGGCCTGCGGGGTGCCGGTGGTGGCGACCGCCGTCGGCGGGCTACGCGACACGGTCGTCGACGGGGTGACCGGCGACCTGGTGCCGGCCCGCGACCCGAGGGCGCTCGGTGAAGCGTTGCGGCGGCTGCTCGACGACCGGATCCGCCGCTTCGCGTACGCGGGCGCGGCCCGGGCCCGAGCCCGCCAGCACTACTCGTGGACGGTCACCGCGGAGCGTCTCGCCGAGGTGTACGACGAGGTGGCCGCCGTGCACCGACCGACCCGGGTGGTGGCCTGATGCCGAACCTGCTCGACGCGCACCTGGCGCACCTGACCGCGGCGTTGCCCGCGTACCAGCGCTGCGAGCCGCTGCTCGCCCGCTGGGGCGCGGCGCTGGCCGGGCGGCTCACCGCCGGTGGTCGGCTGCTGGTGGCCGGCAACGGCGGCAGCGCCGCCGAGGCGCAGCACCTGACCGCCGAGCTGGTCGGCAAGCTGCACGACGACCGGCAGCCGCTGTCCGCGATCGCGCTGCACGCCGAGACCTCGGCGTTGACCGCGATCGGCAACGACTACGGCTACGACGAGGTCTTCGCCCGGCAGGTCCGTGCCCACGGCCGCCCCGACGACGTGCTGCTGCTGCTGTCCACCAGCGGCGGCAGCGGCAACCTGCTCGCCGCCGCGCGGGCGGGGCGGGAGGCCGGTTTGCGCTGTTGGGCGTTCACCGGGCCGGCCCCGAACCCGCTCGCCGACGCCTGCCACGAGGCGCTCGCCGTGGAGTCCCCGGACAGCCAGGTGGTGCAGGAACTGCACCTGGTCTCCAGCCACCTGCTCTGCGAGTACGTCGAGCAGGCGATGCCGCAGGGCCGCCCGGCCACCACCCCGCGGTACGTGGAACCGGCGGTGCCGGCGGTGTCCGGCGCGCCGGCCGCCGGGGCGGTCCGGGCCGGCGTCGAGGTGGTCCTGGACGGCGGCGCGGGTCGGCCGGTCGAGGCGTGAGGAGGCACAGCGTGAGGGGACCGGTGGTGGTGGTCGGCGACACCCTGCTCGACCGGGATGTCGAGGGGATGGTCAACCGGCTGTGCCCGGACTCGCCGGTGCCGGTGCTCGACGAGATGGCGCACGTCGACCGGCCGGGCGGGGCCGGTCTCGCCGCCGTCTTCGCCGCCGCGCAGGGCGCCGAGGTGGTCCTGGTCACCGCGTTGGCCGACGACGCGGGCGGGGCCCGGCTGGGCGGGCTGCTGGCCGCCGCCGGGGTGCAGGTGTATCCGCTGCGGCTGGCCGGCGCGACGCCGGAGAAGATCCGGCTGCGGGCCGGTGGCCGGGTGTTGCTGCGGCACGACCGTGGTGGTGGCGCCGGTGAGCCGGGTGAGCCCGCCGAGGCGGTGCTGCGCGTACTCGACCGGGCGGCGGTGGTACTGGTCAGCGACTACGGCCGGGGCGTGGCCCGGCAACCGGCGCTACGGCAGGCCCTGGCGGCCACCCGCGCCCCGGTGGTCTGGGATCCGCACCCCCGCGGGCCGTCCGCGGTGCCCGGTGTGCACCTGGCCACGCCGAACGAGGCGGAGGTGCGGGAGTTGGCGGAGGCACCCGCCGGCGCCAACCGGCTGGCCACCGCCACCGCCGGTGCGGAACGGCTGCGTCAGCGGTGGCGGGCCGGTGCGGTCGCGGTGACCCTGGGCGCCGACGGTGCGCTGCTCAGCCACACCGGTTCGACCCCGCTGATGGTGCCCGCCCCGGTCGCCGCGGAGGGGGACACCTGCGGGGCGGGGGACCGGTTCGCCGCCACCGCCAGCCTCGCGCTGGCCCGGGGCGCGTTGGTCTCCGAGGCGGTGCAGGAGGCGGTGACGGAGGCGTCGGCGTACGTGGCCGACGGCGGGGTGGCCGCCGCGCTGCCACCGGCGGTACGCCGGGCGCCGCAGCCGGTGCAGGCCGCGGTGGCGGGGGACCGGGTCGGGGTGGCCGCGGCCGCCGCCGTGGTGGCCCGGGTACGCGCCGCCGGGGGCACGGTGGTCGCCACCGGCGGCTGTTTCGACCTGCTGCACGCCGGTCACGTGGCGACCCTGCAGGCGGCCCGCCAGCTCGGTGACTGCCTCGTGGTGTGCCTGAACTCCGATGCCAGTGTCAGTGGACTGAAGGGACCGGACCGACCGGTGATCAATCAGGACGACCGCAGCCGGCTGCTGGCCGCGTTGAGCTGCGTGGACGCGGTGACCATCTTCGACGAGTCGACCCCGGAGGCGGCGTTGTCCTGGCTGCGCCCGGACATCTGGGTCAAGGGTGGCGACTACGCCACCGGCGGCGGCGACGGCGAGGTGCTGCCCGAGGCGGACATCCTGCGTCGTTGGGGTGGGCACACCGTCGTGGTGCCGTATCTCGACGGCCGTTCCACCACCGAGATGATCGCCGCCGCCCGCGCGATCGGAGTGTCGACATGAGCGAGCGTCAGCGAGTGAATCATCGGTTCAGTGTGGTGGTGCCTCGTGGCGGCACGCAGCGGAGCGGAGTGTCGACATGAGCGAGCATCCTCGGGGGGTGGGTGTCGGGCGGACGGTGCTGGTCACCGGGGGGTCCAGCGGCCTGGGGGCAGCGGTGGTGGCGGCGGTGGCCCGCGGTGGCGGTCGGCCCGTCGTGCTGGATCGGCAGGCGCCCGCGGACGGGGTGCCGTGGCTGGAGTGCGACCTGGCCGACACCCGCGCGGCGGAGGAGGCCACCCGTCGCCTGGCCGAGCGGGAGGGCGGCCTGGACGCGGTGGTCACGGCGGCGGGCATCGACGTGCCCGGTCGGCTGGCCGACGTGCCGGGCGAGACGTGGGACCGGATCGTCACGGTCGACCTGTTGGCCACCGCGGCGGTGATCCGGGCGGCGTTGCCGTTCCTGGAGGCGTCCCGGGGCAGCATCGTCACGGTGGCCTCGACGCTGGGGGTGAAGGCGGTCAGCGACGCCACGGCGTACTGCGCGGCGAAGTTCGGCGTGGTCGGGTTCACCCGGGCGCTGGCCGCGGAGTTGGCCGGTACGGTGGGCGTCACCCTGCTGGTGCCGGGTGGGATGCGGACCGCCTTCTTCGACGACCGGGACCAGCAGTACCGGCCGGGCCCGGACGCGATCCTCAACGATCCGGCGGACACCGCGGCGGCGGTGATGTTCGCGTTGTCCCAGCCGGCCGGTTGCGCGGTCCGCGAGATGGTGGTCTGCGCCGAGCAGGAGACCTCGTACCCGTGATCCTGGCCCTGCGTGCCCTGGGCGTCGGTGATCTCGCCACCGCGGTGCCGGCGTTGCGGGCGTTGCGGGCGGCGTATCCCGACCGGGAGTTGGTGCTCGCCGCGCCGGGCTGGTTGGGGCCGCTGGTGGAGCTGGTCGGTGGGGTGGACCGGTTGTTGCCGACCGACGGGCTGTGGTGGCGGCAGCGGCCCGGCGGGCCGGTCGAGGTGGCGGTCAACCTGCACGGGCGGGGGCCGGATTCGCATCGGCTGCTCGGCGCCGTCGACCCGCGGCGGTTGTTCGCGTTCGCCAACGGCGCCGCGGCGCATCTCGACGGGCCGGGGTGGGACGACGAGGAACACGAGGTGGCGCGCTGGTGTCGCCTGCTGTCGGCGTACGGGATCCCCGCCGATCCGACCGACCTGGACCTGCGCCGGCCGGATCCGGGTGGGCTGCCCACCGGCGTCACGGTGCTGCACCCCGGTTCGAAGGTGCCGGCGAAGCGCTGGCCGGCGGGTCGGTACGCGGCGCTGGCCCGGGCGTTGACGGTCCGGGGGCACCGGGTGGTGGTGACCGGCAGCGCGGCCGAGCGGGCGACGGCGGCCCGGGTGGCGGCCGACGCGGGCCTGCCGGCCGACGCGGTGCTGGCCGGCCGGACCGATCTGGGTGGTCTGGCGGCGCTGGTCGCGGGGGCCCGCCTGGTGGTCAGTGGGGATACCGGGGTGGCGCACCTGGCCACCGGTTACCGCACCGCCTCGGTGGTGCTCTTCGGCCCGGTCGCGCCGTCGCACTGGGGTCCGCCGCCGGATCGCCGGCGGCACCGGGTGCTCTGGGCGGGGCCGGGGGAATGGCCCGGCTGGGACGGGGTAGGCAGCCATCCCATGATGGCCGCGCTCGGTCTCGACGAGGTGTTGGCGGCTGTCGACGAGGTGGAACGGGCGGTGCGTGCGGACCGTGCGGTTGCGGCGTAGCGATCCGGGCCGGCCGGGGTACGGGCGTCGCCGGCGCGGCCAGGGTTGGTCGTACCTGGATCCGGGCGGGGTGCCGGTGCGGAACCCCGACGAGCTGGCCCGGCTGCGGGCGCTGGTGATCCCGCCGGCCTGGCGGCAGGTCTGGATCTCGCCGTACCCGAACGGGCACATCCAGGCCACCGGCATCGACGCGGCGGGTCGCAAGCAGTACCTGTACCACCCGGTGTGGCGGCAGCGGCAGGACGAGGCGAAGTTCGACCACGTGTTGGGGGTGGCCCGCCGGCTGCCGGTGTTGCGGGAGCGGGTCGGTCAGGATCTGGCCGGGCGGGGGCTGCGCCGGGAGCGGGTGCTGGCGACGGTGACCCGGCTGTTGGACATGGGTGCCTTCCGGGTCGGCAGCGACCAGTACGCCGCCGGTGACGACCCGACCTTCGGGGTGGCGACGCTGCGTCCCGAGCATGCCCGGTCCCGGCAGGGTTGCGTGGTCTTCGAGTTTCCCGCCAAGGGTGGCATCGAGCAGGTGCGGCTGGTCTCGGATCCGGAGCTGTGCCGGGTGTTGACGAACCTGCGTCGGCGGCGCCGGTCGGCGGATCGACTGTTCGGCTACTGGGACGGGCAGGACTGGCGGGACGTGCGGGCCGACGAGGTCAACGACTATCTGCGTGAGGCCAGCGGTGGGGAGATGACCGCGAAGGACTTCCGTACCTGGCACGCGACGGTGCGGGCGGCCACCGAACTGGCCGTCGTCGGGCCGGCCCGGTCGGTCACGGCGCGGCGGCGGGCGGTGGCCGGGGTGATGCGCGAGGTGGCGGAGCTGCTGGGCAACACCCCGACGGTGGCGCGTACGTCGTACGTGGACCCGCGGGTGGTCGACCTGTTCCACGACGGCGTGTTGGCGCCGGTCGGCCCGGACACTCCCCGTGAGCAGGCCGAACTGGCGGTGCTGAGCCTGCTGGAACGGGCCTGACCGAGGGCGTCAGGCACCGGCGGGCACACCGCCGTCGCCCGACGGGCCGCCGTCGCCCGACGGGCCGGCGTCGCGGGATGCTTCGGCGGCGCGTGCCTCGATCATCACCGCGACTCCGTCGAGCACCCGGCCCAGCCCGAAGCGCCATTCGAGGTCGACGTCCTCGTCGTACTCGCCGCCTTCGGCGAGCAACTCGTGGATGGCGGGATAGGGGCCGGGCGCGGTGACCACGGCGAGGTGCTGCCAGTAGCGCAGGCCCACCTCTGCCGGGGTCTGCCCGGTCCGGGCGGCGGCCTCGGCGATGTCGGCGGTGAGCGTGGCCCAGCTGCGGGCGTACCCGCTGACCAGCATGATCGTGGAGATCTGCTCGGTGGCGCGCAGGCCGGTACCGCGCAGCGCGGCGAGCCCGTACTCCAGCCAGCGCACCTGGTTGGGGTTGATCGGTGGCCCGCTGATCGGCACGTGCCGCATCCAGGGCTGTCGGCGCAGTGCGGTGAGGTTCCCCTCACCCCATCGGGCCAGGGCCGGCCGCCAGCCCTCGTCGACGCCGCGTGGGCGCGGGGGCGGGCCGTACGCGGTGTCGACCATGAGGTCGAGCAGGTCGTGCTTGGTCGGTACGTACCGGTACAGCGACATCGTGGCGACGCCGAGTTCGCTGGCGACCCTGCTCATCGACACCGCCGCCAGCCCATCGGCCTGGGCGATCTGGATCCCGGTGGACACCACCTGGTCGAGGCTGAGGCTGCGCTTTGGACCTCGGCTCGGACGGTTGCGCAGGCCCCAGGCGAGCGCGACGTTCTCGGGCAGCTCGATGTCGGGTCCGTTCACTCCACCTCCCAGGCCGACGTTGACCGCCAGCATAGCTTCTGCGTATGGTCTACGCAGAAAAGCGTAGGGCGTACGCAGATTATGAGGGGGTGTCGATGGTGCACGGACCGCCGTCGGTCGAGCTGGTCGACCTGCGCAAGTCTTTCGGGGATCTCGTCGTGCTGGACGGGCTGACCCTGCGGGTGCCCATGGGCGGGGTGCACGCCCTGCTGGGCCAGAACGGAGCCGGCAAGACCACCACCGTGCGGATCCTGGCCACGCTCACCCGGCCGGATTCGGGCACCGCCCGGGTCGCCGGTCACGACGTGGTGCGGGCGCGGCGGCGGGTGCGTCGCACGATCAGCCTCGCCGGTCAGCACGCGGCGCTCGACGATGGCCAGACTGGAGTGGAGAACCTGACCATGCTGGCCCGGTTGACCGGGCTCACGGCCCGCGCGGCCCGGCAGCGTGCCGCCACCCTGCTGGACCGCTTCGACCTGGCCGACGCGGCGGGCCGGTACGTGCGTGCGTACTCCGGAGGCATGCGGCGCCGGCTCGACCTGGCGGCCAGCCTGGTCGGCACCCCGGCGGTGATCTTCCTGGACGAGCCCACCACCGGCCTGGACCTGCGCAGCCGGCAGGGCCTGTGGGAACTGATCGGCGAACTCGCCGGGGCCGGGGTGACCGTGCTGCTGACCACGCAGTACCTGGAGGAGGCGGACCGGCTCGCCGACCGGATCAGCGTGCTGCACCACGGCCGCCTCGCCGCCGAGGGGACGGCCCCGGAACTCAAGCGCCGCTTCGGCGCCCAGCGGCTGGAGCTGACCTGGCGGGACGAGGCCGGCTACGTCGAGGTGGTCCGCCGGCTGGGCGAGCGGATCGTGCACCACGACCCGACCCGGCGGGAACTGGCGGTGGCCACCGACGGCGGCGCACCGCACGTACGCCGACTCCTCGACGAGATCGACCCGGACCGGCACGGGGTGGTCCGGTTCTCCGTACGGGAGGCGACCCTGGACGACGTCTTCCTGACCCTCACCGGCGCGACCACCGAGCGGGAGACGACCAATGTCTGAGCTGGCCGTACGAGGGGCGCACACCACCGCGATGATCGGCCGTTGCGTCCGGCTGTCCCGGCGCAACATCGACGCCCTGCTCACCGCGCTGCTGCTGCCGGTGCTGCTGATGCTGCTCTTCGTCTACCTGTTCGGCGGGGCGATCGAGACCGGCACGGCGTACGTGACCTACGTCGTCCCCGGCGTCCTGCTGTTGTGCGCCGGGTTCGGTGCGGCTGGTACCGCGGTCAGTGTCACCACCGACCTGACCAACGGCATGATCGAACGGCTGCGCACGATGGACGTCGGAGCCAGCGCCATCCTCGGTGGACACGTGGTGGCGAGCGTGGTGCGCAACATGGTCTCCACAACGCTGGTGCTGGTGGTGGCGGTCGCCATCGGGTTCCGGCCGGCCGTTCAGCCGCTGCGTTGGCTGGCCGCCGCCGGGGTGCTGCTGTTGTTCCTGCTGGCGGTGTCCTGGATGTCGGCGGCGTTCGGGCTACTCGCCCGCACCCCCGAGGCGGCCAACGGCTACACCTTCCTGGTGATGTTCCTGCCCTACGTCAGCAGCGCATTCGTGCCGGTCGAGACCATGCCCAGCTGGCTGCGCGGCTTCGCCGAACACCAGCCGGTCACGCCGGTCATCGAGTCCCTGCGTGGCCTCTTGCTGGACACCCCGGTCGGCGCGGCCCCAGCCCGCGCGGTGGCCTGGTACGTCGGCATCCTCGTCGGCGCGCTGCTCCTCTCCGCCCTACTCTTCCCCCGCCGCGCAGCCTGACCCACCCCCCCCCCCCCCCCCCCCCCCAAACCCC
>NZ_QXEC01000049.1 GCF_003583405.1 Micromonospora radicis
CCCCCCCCCCTCCCCCCCCCCCCCCCTCCCCCCCCCCCCACCCCCCGGAGGCCGGTTGATCATGAAGTTGTTGTCTCGACACGCCGGTCGCGGCGGCAATAACTTCATGATCAACGACGCGAGACGAGGGAGGGGGAGGGAGGGGAGGGGGTGTGCAGGTGAGGGGTTAGGCGGTGGTGGTGGCCAGGTGGGCCTTGACCTGGGTGATCGAGGGGTTGGTGAGGGCGCTGCCGTCGGCGAACCGGAGCGTGGGTACGGTCTGGTTGCCGCCGTTGACGCTCATCACGAACTCCGCGGCCGCCGGATCCTGCTCGATGTCGACCACCTGGTAGGCGATCCCCTCCCGATCGAGCTGCGACTTCAGCCGATGGCAGTAGCCGCACCAGGGGGTCGAGTACATCGTCAGCATGGGTGTGATCCTCCAACGTCGGGCCCGGCTACTTGTTGATCAGGGCACAGGCTATCCGCTGCAACGTCCGGGGCAGCTGAGACAATTCCCCGTTGTGGTGGTCGACTCCGCGTCCGAACGCGTACTCGCCGGGCTGGATCCAGAGCAACGCTCGGCGGTGACCGCACCCGCCGGGCCGGTCTGCGTACTGGCTGGCGCCGGCACCGGCAAGACCCGGGCGGTGACGTCGCGGATCGCGCACCGGGCGTTGACCGGTGAGATCACGTCCCGGCACGTGCTCGCGGTCACCTTCACCGCCCGGGCCGCCGCCGAACTGCGCCACCGGCTCGCGCAGCTCGGTGTGGCCGGCGTCCAGGCGCGGACCTTCCACGCCGCCGCACTGCGCCAGGTGCGCTACTTCGCCCCCCGGCTACTCGCCGGGCGGGCCATGCCCGAACTGCTGGACAGCAAGGTCCGGCTGGTCACCCTCGCCGCCGCCCGAGCCGGTCTGCGGGCCGACCGGACGGCCGCCCGGGACCTCGCCGGTGAGATCGAGTGGGCCAAGTCGTCCCTGGTCGAGCCGGGGGAGTACGTGGTGGCCGCGGCCAAGGCGTTGCGGGAGACGCCGCACGAGCCGGCGAAGGTCGCCGAGGTCTTCGCCGCGTACGAGAAACTCAAGCGCTCCGGCGGGGTGATCGACTTCGAGGACGTGCTGCGCGCCGCGGTCTGGGGCATCGAGGAGCACCCGGATGTCGCCGAGCAGGTCCGTAGCCAGTATCGGCACTTCGTCGTCGACGAGTACCAGGACGTCAACCCGTTGCAGCAGCGGCTGCTGGACGCCTGGCTGGGCGGTCGGGACGACGTGACCGTGGTCGGCGACGCCAGCCAGACGATCTACTCGTTCACCGGTGCCACGTCGTCGTACCTGGTCGACTTCCCGCGTCGCCACCGGGGCGCCACGGTCGTTCGGCTGGTCCGCGACTATCGCTCCACCCCGCAGGTGGTCGGGCTGGCCAACGCGGTCATCTCGCAGGCGCGCGGCACCGAGGCGCGGCTGCGGCTGGAACTGGTCGGTCAACGCCCGCCCGGCCCCACACCGGAGCTGCGGATCTTCACCGACGAGCCGGCTGAAGCGAGCGCGGTGGCCGCGCGCTGCCGGGTCCTGGTCGACGCCGGTACGCCGGCCCGCGAGATCGCCGTGCTGTTCCGTACCAACGCGCAGTCCGAGGCGTACGAGAAGGCGCTGGCCGAGGCGGGCGTGCCGTACGTGGTGCAGGGGGCGGAACGCTTCTTCGAGCGGCCCGAGGTGCGGCAGGCGATGGTGGCGCTGCGCGCGGCCACCCGGTCGATCCCCGGGGAGACGCCGTTGCCGGCGGCGGTGGTCGAGGCGCTCGCCGCCGTCGGGTGGGCGCCCGACGTGCCCCCTGCCGGTGGGGCCGCCCGCGAGCGCTGGGAGGCGCTCGCCGCGCTGGTCCAGCTCGCCGAGGAGTACGCGGCCACGCCGCAGTTGCTGCCGTTGGGCGCGGCGGCCACGGTCGAGCGTCCGGTCACCCTGGCCGACTTCACCGACGAGTTGGCCCGCCGGGCGGCACAGCAGCACGTGCCGACCGTCGAGGGCGTCACGTTGGCCTCGCTGCACTCGGCCAAGGGCCTGGAGTGGGACGCGGTGTTCCTGGTCGGGCTGGCCGAGGGCACCCTGCCCACCACGTACGCGCGCACCGCCGAGCAGGTCGAGGAGGAGCGCCGGCTGCTCTATGTCGGGATCACCCGGGCCCGCGAGTGGCTCTGGCTGTCGTACGCCTCGGCGCGCTCACCGGGTGGGCGGGCCCGCCGCCCGTGCCGTTTCCTGCCCCAGCTGTCGCCGTCCGGTACCGCGGAGCGGGCTGCCGGTACCCGCCCGGCGCCGGGCGCCCCACGGCGGGCCAACCGGATCGTCTCCTGTCGGATCTGCGGCACCACCCTGCTCGCCGGGCCGGACCGCAAGCTCGGCCGCTGCGCTACCTGTCCCTCCGACATCGACGACGAGCTGCACGAGCGGTTGCGCGAGTGGCGGTCCCGGGTGGCGGCGGGGCAGAAGGTGCCCGCCTACGTCGTCTTCACCGACGCGACCCTGGTGGCGCTGGCCGAACGGCGCCCGGGGCGGGCCGAGGAACTGGTCGCGATCGCCGGCATCGGGCCCCGCAAACTCGGCCTGTACGGGGAGGCGGTACTGGCCCTGGTGCGGGGCGCGGCGGTCGACGAAATCTGCCCGCAGAAAACTTTCTGAATCTGGCCGTTAATTCGTTTGCCCTCGCCCCGTCGGCAGGCATAGCCTCAGGACACACCTCGCCAAGGGGCCCTGTTCGGGCTGCTCACGGGGTGTGTGTCCGAGTCGAGCACGAGTGAACGTCAAGGAGGTGGTCCCGATGGAGAGCTACATCTACCAGCGTCCGACGGTGCTGCCCGTTGCCGTCGCTCCGCTGTCGGCTGCCCCGACCGTCACCGTGGCCCCGCTGTCGGCCAGCCGGGTGACCGTCGCGGCCACGCGACCGTGGACTCCGCAGGTGCACCAGGTCGAGGTTCAGGCCGAGCTGATCCTCGCACCAGCGCCGAACGGCATCCAGGGGACCAGTGGCTTCACGGGCAAGGGCGTCGATGGCGCCAAGAAGCGGATGGACGTCCGCGGTGTTCCACCTCGAGGTAGACCGGTCTGATCTACAGACCACCGGCTCACCTCGAGGCCGCGGAACCCGCATACCGGGATCCGCGGCCTCAGTTCTTTTTGCACCGCCGAAGTACGTCGGAACAGCGATCCACGAGATCGAAGTGAGAGAGAGGTGACCGGGCGATGAGTCTGGCGTTGGCCCCACTCGACGTGAGCGTCGAGGTGGAGGCGAACCTGCCCTGCCGGAAGTTCGACCCCGACCTGTGGTTCTCCGACTCACCCACCGAGCTGGAACTGGCCAAGTCGCTCTGCGGAGACTGCCCGCTGCGCGTCGAGTGCCTCTCCGGCGCGGTCGAGCGGGCCGAGCCGTGGGGCGTCTGGGGTGGCGAGATCTTCGAGCGTGGCGCGGTCGTCCCGCGTAAGCGGCCCCGGGGCCGTCCGCGCAAGGAGGACCTGGCCCGCGACGCCGCGCTGCGGGTCGAGGCCGAGGCGCGACTGGCGGCCAACGGCCTCGCCACGCGCAGTGCCGTCCGGCTGGCTGCCTGACATGTTCCCGAACCAGACCGACCTCGCCGGTGTCGCACCGGCCGCGAGAAAGCTGACCACCATGCTGAACCTGCCGAACGGAATCACCGAGATGCACCTACTCCACGAAGCGTTGTCGAGGGCTCGAATGCTCCGGCCTCAGGCCGGTCGCACCACCACGAGCACTGAGGCAACCCGATCCGCCCGTACCGTCGCGATGGCCGGCCGCAGCCGGTCGGCCCGCGAGCTGGGCGCCCTGTAGGACCACCACCGAAACGGCGGGCGGGAACGTGAGTTCCCGCCCGCCGTCGTGGTCTGTGCTCAGCTGACCGGGGCGAAGCCCGGCAGCCAGCGTTCCAGGATGCCGCGGTACGGCGCCTTGGCCTCCAGTTGGCACAGCACCCCGATCGACCCGAGGGTCACCCGGTGGATCAGCAGGTACGACGGCGGCAGGTTGAGCTGGCGGCTGAACTGGTAGGCCGGTGAACGCGGACTGGCCAGCCGGGTGGCCTCGGCGCGCAGCCAGGCCCGGCTGAACCGGAACTCGTCGGCGGCGATCGGGTCCAGCATCGGGCGCAGGAAGTCCAGCAGCGCCTGGGCGTCGACCGGTTCGGCGGTGGCGACGAAACCTTCGGCCCGCAGCCCGGCCATCACCTCCTCGGCGTCGCCCCGCAGAGCCAACCCGGCGATCCGCCCGATCGGCTCCGGGGTGCCCTCCGGCATCCGGGCCACCGCACCGAAGTCGATCACTCCGAGCCGGCCATCGGCGAGTATCCGGAAGTTGCCCGGATGCGGATCGGCGTGCAGCAGTCCGGCTCGTGCCGGTGCGGAGAGGTGCAGGGTGGCCATCAGCCGGCCGGCCTCGTCCCGCTCCGGCTCGCTGCCCTCCCGGATGATCTCGGCCAGCGGCCGGCCCTCGACCCACTCGGTGACCAGTACGCGGGGCGAGGCGGAGAAGACCGCGGGCACGAAGATCTCCGGATCGTCGGCGTACGCGGCGGCGAAGGCCCGCTGCGACTCCGCCTCCAGTTCGTAGTCCAACTCCTCGGCGATCCGTTCCCGGAGCTCGGCCAGGAGCGGCTTGATGTCCAGCCCCGGTTGGATGGCCCGGAACATGCCACCCAGCCGGGAGAGCTGCTTGAGGTCGCCGAGCAGCGCGTCGCCGGCCCCCGGGTACTGGATCTTGACGGCCGCGTCCCGGCCGGTGCCGTCCGGCATCCGCCACACCGCGCGGTGCACCTGACCGATGCTGGCCGCCGCGGCGGGCGTGTCGTCGAAGGTCACGAACCGCTCCCGCCAGGCCGGGCCCAGCTGCTCGGCCAGCACCTTGTGCACGCTCGCCGCCGGCAGCGGCGGCGCGGCCTCCTGCAGCTTGGTCAGGGCCTGCCGGTAGGGCGCGGCGATCTCCTCCGGCAGGGCCGCCTCGAAGACCGAGAGCGCCTGCCCGAACTTCATCGCCCCACCCTTGAGCTGACCGAGGACGCTGAACAGCTGCTCGGCCGTACGCTGCTGGATCTCCGCCGAGATCACGTCGGAGGCGAGCCCGGTGACACGCTTTCCCATGCCGAGGACGGTCCGACCGGCGAAGCCGAGCGGCAGAGCGGCGAGCTTGGCGGTACGGGACACGGCCCGGCGCGGGATGTCGGTCACCTCGCCATTGTTACCGACTCGGCGGGCCCGCTGCTGCCGTGCGGCCGGGCTGCCCACCTGACATCCGACGGCGTCCGCAGCCGCAGCGGGGGTGCGGCGGCCACCGGCGGCGCCGGACGTTGCCCGGTGCCACCACCTCGATCGCCCCGCCGAGGGTCTCCGGGGTACCGCCGTCCAACTGGCTCAACACCTCGCTCACCGCGTAGGCGGTCGCCGCGAGCAGGGTGCCCGCGGCGCAGGTCGACCCGGACGGGCCACCGGCGAGCTGGGCGGCGAGCGCCGGCCAGTCGGGATCCCGGTCGGTGCGGTGCAGGTCGAGACAGCCAAGACAGGGCCCGGCCGGCGGGCGGACCAGCGGCCCGACCACCGGTACGCCCTCCCGGATGTCGACCAGCAGGTGTGGCTGCCGCCGTTGGGCGTGGCCGGCGGCCAGCAGTGCGGCGGGCCGGTCGACGCCGAGCTGGATCACGAGGTCGGGCCGGGGCCGGCGCAGCGGGCCGGTGGCGGTGCCCGGTGCCGCCCGGGCCACTAACGCCTGGACCGTCCGGCCGAGCGGACGCCCGATCTCCTCGGCTGGGATTCCGGTGCCGACCAGGTCCACCGGCCGGACCGGGCCGGGCAGGGCGGGGTGCACGTGGCCGACTCCGGCCTGGGCCAGTGCGACGGCGATGGCGGCGCCGCACGGGCCGACACCGGTGACCGTCACCCGGGCCGCCAGTCGACGCCGGAGTACCTGTGCGGGAGTTCCCGGCAACCGGTCGGCGGCAAGCGCCAACGCGTCGGCCTCCGCGGCGAGTTGGGTCCGGCGGGGCCCGGCGAGATCCCGGGGCCACAGCGTGTGCGCCGGCACCACCAGACCGGCCGCGCGCAGGGCGTCGAGCAGGGCATGCGCGTGTTCAGGGCGGACACCGTCGCCGGTCACACCGGTCAGCACCTGCCGCTCGCTGTGGGCGCCGTCGAGCAGGTCGAGCAGCCGGACGGCCCGCGGGTCAGCGATCTCGACCAGGACGGCTCGCTCTGCGCCGAGCCCGAGTTGCAGGGTGTGCCGGTCGCGCCAGAGCCGGGTGAGACCGGGCAGCAGGGTCGGGCGAGGGGACGGGGTAGGCAGCGACATGGATACGAATAGTGAGCGAATCCCTGCTGTCCGTCGATCGTTGTCCACAGGTGGGCAGCCCCAGATCCAGCGTTGTCCACAGGATCAGGCGAGATATCCACAACCTGCCGGTAACCGAGTCGGTTGGCCGACAGTCAGCGGATACGCGAACGGGGGTGGCCCGGCCGGCCACCCCCGTTCGCGGTACGCGAAGGTCAGACCTTCGCCTTGCCCAGGATGCGGTTCACTGTTGTGCCGCACACCGGACACTTGCCCTTGGCCATGTTCATGCCGGTCTTCGAGACCTCGACGCGGCCTTCGAAATCCCGCTTCTCCTTGCACTTGACGCAGTAACCGTTGTAGCTCTGGGCCTGGTCGGCCACGGTGCCCTCCTCGTCTCGTCCGCCGGGTCGATACCGGTCCGGCGGTTTCCCGGCGGCGGTCGCTCTCCGCGCCCGGCGCTGGGGTCTTTCCCGCGGCCACCCACGTGACCGCTGGTTGGCGGACCCTACCCAGGTGTGGGCAGTTCCATGTCAGCTGCGCATTGCCACTGTGAGCAAGGCGACGTCGAGAGTGTGCACGCCGAATCGGGTCAGATCAGTCAGTTTGGCGGGGACACGCCGACTGAGGGCCCGCAAACCCGCTGGTCGCGGTCACGTGCGGGGCTGATCCCCCGGCTGTCGGCCCGATCCGATGATCACTTACCGTGGTGGCGGAGCCGGCGTGACGCCTCGACGGCCACCACGAAGGGTGATCGTGACGCGGGCGGCCCACCCCGGCAGGATTTTTTTCGGGACTCCTGGCGACCAATCCCCATTTTCCGGGCGCGTGTCGAGGGTTGACCCTTGCGGACCCCTGGTCGCGACGGATTACCGTGCCATCGTGACAGCAAACCGAGGCTGCGCGGTCCACTGATGGCTGGGCCGCGGAAGCCGGTCGTCGAGGTACGGCGCAGCCAGCGCCGGCGACGTACGGTGTCCGCCTACCGCGACGGTGAACGCGTCGTCGTCCTCATCCCGGACCAGTTCTCCCGGGCCGAGGAGAGCGAGTGGGTCGACCGGATGCTCGCCCGGCTCGCCGCCCGAGAGGGCCGCCTGACCCGCTCCGACGCGGAACTGCTGGCCCGAGCCGGCCGGCTGATCAACCTGTTCCTGACCGAGTACGGCGATCAGGCGCTACCGGCGAGCGTCCGTTGGGTGAACAACCAGAACGGCCGGTGGGGATCGTGCACCCCCGCGGACCGTTCCATCCGGCTGTCGGACCGGCTCCAGGAGATGCCCGACTGGGTGATCGACTACGTGCTGCTGCACGAACTCGTCCACCTCATCGTGCCCAGCCACAACGCCCAGTTCTGGGCCCTGGTCGGCCGGTACTCGAAGACCGAGCGCGCCCGCGGCTACCTGGAAGGGGTCGCCGCCGTCTCCGGCGCACCCTGAATCGCCCCGGCCGCCGCTGTTGGACGGCCGCCCGGTGGCGGGCGGCAGCCGTGCCGGGTCGCACGGCCCCGGCGTAGGGTCAGGGGATGGCCCGACGTGTGGTGGTGGCGCTGCTCGCGCCCGTCGTCTGGGCGCCGCCCGGCCTCGATCTGGTGGACTGGCGTAGGGCGCTCGCCGAAGACGTGGTGGATCTGCTCGCCACGCTCAACGAGGTGGACACCGCGGTGGCGGTCACCCCGACCGACCGCTGGCTCGCCGACGCGGTGATCTGGCCGGGCACCAGCGTCTACGAGGTGTCCGAGCCGACCCCGAACGCGGTCTTCGCCACGCTCCCCGCCAGTTCCAGTTCCAGTGCCAGTGCCAGTGCCGGTGCCAGTGCCAGTGCCAGTGCCGGTCCGGCCCGGGACGACGTGGCGGGGCCGGATGACGATCGTCCGGACGACCGCGGGTACGAGCAGGCGGCAGTGGTCGCCGGAGACGCCCCCGACCTGCCCGGGCTCACCATCGGCAAGCTGCTGCGCCCGCTGACCAGCCGGCCGGTGGCGGTCGCTCCGGTCGAGGGCGGCTCCGGGTTGCTGGGCGCCGCCGCTCGGTTGCCCGTACCCTCCTGGCTGCCGTCGCTGGATCTGGACGCCGCGGTGCCCGCCGCCGTGCGCGCGGTGGCGCCCCGCCCGGGTGACCTGGCGGTCACGCCGTCCTGGCACCGGCTGCGCGGCCCGGCGGACCTGGCCCGGCTCGACCCGGCCCTCGGCGGCTGGGAGAACACCCGCGCCCTGCTGTCCGGCGCCGGCCGGCCCGGCAGCGCCTGAACACGAACTGGCCCGGCTCGGCGTGACGAACGCCGCCTGGCGTGACACCAGCCAGCGTGACTGACGGACTCTCGATCCGGGATCGAGTGGATTCAGAGACACCGCGAAGCCACTCGATCCCGGATCGAGCGTGATCTTCACGACCGTGGGCTCGGGTCAGCGCAGGACCGGGGCTTTGACCGGGTCGACCACCACCGGGCTGCATCGGCGGCGGGATCCCGCGCAGGACCAGCCGCCGCCGACAACGACAGCAACGGTGGGCGGGGATCCCGCGCAGGACCAGCCGCCGCCGAGAACGACAGCGACGGTGGGCGGGGATCCCGCGCAGGGGCGGCGGCGCGGACGCGGTGCCCGTGGTCAGGACGGGGCGCCGCCACCCTTGGGGTCGTCGTCCCGGCGGTCCTGCTCGCCCGGCGACTTCTCCTCCGGACCGCCGGGGGCGGTGAAGTCGAAGTTCTCCAGCTCCGTCATCAGGTCGACGTCGGCCATGGCGAAGGCCACCGGGTCGGCGAAGTCGTCGTCGGAGGGCAGCAGGTCGGGGTGACCCCACAGGGCGTCCCGGCCGGCGATGCCCCGGTGCTCGGTGAGCGCCGCCCAGAGCGCGGCGGCCTCGCGCAGCCGCCGGGGCCGCAACTCCAGCCCGACCAGCGCGGCGAAGGTCTGCTCGGCCGGCCCACCGGCGGCCCGGCGCCGGCGGAACGCCTCGCCCAACGCCACCACGTTCGGCAGCCGGCCGGCCGCGGCGCCGTCGACCACGTGGCAGACCCAGCCCTCGACCAGGGCGAGAGCGGTCTCCAGCCGGGCCAGGGAGGCCTTCTGCGCCGGGCTGTCCTCCGGCGTGAAGATCCCTTCCAGCGCGATCGCCTGCATCGACTCCGGGTCGGTCGGGTCGACCCGGCCCATCGCCTCCTCGATCGCCTCCCGGTTGACCCGGATGCCCGCCGCGTACGTCTCCACCGCGTTGAGCACGTGCCCACGAAGCCACGGCACGTGCTCGAACAGCCGTTGGTGCGCCGCCTCACGCAGCGCCACGTAGAGGCGGACCTCGTCCTCGGGCAGCTCGAGGCCCTCGCCGTAGCCCCGGATGTTGGCCGGGATCAGCGCGGCGGTCCCGGCCGGGCCGAGCGGCAGGCCGATGTCGCCGACGGAGAGCACCTCGGCGGCGAGCGAGCCGAGCGCCTGGCCGAGCTGACCGCCGAAGAGGGCGCCACCGAGGGTGGCGACCATCGACTGCATCGGCCCGAGTTGGGCGCGCGCCTCCGGCGGCACCAGGTCGCCCATCGCGCCGACCATCCGGCTGGCCACCGGGTCGCAGAGCTTGCGCCAGACGTCGAGGGTCTTGAAGATCCACTCGTTGCGGTTCCAGGCCACCGTGGTCTTGATGCCGGAGGGCAGCGCGGAGGCCGGTTCCAGCCAGAGGTCCGCGATGCGCAGCGCCTCCTCGACGGCGTTGCGTTCGTATGGCGAGACCGCCGGGTCGCCCGCCGCGGCGAGCTGGCTGGCCGCGACCTGCCGGGCCAGGTCCCAGTTGACCGGCCCGCTGCCCGGCGCGGAGAGCAGGTGCTGCAACTGCGACATGAACTGCTGCATCTGCGCGGGGTCGTTGGGGTCGGGCGGCTGCCCACCCGGGAGCGCGAAACCGAACGGAATATCAGGCACGACGTCTACGGTACGCGCGCCGCGCCCCAGGTCGCCCGCGCCGCGGTTGCGCTGAGGGCGAAGTCGTGGTCGTGCCGGACGGGCGTCATCGCCCGGATCGGTACGCTCTGCGGCATGAGACGTCGCGGCGTGACCGTACTGCTCGGTGCTCTGCTCACCGCTCTGCTCAGCATCGGGGTGCTCGGCGCGCCCGTACCGTACGTGGTGCTCGGCCCCGGTCCGACCGTCGACACCCTCGGCCAGGAGGACGGCAAGGAGGTCATCCAGGTCACCGGGCGGGAGACCTCGACCTCCGCCGGCCAGCTCCGGTTGACCACGGTGGGGGTGCAGCCCAGCGTCAAGCTGCGCTCGGCCATCCAGGGCTGGTTCGCCGACGACCAGGCGGTGGTGCCGCGCGAGTTGGTCTACCCGCCGGGGGAGAGCAGGGAGCAGGTCGAACAGCGCAACGCCGAGGACTTCCAGGTCTCCCAGACCAGCGCCGAGACGGCCGCGCTGCGCAAACTCGGGTACGAGGTGCAGGTGGTGGTCAGGTCGGTCGCCGCCGACGGCCCGGCGGCCGGGGTGCTCAAGGAGGGCGATGTGATCACCTCGGTGGACGGCGAGCCGGTGCCGCTGGCCGCGCGGCTGACCGAACTGATCCGGGCGAAGCCCGCCGGCACGGCGCTCCGGATCGGTTACACCCGGGACGGCGCGGCGGACACCGCCACGATCACCAGCCGGGAGTTGGACGGCCGGCCGCGCATCGGCGTCGACATCGGGCAGCAGCAGCCGCACCCGTTCACCCTCTCCTTCGACCTGAAGGACATCGGTGGCCCGAGCGCCGGTCTGATGTTCGCCCTCGGCATCATCGACAAGTTGACCCCGGAGGATCTCACCGGCGGGCGGGTCATCGCCGGCACCGGCACGATCGACGACGCCGGTCAGGTCGGCCCGATCGGCGGCATCCCGCAGAAGCTGGTCGGTGCGAAGAAGGCCGGCGCGACGGTCTTCCTGGTGCCGGCGGCGAACTGTGCCGAGGCGCTGCGCAACCGCCAGCCCGACCTGCCGTTGGTGAAGGTGGGCTCGCTCGACGAGGCGTTGACGGCGCTGGAGACGCTCCGCTCCGGAGGCGAGCCGACGCACTGCTGACCGCGCTGTGGATCCGTACCGCGGAACCGGCGTAGGGGCGGTGCTCCGGCGCCCGCAACGGGACTGACCGAGCCGGTTGGCGGGCCGCCGTCGGCGGGTACGACGTGACCACGCGCGGACGCATTCAGAAACACCCCGTACTCTGGGTGCCTGGTCGGTGCCGATCATATCGAGCGTGCGGAGCCAACAGTGGTCATGCGTAGTAGCAGCCCCCTGCCGAGGATGAGCCGACGCGGACGCGTCACGGTCGGTGTCCTGGTCGGGGTGTTCATCCTGTTCACCCTGCTCGGCTGGGGGGTGCAGGCGTGGACGGACTGGCTCTGGTTCAGCGAGGTCGACTACACCCAGGTCTTCACCGGGGTGCTCGTCACCCGGCTGCTGCTCTTCCTGGCCGCCGCCGTGGGCATGGCGGCGATCGTCGGCGGCAACCTCTGGCTCGCGCAACGGCTGCGCCCGCGGATCCGACCGCACTCTCCGGAGCAGGCCACGCTGGAGCGCTACCGGATGCTGCTGAACCCCCGGCTCGGCTGGTGGATCACGCTGGCCGCGGTGACCGTGGGCCTGTTCGCCGGCCTCTCCGCGCAGAGCCGCTGGAGCCAGTGGCTGCTCTTCCGTAACGGCGGCAACTTCGGCATCGACGACCCGGAGTTCGGCGTCGACCTCGGCTTCTACGTGTTCCAGCTGCCGTTCTGGCGGTTCCTGCTCGGGCTCGGCTTCACCGCTGTGGTGCTGGCGCTGATCGGCGCGCTGGCCGTGCACTACCTCTTCGGCGGGGTGCGCCTACAGGGTGTCGGCGACCGGATGAGCAACGCGGCCCGCGCCCACCTGAGTTCGCTGGTCGCGGTCTTCGTCCTGCTCAAAGCGGTCGCCTACGTGCTGGACCGGCGCTCGATGCTGCTTGAGTACAACGACGGGGTGGGCGTCTACGGCGCCGGGTACGCCGACATCAACGCGCTGCTGCCGGCCAAGGAGATCCTCGCGTACATCTCCGTGGTGGTGGCGATCGCGATCATCGTCTTCTCCAACGCCTGGATGCGGAACCTGGTCTGGCCGGGCATCTCGCTGGCCCTGCTCGGTGTCTCCGCGGTGGCGATCGGCGGCATCTACCCCTGGGCGGTGCAGACCTTCGAGGTCAAGCCGAGCGCCCGGGACAAGGAGGCGCCGTACATCGAGCGCAGCATCGAGGCCACCCGGGCCTCGTTCGGGATGGACATCGCGCAGCACTCGGCGTACGCGGCCAGCAACCTGAACCCGCCGGAGAGCCTGGCCACCGACACCTCGGTGGTGCCGAACGCCCGGCTGCTCGACCCGCAGCTGGTCAGCGAGACCTACACCCAGTTGCAGCAGGTCCGTGGCTTCTACGACTTCGGGCCGAAGCTTGACATCGACCGGTACACGATCGACGGGAACACCCAGGACTACGTGGTCGGCGTACGTGAGATCAACTACGGCGAGCTGACCGCTCAGCAGAGCAACTGGATCAACCGGCACACCGTCTACACCCACGGGTACGGGGTGGTGGCCGCCCCGGCCAACCGGGTGGTCTGCGGTGGCCAGCCGTTCTTCGTCTCCGGCTTCCTCGGCGAGCGGTCGCAGGAGTCCTGCTCCTCGCCCGCCGACCTGATCCCGGCCAACCAGCCCCGGATCTACTACGGCGAGCGGATGCAGGACGGCGACTACGCCATCGTCGGCAAGCCCAACCCGGACGCCAACCCGGCCGAGTTCGACCGGCCGGCCGGCGAGAGCGGCGAGGGGCGCGAGTCGTACTACACCTACAGCGGTGAGGGCGGCGTCGAGATCGGCTCGTTCACCCGGCGGCTGCTCTACGCGATCAAGGAGCAGGAGGCGAACTTCCTGCTCTCCGAGGCGGTGAACGACAACTCCAAGCTGCTCTACGTGCGTAACCCCCGGGACCGGGTGGAGAAGGTCGCGCCCTTCCTCACCCTGGACGGTGACCCGTACCCGGCGATCGTCGACGGCCGGGTGCTCTGGATCGTTGACGGTTACACCACCTCCGCCACCTACCCGTACGCCGAGCGGGTCAACCTCCAGCAGGAGACCACCGACGAGCTGACCGGCCGGGGCACCATCCAGCTGGCCCGGGAGAACGTCAACTACATCCGCAACTCGGTCAAGGCGACCGTGGACGCGTACGACGGCACGGTCACCCTCTACGAGTTCGACGAGAACGACCCGGTGCTCAAGGCGTGGAACAAGGCGTTCGGCGGGGACCTGGTCACCCCGCGCGCGGAGATCCCGCCATCGCTGGTCGAGCACTTCCGCTACCCGGCGGACCTGTTCAAGGTGCAGCGCAACCTGCTGACCCGGTTCCACGTCACCAGCCCCGGTGACTTCTACTCCGGGCAGGACTTCTGGCAGGTGCCGAACGTGCCGGACGCACCGGACAGCGGGGTGAAGCAGCCGCCGTACTACCTCTACACCCAGCTGCCCGGGCAGGACGCGCCGACCTTCCAGCTGACCAGCGCGGTCACCCCGAACGGCCGACAGAACCTGGCCGCGTTGATCTCCGCGTCGTACCAGGACGGGCAGCCGAGGTTGCAGGTGCTGGAGTTGCCCGACCAGACCCGGATCTCCGGTCCGGTGCAGGTGCACCAGCAGATGACCAACAACGCCAACATCCGGCAGCAGCTGAACCTGCTCTCCTCGAACCAGGCTCAGGTGCAGTACGGCAACCTGCTCTCCCTGCCGTTCGGCAACGGGATGCTCTACGTCGAGCCGGTCTACGTGAAGAGCAACCAGACCGACGCGTACCCGCTGCTGCAGAAGGTGCTGATGTCGTACGGTGACGGCGGCTCGTTCGTGGTGCTGGCCGACAACCCGGCCGACGGCATCAAGCAGCTCGTCGAGCAGGGCAAGCGGGCGGCCGCCGGCAACCCGCCGCCGGCCACCGAGGAGCCGCCGGCCGACGGTGAGGAGCCGTCGCCCAGCCCGTCGGCCACCCCGTCTCCCGGTACCGCACCGCCGCTCACCGGTGAACTGGCGGTGGCCGCCGACCGGGTACAGGCCGCGATCACCGAGGTGCGGGCCGCGCAGACGTCCGGCGACTTCGAGCGGTACGGCCGTGCGCTGAAGGAACTGGACGACGCGCTGACCGCCTTCCAGCAGGCACAGCAGGCGGCGAGCGGGAACGGCGCGCAGGCACCGGCGCCGACGGGTACCCCGTCACCGAACGGCTGACGTACGACCGGTGAGGGCCCGCGGCCCGGCGATCAGTCGCTGCCGCGGGCCCTTCCGGCTGTCCGGCCCCGCTGGCCCTGCCCGGCGAACTGTTCGATGCCGCCGCCGGGTCGGGCACCCGGCATTCGGTGGGTCGTTTTGCGGCGGCGTGGGTCGGTGCGCTACGGTGGATCTACCGACGCGGGGTGGAGCAGCTCGGTAGCTCGCTGGGCTCATAACCCAGAGGTCGCAGGTTCAAATCCTGTCCCCGCTACGATCACCGAACGACCCCGGACCCCGTCCGGGGTCGTTCGCTTTCCCCGCCCCATCCCCACGCCGCACCCCCTCGCGTGCCGCCCCCCACGTGCCGCGGCGGCGCCGTGCGCCGCACATGCCGCACCCCACGCCCCTCGCCCGCCCGTTACCTCCTCCGTGCGCCGCGCATGCCGCCCCCCACGCCCCCAAGCGCCGCACCCCTACGCGTCGCGGCGGCGCCATGCGCCGACCATGCAGTTGTGGTCGTGGATTGATGGCGGAATGCATCTTTTGTGGCGACAGTAACTCCATGATCGCGGCGGCGGGCGACAGTAATTCCATGATCGACGGGGCGACGGGGCGACGGGGCGGCGGGGCGACGGGGCGACGGGGCGACGGGGCGACGGGGCGGCGGGCGGCGGGGCGACGGGTGGCGGTGCGGTGGGGCGGTGGGTGGTGGGTGGTGGGGGACGTGGTGAG